>DATAWS010000035.1:0-169714 GCA_036267095.1 Acidobacteriaceae bacterium
CAAACGGTCATGGTTGAAGTACCGGGATGCATGGGCAACATTTGCAAAGCTTCGTTATCCTGCCGTCCAGCCGAAGGTTTGGCTCACACTCCTCACTAACGATCGGACCTCGGTTTTGGACGGCTCGTTCTGCGACATGGATGCGGAAGAAGGCCCATGCAGACCCAAAGGCGACACGTGGAGACCGAGTCCGTTACCCTAGAGTGTTGAGCACTCGAGGGCACCCCATGACCGTCATCCGCCAGGAAGACTTGATCGCCAGCGTTGCCGGCGCTTTGCAGTACATCAGCTACTACCACCCCGTCGACTACATCACTTCGCTGGCCCGCGCGTATGAGCGCGAAGAGTCGCCCGCCGCCAAAGACGCGATGGCCCAGATCCTCATCAACTCGCGCATGTGCGCCGAAGGCCACCGCCCCATCTGCCAGGACACCGGCATCGTCACCATCTTCCTCAAAATCGGCATGGAGGTTCGCTGGGACTCGCAGCTGACGGTTCAGCAAATGTGTGACGAAGGCGTCCGCCGCGCCTATCTCAACCCCGACAACAAACTCCGCGCATCGATCCTCGCTGACCCGGCGGGCGCCCGCAAAAACACCGGCGACAACACGCCCTCGGTCGTCTCCATCGAGATGGTCCGCGGCGGCAACGTCGATGTCATTGTGGCCGCCAAGGGTGGAGGCTCCGAGGCCAAAGCGAAATTCACCATGCTCAATCCGTCGGACTCGGTAGTCGACTGGGTGGTCAAAACCGTTCCTTCGATGGGCGCCGGCTGGTGCCCTCCCGGCATCCTTGGCATCGGCATCGGCGGCACCGCGGAGAAAGCCATGGTCCTCGCCAAGGAATCCCTCATGGACCCCATCGACATGCGCGACCTGCTCGAGCGCCGGCCCCGCAATCGCGTCGAAGAAATGCGCGTCGAGATTTACGACAAGGTCAACAAGCTCGGCATCGGCGCTCAGGGACTCGGCGGCCTCACCACCGTCCTCGACATCAAGATTCGCGACTACCCGACCCACGCCGCCAATCTCCCCGTCGCCATGATCCCCAACTGCGCCGCCACCCGCCACGCCCACTTTGTACTCGACGGCGCCGGCCCCGTCGCGCTTGAGCCGCCTTCGCTCGAAGACTGGCCCAAGCTCACCTACGACGTGTCTTCTGCGCGAAGAGTGAACCTCGACACCGTCACCCGCGCAGAAGTTGCCACCTGGAAACCGGGCGAGATCATCCTGCTCTGCGGGAAACTCCTCACCGGACGCGACGCCGCCCACAAGCGCCTGACCGACATGCTGAACCGCGGCGAAAAGCTCCCCGTCGACCTCAGCAACCGCTTCATCTACTACGTCGGCCCCGTCGATCCGGTCCGCAACGAAGTCATGGGCCCGGCCGGCCCCACCACCGCCACGCGCATGGACAAGTTCACCCGGCAGATGCTGGAACAGACCGGCCTCCTCGGCATGGTCGGCAAAGCCGAGCGTGGTCCGGCTGCTGTCGAGGCCATCCGCGACAATCGCGCCGTCTACCTGATGGCCGTCGGTGGCGCCGCCTATCTGGTCTCGAAAGCCATCCGCGCCGCCCGCTGCCTCGCTTTCGAAGACTTAGGCATGGAAGCCATCTACGAATTCGAAGTCGAGGACATGCCCGTCACCGTCGCCGTCGATGCGCAGGGAACCTCGGTCCACGAAACCGGCCCCAAAACCTGGCAGGCACGCATCCAGAACGAATTCGCCGGCGTGCCGATTCTCGCCTAGCCCACATGGAGAACAGAGGGATTAGAGAAGCGGCGTCATTCTGAGGCCGCTTCAGCGGTCGAAGAATCCCTGCGGATTCTCGTTCATCGCTTCAGCTTTTCAAACCAGACAGATTTCCTCCCAGGACCGGCTTGTGCGGCGCTATCCCGCCTCGTCGATACGTTCTGCCCATCAGCATGCGGTCGCCCCAATGCCGGGCCAGGTCGCGCCACTCCGGATTAAAGGATTCGATCAGCGCGATTTTTCTCGCTCGGCGCCCACCCTTCATCTCTGTTTCGCGGGCGGTGGCCGCCAGGATGCTCAGGCAATGCTGGCCATAGACGAGCCGATCGCAGTGATGCTTCGACGCGAAGCCGGAGCGGATTCCCTTGCGGTGCTCGAGGACTCGGCGGAACCAGTCGCCGGGGACGCCGATGTAAAGCGTGCCGCTTTTGCTTGTGAGGATGTAGACCGATCCGCCGTGCATGAATTCAGTTTGGAGTGGGTGAGGACAAGCCGGATGAGAAACGCTCGCGGTGAAGTACGGGGGTTATCTTTGGGGAGCGCAGGTCTCCCGATTTGGAAAATCCGGAGGCGAACAGGTAAATGACAGCTCGCAGGGATTCTTCCCCTCCGCTGAACGCTCCGGCTCAGAATGGCGCAGTTATTTTTGCCGGGGTTGTTCCCTGCGGCAGGACCTCGGAGTCAGAATGTGAGAAAGGATCACCAATGGAGCAAACCCGCCGCGAAAAAGATTCCCTCGGCTTCGTCGAAGTCCCTGCCGCCGCCCTTTACGGCGCCCAAACCGCCCGCGCCGTCGAGAACTACCCCATCTCCGGCCTGCGCGCGCACCCGCTGCTCATCCGCGCCATCGCCATGGTCAAGCGCGCTGCCGCCGAAGCGAACAGGGAACTCGGCCTCCTCGATGACCGCCTCGCCAGCGCCATCATCACCGCCGCCCAGGAAGTACTCTCCGGCCGCTGGGACGACCAGTTCGTGGTCGACGTCTTCCAGGCCGGAGCCGGCGTCAGCTTCCACATGAACGCCAACGAGGTTATCGCCAACCGGGCCAGCGAAATCCTCGGCGGCGCTCGTGGCGAATACAAAGAAGTCCATCCGAACGATCAGGTCAACTATGGCCAGTCCACCAACGACGTCTTTCCGACGGCAATGCGCCTCGCCACGCTGCTCGCCCTCGAAACCCTCTATCCCGAACTCGACGCGCTTGCCGACGCCTTCGCCGGGAAGGGGAGGGAATTCGACGCCGTCATGAAGTCCGGCCGCACCCATCTGCAGGACGCCGTGCCCCTCCGTCTCGGCCAGGAATTCGCCGCCTACGCCGTCGCCATGCGCAAATCCGCAGAATCCATTCGCGGTGCCGGCGACACCCTCCGCGAGCTCGGCCTCGGCGGCAGCGCCGTCGGCACCGGCCTCAACACGCATCCCGACTACCGCGCCAAAGCCATTGCGAATCTCGCCCGCATCTCCAGTCAGGCGCTCTTTCCCGCTGAAGACCTTCGCTGGGCCATGCAGTCGAACGCGCCCATGGCCCACGTCAGCGCCGCGCTGCGCACGCTTGCCCTTGAAGTCATCCGCATCTCCAATGACCTCCGTCTGCTCGCCTCCGGCCCCAACACCGGCTTCAACGAGATCCAACTGCCCAGCCTGCAGCCCGGTTCGTCGATCATGCCCGGCAAGATCAACCCGGTCCTCGCCGAGCTCGCCGCCATGGTCAGCTTCCAGGTCATCGGCAACGACACCGCCGTTGCCCTCGCAGTCCAGGCCGGCCAGCTCGAGCTGAACGTCATGATGCCCACCATGGCGTACAACGTCCTGCAGTCGATCACGATCCTCGCCAACACACTTCGCCAGCTCGCCGCGCGCTGCGTCGCCGGCATCACCGCGAACGAGGAACGCTGCCGCCACTACGCCGAAAGCACCATCGCCCTCGCCACTGCGCTCAATCCCGTCATCGGATACGCGAAGGCTGCCGAGCTGGTCAGGGAATCGGTGGCATCCGGCGAATCCATCGTTGCCCTCGCTCGCAAGAAGAAACTCCTGAGCGACCAGCAGCTCCAGGAACTTCTCGACCCTGCCCATATGACAGAGCCGCGCCTGCCCCAGGATCGTTCGTAAGCGGCCCGGTCAAACGCTGGACCCAGGCCGGCCTTGCGCTGGCGTTGCGCTCACTGGCTACCGCCTGCTCTCAGACAATTCCCGCCAGGGCCGCCAGCATCGCCGACAGCGATCCCAGCACGATCGTGATCGCCGTCCACTGCGCTGCCACTTTATTCAGCTCCGCGCACTTTGTATTGGAGTCGATCATTGCGAAGATCAGCCGGTCCTGCACCGCATCCGCCTCGCGCCGGTCGTCCCAGGTCCAGCCATCTTCGGGGGCGCGCCCCGTCCACCCCGGATCCGGCTCCACCCGGCTCGCCTGCAGCCAGAACCACGCCGAGCGCAGCCCCGTCACCAGACCCGCCGCCGCCAACACGATGCTGAGGATGTTAAGTAGTTTCATTTCGCCGGAGCCCTGCGCTCTTTCGCCGTCGGGTTTCCTCCACAATACCGAGTCGCCCCGCCCTCCGGGCAAGAGAAAAGTTTGCCGCCCCCTCCCTGCATCTTCCGTTGCCGTGCCCCCATTGATCCTCGCCCCGCTCCAGGGATAATCTCGAACAACGCGCTCCCTCGCTCCGCGATCGCCCACAGAAAGCCGGCTTATGTCCGACATCCCCAAACCCCTTCCCGACGATCCCCGCTGCTGGCCCGCTCTGCCCCTCGCCTCCTGGCGCGACACCTGCGCCACCCTCCACATGTGGACCCAGATTGTCGGCAAGATCCGCCTCGCCCTCACTCCTCTGGTCAATCACTGGTGGAACGTCCCCCTCTATGTCACACCCCGCGGCCTCACCACCATCAAAATGCCCCGCGGCGCGTGCTCGTTCGAACTGCGTTTCGACTTCTTCGCCCATGAGCTCATCCTCGAAACGAGCGACGGCATCGTCGAATCCATAGCCCTCCGTCCCATGGCCGTGGCCGACTTCTACCGCGAGTGCATGGACCTGCTCCGCTCCGCCTCGATCCAGGTGCCCATCTGGAAAACTCCTGTCGAAATCCCCGATCCCATCCCCTTCGATCAGGACCGCGTCCACAAGAGCTACGACGCCGAGAAAGTCGAGGCCTTCTGGCGCGTTCTGCTCTCGGTTGACACCGTCTTCCACGAGTTCCGCACCCGCTTCATCGGCAAAGTCAGCCCGGTGCATTTCTTCTGGGGCAGCTTCGATCTCGCCGTGACCCGCTTCTCCGGCCGCCCCGCGCCGCCACGTCCCGGTGCCGATGCCGTCACCCGCGAGGCCTATTCGCATGAAGTCTCGAGCGTCGGCTTCTGGCCCGGCTCCGGCAACCTCGACGCATCTTTCTACTCCTACGCTGCGCCTGAGCCGCCCGGCTTTCGCGACGCCGCCGCGCAGCCGCCTGGCGCGCATTACGATCCCAAGCCTGGCGAGTTCCTGCTCGCGTACGATGCGGTTCGCGTCAGTCCCTCGCCCGCCGCCGCGCTCCTCGCCTTCTGCCAGACCACCTACGACGCTGCAGCGAACCTCGCTCACTGGGATCGCCCCACGCTCGAACGCGATCGCCAACCCTGACGTTGCAACTGATCTCACCAGGAGAACCCCATGCCGACGACCTGCAATCATCTCGACCAGATCAAGGTCACTACCACCACCACACATGTTTGCCCGGAGTGCGTGAAGCTGGGCGACACCTGGGTCCATCTCCGCCTGTGCCTCGTCTGCGGCCACGTCGGCTGCTGCGACTCCTCGAAGAATAAACACGCAACTCATCACTTCCACGCCACGCAGCACCCGCTCATCCGCTCCATCGAGCGCGGCGAGTCCTGGGTCTGGTGCTACGTCGATCAAACCTTCCCCGGCGAGCTCCACGGACATACCTTCGTTCCCGCGTAGCCGGCCTGTGCCGGAAAGCCGACCTGTGCGCCTCTCTGCGCTCTGCATCCGGCTGACTCGTTCGCCTCCTCCGATCTTCCGGGAGAAACCGGGAGCACGACGTCGCCGGTTGCACAAGTGCCGGCGGGTGTTAGAATTCCCCGCAATCCCCCAATAGAAACAAGCGGCGGCTTTCATCTGCTCAGGATCGGAGCAGCGAAGGCAGGGGCCGGTTTCGTTTTGCCAAATTTCCGTAAATGCGAGGACCAGAGATGGCGGAAATGCAATCGCTGCATTTTTGTAGCTTATGTGGGACGCAACTCAATCGAGGAGGGGCGTTCTGTCCCAATTGTGGCGCTACGGAGAACGCGCTGAGTCCGCTCCCTGCGGCGCCACCGGTGAAGAAGCGGACGGCCCTGAAAGTCATGATGATTCTCCTGGCCTCGGTCGGCGCCCTTGCACTGATTATCGTCATCATTGCGGTGATAGCGGTGGCCCACAGCGGCAGCAGCAGCGTTGCGGCCGATCCTCGCCCCCAGAATGAGCAGGCCTTTCTGCACATCGTGTCGGCAGCTGAGACCGACGGCAGTACGAATAACCAAATTCGCCAGGACGAGGTCCGGACGCAGAGAGGCGCCTCCCTTTGCCAGCAGGTTTTTCAAAATGGAGTCTCCGTCTCCAGTTGGATCGGCACCGTGAAAGCGGTCAGAACCTCGTCAGTTGACGGCAAGGCGTCCCTGCAGGTCGATGTCACGGACTCCGTCACGCTCGAGACTGACGACGAGGGCTTTCTCCTTCGCATTTTGGGCACCGATCCGACGCTGATACCAAAAGGATCGGTCATCTATAACACCCTTGCCGATACCGCGATCGGCGACAAGGTGCAGTTTTTCGGCAGCTTTGTAAGAGCCACAAACAATGATTGTGTCGTCGAAAAGAGCGTGACGACACAGGGCAGCCTCAGCCAGCCGGAGTACCTCTTTCAATTTGCGTCGCTGAACAGGATGAATCAGAACTGAGGACGGTCATGGCTCCAATGCTCTGCACCCTGGCAGGAGGAACGGCGCTCGACCTTCGGAAGGGGAGTTGTCGAGCCAGCCTTCCCCTTCGAAATCCGCGGCTGAGGGTGCGTCCCGGCAGCCTGAATCGGCTCAGCAGGTTGCGCTCCCAGTCGAGCGCCAGGGCAGCCGAATCGGCCCGGCGGGCTGCCCCCCGCTGCGACGACTCTGCCCGCCCCCGTGTAAAATGGAGGTATCTCGCGAAGCTTGACCCGATTCGGTCTGGCAGTCTCTGTTCTGTAGTGTCCGCCCTCCGTGTCCTGCCGACCTTCCGCCAGAAATTTTCTTCACGGCCAGGGAAGCCGTGATTCGTCCTGGTGCTGGATCTGGTGCCTGGGTCCGTCGGCTGCATTTGACCCATCCTGTACTTCGAAAACCCTTTCTCCCCCGGCATCTGATGACCTGGGCCGAACGCACCCGAAAGAACAGCGAGGTCGCATGCAAGCGAACGCCTATAGTCCATACGCTCTGAAAGATCTGCATCAGGCCATTGACCTGATCGATCGCAAGATTACCTATTGCAATACCTGGGAAACCTTCGAGTCTCAGGAAGCCCGTGAAGTCCACCTGCGCAAGCTTTCCACCAAACGCGCCGCGCTGGTCAAATCCGCGCTTGCTCTGGCCGCTCTGGGAGTCCGCTGCGATCCGCAGTTCCTGCCCCGCTCGTTCATCCACCCCGTCGGGGAGGAAGCCAATTCCGTCGCGGCTGCCCCCGCCGTCGCCGAAGCAGCAAAAGCCACCAAACCCCCGCGTCCCCCGCGCAAAAGGAGGTAGTTTTGGCACCACGTACCAGCGCCACCTTTGCCAAACGGCAAAAGGAGCGCGCCCGTCAGGAAAAGCAACAGGCCAAACAGGAACGCAAGCTCCAGCGCAGGCTGGAAAAGCGCGAATCTCCGCCGGGTTCGGAATCCGGCGAATTCGGTTCGAACACGGAAATCGAATCCCACTCCGAGCCGCTCTCCGATACCACGATGGCTGCCGCCGAAACAGCCCCAACCGAAAGGGAACTCCTATGAAAAAGCTCTATGTGGGCAATCTGTCGTTCGATGCAACGGAAGATGAGCTGCGTCACCTCTTCGAACCCCACGGCGCCGTGGAAAGTGCCAAGGTCGCTACCGACCGCGACACCGGCCGCTCGCGCGGCTTCGGTTTCATCGAAATGACCAGCGACAGCGAAGCCGAGTCGGCCATCGCCGCTCTCAACGGTTCCCAGGTCGGCGGCCGCGCCCTGGTCGTTAACGAAGCACGCCCCAAATCCTCGGGCTTCGGCGGAGGAGGGTACGGCGGCGGTCGCTCCGGCGGAGGTGGCCGCGACGGCAATCGCCGCTCCGGTGGTGGTGGTGGCGGCGGCGGCCGCGGCGGATCGCGCTGGTAAGCTGCGCCGCTCACTCCATCGCAAATTTCATCGCACGTTACTTTAGGCTCCTCTTTTACGGGGAGCCTTTGTAATTGTTTTGTACCCTCGCGCCTCTGGCCTTCGCAAAGGATCAGACTGGAAGCAATCGCACCAGGAAAACACCAGCGTATTCCGCTCTTCCTTGCTTTGCGCTTCCACCACTGAGGGTCTCAATGAACGCCCTGCTCGTCTATCCCCGCTTTCCCGATACCTACTGGAGCTTCCGCTACGCGCTCTCCTTCCAGGGCAAGCGCGCCGCCCAGCCGCCCCTCGGCCTCATGACGGTCGCCGCCCTGCTGCCTGCCTCCTGGAACAAGCGCCTCGTCGATACCAACGTCGAACGCCTCAAAGATTCCGATCTCGCCTGGGCGGACATCGTGCTGCTCAGCGGCATGCATGTGCAGCAGGAGTTTCTCCTCTCCATCGTTCGCCGCTGCAGCGCCCGCGGCCTCCGCACCGTCGTCGGTGGACCCATCACCTCGAGCCTGTCCGCCGCCGAGCTCGAAGCCGACCATGTCGTCATCGGCGAAGCTGAAGACATCGTCGTTGATCTGGCTCGCGATCTTGAAGCCGGAACCGCCCGTCCCGTTTATCAGGCCGCCGAGCGTCCTTCCCTCGATCGCACTCCCATGCCCGACTTCAGCCTCATCCGCATGAAGCGCTACAGCACCATGACCGTCCAGTACTCGCGCGGCTGCCCCTTCAACTGCGAATTCTGCGACATCATCGAAATCTATGGCCGCCGCCCGCGTATCAAGCCCGTCACCCAGGTGATCGCCGAATTCGACCAGCTCTATTCCATCGGATGGCGCGGCTCGGTCTTCGTGGTCGACGACAACTTCATCGGCAACAAGGTCCGCGTGCGCGATCTGCTCGCAGCTCTCGCCGCCTGGCAGAGGGAACGCCGCTATCCCTTCCGCCTCATCACCGAAGCCTCGCTCAATCTCTCCGACGATCCCGACCTCCTCCAGGCCATGAAGGACGCCGGCTTTGCCTCCGTCTTCCTCGGCATCGAGACCCCCGACGCCGCCAGTCTCGCCGCCACCCAGAAGCATCAGAACACCCGCCGCGATCTTCTCGAGAGCATCGCCACCATCCAGCAGTACGGCATCGAGGTGATGGGCGGATTCATCCTTGGCTTCGATACCGACCGCGACGATATCTTCGATCGTCTGGTCGAATTCATCCAGAAGAGCGCCATCCCCGTCGCCATGGTCGGCCTTCTCCAGGCCATGCCCGGCACCCAGCTCCACCGGCGCCTCACCCGGGAAGGCCGCATCCTCCACGCTGGCGGCGGCAATAATACCGGCTGCGAGATCAACTTCCTCCCGCGCATGAATCCGCACCTTCTTGTCGAGGGATATCGCTCCGTGCTCCGCCGCATCTACAGCCGCGAAGCCTACTATGCTCGCGTGCGCGCCTACCTGCAGCGCTGCCGCCCGCACTACCAGGCACGGATCAGCTTCGCCAACGTGCGTGCCTTCGCCCTCTCCATCCTGCGGCAGGGAGTGCTCGGCCGCGCCCGGCTCAGCTATTGGAAATTCCTGATCCTCGCCGCCACCCGCTATCGCCGCTCCTTCGGGGCCGCTATGACTATGGCCGTCATGGGCTATCACTTCCAAAGGATCACCGAACAGAACCTGGGCGCCGACAGCTGACGAATCGGCTTGGGCAATGGCCACATCCGTATCCATGGACGGTCAATCCGAGCCGGCGTTCGGAAGGGCGAAGAATCTCTGCGATCTTTCGTTCACCGCAGTTGCGTCAGGTCTTCCAAACCAGGTCCCTCTGTCAGGGCGAACCATACGCGCCTGCCAAAAAAGAAAAGGCGGGAAGAATCCAGGGACCAGGGTCCCGACTCTTCCCGCCTTCTGCTTTCCTTATTTCTTACAGGACCTGGACGTTCTCTGCCTGCCAGCCCTTCGGGCCCTTGGTCACGTTAAACTGAACGGCCTGGCCTTCCTGTAACGACTTGAACCCGTTGCTCTGAATCGCCGAGAAGTGGACGAAAACATCTTCGCCGTTCGGCCTGCTCAGAAATCCGAAGCCCTTGGCGTCGTTAAACCATTTCACTGTTCCCTGTTCCATAACACTCTTCCTTATTTGGTTGATTGGATCGCTGAACTCTAATGTGGGATTGTTTGCGAGTCGAGCGAAAAGAGTGCTGAACAGGCAAGAACACCAGCCAGGATTCGACGATGCTGCCCCAAGCATAGCATTTTCCCCTGTCTGATGCCCATGAGCGGTACCGAATGCCCCAAACGGCCCAACATTCTTCCGCTGCCGGCCGCAATCGACGGTATGCTGAAGACAGGCCTCGATCGGTTTTCCGGATCGCGGTCTGCTGTTTCTGGCCATCTCTCGATTTCTGACAACTCCGCCGGCTGTTCCCCGTCCTCGCCGCCGGACGTTCATCCTGGCAGGCACTCCCCCACCGTGCGCCTGCGTCGAGCCCGGCTCCCGTAGCAAACGCGCCATAACCGGGAAATGAGGGCTTCTATGCGATCCACTCTGGTCTACTCCGCGGGCCTCCAAATCGAGAACCGCTTTCTGCTGGCTACTGTCGTCATGCGTGCCGTGCGCACCCTGCACATCGACTCCACCCGGACCGAGGACACCACCAACCGCGTCTTCACCGAGATCGCCCAGGGCCGCTACGCCCCCACCCACACGCCGGAGCCCATCCCACCCCCAGCGATTGACGCTCTGCTCATCTCCCCCGCCGCCTGATAGCCAAAATCGCCGCTCCGATCCGTGACCAGGGTTTTTGTCGACTGTCTTTCTGTCCAATGCCTCTCTGTCGACGGATCGGACGCCGCTCCCCTTCGTGCATCAGCTCAAAGCCAGCCGCCCCAGCTACAATGACCCCAGCAGGGCCCGTGCGAAAGTGGCGGAATTGGCAGACGCACCAGACTTAGGATCTGGCGGGTAACCCCCGTGGGGGTTCGAGTCCCCCCTTTCGCACCATTCCACTTTCCTCCATATGCTGCGTCCGAGGTCCCTCGCGGCGCTCGGCATTTCGCCTGCGGGCTCCGACGCCCGCAACCCGGCTCAAATTCGAGTCCCCCCTTTCGCACCATATTTTCCCGCCCTCCCTCGCCTTCCGCGACCCAAACCGCTCCACCCCAATGCGGTACCCTTGTAGGGACCATGAATCCCGCACAACCTAAAATCCAGCTCACCCAGGCGCCCGACTACCGCGACATCTACTCCAACTCCGTCCAGGTGCGCGTCTCTGTCTGGGACTTCCTCCTGGTCTTCGGCCGCGTTCACCAGGAAACTCCCGAAGCCGTTACCGTCAGCAATCTCACCGGCGTCTACCTCAGCCCGCAGCAGGCCAAGGCGCTGTGGAACATCCTCGGCCAGAACCTGGCCCAGTACGAGCAGACCTTCGGCACCCTTGCTCTCGAGCCCCAGCCGCCAAAAGGTCCGGTCCACTAGAAATTGCAATCGCGTATCAGGATCGCTACTGCATGAAGGCTCGGCTCACCGCTCACATTCCGTTCTGGATCGTCCTTCCTGTCCTCTTCGTCCTGGTCGTCGCCGCCCATGCCACCCTCCTTCGCCTCCCCTATTTCTGGGACGAGGCCGGCTACTACATCCCCGCTGCCTACGACTTCTTCCGCACCGGCGCGCTCGTTCCCTGGTCCACGCTCTCCAACGCCCACCCTCCGCTGCCCTCGATTCTTCTCGCGCTCGCGTGGAAGCTCTTCCACTTCGCGCCCATCGTCACCCGCACCACCATGTGCCTCATCGCCGCAGTTGCCCTCTCCGCTGTCTGGCGCCTCGCCGTCCTCACCACCGGAAAAACCTCGATCGCCGCCGCCACCGTATTCCTCACCGGCCTTTATCCCATCTTCTTCGCGCAAAGCTCGCTGGCCCACGCGGACATGTTCGCCGCCGCCGCCACCCTCTGGGCGCTCGTCTTCTTCCTTGAAGACAAACTCCTGCTCGCCGTCTTCGTCTTCACCCTTGCCGCGCTGGCCAAAGAGACCGCCATCATCACTCCACTCGCCCTCGCCGTGTGGGAGAGCTGGCGCCCGCATTCCCACCTCCGCCATCGCCTTCGAAAAATGGCTGCCCTGCTCGCGCCCGTCCTGCCGCTTGCCGGCTGGTACCTTTACCACTGGCACAAGACCGGCTTTGTCTTCGGCAATCCGCAATTCCTGCGCTACAACGCCACTGCGAATCTCAGCCTGCAGCGCATCCTGATCGCCTTTACCCACCGGCTCGCGCACCTCACCACGCACATGAACATGTTCGTCCCGGTCGCCGCCATGCTCGCGTGCCTGCTGCTCCCGCCCGTCGCCGAAACCGATGCGTCGCCGGATCACCCGCACCTGCGCCGCCGTATCGCGCCCGCGCATCAGGCGGTGTTTTACGTGGTTTTGCTCGCCAACGCGGTGCTCTTTTCCATCCTGGGAGGTGCACTCCTTACCCGCTATCTCCTGCCGCTCTATCCACTCGTCCTGCTCCTCTGCGTGAACACCTTCCGCCGACACCTCCGCCACTGGACCGGACTCGTCGCGCTGTCCGCCGCCGGCTTCATCGCCGCCCTTTTCATCAACCCCGTTTATGGATTCGCCCCCGAGGACAATCTCGAGTACGCCACCTTCATCCGTCTCCACCAGGCTGCGATCCGGCAGATCGTCAGCCACATCCACCACCCCATCGTCCTCAGTGCCTGGCCCGCGACCGCGGAGCTCAGCGTGCCGTTCCTTGGCTACGTCGATCACCCCATCCCCGTCGTCCCTATCGAGGATTTCTCCGCATCGGAAATTGCCCGAGCCGCTGCCCTGGCGCCCACCTGGAACGCTGCCCTCGTCTTCTCCACCAAATACGATCCTCCGCCGCGCGCGCACTCCACCCTGCGCAACGACAATCAGGCCATCGACACCCGCTACTTCGGCTTCCATCGCGATTTGCCCCCAGCCCTCGTCGCTCATCTGCTCGGCGGCGCCGTCGCATGGCATGCCGAAAGCAAAGGGGAGTGGGCCGCCGTCCTGGTCTTCGCGCGTCAGCCCGGCCCCGCCTGGGCCGCTTACCCCGCCCGGGATCCCGCGCTCGACCCCGCCCGCGCCACCAGCCCCGCCTCGCCGTTCTCTTCGCGATAAACAACCGTCGCCAGCGCCGGAAACGCCTCCCGCAGCTCACCCGGTCGCAGCGCATAGCGCGTCGCCTTTCCTCCCGCGAAGCGTACATGCTCCGACGTGTACGTCATGGTCACCAGAGTGCCTCCCGGTGCCAAAATACCCGGCAGATCCCCGAACTGCTCCCGCACCAGGACCCGCATCACCACAATCAAATCGAACCGCTCCCCCCTCCGCGCCCACGCCACGGTTTCCGCCGCCGCTTCCCGCCGGATCCTGATGTTGCCGGTCCTCAGCGCTTCGCCTCCTTCCGCCGCCACCGCGATCCCCGCCTCCACCGCGCGCTGCCGCGCCAGCGCCAGCCCCTCATCGGAAATATCTGCCAGCGTCACCTGCCATCCCCGCTGCGCCAGCCAGATCGAGTGCCGCCCCGCGCCGCCCCCCAAATCGAGCGCCCGACCCGGCGTCAGTCCCGAACAGGCCTCCACTACCAGCGGATTCGGCCTGATCATCTGCGCTTCCCCGGCGAGATACTTTGCGTTCCAGCGCTCACGTTCCGTCATTCCCGCCATCGCGTTCTCGCAACTCCCCGTTTGCCTCATTTCATCCCTCATTGGAACAGCCGCGAACCGTACCGGCCCTCCGTTATACTCGAATGGAAATGGCGGCGCAGAAAACCTTCTATCTCGAAACCTTCGGCTGCCAGATGAACGTCCATGACTCCGAAAAAGTCATTGGCACGCTCCGGCAGCAGGGCTACGCCCAGGTGGATACCGAAGAGGCCGCCGACCTCATCCTCTACAACACCTGCTCCATCCGCGACAAAGCTGAGCAGAAGGTCTTCCATCGCCTCAACGATTACAAAGCTCTCTACAAAAAGGGCAAGCGCTTCGGCGTTCTCGGCTGCGTAGCCCAGCAGGAAGGCGAGCGCATCTTCGAGCGCGCTCCCTATGTCTCCCTGGTCGCCGGCTCCGCTTCCTACCGCAAGCTCCCGGAAATGCTCGTGCAGATCGAACAGGGAGCCACCCGCGTCACCGGCCTCGACGACCGTCAGACGGAGGAAACCTTCGAGACCGAATTCACCGCCCGCTCCAATCCGCATCGCGGCTACATCACCATCATTGAAGGCTGCGACAAGTTCTGCGCCTACTGCGTCGTCCCCTACACGCGTGGCAAGGAGCGCAGCCGCCGCTCCGGCTCCGTCCTCGAAGAAGCTGGCCGCATGGCCGATGCCGGATTCACCGAAATCCAGCTGCTCGGTCAGAATGTCAATTCGTACCGCGACCCGGAAGGGAAGCGCAGCTTCGCCGAGCTGCTTGCTGCCGTCGGCCAGCTCGCCGGCATCCGCCGCGTCCGCTTCACCACATCCCATCCCCGCGACTTTACCCGCGACATCGTCGACGCCATCGACGCCGTCCCTTCTCTCTGCGACCACGTGCATCTCCCCGTCCAGAGCGGGTCGTCCAAGGTATTGAAGCTCATGCAGCGCGAATACACCCGCGACCAGTACCTCGAGCGCATCTCCTGGATTAAAGGCGCGCACCGCCCGATCAGCATGACCACCGACATCATCGCCGGCTTCCCCGGAGAAACGCCCCAGGACTTCGAGAGCACCCTCTCTCTGCTCGAGGAAGTCCAGTACGACGGCGTCTTCGCCTTCAAATATTCGCCGCGTCCCAACACCCCTTCGCTCTCCATGCCCGACGTTATACCCGAGGAAGAAAAATCGCGGCGCCTGCAAATCCTCCTTGACCGGCAGCGCGAAATCCAGCGCGCCAATTACGACAAGCACCTCGGTCAGGTCATCGAAGTCATGGTGGAAGGCCTCAATCCTGCCCGTGCCCAGGTCATCGGCCGCACCTCGCAGAACAAGACGCTCAATTTCACCACCGCTCAGCCCATCGCCCCTGCGCCCGGCGTTTATGTGCCCGTGCGTGTGACAAAAACTTTCCCCAACAGTCTTCTTGGAGAAGCCGTTCAGTAGCGAGCGAGGGACACGATGGAAGTCGAAATGAAAATCCGGGGCCTGATGGTCGATCCTTCCACGAATTCACCGGTCATCATCCTCAAGGACCCCAACAGCGAAGCGGTGCTCCCCATCTGGGTGGGCCTGTACGAAGCCAATGCCATCGCCCTTGAAGTCGAGAAGTCCAGCACGCCTCGCCCCCTCACCCATGATCTGCTCAGGAACGTGGTTCAGGGTCTGAACGCTCAGGTGCAGCGCGTGGTCGTCTCCGAGCTTCGCGGTGACACCTTCTACGCCGTCATCTGGATGGAGCAGAATGGCGAGATCGTCGCCATCGACGCCCGGCCCTCCGACGCCCTCGCCCTCGCGTTGCGCTCCGATTGCCCCATCTTCGTGGCAGAAGAGGTCCTGCAGGCCGCCAAAGTCCTGCCCACCATCGCCGACAATCAGCCCAGCTCCCAGGAGCTGCGCAACTGGCTTGAGAACCTCGGCGACGAGGACCTCGGCAAATACAAAATGTAGACTGGCACTCTGGTAACCAGCCCAGGTGTTGACTCGTAGCGACCGATATCCCTCCTACTTCCTGCTCCATTCCTCCGCTTTTGATCCTGTCTGCAGCCGGAACTCCTGTATCTCTCCTACTTACAATTCCGCCGCGAGCACAGATTGCCGGCAATTTCATCCCGGATCGGCACGGCAGACACCGAGTTACCAAAGGCCAGCCTACCTCCGTTATCTTGCGAAGTTACGGCGAACGCCGCCACACTGGGAACACTAACAACGCAGATCTGGGGAACGGGGCTGATGGCCCGCAGGCGACTGCGATCCGCAGCCCCCATTTTTTGCCGCCTCTTCGCCTTCCTTCTCAACCTTCCCGCTCCCCACTGCATCGTACTCACCGGGACTTCAGTGCGCGGCTGTGGTGCCCGCTTTGAGACTCTTCACGAATCGCCGCCAGGAATCGGGTATGGCTCGCGCCACGAACCCTGGCGACGATCCGACCCACCCGGATTGCTGTAGTATCGCGATTGAGGTTCCTGTTTCGTCATCTTTTTGTTGGGAGAAATATCAGAAATGAAAAGACTTGTAGTGTTTATCTCCGCTTTGGCTATGGCGGTTCCCCTGTTCGCTCAGGACAACCCAAAACTCGATTCCCGCCTCGATGCCGCGCGCGATGTCATTCGCGAAATCATGGCCACGCCCGACCGGCAGATTCCAAACTCGATCCTCTCTGACGCCACCTGCGTCGCGGTCGTTCCCGGCATGCTCAAAGGCGCTTTCGTCTTCGGCGCCGAGTACGGCCAGGGCGTTGTCACCTGCCGCACCGGCCATGGCTGGAGCGCTCCCGCCTTCATTCGCATGGCGGGTGGCTCCTGGGGCTTTCAGATCGGCGGCCAGGGTACAGACCTCGTTCTCGTGGCTGTGAACCAGAGAGGCATGCAGGACCTGCTGAAGAGCAACTTCAAGATCGGTGCGGGTGCTTCCGCCTCCGCGGGCCCGGTTGGCCGCGACGCGGGTGCCTCCACCAACTGGAAGATGCAGTCCGAGCTCCTCACCTGGTCGCGCTCCAAAGGCCTCTTTGCCGGCGTGGATCTCAGCGGCGTCTCCGTCAGTGAAAATACCGGTGACACCGACGCTTTCTACGGCGCTCCGCATACCTTCCGCACCATTCTCGATGGCGGCGTTCCGGTACCGTCCGCGGCCCAGGACTTCGTGCGCTCCGTCGCTCACTACTTCCATCAGGCCACCCAGTAGCCCTTCGCGATTCACCTCGAGGCCGGGAATGCCCCGGAGCATTCCCGGCCTTCGATTTCCCCGGCCTTCCTCGGCGAGTTGCTCTCCCTCTGAGTCCGCGCCTGCGGACCATGACCCCCTGCGGCTTCCTGTCCGCCACGCCCGCCTCAGGTTCTCCGCCGCCAAACCGCTCCCTCCAGGCTCCCGGTTCCTGGTTCCCCTCTCCCCCGCTGCATTTAGACTTGTTCCTTCGCCTCACCATGCGTGAAGCACTGGAATACGCCTTCGCCTGGAGCCTGCTCAAGGTCTTCGCTGCTCTTCCGCGCCCGCTTGCCCGCGCCGCTGGCGCGACCGTGGGCGTTCTCGCCTTGCATCTGGTTCCGCGTCTCCGCCGCGCCGGTCTGCGCAATCTTGAGCTCGCGTATCCCGATCTCCCCCTCGCTGAGCGCGCTGCGATCCTGCGCCGCCTCTATCGCCATCTGGGCTGGCAGCTCGCCGAGTTCTGCCGCATGCCCCGCTACACCCGCGAAAACACCCAGGGCTTCATCGCGTACGACGGCCTCGAGCATTACCTGGCCGCCCGCAACCGTGGCAGCGGCGTCCTCATCGTCACCGGCCATCTCGGCGCGTGGGAGCTCTCCAGCTTCTGGCACTCCCTCATGGGCTACCCCATGTCCATGGTTATTCGCCGCCTCGACAACCCCCGGGTCGACGCACTGGTCAATCGCATCCGCTGCCTCCATGGCAATCGCGTCCTCCATAAGGACGACTTCGCCCGCGGCCTACTCTCCGCGATGCGCGCCGGCGACACAGTCGGCATTCTCATGGACACGAACATGACCCCGCCTCAGGGGGTATTTGTTCCGTTCTTCGGCATCCCCGCCTGTACCGCCGCAGGACTCGCCCGCGTAGCCCTCCGCACCGGAGCCGCCGTCCTCCCGGGCTTCCTCGTCCACGCCCCGGATGCCGGACCGCAATCGCCGGCAGGGCCGAGAACAACCCGCCCCGAATACTGTCTCCGCTTCGGCGCTGAGATTCCCCTCACTCAAACCGGTGACGACGAACGGGACATCCTCGAGAACACCGCTCGCTTCACCGCGGCCATCGAGGAAACCATCCGCCGCTACCCCGACCAGTGGTTGTGGGTCCATCGCCGCTGGAAGACCCGTCCGCCCGGCGAGCCGCCGCTTTACTGATTCAGCCCCGCACCCGCGGAGATCGATCGGCTGTCGCAAAACAACGCACTCGATCCGGCCCGTTCCGGACCCTGCTCGAATTTCGTACGCGCCCGTCCCTTTCTGTTGATTCCCTGCATCCCGCCGATATGCGTTTTGAATGATGCCAGCAGCCGAGGCCGTTGACTCCCCCCTGTTGTCGCAACCTTCGTGCACCTGCGCCGCTTCTCCCGGCGTCTTCGGGCGAGTTGCTGCGCTTCTCGGGGTGTGCGCCTGGCCGGCTGCGCAGGTGAAGCGGTGTCTCTGCAAATGCTCCCTCCGTGCCAGACTGGCTCTCCTGGTCGCTGCCCTCGGTGCGCTCACCCTCGGGGGCGAGTCTCTGCTCCTCGCCATGCTGCAGCGCCACCATACCCACTTTACCGATGAGCACTTTCACCTCTGGCTCCTCATCCTCCCCTTCCTTATCCGGGTCGTCGCTGTCTATTACCTCACCCTGCTGATCACCCGCCCCCTCGACTACCTTTCCCGGGTCGCCCACGTTGTTTCCAACCGCCGCGACTACTCGGTGCGAGCCACCCGTGCCTCGGGAGGCGAAATCGGATTTCTTATCGATGCCTTCAACCAGCTTCTCGATCACATCCAGAGCGAAGACCACATCCGCCAGGCCACCGAACAGCGCCTTCGCCACAGCGAGGAACGCTATGCCCTCGCCGTTCGTGGTGCCAAGGAAGGCCTCTGGGACTGGGACGCACCCACCGGCTTCAGCTACCTTTCCCCTCGCCTCAACGCCATGTACGGAGAACCGGAAGTCGAGAGCTGGATGTCTATGGAGGACTGGATCGGCCGGATTCATCCCGACGACCGCGCCCGCGTCCAGGCTGACATCGGCGCCCTTCTCCAGTCCTCTCAGTCCACCCTCTCCCTCGAATACCGCGTCCACCATGCCGACGGCAGCTACCGCTGGATGCTTTCTCGCGGCGCCGTGGTCCGCGACGCCAACGGCGTTCCCATTCGCATGGCCGGTTCGCAGAGTGACATCACCCAGGCCAAGACCACCGATCCCGCTACCGGAATGCCCAATCGTCTCTTCTTTCTCGACGCTCTTGACGGCGCCCTCCGCCATCAACCCGGCCGCTGCGCCGTCCTGTTCGTCGATCTCGACAACTTCTCCCTCTTCGTCAACAGCCTCGGCCGCCCCGCCGGCGACGACCTCATTCTGCAGGTGGCCGGCCGTCTCCGCACCCTTGCCCGTCTTGCATCCACCACCCCTCCCGCTGTCGTTGCCCGCACCGCAGGAGATGAATTTGCCATCCTCCTTTCCGCGGCGAACGAGGAGTCCACTGCTCACGCCGCTGCCACGCGCATCCTCGAAACGTTGCGCGAGCCGTTCTTCATCGAAGACCAACGCCTCTCCGCCTCCGCCAGCATTGGTGTTGCCTGGGGAGGGCCGGGCATGGACCCGGAAACGCTCCTGCACAACGCCGAAACCGCCGGCGCTCACGCCGCTACGCAGGGCAAGGCCCAGATTGCCGTGTTCCACCCCGATATGCGCGAGAGCGCCGCCGTTCGCCTGGAAGTAGTCAGCGGCCTCCGCACCGCCATCGACCTGGACCAGCTTCGACTCCACTACCAACCCGTCGTCAACCTTCGCGACCGCAGCCTCATCGGCTTCGAATCGCTGGTTCGGTGGCAACACCCCCAGCGCGGCCTGCTGCCGCCCGGCTCGTTCATCCCCATCGCCGAAGAGTCCGACCTCATCCTCGATGTCGGCCACTGGGTCCTTCGTGAAGCCTGCAGGCAGATGGCCGAGTGGCACGAGCGCTTCCCGGCCTCCCCGCCTTTCACCATCGGCGTGAACCTCTCCGCTCGTCAGATGAACGACCCCCGTTTCGCCGACGAAGTCGCTCTCGTCCTGCGCCAGACCGGCCTCGATCCCCGTAGCCTGCGCCTGGAGATTACCGAGGGCGGCATCCTCAGCCGCTCCGACGACGTCCTCGCCACCCTGCACTCCCTCCGCAGCATGCAGATCGGCCTGGTCATCGACGACTTCGGCACCGGCTACTCTTCCCTCAGCTATCTTCAGCGCCTGCCCTTCAGCACCCTCAAAATCGACCGCTCCTTCGTTCAGGAACTGGGCGCCGGCGATGGCTCGCCGGAAATCGTGCGCACCATCCTCCAGCTCGGCCGCTCGCTGCACATGAAGGTTATCGCCGAAGGTGTCGAAACTGCCGAGCATCTGGCCGCGCTCATCGCCCTCGGTTGCGGCTTTGCTCAGGGCTACTACTTCTCCCGTCCTCTCGATGCCAGGACCGCCGAGTCCCTCCTCCGCCAGCCCGGACCTCTTCTTCCCTTCGCGCCGGCCCCCGCCGAATCTCCCCAGCCAGCCTGCGCCCAGCCCGCATAGGGACTGAGAAAACCTCGCTCGGCACAACATCCTCGAAGTCAGGGCCAGCGGCGATCGCCCAGCAATACCCTCCACCCCCGTTACTACCGGCATGCGGATCCTGTGAAGAATTGCCCTGAATCGCAGACAATAGAAGCATGGACAGCGCAGCCCCATGGACCGACGTCGCCGGCGCCGTCGAGCAGATCAAGGCCGGACGCATGGTCGTGGTCGTCGACGACGAGGACCGCGAAAATGAAGGTGATCTCACCCTTGCCGCCGAGTACGTGACGCCGGAAGCCATCAACTTCATGGCCCGCTACGGCCGGGGCCTCATCTGCCTCACCCTGACCGAGGAGCGTGCCGACTACCTCCGCCTCGGTCCCATGACCCGCGAGAACTCGTCGCGCTTCGGTACCGCCTTCACCGAGACCATCGAAGCCCGTGAAGGCGTCACCACCGGTGTCTCCGCCTACGATCGTGCCGAGACGATCCGCGTCGCCATCGACCCGCGCTCCACGGCGCACGACCTCGTTCGCCCCGGCCATGTGCACGGACTACGCGCCCGCAAGGGTGGCGTGCTCGTCCGCGCCGGCCAAACCGAGGCTTCGGTCGACCTGGCCCGCCTCGCCGGCCTCATCCCCGCCGCCGTCATCTGCGAGGTCATGAAGGACGACGGCACCATGGCCCGTGTCCCCGACCTCATCGGTTACTGTAACCACCACGGTCTCAAAATGCTGACCGTCGCGGAGCTCATTCGCTACCGCCTACAGCATGAGCGCTACATCGTCCGTGTTGCCGAAGGCACACTGCCCACCGCATGGGGCGAGTTCAGCATGATCGCGTATGAAAGCGAAGTCCACGGCGGCGAAAGCCATATCGCCCTGGTTCGCGGAGATGTCCGCCAGAACCTTCCCGATGCTGGCGAGGCCGATGCTCCCGGCCGCAACGAGCCAGTCCTTGTCCGGGTACACTCCCACTGCCTGGCCGGCGACGTCTTCAACGCCACCCTGTGCGACTGCCAGCGCACCATGCAGCGGTCGCTGAAGATGATCGCCGAAGCCGGCCGCGGCGCCCTCATCTATCTGCACAATGCCAGCCGCGGCTTCGAAGTCGACCGCACGGTCGAGCCCGCCCGCATTGTCTTCCACCGCGAGGCCCGCGCTCGCGAGCGCCACGAAGAGCGCCACCAGCGGATCCTTCGCGAAGTCGGTCTCGGCGGCCAGATCCTTGCCGACCTCGGCATCCACCGTATCCGCCTGCTCAGCAATACCCCTACCCACGTCCCCGCGCTGCAGGGCTTCAGCGTCGAAATTGTCGAGCAGGTGCCCATTCCTGGCGTCCACCGCCCGGGCCGGGAACCCGAACCGCTCTCCACCCGCCCCTGATTCATCAAACAGAGGCCCGCAACCACGGGCCGAAAATGCTGTCCGGGCCAGGTGTTCGCGATTAGCGAACCGCGCTCATTTCCTGCCTGATTTCCCGAACCCGCTGCCTCGCCGCCGTCAGCGTGATCCGATCGGAAGCCCGCGCCAGTTCGATTGCATCGAGCGTCCGGCCCTGCTCCAGCAACGACCGGATCGACGCATCCAGCCCGTCGGAGTCCGCTGCACCCGCACTCACCCGCGCTGTGCCCGCGAGCACCTTCAGCGCCGCTTCGCGCAACGCTTCGTACCGCGCGGCGCCGCCACCGCTGTACGCATCGCAGAAGGGAATCGTCTGGTCGTCCGCTACCACCGCGAGACGGTAGATCGTGGTGCCATTGGGCCCACCGGTACTCTGGGTCACGATGTTCGTAACCTCGCCAAACGGCACGCTTTTCGAATAATTCCGGCCGAGCCGAATCCCCGTCCAGCGAATCATCCTCCGCGCCGCGTCAAAGACTACCGTCGAGCGCCGCAGCCAGGCAGTCGAAAAGAGCAGCAGCAGTCCCGCGCCGATCAGACCACGCGGCGTTCCCGATTTGAGAACCACGAGCGCCATGAGCAGCGAACAGACGGCAAACACCCCCGCCAGCCAGAACGTGCTGTCCCGGAACACCAGTTCCGTCTCGGTTTGGCGAGTGATCTTCATCCGTCATGCGCGCACGGTCTCCCACTGCTCCGTCTGCGCTGAGCGGAAGATTGCTTCGATCACTGCCATATTGGCAGTGCCCTCTTCGAGGGATACCGGCACCGGCGTCCCCTCCAGCACTGCGCGCGCAAAGGCGTCGCCCTGCAACGTGTACTGATCGGCAACCGGCAGCGTCTCTGTGGTAATGCCGCTCCCCAGAATGTCGGTCCCGTTGTCGATGAACACCCTCGCCGCGTGGTCCGGCGTCGCGTTGAAGGGGATCTCGAATTCAATCCGTCCCTTTGTGCCGAAGAACTGCACCCGCTGGTGCGGCACCAGTTGCGTGCTGCACGTGAAGATCGCCTGGCCGGCAGGGAAGTCGAGCAACGCCGACGTCAGCCTGTCAGTATGCATCGCCGGATCGCGGTCGATCAGCCCGCACACCCGCGTGGGCTCCTGGCGAAAGCCAAACCGTGCCGCCTGGACGCAATAGCACCCGATGTCGTACAGCGCCCCGCCCCCGGTCTCTTCTCGGTTGCGGATGTTGGCCGGATCGGCGTTGTAGTAGCTGAAGAATCCGAACACCGCACGCACTTCCCCGATCCGCCCTTCCGAAAGCAGCTCCCGCACTCGCAGCCACTGAGGATGGCAGCGGATCATGAACGCCTCGCCGATCACCACCCCCGTTCGTGCGCGCACCGCCAGCAGCGATTTTGCCTCGGCCACCGTCATGCTGATTGGCTTTTCGCACAGCACGTGTTTGCCGGCTTCGGCGGCCTTTACTGTCCAGGGGACGTGCAGCTGGTTCGGCAGCGGGTTATAAATGGCGTCGATTTCCGGATCGGCGAGCAACTCCTCATACGATCCGTATGCTCTGGGAATGCCAAGCTGCGTGGCCGCCGCCTGTGCTTTGCCGAGATCGCGCGAGGCGATCGCAGTGACAGTCGTCAGCTCGCCGCGCTGCATGGCAGGAATTACTTTTCGCAGGCCGATCGCAGCCGTCGAGAGAACACCCCAGCGAAGCTTTTTCGTCATGCCAAGAGAATAAACCGGCGTTCCCGCTGCCGAGGTGCGCAGCCCCCGGCATCCTGCCGGGCGAACCGCGACGCGATCTCAAGCCGCTCCACCGCCCACGAAATGAACGATCTCGAACCGGTCGCCGTCGCTAATCGCCGCCGCCGACCAGGAGGAACGCCCCACAATTGCGCCGTTCTGTTCCACCGCCACGCGGTCCTGCTGCAGACCCAGCGCCTTCAGCAAATCTTCGAGAGTGGCACCAGTCCCCAACTCGGCGAAACTGCGCGCCTGACCGTTGATGATCAACTCCATCCTCCTGAGAGTAGCAGGCCCCTCAATCGCAGCCACAGGGGGGAGGGCTGTTTCCCGTTTTCCCTCGCGCGGCTAGCGCATCATCCGCCAGACTTCCCAGCCTACCGCGCCGAAAAGGAACATGGATGCCTCAATCAGCACTGCGAACGCCAGTCCGCGAAATGCTCTCAGACTCTCGTGTTTCGCGCCAGAAATTCGCGCCTCGCAGGCGGCCAGGTGCGCCTGCGTCCGCTCCGGCAACTGGCCCATCGTCGTGATGGAATGAATGGCCATAAGAGTCCCCTCGTGCAAACCTTATCGACCGGGGGCCGCCCATACATAAGAAAGATGCGCGTGGGCCTTTGAAGTTGTGCCATATTGCGCCTTTCGATCCAGCAGGATCAAAAAAGGAAAAGGCCTGAATCCGCCGGATTCAGGCCTTCCTCGTTGCTGTTGTTGCAGGTACGCCTGCCTATTGCACCACTGTCAGCGTCACCGTTGTCGTGTGGCGCGTTGCTCCGCTGGTGCCCGTCAC
Organism: Acidobacteriaceae bacterium; assembly: GCA_036267095.1. Taxonomy (GTDB): domain Bacteria; phylum Acidobacteriota; class Terriglobia; order Terriglobales; family Acidobacteriaceae; genus Palsa-343. The sequence goes on from DATAWS010000035.1 coordinate 24,375, forward strand.
GGTGATGGTGTGGTTGCCGAGCGACGCTCTCCGCCCCACCGTGATCGTCATGCTGGTGCTGCCCGCTCCGCTGATCGTCGTTGTCCCAAAAGTCACCGAGTTCTGGCTGCCCTCACCCGACGCCGACAGCGTGATCGGCGAGTCGAAGCCGCCCGTGGCGCTCGTCGTGATCGTCACTTGCCCCGAACTGCTCCGCGCGATCGTGATCGAGCTTGGACTCGCGCTTACCGAGAAGCCCGCCGTCGTCCCCGTCACCGTCAGCGTGTAGGTCGTGGTTTCCACCGTGCTCCCCGACGTTCCCGTGATGGTGATCGGATAGGTCCCCGGTGTCACCGTCGATCCCACCGTGATCGTCATGCTCGTCGATCCCGCACCGGTGATATTCGACCCGAAGCCGACCGTCGCCCCCGAGGGTTCACCCGATGCCGACAACGTGATCGTCGCATCGAACCCGCCCGTCACCGCGCTCGTGATCGTCGCCGATCCTCCGCTGCCCTGGGCGATCGATCCCGAACCTGGCGAAGCCGACAGTGTGAATCCAGGATTGCTCGTGTTCCCACCGGCCAGAGCGCCGATCAGGCTCGCTGTCGGGCTGCCCCACCCCGTCACAAGATCGTAGGCCGTCGTTGCCGAGTAGCCGTTGCTCCCGCTGGTGATGTCGTGGAAGTTCGTGTCATAACTGGAGCCGCCCCCGATGCTGTACAGCGTCGGGTTGATAAAGCCCAGCGAAGATTGCTTATTGTTGGCCAGCTGCTCATTCGCCAGCGCCAGGAATCCTGCCCACAGCGGCGCGGCAAAACTGGTGCCGCCGTATTCATTCGCCGTACAGGTTGTCTGATCCGCGCATACGTAATAGGTGAAGTTCGCGTTGGCCGCGACGTCTGGCCCGTTGCGGTAGCTCTTCGAGCAGCTCCCGCAGTCCGCCGCCGCGCTCGTTTGCCAGCTGGGGAGAGCGTACTTGTGCGGCGAGATCCCTCCGCCCGAGTCCGACCATCCGGTCTCTGACGCCCACGGCCCTGCCGCCGAACTGGTATTCAGATCCGTGCCCCCGACTGAGGTGACGTACACATCGTCGGCGGGATAAATCTCCGACGCTGTGCCCGACGTCGTCCATTTACCGCTGTCGCCCGCTGCCTGGAACAGGTTCTGCCCCTGCGCCGCAAACTCCTCAAAGTACGGATCGTCGGTGCCTGGGTCTGCCGGCGTCCATGTCCACGACGAGCTCAGCTGCGCGTTCAGCGGCTTACGTGTCGCCATCGAATTGAAGATGGCCGCATCGGTCGAGCCAACGTACATCACCAGGCTCGACAGTCCCGGAGCCATGCCCAGCGCCTGGGTCATGTCCAGCGTCTGCTCGGTGTCGTCGCAGTCCTTCCCCGAGCGCGAATCCACGCACGAGGTGCTCGTGCCGTCCACCGAGAGCAGCGTGATGATCGATCCCGGATACGTCTGCTTCACGTTGGTGTAGTAAGTCTGCAGATCGGCCAGATCGGTCCCGTAATACTCCAGCAGTCCCAGCGACTGGCCGGTTCCGGTCAGCGAGCTGCCGTAATAGGCCGCCCGCATGTCGCTGCCCAGAAACGAGGCTGACGGTCCTGACCCGGTCGTCGCGTTCGACGACGCGGCACTTCCTGCAGGAATCCGCGTCAGCCCTGCCGGCTGCGGTATCGAGTAGTTGTCCAGCCCCGAAATATGCCAGAGCTGGAACGGCAGATCGGCGGTCGGCTCGCGATCCGGAGCAAAGAAGCTGCGATTCTCCGTCGGGTGCTGATAGGTCCGCAGCGTCAGGTGAAAGGCGCTCTCGATATCGGCCACGCTGCCCGTGACGTCAAGGTTCACGCGATTGGGCGAGGTCGCCGCCACCGTTAGCCCGTGCTCTTCGGCGAACGCGATCGCCGTGTTGTAGTCCTCCTCGGTCGGCCCGAATTCCGCCGTGAACTGCTCCACCGTCAGGAAGTGGTGATAGGACGGGCTCGCCGGGTTGTAGAGATCCGCCAGCAGGTTGTCGAGTTGCTGCTGGTTGCGCAGTGGCAGCGTGATCACAATGCGCATCGTTTGCGACGCGGCCAGTTCACCCAGGGCCTTTGCCTGGCCGTTCACAGTCACTTGCCGAACGTGGCGGGTAAGCAGGTTTTGTGTTTGGCCAAAAGCCGTCGCAGTGGCGGCAGCCGCAATCAGAGCGAGCAGAAATGTGGGGGTTTTCACGGGCTCTCCATGCACCCGGGGAGAAGTGGATTTCCGTTTGCACGGGACGGAAGCTCCTCGGGGTGGAGGAATTCTGCGGCAGACCGCGCCTGCGTGTCCACAAAAATCAACCGCCCCCGCGCCCCGTGAAGAAAAGAATCAAACCCGAAAGGAGGCACCCAAAAGTGCCTCTCGATCCCCAGCGCCTTCAATCCAAGCCGCTTTCAATCCCGCTGGAGCCCGCCGACTCACCCTTGTTGCGCCCCGCTCGTCGCTGCCTGCTTCGCGAAGGTGAAATCGCAGGGGCGGCTCTCGATTCCCAGTCCGGTATTGCGCTTGCCCTTGCCCTGGTCCCCGTCAAAATGCGCATTCACCGTGTAGCTATAGGACGCACCCTGGTGCGCAAACATGCCGTGCGCATTGGCGCGGTTGGCCAGGATCCCGTTCACCGTCAGCTTCGCATCGCCATTGTCGCCAATCGTGCCCGTGATGATCTCGTGGCCCGGCTCATCCGCCGTCCCCTTTTCTCCGCGCAACTCGCCGTTCGTGATCGTGCCCGGGATCTGCCGGATCAGGGCGCTCATCTTGCCCTCTGCCGGACAATTCTGCGTCGTCGTCCAGTATCCGTCGAATTTTTCCGCCGCAATCGAAGCGGCGGGCGCAAGGGTGACGGCAAGAATCGCAGCGGTGAGAAGGGAAGCGCGTTGCAGAGCACGCATCGCCAGCCTCCGGGCAGGAATCCGGAATCGGGGAGTGGGCTTCTCTTGTAACAGGGCAGCCCGTCGATTGGCAATGTCTGGCCCGGCGCAGAACAAACCCGGCCGCCGGGCGGCGCTGTCGACTCGTGGAACATGGCAGAATAAGTTGCGCAGAATTGCTGGGAGGAATCATTGTTTGCCGTCATGGGCATTACCGGCAATGTTGGCGGTGAGGTGGCACGTAACCTCCTCGCCGCCGGAAGGCGGGTTCGCGCGGTCGTACGCGACCCGGCCCGGGGAAAAGTCTGGGCAGATGGAGGCTGCGATGTCGTTGCCGCCGATATTGGCGATGCCAGGGCCCTGGCGGCGGCCTTTCAGGGTGCCGAAGGCGTGTTTATTCTGGTGCCTCCAAACTTCGACCCCGCACCGGGCTTCCCGGAAGCTCGAGCCATCGCTTCCAACCTGTCTTCGGCGCTCGCCGAGGCGCGGCCCCCGCGTGCGGTCTATCTTTCGACCATCGGGGCGCAGGCCAGCCAGTCGAACCTGCTGTCGCAGCACACCCTCATCGAGCAGGCACTCGTCGGGGCGGAGACGCCCATCGCGTTTCTGCGGCCGGGTTGGTTCATGGAGAACGCTGTGTGGGATGTCCCTCCCGCACGGGACCAGGGCGTGATCCCCAGCTTTCTCCAGCCCCTCGATAAGCCGGTGCCCATGGTAGCGACGGAGGATATCGGAAGAGTCGCCTCTGAACTACTGCGCGAAACCTGGAGCGGGCATCGCATCGTCGAACTGGAAGGGCCCCACCGCGTCACCCCCAACGACATTGCGGCCGGATTCTCCCAGTTGCTGGGCCGGAGCGTTCGCATGGAAGTCGTGCCGCGGGAAAGCTGGGAATCGCTGTTTCGATCCCAGGGGGTGAAAAATCCGGAGCCCCGCATCCGCATGCTCGACGGTTTCAATGAGGGATGGATCGAGTTCGAGGCCGGTGAAACGGGGTCGCGCAAGGGCGTCGTCCCGCTGAAGAGCGTGCTGAAAAAACTGCTGCAGGCGGCCTAACCCTAGTGCACGATGCCCACGGCATTTGCAGGCCAATAAATAAACGTCGCCTTGCCGTAGATCAGGTCCCGGTCCACCGGCCCGAAGTCCCGGCTGTCGCTCGAAATCGACCGGTGGTCGCCCATCACAAAGTAATCATCCGGCGGCACAAGGATTTCCGGCATCGAGCGCGTGTCCCGGTAGCGCGGCGGCACATAGCTCTCGTCCAGCGGCTGATCATTCACCCACACCTGCCCATGGTCGATGAAAATCGTGTCTCCTGGCAGCCCGATCACCCGTTTGATATAGCTCTTTTCCGGATCGCGCGGGTAGTGAAATACAACGATATCTCCCCGCCCGATCTTCTCGAAGTGGAAGAAAAATTTGTCGATGAACAGCCGGTCCTGGTCGCGCAACTCCGGCTGCATGCTCGTTCCTTCCACCCGCACCGGCTGGTACAGAACCGTCACGATGAAAAACGATGCGATGACCGAAATAATGATGTCGCGGGCCCAGACGCGCAGACGGGAATTGAACACGGGCGGCGGTTTCCTCTTCTTCCTAATTTAATTGCAGCCCAGACTTCCCGCCGGGCACACCATCTGCGGCCGCTGATGCAGCATCGGGCCGTTGTTGGGTGCCGTGGCCGGCACCAGTCCCGGCTGCGCCGTCAGATTCGCATCCTCAACCTCCAGCGGATGCTGGATCACCATCTCCACCTGCGATCCCGCCGGAATGTTCACTTCCGCGTTATGCGTAAGCAGCGCCACGATCCCGGCCGCCGCCAGCCCCACACCCGCGCCCGCCAGGCCGCCCGCCAGGGGATGATCCGAAGGCAGCCCGCTGATCGAGCCCACTCCTGCTCCGGCCGGTACCGATACCTTCGCTACCTCTCCCGCGTTGTGCGCCTTGTTGCTGCCCCCGTCCTGCTCGATTGTGCCTTCCTGCCCCTTCACCGACTGGTTTTGGGACCCCGGCAGACTGTTCACCATCCCCGGTATCTCGAGCACCGAGCCGTTGGGGAAAATCATCGATGTAAAGTGCATGTTGAGCTGCGCCTTGCCGTGCATCCGCCCCGGCCGCACCACCTCGTCGATCACTCCCTGGACGTACACCCCCGCGGGAATAATTACCCGGTTTCCCACCGCTACCGGAAACGTCGAGGCCAGGTAAACGCCGTCGCCCACCCTGGCGCTCTTTGTGTTGATTGCGCTGCGCAGCTCCAGCAGCACCTTCGTCCCCGCCGGCACCAGAAACGTCTTTGCCGGAGCGGGTTGCCTCCCGCCCGGCGGCGGAGCCGTCTGCGTGCTCGCGGTTTGCGTCGGAGCTGTCTGTCCCGCAGCCATCAGCGTCCCAGCCAGCAGCAACACGGCAAAAGATGAACAGGGATGCGTCATGGGCGGCCTCCGCAGCCTGATTGTATTCTGCCCGAAGCGCTCTCGCCTGGGCGAACCGCCTCTGCCCTTTTCCCGCGGTTTCTTCATTGGACTCGGAACCTGCGCAGGGGGTAAGCGCAACCGCCCGGCCTGCGCCCCTGGCCTCACGCCCGGATCAGTTGTGGCTGCGTCGCCGGCAAAATCTCCGAAAGCTCGTCCAGCGCCGCCAGCCGCCGCAACTGCCCCTCGATCGTGGACATCTCCGTCGCGTCCGCCCATTGCAGCGCCCTCGCCAGCAACTCCCGCGCCGCCGAACGGCCCAACCGCTTCTCCTGGATCTCCGCCAGCGCAATGTAGCCGCGCGCCGACGTCGGATCCTGCTGCAGCGTCCGGATCACGCTCCGGTAGGCTTCGTCGTACTTCCGCGCGCTCATCAGCAGACGCGTGTACCGCGCCAGCATCACCGGATCGTCGCCCAGCAGCCGCAGCGCCGCTTCGCAGTGAGCCAGCGCTTCTTCGCTGTGATCTGCATCTTCGTACAGAATCGCCAGGCTGCGGTGCAGCGCGCTCTGCGAGGCGCGCGACAGCGGCTGTCTGAGCTGCGACTCGCAAAAATCCGCGATCTCCCGGAACCGCCCCAGCCCGATCATCGTCGCAAACAGCCGGCTCTGGATCTGCGCCCCGTCGCTGCCTTCCACCAGCGTATCCGCTACCAGCGCCTGCAGCTTCGCCAGCGAATCGTTCCTCTCCGCCGCATGAATCTCCGCCGACAGAGCCAGCAGCTCCGCCCGCGCGTTCAGGTTTTCCGGGTCCTTTGCCGTTGCCTCGCGATACAACTCCACCGCCTTGGCAAAGAATCCGTGCTTGCGGCAAATCGTCCCCGCGCATTCCAGATTCTTCGACGTCGCGCTGTCCAGATCGATGCGGGCCAGCACCTCGGCCGCCTGCTGCCAGTTCTCCGCCTGCCGTGCCAGCCGCAGCAGCGCGTCCGGAGAGGTCCACCCCGTCTCCCCGCTCGTGGCCAGCGGCGTCACCTGCTGGCGCACTCTGCGCACCTCCGCATGCAGCCGCTCGATCTCCTCTTTCGCGCCGGCCAGCTGCTCGCCCAAATCGCGCGTCTCTTCCTGAATCGCCTGTTTCCCCTTGGCCAAAGCGGTCAATTCCCGTCGCGCCTCCTCCTGGGTGCGCGTTGCGTCCGCATTCAGCTTCTCCATCGCCTTTTCCAGCTGCGCCTGCACCTGATGGACGAGATCCCGCCGTCCGCGGCGGCGTTCCCGAATCACTAAAAAGGCCAGAAGAACCGTGGCAAGGAAAAAAAGAAGAACCGCAATCTGGGAGAGATTCTCGGCCCCAAACACAAGAATCTGCTGCAACATTCCGTACCTTTCCGGGGAGGCAAGCAGGATAGCACGTCACCCCACCCGGACCCGGTCCGGACGCGGCTCCTCGCCCAGTCCGGTTCGAGCAGAGAACCGACGGGGAGATCCTCGCCTCAGTGATTTCTCGCCCCGCTCAGGCGGCGCTTTGTCCGCTCTCCGCAGATACTTCGCCCGCCTCCCGGCTGGCGATGATCGTCGTGATATGCGTGAACGGGATGAAGAACGCCGACGGAGCCGCCGGCTTCACCCGGAACCGCTCCGCGATCCGGTTCGCCGCTTCCTCGCTCTCGATCCAGATCCCCGCCGCATCCACCCCCACCAGCGTCACCGTCTCCAGGCTCTCCGCGCGCTTCTCCCCCGCGCGCTGATCCCCTTCGAGCAGCTTGGGTCCCAGAACCACAATCTTCCGCCGAATTAGTTTGCTGAGCTGCATGTCCATGTCGGAGGGAGATTCGCCTGCCCTCGCTGGAGTTGGCCAGGCATGGCTCGACCGTGTCTCCGCTGACACGCCGTGTCTGCCCCTCCACGCCGCGCCATCCCCGCCGACTCCATAACTCCTGCTTTTTCAATGCGACGACATTGGTCTGTCCCATGCACTTCAGCGCGCCGTTGGACATGCGAGGCGAGCGATGAAATGCCAAATGAAAGTCGTCAAGCTGGCAGCGATCCTGATTCTGAAAAGCCTGTTCTTCTCCACCGCGTCCCTGGCCGGACAAACCAAGCCCGTCGTCCCCTCGCAGCCGGACCTGAAAGCTGTCCTCCCGGCTGCGGCGCAGCATCAGGTCACTCGCATCATCGTCGTCAGCCTTGCGGACCGCCGCCTCGCACTCCTTGAAGACGGCCAGGTCAGGAAGGTCTACACCGTCGCCATCGGCAAGGACTCCACGCCCAGCCCGACAGGCACTTTCACCATCATCGACCGCGTCGCCAATCCCACCTACTACCACTCGGGCGAAGTCATCCCTCCCGGCCCTGGCAACCCCGTCGGCACCCGATGGATCGGCCTCAGCCAGCATGGCTACGGCATTCACGGGACCAACGCCCCTCGCTCCATCGGCAAAGCCGCCTCTCACGGCTGCATCCGCATGAGCCGCCGCGACCTCGAGAGCTTCTTTGCCCAGGTCCGCGCCGGGGACACCGTCGAGATCATCGGCGATCGCAATCCGGAAACCGCGGCCATCTTCGGCGAGGCTCCCGGAACTCCGGCGCCCACGCCGATCCTCGCCGCCCAGGCCGCGCCTGAAGCCGCACCCGCCGCGTCCGACGCCACAGCCAGCCCCGCGGCCCAGTAACTCCACCAGCCCGAACAGGAGCCACGCCATGGAACTCTTTGCCGAAGCCGTCAGCGTCATCGGAGCCCTCCTGCTCAGCGTCTCCTGCGGGCTCCTCGTCGAGGAACTCTTCTTCGGAGGTCTGGTCCGGCTCTTCTTCACTCCCCGGCCGATGCCAGTGCCGTCTGTCCCGAGGCAGTTAGTCCGAAAGCAGTCAGGGGAGACCGCCGAACCAATCGCACAGGGAGAAAAACCATGCTTGCGCTGAAAGACCTGTTCATCATCGCGGGAGTCCTGCTCGTGGCTGCCGCATTCGCCCTCACACTCTACGATCTCTGGAAGGCCTTCGAAATCCACCGCAAACGCTCCGCTCTGCTCGCGGCCGGCGAAGAGGCTTCACCCCGCCCCGACTTCGAGCCCATCCGCTGGCGCACCTCGGCTGTCCTCGTCCTCGTCGCCGGTCTGCCGCTGCTCATCGCCGACAGCATCGTCGTCATCCCCGCCGGCATAGGCGGCGTCCGCCTCAGCCAGCTCCGCGGCACCCTCCCCGGAACCCTCTATGCCGGCGCCCACGTCGTCACCCCGCTCGTCGAAAGCGTCCAGCTCTTCGACCTCCGCGACAAATTGTTTGCCGCCGGCGTTGTCGAAGGCGCGGCGCCGAAGAAGGCTGCACTCGAAATGCAGCCCCTCGACGTCCAGTCCAAAGAAGGCCTCAACATCGGCCTCGCCGTCACCGTCCGCTACCGTCTCGATCCGCGCCGCCTCGAATACATCGAGAGCCACCTGCCCCAGCCCGTTGACGCCCAGATGGTGCCCGCCGTCGTCGCCAGCGCGTGGCGCGATCTCGCCCCCAACTACACTGTCCGCGAAATCTTCAGCTCGAAGCGCGAGGAAGTCCGCCATCAGGCCGCTGCCGTCATCACCCAAAAGCTGGGCAACGACGGCATCCTCGTCGAAGAAGTGATGCTCCGCAACATCCAGCTTCCCCCCGAATATGCGCGCGGTCTTCAGGACCTCCTCCTCAAGGAGCAGCAGGACGATCAGATGGCCGTTCAGACCGACATCCAGCAGAAGCAGGTCCGCATCGCCGAGCTCCAGGCCGAAGCCGAAGCCGCCCAGAAGGTGAAGGAAGCCCAGGGCGACGCGCAGGCCAAGGTCGTCGAAGCCAAAGGCGAGTCGGACGCGATGCAGTACACCCTGCCGCTCAAGCAGAAGCAGATCGAGCAGTCGAAGCTCGAAGCCGAAGCGCGCAAAGAAGCCACCATCGAGAACGCCGACGCCGACGCGCAGGCCAAGATCATCGACAGCAAAGCCGAGCTGCAGCGCCGCGAGCTCTTTGCCGAAGCCGAAGCCAATCGCATCCGCGTCACCTCCGCGGCCGACGCCGAGCGCATGGCCAGCGAAGCGAAGCTTCTCAACCAGTCGCCGCTGCTCATCAACAAAATCATCGCCGAGCGGCTGTCGGACAAAATCCAGATGGTTATGGTCCCGTCCGACGGCAAGTACTTCTTTGCCAGCGACGTCTTTCGCGGCCTCGACGCCAATTCGCCGCTCAAGGGGCCCGTCCAGCAGCAAATGGGAGGCGACGATCCCGCCACGGCCGCGCCCGGCAACAACAACCACTAAGGTTCGCGGTTCTGAATTTTGCCTTGGTATGTGCAGTGGAACGCAGTCTGACCCTGGTTCACGAAATGAAGTTGCCAGCAGAGCAACGTCTGGCGAGCCGAACCGGCTGATCGGAGATTGGCTCTCGATCCGGCTCGCCCACCACGCACCTCGGTCGTCTGACCCGGCGACCGGGGTGCTTCCTCCAAACACCAAAACAGAGCAGGGAAGCGATGCGCAGCCCACGATATAATCCGCCCCAGCGAATGATCCAAAAGCAGCTCCTTGTTGCACGGCTCGTTGTTGCCATCGCCGTCCTGTGTCTGCTTCCCTCGGCGCATGCGGCAACCTGGGATCAGCCGGCCGCCGACCTGGCCAAACAGATCGCGGCGCTCTCCGGTCCCGGCCCCGCGCGCTTCGTCCTGCGCAACGATTCCTCCATCCCCGTCACCGACGTCCCCGCCATCCGCCGCCTCCTCGAACGCAACCTCCGCGTCCTCGGCGTCCTCTCCGGCGGCAGCGACAGCGCCACCCTCATCCGCGTGACCCTTTCGGAAAACCTCCAGGGCGGTCTCTGGGTCGCCGAAGTCGTCGAAGGCTCTGAAACCCGCGTCTCTATGCTCCCCGTCACTCTTGAAACGCCCACCGTCGCCGCCAACGGCCCGGCCATCACCCTCCGCCGGACATTGCTGCTCACCGAAACGGAACCCGTCCTCGACGCACAAATCTTCACCGCTGCCGGTATCCAGCGCCTCGTTATCCTCGAGCCCGACCGCATCGTCTCTTACCTGCGCAACGCCGCTCCCCTCGTGGCATCTGCCGGAGGAGCTACCGGTTGGCTGCCTGACCAAATCTTTCCCATCGCCCATACCCGCTCCTTCCCCCGCGATCTCCGCGGCCGCCTTGTTGCCGCGCCGAATCAACCCACTCAGGACCAGACCAGTCAGGCCCATCTCTTTGACGCCTGGCTTCCCGGTGTCGCCTGCACCGGCTCCATGGCTGTCTCCCAACTCGCCGTCACCTGCCAGGAGTCAGACGATCCCTGGCCCATTACCGCCTCCCAGCACGCCTTCTACAACGCCATGCGCGACTACTTCACCGGCATCCTGGCACCCGGTTATGGCATGGACCTGCCGCCCTTCTACGCCGCGTCCGACATTCCTCGCGCCAGCGGCTCAAACACCCTTCTCAACGGAATCGATGGCCGAGTCCTGCTCATCGAGAACAACGTCCTCCGCCCTGTGAATGGCGCCAACGACTGGGGCAGCGATATGGCCGTTCTCCGCTCCGGTTGCGGCTCCGGCGCGCAGGTTCTGGTTTCCGGGTCCGGCGCCGCCTCCGGCGCAGCTTCCGCCGGCGACAGTCTCCGTGCCTGGGAGATCGTCGGACGCGAAGCCGTCCCCGTCAGCGCTCCGCTTTCCATCGATGGCACGGTCATGGCCATCCAGGGCGCGCCCGACGGCACCGCCGCTATCGTCATCGTCCGCCGCGAGGCCCCTGCCCGCGATGAGGTCTGGAATGCGTCGGCCCTTTGTAACTAGCACTCTGGTGCTGTGCCTTGCGCTGGTCGCGCACGCGCGCACCCGTCCCCATTACGGCGGCACGCTGCGCATCGAAACCGCCGGCGACCCCTGGCAGCTTCCCGATGGCATCGCTCGCCAGCTGGTCCTCGATACCCTCACCACCATCGGCGACACCGGTGCCGCGCAACCCGCCCTCGCCCTGCGCTGGACCTCGCAGAACGACAGCCACCGCTGGCAGTTCACCCTCCGCCCCGGCGTTCATTTCACCGACGGCGAATCCCTCACGTCTGACGCGGTCGTCGCCACGCTCAATTCCGCCTGCTCTTCCAGCCACCCGTCCTGTCCCTGGCGAACCGTCCGCCCCGTCGGCGACTCCGTCGTCTTCGTCAGCGATACCGCCGTCCCCGACCTGCCTGAGCTGCTTGCCGAGTCGCAGTTCGCCATCGCTCGCCAGGGCTCGACCGGCGCTCCCATCGGCACCGGCCCTTTCCGCGTCACCGGCTTCGTCAATGGAGCCCTCACCTTCGCCGCCAACGACGACTGCTGGGCCGGCCGTCCCTTCCTCGATTCCATCGAGCTGCGCCCCCATCGTTCCGTCCGCGATCAGAGTCTCGACCTCAGCGTCGGACGCGCCGACATCGTCGAAGTCCCACCCGAGCTGATCCGTGAAGCTCAGCAACAGCACCTGAACGTCCTCCAGTCACGCCCCGTCGATCTGCTCGCACTCACGCTCTCGCCTACCGGACCCTTCGCCGGTCGCGAGATGCGCCAGGCCGCCGCACTCGCCGTCGATCGCTCCGCCCTCTACAACGTCATCTTCCAGAAGCAGGGCGAAATCACCGCCAGCCTCCTGCCCCAGTGGATCAGCGGCGACTCCTTCCTCTTCCCCGCCGACCGCAACCTCGACCGCGCCCGCGCTCTCCGCGGAGGCGCCAATTCTCCGCCTCTGCTCCTTGCCGCGGACAGCCCCGGTTCTTCCATGGATCTGGCGGCGCAGCGTATCGCCCTCAATCTCCACGAAGCCGGCTTCAACCTGCAAACCACCGCCGCCCGCAACTCCGCGTCGCTCCTTCTGCGCCTCATCCATCTTGAAGCCGCCACCCCCGGCGCCGGGTTCGATGAAGTAGCGGGCCGCCTGACTCAGAACAGCATGGCGCAGAATGGAAGCGTGACCGGCACAGATCCCGCGACCGTCTGGCAGGCCGAGCAGGGTATGCTCGACAACGAAACCGTCATTCCGCTCCTGTGGCTGCCGCGTGCCTGGGCCGCGGGCGAGCGCGTCCGCGACCTCCGCCTCTCTGCCACCGGCGAGCCCCTCTGGGCCGACGCCTCTCTGGAAGGCGCAAAATGACCCTCCGCCAGAAGATGCTGCTCATGCTCTCGCTCACCGTGATGAGCGTGGTCGCAGCCGTCGGCTGGCTCGGTTCCGTGCGCGTCCGCCATGTTTTCGAAGATCTCGACCAGCAACAGACCACTACCCTGGTCAATCAGTTCCAGCGCGAGTTCTCGCAGCGCGCGTCCGACACCGCCGAAGCCCTCGATCGCATGGCCTCCAGCGACCCCCTGCGCCGCATCGCCTTCGACCTCTCCAACGGAGGTGACTCGGCCGCCTATCTCACCGTTGCCGTTCCCCTCGCCCAGGAATACCGTCTCGACTACCTCGAGCTCGTCGCCCACGACGGCGGCATCATCTCCTCCCTGCAGTGGACCGCCCGCTTCGGCTACAAGGAGCCTGCCGTCGCCGCTGCCGGCAAGCCCGCCTTCCTCAAGGAAGAAGACCTGCCCGACGGCTCCTCGCAGATCGGTCTCTTCGCCACCCGCGTCGTCGCCGGCTCCGACCCGCCCATCTACGTCACCGGCGGCCGCCAACTCGATGCCAATTTCCTCCGCGATGTCCCCGTTCCCGCCGGCACCACCGTCTATCTCTACCGCAACCTCACCGGCTCCTTTCATCCCGGCAACTTCATCGGCGCCTCCGGCCCCGACGCAGAGCACTTTCAAAACCTGGTGGATGACGCCCGTGACAACGGCCGCGCCGCCAGCGGAGTTGTCTATGTCACGGCGCATCGCGAAGACAGCGTCAACGCCAGCGCCATTCCCCTCAAGGGTCTCGACGGCAATGTGCTTGCTGTCCTTGTTGTCGCTAACTCGCGCCGCAGCATGGTCGTCGTCCAGAATCACATCCGCGACATCGCTTACGGCGTCGCCGGCCTCGGCATCATCGCCGCCGTCCTCGCCAGCCTGTGGATCGCTGCCCGCCTCTCCCGCCCCATTGAAGAGCTGGCCCGCGCCGCCGGCCAGGTCGCCGCCGGCGACTGGGACACCCGCGTCGACATTCGCACCTTCGACGAGGTGGGCATGCTCGCACGCAGCTTCAACAACATGACCCGCCAGCTTTCCGATCAGCGTGAGCGCCTCCTCCAGAGCGAGCGCGTCGCCGCCTGGCGCGAACTCGCCCGCCGCCTCGCCCACGAGCTCAAGAACCCGCTCTTCCCTCTGCAAATAACCGTCGAGAACATGATCCGCGCCCACCAGCTCCCCCGCCGCGAATTCGACGAGGTCTTCGGCGAAAGCACCGTCACCCTGCAGGCCGAGATCGCCAATTTGAAAACGATCGTTGGCCGCTTCAGCGATTTCTCCAAAATGCCCCGGCCCGTGCCCGTCGAAATGGACGCCCGCGAAGCCATCCGCCGCGTCGTCAAGCTCTACGGCCCAGCGCTCGAGGAGAAGCACATCGAGCTGGGCACCTCCATCACCTCCGAGCCCCTGCCCATCCTCGGCGACTCCGAGCTCCTCCACCGCGCCCTCTCCAACCTCGTTCTCAATGCCATGGACGCCATGCCCGACGGCGGCAGCCTCACGGTCTCCGCCGCCCGCGCGTCCGACACAGCCCGCATCTCCATCGCCGACAGCGGCGCCGGCCTCACGCCCGAGGAATGCGAGCGCCTCTTCACCCCCTACTACACCACCAAAACCCACGGCACCGGCCTCGGCCTCGCCATCGTCCAGTCGGTCGTCGCCGACCACCAGGGAACCGTCGCCGTCGAGAGTGTGGAAACCGGCGGTGCCCGCTTCGTCATTGGTCTGCCGCTCGTCGAAAACGGAAAATTCGCATGACCAAAGCTGACATCCTCATCGTCGACGATGAAGCCAACACCCTTGCCTCCCTCGCCCGTGCCTTTCGCCTCGCCGGCCACGAAGCCACCGTCTGCGACAACGCCGCCCGCGCCCTCGAGCTGGCCAAATCCCGCCCCTTCGACCTCATCCTGTCCGACGTGGTTATGCCCGGACGCGACGGCCTCTTGCTCCTCGAAGATCTGAAAATCGGCGGCGTCGCCGCCCCCGTCGTCATGATGTCCGGCCAGGCGCACATCGAGATGGCCGTCAAAGCTACGCGCCTCGGCGCCCTCGATTTCCTCGAGAAGCCCCTCTCCACCGACAAGCTCCTGCTTACCGTCGAAAACGCTCTCCGCCTCCGTCGTCTCGAAACTGAAAATTCCGAGCTGCGTCGCCGCGTCGGCAAACACGAGCTCATCTGGACCGGGGAGGCCATGCGCCGCGTCATGACCCAGATTGACCGCGTCGCCGCCAGCGAATCGCGCGTCTGCATCTACGGCGAAACCGGCACCGGCAAAGAGCTCGTCGCCCGTACCCTCCACGACAAGAGCCCCCGCGCCGCCGGCCCCTTCATCACCCTCAACTGCGCGGCCATCCCCACCGAGCTCATCGAATCGGAATTATTCGGCCACGAAAAGGGTTCCTTCACCGGAGCCGCTCAAGGCCACATCGGCAAATTCGAGCAGGCCCACCACGGCACCCTCTTCCTCGACGAAATCGGCGACATGCCCCTCGCCATGCAGACCCGCCTCCTCCGCGTCCTCGAGGAATCCGAAGTCGAGCGCATCGGCGGGGACAAACCCGTCGCGATCGACGTCCGCGTCCTCGTCGCCACCCACCGCAATCTGGAAGAAATGATCGAAGCCGGCAGTTTCCGCCGCGACCTCTATCACCGCGTCGTGGTTTTTCCCATCACCCTGCCGCCGCTGCGCACGCGCCGCGAAGATATCCCCGCGCTCATCGTATATTTCGCCGCCCAGGTCGCCGCCCAGAACGGCTGGAAGCCCGCCGCCTTCACGCCCGAGGCCATCGACGCTCTGTGCGCATACGCCTGGCCGGGCAACATCCGCGAGCTTCGCAACGCCGTCGAGCGCCTGCTCCTGCTCGCGTCCGACATCGTCGATCGCCGCACCGTCGAAGCGGCCCTGCCCAGCCGTTCGGCGGCTGCACCCTCATCCATCGGCGACGCTGCGTCTGCCACCGGTCCGCTCGCTGACCGCGTTGCCGCCTTCGAGCGAGCCACCCTTCTCGCCGAACTCGAACGCAACCACAGCCACGTCACCAACACGGCGAAAGCCCTGGGTCTCGAACGCAGTCATTTTTATAAGAAATGCCAGCAGCTCGGCATCGATCTCAAAGCCGAACGTCCCTGATCCGCAGGATAGCGATGGGCGGTGAGATTACTGTGTGGCTCTTTCGCCGGAAGTGAATTCGGTCCACGGGCCGGACTTCATGTCGCGAAGGATGGGGGACTGCCAGGCGAATTGCGGGTGGGCGGCCAGGAAAGGCTTCGCGAGGAAGTCTTCGCCGCAGGGATGGCCGGCGTGGGCGATGAGAGCCATGTGGGCCGCGAGATCGCTGTCCGTGACCTTGCCCTGCACGGCGCCGCCGGGAGTATATGGCGGGTCGTCCCACTGCGGGACGCCCTCGCTGGCCTGATCCTCGTGGCCGCACAGGGTGCGCTGGTCGGGGCCGGTTTGGTGGGTGTAGGAGTCGACGTGATCGGCGAGGAATTGCTCGGCGAGTTGGACGTCGATGTGGCCTTTGTCCTGCTGCATGAGGTGATCCCAGCGGATGCGGCGCGCGTTCATGGAGGAGGACGGATCGTTGGGATTGAAGCCGGTGGTTTCGTTTTTGATCAGGTCAGAATCGCGAGGGAAATTGGAGCTGACGAAGTAGCCGTCTTTTTTGCGCCAGACGGGAGTGTTCTTAAGGCCGAGCTCGAGGTAGGCGATTTCGCCGGTCTTGCGGTCGCCGATGAGCCAGTCGTTGGCGTAGCCGCCGTTGTCGCCGGCGCGCATGGCGGCAACGTAGTCGTCGATGCTCCTGGCGTACTGCAGAGCCTTGCGGGAGCGGACGAATTCGGGGACGCCGTTGGGGTTCCAGCCGATGAACTGGGTGATGGTGGTTTCGGTGATCATGATGCCGGCGCTGTTGATGCCGAAGTCGTCGTTGCTGGTGATCATGCCGGGCACGCCGTCCTGCAGGATGCGATAGCCCTGGCTGGGCTCGATGTCGAACATGATGGTCCAGCGCGAGCCTTCAGCGTAGGAGGACCAGTTGTTGTGGGCGATGACGATTTTGCCGTCTTTGGTGTAGCTGCCGGTGGCAATGAAGGCGCTGCACTTGCCGGGGGCGAGGATGAGAGGCGCATTTTGCGCGTGCTGCGTTTTGTTCAGCCAGGGGACGTAGTACTCCGACAATTCCATCGTCCCGTTGAGGGCGACGATGTCCCAGACGTCAATCTTCTCGCCGCGGGCCCGGGCTCCTTCGGCGATGCCTTTGAGCTCGGCCTGGTATTCGGCATCGATGTGGGGCCAGAACATATTCTTCGCCGCATCGCGGTAGAACTGCCAGCCGCGCTCGGTGGAGTGCTGGTTCTCGACCGCAAAGACATGGATCGCATCGACGATCTGCGGGCCGAGAAGGTAGCCGTGCTGGAAGCCGATCTGTTCGGCCGATCCCTGAAGGTGGACATAGGTCCAGCCGCCGCGCTCAAAGGTGTAGGCGCCGGCGAGGCGAGGATCCTTGGAGGCGGGGGCGGCAGCCCAGGCAGTTGTGGCGAGGAAAAGAACAGCCGCTGTTACGGAAGTCCGGGACAAAAGGCGCATGGGTGGGCTCCTCGGGGATTAGAGGCAAGACAGCCGACAGCGTATAGCGTACAGCGTTCAGGAATCGCGCGGGCAGGATTCAGCGGATTCAAGTCAGTCAGACGGGCGGCGAAATTCACTTCTTCTCGGTTTCCTGCAAAAACTGGATCATGTCGTCCTTCCAGACCGCCGCGTGGGTGTGCGTGCCGTGGCCGTAAGTCTGCATCGATGCGGGGATGAGGATGAACTTCCCGTGCGGCATCCGGGTGACGAACTTCTGCGCGAGGTCCAACTCGGGCGGATTGATGAAGTCGTCGGCTGAGTTCATCCAGAGGACGGGCGAGGTGATGGTGGCAAGCTTCGGCTCTGGGTTGTAGTTGCGCGAGGCGTCCACATAGTAGAGGAAGTCGTCGGCGTCGGTGTGGGCGTCAAGGAGGTCGAGGGTGTGATCGACGTACGCTTCAGCTTGCTGGCGGGTGGGAAAGCTCCTTTGCATCTGCTGCGGTGCGGAGCCGGCGATGATGAGGAGATCGTTGGCGCCGCGGAGGCCTTCTGCCGGTTCGACCGTATAGTTGCCGTTGTCCCACGCTGGGTCATGGCGGATGCTCTGCATCGCCATATAGCGCCACATGCGGTTGCGGCCGGCGATTTCGATGGGTAAGCACGCCATGGGCATCAGTGCGTCGGAAAAATCACGGTAGGTTTCGCCCCAGACGAAGGACTGCATGCACCCCATGGACGTGCCGAAGATGAGGCGGAGATGATCGACGTGGAGGCCGTCCACCAGCATTGCATGCTGCGAGCGGACCATATCGTCATAGTCGTAGTGGGGGAACTTCATTCGCAGGCCGTCGGAAGGCTTGCTGGACTCGCCGTGGCCGATGTCGTCGGGGAGGATGATGAAGTACTTCGCGATGTCGAGAGGCTGGCCGGGACCGAAGAGGACATCGGAGAAGACGGGATTGAGCAGGGAATGCGCGCTGCCGCCGGTGCCATGAAGAAGTAACACGGCGTTGTCCGTATGCCCATCGGCCCCGCGATGCGGCTGGCCCAGCGTGAGGTAGTGGAGACGGAGGTCGGGGAGCGTCCCTCCCGTGCCAAAGCGGAAATCGTGAAGGTGAAATACTCCGTCGCGGATGGGCCAGGGGGTAGGCGAGTAAGCGGGTTTCGGAGTTTGCGCGGTGGCCAAAGAAGCGGTGAGCAGGCCAACGAAAAGCAGGGAAGCAGATCGGATCATCGAGAGCTCCTGGGAACCAAGAGTATCGCAGGAGGGGGTTATTGGAGAGGCGTCGGATTGGTGAGTTGAATCCGCGCTGCGGGTGGGGTCATTCGTTCGCGGTGAGCGCGGGTGTCAGGAGGGCGACGTGGTCGATGCCGGCGGCGCGGCTGAAATAGCGCCGGGGAGGCTCCGCTTACGGCAACGGGGCGATGGTTATGTGCGGGCAATGTCAATAACAGCTCGCGCAGCCAGATATGACGAGCTATTACAGAATAGTTAACAGTCAACCCTGATTGTTTCTTCCGCATCTCAAGGGCACAAGTAAGTTCTCTGGAGGTCATCCATGAGAACGTCTTACCTCCCCCCGCGAAAGATAGTGTCCACCCTCAGCCTGGGCCCTGTTCGTCCTGTTTCCGCGTGCGGCATCGCTTATCGCGCCGCGTCCTGAAGACCACCTCCCCCCTCACACAAGGTTCGGAAGGGCGGCTGTCGTCCCCTGCCTGACGGACCCCAGGAGAGAACCTATGCAAATTCAATCTGTTGCGCGTGCGGCGGTCCTGGTTTGTTTCGCCGGCGCGTTTGCCTTCGGCGCCTCAGCGCAGATTACCGTTACCTCTCCCACCAATGGCTCGAATGTTTCCATGCCGGTCTGGCTGCGGGCGCATGCCGCCAGTTGCGCCGGCAGCACGAACATGACAGCTTTCGGCTACTCCATCAACGACAGTCCCTTGGTTACATGGGGAGTGACGAACTATGACATCGACACCACCGATTACCGGCTCAGCTCGCAGCCTTCTCCAGGCAGCCAATACACGATCCGGTATAAGGCGTGGTCCGACGCGGGGGAGTGCCCGGAAGTAGACGTGGTGGTGAACGTCACTGGGCCCGCTACGACCACGGTGAGCAATATCAACGATCAAAGCAACGCCAATGGCTGGAATCCGGAGCCGTGCCCCAGTCAGAACGACACCAGCGGCGTCGCCGCGGATTCCTGGTTCTGGCAGTGGGATAGCGGGACGGCTCAATGCACGAACGGGAACACCACTACCTACAATGCCCCTTCGGGAAGCCCGAGCATGGACGGCGGGTCGAGGCTCTTCTATACGGAATGGCAAAGCCCGTCGGGAAGCGGGAATCCCGGAGAGCGTTATTCGAACAAATACGCCACCGGAGCTACGTCGGCTACGCACTTTGTTTACGACACGTATATCTATCCGACCGATCCTCAGAACATCCAGAACCTGGAACTGGATAACAACGATGTGATGGACAGCAGCGGGGACGTAATGATCCTTGGCCTGCAATGCGCTCATGGAGCAAACTCGTGGCAATACACCCTGAACACGGGCAGCCTGAGTCAACCGCAGGACAGCTGGGTGACTCCCAATCCGACAGTGCCCTGCGATCCGCAGACCTTTGCGCCGAACACATGGCACCACGTGCAGCTGGCGGCTCATCGCGATTCCAGCGGGAATGTCTATTATGACTCGATCACCGTGGACGGAAAAACGACGAACGTGACCTGGACCGGCTTTGACGAATTTGGAATCCACTGGGGGCCTGGCGACCTGATTCTCAACTACCAGGTCGACGGCATCTACAACGGGGGACAGGAGGCTACATCCACGACTTACATTGACGGGATGACTATGATCTATTGGTGAGGCTATAGCACAAAATGGAAGCCCCGCAGCGATGCGGGGCTTTCATTTTGTGCGCGAAGCGCCCTTCGACTGCGCTCAGGGCAGGCTGTTTGGGTATCAGCCGTGAATTTCCTCCCTGACCGCAGTTGCCGGGTTGGCTTAGTACATGCCTTCCATGCCGCCGCCGTGGCCGCCGGCGGGGGCTGCCGCCCTGGGCTCGGGGATTTCCGAGACCATGGCTTCAGTGGTGAGCATGAGGCCGGCGATCGAGGCTGCGTTCTGCAGCGCCGTACGGGTGACCTTCGTCGGGTCGATGACGCCCGCTTTCACCAGGTCCTCGAAGACGCTGGTCTGGGCGTTGTAGCCGTAGTGGAGATCCTTGCTTTCGAGGATCTTGCCCACGACCACCGCACCCTCTTCGCCGGCATTGCCGACGATCTGGCGCAGCGGCTCCTCGAGGGCACGGCGAACGATCTGGGCGCCGATCTTCTCGTCGCCCTGGAGGGTGCCGATGAGGTCGAGAACGTCCTTCTCGCAACGAATCAGCGCGACGCCGCCGCCGGGGACAATGCCTTCCTCGACTGCTGCGCGGGTGGCGTGCATGGCATCCTCGACGCGAGCCTTCTTCTCCTTCATCTCGGTCTCGGTAGCCGCACCGACCTTGATGACGGCCACGCCGCCAACCAGCTTGGCGAGCCGCTCCTGCAGCTTCTCGCGGTCGTAGTCGGAAGTGGTCTTTTCGACCTGGCTGCGGATTTCCTTCACCCGGCCTTCGATGGCCTTCGACTCGCCCCGGCCTTCGACGATGGTGGTGTTGTCCTTGTCGATGGTGACGCGCTTCGCCTTGCCCAGGTCCTCAAGCTTGATGTTCTCCAGCTTGATGCCGAGGTCTTCGGTGATGGCCTTGCCGCCGGTGAGGATGGCAATGTCGCCCAGCATAGCCTTGCGGCGATCGCCGAAGCCGGGGGCCTTGACGGCCGCGACGTTCAGGGTGCCACGCAGCTTGTTGACGACCAGGGTAGCGAGGGCTTCGCCGTCCACGTCCTCAGCGATGATGACGAGGGGCTTGCCGTTGCGGGCAACCTGCTCGAGCAGCGGAAGAAGATCCTTCATGGAGCTGATCTTCTTTTCGTAGATCAGGATGTAGGGCTCTTCCTGCACCGCTTCCATGCGGTCGGGATCGGTGACGAAGTAGGGCGAGAGGTAGCCGCGGTCGAACTGCATGCCTTCCACGACTTCGAGCTGGGTCTCCAGGGTCTTGGACTCTTCGACCGTGATGACCCCGTCCTTGCCGACCTTCTTCATGGCCTCGGCAATGATGTTGCCGATGGTGTGGTCGGAGTTGGCGGAGATGGTGCCGACCTGGGCAATCATGTCGCCGGTGACTGGCTTGGAGAACTTCGCCAGAGCGCCGCCGGTGACGGTGCCGTCTTCGGCGCGCTTGCCAACGATGGCTTCCACAGCCTTCTCAATGCCGCGCTTCAGGGCCATGGGGTTGGCGCCGGCTGCGACGGTCTTGACGCCTTCGCGATAGATCGCCTGGGCGAGAACCGTGGCAGTGGTGGTGCCGTCGCCGGCAACATCGCTGGTTTTAGAGGCGACTTCACGCACCATCTGGGCGCCCATGTTTTCGAGCGAATCTTTCAGCTCGATTTCCTTGGCGACGGTGACGCCGTCCTTGGTGATGGTGGGAGCACCGAATTTCTTTTCAATCACGACGTTGCGGCCTTTGGGCCCCAGCGTCACCTTCACGGCATCGGCCAGAATATTCACGCCGCGCAGAATCGCCTGGCGGGAATCTTCTCCGTGCAGAATTTGCTTTGCCATTGTTGCAGTCTCCTAAATCTCGATAGGTTGCGGAGCGTCTGCTCCGATAGAAGTGATTTGGGCTTTTGCGCCGGGAGGCGCGTCTGCCCGTCCGGCGAGGACCTACTTCAGGATGCCCAGAACTTCTTCTTCGCGCATGATGAGGAATTCCTCGCCATCGATGCGGATTTCGGTGCCCGAATACTTGCCGAAAAGGATGCGGTCGCCCTTCTTGACGTCAAGAGGGAAGACCTTGCCTTCGTCGTTCGATTTGCCTTTGCCGACGGAGATGACTTCGCCTTCCTGAGGCTTCTCTTTGGCGCTGTCGGGGATGATGATGCCGCCGCGCACGGTTTCGTTCTCCTCGACCCGGCGGATGAGGATGCGGTCATGCAGCGGAGTGAACGTCTTGGTTGCTGTAGCAGTTGCCATTGCGTTTGCTTCTCCTTCGAGTGTCGGGAGCGCGCGTTGCGAGCGGGCTCCGCAGGGTATTGCCCGCAGACTGCGATCTGCGGAAGGAAATTTCAGTCAACCTGCAAACCTGGGTGGATTGGCGGGGCGACCGCCGGACCTCACGTGACCTTCCAGAGAGCCGGAGCGGATCGCGCTGAATTCCGCGCGGAGCCGCTGGTTAGCACTTTCGCCCTACGACTGCTAAGGTACAGGGTCAGAATCACGGATGTCAAGGGTTCGGAAGTAAAAAGTGAGTGAAAAACACTCAGATAATCGGATTCTCTTCTAAGCGTGGATTGGGGGGGTAGGGGGGGCAGGCGGGAAAAGGCCCCCGGAGTATCGCCTCCGGGGCCCTGCAACGGCTCAAACAGCGGATCGTCTTACCTGCCTATTTGTTGGCCGGATCGTTGGGTTGGAAGAGCTCGAGGCGGACGTGCCACTGGACGGACTGCCCCGGCTTAAGCGTGACCATGCCGGTATCCATGCCGTGCCATTCCTTTCCGAAGGGGTCGGCAAAGTTAAACTGCTGCTCGATAGCGGCGAAGGATTTGGTGGGCGGCGCGTAGACCTGAACGGTGCGGATATCGGGCGAGAGACCGAGGATGCGGACGCCATAGTTGCTCGCGGGGTCGGTGAGGTTGACATCGACCGCGCCGGCGGTGCGCTGGAGCGTCGACCAGTTGTCATCGAGGTAGACATCGTCAAGAGGCTTGCCCGGGGAGGCGGTGAAGTCCCACTTGGTGCCTTTGACGGGGAGGAGTTTGCCGGTGGGGAAGACGTCGCCGTAGTTGTTCACCTGAGCAACCTCAGTCCCGGGCACGTGGAGCAGGGCCTGTTTGCGGTCGCCGCTGGGGATGGAGAAATAAGGATGCCAGCCGATGGCCATGGGCTCGTCTTCTTTGCCGACGTTTTTGGCGACCACGGTGGCGTCGATGGCTTTGCCGGTGAGAGCGATGAGGAAGCTCAGGTCGGTTTGAGAAAGCCAGTGTCCGCCGAAGTCACCGGCGTTGATGACGCCGCTGAGGGTTTGGCCGTCGGGGATATTGAGGGTCTGCACGTCCTGGGCTTGCGAGGCGAGGATGAGCCCGTGCATGGCATGCTTATCCATATTGGGATGCTCGCTGTTGTGCCAGTTGGCGGGCAGGGTGATGGTCTTGCCGTGCCATTCGGTGGTGATGGTTTTGTTGTCGGCGGAGAGCTTGCCGATAATGCGGTTGGGGTAGGGCACGAGGAAGGCGCCCCCGAAGCTAAAACTGGCGTTGCCCCACTGATCGCCAGCGCCGCCGCTGAGGGTCTCGGCCGCCGTGGCCAGATCGGGTGAGGCGAGGATGGGGATTTCGCCTTTGCCGGGAAGGTTGGCGGTGATCTGGAAAACGTTCATACCCCGGCCCGGCAGCACGGTGACGGAAAGGAACTCAGGCTGCTGACCGTTGCTGGTGGCGGCGCGGGTGAGCTTAACGACCGGTTCACCGCCGATCTGAGGTGCGGTGTTCTGAGCGGACGGATTCGGTTCGGGTGCGGGCTGCTCCTGCTTTTTGCAACTGGTCATTAAAATAATCGCCGCTGCCGCTACCGCGGCAGTGAGTCCCCTTTGCGTTGACATGGATTTGTTTTCTCCGGCATGACGGAAAATGGGTAACGAATTCAGAAGCGAAATTATTCTACGCCCGGATTCGACGCGCGGAGCGAAGTTAGAATCACCAACAAATATGGTTGCGCCGGTGGTAACGACCCTGCAGATGCTGAACGAGCGGATTGTGGGCTGCGAGCAATGCACGCGTCTGCGCCAACACTGCCGCACAGTGGCGGAAAAGAAACGGCGCGCCTGGCTGGAGTGGAACTATTGGGGGAGGCCGGTGCCTTCGTTCGGCGACGAGCGGGCGCGCGTGCTGTTTGTGGGGCTGGCACCGGGAGCGCACGGATCGAACCGCACGGGACGGCCGTTCACGGGCGACGGGTCGGGCGACTTTCTGTATCCGCTGCTGCACCAGACCGGGTTCGCATCCCAGGCCACCTCGCGGCATCGGGACGACGGGCTGGTTTTGAAGGACGCGTGGATCACCGCGGTGGTGCGATGCGCGCCGCCGGGCAACAAGCCGCTGCCCGAGGAGATTGCCAGGTGCGCGCCCTGGCTGGATGAGGAGATCGCGGCGCTCAGCGACGTGCGGGCGATCGTGTGTCTCGGCAAGATCGGGTTCGATGGGGTGGTCGCGCATCTGCTGCGCACCGGGCAGATCGAGCGGCGGGGCGAGCTGGTGTTCGGGCACGGGGTGGAATATGCGATCCCTGGCGGCCGGTGGCTGCTGGCGAGTTATCATCCTTCGCTGCAGAACACGAATACCGGGAAGCTAACCCGTGCGATGATGCTGCGGGTGTTTGAACGGGCGCGGACGCTGGCGGGTTTACCCCAGCGGTAAATTCCGGGGCGCTGGTGGACATCCTGGTTTAAGACGGCGCGCATCCAGAGAAGGGCCACGGAGCGATGAAGACTCCCACGCCAGGAAATGACAAACCCATGATTACAATTTTGGTGATTATCCTGCTCCTGATGTTGATTGGAGCGTTCCCCGCATGGCCGTACAGCCGCGGCTGGGGCTATTACCCGAGCGGCGGGGTCGGCCTGATCCTGCTGATTATTGTTGTGCTGCTGTTGCTGCGGGTGGTCTGAGGCGGCAAAGGGATTGGAGCGGGAGATCGGGGTCGAACCGGTAACGTCCAGCAAGCCGGACCCGGCGCTCTGCCACTGAACTGCTCCCGGTCGCAGGTGGCGTGGCCGAGAACTCCGGAGACAAGATGAAGCGGGTTTTGTGGCAGCGACGCTGTCGTATTGCGTGCGCTGCCTCGTTGCCGGACAGCTGAGCCGTGACGTCCGATTACGCGGACGCCTTCACACTGCGGAGCTACCGGACCTCGATTGCCTCAGAGCGATTATGGGGAACAAAAAGCGAATCTGGCGGTAGACTACGCGCATGGCAGCGAGCGACCGGGAAAAACGCCCGGGGGCCGCGCCCTGTGCAGGCCATGAGCCATAGCGAGTTCCTGCGAGATTCCTGTTCGGCATTCGATCGACGGCACGCTGCTCAACTGCGGAGCGAGATCAGCGCCCGCAACCGTGAAGGTGCGTGCGCGCATGAGATTTCCTGCGGCCCGTCGGCCAGCGTGCTGTTTCACGAGGTGGATGGCGGCCATGGCAATTTCCTTTCCGCTTTCGTGGCGACGCATTCAGGCAAATCCGGCGTGGAAGGGACGGCTGGGGAAGGTTTACACCGCGAGCCGCTACATCCCGAGGGCGCAGGACCGGAAGCGGCATGAACTGGACTGCGCGAACAGTTCCGACGCACTCTTGATGAATGTGTTTTGCCATCCGGGCGTGCTCCGGCGGCCTGGATTGTGCGCCTTGCTCGGGATCGAGCCGGGGCTGCGGCCGGAGTTCGGTTTTCGCCCTGCGATTCCTCTGGACGGCGGCAGGCGAGATCGAACAGAGATCGACATGCGCCTCGGCGACCTGCTGGTGGAGGCGAAGCTGACGGGGGGCGACTTTCAGCGAGCGCCGCTGCGCCTGCTGGAGCGATATCGCGACCTGTACGAGGTCTTCGATTGCGAGCAGTTGCCCATCGCGCAGGGGGTTGTCCAGTCGTGGCAACGGGCCCGCGGAGTGCTGGTCGCGCACGCAATGCAGGGGAGCTTTTTCGTGTTCTGCGATGGCCGGCGGGCGGACTTGAGGGAGCGGTGGTTCGAAGTGATGCGGGCAGTCAGGAACAGCTTGCTCAGAACCCGGCTCGGCCTGGTGACCTGGCAGGAGATGAGCGCTGCTCTGCCGCGACCGCTGCGGGTGTTTCTGGACGAGAAGTACGGCATATGAAACGAGCCTCGGCTGCTGTGGCATGGCGCCGATTTGAATTCTTAATTCGAGCCAGTCGCGGAGGAATGTGCGGCCGGAGCTTCGGGGCTCCGAACTTCGCTGCGGTTTCACAGGCGATGGGCGATCCAGAGAACGAGCAGCAGGAGAACGATGAGGGGAACAGCGAGGATGGCGAGGGCGAGGGCCGCGAGGGTGAGCAGGAAGGCGTAGTCCTTCCAGGTATGACGGCGAGGCTCGCGCAGATGGCGGGTGATGAGGCGGTAGTTGCGGCGATTAGCCTTCCATGCGATGTCGAAGACGTCGCCGAAGAGCGGAATCGCGCCGATCAGGACGTCCAGTGCCAGATTAAACATCATGCGGACGAGGGTGACCCAGGGAACGCCGCGCACCCAGGCCGCGAAAATGAGAACGAAAGACGCGATGCCGCCGATGACGTCGCCAAAGCCAGGGATGAGGCCAATCAGGCCGTCGAGGCCAAGACGGATGCGAGTGCCGGGGATCCGGAAGCAGTCGTCGAGGAGATGCGCGAAGAGGTCGAGGTTCTAGTCGGAGAAGAGGTGTTCGGCCCGCTCGCGGAGGGTGAGGCGCGGCGGAAGAATCTCGGGTTTTGGGGGTTTCTGCATGAGGTTTTTGTCGTGCAGTGCCCGTTCGGGAGATCAGGAAAAGGGGACTCCTGGGCAGCATTCTCAGCCTGCCGATGCGATGAGATGCGGCCCAGGCCAATGCTACAATCAGGGTTGGCATGGCGGCTATAGTTCAGCGGCAGAACGCCTGACTGTGGCTCAGGATGTCGTGGGTTCGATCCCCACTAGCCGCCCCAAGTGAATCCCTGCAGCCCCGGTCTGCTGCGTGATCCTGTGACCCATCCTGGCGAAAGCATCAGCGAAAGCCGCGTCTACGTGGGCTGTTCGGGTTGGGCATATCCAACCTGGAAGCCCGGGTTCTATCCCGAGAAGCTGCCGTCGAAAAAGTTCCTCGAGTATTATGCGACGTGGCTCAACTCCGTTGAGGTGAACTACACGTTCCGGAGCTTTCCGCGGCGGACCAGCGTGGATGCGTGGATGGAGCAAACCGGGCCGGAGTTCCGGTTTTCCTTCAAAGCGCCGCAGAAGATCAGCCATTTTCAGCGGCTGCAGGATTGCGGTCCCACGCTGGAGGCGTTTGCGGGGGCGATCCAGCCGGTGGCCGATGCGCGGCGCATGGGGCTGGTGCTGGTGCAGCTTCCGCCGAACTTCAAGGCGGATGAAGGGCGGCTGGCGCAGTTTCTGGCGGATGCGAAACCGCTGCGGCTGCGGATGGCGTTCGAGTTCCGCCACCTGAGCTGGTTCGATGCGGCCATCTACCGGCTGCTGGAGCGCGCGGAGGCGGCGATGTGCGTGGCGGAGAGCGACGACCTCGAGACGCCCGATGTGGTGACGGCGCCGTTCACCTGTTATCGGCGGCGGAAGAGCCATTACAGCGAGGCGCAGTTGGGAGAAATTCTGGATCAGCTGCTGGAGCGCGCGACCCAGGGCGATGTTTTCGCCTACTTCAAACATGAGGAAGATCCGACAGGAGCCCTGCACGCAGTAGCGGTGCTGGAGTCGGTTCGCGAGCGGGCCGGGTGACGGCGGAGGAGAGCGCGACCGGGCTCCGCGCATCCTGGGCGGCGGAGTTCACGCCACGGCGATGGCTGAGCAACGGTCACTCGCAAACGCTGGCGGGGAATTTTCTGCGGCGCGGGCTGCAACTGCCGGAGCCGGAGCCGCTGCTGGTGGAAGTGGAAGGGCCAGTGGCCGGGTATGGGCCGAGCCAGGTGCTGTGCCATTGCCACTGGCAGGCGCCGGAAGTGCGCCGAGCGCGGCTGACGGTGGTCCTGGTGCATGGCCTCGAAGGGTCGTCGAACTCGCAATACGTGGTGGGCAACACCGCGCGGGCGCTGGCGGCGGGGCTGAATGTGGTCCGAATGAACATGCGCACCTGCGGCGGTACGGATGCGCTTTCGCCGACGATCTATCATTCGGGGCGCTCCGGCGACATGGGCCGGGTGGTCGAGGCGATTGTCCGGGAGCAAAGGCTGCAGGCTGTGGCCCTCGTCGGCTACTCCATGGGCGCGAATCTGGTTCTGAAATACACCGGGGAGATGGGAGCGGCGCTCCCGCCAGAGGTAAAGGCGGCGGTGGGCATTTCCCCGCTGATGGATCTGGCAGCGTCGTCGGCGGCCCTGCACCTTCCGCTCAATCGTATCTACGAATGGCACTTTTTGCGGAACATGCTGGCGCGGGTGCGGCGGCGGATAGCGATGTATCCGCGAATCTATGGAGAGGCGAACGTCGGGCGGATCCGTTCCATGCGGGATTTTGATAATGAGATCGTGGCGCGGTACGGCGGGTTTCGGGACGCGGACGATTACTACTGCAGCGTGGCCAGCTCGAGATTTGCGGGGCTGCTGCCGGTACCGACGCTGATTGTGCATTCGGTCGATGATCCGTTCATTCGCATGCTGCCGGAGACGCGGGAGGCATTGCTGGGAAATCCGCGGGTGACGTTTCTGGAGACGCAGCAGGGTGGACACTGCGCGTTTCTGACTTCGGGCCGCGATTTGGGCGACGATGGCCGCTGGGCAGAGCGGATGCTGCTGGGGTTCCTGCTGGAGCAGGGCGTGCGCGCGAATGGGGAAGTGGTACGTGGAAGCTGACTGGGCGGTGGAGATCGGCGCTGGGCTGGAGCGGATCGATGCGGACTGGAGCGGGCTGGTGGATCTGCGAACGGAGCCGCAGCGGGTTGGGGAGATCACGGAAGCCGCGGGGCGCCCTGCGCTGCGGGAGACCCTGCTGGATCTGAATGCGGCGGCATCGCCAGTCTTCACCTCCAGGTGCGATGTTTGGAAGCTGGAGGGCGAGATCGATCCGCTGGAGTTTGAAGCTTCTCCAGAGACGAGCGCGGGGGGGATGGCGTGCTATCTCGACGTGCTCTCGCGGGACGCGGCGCTGTTCGCGTCGTTCGAACGGCACGAGGCCTGGGTGCGATTGGCCGTTTTGACCTTGCGGCAGGTCGAGCGACATCAGGGGCGGGTCGATCTGGTCGTGCGAGCGGCGGAATATCGCGGGGAGGCAGGGTTCGGGATTACGCTCTACGCGGCGGGTTGCGGACGAGATACCAGGGCGGCCGAGGCTGCCTGGGGCGCGGCTTTGCGGGCTGCTGCGGCGGCTACAATGAGGGTGGCACGGAGTGTGGGCGAGTAGCTCAATCGGATAGAGCACCGGCCTTCTAAGCCGGGGGTTGTGGGTTCGATTCCCGCCTCGCCTACCAGCCTATAAAATCAATAACTTACGCTGATTTCTTCCGTGATGGAAATACTACAGGCCGGGGGTTTTCAGCGCAAGGGTTTTCGGGTGGGTTTTCAGGCGCTGTTCCGCTCTTTCCACTTCCTACACGCGGGGCCGCACGTGACCGTGCCAGTCTTCTTGAGTCCAACGCCTTGGCCCGTGTAGATGTACCGGCCACAGCTCCCCATGCAAGGCTGCTCCGCAATTTCTCCTGATGCCAGACGGGCGAGCGTCAACCACATAAAGGCGAGAAGATTGACCGGCTCCACGAACAACTCCAGCTTTTTGTTAAGGCGTACCCTTGCCCAGCCCGGCGATACCCTGCGAAGTGGTACCTCTGTGTTAAGGACTTTAAGAATCAGGTCTAGGCTGAGCGCACTTTCTATCTCTATCTGCAATTGCTCGCGGGCTTGACGCCGGGCACGTCCTTTCGCGCCGTCATCATTGCAGATGTCCCACTGCTCAACGGCGTAACGCATTTGCTCTACCTGAAACCGCCACATGCTTAATGTCCCGTAACGGCGCACAACGTGGCGGCCACCATCGCTGCCTTGTTGAAAGAATTCATCTCCGGGGACGGAGAGAATATCGCCGTACTCATTAGCAAACCTCAAAATCTCTTCCTCAGCTTCGGCCTTCTTGACACGCAAACCGGCGAAGTCCCGAAACAAGCCCGTGGGCGGCCTGTACCAAACTGCCCGTCCCTTTTTCTCCGAAGTCCACCGGAGTTGCAAGTCCCCGCCCCTTTTTGTGCCCCATTCAAACCCTAGCTCCCGCTCGGATTCCCACTGGCCCTTGGACTTCGCTTTTGCCTCTGGTTTTCCCCACACAAACCGCGTGTCTAAAGTCTTGCTGCGCATTGCACTTCCCTCGCACTGTCACATCTAGTGTACACCAAACGTGACATTGACCGATTTGCGCTTTCGAGTTGTGGCAAAGTTTAACTAGGTTTTGCGAAGTTAGGTGAGGTAAGCAATGCAGAACGATGACTTCTTAACAGTGGATGAGGCGGCCCGGCTGACCGGCTATTCCCACTGGAGCATCAGGCGTTGGGTGGGGACAAGACTGACACGATATGAGTCCATGGGCCGCGTGTTGGTGAGCCGTGCGGAGCTGCTTGAGTTGGTGAAGCCCAAGAAAGCTGAGGGACAGGCGAAATGACCTTGACCACGATTGACCTTTATCCGCCCAACACGCTGGAGGGCCTTATAGCTCGGGAATGGGCTTCCATGATCCTCGAATGCGAGGACCACACCATCAACGAAGAGCCTATCCGTGAGGTGATTGCCCGTAGCCGTGACCTGATGCGCGATGCCGGATGGACGCCTTCATATGAGCACGGTTTTCTTGCGCTGTTGCGCAATGACTTGACCGCTCTGACATACGGGCATCCGGTGACCCGCCAGTTTGTCCAGATTCTGACTTCTCAACTGGAGTTCAACTAATGCAAGCCACAATCAATACGTTCCGCTCTCCCTACTTTGCGTTGCTTGAGGCATACGCGCCGCAACTTCTAGCCGGACCTGATGCCCGGCCCGGCACACAGAAAGCAGCTCTGACGTTGGCAGTCGGGCAAGTGGGCGTGTTCGGGGTGCTTGGTCCGCAGAGCGATTGGTATTCAGACACGGATTACAGCGCCATCCGTGCCGGGGTGAAACGGGCGCTTGCAGACCCCACCGTCAAGACCGTGGACCTTGTGATTGATTCGCCTGGCGGGTCGGTCCTTGGGCTTCCTGAGACGGCGGACGTGATACACGCGGCTAACCGCGTCAAGCCCGTGCGGGCCTTTGTGACCGGCATAGCCGCAAGCGCCGCGTACTGGCTTGCAAGCCAGGCCAGCTCAATCACGCTCACGCCATCGGGCGAAGTTGGCTCTGTGGGTGTCCTGGACCTGCACGCTGACATCAGCAAGGCTCTGGAGCTGCAAGGCGTGAAACTCACCGCAGTGACAGCCGGTGAGCACAAGACCGAACGTGCCCCGTTCACGCCACTGAGCGATGACGCCAGGGCGCATATGCAAGAAGGCGTCAATGCGTGGTACGGGGACTTTCTTTCAACCATTCGGCGCGGGCGTGGAGCGCGTGTGTCTGCCAGTAGCAACTATGGCGGAGGCCGGATGCTCAGCGCACGGGAAGCCCTGGCCGCTGGAATGGTGGACTTCATTTCAAGTTTGTAAAACGGGGCACGGTTTTGGGGAGAGCTGTGTCCCGGAAATCTCAAAAGGATGGGATGGCTATGACGATTTTGGAACTGAATTTTCAGCGCCGCAAGGCAAAGACGGAAGCTGTCGGCCTGTTGGACAAGGCGGTGACCGAATCACGGACGCTCACCACCGCTGAGCAAATCCGTTTTGACACGCTGACCGCACGCATTCATGAAATGGACGCGGCGATTGTAGAGCGTGAATCTCTCAGAAAGCTGGTGGACTAACGTGGCGCTCATCTCTCTCAATCTCCCCAACCCGGCACTAACCAAGAGGGCTGAGCTGCCTCTTGGCGCTCCGTACAATCTCGGGACGCTTGCATCCCTGTTGACTGGCGTGCGGACCAACAGCGGGCAATTTGTGACGCCCGAGCGTGCGATGCGCTCAGCGGCAGTCCTGGCGTGTGTGAACATCCTGTGCTCAGACCTTGCCTCCCTGCCACTGAATCTCTTCAAACGCACGCCGCAAGGGGCGGTGTTGGCCGTGGACAATCCGCTCTTCCGGCTGCTCCATGACTCACCAAACCAATGGCAGACCTCAATGGAGCTGCGGGAAAGCATGATTCTGGACGTGCTCTGTTTCGGCCAGTCCTTCACGGAGAAAATCATTGGGCCAGAGGGCGTATCGCGTCTCTACCCTCTCAGCGCGGGCCGTATGACCTACATGGACCCGCTCAGCATGTACCTTCCACCGGACCCGCCGTTGATGTGGCGCTATGCAGACCCGCACATCGGGCAACGCATCTTCTTGTCCGATGACCTCTGGACTGTGCGGATGCTCGCACCGGGCGGCACCATCAACGGGCAATCTCTAATCCTGCTTGCGCGTGAAGCCATCGGCTTGGCGCTCGCCGCTGAAGAGCAGGGCGCAAACCTCTTCCGGCAAGGCGTGCAGACGGATTTTGCTCTCTCCACGGAAGACACTCTCGGGGAGGAAGAGAAAAAGCAGCTTGGTGAAGCCTTCCAGAAGAGGTATGCAGGCTCCGGGAATGCGTGGCTGCCTCTGTTACTTGAAGGCGGCCTGAAAGCATCACGCCTGGGGCTGACGGCGCAAGAGTCGCAGTACATTGAAGCCCGCGCATTCCAGCTCCAGGACATTGCCCGCATCTTCCGTATTCCTGATGTGCTGCTTGGCATCTCGCAGGGCAAAACCGCAACGTTTGCCAGTGCTGAGCAATTCTTCCTGTCTTACGTGAAATACACGCTCGGACCATGGTGTCAGCGCATTGAGCAGTCCATCTCCCGTGACCTCCTGGCAGACAGCGAAACAGACCTCTTTGCCAAGCATGACCTGGACAGCCTCACGCGGGCAGACCTCCAGACGCGCTATGCAGCGCACGCGGCAGGTATCACAGCCGGTTTCTTAACCCGCAATGAAGCCCGGCATATGGAAAACCTGCCAACGCTGCCGGGACTGGATGAGCCGTTGCACCCGCTGAATATGGGCGGCAACAATCCCAATCCCGCTCAGGGTGCGGGTGCACGGCTTGCCCATCAGCTTGCCCGGAACACAGTGGCGCACGAAATGAAGCTGCTTGCCGATGGCAAGAGCCGTGCGGAGGTGTACGGCAAACTGTTGCCCGGTTATCTGGCGAATAAGACCGGCCTGTCAGCCGGGCAATGCGCTGAGTATTGCCAGGCCCGGCTATCCCAACCGGAGGCCGGAGAGCTGGAAGCTGTCAATCTGCTTGCCAGCTTCCTCACCAAGTTTTGATTGCGGGCAGGTCCCGCGTTTCGCCTAATCAACCGGCTGGCCCGGCGCACAGGCGAAGAAACCAATCGGCGCACTGCGCCTAAAACACGGAGTTACAAAATGACACTTGCAGAAATCCGCACCATGCGGCAGACCTGCCGGGCCAAACTGGAAGACCTGATTGGCCGCACGTCCAGCCGTGAGCTTTCCACTGAAGAAACCCAGATGTTCAACGACCTGAAGGCAGAGGGCGAGCGCCTTGCGAGTGTGGAGTCTCGCTATGCGGTGCTTGAGTCCTTTGACAAAGGCGCCACTACAACGGCTCCGGTAATCCACCGGCCCATTGCACCCACTGGGACTGACCGCGCCGCCGCAATGAGCCAGGCTCTGGACAGCTTCCTCCGTACCGGCACGATGGCAACGGACACGCCGCTCCAGATTCAGCAAAGCCCGGTCAGTGGAGTTGCCGCTGCCGTGCCCACGGATGTGGTCCCGAGCATTATTCAGGGCATCAATGACTTTGACATTCCGGGCCGTTTGGGCGTGCTGGACTTCCCGCGTGACACTACCAACCCTTTGGTGGTGACCATGCAGACCGCCGCGCCCGCTGCCACAACCTACAACGAAGGCGCTGCGCCGACACAGAGCACGCCTCCCACGTATGCAACCGTCACGCTGACCGGCGAGCGTTACCAGAACCTGACCAAGTATTCGATTGAGTCACGCATGAACCTTGGCGTGCCCATCGTTTCCTCCGTGCTGAAGGCTCTTGCACTCGGTCAGATTCAGAGTCAGAACGCGGCTTTCATGGCAGCGTTCAAGACCGCAATGCAGGCCAATGCGGCGGCCCTGGTGGACAGCAGCACGGATTCTCCGGCTGATGCCTACAGCTTTTTCAGCCGTCTGAAATATGGGCAGGGCTATTTCTGGCAGAACAGCCCGAACAATCGCTATCTGCTGAGTCCTTCGGACCTCCAGAAAGCGAAGAATGCCCGTGACAGCTATGGACGCCCGCTTTTTGACGATGAAGCGGACACGCTGTTGGGCAAGTCCTACGTTGTCCACCCGGATGCTGACCGTGTGTACTACGGCGATTTCAGCGTTTCGGTCTGCCGCTCACGGACGCCGCTGTACATCCAGACCCTGCTTGAGCTGTATGCGCAGGCGGGCTTGGTTGGCGTCTCCAGTTATCAGTTTGCAGACTGGAAATTCTTTGCGCCGCCCACATTCCAGCCCATCGTGTTTGGCAACCTGGACGCGAGCGGAGCATAACCCGGAATGGGAATGGCCCGGACGTTTCCTTTGCCCTGGCTGACGGGGTTTCCGAGTATGCCGGGCCGCCCTTTGATGTTGAGGGTGTTCATTCGTACTCGGAAAGAGTGTCAGAGCCGTCTCCAGCGTACGGCATTTGAAAATCGCTGGGGCGAATGTGGCCGCTGTCCGGGGAGTTGGCAGCGGCCATATTTCAACCTGGAGGCAACATGAAAGATGCAATTGCTGAGCTGGTAGCGCGTTCCAAGAGACACCGTGAGGTGCGGGCATTTCACCGTTTCCACAAGCAGCACCCGGAAGTACTGGACTTCCTTGTGCAAGAGATTCAGCTACGCATTGACCACGGTTTTGAGGCGTTTTCGTATCACTCACTGTGGCAATATGCCCGCTGGAAACTCGAAATGCAGAAGGGGCCGGGCGAGACGTTCATGATGAATGACCACGCTGCCCCGTTCTACGCACGGGCCATCACCATCCTGCATCCCGAGTTCAACGGGCGTGCTGAGTTTCGGAAGTCAAAGGCGGATGCGGTGTTTGGCACCCGGCTTGAGCCTGTCCCCGAGCGGCGGCCCAAGAACTATGCGCGGCGCTTGCAGTGGGCGGACGGCACGGCCATTGAGAATGGATGGCGGCCCACCCTGCCGCATATCACCAATCATGCGGCCAGTCTCAGGCCGGACATCCACACGGACAGGGTGTGAAATGACGATTGAAGACATCAAAGCACAGCGGCGTTGGGTCCTGTGGCGTCTTGAGAAGCGGGACGGCAAGGAAACGAAGGTCCCATACCAGAGCAATGGCGCACATGCCGCATCTGATAATCCCGGAACGTGGGTGACGTATGCAGAAGCCGCCGCCAATGCCGTGAGATTTAGCGGCGTGGGCGTTGTCATGGGTGAAGTGGACGGCATCCACTTATCCGGCGTTGATATTGACAATTGCTGCGATGCTGTCACCGGCAAATTCACGCCGGAGTCCCGTGAGATTGTCATTGGCCTGGACAGTTACGCGGAGTACAGTCCGTCCGGTACCGGCTGCCACATCCTTATGCTTGGAACGTTGCACGGGCGCAAGGGCATCAAGCTGCCATTTCCCGGAGCCAAAGCCGTTGAGCTGTATGACAAGCTGAGGTATCTGACATTCACCGGGCGGCACCTGAAAAAGACGCCCGATGTAATCCATGCGCGGGAGGGCGAGCTAAACACTCTCTATGACCGCGTGCAGGCTTCCAAGGAGCACGCCACGGGCTTGACGGTTGCTGTGACCGTCTCAGAAGCGGAGCGCATGACGCGGCTGATGGCCGGTGACATGAGCCTCCACCACGATGACCATAGCGCGGCGGATTTTGCCTTGTGCTGCCTTCTGGCGAAGAAACACAAATGCAACGCATTCAAGATTGCAGAGGAGTTTGAAAAGTCCGGCCTGTACCGCGATAAGTGGGACCGGGATGACTACCGGGAAAACACCATCACGCGGGCCGTGGTGTCTGTTGCAAAGGAATCGGTGGTCATCATTGATTCGGATGAGCCGATGGAGGAAGACGGCCCCACTGAGTACCTTGTGGATGCCTTGTCAGACGCACACGAAGGGTGGTGCCCGTTTGGTGAGGTGTCACTGATAGGTGCGCCATCGGGAGCCGGAAAGACATATTTTGCGCTCACTGTGTTTGAAAAGGTTCGCAAGGGTGAGGATATTTGGGGCCACAGATGCACACCACGGGAATGGCGGGCGCTGCTCCATGACAGAAGCAAGAAGGCCATGGGACGCACCATCAAAGCCATGAAGCTACCACAGGAAGTGCGGGACCGCATCATCCGCTTGAGTCCGGCCCAACAGTCCATGAACCCGGCTGATGCGCTGGAGGCAATCATCCTGGCGAATCCCGGAGTCCCGGTTTGGCTTGTGGAAGGGCTGGATTTGTGGGCACCAAACATGATGAAAATGGAGATTCTCGCGCCCGTGATTGATGCGCTTCAGCGTGTCGCCACACGGCACAACGTCTGTGTGGTTGCCACGGTGGGGTCACCCAAAATGAAAGGCGATGACCGCTACTTCGGGCGGGATGCGCTGTACGGCAGCTCAGCACTTGCGCGGAAGGTTGAGACGGTGATTCTGCTCTCACTGACCAACCGGGAAGACGGTGACAGCGTGCGGCAGTATGACATCATGCCGAGAAACGGCAAGACGGAAAAACTGTTTATGAAGTGGGAGCCTAATCAGGGCTTGGTAGTCACAGAGAAACCGGCAGAGGCCGCGCCTGTGGAGAAGCTGTCCAACGCAATGGCGCACATGATGCGGCGCTGTCTCCAGAAGTTCAAGCCGGGTGATGAATTGGTGTGGTCACACGAGCTAGGCGCGTCAAGCACGTTCTATCGTTGGCGTGACAAAGCTGTGGATACTGGATTAGTGACGTACCACGATGGCAAACACTTCATGACTAGGGCGTCCGGCAGTGTGCTGACTGAAGACGCGGCGTGAGCCTGACTTTTTGGGGATGGCGATGGCATTTTCTCATCCCCATCCCCAGAACTTTTTCGGTTTCGCGTCTAATAACCCCTTTGTTTCTCACAGCATAAAGAGCCTCTTATTCATATTTGACATGGGGGGGATAGAGATAAAATCTCATCGTCACCACCAAGCGCACAACCGTGAGGCTTGCCCGTCCGCGCCCTGAAGTCTTCGGGCATTGTGGCACGGTCCACGTACTACCAAGGATTGCAATGTCCGGTCACTGCTGACCGAAGCACAATCAGAACCGACAGTGCGCCTGGTGCGTCCACGCTGCCCATGAAGGCACCGCCGCCGGTGAGCACGATGACCGTCTATAATCATGTAAGTCATTCATTATGTGAAAGATGAACGGGGGTAGGTCAAATGTCCAAACAGTCCCCTCGAAAGAGCACCGCCAATCATAAACTTACACAAACAAGATTATTATGAAAAATCAGATTTATATGGGCTTATGTAGATTTTGGGTAATCGCGGCTAAGGGACGCGCTAAAGAGATGCGCTAAATATACGTAAGCCTATGAAAATAAAATACTTATTGACATAAAGCAGATGTGGGCGCAAGATGCTGCCACGGCTGGAAGGGAGCCGCCACCATGAAATACATCGGAATTGTGAATATGGACAAGGAACTACGTAACGCCGCACAGGGCATGAAAACCAAGCTGCCTGTTCAATTGGTGATTTATGAGTCCTTGCGGGACTACCTGGCCATCCAGAGGCGTGTAGCGCGGGCGTTTGACATCGTGGAGTACTGAATGTGTAAGCGGGCCGGGGCAGTCCGGCTTGGGACTGCCCCCGCATCCGTGCTAATCCACCCGCTTGACGGATTGCCCTTCAGCAAGCCGGATGGTGGCGGTCCTGTCGTTGCCTTCATCGACGATGGACAAAAACTCGCCCTCGATCCTGATCGAGTCTCCCTCATAGGTGACCAGCTCTTTGGTGACGGGAACGTTTGCTGCCCCGATTTCAGGTCCTATCAGCGCGTATTTGTGCTTTGCCATTATCCCTCCGGTGACAGCTTGGCTTTGCGGTGTGTATCTCATCGTACTACTGCACTTCCTTGCCGAAAGACGGCACTACCTGGACAGCAAGCTGACCCGCTGATGCACGGCCTGAAGGTCTGCCGTGACAAGGTTGGCATAGCGCCGCGTCATCTCCAGCGTGGAATGCCCAAGGACTTTTTGCAGATGGAACACACTGCCACCACGCCGAAGATAATTCACCGCGAAAGTGTGACGGAAGGCGTGAAGAGTTCGCCCCGGTGCCGTGAATCCGAAGTCCTGACACAGCCGCTTCACGTCGCGCAAGATGTTTCTCCGGTTCCACGTTGCTCCCGTGCGACTGACGAATACCAGAGCCTCCGGCTTGCGGTTTGTCTCCGTGCAAAACCGGAATAGCGCCTTGCGTAGCTCAAAGCTGATGGGGACTACACGCTGTTTGCGCCCCTTGCCGTCCAGCGTGACAAGCAGGTTCTCAAAGTCGATTTCAGAGACGTGCAGCCCGAGCACCTCAGAGATGCGGCAGCCTGTGTCCAGCAAGAAGAGGATGAGTACATGAAGCCGCCGCTGGTACTTGCTCTTTGCCTTCCACGCAATGAGCCGTTTGACCTGCTGCTCCGTAAACGTGGGCAGCACCAGATGTGGCTCTCGGAGCTGTGCAATGCGCGGATGGTTGCAGCCCGGCCCGCATCTGCGCTCCGCTCCGCTGTTCCAATGCAGATAGGCGTTGGCGCAGCGGAGGACGGTGTTGACGCCGGTTTCCTTGAGGCCCTTCGTCCGCATTCGCAACACAAGGTCCTTGAGGTCTGTTTGCGTGGGGGCTTCGGACGGCAGCCAGTTCAAACAGCGCCGATACCATTCGACTGTTGCCGGGGTGACGTTGGCGAGGTACTGCCGCTCACGGATAAACTGCTCAAAACGGGCTTGCATGATTCCCTCCAGGCCGGGGGTATTCCTGGAAGAAACTTCATGCAAGTTGTTGATTTTACGGGCGAGTAGCTCAATCGGATAGAGCACCGGCCTTCTAAGCCGGGGGTTGTGGGTTCGATTCCCGCCTCGCCTACCATTTTCTTCCCAGGAGTCGTGGTTTCAGCTGCGCCCGAATGCCTTCGCCGGCTCCTGACAACTGCGGCACGTCCCCGCGAGAGGCCGGCCCCGCACCGGCGTTCTCAATTTCGGCCTAACCCAACCCGCACCACCGTGGTGAGGAAGCGCGCATCGGCCCCTGCAACGGCTCCGGGAGAAAAGACAATCTTCGTGCGCGAACCTCGGCATAGCCGAAAACCGCGGAGCGCTCCCCCTGCGCAGCGATGAAGCGATACGGTTCGGTGGCCGATGTGGAGAGCGGAGCCTGCGCCCTGGCCGGCAGCACAACTGCCAGCACCAGAAGCCTAAGGGCAGCTTTGCGGCATGGTGCCATCCGCGCCTCTACTTCCATCTCAGGGTGACGTCTTTTTCCACGTAGCCACTGCCTGGGGGAAAGGCGACGCGCAGGATGCCGGTTCCGTCGCTTCGCATCTGCAAATCGCCGTCGCTGGCGGAAACGCTGCCGCGCACTGCATTCACGCGAACCTCCAGCGACTGCTCGCTCCCTCCCTGCGCCGCCAGCGACAACCTGAAGGTTTGGGGTTGATACTGCTCGTTCAGGACCTTCATTTGCCGGGTCATCGCTCCGAAGGGCGGGAGAGACTGTTCCAGCCCGGCCTCCACCGGAGGCAGCGGGATGAGTAATGCGCCGCCGCGCATCCTGGCTCCGGCAATATGCGACCTAAGACGCTGCCCGGCGGGGGCGCCGCTGCAGCGCACCACCAGATCTCCCCCGTGGCGCTCCATCGTCAGGTCGAGGTGCCCGCTGCCGAAGGGAAGGTTGTGCAGCGATGCTCCCGGCCACTCCGCGGGGAGATGCGGATCGACGCTCAGCGTCTGGCTCGCGGCATCCCACTGCAGACCGAAAAGCCCGCGCAGGATCGGTGACACGACCATTGCCGAGGACCATAGCTGATGGGCGGTGCTTCGTCCCAGCATTTGATAAAACTCGCCCGACAGCAACTCCGTGACGTCGCCCAGATCCTGCGCCCAGGTCAAATCGACGTTCTGCATCAGGTGGGCATAGCCGGAGAGAGGATGCCCGGTGCGGTACTCCGCCAGCGAAACCCAGCCGGTGAACAGCGGCCACACCGTTCCCTGGTGGTAGCTTATGGGATCGTAAAACCAGGTGCGGTCGCTCAGAATCCGCGTGCCCCAGTCGGTCGAGAACTCGCTCGACGCCCAGCGCTCTGACATCGAAGCGCCGTGCTCCAGGCGATAGCTGCCATCCCACCAGGCAACCGCGGGAAAGATGGTCGCGGTGTCGTCCGTGGTGCCGTCCGGATTGTGGCTGAAGGCGTAGTTATCCTGGCTCGGCAGATAATATTCCTTCTCGATCAGCGGACCCAGCTGCATGGCGCGAGTCTGTGCCGCGTGCGCCACGTCGTCATGCTGGGTGGCGGCCGCCAGATGCGCCATCGCGGTGCTCGCCTGCTGATCGAGCGCTGCCAGGTAAATCTCCTGATGCGGCATTTTCGGAATCCACGATTCGACCCAGCCCGAACCTTCGCTGTTGTCGAAGATGCCGTCGTGATCGGAGTCGTGCGTCGTTTCGAATTGCCACGCGCGACTGAGGCTGGGCCAAAGTTCGCGGATAAACTGCGCATCGCCGCTCACCGCGAGATAGTCGTTCGCCGCCATCAGAAAGAGGGGCGTGGCATCCGATGAAGCCCATTCGTAGGGCAGTGAGGCCCAGTCCACCAGGCCGGCGGTCTGCGACCACTCATGCGTGATCTTGCCCTCAGGGCTCTGGTGACTCGCCAAAAAGCGCAGCTCGTCGCGCGCCGTCGCGAATCCGCCATAACTGTCGACGGCGTAGAGCGACCAGAGCGCGTCCCGCCCGAAGAACCATCCGAATCCCGGCCGGGCCGCATCGCCGGAAGCAACGAACCCGGCGGTCAGCGCCTCCTGATGCAGGCCCGGTGTGGTTTCCACCCGCAACTGGTCGAGGGCAATCACCGCCCACGCGAATGCCGCATTCAGATGTTCATCCGGCGACTCGACCCGCGCAGAGGAGTTGATCAGCGCGTCGTAGTATGCGCGATTCTGCTGCACGGTTGCCGGCACAGCATTCTCCAGCGCCGCCAGCCTTGAGCCAAGGGCCGCTTTGCCGGCCGCCTGCGCGTTGTTCGCCATGCTGATCAGGAGCGGGAATGATTTTCCGCTGTCGCGCTTTGGATCGAAGTGCAGCACCAACTGTAAAGGCCAGGCCTTCGGGCCTTCCTGATAAGGGGGCAGAATCCCCGCCTCCGCGCCCGGCATGGCGAGGCCGGCCGCGTGATCGGGAAAGTTGAGATGCAGGATGTAATACCCAGAGCCGTGTCCGTCGGAGACCCACTCAGGGGAGCAGTGGTCG
This sequence comes from Acidobacteriaceae bacterium, assembly GCA_036267095.1. Taxonomy (GTDB): domain Bacteria; phylum Acidobacteriota; class Terriglobia; order Terriglobales; family Acidobacteriaceae; genus Palsa-343. Next base: position 65,782 of record DATAWS010000035.1, read on the forward strand.
TCAGAGAGCGCGGGCCACATCCGCTGCATGACAGGATCGAAGCTGAAGGTGAGCGTCACAGGGCGAATCGCTTCGATCTGATACTGCACCAGCACGCCCTCGTCGGCCGGGCCCGTCTTCGGAGCCATCATCGTCTGGCGGAGGGTGAAGTTGGCGTGGGCATACACAATGGTCGTCGAGTCGGGGCGCACCTCGATTTCCGAGGCATGCGCATTTACATCGAGGGGAACGTCGTAGTCCTGCATCTGCGCCGAAATGCGGAGATCGCCGAAAATTTTCCAGGGAAAGACCCATGCCTCGAAGCCGCCGTTCTGGTGGCCGAGCAGTGCGCCGCGTGGACCGACAACCGAGAAGGGCCGTGCAGGCTCCACTTCGCGCACAATGCGCAGGCCGCTGGCCTGATCTGCTCCCGGGGACCCCGCCGTCCTGGACGCGACCGGCTGCGCCACCGCCCTGGCCTGTCCAGCGCAGACCGCCAGCGCGGCCACGCCCAGGGCAATCCTCATTTTCATAAGCATCTCTTCTCAGGCCGGAACATCAGCGAATGCTCCGGCTCGGCACTGCGAGGGTGTGCCAATCCGGCTCGCATCGTGGTTCCATCCTGGGAAGCAACGATATCAGTAATCAGACCTGAACTCGCGCCGCAGGAGCCTTGTCCGGCTGGGTGGGCCACGGTCTTCCGCCTCGGCTGGCCGCCGTCACCACAGCAACCGCGGCCACGCAAACCGCCACGATCGCAGCCCTTGCAAGTGACCGGGGCGCTCCCCGGCGCCGTCTCATCCGAATCGACGTCTCTTCGCCCACAGCGTCGGAGAGTCAGCCTAATGGACAGCGCTCTGTTCTCGCAACCTTGCCTTCTGCGTTCTGCCTGATCGATCCTGTCTGCTGGTGCGTCGCGACTGGAGGGAGGTGTAATCTCGTTGCAGTCCCTCCCCATTCCGCCCTGCGCGCAAGATTTGAAACTGCAAAGAGATCTGAATCCGCATGAATGTCGAGGATTCCTCAGATTCCGAAGTCGTTTCTCGTTTCGGCGAGGAAGTGCCGTCGCGGCACTCCTCTCCTTCGCCTGCCCTGAAGCAGGGCGATTTCAGCGAAACGATTGCTTTGGATGATCGGGCGGAGCGCGCTACTGATTCGCGCGGCAGCGCATCCGCCTCCATCGCGCCCGGACAAACAATCGGCAACTATCAGGTGCTTTCCCTGCTGGGCAGAGGAGGGATGGGCGAGGTCTATCTTGCGCTCGATGTCACGTTGAATCGCCGGGTCGCTCTCAAGCTGTTGCCGCGCGATCTGACCGGAGACAAACATCGGGTCAGGCGGTTCACCCACGAAGCCCGAGCGGCGTCGGCGTTGAGTCACCCGAACATTGTTGCGGTTTACGGGTTTGGCGAGTGCGAACTGGGCCAATACCTGGCGATGGAACTGGTGGAGGGTCGCAGTCCAGTTGCGCTTGCGCCGCTCCCTCTTGAGCCCTCGCTGGTCGCCAACATCGGCCTGCAGATTGCCCGCGCGCTCCAGGCCACGCACGCCAGGGGCCTCGTTCACCGGGACCTCAAGCCCGATAACATGCTGGTGCGGCCGGATGGGGTGGTGAAGATTCTCGATTTCGGGATCGCGCGCCTGGCGGGGCCGATGACCGACGATATGGAAACCGCACTCACCCTGCCCGGGACCACAGCGGGAACACCGAAATATATGTCGCCGGAACAGGTACGCGGCGACTGGCCCACCACGGGATCCGACATCTTTTCCCTGGGGACGGTGCTGTACGAACTGGCAACCGCCCGGCATCCCTTCGAATCCGATTCCGCTGTCGGTTTCATGCACTCGATTCTTTCGCGCTCTCCGATCGCTCCCTACCGGCTCAATCCCTCGATTCCCGCATGGCTGGATTCGCTCCTGTTGCGCATGCTGGAAAAAGATCCCGAAAGGCGCTGCACCGCAACTGAGCTCGCGCAGGCGCTGGCCATCACGGAGGAGACGGCCTCAGCACCCGTGGTCCAGGTTGGTGCCCCTTCCCGCCGCCTGGTGGGCCGTCGCAGGGAACTGGCCGAGCTGCATGGGGCTGCGCAGGAGGCGGCCGGCGGGCAGAGCCTGATGGTCACGGTCTCCGGTGAACCGGGCCTGGGAAAAACCACGTTGATCGAGGAGTTTCTTCAGGAGCTGTCCGCCGGCGGCAAAGCGCTCATCGCCACCGGGCGCTGTTCCGAACGCCTCGCCGGCGCCGGGGCGTATCTTCCCATTCTGGAGATGCTGGGAAGCCTGCTGAGCGGTGTCGAACACGAATCTGTGGCGGCAGCGATGAAGGCGCTGGCGCCGAGCTGGTATGGGCAGCTGGTGTCCTCGTCGACCGCCCCGGCGGCGGCTCCCGCCCTGCAGGAAGCGCTGCAGCGCGAGTTTACCGCTCTGCTGTGTGAGTTATCCCGCTACCGGCCACTCGTCATTTTTCTCGACGATATGCACTGGGCCGACATCTCCACCACCGATCTGCTCTCTCACATCCGTCCGCAGCTGGAGCGCATGCGGGTGCTGATCGTGGTCACTTTCCGGCCGGCGGAAATGCACTCCAGCAGGCATCCGTTTCTTCATCTGCAGCACGAGATGCAGGCGCGGCGGCTGGCGCGCGAAGTGGCCCTGGGATTCTTCTCTTCAGCCGAGATTCGGGAATATATCGACGGCCATTTTCCCGGACACGGTTTTCCTGAGGAATTCGCAGTGAAGATCGAGCAGCGCACCGAGGGCAACCCGCTGTTCGTGGCCGACCTCCTCCGCTACCTGCAGGAGCGCGGTGCCATTGTTGCCCAGGATTATCGCTGGAGTCTGTCCGGTCCTGTAGCGGAGTTGCTCACCGGCATGCCCGATTCGGTGCGAAGCATGGTGCAGCGCAAGATGGAGCAGCTCGACGACTCCGAGCGGAAGCTGCTGACGATGGCGAGCGTGCAGGGTCAGGATTTCAATGCCGCGGTGATCGCGCATGCTCTGGACGCCGACGCCGCGGACGTGGAAGAGGAACTTACCAGGCTCGAACAGAAGAGCGCCTTCTTCCGCCTGGTGGACGAGCACGAATTGCCGGACCGAACTCTTTCGCTCCGCTACCGGTTTGTTCACGTGCTCTACCAGGATGCGTTCTACGGCGCGTTACGGCCGGCGCGCCGCAGCACGGCCAGCCGCGCCGTGGCCGAGGCCTTGCTGCACTTCCACGGAGCCCGGGCTCAGAAACTCGCGGCCCAGCTGGCGGCTCTGTTCGAAGCGGCGCGCGATTTTGAGCGTGCCGCGGCCTATTATCTGATGGCCGCGCAGAACGCTCTGCTGTTGTTCGCCAGCAGCGAAGCCGAATCTCTGGCGCGGCGCGGCATTGCCTGCGTGCAGGCGCTTCCCGACAGCGACGGAAAGGCGCGCGCCGAGATGGGACTGCAGCAGCTGCTTGGGCTGGCGCTGCGCAATCTGAAGACCCACTCGCGGCCGGAGGCTGCGGCCATCCAGCAGCGAGTTCTGGAACTGGCCGAACAGCTGAATGACTATCCGACCCAGTTCGCCGTTCACTATTCCATCGCGCAGTTCTTTAACATTCACCAGGATTTTCCCCAGGCGCTGCGGCAAGCTGAGCATTGCCTGCGAATCGCGCAGCAGCAGAAGGATGCGCGCATGGTCGCGGCGGCGCATCTGGTGTCCGGCGACATTACAACCCACCAGGGCCGCCTGCTGGATTCCCGGCGGCACCTGGAGGCGGTCGGCGAAAACTACGATCCGGCCGACGCGCCGTTTTATGCCCGATTCGTAGGCACCGATCCCGGAGCGCATGCCAAAGGCATTCTGTCGGTCGTGCTCTGCTGCCTGGGATACCCGGACCAGGGGCGCGAAGCCCTGCGCCGGTCGATGGAGTTGGCGGAGGCTGCGCAGAATCCCATCGCCAGCGGTGTCGCGAGGATCTGCGCCATTGTGGGATTTAAGCATCTCGGCGACCGGGCGGTGTTACGCCAGGCCGCGGATGAGCTAATCGAAATCTGCGCCAGAAACGAATTTCAGAGCAGCATGCTCTACTTCGGAAAATTCGGATCGGGCTGGGACCTGGCGCTGAGCGGCCAGCCGGCTGAAGGCCTGGTCCTGCTGGACGAAGCGGTGGCCCAGGTACGGCAGATCGAGATGGACTATGCGCTGGCCATGCTGGGCGCGGGAATCGCCGAGATCATGCGCCTGGCCGGCCGGCCCGACCTTGCGCTGCAGTTTCTGGACGAGCATCTCCCCCAATGGGAGCAATGCGGTCACCTGGTCGAGATCCCGGATCTGCTTCGCCACAGGGGCGAATGTTTGCTGGAGCTCCGCGGGGTGGATTCTGTCGCGGGAGCGGAACGCTGCTTCCGGCGGTCCATGGAACTGGCCGCCGGCATGAACTCCAGGTTCTGCGAACTGAGAGCGGCAACCAGTCTTGGCGAGCTTCTTCTCACCCTCGATCGCCGCCAGGAAGCGTATGGAATTCTCGCGCCGCTGTATGCCTGGTTTACCGAAGGAGAGACCGTTCCGGCGATCGAAAGCGCTCGAACTCTTTTGGAGAAACTGCGATGAGTTCCAGTACGACGACTTCACGCCCCTCGGCGCCGGGCGCCGTGTCCGCGGCAGGGAATCGGTTTCTGTTGCCGGCCTCGTTTGTGGCGGCGCTGGCCAGTGCAGCGGCTCTGAGCGTGCTCAATGGACCCCTGCGCAACGCAGCAGCTCCCATGGGGGTGGTTTCTCTCGAAACAGCTCGCACCTTGTCGGGTGAGCACACCGTGATGGCTTCCTGGGGCGCCCATGAAGTCGTGATCCTCGCCTTCAGTACCGGGCTTGCGTTCTTCTGCTCCGCCACCTTCACGGTCGCGTTTGCACTTGGGTGCGCACGGCTGGCGGCCATGGCCCGCGCTGCCTTTCCGAAAATGTCCCTGGCCGGCGCTGCCCTCGCGTCGGCTCTGTCGATCGTGGGTGTCCTCTGGATCGCGGAGGACGGCCTGCTTGCGCTCGAGCTGTTCGGACACGCGACGGCCGCGACAGCTTTCCTCGCCTGGTGCTTCTCCCTGCTGAAGTTCGCCGCCCTGGGGGCAGGCACCGCTTATTTCGCGGGGATGGGAGCGGCGCTCGGACTCCGACGGAGGCCTGCCCCAGCCGGCTAATCTCCTGCCCGCCTGGGCGCGTCCTAAAATGCGCCTTTGTCTGAGGTCTCTGCGTTCGCCGTTCCAAGCTTGCGAGCCAATCCCTGCGCGCCCCAATTCATAATGATGTCGTGGTTCCAGGAAAAGGCCGGTTTCAAAATGGGCGCAAACAGATTCATCCACGCCTTCGTGGTTTCCACGTTCCAGTCATATTGGAAGGTCGTGAGCCGGCCGTCGCTGGCGAAGCGCATCAGTCCGGAACCCTGGAGTTCTCCCTGGGAGGAGATCTCGATCCTCTCCAGCGGAACCACGCGCGTGAGTTCCCCCTCGAACTTCAGCTTGTAGGGCAGCTTGCTCTTCCAGACCTGGCGGCTGCGGAAGCCGACGCGGTCCGGCGCCCCCCAGTTCAGGACTTCCACCTCTTCGACCCCATGCCACCAGGAGGGCCACGCTTCAATCCTGTAAAGCGCTTCCCATACAGCCTGCAGCGGGGCTTCGATCTTCCAGACGCTGATAAAGCTGAAAACTTGCATGGTCTCCTCACTGAGCCGTCGAGACGGCAGACTGATTCGGTTCTTGCCGTACGGGCGGAAAGATATGCGTCACCGTGGACTGGACGAAGCCGACGTGATCGGGCCGGGGCGACAGCTCGAGGCCGAGGACCTCGGAAATGGTGTTCACTTCGATCTCCGCTTCGGCCTGCTGCAGCAGCCACTCTGGATGTTGGATCTCGCCGCGGTAGACGGCGCCCTCGTGTACGAAGTAGGAGCTGTATCTCTCCAGCAGGAAAAACTCCAGCGTATTCGGTTGCGGCAACTGCCCGCCCGGAGACGGACGGAATTCTCCGAAAAAGACCGCCTCACGCTGATCCTGGATCAATCTCTCGGTGGCGTAGCGATAACTTTCGCCATCGTTCCAGGCGATCATCTGCGCATGATAGTAGGGGACGCCAAAGAATTGCCGGGCAATCCAGTCGGAGAATCCCGCGGGGCATTCGATGCTGAGAAAACAAACGCCAGGTCGCCCGTTTTGGCGGACATAAGTGCGCAGGTTCAGTTCCCGAAAGCTGTCACACCCGGGGATAGCCGGAATGCCGTGCCAGTGCATATCGGTCACTCGCATGGGGACCATCGTGACCCAGGCGCTCCCGTCGAACGTGTCCAGCTGCAGCCCCGGGGGAAGCAGGGAGCGGCCCTTTTCGACGGGCACCCGCCAGCTGGCAAAAAACAGGTCGCGCCAGTCCATCGAAAGCACCCAGGGATGTTTCGCGAAACGTTGCTCAAGTTGTAAGTCCGGGAGGGCCATAGGTTCCTTTCATGGCGGTTCCGCCAGGTTATCTTCGCATGAGCTGTTGCCACAGGCTGGGGAAGCGCGACGAAGCCCATCCGTGATGAAGGTTGGTGGGAAGAATGAACGGCGAGCGTTTGCCACCCAGCTCGAGGCTGACAATCGACCGGATCCATATCAGCGCCACTTTGTGAAGGAGATGAGCTTCCATGTTTTTCGTGTAGGGCTTTTCCGGATGAGATCTCCGGTGCTCCACGATCGAGTGCAGGATTTTCTGCCTGATCCAGCTTTTGGGGATTTCAAATCCGTCCGAGACCTGCTCGGGAAGAAAGTGGCGCATCAGCACGGCTGGCCATGCGCGCCAGGGACCGGGCAGCATCTTGTCCTCGGTCATCTTTAGCAGGGCCTGGGTCATCTTTCGACCTTCCTCGCATACCTGCATCTGGCGCCGCTGGATGCGTTCGCAGAGTTCCTTCGCGCCGTCCACGTCCGCAGGGATCAGCTCTTCTCGTACGCCCATCAGCCGTCCGATCACTTTCCACGTTTCGAGGAAGCCCTGGCGTTGCCGCGGCGTCGTGTCGATGGCTAACTTGTCGAGGCCATCCAGGATGAGCCAGGAGAACACCATCAGAGTGCCCGCCAGGTCTTCCTGATTCACGGGCAGACCGAGCTCGGCCGCCCACGGCCTTTCCGGATCGTGCCGAATCAGATAGCGCGTTGCCGCGTGCATCAGCCGAACTTTCTGCGCCGCGCGCACCCCGCGCGCATCGCCATTCAGACCGCCAGGCGTCATCACGTCCATCACCATCTGGGTGGTTTCGAAGAGCCGGTGATTGGGGCGGTTGGCCAGGTACCCGCTGCGGTAAAGCACCTGCACTCCCTTGCGCGCCGCGTAGGAAGCGGGCAGGGAGTAGAACGCGAGAATCATCAGGATTTCCGGTCCGAGCGCTGCAAACAGCTCCTGGCCGCCCGCAACCAGCTCGGGATCGACAGGGGGAATGGCGCTGGTTTTGGCCAGATATTCCTGCATACCCGGTGGCAGGTCGGTCGGCAAAGGCTGGTCGTTTGCGACCAGCGTCTTCATTACGTTCCAGACGGACAATGCGCCGCCACCTTTAAAGATCGGTTCGATCAAGTCGTCCGCCAGAGGATCCCCGACCTCGCGCATCTCGTCCAGAAATGCGTCGGACCATTGCATCTCCGCGGCCCCGTTTGTCGCCCCGCTTGTCGCCATCGTCATCCTCTCCCTGCAATCTAGAAGCTCATGCGCAAGGACAGTTGCAGCTGGCGTGAGCTGTCCACCGTCTGCGTGATCTCCCCCGCCTGCGGATTGACGGTGCCGTTCGCGTCCAGGAAGACTTCCCGATTGGGAAATGTGGGCACGGCAAAATTCGCGCGATTAAAAACATTGAAAACCTCAAACCGGAACAGTCCCACCAGCCGTTCGCCTACCTGCACCGTCCGGAAAAGGCCGGCATCGAAATTGCCCAGTCCGGGCCCGCGAACCGTATCTCTTCCCAGGTCCCCAAACGCCCCCGCGGGCTGCAGCATGAAAGCGGCGGGGTCGAACCAGCGCCCGGGCGAGCCGAGCACCGGGTTGTTGCTCCGTCCCGGGACCAGGTCCGGCCGCTCCGAACCCTCAGGCGGCGACAGCGTCTGCATGGTGTTGGCGCGATCGAAGCCATTCTCGACGGAAAATGGCACGCCGCTCTGGATGGTGCCGATCCCGGTCAGTTGCCATCCGTTGAGGAGGCTGGCTTCAACGCCGTGCGCCCCGCGCAGGGAAGGCACCAGGTACACATAATCGAACGTCAGATTGTGGCGCACGTCAAAAGTGGAGCTGCCGTAATCCATCTTCATATCGCCAATGTCGGTGATCTCGCCGGCATCATTCCATCCATCCCCGGAGAACTCGTTCGACTGGGTATCCAGCGAGTGCGACCACGTATATCCGACAAAGAAAGTCGACCTGCCGCTCAACTTTCTCTCCACGGTAACTACCATGGAGCTGTAGTTGGAGCTGGTGATCGGATAAGAAAACTGCAGACTGGAAAATGCGGGGTTGGGTCTTTGCGCGGAGGCCGTGCGGATTGGCGTGCCGTCGGGCAGGGTGGCGTTCGGCAGCGGCTGATTGTAGTCATAAGCGCTCAGCAGCTTTCGTCCTCCGGAAAAGACGCCTCCCATCTGCACGGCCAGCCCCGGGGAGATCTGGCGCTGCAGGTTCAGGTTGTATTCCAGCGTGTACGGAGTTTTCGTGATGTTATAGCCGGTAACCAGAGAAATCGACGGCGGCAAGCCAAACAGCGACGCCGCGGAGATTGGAAAGCCGGGATCTACACCGATGCCGATGACAGTTTGCGGGGGATTAAAACCATACTCGGCATAGTCGCGCGGCATGTATTCCTGAAAGAACAGTCCCACGCCGCCGCGGACCGAGGTCTTGCCGTCGCCGCTGACATCCCAGGCAAATCCCACACGCGGAGCTAAGTCCGGGAGGGATGGGTTCTTCACAAATACGTGAGGTTCCTGGGCCAGGGTTGTGTCGCCGGGGCTGAGGAGCGCGCTGAAAAAGCCGTGGCTCTCGGTGGGGTTGGTGATGAACTCATAGCGCGCCCCCAGATTGAACGTCAGGGTTTTCGCCGCGCGCCAGGAGTCGGTCGCGTAGAATCCGGCGACGTTCTGGTTCCACAGCCGTTCTGTATACAGCTTCCCCGGCAGCGGTACGACAAAAGTGTAGGGGTTGGCGGTCAGGAAATCCTGAAGAGTATTGAACGTCAGCGAACCGCCGGAGTACAAATCGGCGCGATAAGGGTCCTGCATCTTCTGCCACTCGAATCCAGCTTTCACGAAGTGCCTGCCGCGGACCGCACTGAGATCGTCTCCCAGCTCCCATGTATTCAGGATCAGGTAGTAAGGGATGATCGGGTTAGGACCGACATAGCCGACACCTCCGATGGTGACGGCTCCGGGAGCGCGCCCCGTGACTCCGGGTATCAAATCGAGCGCGGGCGACTGGGCCACTGTGTTGCCGTAGGAATTGCTGCGGTTGAAACTGAGGCGCAGGGTGTTGACGGTCAGCGGCGATATGGTTCGCGTTTCCTGCAGGGTCAGGTACCGGTTTCGTCCCGCGACCCCCTGGGCGAAAGGGATATACGTCCCCTGAATGGGAAATGGTTCGAGAAGGTTCCCGTTGTCCACGGTAGCGCGCGCCAGGAGATGGTCTCTCGACGAAAACTGTTGATCGACGCGGGCCGAAACGTAGTTCTCGCTGATATCCTGGGTGGCCGTCATGCTCAGTAGCCCCACTCCTCCGCCAAGGTCCGGGCCATTCGGCAGCGGAAACAGGTTTAGCAACCCCTGGATCGCAGGACTCACCGTCACACTGCCGGAAGGCAGATTGCCCTGGCGCGCCGCCATGGTCGGGGATCCTCCAAGCTCGGTTTCACCCAGCGCCTGCCGCAGCCCCTCGTAATTCACAAAGTAAAACGCGCGATCGCGCAGGATCGGGCCGCCGAGCGAGATTCCAAACTGATTGCGGCGAAAGGGAGGAATTGAAGAACCGTCGAAGTAGTTACGCGCATCGACCGCGCTGTTGCGAATGAACTCGTATGCGCTGCCGTGGAGGTCATTCGTTCCCGATCGCGAAATCGCGTTGATGACCGAGGCTCCGGATCGCGCATATTCCGGACTGAAGGTGTTGGTCTCGACTTTGAATTCCTGAATCGCGTCAACACCCAGCGCGGTTCCCAGGCCGGCATTGCCGGCATTGTCGTTGAAGAAGCTCATGACATTGGTGCCGTCGAGCAGATACACACCGCCACTGGACGGGCGAGCTCCAGCCACCGCGATCCGCTGCGTCAGTCCAAAAAATGAGTTGCCCCCGAACGTGGTCACGTTCACAACGCCGGGAACCAGCAGGGTGAGCTGAGTGTAATTCCGTCCGTTCAGCGGAAGATCTTGGATCTGCTGGCGGCCCACGACATATCCCATGGACGACTCGGTCGTATTCACCAGCGGAGGCGCAGCAGTAACCAGCACTTTCTCCGTAACCGATCCCACTCTCAGCGAAAAATTCACCACGACGGAACCGCCGACCGCCAGTGCGATGGGCTGGCGTACTTCGGTCGCAAATCCGGCCTTCTCCGCCTCCACTGCCCATGTGCCCGGCTCCAGCTCGGCCGCGACATAGTGACCCTGAGCGTCGGTGACAGTGAACCGCTGCGCGCCAGTGTCCAGCCGGTCCAGCACCATGCGCGCATCGGGAACCACACGTCCTGCCGGATCCTGCACGACTCCGGATAAGGTGGCGGTATTCACCTGGGCGAATGCCGCCTGCGCCAGCAGCCCGAGCAAAATGCCGGGGATGGCGACAGCGCTCCTCATGGCTGCTTGCTCCACACCAGTTGCTGGCAGGTATCCTTCGCCGTTGCGGCACTGTCATGGTCGGTGGAAGGGGACGTGTTTGCGGCGTCCAGCACTGAATGGAATTGCAGCCGGCTGCAGACCACATCCAGCCACGCCTGCCATCCCGCGCGCCACAGGTGCACTCCCGGCCCGGCACTTGCCAGAACCTTACCGTCGGCCGCGAGCGCGATGGGCGCAGTCTCCGAGACATTCGCTGAGACCTTCTCGATCGCGCCCAGCTGCTGCCCGGTGGCCACCGACCAGTCCGCGATGCCGGTATCTGTGCTGAGGAAGATTTGGTCGCCGCTGGCGGGCATGGCGACCGTTTGCCGGGTAAAGTACTGGGTGATCGAACTGCCGCTCAATGGCCGATCCGAACGGAATCCTCCTCCCTTGAGTGGCCAAACCTGAATTTGGCCGCCATGGTCGATCATCAGCCGGGTTCCATCGGGATCGTAGGCAAGAGCGATGGGGTCGTCGCTCAGATGCAGTGCCCCGCCCACGGCCTGGCCGTTCAAATCCCAGATCTGCACGGTTTTGTCATCGAGACCGGTGGCAATGTTCTGCCCGTCGGGACTGATCGCGAACGAATTGGTCCTTGACAGCTTATCCTTCACGCCGGCGAGCAACTCCCGTTCCGCGCCGGTCTCGAGATCGCGGAAAAAGATTCCCCGGTCAGTCCCGTAGATGATCCCGTTGCCGGAGAAGCGCATGTTCTCGATCAGAGAGTCGCCCGAATCACCGACCAGCGCCTCCACATTCCCTGCGGGTTGGGAAGAGGACAGCAGCTTCCCGCTCGTATCCCACACCTGGATGCGCCTCACCACGTCGATGGCGGCGATCCGCTGCCCGGGCTGATCGAACGCCAGCATCACGATGGCCGGCCAGTTGGCGGTGGCTGGCGGACCGGGAAGCAGCTGCGGGCCTGTCACTGTCCCGTGATTCACTTCTTCCAGTTCCACTGCGCCCTGCTCGGTGCCCAGCGCAAGGAGATGCTTTGCCGGACTGAAGGCCAGCGACTTTGCGTTGACCGCGGGGCCGGCGATCGCGATGCGATCCGTCAGGTCGAGCAGATGCAGAGTCCCGTCCTCGTCCAGCACGGCAGCCTGGGATGCGCCGGGATTGAACGCCATCCGATGGCCGCTTGCCACGGAAGAAAACAGCTGGTTCCCACTCCGATCAACGAAACGGGTGTCGCCGTTGATCGCGAGCCCCAGGATGTTTCCGCCGCTATCCGCTTCCGCATCGATGATCTGCGACTCGGGAATCCGGATCGGATTGCCTGCCGCGCTTCCATCGATGTTCCAGAATGCGATCAGGCTTTCATTGCCGTTGGCTGGATCGGGACCTGAGGTGATGATAGTGAATTTGCTCTGGCTGTCGTCCACCGAGACAGAGTCGAGGTCGTTCGCCACTTCGAAGGGCTGCACCAGGGGCTTTCCGGCCAGATCCCAGACACCGACCGAGGCTTTGCCCGTGGCCGCCACAATCGCCTCCTGGCCGTTCGGCTCCCGGCCCACCGCGAGTGGCCGCACCTGGAGGTGCGTATAAGAGGCCCTGAACAGCTGATTGGACTGGAGGGTTTTGTGCCAGACCTGTTTTCCGTCCAGCATCCACAGCGTCAGGCTCGACTCACTGGGGACGTAGGAAACCAGAAGCGAGCCGCCCTGTGCGAATGCAAGGGAACATAGGTCGCTCCCCGCGGAAAACGGAGCTCCACGCGGCGTACCGCTCACGTCCCAGATCTGGATTTGCCCCTTCTCGGTGCAGGATGCCAGCATGCTGCCGTCGGGACTGAAAACCAGCGAATTGACGGCCTGCTTCGCATCGAATTGTGCGGCCAGGGCGGTTCCGTCCTGGTTCCACAGGCGAATCTGTCCTTCGTCTGCCGTCGCGACCACTCCGCGGCTCGAATAACTCACCGCTCTCTCGGCGAACATGTTGTGTTTTGGATCGGTCGCAATGCTGTTGACCTCGCGCTCGTTCTCCGCAATGCTGAACAGATTCTGTTGCGCCTCCGTTCGCAGTTCGGGATCGTTCAGCTCGAGAAAACCCGGAAGGCTGCGTTTCGGCTTCAGGCTCATCCCGATCGCGGAGACGGCCAGCATTTGCGCGCGACCCTGATCAGTCGACATCGACTGGGCGCTCTGGCTGATTTCCAGCCGCGCCTGGGAGATCTGCGTTTGCCGGTCGGCGGTGATCTTCTTCACCCATCCCCAGGTGCCTAAACCGACGATGGCAATCAAAACCCCCCAGCGGAAGATTCTGCGCACCCAGCGAAGCCGTCGGCTGTAGGCGATCAGCTTCTCTTCCTGTGAGGTAGGAACCCGCATGCCCGCCGCACCGCTCTCCACCACCGAGAGCGTCCCCGGGTCCAGGGCTCCGGTTTCGGTTCCCTCCTTCCATTCCTCGGCGCGCGCTTCCAGAATGCGCCGCGCTCTCTGTCCCGGCTTGTCCGATGCGGCGTACCGTTGCTGCACCAGCACGGCCAGCGTGTCGTGGCAGAGGCGGGTGATCCCGCTTTCGTTGTCCTCTGAAGAGTCCACCAGCAGCGCCTTGTCTTTCAGCGCCTGGAGAAGATCGCGAAGCACCTGCGGCCGGTCCCGATACAGAGCCAACAGATCCTCGAGGCTGCAGTCCCGCGCGGTCAGGGATGGCGTCACGTGCAGGTCGAGGACATCGAGCGCGAGGCCTGACGTCACCCATTGGTCATGGTCCTGCTCCGTTTTTCTGAGCTCCGCCAGTTGCTGATCGAGAAAGTCGCCCAGCCCCAGCCCTTCTTGCTTCAGCTTCACAAAATCGTCCAGGGTCATTTCCGGATGGCTGCCGGAACGCGCGGTCGCCCGGCCCCACATCCTGGTGAGCAGAATCTGCAGGGTTGGCGCGATGGGCGATTCCCGATCGGCCAGCAGAGCATCTGCCATGATTTCCGCCAGCCCGGGGGAGACCTGCAGCTCATACTTATTGCTCAGCCGATCGGTCTTCGTTAGTCCCAGCACAGCGTCGATCACGGCAGGCTTGTCCATGGTCTGCAGGAAGTGCTTCGACCAGTCGAGATGACTGGTTTCCATCTGTTTCTGGATCTCGGCGAACCATTCCTTGCGGAAGGAAAGCACCAGCCGTCCGCGAACTGCGGAAACGTCTGGCCCGCACAGATCCGCCAGCGCGGCGCAAAACTCCGCCAATTCGTTTGCAGCATGGCTGTTGGGGCGGGTATAGACTTCTTCGACCTGATCGAAAATCACCACCAGCGGCTTGCCCGCGGACTCTTCCTTCGCATGCCACCCTGCGGACAGGGAATCCGAGGGGCCGGCGCCAATTGCCTGGCGCAGGGTATCCAGGAGCGAGCGGGTGGCATCCCGGCGCAGATAGATCACCTCGTGATACCACTTCAGCCGCGGCTGCAGACCGGCGTCCAGAAAGGACGATTTGCCCACCCCCGACTGTCCGTACAGCAGCAGGATTCCGGGCAAGGCAGGGGCCGTGAGACGGCGGTAGACCTGCGCGATTTCACGGTTGCGGCCGAAGAATACCTCGGCTTCCTCCTCGGTAAACCAGCTCAGGTATTTGTAGGGCTTGCCCGGCAGCCTTTTGAGGGGCAGACCGGGTAGACCGAAGACTGGATCGGGAACCGGCAGCAGATTGCCTGCGGTTTGGTTGCGGAGGATGGAGGCCACCGGGCATGCGTACACCACCCCCTCCCGGGACTCGCGGTCCTGGTCCTGGATAGCCGAGCGCAGGAGTCCCACAACCGCGAGCGCGTCGTTCTCCCCGGCTACCAGCACAGGAGCCCCCGAGAATCCGTTCACATGCGCGCGGGCCGCGACGTTCCTGCTGTACAACTGGAAGGCCGCCGCGCCCTCACGAATCGCGGCCGCGTCCTGGATGTCGCCGTCGTTGACCATTCCTTCGAGGTTGTCCTCGCCATAGCCAAACGTTTGCCAGGGAGTTTTCTCAGCTCGCAGAAAAAGGGGCAGCGGCTCCGGGGGAGGGGGGCCTTTCCGCCACTCCAGGCGCAGCAGCGCGAAGTCCGCGCTGGGATCCAGGCATCCGTCCACGACCGTGGCCTGGGCCTGAGCACCACACCTGAAAGTCAGAAGGATCTGCGACGCCACGAACTGGCCGCCGCCCTGGAGGGCACGCTGTCGATCCGCGATCACATGGAAGGCGGTCAGGGCAAGGGACTCTCCCACCAAAAATCCGGTGCCTCGGCCGGTGCCCATCGGAAAGGTGGCGTCGATGCGAGCGACCGCCGGATAACTGGGCTGCGGCCCGTTCGCGACAGCGGGCCCGGTATCCGTTCGCGCGACCGCTGACTCCACGTCCAGTTACCCCTCGATTAGCTCGCGGCTGTTGCCGGCAGGGTGACCGTACAAAGCTGTACGTTCACGACATTCTCGTTCGCGTCGACCTCAAGCTCAACGTAGGTCGGTCGATACAGGATCCACGGCGCGAGCGGACCGCTGGAGATGCCGAGAAGAAAGGCCTCCAGCTCCTGTCTCGCATCGGCATCGCTCACCGGGTTCAGGATGCCCGGCGGCATCTGCATCAGGTCGGCCCACGTCCCGGAATTGAAATACCAGCAGCCGGGCTCCAGCTCTGCCTGTTTGGCCATATGGGTGTGCCCGAAGATGACGTAACGAAAGCCGCCGAGGAAGAGATCCTTTGCCGCGTTGACATAGACCGGGACGGTTTCATTGTCCAGGTCGAAGCATTTAACTTCGTGCACCGCGCGCAGGGCCTGCAGCAGCGCCGGCAGCCTGCGGCCCACATCCGCGTCGTCGTGCGAGAGCAGCAGCCTCGCCAGGCCGATGCTGCGGTTCACCGCGTCACCGAAGGAGGAAATATCGGCGGTCGTCACCGCTGCTCCAGCTGCAGGAAGGTGGTCGAGAAATGCCGCGCCCTGCCCGTTTAAATTTTCATCGAGCAACTGGCGCAGAGCTTCCTCGCCTTCTCCTCCGGATGGCGTGGCAGCCGTGCCGGGGCCGCCCCTGTCGGAGGCGAAGCTGGAGATATCACCGATATAGGTTCCCGCCGCCTGACCCTGAGAACCGATGTCCCCGGCTACCCCCGGCATGGCTGGCGAAACCAGCGCCTGCTCTTCAGCCCTTCGCGCCAGGAGGGCCACCGTGGCCAGAATCCTGCGATATCCCGGCTCGAGCGCCAGAAGCAGCGGCACCATCACGTCCGTTTCCGGCTTCAGCAGGTCGACAAACTTGTAGTCTTCCTTGATGGGATTAATGACCCAGGAAACCATCTTGCTTCCCGGGGGCGGGTCGAAACGGTACTTGTCCTCCGGCAGACGGCGCGACTGAAGCGACCCCGTGTGCCGCAGCGCGTCGTAGTTCACCATGTTCCACTGGTCGTACCGATTGCCGTGCTCGATCAGGGCATTGCCAATGGCGTACGCCTCGCCGTTGCCGATGAATTCGTAATCGTGCCCTGGCCTGACCCCGATCACCTCGCGCAGCATCCGCCGAACCGCCGGCAGGGTGAGTTCCAGATCGTGATTCCCGGTCAGAATGACGAGCCGGTTGCCTCCCTCGAGGAACGTATGAAGCGCCTCGAAGAAAACGGAGTCACGATCCGCGATGGTCCGCAGTCTGGCACAGGCCGCTGCGGGATCGGCCGTGAACGGCACCCACTCCGCATTGGCGTTGTCACGCTCGGTGAGAAAATCCACCATGTCGCCGTTGATGACCAGTTCTACCCGACTCTCCGAGGCGCTCGGTGCCAGTCCGGTCACGAACTTCGCCAGTTCAGCGATATGTGTGTTCATGCGGAATCCACGGCCTTCCGGGGTCGGCGCATACACCCCGCCCACATGAAGATCGGAGATGACGAACACTCTGCGGCTTCCCGGCTGGCTCATTCCTACCTGACAGGAGTTCCTGATTCAAATGGTCTGATTGGATGGCAACTATAACATTTCTGAGGGCATTCTTGCCCGGTATCCTTCTTGCCCGCCGGGCCGTGAGCGCATGGACTGGAGGGCCGGTCGGCACCCCGGGAGCTCCCTGGATCAGCATCCGTATCGCATGGGACCCGACCGGCAACTGGGCCTGAAGAGCCGGGCGATTCAGAGGTGGGGACGCCGACTTTGCGAGGTCGAGAACGAGGAGGTCCCAGGGGATTCCAGAAGTGTCCTGGACGCAGAACGCTGCCGCTGTGACTCGGGAGGCGTCAGAGCCGGCGACGCGACTCCCAAAAGTCTGAAATCCCCGCTCCGACCGCCCCGGCGCCTCGATGCTCTGAGAGCCCTGGCAGGAGATCTCACTGCGTGAGATTTTCCGCTGAGCGGAATCGAACGCTCTCCCGGACAGGCTCAAGCTTCCAGCAGATTCCGTCGATAAAGCAATCGTAGGCAATTCCATCCGGGACTCCGAAATCGGGTCCGGGGATGGCCTGCGATCAGTGCGCTTGGCGGGGAATATCGATGAGCGAGAGTACGCGACATCAGCTCAGGACGGTGCCGGCGGCATCGGGTGGTGAGGATCCGTTGACTTCAGAGGAGAACAAGCAAGGCAAGACCACGACCTCCGGGAGTGTTCTCCACATGGGGCGCTCCGGCCAGTGGATGGAACCATCGGAGATTCTGCAGCACCTCAGGGAGAACCTGGATCGGAGCGCTGACGGAGCGCCCGGTGAAACCGGGGATGTCCTTCTGGACCTCAGCGGGCTCGAACATCTGGATGGCAGCGCACTCCAGGTCCTGCTGGCAATCCAGACGGAGCAGCGCCAGCGTGGCGCATTCCTGAAGCTGCTGAACGCTTCGAAAAGCCTGAGGAAATGGTTTGAATACGCCGGGGCCGCTGAACTGCTGGGTGTTACCGAAACCACAGGGGTCCCGATATCGATGGAGGAAACCGCTCCTTGCGCAAGGTCCTGATTGTCGACGATTCCGTTTCCATGCGGCAGATGGTGAGCTTCACCCTCCGTGAAGGCGGTTTTGAGGTCGTGGAGGCCGAGCACGGCCAGGATGCCCTCGACAAGGTGAAGAACATCGCGGTCGATCTGGTGATCACCGACCTCAACATGCCGGTCATGGACGGCATCACCCTGATTCGCAATCTCCGCACCCAGCCGGCCATGAAAACCAAACCCATCCTCATGCTGACCACCGAAGGCCTCGCCGCCAAAAAAGAGCAGGGTAAGGCCGCCGGCGCCACTGGCTGGATCGTGAAGCCCTTCGATCCCGAAAAACTGCTCAAGACGCTCGCGATGGTATTGCCCTGAATCCTATGAAGATCGATCTGACCCAGTTTCGGCAAACGTTTCTGCAGGAGAGCGCGGACCACATTGCGACCATGGAGTCCGGCCTGCTCGCCCTGCGCTCCAGTCCCGGCGACGCCGAGCTTCTCAACGCCGTCTTCCGCTCCGCACACTCCATCAAGGGCGGAGCCGGCTCTTTCGGCCTCGAGAGCCTGGCGCAGTTTACCCACGGGCTGGAGAGCCTGCTCGAACGGCTGCGCACCCGCGAGATGGAGGTTACCGACGAGATCCTCGGTCTTCTGCTGGCGTCGATCGATGTCCTCCGCACCCTGCTCGATCCCGACGCCCCGGATACCCTCCCCAACGAAGCCCGCGACCTTTCTCACCGCATCGAAACGCTCGCACTCGGCGCCCCCTCAGCGGAGCCTGCATCCGGAACAGCCGTCCCGGACCCTGAGGTTTCGTCCCCGTCTGCCAGGGCCGACCCGGGAACCCTCACCGTCTACCGGATCGACTTCCGGCCGGATCGCGAGCTGTTTAGAAGCGGCACCAATCCCATTGTCCTGCTTCGCAATCTGGCTGCTCTTGGCGACGTGACCGTCATCCATCTCGACGCTGGCGGCCTTCCCGCGCTCGCCGATCTCGACCCCGCGCAGTGCTATCTCGCCTGGACCATCGAAATCGCCGCTACCTGTCCCGAAGAAGAGCTCCGCGCCGTCTTCGAGTTTGTCGAGCACCTGGCTGAGATCACCATCCGGCGTGCCGACGCAGCGGATCCGGCGAAGCCCGCTGCAGTGCAGCCCGCTCCGTCGATCGCCGAACCCGGGCCGCTCGCCGCAGCGTCCATCGCGGCGGAAGGTCCCGCGCACCCCACCGCTCTCAAGGCGCGCGCTGCGTCATCGACCGGCAAATCCGCTCGCTCGGCCGCGAAACGCACCTCGAAGCCCGGCAGCGGAGGCGAATCGGCTTCCATTCGTGTGGCCACCGAAAAAGTCGATCGCCTGATCGACCTGGTCGGCGAGCTGGTCATCGCGCACGTCATGACCGCCCAGATGGTTGAAACCTTCACCCCCGGTTGCCTGCCGAAACTGCGCGAGGCGGTGGCCGCTATGGAGCGCAACACTCGTGAACTCCACGAACGCGTCATGGCCGTCCGCATGCTTCCGGTGAACACGCTCTTCCAGCGCTACACCCGCACGGTCTACGACATCGCGCAGGCCAGCGGCAAGCAGATCGAGCTGGTGCTCACGGGCGAAGAGACCGAAGTGGACAAGAGCATGCTCGAGTTGCTCGGCGACCCGCTCACCCACCTCATCCGCAACGCTGGCGACCACGGCATCGAAACAACCGCGGAGCGCCATGCGGCCGGCAAGCCGGAGCAGGGCACCATCAGCCTCCGCGCTTTTCACCGCTCCGGGCGCATCGTCATCGAAGTCCAGGACGACGGCGCCGGCATCGACCCGGCCCGGGTCCGCGCCAAGGCCATCGAACGCGGGCTCATCGCCTCCGATGCCGTCCTTACCGACGACCAGCTGCGCCTGCTCATTTTCGAACCTGGCTTTTCCACCCGCACCAAAGTCAGCGAGTTTTCCGGCCGCGGCGTGGGTATGGACGTTGTCCGCCAGAATGTTCGTCAGCTCAACGGCTCGGTTCAGATCGCCAGCGAAACCGGCCGGGGATCGACAGTGTCGATCGAGCTGCCGCTGACCCTTGCGATTCTCGAAGGCCTCCTCATTCGCGTGTCCGACCGCACCCTTGTCCTGCCCCTGCTCTCCGTCGTTGAAACCGTGTGCCCGCGCCCTGGCCAGATCCAGCGCATTGCCGAGCAGGGCGAAATCATTCTTATCCGCGACCAGCCGATCCCGCTGCTTCGCCTGCGCCGCTATCTGGGCATGGAAAGCGCGACTGCAGAGCCGGGAGCCGATGGGATGGGCACCCGGAGCCTCATCGTGGTTGTCGAAGCCGGCCGCAAAAAAATCGGGCTGGCCGTCGACGAGCTTCTCGGCCAGCAGCAGGTTGTCGTCAAAAGCCTCGAGCGCCACCTGCGCAAGATCGAGGGCCTGATGGGCGCGACGATTCTCGGCGATGGCTGCGTCGCTCCCATTATTGATGTCGCCTGTCTTGCCGGCCTCGATCTGTACGCGCTCAGCGCCGGGGCTGCGTCGCTCACCAGGTTCAGTAATTCAGATTTTCAATCCGCAGAAAAAGGGGATTCCGCCCATGCAATGGTTTAAGAACCTCAACGCAATGCCTCGCCTGTTATCGGCCTTCGGCGTCCTGATCCTGCTGACCGTGGGAATCAGCTACCTCGCCATTACCAAACTGGCGGATGCTAACCAGGACATGGGGACCATGTACCAGAAGCACATGCTGGGCGCGATCCACGCCGACAACATGGAAATCGCCCGGTTCTCCATCGGCCGCACCGAACGGGACGCGATGCTGAATCCCGACGATCCGCAGATTTTGGAGAAGGACGAAAATTCCATGCAGGCGGACTTCCAGAAGTTCCACGAAAATCTGGACGAAGCGGAAAGGACTTTTGTCTCGAAGGAGGGTCTGGCGGCGGTCGCGTCCATCCGCGACGGTCTGCCTGCGTACGAGAAGGCGAATCTTGATGTCTTCCCGCGTTTGCGGGCCAGGGATATAGCCGGTGCCAAAGCTTCGATGGCCCAGGGTGTGGAGCTTGGCAAGGCCCTGGTTGAGGGCGGCAACAAGGCCAAAGAGCTCAAGGAGACCCTTGCCCAAAAGACATTCGATGCCAACACGGAATCCTATCAATCAACCCGCATGCTGATGATCACGGCGACCGTCGTATGCCTTGGACTGGGCATTTTCATGGCCTTCTTCATCGGGCGCGGATTCTCCTTGCCGCTGAGCAAAGCGGTCGGCACTTTGGAGAAAGTCGCCGACGGCGACCTCACCGTCTCGCTCGATGTCGATACCAAAGACGAGGTCGGCCGCATGGCCTCGGCCCTGAACAACGCCCTTGAGAAACTGCGCTCCACCCTCGAGGAAGTAACCCAGGGAGCCATGCACGCCAGCTCCGCCTCGCAACAACTGGCGGCCGCTTCGCAGGCGATCGCCTCAGGCGCGCAGGAACAGGCTGCCAGCCTCGAAGAGACCTCGGCCAGTCTGGAAGAAATCACCGCCACCGTTCGTCAGAGCGCCGATAACGCTCGCCAGGCAAGCCAGCTTGCCTCCGGCTCGCGCGACGCCGCCGAGCAGGGGCAGGAAGTGGTTTCCAACGCTGTAACGGCCATGGCGGAGATCAACGCGGCCTCCGCCAAGATTGCCGACATCATCGGCACCATCGACGAAATCGCTTTCCAGACCAACCTGCTGGCCGTCAACGCCGCCGTCGAAGCAGCCCGCGCCGGTGAAGAAGGCCGGGGATTCGCAGTGGTGGCCGCTGAAGTCCGCAGCCTCGCGCAACGCAGCGCCGAGGCCGCCAAGCAGATCAAAGCTCTGATCCAGGACTCCCTCCGCAAGGTGGAAAAAGGCACCGAACTTGTCAATAAATCCGGTGAAACTCTCCATGGCATCGTGAGCTCGGTCAAGCGGGTCACGGACATCGTTGGCGAAATCGCGGCTGCGGCCGGCGAGCAGTCGACCGGCATCGAGCAGGTCAACACCGCCATGACGCAGATGGATCAGGTCACGCAGTCCAACTCGGCGCAAACCGAAGAGCTTTCCTCAACCGCGGAATCGCTTTCTGACCAGGCCCGGGGTCTCATGGAACAGGTCGGAATCTTCACCCTCAGTAAGAACAGCAGATCCGGACACGGGCCGCACCGCCCTGCTGCCACGGCACCGGTGCCGCCCCCTGTTCGCAAAACGACGCCTGCCCTGGCGCACGCGGTGGCCAGAAAATTCGACAGGAAGGTCGCCCGGCCCGCCCCCGTTTCGAAGCCCGGTGCTCCCGTTCTCGAGCCCGCTCTGGCAGTCGCCCAGGCCGGCGGCGGTCATGACGACTCCAGCTTTGAGGAATTCTGAGCCGAAACGAGAACCGAGGAAAGGAAGGGCCATGGCCAGTCAGGCTGCACAGCAAACTCAAGCCTCCCACCAGTTCCTGACGTTTCTGCTCGAAGAGCGTGAATACGGGCTGGAGCTGTTTCGGATCCAGGAGATCTGCGGCTACGCGCCGGTCACCCCGATCCCCAACCTGCCACCGCACGTTCGCGGTGTCATGAACCTCCGCGGCACCGTGTTGCCGGTCATCGACCTGCGCATGAAGTTCCGCCTTCCGGTGGTCGAATACAGCAAGTTCACCGTCATCGTCATCGCCAAAGTACAGGAGAAAACCGTCGGCCTCCTGGTCGACGCGGTCTCCGACGTCCTCCAGGTCAAAGACGACGAGATTCGACCTGCGCCCGACTTTGGCGCCGCCGTCGACACGGAGTTCATCAACGGCGTCTTTCAAACCCGTGACCACCTGGCCGTGGCCCTGAACCTCGAAAAGCTGCTTGCCGAGGAGGAATTAGTCACCCCGGAGCCGGCCGCTGCCTGACCGGGGCGGTCCGGCCCCAGCCACTCCGAACAGCGCAGAAAGGAACGAGCGGTGTGTCCGGTACTGTCCCTGCATCGTCGCTGTTGACGCTCGAGCCTGCTGAGTTTCAGCTGTTTCGCGACCTCATCCACCACCACACGGGCATCTGGCTGCGTGACGGCAAGCAGGTCATGCTGGCCTCTCGCCTCTCGCGCCGCCTTCGCCAGCTGCGCATGCCAACCTTTGGCGATTATATCGCTACGTCCAGCGTGGCCAGGACGGAGGCCAGGAGCTGGGGGAGCTGATTAACTGCGTCACCACCAATAAAACTGCCTTCTTCCGCGAGCAACACCACTTTCAGTTTCTCGCGGATGTGGTCGTCCCTGAAAGCATCCGCCGCCCGAGGGACGCTGCTCGGGGCAGCTTCCGTGTGTGGAGCGCGGCCTGTTCCACGGGCGAAGAGCCGTATTCCATCGCGATTTCCCTCCTCGAAACCCGGGTCCGCAACACCGAGTTCCGCAACCGGGACCTCAGAATCGTCGCCTCCGACATCGATACCGCTGTCCTCGAGACCGCTGTCCGCGGGATCTATCCGGAAGACGAGATCGGAGGCATCGACGCTGCTCTTCGCAATAGATACTTTCTGCGCGGCCGCGATGAGATGGAGGGAACCGTCAAGGTAAAACCCAGTGTCGCCGCCGGGATCGAATTCAAATGCATCAACCTGATGCATTCTGCGTGGCCTCTGACCGACACCTTCGACGCCATCTTCTTCCGCAATGCACTGATCTACTTCCGCCAGGAAACGCAGGATCTCTTCCTGCGCCGCATGATCCGCCGCCTCAAACCGCGCGCTTATCTGTTCCTCGGCCATTCCGAGCACATTCCCTGGCTGCACGATCTCCTTGAGCCCATGCAGAAGACGGTCTACCGCCTGCGGAGCACGAAGCCATGACGCTGCTTCCGCACCACACCCAGCATGCCCATGCCGGCCGCCATAGCCATGCCGGGCACACCTTTCTTCCCCTGGTGATGCGGCGCGTCGCGTGGCACCTGCACCACGAGCCTTCGCAGCGGGTCGACATCGGCTGTGTGGAGGCCAGCCATCATCCACTTCGCCTGCACACCCTGCTCGGCTCCTGCGTCGCCGTCTGCCTGTACGATCCGGTCGCCCGGGCAGGGGGTATGAACCACATCCTCGTGCCAAGCTCCGCGAACAACACCCGCTGCGGCCCGAGCTGCGGCGTTCACGCCATGGAGCTTCTTATCAATGCGGTGATGCACGCCGGCGGCAATCGCCGCAGATTCGTCGCCAAGGCCTTCGGCGCCGGCAATGTGCTTCCGGTCTTTCGTACTCCCACGGTGGGCGAACTCAATGCGCAGTTTGTCCGCGAATTTCTCAGGACAGAACACATCCCTCTGGTCGGTGAGCGGCTGGGCGGCAACCAGGCCGTACGCGTTATCTTCCACACCGACACCGGTCGCGCCGTTGTCCACACGGTAGACGGCTCCCGGCTTACGAAGCTCATCCGCGAAGAAGAGGCCTTCTACGTGACGGATCCCATCCAGCGTTTCCCGGATGAAGAGCCCACCATTTTCTGAACCGAGGGACTAATGCCCGATCCGATCAAGGTCCTCATCGTCGATGACTCGGCTCTGATGCGCCAGCTGCTGGCTAAGATTCTCAGCTCCGACGACCGCATCGAAGTGATTGGCGCTGCCGCCGACCCTTTTGTCGCCCGCGACAAGGTCAAGGCCCTCAATCCCGACGTCCTCACTCTCGACATCGAGATGCCGCGCATGGACGGCCTCACGTTTCTCGAGAAGCTCATGCGCGCCCATCCCCTGCCCGTGGTCATGATTTCTTCGCTCACCGACAAGGGGGCCGATACCACGCTGCGCGCTCTCAGCCTGGGCGCGGTCGATTATGTTTCCAAACCCAAACTCGACGTCCGCGACGGCACCATCGAACAGGCCGAGGGGATCATCGCGAAGGTGAAAGCGGCGGCGCAAGCCAGAATTCGCAGAAACCGGGAACCCGCGGCAGACACAACCCCGGAGCCGACGTCGCGCCCTTTCCAGTTTTCAGCTACCCACAAGGTGGTTGCAATCGGCGCCTCTACCGGAGGCACAGAAGCCCTGAAGGAAGTGTTGGCGCCCCTGCCGGCCGATTTTCCCGGCATCGTGATGGTGCAACATATGCCCGAGGCATTCACCGGAGCCTTCGCAAAGCGGCTGGACAGTCTGTGCCGTATCCATGTTGAGGAGGCGCGGGATGGAGACCGCATCCTGCCTGGCTCCGCTCTGCTCGCTCCAGGGGGACATCAGATGGCGATCGTTCGCCGAGGCGCAGAGTACGCCGTGCGGGTCTATCGCGGGGAACGCGTCAACCGCCATCTTCCCTCCGTCGATGTCCTGTTTAACTCGTGTGCACAACAGCTGGGGAAGAACGCGTTCGGAGTTCTGCTGACCGGCATGGGAGCCGATGGTGCACAGGGATTGCTGAAGATGAAACAGGCGCTGGCGCACACCATTGCCCAGGACGAAGCGACTTCGGTCGTATTTGGAATGCCTAAAGAGGCGATTCGCCTCGGTGGCGTGGATGAAGTGCTTCCGCTCGATCGCATCGGACCATCATTGGTGGAAATGTTGACGCGAACCGGCGTTGCATGATCCACGGGCAACTCGGAGACACGGCGCGCGCGGGACCGAGACTATTTCGGCCCTCGGATCGCTCGTGGAGCTGCGCACCAGGCGGACGCAACGGCACCATGCCCGTCCTCTGCGAACTGGTACGATGGCAGGTTAAAGCACAGTCCAGCCGGGGTCTCCGCGGGTTATGGCCATTTCCATCGTCATTCTCGACGACAACGCAGGCAGTCTGGAGCTGCTCTCGACCGCGCTGGCGCGCGAGGGAGTGGAGATCCATACGGCGGCGCGGCCGAGCGAAGCGCTGGAACTGGTAAGGCAGGTTCGGCCGCAACTGGTGCTGACCGATCTGGTGATGCCGGAGATGTCGGGGCTGGACGTGCTGAATCGGATTATGGAACTGGCGCCGACCACGGATGTGATTCTGATGACGGCGCACTACACGACGGAGACCGCAGTGCAGGCCATTCGCCAGGGGGCGGCGGATTATCTGGAGAAGCCGATCCGCCTGCCCGTGCTGCGCGAGCGCGTGGGACGGCTGATCGAAGAAGCGCGCCGGCGGCAGGAGGCGAGTACCGACCCGGCGTTCGAAGGGCTGATCGGCACCAGCCCACGGATGGCGGAGATGTTCGCGCGCATCCGTCGGATCGCGCCTCATTACCGGTCCGCGCTGATCCAGGGTGCCACCGGGACGGGGAAGGATTTGGTCGCGCGGGCGCTGCATGCGCGCAGCGGGGTCAAGGGGCAGTATGTGGTGCTGAACTGTTCGGCGGTCGTGGAAACACTGTTCGAGAGCGAGCTCTTCGGGCATGTGCGCGGCGCGTTCACCGGAGCGGACCGCGACAAGCCGGGTCTGTTCGAAGCGGCGAACGAGGGCACCCTGTTTCTGGATGAGATCGGCGACATGCCGCTGGCCACGCAGGCGAAGCTGCTGCGGGCTCTGCAGAACCAGGAAGTGCAGCGGGTCGGATCGCTGCAGCCGCGCAGGGTAAATGTCCGGGTGATCGCGGCCACCCACCGGAATCTGCGCCAGGCCGTGGCCGACCGGCTGTTTCGCGAGGACCTCTATTACCGGCTGGCGATGGTGGAGATTGCGGTACCCTCGCTGGCCGAGCACCGCGAGGATCTGCCGCTGATGATGCGGCATTTTCTCGAGCATTTTGCCCAGCAGTACGGAAAGAGAATACGCGGGATGACCCCCCGGGCGCGGATGGCTCTGGAGCGGCACTCCTGGCCGGGCAATGTTCGCGAGCTGGAGAATGCGCTGGGCCATGCCTGCATGATGGCGGAAGGCGACGAAGTGGACGTGGGGGACCTGCCCGCGTCGGTCCTGCAGCCGGAAGTACTGGCGACTGCCGCTGCCGGCGCGGTGCAGGGCGCGGCAGCAGAGGCGGTCCAGGAAGACGCTTCGCTGGCGGAACACGAGCGGCGGCTGGTGGTGACCGCGATCGAGAAGGCGCATGGCAATCAATCCCAGGCGGCGCGCGCCCTGGGCATCGGGCGGGATGCCCTGCGCTACAAGATGAGAAAGTACGGCCTTCTCTGAGCAGCGAGACGCCGGCTACACGCTCTGCGGCCGCAGCAGCCGAGCAACGGTTTCGCGGAGGATCTCCGGGCCCGCAGGTTTAGCCAGGTAGTCTGTGAAGCCGGCCGCCAGAATACGCTCCCGGTCGCCGCGCATGGCGCTGGCGGTGAGCGCCAGGATGGGCAAATTCTGAAAGCGGTCCTCGCCTCGCAGGGCGGCCAGCACCTGATATCCATCCATGCCCGGCATCTGCAGATCGAGAAGGATCAGGTCGGGATTTCCGCTGCGAGCCCGGTCCAGGGCGTCCTGCCCATCCTCCGCCTCGATCACCTCATAGCCGGCCCGCTCAAGGACCAGACGCAGCAACTCGCGGCTGCTGGGCCGGTCGTCGGCGATCAGGATCAGGGGGGTGCGTGGGGATGCCGACATTGTGCTTGCTCATCTCCGGCTGCGGAGGAACACCCTCCGCCTTCCTGTGGAATTTGCACGTATTTGCTGGGGAGCAACCGAGTATGCTACGCCGGAGGCGGGCTGGTGGGAAGGGTGAAGGTGAAACGGCTGCCTTTTCCCGGGATGCTGTCCACTTCCATCCAGCCGCCGTGCATCTGCACCAGCTCTTTGGTGATGGATAAGCCAAGGCCGGTCCCTTCCCGCACGCCCCGGGTGGTGCTGCCCACCTGGTAGAACTTATCGAAGATGTTCTCCTGTTCCTCGGCGGGAATCCCCATTCCTGTGTCCCCGACCGTGATCCGGACGAAGCCGGCGATCTCTGAGGTTTCGATCCAGACCCTGCCGCCTTCAGGAGTGAACTTTACCGCGTTCGTGAGCAGGTTGTAGAGCATCTCCTTCACGCGCAATGGATCCGCATCCACCACAGAGTCCAGGCTGCCGCGCTCCTCGACCGTGATGCCTTTCACGATCGCGCCCGGGCGGATGGCGTCGAGGGCTTCGGCAATGCTCCGAGCCGGCGAGTAGTGTTCGCGTTTGAGAACGAGTTGCCCGGCTTCGATCTTGCTGAGATCGAGGACATCGTTGATGAGGTCGAGCAAATGCTCGGAGTCGCGGTGGATATGCCCGAGGAAGCGGCTCTGCGCCTGGTTGAGAGGTCCCTCGGTCTTTTCCTGGAGCAGCTCAGCGAATCCGATGATGGTATGGAGCGGCGTGCGCAGCTCATGGCTCATGCTCGCCAGGAACTCGCTCTTCAGACGATTGGCCCGCTCGATTTCGCGATTGCGGGCTTCGAGTTCACCGGTGTACTGCACCTGGAGTTTGCGCACTTCCTGCTCGGCGCGCTTGCGCTCGGTCACATCGCGGATGACGGCCGTGATGTGCACGCCGCTGTCGGTGTGGATGGGGCTGAGGCTGATTTCCACCGGGAAGAGCGAGCCGTCACGGCGGCGCGCATGGAGGTCGAGGCCGCTGCCCATCGGCCGGGTGCGCGGGTGCTCGAGGTAGCTGTCCCGATAGTGGTGGTGCTCAGGGCGAATGGCATCGGGGACCAGCAGGTCGACCTTCTGGCCGAGCAACTCCTCACGGCGGTAGCCGAACATCTCCTCGGCAATCTTGTTGACGAGGACGATCTGGCCGTCGGCGGAGACTTCGACGATGGCGTCGGGGGCGGCCTCGAGGAGCTGGCGGAATCGCCGCTCCATCCGTGATTGCTCTTCTGCCGCCAGCCGCTGCTGCCGCTCCGACATGTCGATATTGGTCTCCATGACGTGGGACTCAGCCACACCAAGTTCGCGAATCCAGCGGCTGAGAACCATCACCCGCTGACCGACACGTGTGACGTGGAGCAGTTCGCCTTCCCAGTGGCCCTTGCCCTCGAGGCTTTGCCTGATCTCTTCGAGCGGGGCGGGGAAGGTGGTCTCGAGGAGATCATGGCTGACCCGGCCCCTGGCTTCGGCGGCAGTCCAGCCGTACAGCCGCTCCGCGCCTTTGTTCCAGTAGACAATGCGATCCTGATGATCGCGAACCAGGATCGGCTCATTGGCCTGATCGAGAAGCTGGGCCTGGCGACGGGAGAGATCTTCGCTTTCTTTCTGGTGCGTGATGTCGCGGGCGATCTTGGAGATGCCGACGAGTTTGCCGCTTTCATCGAGAACCGGGGAGAGCGTGAGGGAGACCACGATGCGGGTGCCGTCCTTGTGACGGCGCAGGGTTTCATAGTGCTCGACAACCTCTTCGGCGCTAATACGGTGGAGGAGTTCCTGCATGTCGTCCTCGTAGCCAGGCCAGGCAAGCAGGGTAACGGGCTGCCCGATGGCTTCCTCCGCCGCGTAGCCGAACATGTTCTGGGCGGCACGGTTCCAGGTGGTGATAATGCCGTCCAGCGATTCGCTGATGATCGCGTCGTGGGAGTACTCCACGATGGCGGCCAGACGCTGGCGGGTCTCCTCTGCGGTGCGGCGCGCGGTGATGTCCCGGCTCACCGTGGCGATCCCGATCAGCTGGCCGTACCTGCCAAAGATGGCGAACGCGCGCATGTCAACCGCCACTGCCCGATGGGTGAGCGCGTGGCGCAGGCGGAACTCGCCGATCCACGCTTCGCCACGCAACAGGACGGGCAGGATCTCCGTGTCGAAACGCTCCTGTTGCTCGTCGGAATCGGCGGGGAAGGCGGCAACACCGGCCACATCATCCTGATCCCCGAGGCCGAGGAGCTCGCGCCCGGCGCGATTGATGAAGATGGTGCGGAGGCTGGCATCCGTCAGGCAGACGCAATCGGGCGTATTTTCGGCGATGGCCAGAAGACGGCGATGGTTTTCCTTCGTCTGCCTCTGGTCGGAGATGTCCCGCCAGCAAAGCAGCGCGCCCTGGGTCTTGCCATTCGTGTCCCGGAGAGGAACCGCCTTGACATCGATCCAGTGACCTTCCTCACTGCCGGGCGGACACAGGTATTGCTCGGTTTCCACCGCTTCTCCGCGCAGGGCCAGCACACCGGGCTGCCGTTCTGCTGGCCACGGAGTCCGGCGATCGGACTGGCGGAAGCCGTACTCCTCACTCCAGTCGGAGACAGGCGGATCCCCCGGATGAATGCGATACCGCTGATCCGCGGCTTGATTCGCGAACTGCACCCGACCGTCGGGTCCGAGGACGACGATCGCGTCTTCGATCTGATCCAGCACGGTGCGGACTACCGCGGGCGACAAATCAACTGGCGGAGGAGGAACCACCGACGCCGTGGCCGGGGCCCGGCGCTTCGCCCGTTTCGAGGCAGAGGCGGCGGGATTAGAGCTGCGGCGGCCAGGCTTCATCGAAGAGTTGCAGCCAGTGTACCCGGTCTGTTTGCCTCAGCGGCGGCTGCGTGATTTGGCGCAGGCTCAGGGAATGGCGCGTTCTCTCACCCAGGTACCTGCGCCCTGTTGCAGATCGCGTTCTGTTTCCTCTTTCCAAACGACCTGCGCAAATGGCCCGCAAGTTGCTTCCTCCCCTGGGGTCACCCAGGGGAGCGACTTTGGAAATCTCTCTGCAGCACGCCGGCGGTGCGCGCTTCGTAGCCCAGGCGCGCCAGCATCGCCTTGTCCTCGACCAGCCTGCCGAGGATGGAGGGACGAACCAGGGCATGAGCCCCGCTGAGCTGCTGCTGGCCTCGCTGGGGGGATGCGTAGGGCAATACGTGGCTCAGTACCTGAGCCTGCGCGGGCTTCCGCAGGAGGGTGTCAATGTCCGGGTCACCGCACAGTCGGCGTCGCGGCCGCTGCGGCTGAGGGACTTTGCGGTCGAGGTCGTTGTTCCTGGCCTGAGCGAGCGCCAGCTGCGGGCGCTGGAGAAATCCTTTCCAGCCGGGCTGGTGCAGAATGCCATCCGTTTCGAGAATTCGGTACAAGTGACGGCCAAGCCCGCCGGGACTCCCCGGAAATCCTCCACCAAGGCCCCCTGATACCAGCCCCGCGCCGGACGAACTGAGTCCAGGCGGCTGGCGGAAAATGGTGCCTGCCCACCCGACTGGCTGGGCGTGTATCCTGGAAGAGACGGCGGAAGAAGTGGCAAGAAATCTGTACATTCTGGCAGGCGTGCTGCTGCTGTTCGCGGCGATTTCCTTCCTGATGGCGATGACCTCGGGCAGAATGCAGCCCGCGCTGCCGGCGAACGGCACGCTATGGAAGACGACAGCCCTGTTTTTGACCGTTGGCGGCTTGCTGGTTGCGCTGCTGGGGGTGATGACGGCCATGTTCGAGCAGGTGGATCGCCGGACCGAGGAACGGCGCCTGCGCCACCGGGGCGGCCGCGGAGCGGGGCCGGGAAATCGATAGAAAAAACGGCCTCGATAGAATGGATAGAGCCAGCCGGCTCAACAGGGACCTGACGGACGATCATGTACGAAGTGACAGTGGAACGCGGGTTTTCATCGGGACACTACCTCCGCAACTACAAGGGGAAGTGCGAGAACCCGCACGGGCATAACTATAAGGTGCGGATTACGCTGTGCGGCCAGAGCCTGGACAAGGCGGGGCTGTTGCTGGATTTCCGCGATCTGAAGCAGGTGATGCGGCCGGTGATCGACCGCATCGACCACCAGATGCTGAACGATCTGGAGCCGTTCACCCAGATCAATCCCTCGGCGGAGAACCTGGCTCGGTATTTCTTCGACGAGACGAATCGGCAGATGACCGAACTGACCAGCGGGCGCGTGCGCGTGAAGGACTGCACCATCTACGAAACGGATACCACGACCGCGACGTACTACGAGTAGCGCGTGTATCTGATCGAAATCTACAAATCGATCCAGGGCGAATCGAGCTTCGCCGGACTGCCGTGCATCTTTGTCCGGCTGGCGGGCTGCAACCTGCGCTGCGCGTGGTGCGATTCGGAATATACCTTCACCGGCGGTTACAAGCTTTCCCAGGACGAAGTGGTGGCGGAGATTGTGAAGCTCCAGCCGGTGCGGCTGATCGAATTCACCGGCGGAGAGCCGATGCTGCAGGAGCGGGAGCTGATTCCGCTGATGGAACAGCTGCTGCGCAATGGGTACGAGTTGATGATCGAGACCAGCGGCGAGCGGCCGCTGGAGCGCCTGCCGAACGCGGTGCACAGGATTATCGATGTAAAGTGCCCCGGGTCGGGGGAAGCCGGCAGCTTCCGGGCTTCGAATCTCCAGACTCTCACCGGCCGCGATGAGGTGAAGTTTGTCATCGCCAACCGCGGCGATTACGAATTTGCCCGGCACTTCATTCGCGAGCACCAGCTCGAGACCCGCGCAGGGCAGATCCTGCTGTCGCCGGCCTTCTCGAAGACAGCTTCCGCGGTGCGGGGAACACAGAACTGCCTGCTCGATCCCCGAGAACTGGTGGAATGGATGCTGGCAGACGGATTGCCGGCAAGGCTCAGCCTGCAGATTCACAAATACGTGTGGGAGCCGCAGAAAAAGGGTGTCTGAGGGCAGTGCTCAGTGCTGGGCAGCCAGGTATTTGTCGAAGGGAATTTCAAAGAAAAAAAGCTGGTTGCCACTGGAATCCCGGACTTCGCGGAAGACCAGCCTGGCGCCGTGCAGAGGCTGGCTGCCGAGCCCGTCCATATCGTAGAAGAGGAAGCCGGCCCGGGTGGAATGGGGGTCGACGACCAGCGATGCGTATTCGAATTCGTCGAACTCAGCCTCAATCTTGTTGTCGGAGTCCTTGCCCTTGGTATGAAGCTTGATGGGTCCAATGGGGATATTGGTTCCGCGGCTGTCGTGCGGCGTAATGCGGCGCTCCACATCCTCCGGCTCAGCAGCAGGGATGCGGTTGCCCGAGCCGTCGATGAAGTAAATGCGGGCGTCGCGGAGTGAAATAGGCTGATCGCCCAGATTGGTCACGATGATACGAATGGGCAGGAAGCGGTACTTGAGAAAATCCACCTTGAAAACTTTGCACTTCTCCGGCGTGTCGAAGGGTTCCGCGGCGATGGCGACCTGCTCCTTCGTGTGCAGATCGACGTCGGGATAAGAGGTGGCTGCTTTGACGGCGGGCAGATCGCTCGCGAAGAGCGGGGCAGCAGCGAACCCAAAGGACAGAAGAATCAGGAGCCGGGCGCACATGGTGGACGACGGGCGGGAGCGCATGGTCACCATTATCATCTTGCCTTATGACCCGGGGAAGGCGAGATTGGTAAGCGGATGTTAGTCCTCTATAGCGTCGCGCTGCTTCTGGTGCTGGCGGCCGGGGCGCCCTGGTGGCTCTTCCGCATGGCCACGAGCGGCAAGTACCGGGAGGGGCTGACCGAGCGGCTGGGGGCGATTCCGCAACGAATACGCGTGGCAGTTCAGGACCGGCGGGTGATCTGGATCCATGCCGTTTCCGTGGGAGAACTGCTGGCGGCCAGCCGCCTGATTGAAGAGTTGGAGGCGCGCCTGGGCCACGGGGACAGCGAAAACCACCCGCGCCTGATGGTGTCCACGACGACGCGCACCGGGCAGATGCTGGCGCGGGAGCGGTATGGCGCGGAACGGGTGTTCTATTTCCCGCTGGATTTTGGATTTGCGGTGCGCGCGTGGCTGCGCGCGCTGCGCCCGGAGATGCTGGTGCTGATGGAGACAGAGTTCTGGCCCCGCATGCTGACGGAATGCCGAAAGGCCGGCGTTCCGGTGGCGGTGGTGAACGCCCGTATCTCGGATCGATCATGGCCCCGATATCGCCGGCTCGCCTGGATCTGGCGGCGACTCCTGCGCGGGCTCAGCGCAGGGTTGGCGCAGACGGAGCTCGATGCGGAGCGGCTGCGGGCGATCGGCGCACCGCATGTGCAGGTGGCGGGCAACCTGAAATATGATGTGCGGACCGTGAAGACGGCCCCGGTTGTCGATCTTCTGCGCGAGTACCTGGCGCCCGACGCGAAGGTGCTGGTGTGCGGATCGACCGTTCCGGGCGAAGAGGAGTTGCTGCTGGACGCCTTGCCACACGATGCGGTGACCATCCTCGCGCCGCGGCATCCGGAGCGGTTTGCGGCGGTGGCAAGCCTGCTGCAGCGCAGAGGCGCGCGCTGGGTCCGGCGGTCCGCGTGGATGGACACGCCGGTGCCGATTCAGCCGGGCACAGTGGTGCTGCTGGATTCGCTGGGGGAGCTGGCATCGGTCTACGGGTTGGCGCAGACGGCCTTCATTGGCGGAAGCCTGACGGCATCGGGCGGGCATAATCCGCTGGAAGCGGCGCAGTTTGGGGCCGCGATTCTGATGGGACCAGGCTATGAGAACTTTCGCGGCATCGTAGAAAGCCTGCGTGCGCAGCAAGGAATCCGGATTGTGCGGGCCGCGCAGCTGAAGAACGCGTTGGCCGAGGTTCTAACCGATCGAGCCATGGCATCTGCGATGGGCACGCGGGCCAGAACAGTTTTCGCCAGCGAGGCGGGGGCGACGGAGCGAACGGTAACAGCCCTGCTGGACCTGTTGGAGGCGCGAGCTTGAATCGGCTGTTGACGCCCCTGGTGCCGCTGTACGCCGCGGCGGTGGGCACAAAAGATCTGGCCTATGCGCGAGGGTGGGTCCGTCCGAAGCGGCTGGCACGGCCGGTGATCAGCGTCGGCAACCTGTCTGTCGGCGGTTCGGGCAAGACACCTCTCACCATCCGCCTGGCCGAACTGTTGCGCGAGCGGGGAATTGCGGTGGATGTGCTTTCGCGCGGATACGGGCGCCATTCGCAGGCCGTTGCGCGAGTCAATCCGGCGGGCTCGGTGGAGGAGTTCGGCGATGAACCGCTGCTCATGGCCCGCATGCAGATTCCGGTGTTCGTCGGAGCGGATCGCTGGGCAGCCGGCCGCCTCGCCGAAGCTGAGGGATCAGGAACCGGGGTGCACCTGCTGGACGACGGATTCCAGCACCGATCCCTGGCGCGGAACGTGGATCTGGTGGCGCTGCATCGCAGCGACTTCGCGCAGCGGCTGCTGCCTGCGGGGCGACTGCGAGAGAACTTTGCGGCGCTGGGGCGGGCCCGGTTCGTCGTGATGCGGGAGGAAGATCGCGATCTGGAAGAGGATTTGCGAAGGCGCGGATTTCGGGGCGCGGTCTGGTGGGTGGAGCGGCGCGTGCGCCTCCCGCTGGTCCACCGGGTGGTGGCCTTTTGCGCGATCGCTCGTCCGGAGGAGTTTTTTGCAGCCATTCATGGACAAGGGATTGCGATCGCGGCCGCGCGCCTGTGGCGGGATCATCATCCGTACACGCATGCAGATTTGGCCGAGTTAATGGAACTGCAGCGGCAGCATGCGGCAGAGGCATTTCTTACGACGGAAAAGGATCTCGTGCGGATTTCCGCGGAACAGCAGCGAGAGCTGACCAGCGCGGCGCCGCTGCATGCGGCGGAATTGCAGCTTCGGCTGAGTGACGAGGCCGCGGCGATGGATGAACTGCTTGCACTGCTGTCCCCGGAGGGGGCGAGCCCCGATGGGCCGGGGCGCTGGGACACCGTGAGAAAATAAGAAATTGCGCGAAAATGCAAAGAATCTGCGTGTGCTCATCGTTCGTCTGGGGGCGATGGGTGACATACTTCATTCCATGCCCGCGGTCACGGCGCTGCGCCAGGCGCATCCGCAGTGGACGCTGGGCTGGGCCATCGAGCCGCAGTGGGAGGGTTTGTTCCGCGCACCCTCCTGTGCAGCGACGGACTCGATGCCCCTGATCGACCAGCTGCACATAGTTCCTGCGAAGCGCTGGGCGAAGAGCCCGCTCCATCCGAGGACGCTGCGCAATATTCTCCGGGTGCGCCGCGAGCTGCGCGAGATGCACTACGATGTCGCGGTCGATATGCAGGGAGCGGTCCGGTCTGCGATGGTGGCGCGATGGGCGCACACCAGGCGGGTGATCGGGGAAGAGCAACCGCGCGAGTTTGTAGCCAGGTGGCTGTTCGACGAGCGGGTGGCCACGCGCGGAGTTCACATGATTGAGCAGTCGCTCGAAGTAGCGAATGCGATTGCAGCAGACCATCTGCCGATGGCTTTGCCGCTGCTGCCCCGGAGTGTCGCTGCAGAGGAAAGGGCAGAGACGCTGCAGCAGCCGTTTGTCCTGCTAAGCCCGGGCGCGGGCTGGGGTGCCAAGCGATGGCCCGCGGAACGGTATGGCGCGGTGGCAGGGAGACTCGCGGATTCCGGCTACCGAGTGGCCGTCAACTGCGGTCCTGGGGAAGAGGCGCTGGCGGAGGAGATCGTGCGCAGCAGCAGCGGCGCGGCGCAGCCCCAGAAGCTGCCGATGGCCGATTTGATTGCCGTCACGCGGCGCGCCTCCCTGGTCATTGCCGGGGATACCGGGCCCCTGCACCTGGCGTGCGCACTGCATGTCCCGGTGGTAGCGATCTTCGGTCCGACCGACCCGGCGCGCAACGGCCCGTTTCATACCCCAAACCGTGTGTTACGCCACCCGGAGAGCGTGCGTGACCACAGCCGCCGCAGCGAGCCGGAAGCGGGTCTGTTGACGATCACGGCGGATGCTGTGACCGAAGCAGCGCTCGAACTGCTGCGGGAGGCGCGTTAGGTGCCGGCGCAGTGGAGCCGCATCGCGCGGCGCGTGCGCGTGCCGGCGGGGTTTGGCTTTGCCCTGTTTTTCCTGGGTCTGGCCGAGCCCACCGCGCCATTTCTGGGATTGAGCCTTGTGCTGGTCGTGCCGGGATTGCTGCTGCGCGGCTATGCGTCCGGATACGTGCAGAAGAACGAAGAGCTGACCATGACGGGACCGTATGCCTATACCCGCAATCCGCTGTATCTGGGATCGATGATGATTGCCTTTGGCTTTGCGCTGGGGGCACGCAGTATCTGGATCGCCGGCGCGATGGCGATTCTGTTCGGGCTGATTTACATTCCCGTGATCCGATCGGAAGAGGAATATCTCAGAGGAACGTTCGCCGCGTTCACGGCGTACGCGGAGCGCGTTCCCCGGCTGGTACCGTGGAAGCTTCCGCGGAATGTGAACGGTCCGGCGGCCGGGCGCTTCTCGGGAGCGCTCTACCAAAAACATCGCGAATACCATGCGCTGATGGGAGCGGTTGCCATGTATGCTGCTCTCATCCTGAAACTGCTGTGGATCGCTAAAGAAAAGGGAGTCGCTTGAGAGCAGTCCGCACTTTTTTCTTCCACCCAGGCACCCTCCACCCGCTCTCCCTGGGAATCCTTGTCGCCGCCACTCTGATTGTGGCGACTGGCCGGGGGCAAACGACGGCGAATCCGCAGAACGTGCCGCTGCCTCCACCGCGCGCAGGCTATACGTTTCCTGCCAACGAATCTCTGACCTATGCCGTGGACTGGCGCGTGTTCCCAGCGGGCACGACCGTCATGCATCTGCAGCAGGATGGGGATCAGGAGAAGGTATCGGCCACCGGCGACACCCTGGGCGCGATCAATTTGATTTATCGAGTCAGCGATCGGTTTCAATCGTCGTTCAACCGTCAGAAGGGCTGCTCGGCTGGCTTTGCCAAGCAACTGCAGGAAGGCCATCGGCAGGTGAGCACCGACCTGAAGTTCGACTATGCCCGGGGCCAGGCTCTCCTCTACGAGAAGAACCTGGTGAAGGGAACGAGCAAACAACAGCAAGCCCCGATCGGCCCGTGTGTGACGGACCTGCTCTCAGCCATTTTCTATCCGGCATCGCAGCCGCTGGTCATCGGACAAAGTTTCCGCGTGCCGGTCGCGGACGCTATGCATACGGTCATCGTGACCATGAAGGCCGAGGCCCGCGAGACGGTCAAGACGCCGCTGGGGACGTATCAAACCATTCGGGTCCAGCCGACCGCCGATGCGGGCGTGGTGAAGGCCCGGGGCAATATCTGGATCTGGTACACCGACGACGACCGCCACATCCCGGTGCAGATGCGGGCGCGCCTGTTCTGGGGAACGATTACGTTCTCGCTCACATCGCTTGAAGCAAAATAGGGCCCGCCGGACTAGTGGATGCGATAGCGTTCGCGCATGAGCCGCTGCAGGCGCGGCTTGTAAAGCAGATCGAAGGCCAGCTCCTTGCCAGGGAACATGGCGAGCGCGGCGCGGCGAGTGTCAGCGACCATCTCAGAAGCTTCGTCGACGGTGAGCGACATGTCCTGGCCGATCACGGACATCACCATGTTCACCATAATCTGCAGGCGGCGCAGCCTGCGCTGCTCATCCTGAAGCTCTTCCGGGGTTTGCCGGACCGGGTCTGGACGGGATTCGAGCGACCGAAACTCGGATTGCGACCCCATCGGGTGCTGACCTCCGTTGGTGGATCGTACAACGAATAAGAATCAGCAGGAAAAGGAAAAGATGCGCGGGATGTCAGGCCCGGGGCATTCTCGTTCCCTCCCGTGTCACCTCTGCCGCGGGAAAGTCGGACCAGAGGGATGGCAGGAACCCAGCCAGCTCTTTCTCCGTCAATCGCACGCACTGACGCGGGCCGAGAGCGCGGCCGAGATAGGCGGGGGAGAGGTTGAGCCAATGGCGACGAGCCGGCGTGTCGGCGCGATAAGGATCAAGGGCGCCGGAAGCGATGCGGGCAATGGCGCGCAGCGATTTTGTGGGCTCAGTCGTGATGCTCCACTGCACGACGGCGGTGTGCAGGTCAGGAGAATCTTCCGGTATGGGGAGAGCGCCGCGTTCGAGGAGGAACTGCGCTGCCCGGGAATCCGGCGAGCCGAATGAAAGGAAATCGGGTTGCAGGCCTCGCTCGACGATCTCCCCCAGGCACGCTTCAGGGTCGGCAGTGAGGCCGACGGACACCACGCGGTGCTGGCGAAGCTCGTTTTTCAGGATGCGAAGAGCCTCATCGAGATGGCCGACAACAAAGTCGCAGAATCCGGCGCGCAGACCCGCGCGCAGGATTTCGGCTTCGGCGTCCACGCAGAGCGAAACGACTCCGGCGACGCTGGCGCCGACGATGAGTGCAGGATCGAAGTCGGTGCGCAACAGGAGCAATCCTGACTGACGGCCATCGCCCAGCGACTGCCTGGCGCAGGCGAGGGTGAGATATCGATCGTGAATGGCGGCCAGCTCAGGAAGGTCCATGGCGCAGGGGCCATTCTCTCATTCGTCCCCGCGACAGCTCACCAGCTGGAATAGGGCTGCCCGTCGGAGCCCACCTCCTCGGAGCCGCTGTGAACATCGGTGACGCCGGGCTGGGTCTGGTCGAGGTCGGAATAGGTATCGTCGGTAGCCGTCACCCAGGTGTCCGCGGTGTGCGTCATCGGATCCACCGGGATGACTTTGAGGTAGCCGCTTTGCACCAGGTCGTCGAGCGATTGCGGGGCCTTGTTCTTGTCCATTGTGTAGGAGTCGATGGCGTCGCGCATGACGTGCAGATCCTCTTTAAGGGCTGCCTCCTTGGCGTTGCGAATGGCCGCGACAAACGCAGGGATGGCCACGGCGGTGAGGATGCCGATGATCAGCATCACCACCATCAGCTCGACCAGAGTGAAGCCGCTTTCGCGGTTGCGAGTTGGTTTCCTGAGGGTCAAAGGTTACCAGTCCGAATATTTCGTTCCGTCCAGAGCCGTGCCGTCCGATTTCGTATAGACGTCGAAGACATTCTGTCCGCCCCACGAGTCGCTGGTGGGGTCATCCTGCATCGAGCGCAGGCCCCAGTCGGTGTTTTCGGTCATAGGATCAACAGGAATGTGCCGCAGAAAGCGCACTTTCTTGCCCTGGACGTCGACACCATCGACCAGCGTTTGCAGGTCGGGCGGATATCCGTCGCTGTCGACCTTGGTCTGAAACGCATGCTTGTCGGCCGCGTCCTTGTACTCGTCGATGGCGCGGCGCATTTGCCACAGATCGTAACGGAGGATGCGCTCTCTTTCCCGCTTCACCTGGAAGCGGGCGATGGGAACCGCCGCCGATGCCAGAATGGAGAGAATAGCCACCGTCACGATCAGCTCGACCAGGGTCAGGCCGGATTCGCCCGACTCCGGGCGAAGTTTCGATTTGTAGTGAATCCACTGCATGGTGTTGATCCTGCCGCCGCGCCTACTGGATATGCACGACCGCCTGCGACCCCTTTGCCGGCAGGGGCTGTTGCTGACTGTTGCGAATGACCGGATGAACGACCGCTACGGACGCATCGCCAGTACCCTTTGCCTGGAATGTGAGGACGCAGAGTGCACCCGCTCCGCTCACCCCTTTGGTGCCTGGCGGCCGCGAAACCGCGATGGCCGCGGTGCCGTTCCCGTCGTCGCGATGAGCCAGCGCCACAGCCTGGCCATCTTTGCCGAGCACGTTCGGGTCGCGCGGGTCATCGGTGTCCACGTTCACCAGGGTTAGCTTCGATGGGTCATACTGCACGTCCATCGGCACGGCATAAACGTCCGTGCCGCCTTCGAGGTTCACCGTCATTTTGAAGGTCGACCCGGCTTTGACGGTCGACTGCGGCGGGTTGATCTGGATATTGATGGGTGCGCCCGTGCCCGCCTGCTGCTGCATGTCGTTCATGGCCCGCTGCGCAGCGGCTGCGGGGTTTACAGGCGGCGTCTGAGGCGAAGACGCCGGCGTCGTTTGCTGTTCAAAGGCGGGGGCCGGAGCCGCGCTCTGATGCAGCGATTCCGCCAGCTGCCGGGGCGTACTGATCTGCCGCAGTTCGATATTGGTGCCGGTGCCCGTGTCGATCTCCTGCACATCCTCCGGATTGATCTGCTCGCCCCGCACGACGTGAGGAATCATCAGGAAGACGATCTCATCATCCGTCACTTCCTTCTGCTGGGTGCTGAACAGGTACTTGATGAGGGGCAGTTCGCCGAGGCCCGGTATGCCGCTTATCGTGTAGGTCGTCTGGTGCTGGAGGATGCCGCCGAGAAGATTCGCCTCCCCATCCTTCAGGCGAACCGTGTGCTCCACCGAACGCTGGGTAATGATGGGCTCGGTGATGCCGCCGATATTGGTGTTCCCATTGGTGGCGGAAACTTCAATCTTGCTCTTGAGGGTCACGTCCCGGTCGAAGTGAATGGTCGGCTTGATGGTCATGTCGACGCCGACATCGATGTACTGAAACTGCGTATTGACCAGGGAGCTGACGATGGCCGTGGCCGCGCCGGTCTGATAAGACCCGGTGGCGATGGGAATGCGCTCGCCGATCTTGAGCGTGGCCTCCTGACCGTCAGAGGCACGAATCTGCGGATTCTGGATGATGCGCGAGCGGGTGTCGGTCAGCAGCAGATCGACGGCCGCCTGGCCAATGGTGACCGCGAAGTTGGTCGAGTTCAGATGGGCCAGATTGTTGACCGTAATGCTGCTGCTGGGAGTGGTGGTTTGTCCTGTCGTGCTGTTCGTTTCGTTCGTGTTGTTCGCCGTCAGGTTGGCGTTCGACGGCTGG
The DNA here is from genome assembly GCA_036267095.1 of Acidobacteriaceae bacterium. GTDB lineage: Bacteria > Acidobacteriota > Terriglobia > Terriglobales > Acidobacteriaceae > Palsa-343. Next base: position 106,695 of record DATAWS010000035.1, read on the forward strand.
AAATTGATACTGGCCGTCTGCGGCAGCTGAATGCCAATGTTGCGGAGAAGGTCGCGGCTGACCTCCATCACCGCCACGTCGATGACCACTTCCGGCTGCGCCTTGTCGAGGTTGTCGATGAGCCGGCGCGCGAGCAGCAGCTCGTCGGGCGTGCCGCGCATGACTATCGCATTGTCGCTGGCGACCCCGTTGATCCTCGCGTTCTGGAACAGGTTGCGCAGAACGGTTTGTACCTCGGTGAAATCGTTCTGCTGCGCGACATTGTGAAGATAAAAGGTCTCTACCGCCTGTTCATCCAGTTCGGTGTGCTTGGCGCGGGAATTCTCGGCGACGAAGATGGTGTTGCGCGTGATGGGGCGCCAGAAGGTGTTGGATACCGTCGCCACAATGCGCAGAGCATCGCTCAGGCTCACGTTATTCAGGTCGATCGGAATCCGCTTGGAGTTGTAACTGGGGTCGAACAGAACGTTAATTCCGGCGGCCTTGCCGATCGTCTGATAGATGATCCGGCTGTCCTCCACCGCGTGGAACGTCAGCGGCTCGCTGGAAATGGGCTCGAGCTGCACCGGAGCGGCCAGTTCAAGCGCTTCGTCGGAGGTGCGCGGCGCGTTCTCCGGAGCCGGGTTCTGGGCGTCGAGCTTTTGCCGCGTGGCCTGAATATCCTGGGACGCCAGCTCGTTGCTGGGGTCGATCTCCAGCGCCCGCAGAAATTCCGTGAGCGCCCCGGTGTAGTCCCCCTGATCGCGCAGACGCTCGCCATGCTCGACGTGCAGAGCGGCTGCGGAGAAACGGGTCCGCTCCCAGGCAAGCTTGTACCGCTCCTCGGTCGGCTTCTTTTGATAGGCCTGGTAATAGTCTTCGTAGGCGGTCTCGAGGTCGTCCTTCGTCTCCTCGAGCTGGCCCTGCTTGAAGAGCTTCGAGGCGGACTCCGCGTGCGCCACCGGAAGGATCGCGAGGAGGAGGGCGAGAAGAGCCCAGATGGTCAGACTTCGCTTCATGCAACTCCGTCGTGGGCAGTGAGAAATGTGCGCGGCGACGCCGCTTCCGGATTCGATGCGGGACCGGGAAGAGAGAACGGCGGCACGCTTTTGCGCCGCGTATAGTATCGCATCCCGGCCACTTGAGGGGCTTTGCCAGCCGCCCACCCCCCGCCTGCCAGGCGCGCCCACCCGATCGGGCCTGGCAGGCCAGCGGACACAACCGCGCCCACGATATACGATGAGAATTTGCGGCCCTCCTTATGCCCCGACCTGCCAGCCATCTCGTGAAACCAGCGCCTCCCGCGAAACCGAAGCTGCGGGATCCCGTCGCCTCCGGCACCCGCGACGCCGCGGTCAACCGCATGGCCGGGCACAAGTACTTCCTGATGGAGAAGTATGAAGCGGGCCTGGCCCTTCGCGGGACCGAGGTCAAATCGATCCGCGAAGGCAAGGCGAACCTCAGGGACGCCTACGGCCTGATCCAGAATGGAGAAGCTTTTCTGCTGAACGCGCATATTGGTGCGTATTCCCATGGCAGCTCCAACAATCACGACGCCCTGCGGACACGAAAACTGTTGCTGCACGAGACGGAGATTCGCAAACTCACCGGAAAGACGCAGGAGAAAGGCCTAACGCTCATTCCCACACGGCTTTATTTCCGCAAAGGCCGGGTGAAATGTGAACTGGCCGTGGCGCGCGGCAAACAGGACTGGGACAAGCGCGAGACGGAACGCAGCAGAGAGGCCGATCGGGAAGCGCGGGCGGCCATTGCGCGGAGCCGGAAATCCTGAAGACCAAAACGACCTGGAGACTATGAATATCCATCTTTCCACTGAATCCACTGGAGAAATCGAAACAGAATTGCTGGCGGTTTTTGCCGTTGATCGATCCCAAAACCGCAGTGGCAACGGCGCGGCAGAGGTCCGGCTGCTGGGGGAGGGGGAGGCGCTGCGGCGGGCAACGGAAATGGTCCTGCACAGTGGAGAATTCAAAGCCGAGCCGAACGAGACGTTGCTGCTGCATCATCCCGCGGGACTGAAGGCGAAGCGGCTGCTGCTGGTGGGCCTGGGCAAAGAAGCGAAGTTGAGCATCCACGAGGTTCGCAAAGGGGCCGGGACCGCGGTGCGCTTTGCCAAGCCGCGCGGGTTGCGCGAGCTGGCAATGGCTGTCCCGTCCGCCGAAGGTCTGGCGACGAAGCTGACAGCGCGGGCGCTGGCCGAAGGGGCCATTCTCGCGGATTTCGACTCCGATACCTACCGGTCAGACCGGAAGGACCGGAGCGTGCAAAAGGTTTCGCTGGTAACCGGCCCCGATGCCGACCGGAGCGCCGCGGAGGCTGGCCTGCGGGAAGGCGCCATCATCGCTGAGGCCCAGAATTTCGCCCGCGCGCTGGTGAACGAACCGGGCAATCGGCTTACCCCGACAATTCTGGGCGAGCGGGCCGCGGAGATGTGCCGCGAATTCGGAATCGAGTGCCACGTCTACGGGGCGGACAAGCTGCGCGAACTGAAGATGGGCGCGTTTCTGAGCGTGACCCAGGGCTCGGATGAGCCGCCGGCGCTGATCGTGATGACCTATCAGCCGAAGGCTGCCGCGAACGCTCCTGTGCTCGGGCTGGTGGGGAAGGGAATCACCTTCGACACCGGTGGAATCTCCATCAAGCCCTCGGACAACATGGAGAAGATGAAGTACGACATGGCAGGCGGGGCAGCCATGATCGGAGCGATGCGCGCGATCGCTCAGCTGCAGCCGCCGGTTAAGGTGATCGGCATCGTCTGCGCGGCGGAAAACATGCCTTCCGGCAAGGCGCAGAAGCCGGGCGACGTGCAGATTGCCATGCCGGCCCCGGGCAAACCGGGAAAAGCAATCGAGATTATCAACACCGACGCAGAAGGCCGCCTGGTGCTGGCTGATGGCATCACCTACGCGAAGCAGCTGGGGGCGACGCATCTCATCGACGCGGCGACGCTGACCGGCGCCATCGGTGTGGCTCTCGGCCTCATCAACGCCGGAGCCTTTTCCAACGACGACGAGACCTACGAACATTTCGCGGAAGGGCTGAAGCTGTCCGGCGAGCGGTTCTGGCGGATGCCGGTGGAAGACGATTACCGGGAGCTGATCAAGTCGAGCATCGCGGACATCAAAAACACCGGCGGCCGCTATGGCGGGGCCGTCACGGCGGCGATGTTCCTGAAGGAGTTCGCAGAAGACACGCCGTGGATTCACCTCGATATCGCCGGCGTTGCTTGGAATGACGACGCGAAGCCATGGCTGGCCTCGGGACCAACCGGAGCTGCGGTGCGCAGCATCGTGGAGTGGATCCGGAGCTACGCCCGATAACCTGAATCTCGCGCGATCAGGTGCGCGCCGCGGTCTGTCTCGGGGCGGCAGCTGCCGTGCTGCGGGCGGCGTGCGAACGAACGACGAGTATGAGCCCGATGCCGACGACGACGGATCCCACGCTGGCAAGCTGCGCGTTGGTCATCCCCCAGAGAATGCGGGGGTTGATCCGGATAAATTCCACCAGAAAGCGCGCGATGCCGGAGAGGACGAGGTACTCGCCGGTAATTTCGCCGAGCGGTTTGGGCCGCTCGGGGCCGCCGCGACGCCACAGAATCCAGAGGATGAACAGAGCGCCGATCAGCTCATAGATGGGCGTGGGGTGAACCCGGACCCCGGGAGGCGTGGGAACCAGGCCGTTGGAAAAGCTCATGCCCCACGGGAGTTTGGTGGGAATACCGTAGTCTCCATCGCCCGAGATGAGGCAGCCGAGTCGGCCGACGCCGTAGCCGATTGCAGCGGCGGGGGCGGCCAGATCCAGCATCCGCAGAGAGCCCAGCTTATAGACCTTTGCCTGCCAGAGCAGGGTCAGAATCCCCACGATCAGGCCGCCATACCAGGCAAAACCAGCGCGATCAAAGAGCAGATCGGCGGGATGCAGCATGAGCGCATGCGGGGATTCGAGGACGTGCCACAGCTTGGCGCCGATGACCCCGGCCACGGTGGAAACTGCAACGATACTGATGGCGTCCGCCTCAATCTTCCAGCGACGGAAATTGCCATGCAGGATCCAGCAGGCGGCGACTGCCGCGAGCCAGAGCATAATACCGAAAGTGCCAATAGAGAAGCGGCCAATATGAATAAACGGGTACATAAGTTACGTCACTTCAGTATAGCTTCCACAGCGGGTCTGGAGATAATCTGAGCTGTGAGCACGACAGGCATCCACGCCGACCTCGAGGTTCTGTTCAGCCGCGACCGCATTCGCCATCGGGTTGCCGAAATGGGCAAAGAAATCGACCGCGACTACCAGGCCGAGAACATCGTTCTGGTGGGCGTGCTCAAAGGCGCGGCGATTTTTCTGGCCGATCTGGCGCGCAGCATCTCCGTGGACAACACCTTCGATTTTGTGGCCGTTTCCAGTTATGGAACCAGGCAGCGGACCAGCGGCGCGGTCAAGCTGATCAAGGACCTCGACCAGCCGATTGAAGGGAAGAACGTCATTATCGTCGAGGACATTCTCGATACCGGGCTGACGCTGCATTTCCTGCGCAGCCTGTTCGAACAACACCAGCCCAAATCGCTGCGGATTGCCGCCCTGCTGGATAAGCCTTCGCGGCGGCTGGAGCGCATCGACGCGGATTATGTCGGGTTTACCATTCCCAACCAGTTCGTGATCGGCTACGGAATGGATTATGCGGAGCGATACCGGAACCTGCCGGATATCTGCCTGATGCCACCGGAGGCGTTAGAGGCAGGACCCTACAGTGGGATTGCCGGAAAGGCCGCGCTTCCCGGATCATAGTGCGGCCTCAAGGAGTCAGCAGTACATGATTTCACAAATCAATTTGGTCGACGACGAGGAAGAACTGGAAGTCGTCGGGTTCGACGCGGACAACTTCGCCCAGCAGGCCCTGAGTTCGAAGCAGCACCTGGCAGCGGTGTTGGATCACACCCTGCTCCATCCGGAAGCGACCGGGGAACAGGTTGTGTCGCTGTGCCGGGAAGCGGCCGAGTACGGGTTCGCCTGCGCCATGGTGAATCCGGCGTGGGCCGCGCTGGCTTACTCGGAACTGGCCGGAAGCGGTGTTCCGGTGGGCGTAGTCGTCGGCTTTCCGCTGGGCGCTTCGCTGGGAACCACGAAGCGCGATGAGGCGGCGGCCCTGGTGAAGATCGGCGCCCACGACCTCGACATGGTGATCAGCGTCGGGCTCCTCAAGTCCGGCGAGAACCATGCCGTGCAGCAGGAGATTCGCAGCGTTGTCGAGGTGGCCCACGACGCCGGCTCGATCGTGAAAGTGATTCTCGAAACCTGCCTGCTGAGCGTCGAGCAGAAGCTGCGGGCGTCGGAGCTGGCCATCGCCGCCGGCGCCGACTTCCTGAAGACCAGCACCGGCTTCTCAACTGGCGGCGCGACCATGGAAGACGTGGCGCTGATGCGCGGTGTGGCCGGAGGACGCTGCGGGGTGAAGGCCGCAGGCGGCATTCACACACTGGCCGACGCGCGGCGTATGTTGGAGGCCGGCGCGAACCGCCTCGGGGCGAGCGCCAGCGTGGCCATCGTGAGGGAACTCGGCGGCAACTGAGTCCCCTTTTCCCGGACTGGCCGGGGCTGCGGCCGTGCTCCCGGGGCTGCCGGAACGGCGTCTACGAGTCCACCCAAAACACCGTATGATGACAAGGTTCGGTGCGGGCCGCGCGGCCGGAGAGCCGGTGTGCGCAGCCCGAAAAGTGCTATCAGGAGAACTGTGAGCGAGGATCCGCAGCAAAAGCAGGCCGAACGGGCCGAACACACATGGGAAGGCGATTATCGTCCGGTTTCGGCGGATGCGCCGCCGCGGCCGCCGGAAGTGCACGTCGATCCGCTGCAAACGGAGTTCCTGGTCCGCCTCGCGGATACGCTGAACACCACCCTGGATCTGAAAACGCTGCTGGAGCGGACCGCTTCGCTGGTGCGGGCGGTGATCGACTACCGCATCTTTGCCATCCTGCTGATCAACGACCGAACCAACGATCTGCGGATGCGCTTCCAGATTGGGCACCGGCCGGAGATCGAGCGGCTGCGGATTCGCATGGGCCACGGGATCGTGGGCCAGGTGGCGCAGACCCGGCAGCCGATGCTGCTCAACGACGTGACCCAGGCAGCCAACTACATCAACGCGAATCCCGAGGTGCGCTCAGAACTGGCGGTGCCCCTGATCACCAAGAACCGGGTGATCGGCGTGATCGACATCCAGTCGGAGCAGGCGAACTACTTCAAGCCCGAGCACCTGCACCTGCTGCAGCTGACGGCGTCCCGCATCGCCGGCGCGATCGAGAACGCCCGGCTGTACACGCGGGTGTCGCGCCAGGCGCAAACCCTGGCGGTGATGAACGAAATTAGCCGCGAAATTACCTCCATTCTCGATCCCGCCGAGCTGCTGCAGCGGGTCGGGCAGCTGGTGCGCCGCATTATCGATTACCAGATGCTGTCGATCTGGCTGGTGAACGAGCGCGATCAGGTGCTGGAAAACCGGCTGTCGATCCGGGTAGCGCACCGTTCCGACTCGAAAGCATCGCCGGAAGAGAAGCGCGGCATCTGGGACTCGAACCCGAATGCCGGCCCGCGGACGCCGGCTACAGGCTCCTCCGCCCTCGAAACCCACGCCGCGCCGCCAGGGATGACCATTCCGCTGGATCGCGGACTGGTGGGCGCAGCAATCCGGGAAAAGCGCGTGATCCACGTCCCGGACGTGCGGAAAGATGCGCGGTACCACATGGTGAATCCGGAGACCCGCTCGGAGATGACCGTGCCGTTGCTCTACAAGGGCACGGCCATCGGGGTGCTCGACATCGAGCACACGCGAGCGCATTTCTTTACCGAGGACCATGAGCGGGCGATGACCACGCTGGCGGCCCAAATTGCGATTGCGCTTGAAAACGCGCAGCTGTACCAGCGCGTGGCTCAGCAGGAGCAGCGGCTGGAGCGCGACCTGGCCATGGCGCGCGAAGTGCAGCTGCGGCTGCTGCCTCCCACCCGGCCGGAACACCAGAGAGCCGAGTTCGCGGCGCGCTTCCTGCCGGCGCGGACGATCGGGGGCGACCTCTACGACTTTCTCCCCTACGACGCGCAGCACAGTGCCATCGCACTGGGCGATGTAAGCGGCAAAGCGGCGGCCGCGGCCCTCTATGCGGCGCTGGTCAGCGGCATCATGCGCTCGGTGGCGGGCCAGCATTTGTCGCCATCCCAGATGCTGAAGACCCTGAACGACGCGCTGCAGGAACGGAAGCTCGATTCGCAGTACGTGACCATGCTCTTCGGCGTGTGGAACGACGAGAACCTGACCCTGCAGATCGCCAACGGGGGATCCGTGCAGCCGCTCTTCTGCCGGGGCGAGGAGATCGAGACCATCAAGGCCGAGGGCTTTCCCCTGGGCATGTTCCCCAATGCCACCTGGGAGGAGTTCTCGATCGCCACCCAGCCGGGCGACTCAGTGATCTTCTTCAGCGACGGCATCGTGGACGCGCAGAATCGGGCGGGCGAGATGTTCGGCAACGAGCGGCTGATCGCGACGGTGAAGAAGCATCACCACAAGTCGGCCTCGAAGCTGGCGGAGAGCATCCTGACGGACGTGGGACGGTTCCAGGGGAAGCGCGACCGGTTCGACGACGAGACGGTGGTGGTTCTGCGCGTGACCGAGCCGAAAGGCTGAAGTCGCGGACGTACCCCCCCGGGGATACCGGCATCGGCAATAAATACGTTGGCTAACCCAACGCTTCCCCCTACCCAAATCGGCGATATTAAGAACATAATGGTCACGGTGAAGGTGAACTGGAAACGCCCCGGACTGATCGCCCTGTTTGGTGCTGTGGCATCCGCCTTCTTCGCGGGGCTCAGCTTCTATTTTGCTTACGTCTTTCGCTTTGCGGTCAGTCTGGAGTCTCCCCCGCTGACCACCGATCAGATTTTATCGGCGCTGACGCTTGTGGTGACGCTGGCTGGATTGCTGATGGCGGTTGTCGCCATTGGAGTTGGCGCAGCGGCTGTCTTTGGATTTGGAGAGCTTCGCAACATGGTTTCTCGGAGAGCGGATGAGACTCTGCTCACCGTCGTCTCCAAGCTGCGGAAGAGGGGGGATATTAGCGCAATTGAGGCGTCTGAACTGTTCCAACTCCTTGATAATCAGGATGATAGAATAGAATCAGTCGCCGAAGCTGCCGCATCCAAAGCAATGACGAGTGCAGAGCTTTATCCCGAGAAAGGAGTAGACGATGGAAACGTTGGCGATCTCCCAAAGCCGTAGGGAAATGAATGTGCCCCCATCCGCGCTGTCCGTTATCACACTTTTTCAGAAAACTGCTCCGATTGACGTGAACGGACTTGCTAAAGAACTCGGCTTGGCTGTCTATGAAGACCCTGGCATGCCATCCGAATGGTCTGGCAGAATCCTGAAGGATGCGAAGCACGGCGGTCACTGTGGATACAGCATCATCGTCAATGCGCATGAGGCGCTTGTTCGCAAGCGCTTTACGGTGGCACATGAAATCGCGCATTATCTGCTTCACCGGAACAGTATCGGAGATGGCCTTGTTGATGATGGTCTTTACCGCAGCGGTCTGCCTACGCTTCAGGAGGTCCATGCCAACCGACTAGCCGCCGACATTTTAATGCCTTACTCCCGTATTGAAGACGCGATTCGAGGCGGAGCCAAAACAATCGACGCCTTGGCAAAGATATTTAAGGTTTCTCCCCAAGCAATGAGTCTTCGGCTGGGTGTTCCGGGATAAGCGATGAAAAAGGAAACGAACGCTTCCGCCGAAAAATTCACGAAGGCTTTGTCTTCCGCGCTCTCTGTCTCCCGCGAGGAGATGCAGAAGAGGCTCCGCGAAGCCAAACCCGAGAAGCCTTCTCCGCATAAGCGATACTCTTACGACCCCGAAGCGGACCGCTCTTAGAAGGCTTCTTCTGGAAGAGAGTCGTCTTTCCCGGTCAGATCATTCCAGGTGAGTCGCTTTCCGGCAACCTGCGCCAGAGCCTTCTGAAACCGCGTTCCATCTGTGTGCCCTATGCGGGTGTTGAACCGGAAAACCTGCTCATCAACGTACTTCGACAGGTGGAACGGCTCAACCGCGATGTACGTTCCGCGAAGTCCGCGTTTCAGGAGGCTCCAGAAGTTCTCAATTCCCTGAGTGTGGACCTGCCCCCGCACATATTCATCAATGTGGTTCACCGTCTCATGGACGAACTGCCGAACCTTCAGATTGTCATAGCCCGTTGCGCCGTCCGTGTAGACCGTCGCTCCAGCCTGGATGTGATTCAAAATCTCGTTCTGTAGTGTCTCCCGCGTCACATCGGGAATCAGCTTTGCCCGAACCTGCCGCGTTTCGCGGTCCAGCATTCCCATCACCGCAATTTTGTGGGTGCTGTATCCCCCACTCTTGATATTCATTTTGCGGCGACGAGATGCGTGCATGAACTTCGGAGTGGGACCGACAAAAGCCTCGTCCACCTCCACAGGGCTTCCATCTTCGCCCATCTTCTCCGCGTGAACGTCCTTCAGTACCAAGCGAAGACGCTGGAGAAGGTGCCACGCGCTCTTTTGGGCGATTCCGGTAGCGCGTGCGATTTCATAGCTGGATACGCCGTTCTTGCAATTGCAAATCATCCACAGGCCCGTTAGCCACACGTCGAGACCCAGAGGCGAGTCCTCGAAAATCGTGCCCACCTTCACCGAAAACTGCTTCCGGCACGAATAGCATTTCCAGCGCTTCTGAGTGTCCAGCCAGTAGTGCTTGCGGTCAGAAGCATTGCACTTCGGGCACACAATCCGACCATCCGGCCAGCGCAGCGCCGCGACGGCATCAATGCACTTCTGCGGCTCTGAATAATGTCGGATGGCGTCGGTGAGTGTGTGCGGCATTTGCAGGCTGGAGAACATGGTGAGATCACTGTATGCTTGCCCGAGCATGAAGTCAACATATTTCTTGACTTCTTTCTCGGGCAAGCATACCATCATGGTGGAGGTTTTAATGGTCGAATCGAACGCAAGTGAAGCGGCGAAGGCCCTTTCGGCCCTTGGAGCCGCAAAGGGTGGCCTAGCGCGGGCGAAGGCGTTGACTGCCGAACAGAGAAGCGAGATTGCACGGGCGGCTGGAGAGGCCCGGTGGGGAACGCAAAACGTGGTACGCGCAACTCACGGTTCGCCGGAGCGCCCCCTGAAGATCGGCGATTTGGAAATTACCTGTTATGTCCTTGAAGACGGAAGGCGGGTAGTAAGCCAGCGCGGACTTCAAACCTCTATCGGAATGTCTACGTCTGGCGGAAGCAATGGTGCGCACAGAACGGCAGGAATTATCGAGAAGGTTGAGGGTAAACTGCACATGGGAAATGAGTTATCCGTGCGCATGAAGAACCCTGTTCTTTTCATGTCACCCGTTGGCGGGAAGAAGGCCTACGGGTATGAGGCAACGACCCTCATTGATGTGTGCGAACTCATTCTCAAGGCCCGAGATTCCGACATACTTCTCCCGAGTCAAGAAAAATATGCTGATGCCGCAGACATCGTCATCCGCTCATTCGCCAAAGTTGGAATTATCGCCGTCATCGACGAGGTCACGGGCTATCAGGACGTGAGAGCAAAGGACGCGCTCGCCAAAATTCTTGAGCAGTTTATCGCTAAGGAATTGCGTCCTTATGTCGGCACTTTTCGCATCAGCTTCTACAAGGAGATGTTCCGCCTGAGGAAATGGAATTGGCCTGATTTGCCTGCCGAGCAGCGCAAGCGTCCGGTACTGGTAGGGAAGATCACGAATGACATTGTTTATGATCGGCTTGCGCCAGGCGTACGGAGCGAGCTTCATCGCTTGACCCCGAGAAACGAAAAAGGGCGTCTTAAGCATAAACTTTTCCAGAGGTTGACTGAGGATTTGGGACACCCGAGGCTTGAAGAACATCTTGCATCTGTAACCACGTTAATGCGGGCATCCGATACATGGGAGCAGTTTATGGCCCTGCTTAATCGGTCACTACCGCGATACGGGGACACGCCGTATCTCCCGTTTGAAGGATGATCGGCTGGCGGCCTTCATTCCCGAGGCCGCCACCACGTTTCAAACGGTTGGGTTAGCCAACGTATTTATTGCCCCGGCATCGAATTCTCAGGAAAGCATTTGCGGGGTAATACCTTTCGGTGATTACCCCGCAGGCAGGACGTCAGTTCCCGTTGCAGGAGTAATACAGCGTCCCGGTGAAGCTTGAAGCGAAGGTGACCGTCACGGACCTGCCCCCATTCATGGCGGACGGATATGCGGCAGTCCCGGTGCTGGTGTTAAGCGACGGACATGCAGCCCAGGTATTCCAGGCGGGATTGAAAGTGATGGTGACAGATGTCACGCCGCTCAATCCTGTAACCTCCCCACCCTCATTCGTGCCCGTCACTGTTCCCGCGCTTGCTGTTGGCGTTGGCCCAATCAGATGCCGCAGGTTGTCGGCATCGAAATTCGCAACCGACCCTGAGATGTTCGTTCCTATCCAGAGGCCATTGGTCGCCGTGACCCCGCCCGCGTGCGCTGCGCCGGTTCCCGCCGAGAGGCCATTTGCCGCCCACCACCCCGTAAGCTGCCCCGGAGTGGAGCAACTGCCGTAGGTCGCCATCCCCGAGAACACGTAGGAAATGCAACCATCGAGGGTACGTGTGGCTGGATTCAGCACGCCCAGATAAATCGCACCCGACGTGTCCGAATATGGCATCCCCTCGGCCGCAATACTGTTTGAGTACGTTCCGGCGTTCTGTACCACCCCGGCATAACCCTGCGGGGAGTACATCAAATTGATCGTATTCCTGAACGCATAGGTCAGATTGATCGCGGTGGTTCCAGGCTGGTTCTCAAGATCGAGTCCGGTGATGGTGTTGTCGTGCACACCGGCGCCGGCAGAGGTGCCCACCAGTTCCACCGGCGGGCCGCAGGAACTGGCGTCGTTTCCTCCCCCCAGGATGCTCCAGAAGCTGCCGGTGATGAGGTTGAGCGATTGCGTTCCACCGGCCTGGAAACTCACGCCCGCTTCAGAGCAGTTTCCATAAGCCGTCCCCTTTGGGTACAACCATGCCTGAAGGTTGTTCACGGAACTGTTGCCAAAATGGTAGGAGTTGTAGGTTCCGTTCGCAATGAAGGCAAGTACCTGATTGACGTTGGTTACAAACAGGTAATCGATTTGCAGGTTGGCAGGCGTGTAGAAAATGAATCCCTTGTCGGACGATCCAGGGGTCGAGTTACCCGCCCCGTAAAGATCGATAAACTTGCCGTTGGACAGACCTTGCGTGCTGGAGGTACCGAACTGGGCGATATAGGAACTCCAGTTCATAAACCCCAGATCGAAGAAGTTGATGTTCCGATACCCATACGGTAAAGTCCCCGTGGCGGCGAAGCACGCATGGTTTCCGCAGTTGATCCAGGTACCCCCGTTGGGCTTTATTCCCTCATTCTCGGTAAAGACGGCGTCCGATGCGACGCGCGGCGGAACGCCTCGCAGGGTCAGACCGTTGAACAGCGGATAAGGCATCGTCGCGCCGCTGGAGAAGGTGTAGATTGCGGACTGAAGCTGCACGGTGATCGCGCTTCCCGACCCGGACTCATTGGTTCCCGCAATGGTGGCAGCCGCGTTCAGGCAGATGTCGAGGTAAGTGCCAGGCTGACAGGTTAAAACCCCGTTGCTGAATCCAGGTGTTCCCGCACCGCCGGATACCATAGTTTGAGCCGCCAGCGTGGAGGCCGCCAGCGTATCGAACTGGCCTGCTCGTGCCACTGTGCTTCCGTCCGTTCCCTGAATGGTGAGATTACTGCAAAAACCAGGAGCATAGCCGGCCGCCGAGCAATTGTTCCCGTTTCCATCCGCGATTTGGGCCGCAGAGATGCCCCGCAGGGTAACATGTCCGCTCTCGGCTGACTGCCAGCCCGCGGTTGTCTGCACCCAGGCCTGCTGAAAAGACGGGCCGCCATCCATGGTAGCCGCCGACATAAAAGATTCACTGCCCACCCCACCCGCATACAGTTTGGCGAAGAAGTTGCGCTGGCCCGCCGTTCCTCCCGCCGAATCGTCAAAGTCGCTGTCCACCGTGCACGAGCCGTCGCATTCAATATCCGGTCTGATGGTGCCGCTGGAGTTGCCGTTCCACGTGTTCTCGAAGTGCGCTTCGCGAATGACTTCCCCACGCACCCCGCCGGCGTACATACCCTGCTCGTACTCCCCCCAGTAGGTGCCGCCAATGACTTTGTTATCGCCTCCGGAGTTGTCATACACTCCGACATCCCCCTGGATCCCTTCGCAGTTAGTCAGCGAGATGTCGCCGGTAGCCTGATCGCCGGGCGCTTCCTTCTGGATATACCAGTCCCAGGCGCCGACCATCGCGCTGCTTACAGCAGCATCGTTCTGCGCGGTCGTCGAATAGAAATGGCTCTGAAATACCGACTGCAGATGGATGCCGATGGTACGTCCGTTGGCCACCGCGGTGAAGCGGTCCGTTTCAATATGAGCCAGGAAATGGAGCGCTCCGCCCCCTCCGTTGAAATCAACCACCATCGCCGCCGCGTTCGTCCCCCCTCCGTCCTGGATCGAGCCGTTCGTCAGCTTGATGTTCTGGACCTGAACCTGGCCGGGACCGGTCTCCTCGATTTTGAAATCTGTCAGGCCCGGAGAAGGCATCTCGCCCAGCCAATAGCCGCCACGGAAGTCGATCAGCTTGTTCGTCAGCCACGACGCATTGCCGGGTGTGAAATCAACTACCAGCGGGGACTTGAAAACGCACACCGCACCCTCAGGTGAAATTAAGGTGCCGCCCGCCATCCATGCGTTCAGCGCGCTTTGCAGCGCAGCGGCGTCATCCGTGGCCCCGTCGCATTTGGCGCCGTAAGCGCGCACGTCGATATAAGGGCCTGCGGACAGGATTGCGTTGCCGGCGGCAACGGTGCCGGAGAAGTTGGCGCCGGTTCCATTCAGAGCACCGGTCATCGTCCCACCGCTCAGAGGCAGATTGGAGGAAGCCAGCTGATCGGCGTAATGCCGGGTCGCCGCCTGATTGGCCGAGACAGGATCGCTGCTGAGAGTCAGCGGTCCGGTCATGACGCCGCCAGCCAGGGGCAGGGAAGCGCCCGCGAGCGTGGTGATGGCGTTATCGACATACGTCTGTGAGGCAGACTGGACCGCCACCGTCGCAGGCTGCAGTTGAGCGCGGATAGAGGCGACCGAAGCCGTGCCGCCGGCGGGCACGACCCAATATTCCGTGTTTACGGTGCCATCGTTCAGGTGATAGACGGCGGTGTAATAGCTGCCGGCAGGCGTTGCGCCGGCGTTAGCGGTCAGATTCAGGCTGACGAAACCGTCGCTGCCGATCGCGGTACTCACGTTGCCCGCAGCCACAGCCTGATTGGCCGGAGTGGTGAATGCCGGCCAGCTGACCAGCAACGTCCCGCTGGCGGCGCTGCCGTCCGCGCGATAGATGGTTCCCTGGACCGTGGTGGTCGTCAGTTGCGCCGAAAGACGCACACAGAACAGGGCCAGGGATAAAACGACGGCTCCCACGGCCGCCTGCCGGAGCGGCAGGATCGCGCGCATGGTCTGATTGTAGTGATTTTTCCGCATATTCCTCGTTTCCGGAGCCAGAGGGCCGGGATTTTCGTCGAGATTTCCAGGAGGAAAGCTCGAGCCAAAGAGAAAGGGGACGCCCGCAGGCGTCCCCTTTTCGTGTTTTTACTCTATATATTCAGAATACCAAGTTCGACTCCCATCACTGCCATCTTTTTTGCCGTAAGTTGGCGTGTAAGTAGTTCGGACTCAACGCTCGTTACCTTCGAGTTGCACGGTCCCTCTTGACAGTTTTTGGCGTCATGGCCGCGCCAGCCTCAGGAGGAGCACGTCGATAACAGTTGCGGAGCCGATTTCTGACCGGCCTGCCGGCCCCAACCGGCAACCTGTCTAGCGAAACTCGAACAGGTGTCCCATCTTCTCCTGCTTTACGCGCAGGTACTGCTCGAAGCTTTCCTGAGCCGGCACTTCCGCCGACACCCGCTCCGCGACCCGAATGCCCGCGCCTTCCAGTGCCGCCACCTTCTCCGGATTGTTGGTGATCAGCCGCACCGCCTCCACGCCCATCGCCTGCAGCATCGCTGCCGGCAATTCGAAGCCGCGGCAGTCCGCCTCGAAGCCCAGCTTCAGATTCGCTTCCACTGTGTCCAGACCCTGGTCCTGCAGCTCGTATGCCCGCAGCTTGGCCATCAGGCCGATTCCCCGGCCCTCCTGCTGCTCATAGAGCAGGATGCCCGCGCCCGCCTCTCCGATCATTTTGAGCGCCATCTCCAGCTGCAGCCGGCAGTCGCAGCGCAGCGAATGAAACACGTCGCCGGTCAGGCATTGCGAGTGGATCCGCACCAGCGGCGGCGTTGTATGCACGTCCCCCATCACCAGGGCGACGGCTTCTTCCTTTTCAAGCTGCGGCCCGCACGCTTCCCGGGCCCTGCCCTCCATCTCTCCTTCGAAGCCCAGAATGCGAAAATGCCCCCAGCGGGTGGGAAAATCCGCATCGGCTACTTTGCGCACGGAAGTGATCGCCATACTTTGATTATATGAAGTCCGGCGGACAGAGCTTCTTCCCACACTGTTTTTGGGGGCCGGCCGGCCGCTTTTCCTCAACCCCCGACGCTATCCGCTGTACGCTGAATTGTGCTTGAATCGCGCCTTATCCTCATCACCCTGCTCATCAAGCTGGGTGTCGCCGCTGCCGTGTCCGCGGCTCTGGCGCGCTCCCGCACCTTTAAGGGACTGCTCTTCTGCGAAGATCGCACCCTCGGCCAGACCCTGGCGCTGCTGGCCTTCATCTGCATTCCGCTGGGCCTCGGCGTCTGGGTGCGCGTCACCGTCTCCAATTTCTACGCGGCCGACATCTCCTTCGAGACCACCATCCTCATCGGCATCCTCATCGGCCCCGGCGCGGCGCTCATCGGCGCCTCCGTGTTCTCGCTTCCCGCCGTTCTCCACCGCGAATATCTCACCCTGCCATTTCTGGTCGCCGTTGCCCTCATCGCCGGCATCTACGGCCGCTTCGCGGAAAAGGAAGAAGTCTGGTCGTTCTCTCCCTTCGTCGATCTCAGCCTCTACCGCTGGGTCCGGCGCACCCTCCTCCGTCCCCGCTTCGACCGCCAGATTCTCCTCCTGCTGCTCATCGTTGCCATGGAGATCCTGCGCGAGCTCCTCGCCCGCATGTATCCCGGCCGCCTCTTCGCGCTGGTCTCGGACACCTGGATCATTCGCCTCGCGGTTTGGGCCTGCGCCGCCATGGTCGTCGGCATCCCGCTCAAAATCTGGAACGCGATCCGCATCGAGCAGTCTCTCGAAGAGCAAAAGCGGCTTCTCCTCGAAGCGCGTCTCGACGCCCTGCAGCGTCAGATCAATCCTCACTTCCTGTTCAACACCCTCAACTCCATTGCCTCGCTGGTCCGCTTCCGCCCCGAGCAGGCCCGCGAGCTCATCGTCAAGCTTGCCAACATTCTCCGCAAAATGCTGCAGGAGCACGATGCCTTCGTGCCCTTTCGCGATGAGCTGGCCACCACCGACGATTACCTCTCGATCGAGATCGCTCGCTTCGGCGCGGAAAAGCTCCGTGTCGCCCGGGAAATTGATCCTGCGACCGTGGAGATTCCCGTCCCCAGCATGCTGCTGCAGCCGCTGGTGGAAAACAGCATCAAGCATGGACTGGAGCCGCGCATCGCCGGGGGCACCGTGACCCTCCGCAGCCGGCTCGAAGGCACGCGACTGGTCATCGAAGTCGAAGATGATGGCGTCGGAATCGCCCCCGGGCGCGCCCACTCGAGCGGCGTCCTCCAGGGCACCGGCATCGGCATGAAAAATGTGCTGGAGCGCCTCCAGGTCCTCTACGGGGAAGCCGCTCTGTTCGACGTCACCAGCCGCCCTGGCCGCGGCACCAAAGTGACGCTGGCGTTCCCCGCAGAATTGCCCGACGCCGACCGCCCCGGCACTGTACGTACCCTCGCCGCCGAACCAAGACGCTGATGCCTTATCGGAATTGATTCTCGCGCCGCCAGGCGCGGCCCGCCTGCACAGCTACTTCCAGACACCGAGCTCGCGCCGCAGCGCCACCAGCTGCCCTGCGTGATAGCTGGTGTGCTGGCCGGCCAGCAGAACCTCCCGGAAAATCGTCTGCCCGTCGCCCCACGGAATCGCCGCGTACAGATTCGTCTCCGGATCCTTCACCAGCTTCTCGAAATCCGCCAGCGTCTTCTTCAGCCCCCTTACCGCAGCCTTCCACGCAGCGTCGTTCTCCGGCGCATCTTCCTCAGGCCAGTAGTCGTCCGGCCACTTCTTTGCCGCATAGTTGGGATTGGTCGAGAACTCCAGCAAATCTTCAAGCGCCAGCCGGATGTGCTCCACCTGCTGCCACGCGCTGTGCTCGGCGCCCTTCGGCTTTGCGCCCCGCGCTTTTTCCGGGAAATCGTCGACTACGGCCTTCAGCTCGGCGTGCGCCTCGCCTCCGCTCAGAAACTTCACCAGCTGCTCGCGCAACGCCCCATCATCCGCTTTCGCCATCGCCATCCTCCTCGCCATAGGATGCGGCGCTCGCGGTTCCGACTCCGTTTTTCCAGTCCTACACCCTGACCCCTGCACCCTGCTCTTTCTCCTGGAACACATTGCCCATGCGCCGAATCTGCGCTCCCACCCCGCGCAGTTTTTCCTCGATGTGCTCATACCCGCGATCGATGTTGTACACCCGGTCGAGGATCGACTCGCCATCCGCCACCAGCGCCGCCAGCACCAGCGACGCCGACGCCCGCAGGTCCGAGCACATGACCGCCGCCGCCGAGAGCGGCGTTCGCCCGCGCACCGTCCCTGTCCTTCCCTCCACGCGAATGTTTGCGCCCATCCGCACCAGCTCCTGCACATGCATGAAGCGGTTCTCGAAAATGTTCTCCTTCACCAGCGACGTGCCTTCCGCCTGCGTGGCCAGCGCCATATACTGCGCCTGCATGTCAGTGGGAAACCCCGGATACTCCTCGGTCGAAATGTCCGCGGCCTTCAGCGGCCCATCGCCGCGCACCCGAATCTGATCCTTGCCCGGCACATCGATCCGTACCCCGCACTCCTGCAGCTTTCCCATCAGTGCCGTCAGGTGCGCCGGATTGCAGTGGTCCACACATAAATCTCCGCCCGTCATGGCGCCCGCAATCAAAAATGTCCCCGCCTCGATCCGGTCCGGGTTGATGCGGTGCCTTGCCCCGTGCAGCTTGTCCACGCCCTGCACCTCAATCGTCGAGGTCCCCGCCCCGTGAATCTGCGCACCCATTGCGCTGAGCAGCGCTGCCAGGTCGGTCACCTCCGGCTCGCGCGCGCAGTTTTCCATCACGGTTTCGCCTTCAGCCAGTACCGCTGCCATCAGCAGGTCCTCCGTCCCGGTCACGGTGATCTTGTCGAAGACGATGTGCGCGCCCTTCAGCCGCTCCGCCCGCGCTTCGATGTAGCCGTGCTCGTAGCCGATCGTCGCGCCCAGCATCTCCAGGCCTTTCATGTGCAGATCGATGGGCCGCGCTCCGATCGCGCACCCGCCCGGCATCGAAACCCGCGCTACCCCGCAGCGCGCCACCAGCGGCCCCATCACCAGCGACGAGGCTCGCATGGTCTTCACAATCTCGTAGGCCGCCGTCGGGTCTTTGATTTCACGGCAGCTGATCGTGGTCCTGTGCTGCGCCCGCCCGTATCCCAGCTCCACTTCCCCGCCCATCGACACCAGCAGCTTCCGCTCGGTTTCGATATCGCGCACCTGGGGGACGTTCTCCAGCACCACTTCGTCCTCAGTCAAAATCGCCGCCGCCATGCACGGCAGCGCCGAGTTCTTCGACCCGCTCACCCGAATCGTTCCCAGCAGCGGGTTTCCCCCGCGAATCACAAACTTGTCCATATCTGTCTCTAAGATTAAATGCGCCCCGCGAGGAAAAGATGCGGCCGCCGCCAGCATCGCCGGTACTCGTCTCGGGTTTTATAAAGTGGAGGATGCGCGGGGGATGGTGATTGCTGGTTCCTGCACCTGACCCCTGGCCTCTATTTCTTTTGCGGCGGAGCCGGCTGCGCCGTCGCCTGTTTCCCATCTTCCGTCCAGATCACTTCGCCCGGCCGCGCGTAGTGCAGCCGCTCGCGAGCCTCATGCTCAATCGCATCGGGATCGCTGCGGAGCGCTTTCACCTGCTGCGCCAGCCTGGCGTTTTCCTGCTGCAACTCCCCAATCCGCTTCTGGACGTACTTGTCTTCCACCCGACGCTGCTCATAGACGTTGACGCCGTTCTCGCCAAAGATCGCGTGGTAGCCGAACACCAGGGCCGCCACGATCACCAGCACCGTTGCCGCGCGCCGCCGCATGCGGTACGCCACTTGCGCCGCCCGCGCCCAAATCCCCGTCTGCTCCTGCTCTCCGCTCAACCCCGCCCGCTCTCCACTGCCGATCCCTGATTCCTGCTTTTGCTTTCCTGAACCCTGATCTTCAATCCCTGCCCCTACGCCATCACCCACTTCTTCGCCGCTTCCCGCAGGGCGTCCTGGTCGCTTTCCCTGCGCGCTTCCGAGTAGACCCGGACCACCGGCTCCGTCCCGCTCAGCCGATATCCCACCCAGGCACCATCTCCCAGAATCAGCTTCAGCCCGTCGGTCCGCACCACGCGCGCAACTTTCCGCCCGCCCATCTCCTGCGGATCGTTCTTTATCTTCTCAGTGAACTTTTTCCTGACCTCGGTCGTCAAGCGAAAATTCTCCCGATTCGGATAAAAGGAACCAACCCGGTCAAATAGCTCCTGCAACTGCGCCCGCAGACTCTTCCCCCGCACTGCCACCATCTCCGCCGCCAGCAGCCCCGCCAATACCCCATCCTTCTCCGGAACATGCCCGCGAATCGTCAGCCCCGCGCTCTCTTCTCCGCCGATCAGGATCTCATCCTTATTGATCAGCTCCCCGATGTACTTGAAGCCCACCGGCGTTTCATAGAGCGGAATCCCCCGCTCCTCGGCCAGCGCGTTGATCAGATTCGTCGTTACCACCGACTTGGCTACGCCGTTCTTCCAGCCCCGGGTCTCTGCCAGGTAGTCGAACAGGAGCGCGATCAGGTAATTCGGCTGCAGAAACCATCCGTCGTGGTCCACAATCCCGAAGCGGTCCGCATCCCCGTCCGTCGCAATTCCGATGGCTGCGCCCACTTCCTTCATCTTGTCCCGGCAGGCATTCAGCAACTCCCCGTCCGGCTCCGGCGCGTGTCCCCCAAACAGCACATCGCGCGTATCGTGCACCGTCCAGGTCTCCACACCGTGTTCGCGCAACACCTGGCAGCTATATCCGCGCGCCGCTCCCCAAAAAGGATCGAAGACCACCTTCATCCCTGATCTCTGAATCGCCTTCAGATCCACCAGTTCCGCCAGCCGCTTCAGGTAATCCGGCTTTACATTCACTTCCTCGAACTTCCTCCCGGCCTCGGATGCGGCCGCCGCCGCCTCCCCCAGCTTCCGCACATTCGCTTCGATCTCCTGCGTCACTTCCGGCAGAGCCGGCGCTCCATCCGGGGTTGAATACTTGATCCCGTTGTATTCCGGCGGATTGTGCGACGCGGTGATGTTGATCGACCCCCCGGTCTTCTTCTGCCCCACGGCATAGGCAATCGCCGGCGTCGGCGAGGCTTCCGGTATCACCAGCGGGGTCGCCCCATGCGCCGCGAGCGCCTGCGCAGCCTCCGCCACAAACATCTCGCCCAGAAATCGCGTGTCGCGTCCCACCAATACGGTCTTTGGTCCCTTTTGCGATGCCACATACTGTGCGATCCCCGCCGCGGCTCGCCGCACATTTCCAAACGTGAAGTCCTCCGCCACCACCGCCCGCCAACCCGACGTCCCAAACTTGATCTCCGCCGCCATTCCTCTCCCTCGTCCTTCTGATCTGTCAACCTGTCCGGGTGCCCCACATCCCCGGGGGATGTGGGAGTTTCGCGCGCAGCGCGAACTCTCATTCCCTCATTCCTAAACTCTAATCCCTGTACGCTGGACCCTGTATGGACCTCCGCCTCATCCTCACCACCTGTGCCACCCGCGACGAGGCCGAGCGCATCGCCCGCTCGCTGGTCGAAGACCGGCTGGCTGCCTGCGTCAATCTCATTCCCGGCCTCACTTCGATCTACCGCTGGCAGGGTGCCATCGACACCGCTTCGGAGACCCTTCTGCTCATCAAGACCACGGCCGGGCAAGCCGATCAGGTCGAAGCTGCCGTTCGCCGTCTCCACTCCTTCGAACTCCCCGAATTCCTCGTTCTCCCGGTCGAAGCGGCCAGTCCACTCTACGCCGCATGGATCATGAGTTCTCTAAAGGGAGCGACCGACTCCAGCGATCCGTGAGCCCGCAACGCTGAAAACCCAGGTCCCGCGCGATCCCCAGCGGGACACCGGTCACGCCGGTATCCGCCTTCCAATCGATCCATTTCACCTCCAGGCCACTCTTTTGCCTCCGGCAGCATCTCATCCCAATTCCCCTTGAGCGCGTCTCCCTGAGGCTCGCCTATCGTCCCTGCCATGGAAGAGCAGAACCCCATTCGGACGGATGTCGACCGCTTCATCTTCGATGAAATCGACAGCGTTCCTCACCTCGAAGCCCTGCTTCTTCTGTGGAACACCCGGCCCCGCCGCTGGCCGATCGACGAACTCTCCCGCTACCTCTATATCCCCTCGGACCGCACCCGCCAGATCATTCGCGATTTGCAGCAGCACGAGCTCGCCGGCTGCGACTCTGATGCCTGCTTTTACATCTCCGCTGAAGCTCGCGACACGCTCATTGCCGACGTCGACCGCACCTGGCGCCGCGAGCTTGTCCGCATTTCCAACATGATCCACTCCAAGGCCTCGCCTGCTGTCCGCGATTTCGCCCGCGCCTTCCGCTTCAGGAAAGACAAACCATGAACACCATCGCTCCAGCCGTCTACATCTTCGGCTTTCTCGTCACCCTCACCTGCGGCGTGCTGCTCGCCCGCGCTTACTCCCTCGGCCGCAAGCGCCTGCTCCTGTGGAGCTCCATCTGCTTCTTCGGCCTCGCGCTCTCCAACCTGCTCGTCTTCCTCGACCTGGTCGTGCTGCCCACCCAGATCGACCTCTATCCCGAACGCCTGCTGACCGCCACCGTCTCCATGCTGGTCCTGCTCTATGGACTCATCTGGGAGGGCCAGCAATGACCCAGCTCCACACCATCGAAGGCTTCCTGCTGGGGGTCGTCGCCACCTGCTCCCTCCTCGCCGGCCTCTTCTTCCTGCGCTATTGGCGCGATACCCGCGACTCCCTCTTCCTCAACTTCGCTCTCGCCTTCATCATCGAGGGCATCAATCGCACCGTGATGATGTTCTACGAGCACCCCAACGAGGCCAGTCCCTGGGTCTACCTCATCCGCAGCTTCGCCTTCCTGCTCATCGTCGCCGCCATTATCAAGAAGAACCGCCCCTCCCGCGCCTGAACAAAAAGGGTGCCGGATTGAATCCTGCACCCTTCGTTGCTTTTTGGGGGGCTTTCGCCGATCCTCCCCCAGCCAACCGGTTAGGCCGCTTCGCCCGCCCCGTGGCATTTCTTGTACTTCTTCCCGGATCCGCAGGGACAGGGATCGTTCCGCCCTACCTTCTCGCCCACCCGCCTCTGCTGTGGCGCTGCGGCGTCCCCTGAGCCGGCCATGCGCGCATGCTCCAGCTCTTTCTGCTTCTTCCGCGCGAACTCCTTCTCGATCTCGTCGATGGTGGTCGAAGGCGTCCGCGGCGGCTGCAGCGGAATCGGCGGGGCGCCCGGCAACCGGTGCCCGTTCCCGTCCGCCGATGCCACCCGAGGTGCCGCCGGAATCTCCGGCCGCGGCTGCGAAGGGATCTCTACCGGCTTGCCGTCGGGCCCTACGATCCGCATCAGGAACAGGAAGCGGACCGTGTCCTCCTGGAACTTCTCCATCATCCCTTCGAACATGCTGAAGGATTCTTTCTTGTACTCCACCAGCGGATCCTGCTGCCCGTAGCCGCGCAGCCCGATCCCTTCCTTCAGGTGATCCATGTTGAGCAAATGATCCTTCCACAGCCCGTCGATCACGCTCAGCATGATCATCCGCTCGTGGAAGCGCATCGCCTGGTCGCCGATCAGCTGCTGCTTCGCCTCGTATTTGGATTTCAGCCGCTCGAAAATCGTCTCGCCCAGTTCGTGCCGAGTCATCCCGCCCGTGTCCACCCCTTCGGCGTCCAGATCGAACCCGAACTGCCCGGTCAGCTTCTCCTGCAGGCCTTTCAGATTCCACTGGTCGGGATGCACGCGCTCCCCCGCGTACTCATCCAGCATGTCGCTCAGCATGTTGGGAACATAGTCCTCGACGATGAGCTCCTTCTGGTCCAGGCCCTCCAGCAGCTGCCGCCGCAATCCATACACGGCCTCGCGCTGCTTGTTCATCACATCGTCGTATTCCAGGAGGTGTTTGCGGGCTTCGAAGTTCTGCCCTTCCACCGACTGCTGGGCCTTCTCGATGCGGTTCGAGATCATCTTCGACTCGATCGGCATCCCCTCTTCCATGCCCATCTTCTGCAGCAGCGTCGAAACCCACTCCCGCGCGAAGATGCGCATCAGATCGTCTTCCAGCGACAAATAGAACCGCGAAGCTCCCGGATCACCCTGGCGTCCCGCCCGCCCGCGCAGCTGGTTGTCGATGCGCCGCGACTCGTGCCGCTCCGTGCCGAGGATGAACAACCCGCCTGCCCCGATCACCGCCTCGTGCTCCTCAGCGGCGCTCCCCGCGTGCCCGGCGTATACCCGATCCCAGTTCTCCTGGCCGGTCTCGTACTCCTGCCCCTGGTAATAGAAGCGCAGCATCCCCGGCGCCGCCATGGGATTGATCGCTCCCTCCGCCGCCGAGATGGCCCGCGCCATCGACTTCTTCACCAGCTCCTGGCGCGCCACAAATTCCGCATTTCCGCCCAGCAGAATGTCCGTGCCGCGGCCCGCCATATTCGTGGCGATGGTCACCATCCCCAGCCGCCCCGCCTGCGCCACGATCTCCGCTTCGCGCTCGTGATACTTCGCGTTCAGCACCACGTGCCGCACGCCCTTGCGCGCCAGAATCTGCGACAGCAGCTCCGATTTCTCGATCGACGTGGTGCCCACCAGCACCGGCTGCTGGTTCTCGTGCAGCTTCGCAATCTCCTCCGCCACCGCGAAGTACTTCTCCTTCGCGGTCCGGAACACCACATCGGCGTTCTCTTTGCGCAGCAGCACCTTGTTCGTCGGAATCACCACGATGTCCAGCTTGTAAATCTCGCCGAACTCCGACGCTTCCGTTTCCGCCGTGCCCGTCATGCCCGCCAGCTTCTTGTAAAGCCGAAAATAATTCTGGAAGGTGATTGTCGCCAGCGTTTGGTCCTCCCGCCGGATGTTCACCCCCTCCTTCGCCTCCACCGCCTGGTGCAGCCCATCCGACCACCGCCGTCCCGGCATCATGCGTCCGGTGAACTCGTCGACGATGATCACCTCGCCGTCCTTCACCACGTACTGCACGTCGCGCTTGTAGAGGTTGTGCGCCTTGATCGCCGTCTCCACGTGGTGCTTCAGATCCCAGTTCTCCGGATCGGCGATGTTCCCGATCCCCAGCAGCCCTTCGATCTTTTCCCACCCCTCGTCCGTCACCGCGATGGTCTTGTGCTTCTCATCCACCACGTAGTCGCCGGTCAGGATCTTCTCTTCCGCACTCTTCTCGATCTCCTCGCCCAGTTCCAGCGACGGAATAATGCGGTTCACCCGCGCGTACTTGTCGGTCGTCTGATCGGTCGGCCCGGAAATGATCAGCGGCGTCCGCGCTTCGTCGATCAGGATCGAATCCACCTCGTCCACGATCCCGAAGAAGTGCCCGCGCTGCACGCAGTCCGCCAGCTCGAACTTCATGTTGTCGCGCAGGTAGTCGAACCCGAACTCGTTGTTCGTCCCGTAGGTGATGTCCGCGCCGTACGCCTTGCGCCGCTGGTTGTCGTCCAGATCGTGGACGATCACCCCCACCGTCAGCCCCAGGAACTCGTAGATCTTGCCCATCCACTCGGCATCGCGCTTGGCCAGGTAGTCGTTCACCGTTACCACGTGCACGCCGTGCCCTGCCAATGCGTTCAAATAGCACGGCAGCGTGGCCACCAGCGTCTTGCCTTCGCCGGTCTTCATTTCGGCGATTTTTCCCTGGTGCAGCACCATGCCACCCACCAGCTGCACGTCGAAATGCCGCATGGTCACGGCCCGCCATCCCGCCTCGCGCACAACGGCAAATGCCTCCGCCAGAATGTCTTCCAGCGCCTGCTTCTCCGCCGCCTTGCGTGCGTCCTCGTCCGTGATGCCTTCCAGCGCCTGAGCGATGCGCGCCCGGAACTCCACCGTCTTCGCGCGCAGCTGGTCGTCGCTCAGCGCCTTCGTCTGCGCTTCCAGCGCATTGATCTCCGCTACCCGCGGCAGCAGACGCTTCACCACCCGCTCGTTGCTCGTGCCAAAAACTTTGGTGAGGATATTACTTCCCATGCAGTGTCGATTCCTTCGGCAGCTCGTCTCGGCTTCGCGCAAATCCCGCGTATTCGCCGGCAACCGCCTCTCCCATGGAAAAACGGTGGGTTCCTTCTCTATTTTAAGGTACCTGCGCCGATCCTGCCGCCCGCGGGAGCGTCGCGGCGTGGACCCCGCGCCCCATCCGTTCAGACAACCTGCATCCCGGGCGCTGCGAGCATCCTGGTTTTCCCTGGTCCTCGCCCCTTGCCGGCCGACTTTGAGCTAACCGGTATTTCGCGAACCCTCTCTTCGCCGACCAGTTTCCCGCTGACCGGCTACTTCCCGCCAGGTTGTCCTTAACTACAAAGAAATACCCGGCCTGCTCCCGCACTCGCCTGTCATCGCCGCGGCATCTGACTTTTTGAGCACGTTCGATCGCCAATCCCTCTTTGGGGTTCCTCCCCTATGCATCGTCGAATCGGTTTCCTCCTCGCCGCCCTGCTGATCGCGGGTTGCGGCGGAAGCAGCAATACTGCCTCCAGCAATCCTTCGACTCCCACCAACCCCACAACTCCAGGCTCCGGATCAGGCACCGTTTCTTCATCGGCCAGCCCCGCAACCTTCGTCTACCTGTCCAGCTCGCCCTCCAGCGGCAAATACGAAATCAGCGGCTACGCGGTCGGCTCTGGCGGCGCGCTCACGCCCATCAGTAGCTCGCCCTGGGCCACCACCGGCTATGGATCCCTGCTCATGGCCGGCCACGGATCGTATCTCTTCGGCGCCGACGGTTACAGCATTGACTCCTTCTCCATCGCCTCTGACGGCTCGCTGAAGCAGGTCAGCTCCCTGGTCGCCGGCACCCTCGCCAAATCCGGCCCGGCGATACCCGCCGGCGGCCCCGCAAACCTCTTCTTCGATCGCAGCTACACCACCCTCTATAGCTTCTTCATGAACCTCCAGGGCACCGGTAACAACGGATATCAGTCCTACAACATCGACCAAAACAGCGGCCGGCTGACCATCCTGAACAGCGCCAACGGCGGCCCCGAAGCTACCGGTTCGCTGCAGTTCACCGGCAACAACGAGTTTGGATATACCTCCAGTTGCTATCACGGTACCCAGGCGCTCACCGGTTTCTCCCGCGCCTCCAGTGGCGCTCTCACCGAGCTGACCAACAACACACCTTTCCCCTCACCCACGCCGCCTTCCGGAAGCTTTTATTGCCCGTACGCCGCCGCGGCCGATAACACCAGTCACGTAGTGGTCGCGGTTGGGGTCACACCGGCCGGCAGCCTCCAGGGCTCGGGCCCTTACCAGCTCGCCACCTACACCGCCGATGCCTCCGGCACCCTCACCACCACCGCCACCTCCGCCACCATGCCCACCACCCAGGTAGGTCAACCCAATCCCTATCTTTTCTCCGCCGACGGCAAATACCTGGCCGTGGCTGGCCCCAGCGGTCTCGAGGTCTACGCCAACAACAACGGAACCCTCACCGCCGTGGGAAGCCCGCTCAACAGCGACAACATCAACTTTGTGCAGTGGGATTCGAACGATGACCTCTACGCCCTTTCCCTTGAGTCGCAGCAGCTCTACGTCTACACGGTGACAACCGCGGGCGCGAAAGCCGTCTCCGGCTCGCCCTACAGCGCCACCGGAGCCTCCGGCCTCGCCGTTGCTTCCACCGTGTAGGGAAGCGGTTCCTGGCTTGCGCGTCAATGTCTTCAGGGGGGAGCCGGCAATCAAATGGAACGACGCTGACTCAGGGACTTACCCGCCAACTTACCCCCGCGTCGCGTAGTCCTGCGCCAGATTTGCCGCCTGCTTTCTCCCCGGCGACCCCCATCGGGCTGAAAATTGCATACACTGGGGAGCAATGACCTATCGTTTTCACACCCACTTTCCGCTCCTGATCCTGGCTACGGCCGCGGCGCTGCCGCTGGCGGCACAAACCCACACCGCCCCGCATCATGCCGCAACAACCGCCCATCGCACCGCGGCGGGCGGATGCGTGACGACTCCGGAGCTGTCGGCGAAGATTCCGGCGCTGCCCAACACTGCGCCCTGCGCCAGGACCCTCTACACCGTGACCCAGATTCCTGGCGTGAAGCTGGACTACGCTTCGCCGCTGCTGAGCCCGGCCGTCCGCGACGAACTGGGCGATGGTGCCAAAACCTTCTCCCTCGATTACGTGGAGACAAAGCCGGGCAGCGGGCCGCCGGTCGCGGAGCACCAGTGTCTCAGCGTGCAGTACACCGGATATCTCCCCGACGGGACCAAATTCGATTCATCGCATGACCATCCGGGCGGAGAGCCGATTTCGTTTCTCTACGGCAGCCACCACGTGATTGCCGGGTGGGATACAGGTTTCGAAGGAATGCACATCGGCGGACAGCGGCGCCTCTTCATTCCCTACGAATTGGCCTATGGGGAGACCGGCAAGGGACCCATTCCCCCGAAATCGGAGTTGGTCTTCGACGTGGAGCCGGTGAGCCAGACCGCCCCCCATGTGGGCGCGCCTCCGGGAGCAGAGTGCATGCCGGAGCGGCAGCCGAACCACGAAGCAATGCCGGGCAGGCCGGGAGCGCCGCCGCCGGGAACGACGCAGCCGCATCAATAGCGCACCGCTGACTGCGGGAATTGGCTTTGGCGAAGTGCGCCGGCAGCCTCGGCGCACTTCGCTGCTCTCCGTGTTCTGCGTCCCGGGTTTCCTGTCAACCCCCGCAGCTCTTCACCAAAGTAACGCGGCATGACAGCAAGTCACTTACACGCCCGCCGACGCAAACAAAGTTGGCAGCAATGAGCCACAAACCTGATATCCTGAAGTTAGGATAGAAAAACAAAGAAAGCCTCGCGCCTGGCGGGGCTTTTGTATTTTGAAGAGAGAAAGCTGGAAAGCCGTGCTGCAATCCTCTGCCATCGTCGCAACCTGCTAACCTCGCCAGCCGGGCTCGCCCTTCTACTTACTGGCGGCCGTACCTGCCTTAGATACGGCTGCATCCCCGGTCATGACGACCCTGTCTGCCTCATATGTGGCCGAGTCTTATCTCATCCGTGCTCAATTACCTGCGCGGGATGCGGTTGTAACTGCTGCAGAAGCGGTTGTATCTGCCTCACGTCCGGCCAAACCCCTCACTACCCCGCTCCCCGTCGTTTGCCGGAGTCTCCGGGAGATCACTGCCTTGCCGGAGTCTCCGGGAGATCACTGCCTCACAGTTCCAGCAGAATCAATCACCCACGCAAGGCAGCGGGGAGGGGAGGGTAAAGCCGCGTGGCCCGGAGAGGACAGTCGCCGGGAGTCTGCAGCGCCCAGCCTTTCAGGGAAGCACTCGTCGCTGGGCGATGGCGGTAAACCATACGCTTCGCCCGCAGTCGGTGCCGTAAAGCAGAGTCTTTGCGTCGCGCTCCCACTTCGGCTGGATCTGATTGCAGGGTACGTCGGCAATTCTCCGAGTCGCGCCGGTCGCCTGGTTACGCACCCAAAGATTCCACACCCCCCCTTCAAGGCGGCTGTACGCCATCCACCGTCCATCCGGCGAGAGATCGGGGTAGCGCGACTCGCCCAGCAGGAGGGGTGCGTTGCGATGAGTCGCATCAGTCAGATAGATCTGCGGAGGCTTCCCGTTCTCGACAGCCGCAAATGCATAGAGCCTGGCAGACAGGTAAGAAGCCTCATCGACATTCAGCCGCGGCGGCGTCAACGCTGCCTCAGCGGCGACTGGGGATTCTCCTCCCATCCTCACAGGCGGCACGATGCGGACCAGCATGAGCCGCCCGCGGCCGTGGTCGTCGCGCACGAATGCAAGGCTCTGACCGTCGGCCGACAGCATCGGATCGCGGGCGTTGTCGATCACCATGGAGGACGCGCGCCGGAGGTCTGCGATTTGAGAACCCAGCTTCGAGGCCTGCTCCACCCAAAGATGGCCGAAGCCGCTGCTGAAGGAAAGCTCATCGGAATCGCTGTCGGCGCCCGCAGAGCGCGCGCCATCGGCCGGTCCGCCGGAAGCAGGATCGTTTTGAACCAAATGGTATCCACCAAAAGTGAATGCGATAAAACGAACGCCGGAACCCGCTGGTTGCGGCGAAGAGTTGAGAAATCCCTGCCCTTGCAAGGGCAGCCGATAAGCGTATTCCTGCCGCTGCCCGCGTTCCAGACGGAGGGTGGAGTGGACACTAAAAACCGCCCAGGCCAACATCGCTGCGCCCCACGCCCACCGAGTCCAGTCGCGCGAAGGATTGTTCACGACCCGATCCCGG
Source organism: Acidobacteriaceae bacterium (assembly GCA_036267095.1). Classification (GTDB taxonomy): domain Bacteria; phylum Acidobacteriota; class Terriglobia; order Terriglobales; family Acidobacteriaceae; genus Palsa-343. Next base: position 136,459 of record DATAWS010000035.1, read on the forward strand.
CCCAGCAGCGCATAGATGCTCAGCAGAACGGCAAACATCAGCGGTAACCGCGGCACGTAGAGCAGCATCGCCAGTCCCCCTGCTCCCCGGGGAACAGCGAGGGGAAAGCCAATGCCCAGATACGCCAACACCAGCGCCGCCAGCCACCATAGCTGTCGGCGCTCCAGCAGGATCGAGGCCAGCACGCATACCGGAAAGGCCATGAGGACGAAATTGTAAGAGGCGGGAAGGGTGGAGATGGCCAGCGATGCGGTCAGAAGCGCCGACCACTCGAGGAGAATACGGCTCCGCTTCCGCTCCTTGCCGCGGATCAGCAGGATCGCCGGTGCGAACGCCCCGGTCGACAGCGCCGACATCAGGAGGGCATATGCCAGCGGAGACGAATGCCAGGGATGGGGGTTCCATTGCGGTTCGACGAGAAACAGACGGTGCAGCACGCTGGAAATGGACGCGCTCGCCACATAGGGCTGGAGGCCTTCGCCATGCAGAACCCAGGGCAGAATCTGCAAAAGCCAGGTTCGGTGCACGTTCCAGCCGAACACGCCAATCGACAGCGCAGTAGCGGCCAGTCCCGCGACCCCGCCCGCTGCCAGGGCGCGCCATTCCCGGCGTTGCAGAAAGAAGACGAACAACAGAAGGGGAAAAATCTTGCAGACGGCGGCCAGCGCCAGAAGCGCACCGGCCAGCAGACGGAAGCCGCGCAGATAGCTCCAGCAGGCCGCGACAATAAGCAGGAGAAGGAGCACGTAGAACTGGCCGAACAGCAGGTTGCGGTGCAGCGGAAAACTAAGCAGCAGGGCCAGCGCGATTCGCCGGATGCTCAGTCCCGTCATCCATCGCAGCATCCAGCCAATCGGAATCAGCAAGCCCAGGTTCAGCACGATCCAGACATGTTTCGCCGTCAGTGGCGCGAGTTCGACGAATGGATAGATTGCCAGCGTGGAGATCGGAGTGATGGGCAAAAGCCCGATGACGCGGAGATCAACAGCACGATGATCCTTTTCACGCTCGATCCAGGACCACTCATACATGCGCGTTGTGTCGTAACCCTCGTGGACCAGACGAGCCGCCATGTAGTAGTTGGGAAAATCGGTATTCAGCGTGCGCCACGCGCGCGGGAGGGTGTGCAGACCGAGGTAGAGCGACGCCAGCAGAAGCGCCGCGCCCTCCAGCCAACGCACCACGCGAGGCATTCCCTCGATCGACACGCCTCAGCGTATCGGCGGACAGGCTGCGCAGTTGTCACTCTGTTGTCAGCGGAAGTTCACGGCCGGCTCGACCGGAAAATCGGCGCAGTCCTATAAAAATAGTTGACAAGAACGCAGCCCTGGGCCTACGCTCCTATTTGTTTAGGAGGAAGTGCGTGGCTGGACGCAGGAAAGGCTCGTCGGGAACGCTCGGTCTGACTCCGCTGGAGCTGCAGATGATGCAGGTGCTGTGGAGGGATGGGCCGAGCAACGTGCAGCATGTCCGGAAGAACGTCGAGGGGGAACTGGCTTACACCACGGTGCAGACGGTGCTCAACGGGATGCACCGCAAGGGCAAGGTGCGAAGACGGATGCGTGGGCGCGCCTTCGATTATGCCGCGGTGGTGGCCAAACAAACCGTGCTGCGGCAGGCGGTGCGCGACTTTGTGGACCGGATGTTCGGCGGCTCGAGCGAGGCGCTGGTGATGAGCCTGATCCAGACGCGGCAGCTGGACGCCGGGAAGGTTGCGGTGCTGGCGGCGGCGGAAGAGGAGAGCGCACCGGGAGGACGGGATGCTTAAGCTGGCGTGTGTTGTGGCTGCATACGTGGTCCATGCAAGCTGGGAGGTGCCGCTGTTGGCCTGCGCCGGATGGCTGGCGAGCCGGCTGCTGCGGAGGTGCGGGCCCCGGGCGGAGCACGTGCTCTGGGTCGGGACCTTTCTGTTGGTGCTTGTGGCGCCTGCTTTGCCTTTTTGTGCGGGGTTGTTGCCGGGAGCGCCTGCGCCGGGTGGTCGGACGAGTTTTTTCATTGCGATGGATACGGTGGCCGGCGCGGGCAGGGTTGGAAGCGGCGCGATGCTCCTGCCGAAGTGGGCGATTGGAATCCTGTGTGGCTCGTGGATCGCATGCGTACTGATTTTTGCCGGTCGCCTCTTGTGGGCGGTGCGGCAAACCGCTGCTCTGCTTCATGAAGGCAAACCCGCCCTGCTGTCGGCCGAGCCGGCTGCACAGTGGGAGCGGGGGCAGACAGCCTTCCGCGCGCGGGGCGCAGCGATTCTCTGTTCGAAACGCGTACAGGGAGTGGTGACGGCGGGGTCGTGGAGGCCGGTGATCCTGGTCCCCGACGGGTTTGCGGAGCGCTGCGGCCGCGACGACTTTCTGAGCGCGATCGGCCATGAACTGGCGCACATCGAGCGGCGCGATTACGCCAGGAATCTTTTCTACGAGATCGCTGGGCTGTTAGTGGCGTTTCATCCGCTCATGCGCCTGGTGCGCGCAAAGATGACCGAGACGCGCGAGATGATTTGCGACGAATTGGTGGTGGAGAGACTGGTGGAGGTGGGAACGTATCGCCGGTCGCTGCTGCGGCTGGCGCAGCAAATGATCGCCGCGCGACCGGCGAAGGCTCACGCTCTGGGGATTTTCGATGCCAACATTCTGGAGAAACGAATTATGCGGATGAAGAAGGAACGGCCGGTTGTTAGCTGGTTCGCTCGCGGTGGGCTGACGCTGTGCGCGGTAGTGCTGCTCTCGATGACGGCAGCGAGCGGGGCGCTGGCGAAGGGCGTGGCGGCCGAGCAGGATGCCCGCTACGGGACCATCTATCACCCAGGCCCCGGCGTCACGAATCCGAAACTGGTGTACGCGCCCGATCCGGAATATCCGAAAAATAAGAAAGCCTGGGCGAAAACCAATGTGGTCTGCGTGATTGGGGTCGTCGTGGACCGGAAAGGGATGCCCAGGGACGTGCACGTCATCCACACCGGAGGAAAGGACTTCGATGCGGAGGCGATCAAGGCGGTGCAGGGATACCGGTTCGCACCGGCGCTGCACGAGGGGAAGGAGGTGGCCGCGGCCATCCAGATCGAGGTGAATTTCCGGAAGTATTGAGACGGACCGGCATGGAATGCCATGAGACTCAGGAAATGCCGTGGCTCGCCAGCAGCTGAGCAATGCTCACTCGCAGGATTGCGCTGGAGTTCGGGGCGCTGCCAGGGGACGAGGGGCGAGGGCCCGTGAAGTAGAGCGTCTTCCCGTCGGGGGAGAGACGGGCCTCGACGCCGTGGACCTCGCCGGAGAGGACGGAGCGAAGATCAACAGGCTCGCTCCAGCCGCCTGCGGTGCGGAAGACGATGAACAGGTCGGTTGCGTGAGGTGCGGGCGAACGAGGGGACGAGAAGATCAGGAACGACTCGTCGGGGGCGACGGCGGGATCGTAATCCCCGTAGGTGGTGTTGGAGAAGGGGGCGCGGACCGGCGCCTGGTAGCGGCCCTTGCGGAACTGGGAGCGGTAGATGTGAAAGACCCCTCCGCCGTCGTCGGCGCGCATGAAGTAGAGGCTGCCGTCAGCGCTGATTGCGGGGCTGAAGACCGCGTCGTTGACGTTGATGGAAGCGGGCAGGAGCTGGGGTTTCTGCCAGGTGCCGTCCTTCAGTTCGACTTTCCAGAGATGCCCTCCGCCGCCGGGAGAGACCTTGCCGTTGTAGTGACCGTCGAGCGGGGATCCGGCCGGCGTGGCGGAGCGATTCGAAGCGAAGATCAGGAATTTGCCGCTGGGGGCGAAGGCCGCTTCGAGGTCGCGAGCCTGGCCCGAGAACGGAGCGGTTTGCGGAGACGACCATGAGCCGCCGCTCCACCGGGAAACGACGATGGACGTTGTCTTCTTGTCGGCCTGCGTGAAGTAGACCGTTTTGCCGTCCGGGGAGAAGGCGGGCGCCATGTTGTAGGGCGCAGCGCTGGCGATCTCGCCGGGAACGACAGCCGTTACTTGTGCCTGTCCCGCAGCGTGGAACGACGCAGAGACGAGGGCGAGCAGCGAGAGGGCGCAGAATTGTGCTGGGTATGGGATGAGTCGCATCAGGGCTTTCCAGTGGAGAGAGGTCGGTTGCGGGGGCCGGGGAACGAGCTTATAGACTCAGCAAGCGTGCCGAACGTCACCGGCTGCGGGCGAGGAAACGATAGCTCATCCAGACGGGGCTCGACGGGGCAAGGTACCGAGGCGGCAGAAGCATTTGCCGGGCAGCGCAGTCTGCGGTAAGTCGATCTCGATGGATCGGATTGTCTCGGATGTTGGTCCGGAGCGGGGCCAGGGGGGGATATCAAACTCGATAACCCCAGCGCTCGCAGCAAAATGAACCCTTTGCCACAGCCCCATGAGGGGGTTGGGGCACCCGGCACCGCCTAAAGGTCGGATTCCGCCCGCAACTTCTCCCCCGGGAGGGCGTTAGCATGAGTGACAACGGGCGGAGTCTCTTCGCCCAATCCCCAGATGAAGCGGAGTCCGAGCGATGAACCATCAGGCGTGGGATGAGTCGGTGCACGGGCCCGCGGTGGAAACTCATGTCGAACCGGGGATGGGGCGGTTGCTGACTCCCCTGACGCGGCGCGCGTTTCTGCGGGGCGGGGCGCTGGCGGTGGTGGGGACGGCGGCGATTCCGACGTTTCTGACCCGGTCGGTTCTGGCCCAGGCGACCGAAGCCCAGTCGCGGGGAAAGAAATTGGTCGTGATCTTCCAGCGCGGGGCGGCCGATGGGCTCAACGTCGTGGTGCCCTATCGGGAGCCGTCGTATTACCAGTACCGGCCAAATATTGGAATTCCCCAGAACGCGGTCATCGATCTGAATGGGTTCTTTGGACTGCATCCAGCGATGGCTCCGCTGAAGCCGCTGTGGGACCAGGGACATTTGGCCATCGTGCACGCTTCGGGGTCACCCGATCCGTCGCGTTCGCACTTCGACGCGCAGGATTTCATGGAGTCGGGAACGCCGGGGTTGAAAGCTACTCCCGATGGATGGCTGAACCGGGCGCTTCAGGCTGAGGATCAGGACTGCTTGGAGTGCTCGCGGTCGCCTTTTCGCGCGGTGGCGCTGGGCCCGGAGATTCCGCGGACCCTGGAGGGGCGGATCGAGGCGGTTGCGCTGGATAACATTCGCGACTTTGGGATTGAAGGCGGAAGCCCGCAGGGATCGCCGGCGGCGTCCGCATTTGCGGCGATGTACGACCAGAGCACGGACGCGGTGCTGCACGGGACCGGGCAGGCGACCTTCGAGGCGGTGAAGATGCTGCGGGCGGCCGATCCGGAGAAGTACACGCCGGCGGCGGGCGCGGATTATCCCGGGGGGGCGTTTGGAAACAGTTTGAAACAGATCGCGCAACTTCTTAAAGCAAACCTTGGAGTTGAGGCGGCCTTCGCCGATGTCGGCGGATGGGATACGCACCAGAATCAGGGCAGTGTGGACGGGCAGCTGGCGGGCCGGCTGCGGGAGTTCAGCGCAGGGCTCGCGGCTTTCTGGACGGACATGGGCGACCAGGCAGGGGACATTGTGCTGGTGACCATGTCTGAGTTTGGCCGGACCTGCCGCCAGAACGGGACGGGCGGAACCGATCATGGGCACGCGAACGTGATGTTCGTACTGGGCGGCCCGGTCGAGGGCGGGAAAGTCTACGGGCATTGGCCAGGGATGGAAGTGGAGCAGCTCTACCAGGGGCGGGATCTGGCAATTACAACGGACTTCCGGCAGGTGCTGGCCGAGGCGGCGTACAAGACGCTGGGATCGCGGAATCTGGAGTTGGTGTTCCCCCAGTCTGGATTGCAGAGGAAAGACTTCCTGAATATTCTTCAAGTGTGAGTTGAAGGCATCAGAGTGATTAACGGTCCCTGTGGAAATCTTGCGCGAGAGACCAGAACCCGGCTTCGGCCGGGTTTTTTGTGTGCTGGCCGCACGGGCGAAAGTGCTTCGCGCACTCCGCCCCCGCTAACGGGATAGTGACGGGAAATCCACAGAAAACCAGCGGGATGGTGACCCCGAAAGTGCTATTGTGACGGCAAATCCCTGAATGGAATGCTCTGGTCGGGCTGGGTACGGCTGCCGGGGTCAACGTGCGCCGGGGCGGCTGCTGCGGGAAGCCGGAGGCCGGCATCTGGGCGGTCGTGGGAGGAGATCTCGTGAAACCTGTTCGGTTGGCCGCTTTCGCACTGTCCCTTGTGTGCGCGCCCCTGAGCTATCCGCAGGCCCCTCCGCCTCACCCCTCTTCCACCCATCCACCCCCAGCGGCGAGAGCGGCTGACGATCCGGTGATTGCGGAGATGTCGGAGCAGGAGTTGCGCGCGCGGCTGGTGGGGCGTCCGCTGTATTTGCGGGGACTGTGGCTGGACGAGAGCCTGCATTTCAGTATGGATGGGGACTTGGTGGGGCAGTCGCCGAAGGGGTCATTCACGCTGTGCGGGGTGCTGATCGATCACATCCACGTGACAAAGAAGACTGTCGAGATGGAGGGGATCCGGTGGGGGATCCACTTTGAGGATGAGGCGCAGTGGAAGGACCAGGCGACGTCGTTCGACCGCCTGCAGATTACCCCGCGCAAGAAGCATCAGGTGATCGTGATCGACCGGCTGGAGGTGGTATCTCCGAAGAAGGAGGGGGGCAGGGGATTTTTAGGGATACTGAAGCTGGGATCGAAGCAGAGCGACACCGAGCCAGCGACCAAAACCCAGGCCGATGGGGCTGCAGGAAGCGCCTCCGCGACGACAAAGCAGGGTGGTGGGGCGGCCGGGACAGGTCTTGACGATGGGAAGACGACGACCTCGCCGGCTGAGTCGGCGAGGCGGCTGCGGGCGGCAATGAACAAGATTTTCGCGCCCGAGCTGGACGCGAAGATGGTGGCGGCGATGCCGGACTACTGGCAGTTCTTTTACCAGGCACAGCAGGCGCATAAGTCGCTGGTGCCGACCGACCCAAACATCGTGCGGCCGGGGCCGGGAGTGGACAGCCCGAAGCTGGTGAAGAACATCGTGCCGGAGTCGAACGACTACGCGCAGCGGGACCAGGTGGCCGGGGTGGCGAGCTACAAAGTGATTCTGGGGGCGGATGGGAAGCCGATGGCGGTGGCGGTGTATCGGCCGATCGGATTTGGGCTGGACGAGAGCGCGGTGACGGCGATCCAGAAATCGACGTTCACGCCGGCGCAGAGGGATGGGAAGCCGGTGGAGTCGGTGATCGATCTGGCAGTGCAGTTCCGGATCTACTCGAAGCTGACTTCGCAGCCATCGCCGCTGGACACCGCGAAGGGCGGCGCGCTGGACGAGGATATTCGCAACCTGCATTTGCCGGGACCATTTACGGCAGCGGTGGAGCGACAGGAGACGGCGGCCGCTCCGGCGGCGAGCGGGACGACGAAACCGTAGAATCTGTCGCTCCGGGCTCAGCAACCTGGCGTGGGCGCCGCTTCCACCGGGATGCCGATGCGATCGAGAATGGCGAGCGCGCTGGAGATGCGGCTAACGCCAGGCTTGACCCGGTAATCGAAGTGGAGCGGGTCGGCAGGATCCGCGCTTTCCATACAAAAATTGAGGCCGCTGAGGCCGGGAGCGGCGGCGATCTCGGTGAGGGCGAGGTCGTGGGTGGAGAGGACGCCGATGGCGCCCCGGGCGACCAGGGCATGCACCATCGCTTCGACGGCAACGCGACGGTCGTGGGGGTTGGTGCCGCTGAGAATCTCATCGATGAGAAAGAGCGCGGCGCGCGCCGGGTCGGCCCGGTGCAGGAGGGACTGGTCGAGAATGGCGCGGAGGCGCTCGGCTTCGGCAAGGAATCGGGATTTGCCGTCGAGGAGGGAGTCGATGATGGAACTGGAAGCGCCGATGGCGAGTAAGGAGAGGCGCAGTGCCGCGGCGCGCACCGGAGCGCCTGCGTAGGCCAGGACGGCGTTCATGCCGATGGCCCGCAGCCAGGTGCTTTTGCCGGCCATGTTGGAGCCGCTGACGATGTGAAACGGGATGGAGGCGGAGAGCGCGATGTCGTTGCGGACAGCGCTGGGTGGCAGGAGGGGATGGGCCAGTGCGTGGGCTTCGAAGAGCGCGGGACCAGATACAAGTTCGGAGATCGGAGTCAGTTCGGGGAAAACGTCGCCGGGATGCTCGAAAGCATAGCCGGCGACGGCGTTGAGGGCTTCGAATTCGGCCCAGGCGTCGAGCCAGGATTCGAGGTCGGCCTGGTGGGCGCCGCGCCAGCGATCGATGGCGAGGACCAGCTGCGAACCCGCGGCGATGAGCAGCGAGGGAAACGCGAACCATTCCTTGTTGCGCTGATCGAGGAAGGAGAAGAGCCGCTGGAGTCTGCGGAGTTGGCGCGGGGCGGCGGATGCGCGGACCTGGGCAACGAGCGAGATGAGCTTCGGCGCAGTGAAATTCTGCTTTGCGAGCAGAGCGAGGCCGGGTTGGAGGACGGCGAATTCGCCGGTCAGCGGGGAGAGGAGACGGATGCGTTCGCGGACCCCAGAGAACAGCGGCGCGCTGAGGGTGAACTGGAGGAGAGCCAGGGCGAGAAGGGCGGGGAGCACGTGTATCCACGCGAGGACCTGCGCCACGCAGGCGCCGAGGAGAACCAGCAGAACGGCTGCGTTGAGGAAGAGGACTCCGACGACAACAGGATGCGCGCGGAGAAGGGGCGAGCGGAACCAATCGCCGAGGGAGTCGGGACTGCACTCCTGAAACTGGTATTTACCGAGGAGGGCGATTTCTTCGCGGAGACCGATGGCGGAGCGGAGCTCGCGCACGGCCTGCTGGCGGGCGAGGATTTCGGCTGGGAGAGCGGGGTCGAGGAGGTATGCGGCGAGGCGCGCGGCTCCGGCCTGAGTGCGGGTGGTGCAGAGGAGAGAGAAGAGGGAGCGGGGGCCGATGATCTGGAGGTCGGTCTGATAGAGGTGGCGTCCGCGGGCGAATTCATCTCCGGTCGCTTGGAGGGCGGTCCAGTTGTGGCGGAGGCGGTCGAGGCCGCGTTCGTAGAATTCGCCGCGCAGGGCCAGTTCGCGGGAGCGAGCGTGTATGCGCAGGGATTCGCGGAGGGCGAGGGCAGCGGCGGCAACGGGTAGAGCGGCGAGCGGCAGGGAGCCCGCATGCAGGAGGAAAAAGGCGGCCGCGGCGAGGCAGGCTGCGAGAGCGATGTGCGTCCAGCGCCGGCTGCGCTGGAGTGCGACCAGGCCGGCCCGGAGTTCCGCCAGGCGGGTTTCGTAGAACTCTTCGACGGTGCCGGACGAGGGAAGGCCGGGAGCGGTTTCTGGTGCAGGGATCATTGTGTTCCTCGGGTTCCGGACGAGGGCGGAGCCGCCTGGCCGGACGTTGCGCAGCACTGTTTCAGGAGGCGAGCGGGGGTCCAGATCGCTCCGGGGAAGCGCGCTATGCGCAGAGGGGAGGCGGCCGCTGGAAGAGTGGCGCGCGGGCTGGATCGGTGGATCGGCGAGGGGCGAATATGGGGAGGGGCACGGGACGCGGTGCGGGGAGCAGAGCGACCACGATGACGGCCCAGGCGCGGCTGGCGGCGGCAATGAGCGCGCGGACTTCTCTCCGGTAAGCGATGAGGAGGAAAGCGAGACCGAGGACGGAGGCGCAGACCGTGACGTGGAGGAGAGTGGAGGCCAGCAGTCCGGGGCGATGCAGGGGAATGAAGAGGAGAGACGCGAAAGCCAGCGACTGCAGGAAAACGCGCAAGCAGAGGTGGCGGATCATTCCCAGGAGGTTCCTCGATGGGATTCTATCGCGGGGTAAGAATCGCAAAATGTTGTTGCGCTCTAACTGTACTATGTGACATAGTACACGCGTGATTCCGTTTCGCGTGCAGTTCCGGCCGGGAGCGTCGCTGTTCGAGCAGGTGGTCTATGCGTCGATCCGGGCGATGGTGTCGGGGCAGCTGCGTCCTGGCGATGCGTATCCGTCGGTGCGGACGCTGAGCCGGGAGCTGAAGATCAATCCCAACACGGCGCACAAGGTGGTGGCGTACCTGGTGAATGGCGGGTATTTAGAGACGCGGCCGGGGATTGGGACGGTGGTGGCGGCGATTCCTGACGCGAGCCGGAAGGAGCGGGCCGAGCTGCTGGGGCAGGAGATCGAAGAACTGGTGGTGGAGGCGAAGCGGCTGGGCGTGGAAAGCGAGGAAGTGATCGCGGCGATCCGGGCGCATTGGGAGAGATTGAGCGGATAGCGGACGGCGAATAGCGAACAGGAACCGGAGCGAAGGGCGATGACGATCACAGAGTCAACAAGGGAAGCGGGCGCGAAACCCTACACCGGGGTTGTGGGCCATGGGGCGGCAATCCGGACGGAGGGATTGACGAAGCGGTTCGGCGGGACCGTGGCCGTGGACCGGGTGGGGCTCGCGGTGCCGGAGGGGGCGATTTACGCGCTGGTAGGAGCGAACGGCGCGGGGAAGACGACGCTGATCAAGATCCTGATGAACATCCTGCGGCCGTCGGAGGGGCGGGGGACGGTGCTGGGCGTGGAGTCGGCGGATCTGCGGGGGAAGGCGCTGCGACGGATTGGGTATGTGAGCGAGAACCAGGAGTTTCCGGAGTGGATGACGGTGGGGGCGATGCTTGCCTACTTGCGGCCGTTCTATCCGGGATGGGACCGGGGGCTGGAGCAGGAGCTGGTGCGGCAGTTCGATTTGCCGCTGGAGCGGAAGCTGAAGCACCTGTCGCGGGGGCAGCGGATGAAGGCGGCGATGGCGGGAGCGCTGGCGTTCCGGCCGGCGCTGCTGGTGCTCGACGAGCCGTTCGGGGGCCTCGATCCGCTGGTGCGGGACGAGCTGATCGAAAGCCTGCTGGACCGGGCGGGGGAGACGACGGTGTTTCTGTCGTCGCACGATCTGGCGGAGATCGAGAGCTTTGCGAGCCACGTGGGGTATTTGGAACAGGGACGGTTGCTTTTCTCCGAAGAGATTGAGGTGCTGGCGGGACGGTTCCGGGAAGTGACCGTGACGCTGGACGGTAGCCAGGCAGCGGCCGCGGGAAAATCGCGGCCGGCAGCGTGGCTGCTGTACGAGGCGACGGATGCGGTGGTGCGGTTTGTGCACAGCGGCGCGGGGGCGGGGACGCGGGAGGAGCTGGAGGCACAGTTCCCAAAGGCGCGAGCGATTGCGATGGAACCGATGCGGCTGCGGGCGATTGTTCTGGCGGTCGCGAAGTCGAGCCGCGAAAGGAGTCGGGCATGAAACAGGCGATCCATATTTTCGCGAAGGATGCGCGGCGGCTGTGGTTGGAGATCGCGGTGGTGCTTGCGGTGACGGCGCTGTTTGCGTGGCTGTATCCGCAGACGTGGATGCCGACCCGAAGCTATGCGTCAATGGGCATGGAGGCGGGGGTCAGCGTGCGCAACACGTCCGCCCTGGCGGGGCTCGTGTCGGTACTGGTGCCGGTTAGCTGGTGGATCCTGATGACACGCCTGGTGCAGAGCGAGAATCTGGTGGGCGACCGGCAATGGTGGGCAACGAAGCCGTATGAGTGGCCGCAGCTGCTTGGGGCGAAGGTGCTGTTTGTGGCCGTGTTTGCGGGGGCGCCGCTGTTGATTGCGCAATGGGTGCTGCTGGCGCGGGCGGGTTTTGGGCCGCTGGGATATTTGCCCGGCCAGGGATACGGTTTGCTGCTGGCGGCGATGACGATGGTGCTGCCGGTGGCGGCTCTGGCGGTGGTGACGTCGAGATTTGGGAAGACCGTGCTGACCGGCTTTGGGGTACTGCTGGCTCTGATCGCCGCCCTTTTGGTGGTGGGCTGGAGGAAGAACGGCGACTTTTCGGTGATGCTGCCGTGGCATCTGGCGGATTTGCTGGCGGTAACGACAGCGGCGGCGATGATGTTTGCGTATGCGCGGCGGCGGGTGGGGCTGACGCGCTGGCTGCTGGCGGGGATCTTTCTGGTGGGGCTCGGAATGGGCTATCTGACCTACTCGACGACCGTGATCGAGGCGGCATATCCAGCGAGCGCGGGTGGCGTCTCGATGCGGCTGGGCATGGATGGCAGCCGGCTTGCCACGGCGAACCTCGCGCCGAATCTGGCAGGGAAGAAGTCGGTCGACGTGAGCCTTCCGGTGTCGGTGACAGGACTGGGTTCGGAGGATGCAGTGAATCTGGACGCGGCGCAGGTAACGGTCAAAGCGCTAGACGGTCGGTCGTGGACGTCGCCGTGGGAGATGGAGAACAGGGATCATCTGCAAGCGGGCGTGGCCGATGCGACGATCGGCATGGTGATTGATGAGGCCTTTCTCGAGGCGGTGAAGGCGGAGCCAGTGGAGCTGGATCTGCGGTTTGCGCTGACCCGGATGAGGGCCATGGGGACGGCGCAGGTGGCGATGGAGGGGCGGGATTTCGCTGTGCCGGAGTTCGGGATTTGTTCTCCGGTGCCGGATGTTTTGACGTCGTATCCCACAGGGATTCGGTGCCGCGCGGCACTGCGCGAGCCGCCGCTGACGTTTATCAGCGTGCGATGGGCGGACGACGGATGCGCGGAAGGGCCGGCGGCGCTGGCCAGCGGGCTCGCGGGCGGGGGATGGACAGGCGCGGTTGAGCAGGGGCCGGCCGATCTGAATCTGGCAGCGGTGTGGTCGTCAGGGTTGGGATTGTCGAATGGCATCGACCAGGAGAAGTTTGGAAAGCGCGGGCAGAATCCACAGCGGTATTTGTGTCCGGGAACGCCGATGACGTTTACTCGCTATGCGCTGCTGGGTCGGATGCTGACTGCGATGACGGTGACAAATTTCCACGTGCCGGAATGGCGGGCTACGGGCGCAGTGGTGAGCAACCGAACCGTGATTCTGCCCTGAGGGTTTAAGCGGGTTGGTCAGCGGTTGACGGGATACTCCTGCACCCAGTGAAAGCCGCGGCTGATGAGCAGAAAACTTTGCAGATCGACGCGATGGAGCTGGAGGTGCGCCTTCCGGCCCCCGAGGGTGCCGTCGAGCGTGAGCCGATCGGGCGCGGGGCGCGTGAGGATGAAAACGGATTTGTGGGCGGGATCGTGGAGCGCGGTGAGCGTGAGCAGGCCTTTGGTGGGATCGAAGGCGGCAGTGTATGGATCACGCGTTTCGTTCATGTGGACCAGGGAGGCGGAGTTCATCCGATCGAAGAGAAGGCTGCGGGGGCGGTCGGGGTCGGTGAGAAGGGGCGGGTGTGGCTGCCCGTCGAGTATGCAGGTGTCGACGTTCCAGATGCCGTAGAGAGCGGGTTTGGGAGCGCCGCCTCCGTACTTGTACCAACTGATGCGCGCGCCGATGAGATTGGCGGCGAACAACCAGAGCGCGAAGAGGATCAGCACGGAGGTGGCGACCTGGTTGGCGCGGCGTGAGCGGAAGAGCGGGCTGGCGGGACGGGGCGCGGTGGGGCGGTTGAGGAAGAAGAGATCGGCGAGGCGGGGGAAGTCCGGCGCGAGGACGACAAGCGAGAGCAGGATGAGGTGGAAGGCGAACAGCTTGACCGGGACATCGTAGGTCATGTTGAGGGAGAAGATGTAGGCGGAGTCGGCGAGGCAGAGGAGAGCGCCAAGGGTGCGGGTGCGGGGGACGAGGATGAGGATGCCGGCGAGGACTTCGGCGCATCCGGCAAAGATTTCATAGGCGGGCGCGGCGCCGACGGAGTACCAGAGGACGCCCATGGGTGAGAAGTTGCCGTAGGGCTCGACGAGGCGGGAGAGGGAAGGAAACGGCATCTGCAGAGGAATGACCTTGTCGAAGCCGTAGCCAAACATCTGGCTGGCGAGGCAGAAGCAGAAGAGGAGCCAGAACCAGCGGTGGAGCGCGGGATACGACGTGCGGCGGCGATCGAGGACGGACCAAAGCGCCGTTCCGGCAAGCGCGAAGACGAGGACGCAGAAGGTCAGGATCCAGTCGAAGGTTTTGTCGCCGCTGCCGCTGCCAGTGGTGACGAGGGGAAGCTTCGCATGGAAGAGATGCGCGGCGACCCAAGCAACGAGGGGCTGGATGGGTGGGAGGAAGGCGAGGTCGGGGACGTCGACGCCGGGAATCTCCAGGAGCATGGGGAGCACCTGGGTGGTGAGGCAAAAGGTTGTGAAGTAGAGGACGCAGAAGCGGAAGGCGATGCGGGTGGGGAGGCTCCACGGGCTCGGCGTGGTGGCGGCGGGAGCGGGAACGGCGGCTGCGGTCATCGCGGACGCAGACATTTGGGCTTTGCCTCGGCGGCGGGATTCGAAAATGATGGACGAAAACGGGGCGTGGCGCAACTACAGGCGGCCCAGGCGCCTGAGCGCGTCGGCTGGGCCGATTCAGGCGGGGACTTCGGGTTCGGTTTCGGCGAGCGGGGGCAGTTGCTGGAGGAGGCCGCTGTCTTCGAGGTCGCGGCGAAGATGCGCGATGTCGTGGAACTGGACGGCGTGCAGGCCGACGCGGCGGGCGGCTTCGATGTTCACCAGCTTGTCGTCGAGGAAGAGGGCATCTTTGGGGCCGACTCCCACTTGTTCGCAGGTGAAGGTGTAGATGGCGGGGTCGGGCTTGGCGAGGCCGAGTTCGCAGGAGAAGGTGAGGTGGGTGAAGTTGGCGAGCCAGCCGAACTCCTGGCGCATGCAGCGGGCGATTTCGAAGGGCATGTTGGAGAGGATGGCGGTGGCGAAGCCGGCATCCTGGAGGGTTGCGGCCCAGGCGAGCATCGGCTCCTCAAGGCGGGTGGTCCACATGAGGACATCGTTTTCGACGAGGGCTCGAATTTGGGCGGGGGTGAAGGTGCGGCCGGTTTGCCGGCCGAAGCGATGCCAGAACTCGGGGCCGTCGAGGCGGCCGAGGTCGTAGTCGTAGCGGTCGTGCCAGTAGTGCTTCTCGAAGGTGGGGTTGTCGACGGCGGCGATGTCGAGGAGGGCCTGGTGGGTGGCGGGATCTGGGCGGCAGAGGACGTCACCGTAGTCGAAGAGGACAGCGCGGAGCATGACTACAGGGTATAGGGGATAGGGTGCAGGGGCTCGGAAGAAGATATGCGAATGACATATGCAAAGATGGGGCGTGCGGTTTTCGGCGAGGACGGAATGGGATGTTGCGGAGACGCGGCTGGCGCGGGCGCTGCGGGAGCGGCGGGGAGCGGGACGGACGATTCTCGATCTAACGGCGTCGAATCCGACGCGGTGCGGTTTCGCGTACGACGGGGCGGAGATTCTGGGAGCGCTGGGGGACCGGCGGGCGCTCGCGTACGATCCCGACCCCAGGGGAATGCTGCCGGCGCGGGAGGCGGTATGCGGCTACTGCGCGGAACGGGGGGCGACGGTCAGGCCGGAGCAGGTTTTTCTGACGACGAGCACCAGCGAGGCGTATAGCTGGCTGTTTCGGCTGCTGTGCGATGCGGGCGACGAAGTGCTGCTGGCGCAGCCCAGTTATCCACTGTTCGATTTTCTGGGTCAGATTGAGGATGTGCGGCTCGTGCCGTATCCGCTGCTGTACGACCACGGGTGGCAGCTTGACTTTGCGGGCTTGCGGGAGCGGGTGACGCCGAGGACGAAGGCGATTGCGGTCGTGCATCCGAATAATCCCACGGGGCACTTTACGAAGGCGCCGGAGCGGCGGGAGTTGGAGCGGATCTGTGGGGAATTTGGACTGGCACTCATCGTAGATGAGGTCTTCCTCGACTACTCCTGCGCGAAGCGCGATACGTCGCCTCGCGGCATTGAATGTGCTGAGGAAGGCGGGACCTTTGCCAGGGGAGAACATCCCTGCCTGACGTTTGTGCTGAGCGGGATCAGTAAGATCGCGGCTTTGTCGCAGATGAAGGCGGCCTGGATTGTGGTCCACGGGCCGGAGCCGGCACTGAACGAGGCGCTGGGGCGGCTGGAGGTGGTGGCCGATACCTTCCTGTCGATGAATGCGCCGGTACAGTGCGCGCTGCCGGTGTGGTTAGGCGGTGCGGGGAAGATGCAGGAGCAAATACGCGCGCGGACTGCGACGAATTTGCGGCATTTGGATCAGATGTTGTTACGAGTTCCGGCGATCACCCGGCTGGAGGTGGAGGCAGGGTGGTATGCGGTGCTGCGGGTGCCGGCGCTGGAGCGGGATGAGGAACTGGCGGTGCGGCTGGCGGAGGAGCGCGGGGTGAGCGTGCATCCGGGATACTTCTTCGGGTTCAGTGGGGACGGGTGGCTGGTGGTGAGCCTGCTGGGGCCGGAGGGGGAGTTCCGGCCAGGGGTGGCGGGAATCTGCGAACATTTCGCAGCGCGGAACTGCTGAGGGGCGCGGCGCTGAGGCAGGGAGTCGATGCAGATCCCGATGAAAAGGAACGGTGGGGCGGATCCCGGGCGGGTTCATGCTGGTGCCGCTGGCGAACACGTTGCTGCCGCATGCCCGGCAATTCTTCGGTGCGCGATGTTTTACCGATAGGGACCGAGGAACCGGCGGCAAATTTCCCGCCGATGAGGGATTTCCACAATCCGAAGGGAGTTGGCGGGAATCTAGTGGGGGCAGCGGTTCATACTCTTTGAACGGGCAGGTCCGGAGGCGGAGTGCGCCGCGCGCAGGAGACCCGATGGCCGAGGCACAAGGCGGAGCAGCGCGCCGGCTGGAAGCACTGGGGATTCGGTTGCCGGATGCTCCGCACCCGTTTGGGAGCTACGTGGAGACAGTCGAGACCGGGAACCTGCTGTTCTTCAGCGGGATGCTTCCGGTGGTGGATCACAAACCACAATATGTTGGGCGGCTCGGCGCGGAGCTGGATGCGGAGGCGGGACGCGATGCCGTGCGCACGGCCGCGCTGAGCATACTGGCTGTGGCGCAGAAGCATCTGGGGTCGCTCGATCGGGTGACGCGGGTGGTGCGCCTGGGCGTCTTTCTGGCTACTGCAGGAGACTTCTTCGATCAGCCGCGGGTGGCGGATGCGGCGTCGGACTTATTTCGCGATGTGTTCGGCGAGGACAAGCTGCCGGTGCGATTGGTAATTGGGGTGGCAAGTTTGCCTCTGGGGGTGCCGGTGGAACTGGAAGTGATTCTCGAGATCGCAGAATAGGCGCCGGTTGTCGCCGGCGCCTGGCAACGTTCACGGATAACGCAGAGGAGGAATTATGGCGGCCACAGCAGTCGAAGTTGGAACGATGAAGGTTGCGCAGATTGGCAAACCGGGAGCGGGATTCGAGGTGGTGGAGCGGGTGATTCCCATACCGGGGGCGGGACAGGTGCGCATCAAAGTGCAGGCTTGCGGCGTGTGTCACAGTGACGCGCTGACCGTGGAAGGCGGGTGGCCGGGGCTCCAGTATCCGCGGGTTCCAGGGCACGAGGTTGCTGGGGTGATCGACGCGGCAGGCGCGGGCGTGACGGGATGGAAAAAGGGACAGCGGGTGGGGGTGGGCTGGCATGGCGGGCAGGACAATACCTGTCCTGAATGCCGGCGGGGGGATTTTAGCAACTGCCGTAACTTGAAGATTCCCGGGATCAGTTATGACGGGGGATATCAGGAGTACATGGTGGCTCCGGTGGAAGCGCTGGTGTCGGTGCCGGACAGCCTGAAGGATGCCGAAGCGGCGCCGCTGCTGTGCGCGGGAGTGACGACGTATAACGCTCTGCGGCACAGCGGAGCGCTGCCGGGCGATCTGGTGGCAGTGCAGGGGATCGGCGGGTTGGGACATTTGGGGGTGCAGTTCGCCAACAAGTTCGGGTATAAGGTGGCGGCGGTCGGGCGCGGTCCGGACAACGCGGTGCTGGCCAAGAAGCTGGGTGCGGCGGTGTACATCGACAGCAAGGCGACGAAGGCGGCCGAGGAACTGCAGAAACTGGGCGGGGCGAAGGTGATTCTGGCGACCGCGCCGAATTCAAAGTCGATGTCGGAGCTGATTGATGGACTGGGGCCGAACGGGAAATTCATCGTGGTCGGCGCAGCGTTCGATCCGATTGAAGTGACGCCCCTCCAGCTCATCACGGGAAGCAAGTCGATTCAGGGGTGGTGGTCGGGAATCCCGATGGATTCGGAGGACACGCTGCGGTTCGCGGAACAGAGCGGGGTGCGGCCAATGATCGAGACCTATCCGCTGGAAAAAGCGGCGGAGGCGTATGCGCGGATGATGAGCGGGAAGGCCGTGTTCCGGGTGGTGCTGACGATGCAGGGGGCCGGACTGGCGAGCAGCAGGCCCTGATCACGAGGAGGTACGCTGATGCATCGTGGGACGTGGCGGGGTTGGAGCCGCTGTTGCCTGGCCGCCTGTGTGGTGATTGCATCTGGCGCGACGGCGCATACGCAGGCGAAGGAGGTTTCGATGGGGCAGCCGATTTTCTATAGGACCGTCCAGGTAGACGGGCTTTCGATCTTCTATCGGGAGGCGGGGCCGAAGGACGGGCCGACGATTTTGCTGCTGCATGGGCTGCCGTCGTCGTCGCGAATGTTTGAGCCGCTGCTGACGCGGCTGGCCGATCGATATCACTTAGTGGCGCCGGATTATCCGGGTTTTGGGCACAGCCGCTGGCCCGACCCGACGAAGTTTGCGTACACGTTCGACCATATTGCCGCAGTGATGGAGGACTTTACGCAGACGCTGGGGCTGGAGCGGTACACGCTGTACATGCAGGATTACGGCGGGCCGGTCGGATTTCGCATGGCGCTCAGGCATCCGGAGCGGGTGCAGGCGCTGATTGTGCAGGACGCAGTGGCGCACAACGAGGGGCTGGGCGCGAACTGGGTGACACGGCGAGCGTTCTGGGCGGATCGAGCGAAGCATGACGAGGCGCTGCGGACGAATCTGCTGTCGATGGCAGCGACGAAGACGCGGCATGTGGGGGACGATCCCAACGTGGAGCTGTACGATCCGGATCTGTGGACGGATGAGAATGCGTTTCTGAACGCGCCGGGGCAGGCGCAGATCCAGAGCGATTTGTTCTACGACTACCGCACGAATGTGGAGGCCTATCCGCAGTGGCAGGCGTGGATGCAGAAGACGCAGCCGCGGCTGCTGGTGTTGTGGGGGAAGCACGATTTGTCGTTCGATTTGGGCGAGCCGGAGCGGTATCGGAAGGATGTGCCGGAGGCCGAAGTACACGTCCTGGACGCGGGGCACTTTGCGCTGGATACCAAGGCGGAGGAGATGGCGGGTTTGGTGCGGGGATATATGGAAAGGAAGAAGTAGCGGCCAGGAAGCTCTCTCTCGCCAGCTGCGACGCCACGAGTGCGCGGGGCTTCATCGTTCCGCGCTTATCGGATGGGTTGGAAGGTTCGAGACCAGCGCCTGCGGGTGAAGCAGTGGAGGAACTCGTCGCGCGTGACGGCGGCCTGTTGCGAGATCGAAGCGTTGTCAGAAGGTTCGTGGATCTGGATGGACCAGTAGACAAAGAGCGGACGGCCGAGGATGTTCTGGCGAGGAACGAAGCCCCAGAAGCGGCTGTCGTAGCGGTTCTGGCGCGAAGTTCTCAAGGACAAAAGCAGAGATGAAGAGCAGGACGACGATGGTGCCGCACGTGGAGGACAGGCTGAGGAGCGGCGCCGACTCTTTGGGGGAGTGGCAGCCGGTTGGCGCGGGAATGCGAGGTTTCGTGTTGCAGCGCCGATCCGGGGGTAAGTCAGAGGATGTTGACGGCGCGGGCAGCGAGTAACGCGACGGTGGCGAGCGAGATGAGGGATTGAATCATCATGAGGGCTTTGGCCCAGCGGGAGAGGACCGGCACGTCGGTAGGCGAGAAGGCAGTGGAGGTGTTGAAGGCGAGGAAGAGGTAGTCGACGAAGCCGGGGTTCCAGCACTGCTCGCCCATGGCGATGCGGCTCTGCTGGTCGAGGGTCATTTGCGGGAAGAGGAAGGCGCCGTCGGTGTGGACACCGCGGAGCTCGCGGGCGGAGGGGCCTCCGCCGTCGAGGCGCCAGTACCAGGAGGCGAAGACGAGGATGTTGGCGATCCAGAGGGCAGCAGCGGATTCGAGCATCTGGAGAGGCGTTTCGCCGTGGCGGGGGAGTGCGGCGATGAGCAGGCCGAGGGACCAGATCATATCGGCGGTGACGACGCCGGTGACCAGGATGCCGAGGACTCGATTGATGGTAGCGCGTCCGGCGGAGCGCGCCCAGGTGGCGGGAATCAGGAGCCCGAAGACGATGGCCATGAGGAGCCAGGCGGGACCGATGGAGAGGGATTCGGGGAGAGCGAGGCGGAGCCCGGCAACGGCGATGAGAGCGAGGGCAGCGGGCCAGCGAGGCTCGCTGTATTTGGCGGTGGTCCCGGGAGAGGCGTTCGTCGTCACGACAACCAGCTTAATGGAGAGCTGGAGCTGGGAGTAAATAGCCACTAGCCAGTAGCCGGCCCATGCTCTTGCCAACGGCGGGCGAGAAGGGTGGGATACCCAGCGGGGTATCCGGCATCCGGCGGTGTATCCACACCCGGCGGGGCACCCGGCACCGGGATCAGAGGTTCTTCAGGTAGTTCAGGATTTCGGGGTTGGTCCAGTCCTGGGGGCCGATGAATTTGCGGCGGATGATGCCGTGGCTGTCGATGATGTAGGTCTCGGGCGGGCGGGTGGTGTCGAAGGAGTTGCTGGACTGGTTGTCGAGATCGACGATGGTGGCGATGCCGGTGATGTGGTTATCGATAAGATATTGGCGGTAAGAGGGCTCGTCGGTATCGAAGGCGATGGCGACCACGGCGACGTTGGGCATGTCCTTCTGGAGCTGGATGAGGGAAGGAAATTCCTCGAGGCAGGGCGCGCACCAGCTGGCCCAGAAGTTGAGGACAACGACCTTGCCCTGCTTTTCGTACTGGCGGAGGGCGACGGTCTGAGCGCCATCGCGAATGACGACTTTGGGGGCGCGCTCGCCGACCTGGGCGGGATGGCTGGAGCGATTGCAGGCGGAAAGCAGGGCACAGGGTACAGGGTACAGGGTACAGAGAAGGGCGAGTGGTGCGGATCGGCGGATGACGCCACGCCAGAATAGGGCGGAGAAGATCACATTTCTATAATAGACACTTGTGGACGCACGGCCTCTGACGCTTTCGGTCATCATCCCGGCAAGGAACGAAGAGGATTGCCTGGGGGAGTGTCTGCGCTCGCTGGTGGCGCAGGACGAGGATGGGTGGCGGCTCTCATTGGAGTGGGAGATTCTGGTCGTCGATGACGGATCGACGGATCGCACGCGGGCGATTGCGGACGAGTTTGCGCGCAATCACCCGGGCGTGACGGTGATGGATCCTCCGCGGCTGGAGAAGGGCTGGACGGGAAAGAACAACGCCTGCTGGGCCGGCGCGCAGAAGGCTGCCGGAGAGTGGCTGCTGTTTACGGATTCGGACACGGTCCACGAACCGGCACATTTACGATTGGCGATCATTGAGGCGGAGCGGCATGAGGTGGGGATGCTTTCGTACTCGCCGCGGCAGGTGGTGCGGGGACTGGCGCAGCGAGCGCTGATGCCGCTGGTGTTCAGCGATCTGGCAGCGACGTATACGCCGGCGAAGGTGAACGATCCGGTGCAGCGAGTGGCGGCGGCGAACGGGCAGTTTCTACTGGTGCGGCGGGATGTGTACGACCAGATCGGCGGGCATGCGGCGGTGAAGGGCGCGGTGCTGGAGGACGTGGCGCTGGCGAGCCTGGTGAAGCGGCGGAAGCTGGGGCTGCGGTTCCGGAACGCGCCGGAAGCCGTGTCGGCGCGGATGTATCGCAGCCTGGGGGCGATGGCGGAGGGATGGACGAAGAACCTGGCGCTGCTGTTCGGGAATGCGCCGATGCTGGCAGGAGTTCGGGTGCTGGAGCTGGCGGTACTGGCGGGGATTCCGGTGCTGGTGTGGTTCCTGTGGTGGTTGCGGACGTCGGGGCGGGTGGTGAGCACCGGCGTGCTGGGAACGCCGCTGGCTACGGCGGCGCTTGCGCTGGTTTGGCTGCGGGCGCTGTGGGGGCTGTATGGGCGAGTGGCGAGGTCGGGATTTCCCTTCCGCGACTGGATGCTGGCGCCCCTGGGGATTCCGCTGTATGCGTATTTGCTGTGGCGGAGCTGGTTTCGCGTGACGGTGTTGAAGCAGGTAGTCTGGAAAGGTCGGGAAGTAAAGGCAGGGATCAGGGATTAGAAGAGCGGCGCAAGCCATACGGCGGGCAGGGATTACGGATGATTTTATTAACCAGGAAGGCGGAGTTCTCCGCTTCGCATTACTACTGGGTGGACGCGTGGACGGCGGAGGAGAACCAGCGCGTCTTCGGGAAATGCGCCAATCGTAATGGGCACGGGCACAATTACACGCTGGAGGTGACGCTGGCCGGCGAGGTGGATCCGGTGACCGGGTTTGTGCTGGATTTGAAGGAATTGAAGGGCGTTCTGGAGCGGGAAGTGGTTTCGGTTTACGACCATCGGCATCTGAATCTGGAGGTTCCGGAGTTCCGAAGCGCGCTGCCGACGACAGAGAACATCGCGGTGGCGATCTGGCGGCGGCTGGAGGGGAAGATTCCGGGGAAGGCCCGGCTCTATCGGGTGCGGGTGTATGAGGTGCCGGAGTTGTTTGCGGATTTCTATGGGGGCCTGGCCGGCCGGGCGGACGCGCCTGCGGCGCAAAAGCGCGAGCCCGATTCGGGAGGAGAAAGATGAGGGCATATCTGGGACGCCGATACCGGCTGAGCGCATCGCATCGGCTGTTTTGTGCGTCGATGAGCGAGGCGGAGAATCAAAGGGTGTATGGAAAGTGCGCCAATCCGCATGGGCACGGGCATAACTACACCGTGGAAGTGATCGTTGGCGGGGAACTGGATCCTTTGACGGGCATGGTGTGCGATTTGACGAAGCTGGATGGGGCGGTAGGGCGCGAGGTGCTGGAGCCGTTCGATCATCAGAATCTCAATACGCTGGAGCCTTTTCAGAGCCGCGTGCCGACGACGGAGAATCTGGTTGTGGAGATCGAGAAGCGGCTGCGTGGGACGTTGCCGCAGGCGCTGAGCCTGGCGGTGCGGGTGGAAGAGACAGTGAATAATTTCTTTGAAATTCAGGGTACGGGGTGTAGGGGTTAGGGATCGAGAGGCTGGGGAATGGCAAGAGCGTTGGTACATGAGGATCGGGAGAAGCTGGATCGCGAGATTATTGGGCGGACCGGGCTCGAGGCTGTCTCGACCCAGGAACTCTATCGGGAAATCCTGCGCCGGTATGATGCCGATCCGACGCGGGATGGGCTGGCGCGAACGCCGGAGCGGATCGAGAAGGCGCTGGATTTCCTGACGAAGGGGTACCACGAGGACCCGAAGGAGGTTCTGCACGGGGCGCTGTTCGATGTGGCTTACGACGAGATGGTGATCGTGAAGGACATCGAGATGTACTCGCTCTGCGAGCACCACATGCTGCCGTTTTTCGGGAAGGTGCACATCGCATATATTCCGGACGGGAAAGTGATTGGCCTGAGCAAGGCGCCGCGGCTGGTGGAGGTGTTTGCGCGGCGGCTGCAAGTGCAGGAGCGGCTGACACGACAGATCGCGGAGGCGATTCAGGAAGCGATTCATCCGCAGGGCGTGGGGGTGGTGATCGAGGCGCGGCACCTGTGCATGATGATGCGGGGGGTGGAGAAGCAGAACTCGTCGACAGTGACCTCGGCGATGCTGGGGGTTTTTCAGAAGCAAAACACGCGGACGGAATTCCTGTCGCTCATCCGGGATGGATCAGGAGTTCGGGTGTAGGGTGGTGCGAGGGTCCTGGGAATGATTCGACCGCTGCTTCTCTCAGCTTTGGTATTGAGCGTTGTTCCCCCGATAGTTTCGGCGCAGAGTGCGGGCTCCGATTCCGCTCCCGTTGCTTCGCTTGGATGTCCGGCAGAGGATGGGCCGCCGGTGAAAACTCCGCACAAATGGGTCTATGTAGCGGGCGGGGTGATGGCGCAATACAGGAGCGGCGGGAAAGATCCCAGGTACCCGTCGGAAGCGAAGAAGGCTCATATCGAAGGCCGCGTAGTGTTGGAAGCGAGTATCTCGGATTCAGGAAATGTGGAAGATCTTTGCGTCGTTCAGGGGCCGGAGATGTTGCAGCAGGCTGCTGTCGACGCAGTGAAGAAGTGGAAGTACAAGCCGTTTTTGCTGCATGGCCAGCCGGTGAAAGTGAAGACGCAGATGAACATCGACTTCACACTTCGTTAGCCGGGCGTTGGTCAGCCGCGTCAGAACGGGTATTGTTACAGGGTGAATGGGCTCCTGATTATTGACAAGCCGGGTGGAATGACGTCGCACGACGTGGTGGCGCGGGTGCGCAGAGCGACGGGCGAGGAGTCGGTCGGGCATCTGGGGACGCTCGATCCGATGGCAACGGGCGTACTGCCGCTATTGTTGGGGAAGTTCACGCGGCTGGCGCAATTCTTCAACGCCAATGCGAAGGCGTACACGGGCGCGATCCGATTCGGGTTCGCGACGGATACGTATGACGCCGAGGGACAGATGGTGGGCGAGGCGCGCGACGTGACGCTCGAGGCGGAGGCTGTGCGGCGCGAGGCGGCGCGGTATTTGGGGGAGATTTCGCAAATGCCGCCGCCCTTTTCCGCGAAGAAGGTGGAAGGCAAGCCGGCATATAAGCTGGCGCGCGCGGGGAAAACTCCCGACCTGAAGCCGGTGCGGATTACGGTGGATGCGTTCACCATCGAGCGGGTGGGGAGCGATCGGGCAGAGTTCGCGATGCGGATTTCGGCGGGCGGATATGTTCGGTCAATTGCCCATGCGATGGGCCAGGGGCTGGGGTGCGGAGCGCATCTGGCCAGCTTGCGGCGGACCCGGGCGGGGACGTTCACGCTGAGCGAGGCGCTGACGCTGGTAGAAGTGGAGAGCCTGGGGGCGCAGGGCAGGCTTGCGGAGCGGATGCCACATCCGCGAACGCTGCTGCCGGAAATGCCGGCGGTAACGGCAGACGAGGCGACAGTGGGGCGGATTCGGAACGGGATGCAGGTCAATCTGCCGGAGTATTCGGGAGCGGCGGTGGTGCGGATCTTTGAGGGGCAGCGGGAGCTGGTGGCGGTCGGGAAGCGGGTGGCGGGGACGCTGTTTCAGCCGTTCGTGGTGCTGTGCTGACCGCACGGGCGGAATCGGCTGGCGCCGGACGGCTTTTTGCGCGAAGGCGCAGTTACCGAAGAAAAGCATGAAGCGCTCGCCCCGAGCGCCACTATTTGTGCAGCAGCGGCAGGAGAAGCGGCAGGAAGTTTTGGGCTAAGAGGCTGTCTCCTTTGGCGGTGGGGTGGATGCCGTCATCCTGGATGGCGGCGGGGACGGTGTAGATATTGGCATAAAGCATGGGCAGAAGCGGGGCGTGGTACTTCGCCGCGGTGAGGCTGTAAGTCTCGTCGAACTGGCGGATGTAGTCAGGGCCGTAGTTGGGCGGGAGGGTGATGCCGGCGAGGACGACCCTGCTGCGGGCGCGGACGAGGGTGGCAACGATGATATCGAGGTTGCGGCGCGTGTCGGTGATGGGGATGCCGCGGAGGCCGTCGTTGCCGCCGAATTCAACGATGACGATCGCGGGTTGAAGGCCGAGGATTGCTGAGAGGCGATCAACGGCGTCCTTGGTGGTGTTGCCGCTGATGCCGGCGTTCACGACGTGGTAGTGGTAGCCGCGGGCGTCCAGATCGCGCTGGAGATCGTCAGGATAGGTGTGGCCGGGCGCGACGCCGTATCCCGCCGTGATGCTGTCGCCGAAGCAGGCAATGACCGGGAGATGTGAGGGAACGGACGAGGGCGCGGCCGCGTAAGAGATGATGGAGAGGAAGAGGAGCGCGGCGGAGAGCGCCAAAGGGCGAATCACGGGACCAGTCTAACAATCCCGAAACAACAGTATACTACATAGGGATATCAGGAAGCGAGAGCGCGGATGATCGAAGTGCGGGGGCTGAAAAAGTCGATCCGGAACGGAGCGCGGACGGTGGAGATTCTGCGCGGGATTGACCTGACGATTCCGAAGGGGCAGTTCGCCGCGATCATGGGGGCGAGCGGCAGCGGCAAGAGCACGCTGCTGGGATTGCTGGCCGGGCTGGACACGCCGTCGGAGGGCGAAGTGATTCTCGATGGCGTGGCGATCAGCCGTTTGGAAGAGGACAAGCTGGCGGAGGTGCGGGGGCTGCGGATCGGCTTTGTCTTCCAGTCGTACCAGCTGATTCCGACGCTGACGGCGCTGGAAAACGTGATGCTGCCGCATGAGCTGAATGCGCGGGGCGACGCGCGGAAGAAGGCGGAGGCGCTGCTGGCGGCGGTGGGATTGCAGGATCGGCTGCAACATTATCCTGTGCAGCTTTCGGGTGGCGAGCAGCAGAGAGTGGCGCTGGCCCGGGCGTTTGTGCTGGAGCCGCCGATTGTGCTGGCCGATGAGCCGACGGGGAATCTGGATTCGGCGAACGGACAGCACGTGCTGGAACTGCTGGGCGAGCGGCAACGGGAATCGGCGACGACGCTGGTGCTGGTGACGCATGATCCGCAGATTGCGGAGCGAGCGGACCGGAGGATTGTGCTGAAGGATGGCATCGTTGTGGCAGATGCTTGCCGCATGGCGGGTGCGCCGTTGGCGGCATTGGCCTCTTCGACAAGCTCAGGGCAGGTTGTCCAGGCAGACGCGCCTTCGGCGCAGATTCGATGAGCGCCCCTGTGAATGGCACTCATCCGAAGCCTGCTTTGCCGTGGGGGACGGCGGCTCGGATTGCGTGGCGGGAGTTGCGGGCCGCGAAGGCGAAGTTCGTCTTCGTGCTGCTGTCGGTAGCGGTGGGAGTGGCGGCGCTGACCGGTGTCCGGGGGTTCAGCACGTCATTTTCGCGGGCGCTGCTGGAGCAGGCGCGGAGCATCATGGCGGGGGACTTGTCGGCGCGGATGTTCCGGCAGGCGACGCCCGCGGAAGTAAAGCAACTCAATTCGCTTCAGGGCGTGCGCTGGACGCAGGTGACGGAGACCGTATCGATGGCCATGGTCGAGGGCGATCCGGTGCCGCTGCTGGTCACGCTGAAGGCGGTCGATCCGGCGGAGTATCCCTTTGCCGGGACGGTGGTGTTGTCGACGGGCGCGAATCTCAGAAGCGCGCTGAACAATGACACGGTGGTGGTGGACGACAACCTGCTGGTGCGCCTGCGGACGGAGGTAGGCGATCAACTGAAGATCGGGGGACGGTGGTTCCGGATTGCGGCGGTGATCGAGAAAGAGCCGGACCGCATGACCGCCGGCGTGGGACTGGGGCCGCGGGTGATGATGACGCGGCAGGCCCTGGATGAGACGGGATTGCTGCAGCCGGGGAGCCGGGCGACGGAGCGGTATCTGTTTGCGATTGCCGATCAGAAGAAAGTGGCGGATTTGCGGACGCAGATCGAGAAGATTCTGCCGGACGCACAGGTAACGGATTTCCGGGAGACGAGTCCGGCGCTGAGCCAGGGCGTGGATCGGGCGACGGGGCTGCTGAGTTTGATCTGCCTGGTGGCGATGGTGCTGGGCGCGATTGGCGTGGGCATGGCGATGCGCGCGCACCTGCAGCAGCGGATCGAAATTCTGGCGATCATGAAGTCGATCGGGGCGCGGTCGGCGGACATTTTGCGGATTTATCTGATCCAGACGCTGCTGTTGGGGGTGGTGGGCGCATTGATCGGCGTTGCCGCGGGGCTGGGCGTGGAGTATGCGTTCCCCATGCTGCTGGGAAAACTCTTGCCGCTGCGGCCGCCGATTACTCTGCCGCTGAATCCAGTGCTGGCGGCGCTGGGGACCGGCGTGCTGACCACGCTGCTGTTCTGTTTGCCGCCGCTGCTGGATGTGCGCCAGGTGCGGCCGAGTCTGGTGCTGCGGCGGATGGTGGAGAGCGGCAACGGTGGCGGATGGAAGGGCTGGCTGGGCGAGCACAAGCTGCAACTGGGCTCCATGGTACTGATCCTGGCGGGGTTGGGCGGGATTGCGGCGGCGCTGGCGGATTCCGTGCTGGTGGGAAAGTGGTTCACGATTTGCCTGGCAGGGCTGCTGGTGTTCATCCTTGGGCTTTCCGCGGTGCTGCTGTGGGGCCTGCGGGCCTTTTTGTCACGGACACGGTTACAGTTGCCGTCGGCGCTCCGGCATGGGCTGTCGAATCTGTACCGGCCGGGGAACCAGTCGGCGGCGGTGCTGGCTGCACTGGGCGCGGGAGTGATGCTGATCCTGAGCGTGTTCCTGATGCAGCGGTCGATTGTCGGGGCGCTGCAGGAGGACGTGAAGCCGGATACACCGAACGTTTTCCTGATCGACATGAGCACGGATGAGTTGCCGGGGATCGAGGCTTTGCTGAAGAAGCAGCCGGGGGTGATCGGGACGATGGAGCAGGTTCCGATTGTGTCGGCGCGGGTGGACTCGATCGACGGGACGCCGCTTGAGGATCTCAAGATCGAGCATTTCCCCAAGCGGATGCTGCGGAACACCACGCTTTCGTGGTCGGAGAAACCGCCCGATGGAACGAAGGTTGAAGAGGGCCGGTGGTGGACTGTATCTGGCGACCCGAGCGCGGGCTCGGGCCTGGCGGTCGTCGATCACGTGGCGAAGCGGCTGAACCTGCATGTGGGATCGCAGGTGACCTTTGTGGCGGGCGAAACGCAGATTCCGGTGAAGGTGGTGGCGATCTACAAGATCCTGGGCGAGCACGCGTTTGCGCGGAGCGAGTTTATCGTGCCGCAGGCGCTGGTGAAGGATCAGCCGGTAGTGTGGTACGGGGACATTCACACACGGCCCAATGCGATTCCGGAGATCGAGCGGGCGCTGTTCGCGGCGTATCCCACGGTGACGGTGATTAACATTGCAGATATTTTGACCACGATCCAGGGGGTGGTAGAGCAGATCACGATTGTGATCCGGTTCCTGGCGGGTTTTTCGATCGCATCGGGGCTGATCATCCTGGCATCGAGCGTGGCGAGCACGCGGTTCCGGCGGATGCGGGAGGTGGTGGTGCTGAAGACCCTGGGCGCGACGCGAAAACGGATCGGGACGGTGTTCAGCGTGGAGTTTGTGGTGCTGGGACTGCTGGCGGGCGCCGTGGGCGCGCTCTTTGCCAATGTGCTGTCGCGGATTCTGCTGCACCGGATGGACGTGGTGTTCCAACGGGGCGCGGGTGGGACACTGGTGGCGATTGCGGGGACGGCGGTGCTGGCGGTGGCGACGGGGTGGATCGCGAGCTTTCGCCTGCTGGGACAGAAGCCGCTGGAGGTTCTGCGCGAGGAATAGCGGGCGAGCGGTTGTGGGGTGGGGCGCGTCAGGAAATGGCGCGCGCTTTTTTAGGGCGGGGCAGATGGTCCGGCGGGAACAAGGAAGCGGCTGTCGGTGTCATGACAGGAAGCATTCTACATAGAGTGCATTCGTGCTGGAACTGCGCCGGGCTTCGAAGCTTTATGCGGGGATTCCTGCGGTTGACGATGTAAGCTTCCGCGCGCCGGGCCGGGCGAGGTGACGGGGTACCTCGGGCCGAACGGGTCGGGCTAATCGACGACCATGAGGATGATCACCGGGCGAAGACTCTCTTTTCTGGGTGACATTTGCCGTCGTGTGAGGAGCGGTTGGACCCTTCTTATGTCGATACGGTGCGGGCGATGGATGATGATTTGCGCCTCTGGCAGGAGGGGGTCTGGTCCCTGGAGTTGAAATTTTGACCGGAGAAACTTCTGTGCTATTCTCAAAAAGCTGTCTGTAAGCCGTTTTTCTGTCTGTCGGATCGGCGGAAAAGGTGGGAAACAGACGGTGCGGAGAATGAGGCAATTTGAGCTCACATCCGCTGCAGGTGTAACGGAATCGCATCGGGTCTGCGACACTCGTCCCCTTGACGAGCTATGTGGACCGGAACTTCGAAACGGAATCGGCTGTTTCCAGAACCCCGGGAGGAACGCGGGGCTCATGTCACGCTCGGTCACCGTCGCAAGTTCTCGTCGAAGCAGGGAAGTGGGAAGGTAGACGCGAGCCGATCGGGACTTCGCGCGTGCGCACCTGAGGTTTGGGGGTGGACGCAAAGCGAAGCGAGCTGATTGTGTGCTGCGCGTGAGTTTGGAACGGTTTTCGGGAAGAAGGAGTTTGGTTTGCCGACATTCAATCAGCTGGTGAGAAAAGGACGGACGGCGCCCCGCTACAAGACGGCGTCGCCGGCGCTGCAGGGATCGCCGCAGCGGCGTGGGGTTTGCACGCGTGTGTACACGCAGACGCCAAAGAAGCCGAATTCCGCGCTGCGGAAGGTGGCTCGCGTCCGCCTGACGAACGGGATCGAAGTAACGACGTATATTCCCGGCATCGGGCACAACCTGCAGGAGCACTCGATTGTGCTGATCCGTGGTGGGCGTGTGAAGGACCTGCCGGGCGTGCGCTACCACGTGGTGCGCGGGACGCTCGATTCTGTGGGCGTGGCCAACCGGAACCAGAGCCGGTCGAAGTACGGTGCGAAGCGGGCCAAGGGCGGAGCGAAGAAATAGGGCTGGCCGTCCAGGCCGACGCGCCCTCGCGGGCGCAGGGCAGCGGTGAATCGAAAATAAGGTTGAAGATCGGGAATTCAGGAACATGCCGAGAAAAGGACATATCGCGAAGCGGGAAGTGGCGGCGGATCCGGTGTACAGCTCGACGCTGGTGACAAAGTTCATCAACTCGATGATGTACGAGGGGAAGAAGTCGACCGCACAGGGAATCTTCTACACATCCATGAAGAACCTGGAACAGAAGGGCGGCGGGACAGATGCGCTGACGCTGTTCAAGAAGGCGGTGGAGAACTGCAAGCCGCTGCTGGAAGTGAAGACGCGACGCGTGGGCGGCGCGAACTATCAGGTACCGGTGGAAGTGAATCCGGAGCGGCGGACGTCGCTGGCGATCCGCTGGCTGGTGAGCTACGGCCGGGCGCGCGGCGAGAAGGGCATGATCGACAAGCTGACGAACGAGCTGCTGGATGCGGCCAACGGGCGCGGCGCGGCGATGAAGAAGAAAGAAGACGTGCACCGCATGGCGGAAGCCAACAAGGCGTTCGCGCACTACCGGTGGTAGAGCAGGGATCAGAGTTCAGGGATTAGGGGTTAGAAAGAAAACCCCAAGCCCGGAAAAGTTACAGGAAACAACTGCGGGCTGATGTCCGCAAGAAGCAAAGAGAGAATATCGTGCCGCGACAGGTGCCTTTAAATCGTTGCCGGAACATCGGAATCATGGCGCACATCGACGCCGGGAAGACGACGACGACCGAGCGAATCCTTTATTACACGGGGATCACGCACCGGATCGGCGAAGTGCACGAAGGCACGGCGACCATGGACTACATGGAGCAGGAGCAGGAGCGCGGGATCACCATCACCTCCGCGGCAACCACCTGCACATGGAAGAATATCCGCATCAACATTATCGATACGCCCGGCCACGTGGACTTTACGGCCGAGGTGGAGCGGTCGCTGCGGGTGCTGGACGGCGCGGTGGCACTGTTCGATTCCGTCAGTGGCGTGCAGCCGCAGACCGAGACGGTGTGGCGGCAGGGCGATAAGTACAAGGTGCCGCGCATCTGCTTCGTGAACAAGATGGACAAGGCGGGTGCGGACTTCGAGCACGTGATCGAGACGATCCGCAAGCGGCTGGGCGCGCGCCCGGTGGCCACGCAGATTCCGATCGGGGCGGAAGCCAAGTTCAAGGGCGTCGTGGACCTGATCGAGATGAAGGCGATCCTGTGGCACGACGAAACGATGGGCGCCGAGTATTCGGAAGAGCCGATTCCGGAGGATCTGAAGAAGAAAGCAGAAGCTTTCCGGATGCAGCTGATCGAGACGGTTGCCGAGAACGACGATGCGATGCTGCATCAGTTCCTCGAAGGCGAGACGCCGACAGCTGAACAGCTAAAGGCTGCTCTGCGGCGGGCCACCATCGAAATGAAGGTGTTTCCGGTGCTGTGCGGCTCGGCTTTCAAGAATAAAGGCGTGCAGACGCTGCTGGACGCGGTGGTGGACTTCCTGCCCAGTCCGCTGGATGTGCCGCCGGTGTCGGGCATCGATCCGCATCACGCGGGCGTGGTGCTGACGCGCGAGGCGAAGGACGATGCGCCGCTTTCGGCGCTGGCGTTCAAGCTCATCAATGATCCCTATGGCAAGCTGGGTTTCATCCGGTTGTACTCAGGGAGTCTTAAGACCGGCGATACGGTGGAGAATCCGCGGACCGGACGGACGGAGCGCGTGGGGCGGCTGGTGAAGATGCACGCCAACAAGCGCGAAGAGATCACCGAGATTTACGCGGGCGATATCTGCGCGTGCGTGGGACTCAAGGAACTCAAGACGGGCGATACACTGTGCGATCCGCACCATGCGATTGCGTTGAGCGCGATTGACTTCCCGGAGCCGGTGATTTCGGTGGCGGTGGAGCCGAAGACCAAGAGCGACCAGGAAAAGATGGGTGTGGCGCTGGCCCGGCTGGCAGAGGAGGATCCGACCTTCAAGGTGCGGACGGACATCGACTCGGGACAGACGATCATCAGCGGCATGGGCGAGTTGCACCTTGAGATTCTTGTCGACCGAATGAAGCGTGAGCACAAGGTCGAGGCTAATGTGGGCGAGCCGCGGGTAGCGTTCCGCGAAACCGTGCGCAAGGTGGCCGAGGCCGAGGGCAAGTACATCCGGCAGACGGGCGGCTCGGGCAATTACGGGCACGCGAAGATCCGTCTGGAGCCGAACGAGCCGGGCAAGGGCGTGGAGTTCATCAACGAGATCCGGGGCGGCTCGGTGCCGAAGGAGTACATCAAGCCGATCGAGCACGGCATTCGTGAAGCAGCGCTGGGCGGCATTCTGGCGGGCTACGAAGTGGTGGATTTCAAGGCGGTGCTGTACGACGGGAGTTACCACGAAGTTGACTCGAACGAAATGGCCTTCAAGATTGCCGGATCGCTGGCCTTCAAGGAAGCGGCGCGGAAGGCGTCTCCGGTGCTGCTGGAGCCGGTGATGGCGGTCGAGGTCACGGTACCGGAAGAGCATATGGGCACGATCATCGGCGACATCAACTCGCGGCGCGGCAGGATCGAAGGCATGGAGCACGTGGGCGGCTCGCAGGTGATCAAGGCCATGGTTCCGCTGAAAGAAATGTTCGGGTACGTGAACGATATTCGTTCGTCGACGCAGGGCCGCGCTTCGTACACGATGCAGTTTGCGCGCTACGAAGAAGCTCCGCGCATGATCTCGGAAGAGATTATCGGGCGGAACCAGGGCAAATAGGGGCCGGCAGCAGGATCGTGTAGCAGCGGCTGTGACAGAATTGGCGAGTTCGGAACTGAAGCAGGAACAGAGAGGGTAGAGCAATGGCGAAGGAGAAGTTTGACCGGTCGAAGCCGCACGTGAACGTGGGGACGATCGGGCACATTGATCACGGCAAGACGACGTTGACGGCGGCGATCACCAAGGTGCTGCAGAAGCACAATCCGAAGAACACGTTTCGTTCGTTCGATTCGATC
>DATAWS010000036.1:0-294559 GCA_036267095.1 Acidobacteriaceae bacterium
AACGCCCGCCCATGGCTGTCTTCTGACCCCATAGTTTCCTGCCACTGGCGATCGTAGCCAAGAAAGTTTCTGAAACGGCCGACCTTATCGTGGAAGGCGAACTCGAGGAACGCGAGGTAGCGGCGACAGAGATTCGCGGGAAATTTACCGTTGAATAGCCGAGACTCCTGCAGCAGGAGTGTCACGATCAGGGCGCGGGCATTGTCGTCCGTTGTATAGCCTTCCTTGCAGTTGGGCACGGAAAAGACGGCGTGCTGCAAAATGCCCGTGTCGTCTGTCATGTGCCTCAGATGGGCCAGGTCCAGAGCCGGTAACTCATCGGTTGATCTGGCTGCGAGGATGTCCTGCAGCGACGGCCGCGGCCGAAGGATCCGTTCGGCACGCGCCCGCTGAAAGCTCGCCATGTAGGCCTCTGCCGTCCGCGGCCAGGTGGTGCCGCGGGAATAGAGATAGGCGCGCTTGCGCATGGTATGCCGCTCGGCATCGTTATCCAGCAATCGAATTGTCGCTTCTGCGATGGAAGCCGGATCGTCGAAGGGAACGATGATGCCGCGTCCATCGGCGAGCAGCTCCTGCGCATGCCAATAGGGCGTGGAGATGATTGCCTTGCCGGCGCCGAGAGCGATTGCCAGGGTCCCCGAGACAATCTGCGCTTCCTGCCGGTACGGAGTGATGTAGATGTCTGCGGCCCCGACGTGTTCCACCAGTTCTTCCGCGCTCACAAAGCGATTGTTGAAGATAACCTGGGAGGACACTCCCAATTCGACGGCTAGTTTCTGAAGCTGTTCTCTGTACCGCTCCCCTTCACGCCGCCGGATGTGCGGATGAGTCGCTCCTGAAACGATATAAGTGACGTTATTATGCTCTGCCAGGATAGCGGGCAGCGCTCGGATCACGTTTTATATACCTTTGTTTGGCGACAGCAGTCCGAAGGTGAGCAGCACCGACTTACCCTGCGTATTAAACAGATCCTTGAAGTAATTTGGGTCGGTAAAGGGAAAGTCGGGAACGCCATGAGGGATTAAATCGATCTTTTCCGAGGGGACGCCGTACACATTTTGCAATAAGGTCGAGGCGAGCTCGCTCATCACGATCAGGCGATCCGAAAGGTGTGCGATTTCTTCCAGAACGATGCGCTGATGCAGATCCGGTTCACGCAATACAGTGTGAAGCGTCGTCACGAGCGGCATCTTCAGCCGGCGTAGCAATGACAGGATGTGACCGCCGGCCGGTCCTCCAAAAATACCGTATTCATGCTGGAGACAAACGAGGTCGTTGCCGTTGAAATTGAGAAATTCGGCCGCGCGCTCGTACGAAGCGCAATCCTCCTGCTCGATCTCCATCCGCACGCGATCGGGGTATTCGTAGCTCGAGTCGGGGTCATTGACGGGAATGGCGAACAGCCGAGCGCTGCCATATTCCGTTGCGAGCGCGGTGCAGAGGTCGGTTGTAAGCGTCGCAATTCCGCACTGCCGTGGCAGATAGTTGCCGATCACGGCAATGCGAGTAGGCAAAGGCAGGGGCGAACCGCTCCATCCTGCCGGCCCAGGTCCAGGCGACGCAGGGGGAAAACCCGCGACGCCTTCCATGCGAAGCATCTCCGAAAGTGTCATTTGTCACCTGCTCTTGTTTGGTCCGGCTGCTCACGACGGAGCGGAAACTAAATCCCGCTTACCAGCCGCCGGCTCTTAGCCAGGCCTGTTCCTATACGCCCTGGCGGATGGGCGAGTCATTGAGCACACCGATCGAGGCGCTCTGCTGTATATGACGGGTGTTCAGCGTGACTTTGGCAATGTGAAAACCAATGTAGCTCGAGACCCGCATGAAGCTGAGTTCAGCCGCATTGAATCTGTCCGGGCACTGCATGAGGCCATGAACAATCGCTCGCGTGGTCGCTGCTTCATCGCTCCAGCCCCACCCGATGCGGGAACACGCGGACTCGATCCACATGAAGTGCCAACCCATATCGCGCACCGCGAGATCCAGCTGCGCGGGCGCTGCGTTTTCGACGAACATCCATTGCGTGTCGAAAGACTTCTGCTTCAGATGAAGGCCGTCCGGGAGCATGCACGCAACGCGAAGAAATATCGCTGGCGGCCTTACCAAGAGCCCTTTCCGGATTTTGCCGCGTTCACCGGGACCCCGACGGAGCCCCCAACCTGGGCATTTGGCACGGCTTCAGGAGAGATCGGATGGCTGGGACTAATGCTAATGTCGGCTGCTTCCGCATTCGCACCGGGATTCTTGCTGTCCGCAGGCTTTTCCTCTGAGCGCTTTAATCCGAATGGATAAACAGAGGTGCTGGCCGTGGAAAGATGGCTTTTTACATCGGCTTTCTTAATGAGGCTCATAGAAGCTCCAGTCGTCCTGTTACGTACCTGAAAGGTGCTCGTCTGGAGCGATGCGGGAGAGCTGAAGGCGAGGAGGGAAATTTTAAGCTACTTTGCCAGTATACATCGGGAATCTATCTCTCTCGCCCAATTCCTATGTCTTGGCCGACTGTATAAAGAAGAGGTAAAAACCACCGCAGAAGACATTTCGGCAGCTTTGTCATCTTTTCGTAACTGAGCAAGTTAGCTCAGTTATTGCTTTTCGGCTCTGTTTTAATGATTTTGGAGCAGAGTCCCTCTGTATCTCCTCACTCTTGGTTCTGAGCTAAGTCAGCCCATCTGAAATGCGTCTCTCTTAGCGCCTTTCCCTCAAATAAGGAAAACCAATGAAAATCATGCCTCTGCTCCTGGTCGGCGCCTTTGCGCTGACAAGCGGCAACCTCTGGGCTGCCTCCGGACGCCAGGATTCGCTTAAGCGCCTGCAAATGTCTTCCGATGTACTCCATTCCATCATGAGTACCCCGGACAAGGGCATTCCGGAAGAAGTGATGGCCAGCGCAAAATGCATTGTGGTCATCCCAAATCTGATCAAGGGCGGGTTCGTCGTCGGCGGCGAGCACGGACGTGGCATCGCTTCCTGCCGCGCGGCTGAAGGCTGGAGCGCTCCCGCCTTCGTATCCGTCGGCGGCGGAAGCTGGGGACCGCAGATTGGCGTGGAAGGGGTCGACCTGGTGATGGTAGTGATGAACGAGCAGGGGCTGCAGCATCTGCTTTCCAGCAAATTCGAGCTCAGCGGAGCTGCGTCGACGTCGGCGGGCCCGGTGGGCCGGCATGCCTCTGCGGGGACGGACTGGACGATGAACACAGAAGTCCTAACGTATTCGCGCTCCCATGGAATCTTTGCCGGAATCACGCTGAATGGAGCCGTCGTTCAGGGGGATGCGGATTCCACGCGCGCCATCTACGGACGCGATCCCTCCTTCCAGTCGATACTTTCGGGCAAAGTCCGGGCGCCGAGGTCCACGGTGAAGTTTATGCGTGCCGTGGGCGAGATGGGGCACGCCGCCACAGTTGCGGAATCGCATCCAGACGGGCAGTAGCCCGCGAACCATTGGCTGAACGGGGTCTTCAACGGCCCCCGCTCAGCCTGACGCCTCCTTAGGAGAATTTCGTATGTTGATCCACATCGTTATTACGCTCATCATCGTGGGATTCCTGCTGTGGCTGGTAAACCGCTTCATCCCGATGCAATCGAATATCAAGTCGATTCTCAACGGCGTCGTCGTCATTGTGGTCGTGCTGTGGCTGCTGGGTGTGTTTGGAATCTTCAACTTCCACGCGTTCTCCCATCTCCGCTCCGGACGGTAAGAGCCAGCTCATAACTGAGGCGCAGCCAATCGTCACGGCGCCCGAATGCGGTCTAAGTCACCATGGCAGATCTCTGCCATAAAGGAATCCATTGTGAAAAGGAAATGTTGTTTGTGGTCGCCGGGATGTTAGGCACGAGCGCTTTCGCTCAGACTTCACCCCAGTTCATCTCTCCGGCCGAGCCGGCTCCTTCGCCGAGCCTGTACCGTGCCATCGTGACCAGCCGCACCATTGAGGCGGTCAATTATGCCCACCGTGGGGAGTCCACAAAGGTGGACCTTGCGGGAACGAACCTGATGCCGGCAGCCGACGGTTGGGCGAAGGTGGAAAACAAGAGAGGCAATCTTGCGGTCACAGCCGAATTTGGGAATCTGGACAAACCCACTGCCTTTGGCGGGGAATATCTCACCTACGTCATGTGGGCGATCTCGCCGGAGGGGCGTGCGGTGAATCTGGGAGAGGTGCTAGTGGGTGGCAATCATCGCAGCAAGCTGCACACGACCACCAACCTGCAGGCGTTCGCGCTGGTGGCTACGGCGGAACCTTACTATGCGGTGCGTCAGCCCAGTAATGTCGTCGTGCTGGAAAACGTCGTGCGCGCCGACACCGTGGGTGCGGCGGAGATAGTACACGCCCGGTATGAGCTGATCGAGCGCGGCGGTTATATTCCGACCGGCTATAAGTTCGATCCGGTTGTTGCGAACGCGAAGCTGCCGTTGGAATTCTTTGAGGCGCGGAACGCGGTGCGCATCGCGGAATCGGAGGGCGCCGAGCAGTATGCGGGAGACAGCTATCGTCATGCCGTGCAGCTGATGAACACGGCGAACAGCGAGGCCGTCGAGCGGCATCCGTCTACACAGGATCTGATTGCCACCTCACGTGAGGTCGTACAGACGGCTGAAGATGCACGGGCCGTTGCGGTGAAGAGTATCGACGAGGCACGTCTCACCAGCGAGCGCCAGGCTTCCACCGACGCGCAGGCAGCGTCGCAGGCGCAGGCCGACGCAGCGAACCTTCAGAAGGAGCGGGCGCAGGCCGAGGCTTCGCAGGCACGTTCGGATAATGCACAGGCGCAGGCAGAAAACGCGAATGCGCAGACGGAGGCAGCGAGGGCGCGGTCGGCCAATGCCCAGGCGCAGTCAGACAATGCGAATGCGCAGGCAGTGGCAGCGAAAGCGCAGTCGGATGAGGCTGCCAGCGAGGCTAGCTCGTCCGCCGCAGTAGCTGCTGCCCAGGCCGATGCCGACCAGGCCCACGCAGCAGCACAGCAGCAGGTGCTGCAGGCCAACAACGATAAGACCGCTATGCGCGCGCAGCTGACCGAGCAGTTGAATGCTGTACTGCAAACACGCGACAGCGCTCGCGGACTGATCATCAGCATGTCCGACGTATTGTTCAACACAGGGCAATATTCATTGAGCTCCGGTGCACGCGAGAAGCTGGCGAAGGTCTCAGGCATTCTTCTCTCCTATCCCGGACTGGCCATCGCGGTTGGAGGTTACACCGACAATGTCGGCAGCGATGCAATGAATCAAACGCTGTCGGAGAACCGCGCTGGAGCTGTCCGCGATTACCTGGTACAGCAGGGAGTGACAAACGCAGCGGTCACTGCGATCGGTTACGGCAACTCGGAACCGGTGGCGTCCAATAACGACGCCGGAGGGCGTCAACAGAACCGCAGAGTGGAACTCGTGGTATCGGGCGACGCTATTGGCAATCCGGCGACGACGACGACCAGCAGCCTGCGGTAGTGCGGGTGCTCAGAAACAGAAAGAGAAAGGCATTTTCTAATGAAAACGTCTCGAGTCGCACATCTCGCCACGCTGGCCCTGGCCTTCGGATTTGCCGCCCTCATCTGTGCCGCGCAGGACCGGCCATCGAATGACAAGGACCACCCCAGGCAGGACAACAAGCAACAGCAGGCCAAGCCCGAACAGCAGCATGCTCAGCAGCAGCACAGCCAGCAGTCACGGCCATCCGCCGACCAGCGGCCGTCAGCCCGGCCGGAGCAGCGAGGCAACCAGCCACCGAATCGGCCGGAGCAGTCACGGCCGGCTGTGCAACAGGAGAACCGGCCCGCCACCAAGCCACAGAACCACACTGCGGACGACCGCCGCGCGACACGCCCGCAGCAGAACCAGCGTCGAGGAGCGCAACAGGGTCGAGGAGCCCAGCAGACCGCCTGGCAACACCGCAGCGCGTCCAATTGGCAGTCGGATCACCGTACCTGGCAGCAACGCGGCGGCTATCACGGCTATCGCGTTCCAGACGCTCGTTTTCGCGGCTACTTTGGATCGGACCACGCCTTCCTCATCCGAGGCCTTCCCCTTATGGTGGTCGGCGGATTTCCGCGCTTCCAGTACAACGGATACTGGCTGACCGTCATCGACCCGTGGCCCCAGCAATGGGGCAATGACTGGTATGACAATGACCAGGTCTACGTCGACTATTCCGACGGCGGCTATTACCTCTACAATCGGAGCTATCCAGGCGTCGGCATTGCAGTCAGCATTTCGATGTAATGGCACGGGTGCGGTGCGGTGCGATTCCGGGGTCGGGATCCTGGGATCGCACCGCGCTCCGATCGACACCTCTGACCCGACTCGTCCCAGCCAGGGGAGTATGATCTCCACACGCGCCATGCTCTTCGACTACGGTGAGCGACGCGACGGTCGTACGGAGAGGCAGCCATTTAAGTGGTGGAACCGAAGATGATCGGGTTTGACACCGAGGCTTTTCTCGCGAGCGCGGGTCTGGGACGAAAAATTGTCCAGTTCAAGCCAAAACAGACCTTTTTTGCGCAGGGACATCCCGCCGACTCCATTTTCTATCTGCAGAAGGGCCGCGCGAAGCTCACGGTGGTTTCGACGACCGGAAAAGAAGCCACGATCACGCTCCTCTCCACCGGCGACTTCGTGGCGGAGGAATCGCTCACCGCGGTGGCCGGTCTCCGGATGGCGACCGCAACTGCCATTACCGGCTGTACCGCGCTGAAGATCGAGCGAAACGAGATGATCCGGGTGATGCATGAGGAACATGCCTTCTCCGACCTCTTCCTGTCGTTTCTGCTGGCTCGCAGCATGCGTGTTCAGTCCGATCTGGTCGATCAACTCTTCAACTCAAGCGAAAAGCGCCTGGCCCGCATTCTCCTGCTGATGGCCGAGATCGGCAAACCAGGGCATCCGGACACGATGATCCCCAAGATCTCCCAGGAAACCCTGGCCGAAATGATCGGCACCACCCGATCCCGCGTCAGCTTCTTCATGAACCGTTTTCGCAAACTCGGCTTTATCCACTACAACGGCGGCATTCAGGTTCACAAATCACTGCTGAATGTGGTTCTGCTCGATCAGTTGCCGGATCGAAACGGCGCCAAGCCGCCGATCCTGGTTGCTCCGCCGACCGATTCCTGATCGGCAGTCCATCCCTCGGCTGGTTTCTGTGACAATCAGGTATTCGGCCGGTTGACCCATTGCACGGTAAGTCGGGACGGCGACCATCGATGCGTGCTGGGTTGCCTGAAGCATTCAAGCCCGGTGGCAATAGTCCGGAAGTGTATAAGACTGACCAGAATCGACACCGGCAAAGCGGGATACTCGTTACGACAGTCCCCTCACCAGCCGTAAGTGGAAGCTACGAACACCGCTGCATTCGACGATAGCCCGTTAAGAACCTGCCGACCTTCGATTCGAGCCCCGGTCAACACACAAAAAGCGGCGGAGTTGGTCAGGGGCCATCCTGAGCAAGAACAGGAGCGGGTCATCGTGGATTCAACTTTCAAACCGGGAACTTCCACCTCGCAATCCGGAAATGGAATCGGTATCCAGAGCAACGAGAAATCTGTACCCGTGGAGCGATTCGCCATGGGGATTGCCGGCCTGGACGACATCCTGGGAGGCGGACTCGCCCGCAATCACCTGTATCTGATCGAAGGCGATCCGGGAACCGGGAAGACCACGATCGCGATGCAATTTCTGATGGAGGGTG
Source organism: Acidobacteriaceae bacterium (assembly GCA_036267095.1). GTDB lineage: Bacteria > Acidobacteriota > Terriglobia > Terriglobales > Acidobacteriaceae > Palsa-343. Next base: position 7,686 of record DATAWS010000036.1, read on the forward strand.
TTCGTCGCGGCCAGAAAGGCCTCTACGTCACTCTCTCCGAATCGAAGGCGGAGCTGCTGGAAATTGCCGACTCGCACGGCTGGTCCCTTGATGGGATTGAGATATTCGAGTTGGCTCCCGATGAGGCGCTGCTCAAGCCCGAAGCCCAGTACACCGTCTTTCACCCCTCCGAAATCGAAATGTTCGATACCACGAGCGCAGTCATGGCGGAGGTGGAGAGGCTGCAGCCCGCCCGTGTAGTGTTCGATTCTCTCTCCGAGTTGCGCCTGCTGGCGCGCGACTCCCTCCGGTATCGCCGCCAGATTCTAGGCCTGAAGCAATACTTTTCCGGACGCAAATGTACCGTGCTGTTGTTAGATGATCGCACCGGAGATATCCACGATCAGCAACTCCAGAGCATCGCGCATGGCGTGATCCTGATGGAAAGCGCCGAACGGGAATACGGGATCAAGCGGCGCCGCCTGGAAGTAAAGAAGCTGCGCTGCTCAAAGTTCCGCGAGGGGTTCCATGACTACTCCATTAAACGCGGTGGCGTGGAAGTGTATCCGCGGCTTGTGGCGGCTGAACATCTTGTGGCGTTCCAGCCGATCCAGCTGGAGAGTAGCATCTCGGCCCTCGATACGTTGCTGGGCGGGGGGCATCGACAGCGGCACCAGCACGCTGCTGCTCGGGCCCGCCGGCTGCGGAAAATCGACGATTGCTGTCCGTTACGCGGTCTCAGCGGTTGAGCGCGGCGACCGCGCGGCGCTCTTTACCTTCGATGAAACCCTGGCAACCCTGCTGATTAGGGCAAAAGGCCTGGGCATGGACATCAAAAAGCACGTCGATTCCGGAAAGCTGCTGCTTCGCCAGGTCGATGCTGCAGAGCTCTCGCCAGGCCAGTTTGTATACGAAATCCGACAGCTGGTTGAACAACACGATCTGAAGCTCCTGATCATCGATAGTCTCAACGGGTTTCTGAATGCCATGCCCGGCGAGCATTTTCTTGCCATGCAGCTCCACGAACTGCTGGCGTTCCTGAGCCAAAAGGGAGTCACGACGGTCATGACCGTTTCCCAGGTCGGCTTCGTGGGAACGAATATCGATACGCCCGTGGATGTGAGCTACCTTGCCGACACCGTCCTGCTGTTTCGCTACTTCGAAGCCGCCGGCGAAGTGCGGCAGGCGCTTTCCGTCATTAAGAAGCGCAGCGGAGAACATGAGCGCACCATCCGTGAACTGGTAATGAGGAACGGCGTCATCACCGTCGGAGACGTCCTGACAGAATTCGATGGCGTGCTTACAGGTTCGCCGATCTTTCGCGGCAAGATGGATAGTCTCCAGCGGTCCAAAACGCTCCCAGACACACAAACGGCGCCATGACGATCCGCGAAAACGAGCTCCGGGTCCTCGTGGTCGCGCCCACTGGGCGCGATGGGCTCTTGCTCTGCAATCTGCTTGCCGGCAACGGAATTTCCTGCGCCCCCCTATCGACCTCAGAAATGGCTCGAACGGAATTGAACGCTGGGGCTGCCGCCATCATTCTGGCGGAAGAGACTCTAACCCTGCCTGACATCGCCGCATGGGCCGCGCAAATTTCCGAACAGCCTTCGTGGTCCGATCTTGCTCTGCTCCTGCTTACCATGGCTGGCGCTGTCAGCGCGGAGAGCCGGAGGAAAGCACTGGCCAGGAAACCTCTTGGGAACCAGGTGTTGCTCGAACGTCCCGTTCGCCCTGATACCCTGATCAGCGCCGTCCAGGCGGCACTGCGCAGCCGGCGCCGCCAATACCAGGTGCGAGACTTGATGGCCGAGCGGCATGTGGCCGAAGAAGCCCTTCGCAAAGCCGAAAAACTTGCCGTGGCTGCGCGTCTGGCAGCCAGCTTTTCTCATGAAATCAATAACCCGCTCGAATCCGTCACGAACCTGCTGTACCTCGTAGGGGGCTCGTCTTCACTGGACGAGTCACAAAAATACGCCGAGATTGCGGCGCGGGAGTTGGCCCGGGTCTCGGAAATGGTCACACAGAATCTGAGGTTTCATCGGGAGTCGATCCAACCCGTCACGGTCGAGATCGCCCAGGTCGTGAATGCCGCTCTCAATCTCTATCAGGCGAGGCTGGCCGCTGCCGAGGTTTCGATTGAAAGAGATTTTCGGGAATGTTCACCGGTTCTTGGCAGCCCCGGCGAACTGCGCCAGGTGACCCAGAACCTGATCGCCAATGCCCTGGACGCAATCGGGCGCGGCGGTACTCTGAAAATCCGTATTGCCGATGCTCGCGAACGCAGGAATGGATCGCGGCCTGGAGTACGCATGACTGTCGGTGATACCGGATCCGGCATTCGCCCTGAGATCAGAAACACGCTCTTCGAGCCCTTTGTCGGCACCAAGGGAAATACCGGGACCGGCCTCGGCTTGTGGGTCAGTTCTGAAATCGTACGCAGACACGGAGGCAGCATCCGTGTAAAAAGCCGGTTCAACTCACCATTTGCCGGTTCCGTTTTCTCCGTCTTCTTGCCTTCCCATCCTAACCGGACTCCGGCCAGCCGCTTCGGGGAAGTCCGCCATTACGAGCGCGAAACCGTGCAGTTTCCTGCCTGATCACAAGGTTCGCCAATTCCCTGCTCCTTCGATTCGACAGATTCGATTCGATAGAAATGTTATCGATGCGGAGTGCCCACGTTCCAGCAACGCTGGCTGGCTTGCCTTATTTCGGCGCAGACGGCATCGCCGATCAATCCGATACAGGCGCGCGAACTAAATGAAGGGGTCGCCCCCGCGAAAATCTGCGCTCCTGAAACCTGACCTGAAGAAGAACCGCCGAGTCACTCATTGAAGCTGGATTTGTACCCTGAGGTCCGCGAGTGTGGAGGGATTTCTCTCCTGTGAAATGTCATGCTGCAACAGTGCAAAGCGTATTCGCAGATCTGACTTTCTGAAGTTTGCGCGCGGTGGCAAACCCAGGTTCGGTAAGGGTTCGATAACGGTTCCAGAGGGAGCCAAAACGTACGATTTGAGGCCAATCGTGCTCTTTAGTTTCAATCAGTTACGGTTCTGGCGGTCCCCTTCACGGCGATAACACGGGTTCAAATCCCGTCGGGGACGCCAAACGATCCAAACTCACCGGCCTCTCCGTCCCAGAGACCCGGTGACGATTGTCACATCCCGCTAAACCTCCTCTGGAGGATGATGGCTGACGGTCAATCGTTCCCGGGATGGTGACACTGGGGGAGTGCTCATTGCGGGGCAGGGCATCCGCTCCGCGATGGAAAACTGGCCCAACCTCCTCGCAGACGAATTGGGAACGGCGGATCGTGGAGGACTACGATGAATCGTTCTTTCCGTCTCCTGGCCGTCGGCGGGGTATGCGCGGCCGCAATCTCGGCTCTGTCGCTGATGATCGGATGCACGCGGTCGGCGCAGACCGCTCCCCCCGTACAGCAGCCGGAGGCGCAGACGCAGTCCGCACCGGCGGGTCCGGTGGCCGCAAAAGATGCTTTCTGGCCGATGTACAAGGCGGCCCATGCCTGGGCGTCGGACGTAACCGCCTTGCGGCTAAGCGCAAAGACCATTCCCGGCGTCAAAAACGAATCCGGCAAAGCCGCCATGTGGGAGGCAGTTTTCGCTTCTCCCAGCAAAGCGACCTATCGCACTTTCACCTGGTCGGTCGCTGACGTTCCATCCTCCATGATCTATAAGGGTGTGAATGCCGGGCTGGAAATGCCGTGGGGCGGTGCGACCCGCGACGTCATGCCGATCGATCTGTCGCAGTTCAACACCGACTCGGATGCGGCGTATCAGGCAGCCGCTGCAGACGGTGCGGAGTGGCTGAAGAAAAACCCTGGCAAAGACCTCTCGGCTCTGGAGATGGGAGACACTTATCGCTTCCAGGTCCCCGTTTGGCATGTCATGTGGGGCACGAAGAGCGCCGGCTACGCCGCCTGGGTCGATGCGAGCAGCGGCAAGGTCCTGAAGCACTGACAAGCCCGGTCCGCCTCAGGCATGTCGCACAGCTTCGACGGTTACAGGTTACCGGTCGCTGGAGTTACCGAAGTGTATCCCGTGAAGGGGATGCCTCTTTTGCATGCGCGACTGATACAGTAAAACCCATTCGTTCCCCCTCCGAACGCAATGAACGCTCTGCCGCAATGGTTCGCAGGACGGGAAGACGGTATGAGAAGCACGGAAGTTGATCTGCGCAGAGGCTTTTGGCTGGCTGGTGGGTTGGTGGGAGCGGCGCTCCTCTCCGTGACCGTGCTGGGTGGCTGTGGGTCCACCATCGTGGTTGGCTCGCCCCCGTCGCCGGAAACCATCCAGCACGTGATTGTCATCATGCAGGAAAATCGGTCCTTCGATAACTTCTTCCATGATTTCCCGGGAGCAGATTCCGCCGATACGGGCATGAACGGCGGCGCACAGATCCCGATGGGCCCTGTTTCCCTGGCCGATCCCAACGATCTTGACCACTCGCATACTGGATGGTGGCACGACTGGGACCACGGACAGATGGACGGCTTCGCCCGGCCCGGTTCAGCGTCCCCGAATCTTGCGTATTCCTACGTCCCGCAAAACCAGATTCAGCCTTACTGGACACTCGCCGGCGAATACACGCTGGGAGACCGGATGTTCCAGTCGAACACCGGTCCGAGCTTTGTCGCGCACCAATACATGATCGCCGGCCAGTCGGGGGAGTCGGATGAAGATCCGTCTGCGTCGATGTGGGGATGCGATGCGCCGGCCGGAACTACCGTGGCCACGGTCGGGCCTGACGGGACGGATTTGCCCGGGGGGTATCCCTGTTTCGACTACCAGACAATGGGAGACCTGCTGGACGCGCACGCCGTGACATGGCGCTACTACGCCCCGGGAAAATCCGACGGATCGTCTTTCGTTTTGTCCGCCTTTCAGGCGATCCGGCATATCCGTTACAGCAGCGACTGGGCCAATAAGGTCATTTCTCCGCAAACGCAGGTGTTGCACGACATCAGGAACGGCACCCTGGCGCAGGTGACCTGGATCGTTCCCGACATGGCGCATTCCGATCATCCGGGATCCGGGAGCACCGAAGGCCCGGACTGGGTGGCGTCCATCGTGAATGAAGTCGGCAAGAGTCAGTTCTGGAATTCCACGGCCATCTTTATCAGCTGGGATGACTGGGGCGGCTGGTACGATCACGTGACTCCGCCTTCCGTCGACAAAATGGGGCTCGGATTCCGCGTTCCGCTCATCGTAGTGTCTCCCTGGGCGAAGCGAGGCTATATTTCCCATCAGACGTATGAGGCCAGCAGCTTCCTGACCTATATCGAAGAGGCGTTCAACCTGCCCAGTCTCGGAACGCGCGACGCGATCGCCAACGATCTTTCGGACTGCTTTGATTACACCCAGACGCCGCCGCCATTCGTCCCGATTCGCACCAACGTGACGGTCGATAAACTACTCCACGAGAAAATGTCCGGGCCGCCCGACAACGACTGATGGAGGATTGGAGTTCGAACGAATCCGGATTCCGCCGAGAAGCATGGTTCCCTCCTGGCACGTGGTCAATACGACGATCTGGATACTGGCGCTGGTCCTTCAGGTTGCGCTGGCCGCCGTTGTTCTGTGGAGAGGTATTCCTGGAAACTACCCTGGCTTCACTGCTCTCATCGTGTTCTATCCGTTGCGCGCCGCTCTCCCCTTCGCGCTGGCGGGGCACACCACCTCCGATGCGTATGAAGGCTGGTCTGCGGTCCTTTCGCTGATCGGGATTCTCCTCCAGGCGTGGCTGGTGGTGGAACTCGCTGCCCATCTGATGCGGGAAATGGGCGGCTGGAACGGCCGTCGATTTCTTATTCCGCCTGCGATCGGAGCACTGGCGCTGGCGTGCACCTGGCTCACACTAATTGCCTTGCCGGGCCGCATCGAGGTGGATCGGGCACAGACATTTTTCTGGTGGATCATGGTGGGACTGGCGCCTCTGGCGTTCTCCCGGCCCCGGTCGCCCAACCTGGCGCGTATCTGCGGAGGCTTTGCGGCTTTCTCCCTCTGCCAGCTTCTGGCGCTTGCCGGACGCAGCCATGCCTGGATCACTCGCAACAGCCACGCTTATGTCTGTTGGGAGTATGTGCCCGCGGGTGTGTATGTTGCCGTGGTCTGCTATTGGATGGTGTTTCTGAAAAGGGAAGAGCGGCCAATCCCGCAGACAGCCGCGGTTCCGAGCTGAGGCGATCCATTCGCAGGCAGCCTGACCGTGATCCTGCTATCGTGCGGCCATGGCGGCAGACCACCCCAGCGAGCAAGCTCACCCGGAACTCCGAACCCGCAAGATCGTGCATGTGGACATGGACGCGTTCTACGCGTCGGTGGAGCAGCGCGACGATTCGAAGCTGCGCGGACGACCGGTGGTGGTGGCGTGGCGCGGGCTGCGTTCGGTCGTCTGCGCGGCGTCCTATGAGGCGCGGCGTTTTGGTGTCCGCTCCGCCATGCCGGCATTGCGGGCGGAGCGCCTCTGCCCTGACGCGATCTTCGTGCCCCCGGATTTCGTGCGCTACCGCGCCGTATCGCGGCAGACCCGGGAGATCTTCCGCCGCTATACCGACAGCATTGAGCCGCTCTCGCTCGACGAAGCCTATCTGGACGTGACCGAGAATAAGGCTGGGTTGCCAACTGCGACGAAGGTTGCAAAGGCCATACGCCAGGCAATTCGCGAGGAATTGCAACTGACTGCGTCCGCGGGCGTGGCTTCCAACAAATTTCTGGCAAAGATCGCCTCCGACTGGAAGAAGCCGGATGGGTTATTTGTGATTCAGCCGGACGACGTAGATACATTCCTGCCGCCTCTGCCGGTCGAGCGGCTGCCGGGTGTCGGGAAGGTTACCGCAGAGCGCCTGGCAAACCTGGGCATCCGGACGGTGGGCGACCTGCGTGCCATGGAGCTCCAGTCTCTGGAAGGCCATTTTGGCCGACACGGCCTGCGGTTGCATGAACTCGCTTTCGGGATCGATGACCACGAGGTGGTCACGGACCGGCCGACGAAGTCCATTTCGGCGGAGGACACATTCGAGCGCGACCTCCGGCTGGAGGAAACGGAAGAAGCGATCCGCACGCTGGCAGAAAAGGTTTGGGCAGCGTCGCGGAAGGAGACGCGCGTCCCCCGAACCGTAGTGCTCAAACTGAAAACCGCTGAGTTCCGCAATCTCACCCGGAGTCTGACGCCCGCGGTGCCGGTGGCGTCGTGCGATGAACTCACAGCGATTGCCCTGGCCCTGCGGGATCGCGTGAGCCTGGGGTCGGCTCAGCGCTTTCGGCTGATCGGTGTGGGTCTGGGCAACTTCCGGGAGCGGGAGGAAGCGCAGGGGCAGCCCATTTTGTTCGAGTGAAGTTCAGAGGGCGCTGCTGGTTCGCCTCTCGGTCGGCTCACTCCCTGGCCGGCCAGCGGCGGTGAACGATCAGGGTCCGTAAGCCGTGATGCCGGCGATCACATAAGGGCCGCTCTATGGCTGGCCGGTCGGAGTGGGGTCAGCAGCGGTGAACTCTGAGCAACACGGTTTGGCGGCGGCGGAATACTCCATCAGTTCTGCCCGGGTTCCGTCGGGGTCGTAGAGATTGAACTGCCATTTGCCGTCGCGGCCGATCTGCGGCCGGGCCGGCGTGTCGCCCAGCCGGTCGCCGGAATAAAGCGTAGTGACCGTCTCTTCCATATTCGCGACGGCGATGGAAAAGTGGTTCATAACCCCCATCGTCTTCTGCGGCAACGGCGACGGGTCCGATTGCGTGGGCAGCATATACTCAAGCCAGTCGCGCCCATCGGGAACCTGTTGGGAAACCCACTGCGGCCGGTCCTCGTGCATGCCCCCAAACCAGTATGGACGGAAGCCCAGGATGTCGCGATAGAAAGTATCCTCTTTGGCGCGATCGTGAACCACCATGCCCACGTGAATCATCCGCCGCCCGATGGGGTCGGCCCCTGCCACCGTCAACCTTTCCGCAGACTCGGTCAGCAGCGCCGCGGGTGGCTGCACAAATTCGACCTTGTTGGCTTCCGGATCCGTAACCTCAAACCACAGGCTGCCGTCGGAGCCGTGCTGGATTGTATCGGGAATGGTGATCGCGTGCGACCCCAGATAGCGGCGGAGAGCGTCCGCGTCCCTGGTCATCCACGCGATGTGATCGAGGCGGTTATCGCCCGCCCCGGCAGGCAGGGGCAGCACTTCCACGTATTGTTCCCGATTAACGTAGTAACACGCGCCGTCCGCTCGTTCCGGATCCGGGGCCTTCCTGAGGCCGAGTTGCTGGGCATAAAAGTGCCCGGCTGCAGCAGCATCGCTCGCGTACACGGCGATGTGGGAGACCCCGATGATCGCGGGCCGGGTTTGGGCCGTGCAGGAAAGAGCGATTGAAACCAGGGCGGCAATGGCGAAACGCATGAAACGGAACCCCTCTCAGATGCGTATCAAGCATAATCCCGCGCGCAGTTCCCGAATGAACCGGAATCTCCTCGGTCAAAGGCGCCAGGCCGAAGTACTATGTCTCCACAGATGAAACGACGAAGAAAAACCGTATCCCCGGCTCTTCTGCGGTTTCTTCTGGTCCTTTGGATTGTGGCCAGCCTGGGATACTGGATTGCGGGCATTACCGATTTTTGGCAGGCCCAGGTGCACTGGGACCAGCGCGTCAGTTCTCCGTTCCAGATCAATCCGGACACGCGTCTCATCCAGACGGGCGGCCTGCAGCCGGAAGCAAAGACGGCCGGTCTGGTCGCCGGCGATCGGCTGGAGCAGCTGAACGGCACCCCCTATACCGGCAAGGCTCAGTGGCTCACCATCCTGGCGGAAAGCCATCCCGGAGACATCCTGGATGTCGGCTTCACGCGTCCCGACGGGCGCCCGGGCACGGCAACGCTGTCGCTCGCGCGTACTGCTCCTCCCCACCTGCGGCTCTCGCCCCTCGTCGCCTTCTGGGAAGAATTCTTCGTCATCGGCTTGCTGACTCTGATCTGCCTGCTCACCGGTTATTGGGTCCTTCTTGCCCGCCCCGCGGATCGCAATGCCTGGCTGGCCCTCACGCTGCTCACCTTTCCCAGCGTCGTCTTTATCGGTACCGGCCTGGCAACCGGAATCGCCCTCTTCCTCCGCGCATTCTGGTTCCAGACCCTCCAGCTGGCCGGTCCCCCGGCGCTCTTTCTCTTCGGCATCTACTTTCCCGAACGCTCCCGGATCGACGCCAAAGCCCGCTGGGTCAAGTGGATCATGCTCGGGCTGTTCGCCGTCTGCTGCGCCTTTTTCTATCCCGCTCTCTACCAGGACTACTATGGCGGCGGCGATGGGCCCTTTCTTGCCCACGCCGGCAATCTGGTCTCCAACATCATCAACTTCCTGAACCTGCTGTGGGTGATTCTCTTCATCGTCCTCACCGTCGATAAGGTGCGGTCGGCCTCCACCGCGGATGCGCGCCGACGCTCGCGCGTGCTCACCGCCGGCATGGGCGTGGGCATGAGCGTTCTCCTCATCGTCTTTGTGCTTTTGCCCCACTTCGGAATCCTGCCTTCCCTGGCCCGCTATTTCTGGCTCCAGTATGTGGGAGGGCTTCTGTTCATGCTGGCGCCCCTCACCCTGGCCTACGTAGTCCTGGTGCAGCGCGCTCTCGATGTTCGCGTCCTGCTGCGCATGGGCACCCGCTACGCCCTGGCCCGCGCGACTTTGTGGGTGGTACAGGCAGCCCTCATCGCTGTCATCGGCATTCGGCTGCTCATGCCGGTCTTCGAAAGGCGTCAGCCCCAGGCCTCTGACGTACTCGCCGCTGCGCTCTTCCTGGTCGTCGTCCTTGCCCTGCGCTTTGGGGTCAGTAAACGCCTCCAGCAATGGCTCGACCGCCAGTTTTTCCGCGAATCGTATAACGCCGAGGTCGTCCTCAACGAGCTGTCCGATGAAGTTCGCCACTTCACCGAAACCCGGCCGCTGCTGGAAACCGTCGCGAAGACAGTTTGCGATACTCTGCACATCCGCCAGGTCGCGCTCCTCCTGCGCCAGGGCGATGCCTTCCAGGTGGAACAGGCCGTCGGCGTGGCTGCCGACGGAACCGTCTCACTCCCGGCGCAGGCTTCTTCCATCCGCTACCTTGCCAACTCCAACGAACCGGCGCGCCTCTACCGCAGCGATCCGGACGCGTGGTATCTGATGGCGGGCACCGCGGAGCGCAAAGCCCTCGACCTGCTGAACGCCGAGCTGCTCGTGCCGCTCCCTGGCCGCAATCGCCTCATGGGCGTCATGGCCCTCGGCCCCAAGCGCTCGGAAGCCGCCTGGTCGCGCACCGACCTGCAGGTGCTGCAGACGGTGGCGCGCCAGACTGGCCTCGCCCTGGAGGTCAGCGAGCTGGCCCACTCGCTCGCCGCCGAAGCCGCGCAGCGGGAGCGGGTGAACCGCGAGATCGAGATCGCCCGCGAGGTGCAGGAGCGGCTTTTCCCCCAGGAAATGCCGGTCATTGCGGGCGGAGCGGTAGCTGGCGCCTGCCGTCCCGCCCTCGGCGTCGGCGGCGATTACTACGACGTGATCCAGTGGGAGGACGGGCGCATCGGCCTCGCCATCGGCGACGTCTCCGGCAAGGGAATCTCCGCGGCTCTCCTCATGGCCAGCCTGCGCGCCTCGCTCCGTGGCGTCACCCTCGATAACCCGCGCGACTTCGCCAAGCTCATGCACAAGGTGAATCGCCTGGTCTACGAGGCCTCGGCGTCGAACCGCTACGCAACCTTCTTCTTCGCGGCCTACGATCCCAAAACCCGAAGGCTGGAGTGCGTGAATGCCGGGCACAATCCGCCGGTGCTGCTGCGGGGAAGCGAAGTCATCCGCCTCGAAGCCGGTGGTCCGGTGGTCGGCCTGCTGCCCTTCGCACCCTACACCGAGCAGGCGCTGACCCTCGAGCCCGGCGACCTGCTGCTCCTCTACACCGACGGCATCAGCGAAGCCATGACCCATGACGACGAGGAGTGGGGCGAGGAGCGCATGATCGACGCCGCCAAAGCCGTACAGCGGAAGAGTGCGGACGAAATTCTCCGGGCGCTGTTTCGGGCTGCCGATGCGTTCACCGCAGGCGCCCCCCAGCACGACGATATGACCATGCTGGTTTTGCAGCTGGAAAACAGGGTTTAGGAACCAGGGGTTAGAACCCGGGCGGCCGGCGTTCTGTGGCCGGTTAGACCGTCGCGCTATAGCTTCGCGAAGAATGCTTTCATCCGGCTCACGCCTTCTGCGACATCGGCATGCGAGGTCGCGTAGGAGAGGCGGATGTGCTGATCTGTTCCAAATGCTTCTCCGGGCACGGTCACGACATGCGCTTCGTGGAGCAGGCGCTTCGACAGCTCCATCGCCGTCTGCACGCCTGATTTTCCCAGGTAGTGCGAGATGTTCGGATAGACATAGAAAGCGCCATCGGGCTTCGTGCATGTGATCCCGGGGATGCCCGCGAGCCCGGCGAGGATCTTGTCGCGCAGCTTCAGATAATCGGCGCGCATGTCGGCTACGCACTCCTGCGGGCCGCGCAGCGCCGCAATGGCGGCCTTCTGGACGAACGACGCTGTGTTCGATGTCGATTGGCTCTGCAGTTTGGTCATCGCGGCGATGACGGCTTTCGGGGCCAGCGCATAGCCGGCACGCCAGCCGGTCATCGCATAGGTTTTGGAGAGTGAACCCAGCACGACGATGTGATCCTTCGCGTCGGTAAACGAGCCGCCGCTCACCTGCGCTCCCGTGTACGAGAGATAGACGTAGCATTCGTCGAGCAGCAGCCACAGGCCGCGCTCCTGCGCCAACCGCACAATCCTCTCCAGATCGGCCGGCGAAACCACCGCCCCTGACGGGTTCGACGGCGAGTTCAGAATGATGGCCTTCGTCCGCGGCGTGATGGCCTTCTCGATCGCATCGGCGGTCACCCGGTAATGATCGGGTTCGCTGGTCTCAAGGTAGACGACCTTGCCCCCCGCGTACTGCACGATGTCCTTGAAGCTGACCCAGTAGGGGACCGGCAGAATCACCTCGTCGCCGTGATCGACCAGGACCTGGATCGCGTTGAACAGCGCCAGTTTGCCCCCGGTCGTGAAGATAGACTCTTCGGGCGCGTAGCTCGATCCGAAGTCCTGGGCGTGCCGCTCAACGATCGCCTGACGCAGTTCCGGCACCCCGGAAACAACGGTGTAGCGCGTGAAATTTTCCTGGATGGCTGTGATCGCCGCATCCTTGATGTGCTGGGGCGTGGCGAAATGCGGTTCACCGGCGCCGAAGTCCACCAGTTTCGCTCCCTGAGCGCGCAGCTTCGCGGCTTCCGCAGTGACTGCCATTGTGGCAGAGATCTCAATCCGGCCAATGCGATGCGAGAAAACTTCGGCGGCGGTCGTAGTCATGCCGACATTTTTTCAGATTTTGCTCCCGAGACGGAGAAAATCTGCCAGTCGATGCGAAAAACACTCGCCTCGAGCGCAATGCTGCCCGCGGAATGCGGCCAGACACCAGTTCTCCGCAGATCAGCTGAACGATACGATCCGCTTTGCCGAGGTCGCCATGTTCTGCGCGGAGTCAACGACGTCGTTCATCGCCTCCTTGCCGCGCTTCACATAACGGCCAGCCGCATCCTGAACGCCGGAAGCCGTGTCCCGGAGGTAATCTCCCGCGTCGTTCAATCCGCGGCGAATCTGCCGACGAGTCCGCGCGCCGGATTGCGGTGCGTAGATGAGGGCGAGGGCCGCTCCGGCGGCCACGCCAACAGCAAAAGCTGCCCAGAATTTTCCCATAATTAGCTCCCTGCGCCTCAGATTGAAGGGGCACTCTCCCTCTGAGATACCGCAGAACGTGGTCTGGTTGCGCAGAAAACTTTGCAGATTGTGGAGAATGCGAAACCGGAATGCCAGGAGGCGGACCCGGAGGAGCGGCGATCCGCGGGACAATTTGACCCCCATTGCGCAGATTCTGTGCCACTATGGCTGAACCATGCCCCGGCAGGGTCCCGACAATCACCGGCTGCACCGCCCCCTCGGTTTATGGGACCTGGTCCTCGCCCAGATCCTCTGCGTGGTGGGCAGTTCCTGGGTGGGCGTGGCAGCAGGCCTGGGACGAGCGCAATCCGTAATTTGGGTCACCGCCATGGTTCTCTTCTACCTGCCCATGGCCACTTCGGTCATTTGTCTGAATCGCAGGATGCCCCTTGAGGGGGGATTGTACGTTTGGGCGCGCGAGGCCTTTGGCGATCTGGGCGGCTTTCTGGCTGCCTGGAATCTGTGGGTATACGGAATCGCAGTGACGGCGACCATCCTGTATGCGATTCCGACGGAACTGTCCTATCTCATCGGGCCGGCGGCGGCATGGCTGCCGGAAAATCGCGCGGCGTCGCTGGGAATCGTCCTCGTCATGTTGGCCGGCATCACCGCCGCCGCGCTGCGCGGGCTGGAACTGGGCAAGTGGATCCATAACGTGGGCGGGATCGCCATCCTGCTTGTCTTCGCAGGGTTAATCGGATTGCCTTTCTGGGCGCTGGCGCGGCACGCCCCTATCCACTACACGCCGTTCTCTGTGGCAGCCCCGTCGCTCGATCTGCGGACGATGGCACTCTTCGGGCAAATGCTCTTTGGCGCATTGTGCGGGTTGGAATACATTGCCATTCTTGCGGGTGAGAGTCGCGATCCAGCGCGATCGATCGGGCGCTCGGTCGTCTATGCAACGCCCGCGATCTGCTCGATGTTCATCCTCGGAACCGCGTCGATCGTGGCGCTGGTACCCCGGAGCCGCATCGACTATATCGCGCCGATTCCGCAGGCCATGCGAATGACGCTGGGCACGGCCGGGCTGGGCAACGTAGCGGCGATCATCGCTATCCTCCTGCTCCAGCTCCGGCTGCTGGGCAACACCAGCTACATCTTTACCGGGATCACGCGCCTTCCCATGACCGTCGGCTGGAACCATTTGGTCCCGGAGTGGTTTGCCCGGCTGCACCCGCTGCGGCGCACGCCCGTGAACTCGATCCTCTGCACCTCGGCGCTGGTAATGGGATTGATTCTGCTGGGCAGCATGGGTGTGCATGCCCAGGAGGCGTATCAGCTGCTGGAGAATGCCAGCCTCACCCACTATGAGGTTGCCTACGTCGCAATGTTTGCGGTGCCCCTGTTTGGCGCTGCCGCGCTGCGGCGCTCGTTGCCCGTTTGGCTCAAATGGACTTCGGCGGTGGGCCTCACTTCGACGCTGTTCAGCTTGCTGATCTCGGCCTATCCCTTTGTGAAGGTGGTCAGCCGGCGGGGGTACTCGGCGCGGATCATTGGGACCATTCTGGTGAGCAATCTGATGGCGCTGGTTTTCTATCGGATGCGGATGCGGGCCGCACAAAAGGAAAAAGCCGCGATAGCGGACGCGGCTTGATCCTGGTGCCCATGCGGAGAGCTACCTTTTCGCGCTCAGTTGCTGCGCCTGGAGCGTGACCAGTTCGCTCAGATCCTGTTTCTCGAGCCCGTGGACGGATCTGTTGAACTCGTCCACCTTGGTGGACCAGTTCATGGAGCAGAACTTCGGCCCGCACATCGAGCAGAAAGCAGCTTCTTTGTAGTAGTCGTCGGGGAGCGTTTCGTCGTGCATAGCCCGAGCGGTTTCCGGATCGAGCGACAATGCAAACTGCTTCTCCCAGTCGAAGGTGTAACGGGCGTAGCTGATGGCGTCGTCGCGATCGCGGGCGCCGGGACGGTGGCGGGCGATGTCGGCCGCGTGAGCGGCGATCTTGTAGGCGATCATGCCGTCCTTCACGTCCTTCTCGTTGGGCAGGCCGAGGTGCTCCTTGGGCGTGACGTAGCACAGCATCGACGCACCATGCCAGCCGATCAGCGCCGCGCCGATCGCCGAGGTGATGTGGTCGTAGCCGGGTGCTATGTCGGTCACCAGCGGACCCAGCGTGTAGAAGGGCGCGCCGAAGCAGTACTCGACTTCCATGTCCACCTGCTCCTTGATCTTGTCGAGGGGCACGTGGCCGGGCCCTTCGATCATGGTCTGCACGTCGGACTCCCAGGCTTTGGCAGTCAGCTCGCCCAGCGTCTTCAGCTCGGAGTATTGCGCTTCGTCAGACGCATCGGCGATGCTGCCGGGGCGCAGGCCGTCGCCCAGCGAGAAGCTCACGTCATACTTCGCCATCACCTTCACGATGCGGTCGAAGTTTTCGTAGAGGAAGTTCTGCTTGTGGTGGTGGGTCATCCACTGCGCAAGAATGGCGCCGCCACGGCTGACGATGCCGGTGATGCGTTTCGCCACCATGGGCACGTACTGGATGAGCACCCCGGCGTGGACGGTGAAGTAGTCGACTCCCTGCTGCGCCTGCTCCTCGATGACTTCGAGGTAAACGTCGATGTTGAGGTCCTCGACGCGGCGCACGCGGGCGAGCGCCTCGTAAATGGGTACCGTGCCGATGGGTACCGGGGAGTGGCGCAGGATGGTATCCCGGATCTCGGGAATTTCACCGCCGGTGGAGAGGTCCATGACCGTATCGGCTCCGTGCTGGATGGCCATGTGCAGTTTGCGCAGTTCCTCGTCGATGTTCGACGTGATCGCGGAGTTGCCGATGTTGGCGTTTACCTTGCAGCGCGTCGCCACCCCGATGCCCATAGGCTCCAGTTCGGGGTGGTTGATGTTGGCCGGGATGATCAGGCGGCCGGCCGCCACTTCGTCGCGGACCACCTCGACGGCGATATTCTCCCGCTTCGCAACGTAGGCCATCTCTTCGGTGAGCAGGCCCTTGCGGGCGAAATGCATCTGCGACATGTTGCTGTCGCCGGTGCGCTCAGCTTCAGCTTTGCGGCGCGCGATCCAGTCGGCGCGAGGCCGAAGGATTTCAAGGGTGGGATTGGAAGCTGCCATGAATCGGTTCTCCTTCATCCCCATCGGCTTTCGACAGCGCGCAGGGGCCCCCGATCTGCTTCGGGAAGGTTTTTGAACGGCACGACAAATAATCCGACTGTTTCGGATTATAAATTGCCGGGAGGCTGCAAGTCCGATGCGTGCGCGCGCAGCAAAGAGCAGCCTCCGCCGAGCCTGCTTTTCCACCCTTTGTCCAAATCTTTACTCGGGCCGCCGAAATATCCCGGCTATGCTGACGCCAAACATCGAGAAGCTCTCAGTCTCAACTTTCCTTCCAGGGCCTGAGTTATGACTCCTGAGGTGACCTGCCCGACGGTGACGGCTTCGGGCAGTGCGATCTTCAACGGCTGCATCGTCCCTGAAGTAGCTCCCTACACCAGTACGCCTCTCGGAACCTCCACCGCGACCGGTGGTGTGCTGTTTACGGAACGGCAGCTGCAGTTTTCGGGCAAGCTGTTCTTCTGAGTTCCAGCGAGAATTCGATGACCCCTGTCCAGACAAAGGCCTGAGCAGGGGTTTTGCTTTCGCAGACCGAAGTACCCGCTCCGTGGATGACCACAGCACCCCTCGAACAGGTACGAACCATGGATTGCCAACGGCAAACTGCCCTGCGCATCCTGTGCGTGAAGGACCGATCCCAACCATCGTCACTTCGCTGGTCCGGAAGAGAGGCTCCATGCAGACGGAACGATTGAATTTCGGTGCGCCGGCTTTTGGTCTCACCCGGGTAGAATTGCGTGTAACTCATAGGTATAGAATGGCTTGCTCCATGCGCCTTCCCTCCGACGCAACCGGCAACGCCGCCGGTTCGAGGTTTGCGATGGAAGACGTGGCGGAGGAGGGCAGCCTTGTCATGCGGGAGAACAAGCCGCGGTTCAGGTGGGGTGCCCGCGAGCTTCACGGAATGGACGCTCGGGCGGCGACTCCGGAGCCGCCGTTTCTGCCGCTGACCCTGGCTTCGCGGAGCTCCGCTGCCGGCCCGTCACAATCCTGGCGAGACCAGCAGTTTTTCGGACGGTGATATTGATCACATGCGCCGTTACGCCCGGACTGCTTACAATAAGGGCATCATGAAGAGCGGCAACCAACAGACGGTGCGCATCGTCCTGGCAGTGCTGGTGATCCTGGGCGCGATCTCGTACCTCGCGGTCACCGGGGTCGAGGCAAACAAAAGCTACTACGTCACCATCCAGGAACTGCAGGCGATGGGAAGCAAAGCCTATACGCGGAATCTGCGGGTTGCCGGCAGCGTCGAGCCGGGCACCATTCAGAGGGATGGAGCGCACGCATCCTTCGTGCTGGTGGAGAACAACCTGAAAGTGCACGTGGCCTATACGGGCGACGAGCCGCCGCCGGACACTTTCAAGGACAACAGCCAGGCACTGGCCATTGGGACCTACGGGCGCGATGGCGTCTTCCACGCCACCCAATTGCAGGCGAAGTGCGCGTCCAAGTATGCCCCGGCCCAGCAGAAGACGGCGGTCGCAACACAGAACACGGCGATGGCAACGCAGGCAGGGCAATAAGACAGGAAACAGGTACCAGGTTTCAGGAGCGGCGGCTGGCGGGCTGCGGCTCCTGCCAGGGTGAGTGTGTCTCGAGCCCGCCCGGAGTAGACTGCGCTGGAACAAGTTATGACGGCCAGGATTGCAGAGTTCGACGGAGTCTCGAAGCTGTACGGCACCTTCGCCGCGCTGCGCAAGGTGTCGGTCCGGTTCGAGCGAGGGCGCTGCTATCTGGTGCTGGGGCCGAACGGGGCGGGCAAGTCGACCCTGCTGCGCACAATGGCGGGGTTGCTCAGGCCCAGCTACGGCAAAGTCCGGATTTTCCCTGTCGAAGGAAACGAGGCCCAGGAGCCCATGGATGCGCGGGAGCGCATCGGTTATATGAGCCACGCCACCATGCTCTATGACGAGTTTTCAGCCATGGAAAACCTGCGCTACTTCGCCAGCCTGTATCGTGGACGCGATTGCGTCGCTCCGGACACTGCGCTGCGCAGCGTCGGTCTCGATCCAGCCCTGCAGCGGCCGGTGGGGCAGTATTCGCAGGGCATGAAGCAGCGAGCTTCTCTGGCCCGGGTTCTGATTTCGCGTCCGGAGCTGTTGCTGCTCGACGAGCCCTTCTCCAATATGGATATTGCCAGCGCCCACCAGATGCTGCGCCTTCTCGAGACCTTTCGCACCGAGCAGCGGACGATTCTGCTGACCACCCACCAGCGGGAGCTGGCCGAGCCGCTCGCCGATTACGTGCTCACACTGCAGGCAGGCGCGGTGGCGAGTCTGGCTGAAGGTCCCTATGCGAAAAACGGCGCGGACGGATTTGTTGAGGCGCTCATGTCGAGCAACCTGACGTCGCGGAGCTCGGCGCGATGACCGTACACAAGACGAATGCGGCGCGGTTCCTCGATTCGCTGGGCATCCACTATGAGATTCGCGAATACACGGTCACCCTGGAAGAGTTCTCGGCACTCCTCGTGGCGGAGAAGATCGGGCTCCCTCCGGAACAGGTATTCAAGACCCTGCTGTGCGTCACCTCGGATAAGGAGCACGTCTTTGCCGTCGTGCCCGGCGACGCGGAGCTGGATTTTAAAAAGCTGGCGCAGGCGGCCGGCGCGCGCAACGCGGAGATGGCGTCGCTGAAGGACGTTCAGCCGCTGACGGGGTATGTGCGCGGCGGCGTGACGGTGTTCGGAGCGAAAAAAGACTTTCCCGTCTTTGTGGACGAAACCACCGAGCTGTTCGACGTCGTCTCGGTCTCGGCGGGTACCCGCGGCGTGCAGGTGCTCCTCAGTCCGGCGGATTATCTGCGGGCGTCCCGGGCGACGGTTGCGGATCTGACGAAGACTCGGCAGGAGAAGAGCGCATGAAGACGGCGTATTTCCTGACCCACCTGAGGAAAGATTTGCAGCTCGAATGGCGATCGAAGGACGCCATTAACTCGATGCTGTTTTTCGCGCTGCTGGTGGTGGTGCTGTTCAGCCTGGCTTTCGATCCCACCCGCGCGGTGAGCCGGCAGATTGCCGGAGGGATCCTCTGCGTCGCCACGATGTTTGCGGCGGTCAGCGCGCTGAACCAGGCCTGGACGCGGGAGCTGCGCAATCAGGTGCTGGATGCGCTGCGGATGACGCCCGCCCCGGGCGCTTCCTTGTTCCTGGGAAAGACAATCGCCAATTTTCTCTTCGTCACCATTGTGGAGCTGGTGCTGGCGCCCGTCTTCGTCATGTTTTACAACCTGCAGGCGCTGGGCAACGGCTGGCTGCTGCTGCTGGTCCTGCCGCTGGGCACCTGGGCGCTGATCGTCAACGGAGTTTTCTTTGCCGCGCTTTCCATCCGTACTCGCAGCCGGGAACTGTTATTGCCGCTGATTTTGTTTCCGATTTTTATTCCCGCACTCCTCGCTATGGTCATGTCCGCGTCGGCCATTCTTACCGGCGAAGGCAACGCCGTGATGTGGGTGAAGATGCTCGCGGCCTACGACGTGATCTTTACCACCGTCTGCCTGATGCTTTTCGAGGTGATCCTGCATGCAGAATAGCGTGGGTTCGCCCAGCTTTTTCGGCGGCAGCGCCGAAGGCCCTCGCCTCAGAGCCTGCCCTCAAAGCAGTCGATGGGGACAGTCCTTACCAGCGGCCCAACTGGTGGTAGTGCAGCACGTGAGCCGCGGAAAAAGCCACAATCCAGAGACCTACGACCAGCGAGCCGACCGTCAGGATCCACCTGCGGGCGGGATGGTCATGAGTCGCGAGCGAGGTGGATTTGCGGAGACCAAATATCTGGCCGCCGATGCCGATGGCCATCAGGAGAACACCGAGGATGAGAGTGATCCAGACCATGGTCCATCCTTTGTACCCTAATGAAGGTGGATGAGGGAAGAGGCAACCGGGGGGTCCCCGGGAGTAAGGTTTTTGGTACGGGGCCCACAAGCCCGGCAGCAACCGGGAAGAGGCGGCTCGGAGGGGAATGAAATGAGAACGATACATCGAGGGATTGCGGTTCTGGCTCTGGTGCTGGTCGCAGGCGCCATACCTTGGGCAAAGGCCCAAAATCCCGGGTCCGCGGCGCCGCCTGCGTCGCAGGAAAACCCGCCACCCGATCCGGAAACGGTAAGTGTCCAGATCGTGAACCACATTTCCCAGGTCGACCGGGGCAATCTGAAGGGGTATTGGACCGCGGTGGAGCAGCGTACCAAAGAGCGCTGGCTGCAAAGCCTGCCGCGCCAGGGGAAGGATGCGGCTTCCGGCGAGGTGAAGGTTACCGCCTGGGTCCACACCGATGGCCGGGTGACGGGTCTTGCGATGGAGCAGCCATCCGGAAACGCTGCTCTGGATCGGACAGCGCGGGCCGCGATTACCGGTTCGGTTCCGTATGATCCGTTTCCGTACGGCATCAGCGTGAACCAGGTGCGAGTGCGGTTCACGTTTACCTCGAATGCGGGGGGCGACGCTGCGGGAAACAGCAGCAACCCGACCAATGGAAAAAGTCCGGGGCTGGCTGGAGTCAAGCCGAGACCGCACCAGTAGGTTTCAGGACGGATTGAGCCGAATTTTCGGCAAAGGCGGAAGTTATGAAGTTGTGGCGATGGTTGTGGCTGGCGGTCACGCTGGGTGTGCTGGCGGAAGGCTTTCGGGTGGCGTTGTTTCTGGTGCCGGCCGACTCCCAGCAGGGTGATGTGCAGAGGATTTTCTACTATCACATTCCCTCCTGGGCGGGGATGGGATTGTTCTTCCTCATCAATCTCATTTGCTCCCTCATCTATCTGGCGGTGCGCAACAGTAACCACCAGCTGGCTATGAAGACCGACTCGCTCGCTGTGGCATCCGCCGAGATGGGCGTGGTCTTCTGCTTCATCGGCCTCGTTACCGGCTCGCTCTGGGGGCGAGCCGTGTGGGGTATCT
Source organism: Acidobacteriaceae bacterium (assembly GCA_036267095.1). Classification (GTDB taxonomy): domain Bacteria; phylum Acidobacteriota; class Terriglobia; order Terriglobales; family Acidobacteriaceae; genus Palsa-343. The sequence continues at coordinate 28,409 of DATAWS010000036.1, forward strand.
GGTGGACATGGGACGCCCGCCTGACATCCACGCTGGTCCTCTGGCTCATTTATGTGGCGTATTTGCTGCTGCGCCGTTTTGCCGCTGGCCCGCAGATGCGCACCCTGGCCGCGGTCATGGCCATCTTTGGCTATCTCGATGTGCCCCTGGTGTATATGTCCACCCGCTGGTGGCGGACGCAGCATCCGGCTCCCGTCTTCGGCGGAGCGCCGGGTTCGGGCATCGATCCCAGCATGATGCCGGCGGTGTGGTGGAACCTGGCCGGTTGGCTGATGTGGGGCATCTTTGTCGCCAGCCTCCGTTATGGATCGGAATATCGTTCTCAGCGCGCGGAGCAGGATGAGGCCCTGAAGGCGCTGGACGCTGCTCCGGGACTGCCCCAGATGGCGGGAGGGAGGTAGAAATTATGGATATCGGACATCGGCATTTGATTCTGGCGTACGCGGCGACCATCGCGATTCATCTGGTGTACCTCGGCTATGTGGCCTTCAAAGCCCGGGTGACGAAGAAGCTGGGGTAGCCGGCTCCGCGAGTCGGTCTCCAGCCCGACACAGCCGCCGGCGGCTGCCCGAGATGACAAGACCATGGGTCGAAACGGTAGACTCGAAACATGGTTGGTTTGCACAAAATTGCACTTTTCGGAATGTGTTCCCTGATTGCGGTGGCAGCTCCTGCCCAGGATGTGCTCCACCCCCAGGACACGTCGGCGCTCCATCCGCCGCCGGGCGCAAAGATCGCTGTCGTGGAGTTTGCCGATCTCGAATGTCCCAGCTGCGGGATGGAGAACCCCGTCATCATGCAGGCCGTGGAAAAATACCACGTCGCCTGGGTGCGTCACGATTATCCCCTGCCGCAGCATAACTGGAGCTTCCAGGCCGCGGTGAACGCCCGCTGGTTCGACACGAAATCGAAGAAGCTGGGCGACGATTACCGCAACGCCGTTTTTGCCAGCCAGGCGAGCATCGAAACCAAAAGCGATCTGGCGAACTTCACACAGAAATTCGCGCGGGATCATGGCGTCGCCCTGCCGTTCGTGATGGATCCCCAGGGCAAGTTGACCGCCGAGGTGAAGGCCGATCGCGCGTTGGGCGATCGTATGGGGATTCACGAAACCCCTACCGCCTGGGTGGTCACCGAGCACGGATACAAACAGATCACCAACTTCAACAATCTGTACTCCATGCTGGACGAGGCCGAAGCGCAAACCCATTAAACCGAACGCTGAGCCAACCGTCTCCAGACGCATCGGGGTTCAATCTGAGGACATTGCATGAGTGAGAATCGCCCGGGCCTGCCGCCTCCGCCGGTCGCGGAACGCAGGCATACCGAGAAAACGGTCCACGGGCATACGCTGGTGGACGATTACGCGTGGCTTCGGGAAAAAGACAATCCCGAAGTCCTTGCCTACCTCGAGGCTGAGAATGCGCACTGTGCGGGCGTAATGGCGGGAACGGAAGACCTGCAGAAGCAGCTTTACGAGGAGATGCTGAGCCATATTAAAGAAACCGATATTTCCGTTCCCTTTCGCGATCGGAACTTCTGGTACTACTCGCGCACCGAGCAGGGCAGGCAGTACGAAATCTTCTGTCGCAGGGCCGGCACCGCACAAGCACCCCAGGGGGACGAAGAGATCCTGCTGGACGTAAACGTCCTCGCCGAAAACGAATCGTTCATGGCTCTGGGCACGATGGTGGTTTCCGACGACGGCAACCTGCTGGCCTACACCTGCGACAACCGCGGATTCCGGCAATACAAGCTCTATGTGAAGGACCTCGGCACCGGCGAGGTTATGAAGGAACATGTGGATCGTGTCGGGTCCGTCGTCTGGACGACGGATAATCGGACCCTCTTTTACACGGTCGAGGATGAAGAACAGAAACGCCAGTTTCAGTTGTATCGCCATGTTGTGGGAACCCCCCATACGGACGATCAGCTGATCTATGAGGAAAAGGACGAACGGTTCAATATCGGAGCAGGCCGCACCCGCGACGACCGTTACATCATTCTGGAATGCGCGAGCCACACCACGACGGAGGAACAGATTCTGCCTGCCGATCAGCCTCGTGGAACGTGGCGGCTGCTCGAACCGCGGCGCGAGGGCATTGAGTACTACGCAGATCATCGCGAGGGACTGCTCTACATCCGGGTCAACGATACCGGACGCAACTTCCGGCTGGTGACCACGCCCCTGGAGACGCCGGGAGATGAGTACTGGGCGGAGCGGATTCCGCACCGGCCGGATGCGATGCTCGAGGAAGTGGATTTGTTTGCGGACCACGCCGTGATGTGGGAGCGCGTCGCCGGACTGCAGCGGGTGAAGGTCGTCGATTTTCGAGGAGCCGGTCCGGAGTTCGGCCAGAGCCGGGAAATCGCCTTCCCTGAGCCGGTTTACAGCACCCATGCGCACGCCAACCGCGTGTACGATACGAAAAAATATCGGTACGCCTACCAGTCGCTGGTGACGCCTGCATCCGTTTTCGAGTACGACGTGACAACCGGCGAGTCAAAGTTGCTGAAGCAGGTCGAAGTGCCCGGCGGTTTCGATCGGACGCTCTATGCCTCGGAGAGGATCTTTGCGAAGGCCCCCGATGGGGTTGAGGTTCCGGTTTCACTGGTGTGGCGAAAGGACAAGCGCGCGGCAGGGAAGAATCCGCTCTGGATTTACGGGTACGGCGCCTACGGCTATTCGCTGCCGACGGGGTTCAACGGCAATCGCCTGAGCCTGCTCGATCGCGGCTTCGTGCTGGCCTATGCACATGTGCGCGGTGGCGGAGATATGGGAAAACCGTGGCATGACGCCGGCCGCCTGATGCAGAAGAAAAATACGTTTACGGATTTCGTCGCGGTAACACAGCAGCTCGTCGGGCTTGGCTACGGCGCCCCCGATCGCGTGGCCGCCGAGGGTGGCAGCGCCGGCGGTCTGCTGATGGGAGCGATTGCCAATCTCCAGCCCGATCTCTACCGCGCCATTGTCTCGCATGTGCCGTTCGTCGATGTGATGAACACCATGCTCGATCCCACCCTGCCGCTCACCGTGCCTGAGTACGAGGAGTGGGGCGATCCACATGACCAGGCAGCGTTCGAGTACATGCTGAGCTACTCACCCTATGACAACCTCGAGGCCAGGGACTACCCCGCCATGCTGGTGAAAACCTCGCTCCATGACAGCCAGGTGATGTACTGGGAGCCGGCCAGGTACGTGGCCAAGATGAGGACCCTGCGCACCGACGCACGGCACCTGATTCTGCATACGAATTTGACGGCGGGCCACGGCGGAGCTTCCGGACGGTATGACTATCTGAAGGAAATAGCTGTGGACTACGCCTTTCTGCTGCGCGAACTGGGAGTAGTGGCTCGGCAGTGATACGGTCGGCTAAGAAACGGTCAGCGAAATGGCGGCTCGCGCTTCGCGTTCGCGACGTATCAATCGGGCGAGAACGAGCCAGCTGACGAGCGCGAGGGCAGCATCCGTCAGCAGGCTGGCGACAGCCGCTCCACGCCACGACCAGCGAGGAATCAGAAGCCAGTCCAGACACAGATTGAGGGCAGCTGCGGCGAACTGAGTCGCGGTGCGATTCCACTGCGATGCGGATGCTGTGATCGCCGATCCCCATGCATAGTGAAGAGCGCGCAGGACCGGCAGCATGCACAGCCATCGCAAAACTGTGATCGAGCCCTCGAACGATGGGCCGAAGAGCATCGGGACCAGCGGGGCGCTTACCGCCAGCAGACCCGCAGCAGCCAGCGAATACCCCAACGTTCGCCGCAGCATCGCATGGGAAAACGCGCGGGCGGATTCTGCGCCCCGCATACCCTCGCGAAAGAAGCGCGGAGCAGCGGCGGCATGAATCGCCAGGATCGGAGCGCTGAGCGCATCGACTACACGGTAGGCAGCGGAATAGATACCGGCAGCGCAGGATTGGCCGAGACTGACGAGGAAGGTTTTATCGATGTCGTTGTAAATCGAGATCGAAGAACTCGACAGGGAGAAGCTCAGGCCCTGGCTCAGATCGGCGCGTCCGATCGGCGTGAATCGCGGCCAGCCGAGGCGGACGGTGACCAGCACCAGCGCCACCAGGGCAATCGCCAGGGTCGCCACCCAGTAGAACCTGGCCCAAAGCAGCGCAGTCGGTTGAAGTGCGTGGGCACGGGCGTAGAGCCAGACGATGCCGGCGGTGAGCGCGCGGGTGATGGAAGCGAGCGCGGTCAGCCCGGCGGTCGAAGCCAGACGGCCCGCGCCCTGAAATGCGCGCCCAGCCAACTGAATGAACTTCCCAAACAGGCCATCGGCCAGCGCGATCCACGGCACCAGCGCCCTCAGTTCCGGACGCAGCGCGAAATGGGCGAAGATCATCGCCGCGGCCAGAAGCGCCAGGAACCCGCCCATTGAGAGCGCGAGTCCCTGACCCCAGGTGCGCGCAAATGACGCCTGATCGCGGCTGATATTGCGCACCAGGATCATCTCCATGCCGAGCGAGGAAACCTGGCTGAGCGCGCCCGTCAGAGCCGCGACCCCGACAAATGCTCCGTACTCACGGCTGCCCAACGCCCGCCCAATGAGGATGAAGTACAGCCCCTGGGCAGCCATCGCGGTGAACTGCCCCCCGATCATCCACAACGAGCTTCGGCGGAGCGATTCCTCAGCCTTCATCGCTCTGCGTCGAGAGCTTCCGCATAGACGTCTTCGAGCCGCGCCGTCTGGTCTGCAAGGCTGAAGTGCCCCTCGGCGCGCTTTCTCCCGGCCGTGGCGAGACGTGCGGCAAGCTCTGGGTTCTCCAGAAGCCCGCAGATGTCCTGGGCGAGGCTGACCTCGTCTCCGGAAGCGGCGAGGAGCGCGGTTTCGTTCTCGACGACTGCCTCTGCGACGCCAGGCCCGCGGAACGCCGCAATCGGCAGCCCAATCGCCTGCGCTTCACACAAAGTGATGGGCAGACCCTCGGTGTCGCCGCTGCCCGCGACGATGCTGGGGGCGGCGAGGACACTGGCGCGATACATCAGATCGCGCACCACACTCGCCGGCTGGATGCCGAGAAACGTGCAGTTGCGGAGTGCCGCCCGGGCTTGCTCGCGCAGTGGATCGAGCAGGGCGCCGTCGCCGACGATCAGAAGTCTCGCGGCCGGATGGCGCGCCTCTACCTGAACCATGGCGCGGATCAGGTGAGTGCAGCCTTTCTTTTCCACCAGGCGGCCGACGAACAGAACGATCGGATCGAGCGACCGGGAGCGAAGCGGATCCGGAACGAAGAAGCTGAGATCGACGCCGATGGGAAGCGTCCGCACTTTCTCTTCCGGTACATCGCTCTTAAGAGCCTGGCGACGGATGTGTTCGGACACGCAGACGAAGATCCGCGTACGCTCCCGCAACTCAGCTCTGCGGCGCAGAAAAACACGGCCGGCTGCGGTGCTGCGCAGGGCTGCATCGGTCATAGTGGCGTCGTAACCATGCAGCGTGACAATCAGCGGGATTCCCAGTTCCTTTTGAATCGGAAGCGCCGCGGCTGCGTCCACCGCGAAGTGTGCGTGGAGAAGAATGGCGCGGCGTCGTTCGAGAGCGCGGAGGAATCGCGGGGCTGTGCCGGTGGCGAGAAAGAGCCGACGCCGAAACTTGTCGGAAAGCCTGTCGCGGCTGGTGAGGACCACGGTCTCTTCGGCGTCGAGCCTGAGTCCCGCCCGAACCCGCCGCAGCCCCGCGAAGCAGGGTGCGAAGCGGCGCAGAGCATGCGCCTGGGCGGCGACAAAAGTTTCCGACCCGGGAAGCAGATCGGATCGGTAGATCAACACGGTCGGTTTCACACTATTTCCTGTGGGATGGAGGAAGCGCGCGCGCCCGGCTTCCTGGACCCAGGGTTCAGGATGGCATGAACCGGTTCTGTCGCGGTGTGACCGCAATCACGAGCGATGCGCGCCGCGGTGACGGCGGCGGAACCATACAGGGCCCAAAAGAGACCATTGTGGATGAGCAGCGTGTTTTCGTCGAGATCGTAGAGCACGATCAGAAGCAGAACCGCAGCGGGCCAGGCAAGCCGCTGGAGTTCGCCGCGGCGCCAGGCGGAACCGAGCTGGCGCCAGGCACTGATCCAACTCAGGAAGAAGAGAACGAGACCGGCGGAACCGAGCTCGAGTGCGATCTCGAGAAAGCCGTTGTGCGCGTGAAGAACGACAAAGTGAACCGCGGCGGAGACCTGCAGCGAGGGGCCCTGCATGCCGCGCCAGAAGGCATCGTAGCCGTAACCGAACCATGGACGCAGGCCAATGAAATGAATCACTTGCCGCCATATTGCTGTACGGCCGGAAAGTGTCGCGTCGCGGCCAAGAAACGGTGCCAGGCGCGCATAAGAGCCAACCGCCGTACCGGCCAGTGCCAGGGCGCACGGAGGTGCGGCGCAAGCGAGGACGGTGCGCAGACGAGGGCCGGCACGCCGCGCGACCCCGAGGAAGATCCAGAACAGAAGAACCGCGGCCTCGACGATCCAGGCGCCGCGCGACCCACTGCGCACGAGGATGAAGAAGTACAGTCCGAGGCAGGCGATGCGGAAGGGCGTGAGGCGCCCTTCGAAGAGAAGAACAGCGGTCGCCAGCACCATGATGCGGCCGCACGCATTTTTCTGGGTGAAGATACCCTGCCACTCCGTCGCGTGACCGGCCGAATGGTCGAGCCCCAGAGAAGGATCCAGAAGAACCAGTGCCACCGTGGCCAACGCCGCCGTCAGCATCGTGAAGCGCAGAATGGCGAACTGGCGAGCGCAGGAGAAGCGCGCCGCGAAATAAAGTCCCAGGAGCGCTGCCAGGGCAAAGGCCAGGGACCGACGCAGGGTGAGCAACGGATCGAGCGACCAGGCGGAAGAGGCAACCGCAAACAGAGCGAAGAGCGCCAGCCAGGGGACAGCGGCGATCTGACCCAGAACCAGGCGCGGACGACGAAGAATCAGGAGCAGGATTGCCCCGTTAACCACGATTTGGGAGGCAACGCCACTAATCGTGCTGATTGCGGTAGCGGCGCCGGCGGTCACTTCATACGCTTGCGCGGGAGCAAGTCCGGGGATTGATCCCTGGATCGAGAAGAAGAGAAAGATGGCGGCGCAGACCATCTCTTCCGGAGAAAGGAAGCCGGGGGCGTGGCAGGGAGGCAAACTGCGGGGACGCATCAGTGGGTCGCGTAAATGAGCGCCGAGCTGGCCGCGGCGGCGATGTCGGCGATGCCAAGGGAAACGTTCTTCGCCAGGCTGAAAGGGACGTAGAGAATGTCGTTGGCCCGCAGGGGTACGTCCGGTTCGCGGCCGCGCTCCATGTCGCGGAGCGGCAGGTTGATGGAAAGCGTCTGCCCATCGATATTGCGGACAAGCCGCGCCCGGCGCTCGCTCGCAGTTTTCGAAGCGCCGGCTGCGAGCGCGATAGCCTGCAGTGCGGTGAGCTTCGAGTCATATTGCATGACGTAGCCGCCAGGATGAGCGACGTCTCCGAGCACGTAGATAATCCCTGCTTTAGGCACGACGACCGTATCGCCGGGCCGAACGAGGACATCAGCATTGAGGGCATCCTCGGCCCGATTGGGAAGGAAAACGCGAAGCCGCTTCCCGTCCTTTCCCCCGCGTTCGATCGTTATGTGACGATCGGCGTATTCGGTAAGGCCGCCAGCCTGAGAGAGGACGTCGATCAGGCTGCGCGGTGCCGTCAGCTGCACGGTCCCCGGATGGCCGACTTCTCCCAGCACAGATACCGACTGCGTCGCATACTGTTCGACCAGCACCGAGACTTCGGGGTGCAGCAGGTACTTGCCGTTGCGATAGCCGTCTGCGATGCGATCCGCCGCCTGCGAAGGGGTGAGCCCCCGCAGGGTGATCTGACCGATCAGAGCAAGCGCCACCGCTCCGGAGTCAAGGACGCGGGCGTGCTGGTCGAGTTCCGGCTCCCGCAACACCGTGACGTGAAGAAGATCGCCCGGCCCGATCAGCAGGGATTCACCTGAGGACAGAAATGAGTCAACCGTTGCCTCTTGTGCAATCGATCCGTTTGAAGAAGGCGCAGTGATGGTGTTCTGACTCGACGCAGATCCGCAGGCTCCCAGCATGCAGACAAGAATCAGCCAACCAACGGAATCAGGCATCGGCATGGGCACCTTCCAGGATCAGACCGAGGACTGCGTGCTCCCGCATCTGGCGGCTGACCGCGTTCCAGGCGAAGAGAGCCGCATCCCGGCTGGTTTTTCCGGCACGCGCCGCGATCAGGACGGCATCGGACATTTGCGCGAGGACAAGGCCGTCGGCACAGGCCGGCGCAGGGCCATGGATGACGATGAAGCTGTACTGATCCCGCCATGCAGCAAGCAGGCTGCTCATGCGTGCAGAGGCGATCAGTTCAGAAGGACAAGGCGGCCGCGCGCCTGCCTGGAGGATGGAAAGCAGAGGGAGACCCGGCATCGAACCCGGTTCGGCAGGCTCTGCGTCGCTGGCCAGCATTTCGCTGAGGCCTGGAAGGATCGAGCTTTCCGAAGCTGGCGCCGAGCGCAAATCGGCATCGAGATACAGAGTCGGAGCGCCGTGTTGCGCCAGCACACTTGCCAGTCCGAGCGCCGTTGCACGGGAATCCGACCTCGACCGCGCGGATTGACGGTCAATGCCCGTTACCGTAATCACCTGAGGGGCCCGGCGGCCCTGCGAGAGCAGAAGCGAAGCCCGCAGGCACCGAAGCGACTCGGCGAATTCCGGATAAGCTGCGGGGATGGGCAGATCGGACTCCTCTGCTGCCTGGAGGGTCAGCAGCGCAAGGCTGCCCGACGGCAGGAAGCGGTGATGCAGGATGCGCCGATACCACGGGCCGTCCGGAGTCGCCGCCGGAATCGCCGCGAAAATCGGCGCGTCGAGGAGAGACTCGAGATCCCCGGCCGTGTGAATGGTCGTGTCGGTGAGTTCGCGAACAAACCCCGCCCCGCATCCCGCGATCAGGCCCGCACCTGCGGCCAGGCTGGCCAGCAAAAGCCCATTGGGAGAAGTCGGATGATCCGGCGCAGGGATGAGCGCGGGACTCACCACAGTGAAATTCTCGGAGTGCAGTCCTTCCAGCACTCCAGTCTGTTGCAGCCGCCCCAGCAGCGAAGTATAGAGCGCACGGCTTTCGTCGGCCTCCTGCCGTGCGAGACGCAGCGCCAACGCATTGCCGGTCATACCCGATGCGCTTTGCTCCTGTTGGCGGAAAACAACTCGAGCCGTGTTCTCGGCCTGGAGCGCAACCTCGTAGTCGCTGCGCGCGCGTTCGCCCAGACGGCCCACTTCCTCCCGGATCGACTTCTGGAGCGTGGCGAGTCGGGAGCGCTGTTCGGCCATTCCTGGCCAGTTCTCCCCGTAGCGGTCAGAGGATGCCGCCAGCTGCCCCTGCACCTGGGACTCCTGACCGCGAAGCGACTGCAGAAGCGCAAATGAATTCTGCGTGGCTGTGCCCGCGGCAGCGTTCCCCCCGAGGCTGGAGATGAGTTCCGGATTGCCCGATTCCACCCCGTGCCAGATGGCTTCGCGCAGAATGCGGCTCGACTCGGCGGCGGAGAGGGCCGCGTTCAGTGAATCGAGCCGGGCCAGAACCACATTGTGCGCATCGTCGTCGCCATAGTCGCCGGCCACGCGGTCAAGAGCGGCAGCGCGAGCGTCGAGGGCATCGGTCTGCTGCTTCAGCGTGGCCAGCTGTGCGGAGAGACTCATCGCGGCCTGGGCAGCGGCAGAGGATCGTGAGTGGAAGTTGGCGTCCGCCAGCGCCTGGATCAGAGCGTTGACAACCGCTGCCGCGCGCCTGGGATCCGGATCGGAATAGCTGACGGCGATCAGCCGGGTTCCGCTGATCGGCGCGATTTTGCGGTGGCCCGCAAAGATCCTCAGTGCGACGTAGCGGCGGTTCGGCGCGTCGGAGAGCGGCGTCGACAGAGCTTCGAGCGGCTTGCGCCAGAGCGGCAGCCCGGGCAGAAATGCGATCCGGCCGGAGTGAGGGTTGAAGTAGTCCGGGGTGGCCTCGAGTCCCGTCCGCCCAATCACGTCCAGCGTGACCGCATCCGATTCGAGAATGCTGGTCTCCGTTTGCAACGTAAGGTTGTCGTCGAAGGAGTCGCTGACTGCAGCGACAGGACGGTCGGTAGTCGTGGTGTCGAGGCCAAACGCGCCGTGGGAATCCTTCTGAACCTCGATCTCCGCAGTGGCGCGATAACGGCGGGTGGCGCACGCCCAGTCGATTGCCGCCAGCAGGGAAAAGATCGCCACCGAGGCGATGACCCAGTCGCGGCGTCGCCGCAGGATAGCCAGCAGATCGCCAAAACTCCACTCGAGAAGCGGTTCGCCACGCACCAGGGCCCTCGGCGGTGTCATACCGTTACATCCCCGGCGGCAGCTGGTTCAGACATTGCGAAGAAGCACCACAGAACCGTCATAATCGAACGAAAAGTCCATCTCCATCAGGCCGCTGCGCAGCATCCTGTCTCGCAGCCGTCGGCGATCGTGGGTATGGAAAAGCAAAAAGCCCGCGCCTCCTGCGCCCACCAGCTTGCCCCCGCTGGCGCCGCCCTCGCAGCATGCCAGCTCATAGATCGCGTCGATCCTGCTGGTCGACATGTGCCGGCAACGGCTTTTCTTGCGCATCCAGTGCTCGTGCAGCAGAGGGCCGAACTCGGCGACCCGGCCCGACTCCAGCGCCTCACGAACCTGCCGCCCCAGAGCGCGCGCAAAATGAAGACCGTCGATCATGACCGCATCCCGCGCTTCGGACAGGCGTTTTTGCTCCGCCAGCAACGGTCCGGAACTGCGTGTGTCGCCGACGAAAAACAGCATGAGAGAATCCCGCAGCTCTCGCAGCGATTCTTCGGTCATCTGCAATGGTGTGACCCGAACCTCGCCATCGGGCAGGTATTCCTGGCAGAGCAGCCCGCCATAAGCTGCAATGTAAGGGTCCTGCTTGCCCACGGGCTTGCCCAGCCGGTTCATCTCGATCTCCACCGCTTCGCGCGCCAGCATTTCCGCGGTCACCGGCTGTCGTTGCCATGCATAAAGGGCGTGCAGCAAACCTACCAGGAAAGTCCCGGAAGAGCCCAGCCCGGTCCCTGCCGGCACGTCAGCCACGCTCACGATCTCCAGCGGCGGGGCAGCACCATGCATCTGGAGCGCTTCCCGCAGCAGCGGATGGCGAATCTCTTCGCATCGCGAGGCATGCTCGGTCTCCGAGTACTTGAGGATGTAACCCGGAAGAAAACTCCGATTGATGCTGATGTAGACGTACTTGTTGATCGCCGCCGAGACGACAAACCCTCCGCCGTGCTCCTGGTAATAAGAGGGAAGGTCGGTGCCTCCACCGCCAATCGAAATGCGCAGAGGGGTGCGAGTCATGATCATGATGACCACACCCCCCGGGCACGTCGCTGTACAGAAGAAAAGCCCCCGGCGAGCGAAAGCGGATCTACGGGGGCGGCAGCAGCAGCAACAACGGCTTCCGTCTCGCGGAGTCCCTGGACGGAGCCGATTTCGTAAAAACGTGAAGACGCCTCGTAACCGGCGAGCATCCGGCAACTGGCAAGGCCGGACCAGACGTCTCCCAGATCGAAGACCGGGACCGTCCACGGAGCGAGAACTCTTGCTTCCATGGCTTCGAGCCCGTAATCGATGTAGTGCGTGGCCGGGCAGCAATAGCGTCTTTCATAACGCACCACCAGGCCTTCGTGATAATCCACGTTGCTGGTTCCCCAGCGATTGTTGTTGCGAAACACGGTCATTAATGCGGGCTTGCCGGAGTCGAGAAAAGTGCGCCAGACCGGCTGGATCGGTTCGGTTAACCAGCTGTCGCCGTACATCACGAGGAACCGGCGGCCCAGCAGGGGCAGCGCGGTGCGCAGCGCACCTCCTGTCCCCAGCGGCCATTCGCCGTCATAGCTGTATCGAATGCGGAGATCGAACTGGTTGCCATCGCCGGCGAAGTCTTCAATCTGCTGTCCGCAGAAGCCGCAGCACAGGACAACCTCGCGAATCCCTCCCGCCCGGATCAAACGCAGTTGATGCGCCAGAAAAGGCTCACCCGCCACGTCGACCAGAGACTTGGGGAGCGTCGCCGTCAGCGGCCGCAGGCGCGTTGCCTGGCCGCCCACCAACAGCGCCAGCGGCGGCGGCCACAGCGATTCGTTTTCGGCCTGACCAGGGATGGGATTTCCATCACGGCCGGGTATCTCACCGCAAGACGCCAAAGCGCCAGGCAGCAATGAATGAGTGCCGAAATCAAGTGCGGAGTGTGCGCTCATCGGCGATCAGCGCCTGAAGAGATTGGCGCATGGCTTCCCGACTGTTCCATTTTGGGAACCAGCCGAGCGCATGGATCCGCGAACAATCCAGCCGCACCACCGGGACATCGCCCCGCCAGCCGCGCGGACCACCCGCGTAGTCAAAAGCCGGGGTGGCGGCCAATCCGACGGCTTCTACTGCGAGTTCTGCGATCTCGGTCACCGTGAGAACGTCGTCGGTGGCGACGTTGAAAACGGAAAACGCCGGGGATGGATACTTCGTCGCGCACAGCGCCGCCTGAACGACGTCGGAAGCGTGAATGTACGGCTTACTTTGCTCGCCATTGCCGAGGATGCGCAGCCGCTTCGGCTTCACATGAAGGCTGCGCACAAAGTCGAATCCCACCCCGTGCGTCTGGCGCGCCCCCACGATGTTGCCGAAGCGCAAAACCCGCGCTTGCAGCCCAAACATGGCGCAGTAACTGGCGATAAGTGCTTCGCTCGCCAGCTTGCTCGCGCCATATGGAGAAATCGGCACCATGGGAGAGTAATCCTCGGACAGAACCCTCGAACCGCCATCGCCATAGACACCGCTGCCCGACGCATAGAGCATGCGGCTGACTCCGGTTCGCCGCATTGCCTCAAGCACATTGTTCGTCAGCAGCGTCCCCCGGTAGAAATCAATCTCCGGGTCCTGCTCGGCACGTGCGATATCCGGGTTCGCGGCCAGATGGATGACCCAGTCGTGTCCCGCCATGGTCGCGGTCAAAGCGCCTGTGTCGCCCGCGTCCGCCCGCACGATATGCAGCCGCGCGTCGGCCTGATGCGCTTCATAGTGCCACTCGCGGCCCGAGGAGAAATTATCGAAGAGTGTCACCCGGCGCGTGCCCGAGTCGCTGAGCAGAGCGTCGGTGAAGTGACTGCCAAGAAACCCGGCGCCCCCCACGATGAAATATCGGCCTTCGCGCAGCAGCATGAGCGGTCTTTCCTGAAGGGATGAAACTTGCGATGCGGAAACGCTGCGATTGCGATATCGCAGTACGAGCTGAACAACATTTCTATCCTTCAGGCTCGTAACCGGAATGGCAACGGTTTCTGTGTCCTTCATCGTTACGCAAGTCAGAGTGATGAATGAATTATCAGAGCCAATGAATGCGACCATGATGGTGACTACTTTCGTGCCGTTACTTCGGTGTTGCGATCGGCAGAAGATCGATGCGCCTGAGCAATGCAGGAGAAGATATAAGTCAGATATAACGTTTAAATAAGATCGGCGCTCATCCGGGCTCCGGTCGGATCAATATGGCCGCGCCAATTCCTTCCATCACAGTAGGCATACCGGTTTCAAACGCCATGCCCTGGCTTCCGGAGGCGATGGAGAGCCTGCTCCGGCAGACGACGGATGCTTTCGAGATCCTCGCCATCGTGGATGGATCGACTGACAGCAGCGCCGATTATCTGCACACCCTGCGGGCGACGGCCCTGTGGGATCGCCTGCGCATCCTTGAGCAGCCCTACAGTGGCGTCACAGCAACCCTCAACCGCCTGCTCTCCGAGGTCAGGACGCCATGGCTGGCGCGCATGGACGCGGATGATGTGTCTTATCCAACCCGCATCCGGAAGCTGCTCGAAGTAATTGAGGAATGTCCCGACGCAGGCATCCTCTATTCGCTGGCCGACTATCACCCGCGCGAACGGTGCGCCGGCCGATTCCGCTCCTCGCGGGGAACACCGGAACAACTTCGCTCGATCGTGGAAAACGGCTACTTGCTCTCCATCTGTCATCCGACAGTCGCTCTCTGCGTGCAAAAGGCGCGCGCTGTGGGCGGTTACCGTATGGAAATCCACGCCGAAGATGCCGACCTCTGGTGGCGGATGGCCCGCAGATATGAGATCCGCATGATCCCCGAGGCCCTGGTCGGATTTCGCCAGAATTCCGGCAGCGTGAGCACTCGCAATTTCCGACGCCAGCAGTTAGCCGGAATGTATGTGCAGTATCTGCTTCTGTCGGATTTATGGGGCCTGACGCCTCGACCGTTCGCTGACATCGCCGCAGCCCTGGCGCGGTTTCTGGAGCCGTCCGCCACCCGCGCCAGGGAATCTTTGCGGCGCTTCAACATGGAGCTGGCCCAGGGCCGCCGCCTGCGCGCCTGCGCGGCCCTCCTGCAATCGGCGTGGAATTCACCCCGCTATCTGCTCACCAGAGTTCGAGATGAATTCCACCATGCCGCGATTGCCAATGGTGTTGATCCTCGCCTTTTCTGGAAACAAAAGGATGTTTTGTGGAGTTGATTGAAGAGAGGCCGGCGGCGAGTGTTGTCGAAAACCGTCCGGCAGAACCCTTCCGCCTGCCGATGCCCCCCCGAGTGGTGGTGGGCACCGTCCCCATCGATCGCATTTCAATGGATTACGCCGTAGTCCTCCTGGTCGAAGCCCTTCTGCACCGCGGCCATCTTCCTGCCCTGACCGTCGTTGCGCCCAATGCCTGGCTGGTAAATCTGGCTGAACACGACCAGCAGTTCCGCGATGCAATGAGCGCAGCGGACCTTGCGATTCCCGATGGCATGTCGGTCGTTCTTGCCTCGCACCTTCTCGGCGCTCCCCTTCCCGAGCGCGTGACCGGAGGTGACCTAATGGAGCGGATGTGCGCCGAGGCGGCGCATTACGGTTTCCGCGTTTTCCTGCTCGGGGGCCCCCCCGGCATCGCCATCATGGCCGGCTATAACCTCAACAAGCGCTACCCTGGCCTCAACATCTGTGGAACCAGTTGCCCGCCCCTGGGTTTTGAGAACGACCCCTCCGAGCTGAACCGGATTCACCAGACGATCGCCGCTGCGGCTCCCGACCTTCTCTGCGTCGGCTTTGGAGCCCCAAAACAGGAAATCTGGATGCATAACCATCGCTTACTCGACGTGGGCGTGATCCTGACCGTTGGGGCGGCCTTTGAGAGACAAGCGGGTTTGCGCCGCCGCGCTCCCCGCTGGATGCAGCGCCTGGCTCTGGAATGGCTGTTTCGCCTGATGCTCGAGCCGCGCCGGCTGGGACGCCGTTACTTGCTTGGGAATCCCCGCTTCATTGCCCTGGTGCTGCGCCAGGCGGTAAGGCAGAAGTGGCACAGCTTTCGACGCCCGGTTGCTGAGACCGACTGCTCCCGAGATGAACTGAATCCGAAAACCACCCGCTCCTGATGCAGCGCCGCAATCTGCTTCCCCGGAAGGTCCGAACAATCTACAGCGGCGGATGGGCGAGGACGACGGTCACCGCCTCCGCGAGATTTTTCGCGAAGAAGTCTGCACCCGGATCGACGTCCCGCGAAGCGTGCCGCGTCTCCTCATCCCGAATGTGGATGGTGCGCACGCCCGCTGCTCGTCCGCACTCCATGTCGGTCAGCTGGTCGCCGATCATCCAGCACTCTGCCAGCTTGAGCCTGAAGTCGTCGCGCGCCTCGAGGAGAAACTGTGGTGAGGGCTTGCGGCATGCGCAAACACCCGCATATCCCGGGACCACCCCGCAGGGATGGTGGGGACAATAACAGAATCGTCTGAAGTGAATGGCTGCCGCATCCAGCTCCCGCACCAATCCTGCGTGGATCGTATGCAGCGCCTCAAGACTGCACTTTCCCAGAGCGTAGTTCGGCTGATTGGAAACCAGAATCAACGAGTACCCCGCCGTCTGAAGTTGCAGCAGAGCGGGCAAAACGCCCTCCGCGAGGCGAAACTCTCCCACCGTCAGCGGCGACTCCATCCGGCCGTTCGCCGGGTTCAAAACAAGCGGATTGAGAACCCCGTCCCGATCGAGAAAAATGACGGGGCCGCCTACTTTACCGATTCCCATTTCATTTCATTGCGGCGCAGCCGGGGATGCGTCACCAGCAGATGCCATAGAACCGCCTGGAACTCCTCCGTATGTGGCGTCACGCCATCGGGGTTGACCGTAGGAACAATCAGGCAGACGTCGGCCCTCTGCGCGGTTGATCCACCGTCGCGTCCCACCACACCCAGGACGCGGGCGCCCACTGCGCGCGCCAGCTCCAGGCTGGCTACCACATTCATGCTGACCTGCCGCTCGGCATTGCCTCCTCCAACCGAGAAAACGAACACTCCGTCGCCGGCGGCGAGTCGGCTGCCGCGCAGCCACTCGGCATAGCATGAATTCCATCCGTCGTCGTTAATGCGCGCCGTCAGCTCGGCCACGTTGTCCGTCGGCGCGTAGCATTCGATACCGGCGATTTTTCGGAAATCGGCGGCCGCGTGGCTGGCGTGCGCCGCGCCTCCGCCAACCCCCAGAAAGAAAATGCGCCCGCCTGCTTCCCGGATTTTCACCAGCACGTCCACCATCCGCTCCACGAGGTCTGCGTCGATTGCCGCAGCGATGGTTCGGACTTCCTCGAGATAATGGTGTGCGTAGCTTCCGGCAGACAAGGATTCGACCTGAGTTACAGAGATCTTTTGCGCAGCAGCGGCTGTCCCGAGGGGCGCGTGTGGACGAGACGAAGCCCTGTCCCCGTCGCGCAGCCAGGATCCTGGCGGAGAAAATGCCGGCGAATCATCCGCCGCAGACGCTCCGGAACCAGGCTGAAAATAAGGAAATTCAACACCGATGCCGGTTCCGCCCGGCCTTCCACCAGCAGGGCACGCAGAAGCTTCAGGCGCACCCGTAATCCAGCTCGGCTCGTTTGCGCACGCCAGGCGCATTCCACCGCCACAAACCAGGAAAAGGCGCGCCGCGAAATCAGCGGCCGAAGATTGCGAATCCAGGCAAGCGAGAATTGCCAGTCCGGGGAGCCCCCAGCCGTCGTACGCCCGTCTTCCACGCGCCAGATGGAGAGCGGCTCGCGGAGCATTGAGAATCCCACCCCTTCATGCTCAGACACGCGAATCAGCCAGTCCCAGTCCTGATGCAGGGGCAGACCGGCCTGGAACGGGATCGCGAGAAGCAGATCGCGAGGCGCCAGCAGAGTCGAGCACTGCATGACCCCGCCGGAATCACCGATCTTCTCCCTGCAAAACAAAAAATCGGCAATCGGCTGCGCCGGTTGATAGGCGTGCACGGGAAGAATGCGCCGGCTCGTCGGCGAACGCGCAATCACCCGCGACGAAACCACCGGGAACCACTCATGCATCTCCCGCACAGCCCGCATTTGCCGTTCGATTTTTTCGGGCAGCCATGCGTCGTCGTCGTCGAGAAAGGCGATCCACTCGCCCCGGGCGGCTCGGACGCCTACATTTCTCGCCTCGGCGCCCCCCAGAGTCTTGTTCAGATACACCACCCGAACCCGGGCCTTACCGAAACATGCCAGGCGCGCGGCTGAAGCTGGATC
The DNA here is from genome assembly GCA_036267095.1 of Acidobacteriaceae bacterium. Lineage (GTDB taxonomy): Bacteria > Acidobacteriota > Terriglobia > Terriglobales > Acidobacteriaceae > Palsa-343. The sequence goes on from DATAWS010000036.1 coordinate 45,964, forward strand.
GGGTCCATCCACCACCACCAGCACCTCCAGATTCGGCCAGGTCTGCGCCAGGGCGCTCCGCACCGCGCATACCAGCAGATCGGGCCGCGCCCGCGTAGGAATAACCGCGGAAACGAGAGGACGATCCGAATTGCAGCACGAGTCGGTCACGGCGGCGCCAACAGACCAGATAAGCCTGTACTCGTGCAGAATAAGGGCACGTGCTGAGAGGGGCCAGATTACTCATGACCTGCACGAACCCTTAGGTAATCGAGGTGAAGGGAGCCGCCCGGGTTCACCTTCGACGTTGACCGTGATCGGGAAAGACTTCTACTTCATGTTGTCGAGGACCGACCCGACAATGCCCCCCAAAAGACCGGCTTCCGCCGTCTGTCGCGGTTGCTGCGAAGGCATGTACTCCATCAACTGATGAGCGAGCTTCGAAATCGGCAGAGTCTGTAACCAGATGCGCCCGGGGCCGGTCAGAACGGCAAGAAAAAGCCCGTCGCCGCCAAAAATCAGATTCTTAATGCCGCGCACCATGGTGATTTGAAACCCAACCCCCGCCTGAAAGGCGCCAACATGTCCCGGATGCACCAGCAGCGTCTCGCCTGGCTGCAGATCGCGGGTCACCAACTCACCGGAAAGCTCAAGCCATGCGGTGCCCTGGCCTCCAACCTTCTGCAGCACAAAGCCGTCCCCGCCAAAAATGCCGGCGCCCAGAGACTGTTGGAACCCGATGCTGATCGCAATGGCAGATGTCGCACAAAGAAACCCATGCCGGTGCACCATGTATTCGTTGCCGGGCGCCACCTCGACCGGCACGATGTGGCCCGGCACGCGCGTTGCAAAGGCCAGTTCTCCGGCTCCTCCCATGGCGCGATATTCGGTCATAAACAAACTGCCCCCACCCACCACCCGCTTGAACGCTCCAAACAGGCCCCCGCCCCCGGCAAACTGGGTGTGGGTAGTCATTTGCACGTTGGCGGACATCCAGGAGAGCTCGCCCGCTTCCGAGATGATGGCGTCGTTTGGCTCGAGCTGGAACTCGAGTACAGGCATGGTGGTGCCGACAATGCGGTTTTGCATGACGACAGGGTACCGCAAGGCCGTGAACCGCGCTACGTGGGCCCTGCAGGACGCAGGAGATGCCCTGGGTTTAGGGCATCTCTGCCAGGCGCCGTCCTGCATTCTTCCTGACCGGATTCGTGAGGTTAGTTGTTGCAGCAGTTTCCGGGAAGAAGCCAGGCGTAACGCGGTCCCTGCTCACACCGGTAGTAACCATGTTTGGTGGTGAATCCTGCAGGAGAGCTCCGGTCAGTTATCCATCGATCGGTAAGTCATGGGAGACGGCAAGTTCCAAAACAGGAAGATACAGGATGATAGTCCCATCTTAGGGCCGACAGTAATCCAAAGTTATAACCAATGTGATCGCTGGCACAGTCGCTGGGGTGTAACCAACGGATCATCGCTACAGCGTTTCACACTTCGTCCGGCCACCTCCATTTCTGCAGGCCCTGGCGCCGTCGCGCAAATTGCTTTGCCAGCGCGAACCGTGGTCGTGTGCGAAGGCGCTATCGAGGTTCCGTCCATGCAGCTTCGTCTGCTCTCTCTCTTTTCCGGCCGCTGCTTGGCCGATGACGTTTCCACGCTCGGCCTCACGCAGAGTGCGAAACGGCGCTTCCCGGCCGGCTCCCTCCTCGCCGCGGCGTTTCTTCTGGCTTGCTGGCCATGTGCTGCCAGGGCCGCCAGCTTCGTGCAGGTTGTCGCTTCCACTCCGCAATCTCCCCAGTCCACATTGACTATCAGGTATGCGAAGGCGGAGACAGCCGGAGACCTCAACATTGTGGTTGTCGGCTGGAACGACACAACAGCCGCTGTTCAGTCGGTTCAGGATAGTGCGGGAAATCTCTACCGGCTCGCCATTGGACCAACCACCGCCAACGGGCTTGAGCAATCTATTTACTATGCGCCACAAATCGCCGGAGGCAGTAACACGGTTACGGTGAAGTTCTCCCGGGCAGCGGTCTATCCCGACGTCCGGATCCTCGAATACAGCGGATACTCTGCTCTCGACGTCGTGGCCGCGAGCCAGGGAAGCGGTTCCAGCTCCGCCACCGGCGCGGCGACCACCACCACGGCCAACGAACTGATCTTTGGAGCCAACACCGTGAAGACCGCCGTGAATCGCGCCGGAAGCGGTTTTACGGCGCGCATTATCACTTCAGACGGCGATCTGGCTGAGGACAAGACGGTCTCGGTTGTGGGGAGCAATAGTGTCAAGGCCAGCCTTGATTCCCCCGGCGCGTGGGTCATGCAGATGGCGACATTTTCCGCGGGCAACGGTTCCGTTCAGTCCGCGCTGAGTGCGCTCTCCTGCGCCAGCAGTTCCGAAACCGGCGCAGCCAGCGATGTCTGCACCGTTATCCTCACGGCCGCGGCTCCGAGCGGCGGCTTGGCCGTATCCCTCGCCAGCAACAACAGCGCGGTGACCGTGCCGGCGTCCGTCACAGTGCCGGCAGGATCCATCACCGCCAGCTTCACCGCAACAACTGCAGCGGTCACCTCCGCTCAGACGGCTACCCTGACGGCCAGCGCCGGAGGGGTTTCCCGCACCTTCGCGATCAGTCTCACATCAGCTCCAGCCGCGCTGAGTGCGCTCTCCTGCGCCAGCAGTTCCGAAACCGGCGCAGCCAGCGATGTCTGCACCGTTACCCTCACGACCGCGGCTCCGAGCGGTGGCTTGGCCGTATCCCTCGCCAGCAACAACAGCGCGGTGACCGTACCGGCGTCCGTCACAGTGCCGGCAGGATCCATCACCGCCAGCTTCACCGCAACAACTGCAGCGGTCACCTCCGCTCAGACGGCTACCCTGACGGCCAGCGCCGGAGGTACATCGAACAGCTTTGCGCTGCAGCTGAAAGCCTATGTAGCCACCCTTTCGGTGAGCGGCAGCAGCATCGCCTTCGGAAACGTCTCTCTCAATACCCCGGCGACGCAACCCGTCACTCTCACGGCGAGCGGGACGGCCCCGGTTACAGTCAGCAACGGCACCTTGTCCGGAACCGGTTTCTCCATGTCGGGAATCTCTTACCCGTTGACACTGCAAGCCGGTCAAGCCGCGACCATAGAGGTAACTTTCGATCCGTCCGCTGCCGGCGCAGCCACCGGAGCCGTAACCCTGAACAGCAACTGTTCCATGGGAGCAATGGCGATCGGTCTGACCGGAACCGGCACCGCAGCTACTTATTCTGTCGACCTGAGCTGGAACGCGCCCACAAGCTCGCCCGATCCGGTGGCCGGTTACAGAATTTACCGTGCGACGAACGGTGGATCGTATCAACTCCTCAATTCGTCTCTGAACGCATCAACTTCGTTCACAGACTCGTCGGTTTCAGCAGGCTCGAGCTACGACTATGAGGTGACGAGCGTGGATGCGGACGGAAATGAAAGCACGCCGTCGAATATCTACGCGCCCGCGATCCCCTGATCCCGGGCCGTTTGCTGGGCCCGGGGGATTCGTCGCCGGGACGGAAACTCACCCTCAGCGAATTTCGATTCGCCTCGCAGCGTAACTTGGCGCATCAGGCAGGCGCGGAGTCGCCCAACAGTTGGGCGACCCGCGGCTCCTCAATTACAGGCTGCCTGGCCCAGGCCTCCCGAGTAAGCGACGGAAAATCCGTGGCTTAGCGGTACCCAAGTCGGTCCCTAAACAGAGCTCTCCCCAATCCGCCCCGGGATCCCCCCAGCGCGCCTGGGCCACCGCGCGGCTTTCTCAAAAGCGAGGCCACCCTCCTCCGTGACCATGCGTCCAAGCAAACGCCGTTACTGTTGGTATCGCGCTCGCGCGGAAAGCAATTTCTGACTTTCTGGAATCACCTGCCCTGCAGTCCTCCCTGCCTCTTATCCAACATCGCTGAGTGGACGGATGTCGTTTTGTGCCCCCTGATGCCGAAGTCCCCTATTTCAAACGAAAGGTTGTGCCTGCACTGTTGATTACTTCGCCCGATCACCCTCACGTGAAGCAGAACACGCTCTTTATGACCGGAACCCGCGCCTCGGCACGCTTGCGCGCGGTAAGCGACGTATGCGCAGGCCTCTCCTATGGTGTCGAGATGAATTGTCCTTCCTTCCCCTTCTTCCGGCTGCCCAGCGCTGCCGGCAGCGTTGCGTTCCGCAACTCCGGCTCGAACTCCGTTCACCTCCGTGTCCGCAGGTTTTCATTCCTGCGAACTCTGTCTCTGACGCTTTCGTTGGCCTGCATGTCGTTCGTTGCCCATGCCCGAAACTTTGGAAACACACGCGGAACGGGCCAGGGAAGCACCGCGACGCTTCGCGCGCTCTCCTGCAGCAGCGGGTCGATGAGCGGGTCGGGCAGCGATTCCTGCACCGTGACTCTCTCAGGAGCTGCCGGTTCGCGTGGACTGGTGGTGAGCCTGAGCAGCAACAACAGAGCGGTGCGGGTGCCGAGCTCGGTCACCGTGAGGAGCGGGAGCGCAAGCGCTGCGTTTACAGCCAGCGTCTCGGCATTCTCCGGTACGCAATCAGTCATCCTGACCGCCTCGGAGGGTGGGACGTCGACAACCTTCGACATCCAATTGAGTGCGGGGACTCCGGCCATCACCGTGCAGTCGACCAGTGTTGCGTTCGGAGATGTCCCGGTGAACGCGAAGGCCACGCAATCCGTCGGCCTGACCTCTTCGGGCACAGCACCCTTAACGATCAAGTCAGGCTCGGTGGCCGGCTCCGGCTTCAGCGGATCGGGGATGAGCTTCCCTGTGACCCTGAATCCGAACCAGTCGGCGACCCTCCAGCTGCAGTTCGATCCCTCCGCCGCGGGATCGGCGAATGGATCGGTGACGCTCTCAAGCAATGCCTCCAATGCGCCGACGGTGACCATTACGCTGAGCGGAACGGGAACCTCGGGCTCCTATCATGTGAACCTTGCTTGGTCCGCGCCCACCAATTCAACCGATCCGGTTGCCGGTTATAACATCTATCGCGCTGTGGCCGGCAGTTCCTCCTATCAGCTCATGAATGCGTCGGCGAGTGCACAAACGGCATTTACCGACAGCTCCGTCCAGAACGGATCGAATTACACGTATTACGTCGAGAGCATCGACGCCAGCGGAGGGGCCAGCACGCCATCCGGAACTGTTTCCGTAAGCGTTCCTTGATCCCGAACTAGAGGTCGGTGCGGAACCGGACGATCCTGCGCCGGTCCCGCTTCGACGGCCGCCCGGCGGGAGCCGGCGCGAAGTGCAGGCCTGCCTTGCGCTCCTCAGCAAACTGAGCCCGCGCTGCGCGGCTGGCTTCGGTCTCCCGGTAGAGCGTCTGGGCCACAGCGGCCGGCCCACGCATCTCGCTTAGCCCAAGAACATCGATTTCGAACTTCCCGCCTTCGGTTTGAACGGAGAGCCGGTCGCCTGCGCGAACCTCGCGCGCCGAGCGCGCCGGTTGGCGATTCCAGTCCACACGGCCCAGCTCGCAGGCCTTCGCCGCCAGGCTGCGCGTTTTAAAGAAGCGCGCCGCCCACAGCCACTTGTCGAGACGAACGCCGGTCATGGATTCAGGGTACTAGCAGGTAAAAGCCGGTCGCTCAAATGCCGAATAGCGGAAAAGCGGTCGGCTAAGAAGGCGGTCGGCCAGGAAGCCGGCTGCTGAAAAAGCCGTCAGCTGCGAAGCGGCCCATCGCAGGACGGGCCCCTGGAGCGAGTTGGGCGCTCTGACCTACTCCGAGATTTCCACCGTGACAAGGGCAGGGAACACAAGTTTCCGGGGGAGGAATCACTCTGGATAACCACTAGCTATTGTGGTCCAGAAGTGGGAAATGCCCAAGGCGTGAGGTTTTGCCGGATCCGCTTCAGGCCACCGGCGGGAATGCCCGTAAATCTTTCGGCAGCACAGGATTTTCCACTAGGCAGGGAGCACCTGACCGGTTACGATCAAGTGGTCCAAAGTGGTCGAAACTGGAGTATGCAGGACCAAAACGACAATCTGCGAGCCTTCCGGACACTTTAGGACGCAGTCGCAACTGAGGCCATTTCCCCATCACAGGGCCATAACGATAGCACCGAATGAGCGGGGTGGCGATGGATTTCAGGACCCCAGGTTCCGGCCTGGTTAACGGATCGGCGGCACAAAGAAGATGTTTCGCGGTCATCACGAAGCGCGCGTGGACGAGAAGGGCCGGCTCAAGCTGCCCGCGGAGTTCAAGCGCCAGATTGATGAGCAATACGGATCGCAGTTCTACATCACCAGCCGGGATGGAAAAGTGGCCGAGATTTACCCCATGCCGGAGTGGGAGAAGTTCGAAGCGAAGCTGGCGGCCATTCCCACCTTCGATCCGCACAAAAAGAAGCTGGTCAAATGGCTCAACTTCTTCGGGCAGACGGCTGAGATGGACGGGCAGGGGCGGGTGCTGTTGCCGCAGAACCTGCGGGACAAAGCAAATTTGATCGCGGATGTGATCGTGGCGGCCAATGAAAACCACCTCGAAGTTACCAACCGCGAGACGTACGAACAGGAAATGTCTCCGCTGACCGCGGAGGACGATATGGCGTTGTCGAAGTACAACATTTAAGCGATGACGACCCCCCAGGGGGAGCACATGACGGAAGCACCAAAGCATGTGCCGGTTCTTTTACAAATTGCGATCCGAATGCTGAATGTGCGCCGTGGCGGCACGTATATGGACGCCACCCTGGGCCTGGCCGGGCACGCGAGCGAAATCGCGCGGCGGCTCGGTCCCGAAGGCACGCTGATCGGCTTCGACCGGGATCCGGAAGCGATGGCGCTGGCTCAACAGAAGCTCGCTGCTCTCGCTGCAGAAATCGGACCGGAGATGCCGAAGCTTGTCCTCCATGATGTCGAGTTCTCGCAGATCGGCGACGTGCTCGCCGGAACCCGGCTCGACGGTCTGCTGGCCGATTTCGGAGTCAGCTCGCTGCAGTTCGATCAGGCGCACCGAGGATTCAGTTTTCAGGCGGACGCTGCCCTGGATATGCGCATGAATCCGCGCTCCGGGCCGACCGCCGCACAAGTGGTAAATCAGGCCGGCGAAAACGAACTCGCCAATCTGATTTACGAATTCGGAGAGGAAAGGAGGTCGCGGAGAATCGCCAGAGCCATTGTCCGGTCGCGGCCCGTAACGACGACGGCGCAACTTGCCAGAATCGTTGCAGGCGCGGCCGGAGCAATGAAAGGTGAGCGCATTCACCCCGCCACCCGAACCTTTCAGGCTCTCCGGATTTATGTAAATGCCGAGCTGAGCGAAATCGAAGCGCTGCTCCGTCTGGCGCCCCGGATCCTGAAGCCAGGAGGAAGGCTGGTGGCCATCAGCTTCCATTCGCTCGAAGACCGGCGCGTCAAAGATGCGCTCCGCGAGGGAGCGCGGCAGGGAGTTTACGAGGTGCTGACACGGAAGCCCGTGACAGCCGAGGAGGCAGAAACGGATCGCAACCCGCGTGCGCGCAGCGCCAAGCTGCGAGCCGCGCAAAGAAAAGAGTAGAGCGTAGGGGGTAGGGCGCGGTCTTCATCGGTGGTGAAGTTCTCCGCTGCGCCTTACGCCCTATGCTCTGACTCGCAGAGGAAAAAAGATCGGGCTGGGGCCGTCCTGCCGCACCATGGCGAAAGTAAGCAGTTCGGACGACCTCCACGCAAGACCTCCTTCCAAAATTAGCGGCCCTGGCCCGGTCGTTGGAAGGATGGGAAACAAAGTTCAGGCATTCAGGTTCGGCAGGCGGGATCGAAGGGGAGAGCGGGGAGAAAAAAACCATGGCGACACAGGTGATGGCGGTACCCGCAATGGGCGGATTGGGTCGGAGCACAGAGTCGGTCGCGGAGCACAACGCGCTGCTGCTGGCGGTGCAGAGGCGCAACCGCCGCGGTCCTACGCCCGAAGCTCTGTTCACCCGGCGCATCGACAATTCTCGTCTGGTCAAGACCAACGATCCCGCCCGCGCCCGCGAAATGCGCAGTTTCGCCTGCGCCATGGCTTTCCTCCTCTCTCTGGTGCTCATCTATGGATGGCAGCACCTCAGCGCGATCGAGTGCGGCTACCGCATTGAGTCGGAGAAGCAGCAGATGCAGCAGCTCGAGGAGCAAAACCGCGAACTGCGCCTCACTCAGGCGCAACTGGCCGACCCCTCCCGCATCGACACCCTGGCGCGGAACTTCGGCCTGATGGCTCCGCACCCTGGGCAGGTAGTGCTGCCCAACCCGGCCATCGACGCCGGCTCCGGCGCTCCGATTCTGGCCGAGGCCCATCCCGCCGTCCCGGCGGTTCACTAGTTTTCCCCCCCAGGGAGGAGACAGCTCCGGTGGCGAGTCCAGTTCGAATCTCCTCCCAGCCCACACCCCATCACGATCCCCCTCGTGATGGGGTTTCTCCTTCCCGGCTCAAAGCTCCCTACCTGGTCACGCCCATGCGCCGGCTCCGCATCCTCTGGGTGCTGGGCATATTTCTTGGCTGGGCCCTGCTGATCGTCGGCCGGCTGGTTTGGCTGCAGGGCGTTCGCCACTCCGAGTGGGCCGAACGCGCGGCCCGACAGCAGGAGCGCACCTTCATCGTCGCTCCCCGGCGCGGCATCCTCTACGACCGCGATCTGCACGAGTTGGCCATGACGGTGGTGGCCGACTCGATCTACGCCGTTCCTTCGGAAATCGGGTCCGACCCGAACAAGCAGCGGTGGGCCGAAACCCTGGCGGCGATCGTCCACACCAATCCCGAGGATCGCTTCACCACCGAAAAGCAAATCTTCGCCCGCCTCCGCGATTCCCGCAATTTTGCCTGGGTTGCGCGCAAGCAGTCGCCGGCCATCATCGCCCGCATTAAGGCTCTCAACCTCAAGGGCATCTATTTCCAAAAAGAGTTCAAGCGCTTCTATCCCGATCAGCAACTCGCTGCGCAGGTCCTTGGCTACGTCGGCATGGATGACGACGGCCTGGCGGGCATCGAAGAGGATTTTGAGCACCAGCTGCACGGCACTCCGGGACGCATGCTGACTGCCATCGATGCGCGTCGCCAGGTCCTCGACAGCCAGGAGCGCGAACCCCAGCCAGGCGCCAACCTGGTGCTGAGCATCGACGCGAACATCCAGTTCATGGCAGAAAAGGCGCTCGAAGCCAACATGGAGCGCACCGGCGCGGCCAACGGGACCGTCGTCGTGCAGGATCCGCATACCGGCCAGATCCTCGCCCTCGCCATCCGGCCCACCTTCAATCCCAACAATTTTCGCCATACCGACCCGTCCCTGCTCCGCGATCATGCCGTCAGCGATGTCTATGAACCAGGCTCGACCTTCAAGCTCGTGGCTTATTCGGCCGCACTGAACGAAAAGATCATCACTCCGGACTCGCGAATTCCTACGCTCGGCGGCGTAATCAATGTAGCGGGCCGTCTTGTTCATGATGACCGTGATGCGGTCATCTACGAAAGTCATCACGGGAATGTGCTCAGCGCCAACGAAGCCCTGTGGGAGTCAAGCGACGTCGCTGCCATCGAACTCGCCCAGCGCATGGGACCGGACCGGTTCTACCAATACATTCACGCCTACGGCTTCGGCCAGAAGACAGGGATCGAGCTCCCCGGCGAAACCCGCGGCTTGCTGAAACCTCCCCAACGCTGGCAGCCGACCACCATTGGATCGATCCCGATTGGACAGGAAATCGCAGTCACGCCCCTCCAGCTGGTGAGCATGGTCTCCACCATCGCCAACGGTGGCGTCTACCTGCCGCCGCACATCCTGCTCGAGACGACGACGGAAACCAAAGGCGATGCCGCCACCCACGTCCCTGGCACAACGGCACTCAAACCCGTGGCGTTCCATCCGGAAGACGAATTGCCCAACCCCATTCCCGCCGGCGCCCACCGCATCATCACCGAGATGACCGCTGCTCAGATGCGCGAGATGATGGAAGGCGTGGTGCTCTACGGAACCGGCAGGCCCGCCCAGCTGGACGGCTACAGCGCCGCGGGCAAAACCGGTACCGCACAGAAGATCGATCCGCGAACCCACACCTACTCGAAGACCAAATACGTGGCTTCGTTTGTCGGCTTCGCGCCGGTCAACAACCCCGCAGTGACCATCGCGATTGTGATGGATTCCCCGAGCAAAGGTTCCCACTACGGAACCGCGGTCAGCGCCCCTCTCTTCCACGATCTGGCGCAGCAGATTCTCGAATATCTTGGCGTGCCGCACGATCAGGATCTGAAGCCGCAGCCGCTCATCGCGCAGAACAGCAAACCGGTCGAGGATGCGCAGCCCCAGGAGAACGCCCAGGATCTGCAATCGCTGTTTGCCGAAGTGAACCACCTCCCGCCCGACGATCCGCTGCGTCAGCCCGAGAATCAGACAGCCGCCGACACCGGCGACGAGGATACCGGCGGCGCTTCAGCAGGAACGGAGCAGCAGAACCCCGCTTCGACCCACGCCATCGCTGAGCCCATCCCCCCACCGATCCGGCGGAGCCCGCCGAAAAGCGGAACTGTCTCCGTTCCCAATCACGAAATCGCCGTTCCGGCATTCGCTGGCAAGTCGCTCCGCGAAGTGGTAATGGAAGCTGGAACTACCGGCCTCGGTCTGCGCGTGGTGGGCAGCGGCATCGCGCGTATGCAGGCCCCCGCCGCAGGAACCATGGTTCCTGCCGGCACCGAGATCGTTGTGCAGTTTACACAGTAATCCAGCGCGGGATGTCCGGATTCCGCCGTGCCTTCGCGTCCGCGCCACGCTTACAATCACCCTAAGGATGCGACTGGAAAGTCTGCTGAGTGGCGCCGAAATCGCGCGGCGCACCGGCCCGAATCCGGAGATTCGCAGCGTCGAGTACAACTCGCGGCGCGTTTCCGCAGGCTCGCTTTTTATCGCCATCCAGGGCGGCACCACCGACGGCAATCTCTACATAGCGAAGGCCATCGAGCAGGGAGCCCTGGGCATCGCTACCGACTCAGCCGCAGCCTTCGCCGATACGGCCCGACGCTTTCCCCAAACAGCCGTTGCCGAGATCCCAGCCGGGACCGGACGCCGCGCCATGGCCGCGATCGCCGCGAACTTTTTCCATCATCCCGAGCATCGGCTCGCCCTGAGCGGCGTCACCGGAACCAACGGCAAGACCACCACCGCTTTTCTGCTCGACGCCATGCTGAACACGGTCGGCCGGAAAACCGTTCTTGTGGGCACCATCGAGAACCACGTTGCCGGTGCCGTCCGCCCCGCGCCCCATACCACTCCTGAGTCGCGCGACCTGCTGGCGCTCCTCCGCGAAGGCGCCGATGCCGGAGCGACCGAGGCCGTCATGGAAGTCTCCTCCCACGCGCTCGCTCAGGGCCGGGTCTGCGGCTTTCCCTGCGACGTGGCTATCTTCACCAATCTCACCCAGGACCATCTCGACTACCACGGCACCATGGAGAATTACTTTGCCGCCAAGCGTGCTCTCTTCAATGGCGAGCTGGGGTCGCCCCCGCGCGTGGCGGTCATCAATGTCGAGGATCCTTACGGTCCGGAGCTGGCCACAGTCGCCCGCGAGGCGGGTGCCCAGATCTGCTCCTACGGCCTGGAAACCGGCGAATTCCGTGCCGAAGATCCGCAGATGAGCGCCTCGGGCATGACCTTTCGCCTGGCCGCTCCCAACGGCGCCGTCGGCCTCCACACAAAACTCACAGGCCGCGTCAATCTCTATAACCTCCTCGCCGCGTCCGGCGCTGCGCTTGCCCGTGGCCTCACCCTCGATGAGATTGCCGCTGGCACCGCCTCGCTGGCCTGCGTGCCTGGCCGGTTTCAGACCGTCGACACAGGCCAGCCCTTCACGGTGGTCGTGGACTACGCCCACACGGACGACGCGCTGCGAAACCTGACCAGGCTGGCGAGAGACTTCGTCGCCAGGCCAGGCCCCCATCCTCGCCGCGTGATCACCGTTTTCGGCTGTGGCGGCGATCGCGACCGCGCCAAGCGCCCCCGGATGGGCCGCGCCGCAGGGGAGGGAAGCGATCTGGTAGTTCTCACCTCAGACAATCCCCGCAGCGAGGATCCCGAAGCCATCATGGCCGATGCCTTGCCCGGCCTGCTGGCTACCGGCACGAACTACCTCGCCGAGCCGGATCGCGCGCGGGCCATTCGCCTCGCCCTCGAAGCTGCCCACCCGGGCGACATCGTTCTCCTTGCCGGCAAGGGTCACGAGAAAGTGCAGGTCCTGCGCGATCGAACCATCCCCTTCGACGACGCCGAAGTCGCAGCGGCGATCCTGCGCGAGATCGCGAGTCCGCGCGCATGAACCTGTCCCTCGCCCAAATCGCCCGCTGGTCGGCTGCCGAGATCCCAGCCTCCACACCTGCAGATTCCATCCGCGCTTCGGGCTACTCCATCGATTCACGCACCCTGCAGCCCGGCGAACTGTTCTTTGCCATTCACGGGGAGCGTTTCGATGGCCACGACTTTGTCGCATCCGCTCTGGAACGCGGGGCCTGCGCCGCTGTCGTCGCGCGTAAGCGCCTTCCCGCACTTCCCAACGCCGCCCGGCAAGGCCCCTTACTCGTCGCCGTGGATCCTCTCGCAGCCTTACAGCACCTTGCCTCCGCGGTCCGCCGTCACTGGGGCAAGCGCGTCGTCGCCATCACCGGTTCGGCAGGGAAGACAACGACGAAGGAAGCCGTAGCTGCGGTACTGGCCACCCGCTTCCGCGTGCTCAAGTCGCAGGGCAATCTCAATAACCACTACGGCTTGCCTCTCCAGTTGCTCCGCCTCCAGCCCGAGCATGAAGTCGCGGTCATTGAGATGGGCATGTCGGCCGCCGGTGAGATTGCAGCCCTCTGCCGCATCGCCTCTCCCGACTGGGGCGTAGTCACCAACGTAGGCAATGCCCACGCCGAGAATTTTGCCGACGGCATCGCTGGCATTGCCCGCGCCAAGTATGAGCTGATCGCGTCCCTGCCCGCGCATGGAGCAGCCTTTTTGAATTGCGACGATCCTTATGTAGGGCAGTTTGGGCGAGATTTTGTCGGCAAGGTCGTGTATTTCGGGCGCGGACCATGCGCCGATCCGCGAGCCGTCCAGGTGGAGTCTCTGGGAACCGGCGGAGTGCGAGCCGTGATTCGCGCCGGCAGCGAAAACTGCCCCTTGCAGCTGGGCCTGCTCGGCGAGCACAACGTTGCGAATGCGCTGGCGGCTATTGCCGTTGGCATGGAGGCGGGAATTCCGCTGAATTCCTGTTGTGCCGCGTTGGCCGAATTGGAGCCAGGCGACAAACGCGGCCAGATGTTGCTCATCCGCGGCGCGACCGTGATTAACGACTCCTATAACTCCAATCCCGCCGCATTGAACTCGATGATCGCGGCGCTCCGCCAAGTGCCCGCATCGCGCCGCATCCTCGTCGCCGGGGAAATGCTGGAACTCGGACCTAATGCTCCGGCACTCCACGCCGCCTCCGGAAAAGCCGCTGCCCAGGCTGGCATCAATGTTGTCCTCGGCGTTCGCGGCCTGGCCTGCCACCTCGTCCAATCCGCCCGCCAGGGTGGCGCCGAAGCGTTGTTTCTGGAGACGCCCCAGCAAGCCGGCGCGTGGCTCGCCGAGCATCTCCGCCCCGGCGATGCCGTCCTGCTCAAAGCCTCCCGCGGCGTGCGCCTCGAGCGCGCCCTCGAGGCCCTCACATCCGCCGAAAAAGACGACGGCCCTGCACCACCCGCGGTTTAAGATAGGCGGGAACACCCGCACAGTCACCGGAGGAAGTTTGCTCTACTGGCTCCTTTATCAGAAGCTCTTTCCCTACTTCAGACCCTTCCGCATCTTCCGGTATCTGACGTTCCGCACCGCCTTTGCCTCCCTGACCGCGCTTCTTATCACCCTCATCATCGGGCCCTTCGTCATTGAGAAGCTGCGCGAATTCCAAATCGGCCAGTACATCCGCGAAGAAGGCCCCAAAGCGCATCAGAAAAAAGCCGGCACGCCCACCATGGGCGGCGTCCTCATCTGTATCGCAATTCTCCTGCCGACGCTCCTCTGGGCCGACCTCTCCAATCCTTTTGTCTGGGTCGTGATGTTTTCGGCGGCGGCGTTTGGAGCCATCGGCTTTGCCGACGACTACATCAAGGTCATCAACCGCCGCAACCTCGGTCTTACCGCCCGGGCCAAGCTTCTATACCAGTTCCTCGCGGCCGGCGTCGTCGCCACCGTCCTGGTCCTCATGGACCTTGAAGGCAGCTACTCCACCCGCCTGATGGTGCCCTTCGTCAAGTTCTTCCGCCCCCGTCTGGCCATTCCTGGCCTCACCCATATCCCGCATCTCGGCGTCCTCGCGTTCCTGCCGTTCATCGTTTTCGTCATGCTCCTCATCGTCGGAACCAGCAATGCTGTCAATCTCACCGACGGCCTGGACGGCCTGGCCATCGGCTGCACCATCATTGCCGCCGGCGCGCTCACCGTCCTCACCTACGTCAGCGGCCACGTCACCTTCGCTGACTATCTGGAGCTCCAGCGTATGCCGCTGGTCAGCGAGGTGACCGTCTTTTGCGGGGCCATGACGGGAGCCAGCATTGGCTTTCTTTGGTACAACGCCCACCCTGCCGAGATTTTCATGGGCGACGTGGGCTCCCTCGCCCTCGGGGGAATCCTGGCCACCATCGCCGTCGTCATCAAGCAGGAACTCTTGCTGCCTTTCATCGGAGGCGTTTTTTACCTGGAAATGATGTCCGTCATCCTCCAGGTTGGCAGCTATAAACTGCGCGGCGGCAAGCGGATTTTCCGGATGGCCCCCCTGCACCATCACTTCGAATTGCTGGGCTGGTCGGAGTCCAAAGTCATCGCCCGTTTCTGGATTCTCGCCCTGGTGTTTGCACTCTTTGCACTCACCACCCTCAAGCTGCGATAAACAGAAGAGCCGGCGTGACACAATGACAGTGCCGGCGCTCGCGAGAGATCATGGAAATTAAGGGCAAAAAGGTTCTGGTCGTGGGTCTCGGCCGTTCCGGGCTGGCGGCAGCGCTGTTTTTGCGGCGTCAGGGAGCGCAGGTAACGGTCTCCGACGTGCGCAGCGCCGACGCGCTGGCGAAGGAAATTCCCGCCCTCCTCGAAGAAGGCATTGCCGTCGAAGCCGGCGGCCACGGCCTGCTCACCTTTCGCCGTCAGGATCTGATCGTGGTCAGCCCCGGCGTCCCCATGGACACCCCCGAACTCGTCCAGGTGCAGAAATTCGGGCTGCCCATCATCGGCGAGCTGGAACTGGCCACCCACTATCTGCGCGGCAACATCCTCGCCATCACCGGCTCCAATGGCAAAACTACCACTACCGCGCTCTGCGGCGAGATTCTCAAAGCTGGCAAGCTGCCGGTCCAGGTCGGCGGCAACATAGGGCTGCCGGTCATCTCCCTGGTCGAGGAATCGAGCGACCAGACATGGTCCGTTCTCGAGGTCTCCAGCTTCCAGCTTGAGACCACCTTTGAATTTCATCCTCAAATCGCCGTCATCCTCAACATCACCCCCGATCACCTCGACCGGCACGGCACCTTCGAGATTTACGCCGCCGCCAAAGAGAGGATTTTCGCGAAGCAAACGGCCGAGGATGGCCTGGTCCTCAACGCCGACGACGAAGTTACATCCAGAGCAGCCGCTCGCACCGCCTCGCGGATCTTCTGGTTTAGCCGTACCCGAATTGTTCGTCAGGGAGCTTTCGTCCACGATGGCATCATCACCTGGCGAGCTTCGGAGCAGTCGCCGGCCGAGCCGGTCCTGAAAGTTACCGACATCCCGCTCAAAGGCGCCCACAACATCGAAAACGTCCTGGCCGCGGTCTGCGCCGCCCGCCTCGCCGGTGTCGACGCAGCCACTATTCGCCAGGCAGTCATCGACTTTCACGCCGTCGAGCACCGGCTTGAGTTCGTCGCGACCATCAACGCAGTCGATTACTACAACGACTCCAAGGCCACCAATGTCGACGCTTCCATGAAGGCCATAGCCGCCTTCCCGGGCGGCATCCACCTCATCCTCGGCGGCAAGGACAAAAATTCCGACTACCGCCAGATGCGCCCCCTCCTGCAGGAGCGCGTCAAAGTCGTCTACACCATCGGCGCGGCGGCGGAGAAAATCCATACCCACATCGAAGGCGCCGTCCCGGTCGTGAACGCAGGCACCCTCCAGGAGGCGATTGCCCGCGCCGGCGCGAAGGCTCTGCCCGGCGAAATCGTGCTGCTGGCCCCAGCCTGCTCCAGCTTCGACCAGTTTGAGAATTACGAGCACCGCGGAAGAGTTTTCAAGGAAACCGTCCTGGCGCGGCGCAGTCTCACCGCGCTCACGGCTCCTTAGGCAACCTGTATGGCGAAACGAGTCGGCGTCGATAAATGGCTGTACTGTGCCACCCTCATCCTGGTCGTCATCGGCCTCGCCATGGTCTTCAGCGCCTCCGCCGTCATGGCCCGCGAAAACTTTGGTTCGCCTTATTACTTCGTATTTCGCCAGACGCTCTGGGCCGCCTTCGGCCTTGCCTCCATGACCCTTCTCATGAAGGTGGACTATCAGAAATACAACCGCCCCACAGTCGTTTTCCCCTTTGTCGGGGTCACCATCATTCTCCTCCTCTCCGCCTTTCTCATGCGTGACTCCCACAACACTCACCGCTGGATTCGCTTCGGCCCCGCTTCCTTCCAGCCCTCGGAGATCGCCAAGCCCGCTCTCGTCCTCTTCCTCGCCTGGTTCCTGCAAAACCGCATGCACGCCATGGACAATGTGCGCGAAACCATTCTCCCCGCCGCCTTGCCCAGCCTGATCTTCATCGCCCTCATCCTGAAAGAACCCGACCTCGGCACCGCCCTGGTCTGCGCCGGCGTGACCGCCCTCATGCTCTGGCTCGCCGGCATGAACATGAAGTATCTCGGCTACGCTGCTCTTGGCGCTGCTCCCGTCCTTTACTGGATGCTCTTTCGTGTCGCATGGCGCCGCGATCGCCTGCTCGCCTTCATCAATCCCGAATCCGACCCCCTCGGCAAGGGCTTTCACATCATCCAGTCACTGATCGCCGTCGGCTCGGGCGGCATCCGCGGCGTTGGCTATATGGATGGACGGCAGAAGCTCTTCTATCTCCCCGAGCCCCACACCGACTACATCTTCGCCAACATTGCTGAGGAACTGGGCCTCATCGGCGCCCTCATCGTCGTTGGCCTCTTCATCTTTATCGGCTGGCGAGGCCTGCGCGCCGCCATCCTCTCGAAGGATCCTTTTGCGCGCTTCCTGGCTTTCGGCATCACCGCCACGATCCTCATCCAGGCGTTCTTTAACATCAGCGTGGTGCTGGCGCTCGTCCCCACCAAAGGCATTACCCTGCCCTTCGTCTCTTACGGCGGAACTTCGCTCTTTATCATGCTGGTGCTGGTCGGCGTCCTTCTGAACATCACTCGGGAAGTGGACTGAGCCGTCGATCCGGCATGCAACCAGCTATGTCTCACAGCGAACAGATCGTCGACCAGTTCACGCGCCAGGCAGCGCAGTTCGCGCGCTCGCCCGGGGCGCGCAGTCAGGACATTCTCCAGACGATCCTGCGCCTGGCCCAGCCCCGCCCGCACGACAGCGCCCTCGATGTCGCCTGCGGACCCGGGGTGCTGGCCTGCGAGCTGGCCCAACGCCTGCGTCACGCCACCGCCATCGACCTCACCCCCGCCATGCTCGACCAGGCCCGCAATACTCAGCACGATCGCGGCGTCGCCAATGTTACCTGGGATCTGGGCGACGTTACGGCTCTGCCCTATGCCCATGCCGCCTTCGACATCGTCACCTGCCGCTTCGCCTTTCATCATTTCCCTGAGCCGCTCCCGGTCCTTCGGGAGATGAAGCGCGTCTGCCGCCCTGACGGCCGCATCGTCATCGCCGACACCGCCCCGTCCCCGGCCAAAGCGGATGCCTTCAATGCCATGGAGCGTCTGCGCGACCCGTCCCACGCCCGCGCCCTCCCGGAAGAAGACTGGCTCCGGCTCTTCGCCGGCGCAGGTCTGCCGATGCCCCACCTGGAATCCGCCCGTCTGGCTATGGATCTCGAGGAATTCCTCGCCCGCTCTTACCCGCACCAGGGCGATGAGCTTCGCATCCGGGCCATGTTTGAGGCCGCTCTGGCCAACGACACGCTCGACGTTCGCCCGTACCGCCAACAGCAGACGATCCGCTTTTCCGTCCCCGTCGCTATCCTGTCCGTTCAAATCCCGTATGGCGGCTGAAGCGTTGCGCGTCCTCATCGCCGGCGGCGGCACCGGCGGTCACATCTATCCCGCTCTGGCCATCGGTCAGGAATTGCTGGACCAACACGGCGCCGATCTCCTCTTCGTCGGCACCGCTCGCGGCCTCGAGTCCCAGTTGATCCCCAAAGCAGGCCACCGCCTGGAGTTAATCCGCGCCGGTCAGCTCAACCAGGTTTCGCTCGCAACTCGCTTCAAAACCCTCATCACATTGCCCGCCGGCCTGCTGCAATGCTTCCGCCTCCTGCGCGCCTTCCGGCCCAGCGCAGTTATCGGCGTCGGCGGCTATGCTTCCGGCCCCATGATGATCGCAGCCATTCTGCGCGGCATTCCTACCCTCGCCTTCGAACCGAACGCCGTTCCCGGCATGGCCAACCGCCTCGTCGGCCGCTGGGTCAAAGCCGCAGCCGTCAATTTCGAACCCGCCCTGAAGTTCTTTCGCCGGGCCCAAATCACCGGCATCCCCGTCCGCGCGGAGTTCTTCCGCCTCGCTCCCCGTCCGACCGCTGCCCCCCCTCATTTGCTGGTTTTCGGCGGAAGCCAGGGCGCCCGCGCTCTGAACGCCGCCATGCCCCGCATCGTGGCCACGCTGCTGGTGCAGGTTCCTGGCCTGACGATCCTGCATCAGGCCGGCGCCCGTCATGCTGATTCGACGCTCTCTGCCTACGCGGCCAGCGGAGCCCCTCCCGATCGCTGGCAGGTCGCGCCCTTTCTCGACGACATGCCGCGCCGCTTCGAAGCCGCCGACCTGGTCCTCTCGCGCAGTGGCGCTTCCACCGTCGCCGAGTTGTGCGCCTCCGCCAAACCCGCCCTGCTGGTGCCGTTTCCCCAGGCAGCCGACGACCACCAGCGCGGCAACGCCGAGGTCATGGCGCGCGCCGCAGCAGCCCAGATCCTCCCCGAGGCGGATCTCACCCCGGACCGTCTGCTTACCGCGCTCCGCACCCTGCTCGCCGATCCCGCCCGCCTGGGCCAGATGGCCCAAAGCGCCCGAATTCTCGCCCATCCCGACGCCGCCCGGAAAATCGCCGCTATCGCCGTGGATCTGGCACGCCGCTCCTGAATTTCATCCCCCCAAAATAAGAAGGCCTGCTCCGAAGAGCAGGCCTTCTGGCACTTCATTAGCGACTAGCGATGTCCGCCGCCGCCGTGTCCGCCACCACCACCGTGGGAGCCACCCCCACCGCCGTGGAAACCGCCACCGCCGCCACCGTGGAAGCCGCCGCCGCCGCCACCGTGAAAGCCGCCCCCGGCTGATCCGCCACGGACTGCGCCGGAATAGCCGCCGCGATACCCACCCGCATAGCCGTGGTACCCGCCTGCCGCTCCGCCGCGATATCCGCTGGCGTAGCCGCCGCGATACGCTCCCCCTGCCGCTCCGCCACGGTATCCGTTAGCGTAGCCGCCGCGATACGCTCCGCCTGCCGCTCCGCCACGATATCCGTTAGCGTAGCCGCCGCGATACCCGGCTCCGTAACCGCCGACGTGGCTATATCCGTAGCCGGCCCGGCCGTAGCCAAATCCGCGGCCCCATCCGCCGTAGTAGCCCAAATGCCCGTAGCCCCAGCCCCATGGACGACCGTACCAGCCGCCGAACCACGGTCCGGCGCCGATAAACAGGCCGCCGTTGAACCAGTCAGGACCATAGTAGCCATACGGCGCGCAGGCGTAGGGGTAATACCCGTAGTAACCCCATTCGCAGACTGGCGCCTCACCCCCATATCCACCCGGGTAATCCACCACCGGGCCGATTCCGATCCCGACGGCGACCTGGGCCTGAGCTGGCTTTGCCAGCGCGAACGGCGCGGCCAGCAATGCAACCATCAAAACGTAGCGCAGAGCGCGCATGATTGAACCCTCCTGTCAGATCGCCCGAAAATTCTATCGCTTCCGATCTGAGGCCGCCCCGGGGAGCCCTTGCGAAACCCCTCAGGCTGGCTATCACTATGAACGTTAGACGCGCCAGAATGTTGCGGTGATTCGCTTTCGGAAAACAATGCAGAGATTTGGCTTACCTGCTGAGCTTCCCTCGGGCAACCCGGGCGGATTTCAATACCAGTGCCGGGGCGGCGGAGGCGGAGCGTACCAGTAAGGATGGTAGTAGTGCGGGCTGGCGGCGATCGCCATAATGAACGCAATAATCCAGCCGATCCCCGTCCAGCCAAGAAACAGATTCAGCAGGAAGATGCCCGTCGCATTGTGGGTATGACGGGCCGCCGCTACAAGCGAGGGCAAGAAGTAGATTCCGACGCCGATCAATCCGACCATAGAAACCTCCGCACGGTTTCAGGAACGGATACGCAGCCATCAGGATACCGGTTCCATCCGCATTCTGGCGGGCATTTCCTTGCCCGATCTCTGCCAGTTCCACCGGAATTCAGCCCCCCCAAATGCAACCCACCCGCCGCTTTGCGGGCGTCCGAGCCCGCAGGCGAAATCCTGAGCGAAGCGAAGGACCTCGTTCCAACCAACCCTCGCAGTTCATCCCAAAATGCAACCCACCCGGAGGTTGAGCCGCTTTGCGGGCGTCCGAGCCCGCAGGCGAAATCCTGAGCGAAGCGAAGGACCTCGTTCCAACCAACCCTCGCAGTTCATCCCAAAATGCAACGCACCCGGAGGCTGGGAGCCTCGACGGGTGCGCATCGGCCGGGTTTTGGGGCCGCGGCCTCGTTCGCGATCCCTTACCGGCGACCGCGGAAACCATCGTGCCCACGATACCCATCGTGGCGGACATCACGGCCGTAATACCCATGGCCGTAGACAGGGTGCCCATACACGCCACCCACAACGACGCGATCATAGCCGCGATACCGCCACGCGCCCGGGACCCACGCCGCGCCGGCATAATAGCCGGGAGCCCACACATACCCCACGCCTACCCCACGCCCGGGCACGAAGGAACTGCCGCCACCACCTCCGCCCGCGGCCCGACACCCACGTAGAGTCCAACCTGAGCCTGCGCAGCCGCCGCGCCCAAACCCAGGATGCCTGTCAATGCAAGTGCGCGAAGAATGCTTTTCATTTTGAGTCCTCCTCGATTCCGTTTCGAAGCTTCTTTCGACCTTCGGAACCGCTCTGCCCGGCCTTCCTGCACCGGATCTTCTGCACCGAATGAACGCGGATTTGTGCGAATGGTTGCGGTGGGAAAATGCACACGAACCTCTGCTTGTCAAGAGAGTTTTTGCATCCCCCGAAGGCTCTCTCTCATCGCCGGTGGGACAATGGAGGTGTATGG
This sequence comes from Acidobacteriaceae bacterium, assembly GCA_036267095.1. Taxonomy (GTDB): domain Bacteria; phylum Acidobacteriota; class Terriglobia; order Terriglobales; family Acidobacteriaceae; genus Palsa-343. The sequence goes on from DATAWS010000036.1 coordinate 67,383, forward strand.
AACTGCTTGGGCTCTACGTCTCCGTTCCCTTCTGTCGTTCCAAATGCACCTACTGCAATTTTTCCTCCGGCGTTTTCCCCGCCGCCTACCACGACCGCTACATCGCGCGCGTGGAAGAGGATCTCAGTTCGATTCGCCTGCGCGCGAAGACCTGGGGCGCTCGGCTGCCGCAGGCGGCTGACAGCATCTATCTCGGCGGCGGCACGCCCACTCTCCTCTCGCCCGCGCTGCTCCGCCATCTCTTCACCACCATCCGGCGCGAGTTCGCCATCCTGCCGACCGCCGAGATCACCGTCGAATGCGCCCCGGGTCAACTCGATCCCGCCGTCCTCGACGCTCTCGTCGAATGCGGCGTCACCCGCATTAGCTTTGGGGTGCAATCGTTTGTCGACAGCGAGGCCAAAGCCATCGGCCGCCTGCACACCCGCAGCGTCGCCCTCGAGGACATCCGCCGCGTTCGCGCCGCCGGCCTTCACCACATCAGCGTCGATCTGATCGCCGGCCTCCCCGGTCAGACCCTCGACTCCTGGTATCAATCTCTGAGCGTGCTCGCCGAATCCGGCGTCGATCACGCCAGTATCTACATGCTCGAGGTCGATGACGATTCCCGCCTTGGTCGCGAGCTGCTCGTCAACGGCGGCCGCTATCGTGCGCACCAGGTCCCTGCCGACGATGTCATCGCCGAGCTCTACACGGAAGGAATCTCCTTCCTCGCCGGACACGGTCTCGCACAGTATGAGATCTCCAACTTCGCCAGGTCCGGATCGGAGTCGCTCCACAACCTCAAGTACTGGCGCCGCCAGCCCTATCTCGGCTTTGGCCTCGATGCCCACTCGATGCTAGGAACCCACACCCGCTCCGCCCTCCGCTTCGGCATCCATGACGAGCTCGACCAGTACCTGCGGAATTCAGGCTGGCCCACGCCGCGCGTCCTCGATCGCCAGGAAGAACTCGAAGAGGCCTGGTTCCTCGGCCTGCGCCTGAATGAAGGCGTCAGCCTCGCGGCCCTGCGCCAGGAGTTCGGAGCCTCCGTCATCCGCGATTGTCTGTCCACCATCGCCGAGATGGAAGACGAACGGCTCCTGACCTTCCTCTCCGGCGACCGTGTGACCCTGACCGCGCGCGGCCGGTTGCTTTCGAACGAGGTCTTTGCGCGTTTCCTGGGCGAAACCGCCGTCGCCTGATGCCAAAATAGAAAGAGTAGAAACACGGAAGGAAACCTATGTCTGCTGAGACTGCTGTTCTCACCCCCGCCGCCGCAACTCCAGCCGCCGTGGCCACCATCGACCTCCGCAGCGACACCGTCACCAAACCCTCGCCCAAAATGCGCGCCGCCATGGCTGCCGCGGAAGTCGGTGACGACGTCTATATCGAAGACCCAACCGTCAATCGTCTTGAAGCCCGCGCCGCCGAAATCTTCGGCCGCGAAGCCGCACTCTTCATCCCCAGCGGCACGATGGGCAACCAGACCGCCATCCGCCTCCACACCCAGCACGGCCAGGAAATCATCTGCGAAGCCCGCTCCCACATCGTGGAGTGGGAAATGGCCATGGCTTCGGCATTCTCTGGCTGTCAGCTTCGTACCCTGGCCGCCCCTCGGGGCATTCTCACCTGGAGCGATATCGAGCCGCACATTACCGGCAAGCATTATCACCGCGCTTCCACCGGCCTCATCTGTCTCGAAAACACCCACAACATGGCCGGTGGAACCGTCACGCCACTCTCCGTCATGGAAGAGATCTGGGCGGCCGCTGCAGAGCGCAAACTTCCCGTTCACCTCGACGGCGCCCGCGTCTTCAATGCCTCCGTCGCTCTGGGCATCGGCGTCCGCGAGCTTACCCACGGCTTCTCGACTGTCATGTTTTGCCTCTCCAAAGGCCTCGGCGCCCCCGTCGGATCCATGCTCGTCGGCACCTGGGAACAGATGGACTTCGCCCGCCGCATCCGCAAAGGTCTGGGCGGCGGCATGCGCCAGGCCGGGATCCTCGCTGCCGCCGGTCTCATCGCTCTCGAGGATGGCCCTCACCGTCTGCACGAGGACCACGCCAACGCCCGGCTCCTCGCCGAACGTCTCGCGGCCCTCCCTCAGGTGGAAATCGACCTCGAGGCCGTCCGCACCAACATCGTCATCTTCACCCCGCGCAACCAGGGCAATGCCGCCGCGCTGGTCGATAAGCTCAAAGCCCGTGGCGTCCTCGCCGGAACCGTCGGCCGTCACGGCGTCCGCTTCGTCACCCACCTCGACGTCAACCGCGCCGCCTGCCAGCAAGCCGCTCGCATCGCCGCGGAACTCATCGCTGCCTGATTGCAGCCGAAACGGAGAAGGGAACCGGAAAGGGTACTCCCGTAAACCCTTCAACCTGTGCAGGATGAAGGGGCCCGCGCCCCCAAGTCTATAATGGGAATGTGATGCCGAAGTATTCCATCGTCGTTCCTTTCCATAACGAAGAAGAAAACGTAACCGTTCTCTACGACCGCCTCAAGGGCGTGATGGAGCACGTCGGGGATTCCTTCGAGCTGGTCTTTGTGGACGACGGCTCCAACGACCGCACCTGCCGCCTTCTCGAAGAAATTGCCGCCGTCGACAGCCGCGTGCTGGTCGTCAAACTGCGTCGCAACTTCGGCCAGACCTGCGCCCTCGCCGCCGGTTTCGACCATGCCGAGGGTGAATTCATCATCGCCATGGATGGCGACCTGCAGCATGATCCCAACGAGATTCCCAACTTCCTCGAGAAACTCGAGGAGGGCTACGACGTCGTCAGTGGCTGGCGCAAAGAACGCATCGATAATTTCGTCATGCGCCGCATTCCCTCCCGCTGCGCCAACTGGCTCATGGCCAAACTCTCCGGCGTGGATATCCATGACTTCGGAACCACCTTCAAGGCCTATCGCCGCGACGTCATCCAGAACATCCCTCTCTACGGCGAGATGCACCGCTTCATCCCCGCGCTCGCTTCCTGGTACGGCGCCAGCATCTGCGAGATTCCCATCACCAATCTGAACCGCGAGCGCGGCCAGTCGCATTACGGCATCGGCCGTACCTTCCGCGTGTTCTTCGACCTGCTGACCATCCGCTTTCTGCTGAAGTACATGACCCGCCCGCTCCATTTCTTCGGTGCTTTGGGAGCGCTCGGCATCTTTGGCGGCGGCGCGATCTCGGCCTTCCTGCTGGCGCTCAAGGTCCTCACCCATCAGCATGTGATGGACCAGCACGGACCACTGTTCGTCATCGCCGCCGTGCTCATGCTGGCGGGAACCCAGATGCTGGCGATCGGGTTACTTGGCGAACTGCAGGTGCGTCATTACCACGCCGCCACCCAGCGCGCACCCTACACCATCGACCGTCTCGTCCGGCTGCGGGCTTCGGAAGAATCCAACCTGCTGCCCGACAGTTAATGGCTTCTCCGCTGGATTCGCGCAACCCCAAATTCACCCTGCCGAATCCCATGAACGGATTCTCCGAAGCGCAGTTCGTATAATCCGTAGTCAATGCCTGCGCCAGGCATCGCCGAACGCTGCAGATTCAACCAACACGACATGCAAAAGCCCGCGGACGGAAGAAAGCGCGTCGTCATCGAAAGCGTTCGACCGGAGATTGATGCCGGCCGCTTTCCCATCAAACGCATCATCGGCGACTCTGTCCAGGTCGACGCCGATATCTTTGCGGACGGCCACGATCATGTCGCTGCCCGCCTCCTCTTCCGCTTTCAGGAGATTCCGGCCTGGACCGCCGTGCCCATGCGTCCCCTCGCCAACGACCGCTGGCGCGCCGAGTTTCCCGTAAGCCGCATGGGCGAATACCTCTACACCATCGCCGCCTGGATCGATCACTTCGATACCTGGCGCGGCGATCTGGAAAAGCGCATCGCCGCCGGTCAGAACATCCGTATCGATTTGCTCAACGGCGCGCAGCTCGTCGAGCAGGCCGCCGAACGCGCGCCGCGCGATGAAGCCAGCGACCTGCGCCGCTGGGCCGCCCTCCTGCGGGTGACTGATGAACTCGAAAAGGCCCAGGCTGCCGCCCTCGATCCCGCACTCGCCGGCATGATGGCTGTGTTTCTCGATCCCGCCATGGAAACGCGTTATGAACGCGAGCTCCGCGTGACCGTCGACCGCGAAAAAGCCCGCTACTCCGCCTGGTACGAGATGTTTCCCCGCTCCACATCCCCCGAGGCCGGCCAGCACGGCACCTTCCGCGACTGCGAGGCCCGCCTCGATTACGTCGCTCATCTCGGGTTCGACGTTCTCTATCTGCCTCCCATCCACCCCATCGGCGAGGCGTTTCGCAAAGGGAAGAACAACGCCACCACCGCCGAACCCGGCGATCCCGGCAGTACCTGGGCCATCGGCGCCCCCGAAGGTGGCCACACCGCCATCCATCCCCGGCTCGGCACGCTCGATGACTTCCGCCACCTGCTCCACGCCGCCGCCGCCAAAAATATCGAGCTGGCCATCGACATTGCCTTCCAGTGCTCCCCCGATCATCCCTGGGTAAAAGAACACCCGGCGTGGTTCAAACATCGCGCCGACGGCAGCATCCAGTACGCCGAAAATCCTCCCAAGAAGTACCAGGACATCTATCCGCTCGACTTCGAAAGCAGCGATTGGCAGGGACTCTGGAATGGACTGCGCGACGTCTTCCGCTTCTGGATCGAGCAGGGCGTGCGCATCTTCCGCGTCGACAATCCCCACACCAAGTCCTTCCCCTTCTGGGAGTGGTGCATCGCCGAGATCAGGCACGAAGCCCCCGACGCCATCTTCCTCGCCGAAGCCTTCACTCGTCCGCGCGTCATGCAGCGCCTCGCCAAGCTCGGCTTTACCCAGTCCTACACCTACTTCACATGGCGCAACACGAAGCCGGAGCTGACCGAGTACCTGACCGAGCTGACCAAAACCCAGGTCTGCGAATACATGCGCCCCAACCTCTGGCCCAACACCCCCGACATCCTCTCCGAGCCGCTCCAGATCGGCGGCCGTCCCGCGTTTCTGGCCCGCCTCGTTCTGGCCGCCACCCTCGGACCCAACTACGGCATCTACGGCCCCGCCTTCGAGCTGGGCGAGAACAAGCCTCTCCGCCCCGGCAGCGAAGAGTATCTCCACTCGGAGAAATACGAAATCCGCCACTGGAATCTCGATTCGCCCCACTCCATCGCCGGAGCCATCGCCTCCGTTAATCGCGCCCGCCGCGAAAACCCCGCCCTCCACGCGAATCACGACCTCTTCTTCCACCCCACCGACAACCCGTATCTGATCGCCTACAGCAAGTCCGCACGCGACGGATCGAACTTCATTCTCACCGTCGTGAACCTCGATTTCTTCCATACCCAATCCGGCTGGATCGCCCTCGATCTCGACCGTCTCCAGCTCCGCGCCGATGAGGCCTTTCAGGTCCTCGACCACCTCAGCGGCGCACGCTATCTGTGGCAGGGTTCCCGCAACTTCGTCGAGCTCTCCCCGTCCAAAATGCCTGCCCATCTCTTCCGGGTTCTGCGCAGGGTGCGTTCCGAGAAAGACTTCGACTACTACCAGTGAGGGCTGATCCACCGATGCCGGAAACGCAAACCATCGTTCGCAAACCGGGCAGCGTCGCCGACCCCCTCTGGTATAAAGACGCCATCATCTACGAGATCCACGTCAAGGCCTTCCAGGACGGCAACAACGACGGCATTGGCGATTTCCCCGGCCTGATGCAGCGCCTCGACTACCTCCAGGACCTCGGCGTTACCTGCCTCTGGCTGCTCCCGTTTTTCCCCTCGCCGCTGCGCGACGACGGCTACGACATCGCCGACTACGTGAGCGTGCACCCCAGCTATGGCACGCTCGAGGACTTCCAGCGATTTCTCGACGCAGCCCACGAACGCGGCCTCCAGGTCATGATCGAGCTGGTCATCAACCACAGCTCCGACCAGCATCCCTGGTTCCAGCGCGCCCGTCACGCACCCCCCGGCTCCGTTGAGCGCAATTACTACGTCTGGTCCGATAACGATCAGAAATATAAAGACGCCCGCATCATCTTCACCGATACCGAAAAGTCCAACTGGACCTGGGATCCCGTCGCCCAGGCCTACTACTGGCACCGCTTCTTCGCCCATCAGCCCGATCTCAATTACGACAACCCCGCCGTCCTCGAAGAAGTCCTGCACGTGATGCGCTACTGGCTCGACCTGGGTGTGGACGCACTCCGCATCGACGCCATCCCCTACCTCGTCGAACGCGACGGCACAAACTGCGAAAATCTTCCCGAGACTCACGCTGCCATCAAGGCCATCCGCGCCGCCATCGACCAGCAATACGCCGGCCGCATGGTCCTCGCCGAAGCTAACCAGTGGCCCACCGATGTCCGCCCCTACTTCGGCGACGGCGATGAATGCCACATGGCCTTCCATTTTCCACTTATGCCGCGCCTCTACATGGCGCTCCGCCAGGAAGACCGCCTGCCCATCACCGACATCATGGCCCAGACGCCGGCCATCCCCGACAACTGCCAGTGGGGCCTTTTCCTGCGCAATCACGACGAGCTCACCCTCGAGATGGTCTCCGACGACGAGCGCGACTACATGTACCTGGCCTACAGCGCCGACCCGCGCATGCGCATCAACATCGGCATCCGCCGCCGCCTCGCGCCCCTGCTCGACAACAACCGCCGCCGCATCGAGCTGCTCAACAGCATCCTCTTTTCTTTCCCCGGCACCCCCATCCTCTACTACGGCGACGAAATCGGCATGGGCGACAACATCTACCTCGGCGATCGCAACGGCGTCCGCACCCCCATGCAGTGGAGTCCCGACCGCAACGCCGGCTTCTCCCGCACCAATCCCGCCAAACTCTACAGCCCCGTCATCATGGATCCGGTCTGGGGCTACGAAGCTATCAATGTCGAGGCCCAGCAGAACGATCCCTCCTCGCTCCTCAACTGGATGCGCAACATGATCGCCCTGCGCAAGCTCTTCCAGGTCTTCGGCCGAGGCTCGCTGCGTTTTCTCGACTCCTCCAATCGCAAAGTCCTTGCTTACGTCCGCCAGTACGCCGGGGAAGCCGTCCTCTGCGTCGCCAATCTCTCCCGCTTCGCTCAGCCGGTGCAGCTCGATCTCTCCGATCTCGAGGGCATGCGCCCCGTCGAGATGCTGGGCTACGTCGATTTCCCCGTCATCACCCGCGCACCCTACTCGCTCACCCTCGGCCCATACGGTTTCCTGTGGCTTGAATTGCAGCCCTCCGCCGAAAGCAGCGACACCATCCCCGCTTCCCAGGCCGCGCAGGCTTTCTATGTCGAGAGCGAGCAGGATTGGCAAAGCATCCTCTCCGGCGATGGCGTGCGCCACCTGGAGGCGCTCCTGCCCGCGTTTCTCCAGCGGCAGCGATGGTTCGGCAGCAAATCCAGAACCATCGTCCGCGTCAAAATTGCCGACTCCGTTCTTTTCGACGAGCATCGCTCGGCACTGGTCTGGCTGTGCGTCGATTACGTCGACGGCGAATCCGATAACTGGCTGCTGTGCCTCGCCATGAGCTTCGGCGACGAAGCCGCTGCCATCCGCGAATCGCACCCCAACCAAATCCTCACCCCCGTCGGCTCCACCCTCCTCTCCGGCGCCCTCCACGATGGCTTGTTGCGCGGCGCGCCTTCCGCGCTGCTCGAAATCCTCGCCGGCGGCCAGGAACTCCGCACCCGCAACGGCGCTCTCTTCGGCATGCCCAGTTCAGTGCTGGCCACCCTGCGCGGGACGGAATCACTCCCCGTCCGCCTCGGAAGCGCCGAGCAGAGCAATACTTCTGCCCTCTTCGGCGACCGCCTCATCATGAAGATGTTCCGTCGCCAGCAACCCGGCCGCAATCCCGACGTGGAAATCGGCCGCTTCCTCACTGAGGTCGCCAGGTTTCAGAACATCCCTCCCTTCGGCGGATCGATCGAAATCCGTCGCGAGGACCAGGAACCGTCCACCGTCATTCTGTTGCAGGGATTGGTGCAGAACGAAGGTGACGGCTGGCAGTGGACGCTCGAAGAGCTCGACCGCTACTACGAAGGCGTGGCTGCCGTTCGCTCGGCGCCGCCCTCCGGACTCGATACCCAGGCTGTCCGCGAATACGCCGCCATCCAGCTTGACGCGGCCGCGGTTCTCGGCCGCCGCACTGCCGAGATGCACCTCGCCCTGGCCTCAGGAGACGATCCAGCCTTCTCTCCCGTCGCTCCCCACCCCCACGACCTCGAAGCACTCCGCGACAGTCTCATGCTGCACGCATCGAAGGTCTTCGACACACTCAAAACCAGCCTTTCCCGCCTGCCCGATGACACTGTGGAAGCCGCCGCTCTCACTCTCAGCCGCCGCGCCGCGCTCCTCGGCAAATTCCGCGCCCTTGCCTCTCTGGTCGACCCGGGACAGTGGATCCGGATTCACGGCGATTATCACCTCGGCCAGGTGCTGCGCTCCCGCGCTGACTTCGTCATCCTCGACTTCGAAGGCGAACCCGCTCGATCGCTGGCCGAGCGCCGCGCCAAACTCTCCCCTCTGAAGGATGTCGCCGGCATGGTCCGCTCTTTCAGCTACGCAGCCTTCTCCGCCCTCACCCAGTACACGACCCGCCGGCCAGAGGATTTTCCCCAGTTGGAGCCCTGGGCACGCGCCTGGGAGTCCGGCGTCACCGGAGAATTTCTCACCTCCTATCGCGTAACCATGGCCGACTCTCCCATCGTCCCCACCTCTCCCCAGGACTTCGACACCCTTCTCCAGGTCTATGTCCTCGACAAGGCCCTCTACGAACTCGTCTACGAGCTGAACAATCGCCCCGCGTGGATTCGCATCCCGCTGCATGGCATCCTGTCTCTGGGGCTGGGATGAAACATGGCAGCGATTGAATTCACCGACGAGACCCGCCAGCAGATCGAGCGCATCGGCTCGGCTGATCTCGTCGTGGGTGTCGCCGGCACGGTAGCTCGCGAGGATTTCCGCGCCCGCGCCGAACAGGTTATCCGCGATCTTGGCTCCTCCGCTCCCTCCCTGCGCCTCGTCTTTGCCCTGCCTGACACCCCCCCGCAGACTGCCTCTCTCAACGGCTCGGATTCGCCCCTCACCCTGCTTTCGTTTTCTGCGCCCCTCGTCAGCGGTGATTTGTGGTCCGGCGTGTCCGCAAATCAGCGTGCCGTGCTCTCCCTGGCCGCGTCGCTCAACGCCAAAGCCTGCATCGTCCTGGGTCCCGATCTGGCCGCCCTCTCCGCCCACGCCATCCAGCTCTTCACCTATGCCATCCTCGATCGGCAATGTGGGCTGGTCATGCCCCTGTACTCCATGGGCAAATACGACGGCCTCATCAACACCGGCATTCTGTCGCCCCTCAGCCGCGCTCTCTACGGCAAGCGCATTCGCTTTCCCATCGCATTCGACTTTGCCGTAACCGGCGCTCTGTGCGCCCCCCTGGCGCAACACGAGCCAGGCTATCATCCGGCGGGAAACTCCCTGCTTTGGCCGGTCACTACCGCCGCAACCCAGTTCCCCCAGGCGTCCATCGGCCAGGTGCACCTCGACGCCCGCCACCAGGTCACCGCCGCCGGACTCGACCTCAGCGCCGTTCTGACCCAGATCGTCGGCTCCCTGTTTCAGGAGATGGAGTCTTACGCGGCCCACTGGCAGCGCGTCCGCGGATCCCAGGCAACCGCGGTGTGGGGCAACGCGCCTGGGGAACAACCCGACGGTGCGCTTCCTGACGCGCAACCCATGCTCGACTCGTTCCTCCTCGGCTCGCGCAACCTCGGCGAACTGTGGCAGCTGGTCCTGCCCCCCAACACTCTTCTCGAGGTTCGCCGCCTCACCCGTCTGCCCCTCGAGCAATTCCACATGCCCGCCGAACTCTGGGCCTGCATTGTTTACGACTTTGCTCTGGCCTACCGCCTGCGCACGATCAGCCGAGCCCATCTGCTGGGCGCCCTCACTCCGCTCTATCTGGGATGGGTCGCGTCCTATATCCAGGCCGTCGCGCCTCTCACCGGCGCCGCCGTCGAGCAGCACCTCGAACAGCGGTCGCGCGCCTGGGAAGAAAAAAAGCCCTACCTGCTGTCCCGCTGGAGATGGCCGGATCGCTTCAATCCTTAGCACTATCGGAAGGAGAAGTTTATGTGGGATCACGTGAAGCAATCGCTGCAGGCATCGATGGGACGCGCGGTGGAGAGCCTCGCCCGCCTGCTCCCCGGCATCCTCGCGTTTATCGTGGCCTTCCTGCTCTTCCTTTTCATCGGCTGGATCCTCGCCTGGGTGGTGCGCAAACTCCTCGCCGCCCTCGGCTTCGACGAGCGCATGAGCCGCGGCGCCAACGCCATCGCCGAATGGTCCCCGCGCCTCAGGCCCTCCGAGCTGGTCGGCCGTATCGTCTTCTGGTGCTTCCTCACCGTCGGCGTCATGGTCGGGGTCTCTGCCTTCGAAGCCGGCAGCTCCGAGAATGTCGTCTCCGGATTCATCCTCGGCTACGTGCCCCGCATCATCGGCGCCGCCCTTCTGCTGCTCGCCGGCAATGTGCTGGCCCGCTACGTCTCCCGCAGCGTGCTGGTCGCGGGCGTGAACCTGAACCTCAGCTACGCGCGCCTGCTGAGCATCGGCGTTCGCTGGATGATCCTCGTCCTCACCGGCGCCATGGTCCTTGATCACCTGGCGCTGGGCGGGGAAATCGTCGAGCTCGGCTTCGGCATTCTCTTTGGAGGAATTGTTCTCGCGCTCGCTCTGGCCGTCGGCCTCGGCTCACGCGATCTGATCAGCCGCTCGCTCGAACGCGAAGCCGCACGCCCCGCTGAACCGCAGCCCCCGGAACAGATCCATCATTTTTAGGGATTAAAAGCCGGTGTTTCTGCCCGCTATACGCTCAACGCTGCTCTTAGTCCTTCAGCGTCAGGGTGATGCTGCGCGTGTCCCCACCAGTCGCACGCATTTCAATCTCCCCCTGGCTGCGCTTTACCACGCTGGGGAATTTCTCGCCCCATTCCACCAGAACCAGCGCGTCCGGCGCGCTCAGCTCTTCCAGTCCCAGGGAATCCAGCTGCCGCTCGTTTTGAATCCGGTACAGATCCAGGTGGTAGAGGTTGACCGGCTCCTTCCGCCCATCCACCGACCGCGTCCCCTCGTACTCGTGGATCAGCGTAAACGTCGGACTTGTCACCTCGTCCGGATCGGCCGCGTCCAGCGCCTCGGCAATGCCTTTCACCAGCGTCGTTTTGCCCGCGCCCAGATCCCCGCGCAGGATCAGGAACCGCGGCAGAGCCAGCATCTCGGCGATCTGCCTGCCGACTGCGATGGTCTCCTGGGCGCTGTGACTCTCGAACTGGTGCACTTTCACGCCCGCCGTCATGATCATCGTGCCCTCGCCGAAGAGCGTGGAAGCCCCTGCACCCAAACATATCCCGCTTCGTCCTGCGGGCGAAAGAGAAATGCACGAAAAAGATGACTAATAGTGTCAGTCGCCAGCAGCGTGTGCTCGTCCTGCTCGCGCAGCGCAAAGTCGGCCGCCAGCCCGTGCAGATAAACCGCCGCTTCTACCGCTGCTTCCGGCTGGCCCGGATACTGCGCCAGCAACCCTGCCACCATGCCGGTCAGAATATCGCCGCTGCCGCCTTTTGCCATGCCTGGATTACCCGTCGTGTTGACTGCGATGCGCCCGTCGGGATGCGCGATCAGTGTGCGCCAGCCTTTTAACACCACCGTTACATGATGCTTCGCGGCAAACTCCCGCGCCAGCGGCTCCCGCCTGGCCTGTACTTCCTTCGTGCTGATCCCTGCCAGCCGCGCCATCTCCCCCGGATGCGGCGTCAGCACCATCCTCCGCTTGCGCCCGTCGATCTTCTCGGGATGCTTTGCCAGGATGTTGAGCGCATCGGCATCGAGAACCAGCGGCAGGCAAGTCTTCTCCAGGAGCCCGAGAACAAATTCTTCCGGCTCCGTGCCGAGTCCCGGCCCCATCGCGATCACCGTCGCCCGCCCCAGCAGCTTCTTCAGCCCCTCCGGCTCCAGATTGCTCCCGGCCATCTCCCCATCCGCGCCTTCACCCAGCGGCTGCGTCATCAGCTCCGGCGTAATCGCCGCCACCGACGCCAGAATCGACTCCGGCACCGCCGCCGTCACCAGCCCCGCCCCCACACGCAGCGCCGCCAGCGATGCCATCGCCGGCGCTCCCGACTTGCCGCGGCTCCCGGCCACCACCAGCACATGCCCATACAGGCCTTTGTTCGAATCCGCAGTCCTCGCCTGCTCCGTGATGGCTTTCGAGGATCCCGCCCATGTCAGTCCCGTTTTCGAGACGATTGCTTCCTCGGGCGACCCGATCGGTGCCACGACAATTGGCCTGGTCGCGCGGCCCGTCAGGTTCCCGCAGCCATGCGCCAGCTTCGGAGCCGTGAACGTCACCACCGCGTCCGCCCGGAACGCTCCCTCAAAGGCATACTCCCGCGAGTCTGCGTCCCACCCCGACGGCAAATCGACGGCCACCACCGGGACCCTCAACCTGTTCACCCGGTCGCGCAACGCCGCAGCCACGCCGCGCAGCGGCGGCGTGAATCCCGTCCCCACCACCGCGTCGATCAGCAGATCCGCCGACTCCAGCAACTGCTCTGCTTCGGCTTTCGCCAGAGCGGCTTCGTCCGGCGCGAGCACCGGCGCCAACCCCATCTCGACAAACGCTGCCTTCGCATCGCCTCTCAAATCGTCGGGATTGCCCAGCAGCAGCACACTAACGGCGCAGCCCACCGCCGCCAGCTTTTGCGCGGCCACAAACCCGTCACCGCCGTTATTCCCTTTGCCGCACAGAACCGTGATGTGCCGGCATTCTGGAAACTCCCGCAGCACGAACCGCGCCACCGCTCGACCTGCATGGTGCATCAGGTCGAGCGAAGGCACGCCGAAGCGTTCCGTCGTTACCCGGTCGACGGTGCGCATCTCCTCCGCGGTCAGAATCTTCATGTTCATTTGGATGGTAGTTCACCAGCCGCCGCAAGGCGTTGGCCTTTCCGCATCTGTCTTTTCGCGGACCGCCTCCCCGCCGACGCCTGTTCCGCCGACCGGGTCCCTGCTGGGTCTCATCCCATGTACATCCCGCCGTTCACGTCCAGCACGTGCCCGGTGATGTACGAGGCCTCGTCCGACGCCAGAAACCGCACTGCCCCCGCGATATCCGCGTCCGTCCCTGCCCGGCCCAGCGGAATCTGCGCCACCATCCCCGCCCTCTGCTTCTCATCGAGCACCGCCGTCATCGCCGTCTCGATGTATCCAGGCGCAATCGCGTTCACTGTGATATTTCTTGACGCCAACTCGCGCGCCAGCGATTTCGTCAGCCCGATCAGCCCCGCCTTGCTCGCTGCATAATTCGCCTGCCCAGCCTGCCCGGTCTCGCCCACTACGCTCGAGATGTTGATGATTCGGCCCCAGCGCGCCTTCAGCATAGGGCTCAGCACCGCCTGGGTCATCAGAAACGTCCCGGTCAGATTGGTCCCCAGCACATCGTCCCAATCGGCCCGCTTCATGCGCAGCGCCAGCGTGTCGCGCGTGATCCCGCCGTTGTTCACCAGGATTTCCACGCTGCCGAAATGCCCAATCGCCGCTTTCGCGCAGCTCCTGATCGAGTCCTCGCTGGCCAGATCCAGCGTGAAAACCGCCGCCGCCCCACCTAATCCGGCGATCTCCGCCGCCACTTCGTTTAGTTTTGCCTCGTTCCGCGCTGCCAGCGCTACCCGCGCGCCGGCCTTCGCCAGCGCCAGTGCGCACGCGCGCCCAATCCCCTGCGAAGCTCCCGTGACCAGAGCTGTTTTTCCGTGAAGTAAAGCCATAATTCTAGGTTAACCCACACCTTCGTCAGCCAGTTCCCGGTGCCACGCGCGCCTGCCTGGACGTCAGTCTCCTCCCGCTGCCGGTACCGGTGCAGCCGCCCGCCGAGCCGACCACGATGGCAGCTCATCCAGCGACCAGATGTACACCGTAAGCTCCCGGCTGTACTGCAGCAGCGGCCTGGTGTCGGGCAGATGAATCCCGTGCGCTTCCGGCAGTTCGTTCCGATCGAACTCCGCTTCCGCCATCTCCAGCGGCCACGGCAAATGGTGGATATTCACTCGCGCGGTCCCGCCCTTCCGTGTCGTCGTAAACAGCGCATAGCGGTCAGTCAGGAAACTCTCAATGCCGCCCTTCACACACGGCTTGCCCAGGCTGCGGTAACGGACATGCAGCTGCGCCCGCGGCTTCACCAGCAGCCGCTCGCTGCTGTACTCAATACCCCGACCTTCGCTTGTCTCGATCTTCATCCTCGCCCAGTAATAGGGCAGCCGGAAAAACACCCGCGCCGTCGCCACCGCCAGCGGATTCGCTGCATCGAGCGAGAAAAAATAAACCCCTGGCTGGTTCGAGTGCCGCTCCCGCACATACGTCCGCAAATTCAGCTCCGGAAAACGGCTGGTCCCCGGAATCCGCGGCAGCCCCCGCATCCGCACCTGGTCCATCCAGAACGGCACCACCCCCACCCATGCCGATCCGTCAAACGTATCCACAGCCAGCCCCTCCGGCAGCAGATGCGTCAGCTCGCTCGGCGGCAGCGGCCAGTGCGCGAACAGCAAATCGTTCCAGCGCTGGGTCATCACCCAGCGCGATTTCGGCATGGGCCAGGGACGATGCTCGGTCGTCGAGAGAATCTTGTTCATGGAGCGAGGACCGTTTCGGCGCGGGAACGTCCTGCGCCTTCTGCCCAAAAACACTCCCTATGGTACCCGTTCTTTCTTTTCATCGGGATAAGGCTCGCACCCGCCCGCGTGACTTTCGTGGTCCCTGCCCCTCGCGGTTTCCTGCCGTCCACTATTCCGCAGGGGTTGGGTTTAGCATTCCTCCATGCCGCCCTTGACCGAGACTCCTTCCGTCCCCTCCCCCCCCGCGACCGCCCCGGAATCTCCCCGCAACCACACCGAGGTCTTCGCCGTCCACGGAGCCGATCCGGAAGTTCTCGCCTACGCCATGGCGAAATACTCTCGCTCCGCGCTCTCTATGAAAGACTCCCTGCGCGAGATCAGCACCCAGCGCGCCGAACAGTTCCTCAACACTTTCTACTTCCAGTACGGCCACCGCTCCATCGCGGATCTGGCCCACGTCGCCTTTGCCGTCGAGCGGCTTTCCCTGCTCGCCGCTATCGTTCTCGTCGATGAACAGCGCTGGGACGGCCAGGAGCGCTCCACCCGTTATCAGAATTTCCGCAAGAGCGGCTGGTACCTGCCTGACTTCGCAGCCGATTCCCGCTCCGAGCAGCTCTACCGCGAAACCATCGAGCGCCTGTTCACCGAATATCACCAGGTTTCGGAAGCCGTCTTCACCTCGCTCCACGATCAGGTCGCCAGGCCCGCCGAGATGAAGCAGGAGTCCTACGACCGCACCCTCCGCGCCCGCGCCTTCGATGTCGCCCGCTACCTGCTTCCTCTCGCCGCCAATACCTCCCTCGGCCAGATCGTCAACGCGCGTACGCTCGAAACGCAGATTTCCCGCCTTCTTTCGAGCCCCGTGGCCGAGGTGCGCATGCTCGGCAGTCGTCTCCAGGCAGCCGCATCCGGAGCCGCCTGGAACGTTTATGGCGACCAACTCGCTACCCTCCAGCGCGACATTGCCGCCCTCGATCCCGCCCTCGGCGAGCGCGCCGCCGCACTGCTCACCCGCGAAGTCAAAACCGCGCCGACACTGGTGAAATACGCCGCGCCCAGCGACTATCAACAACGCACCCGCGAAGAGCTGCGCCAGGCCGCCGCGGAATTGCTGGCCGACGAACCGGTCGCCCCAGCGCCCATGGTGGACCTCGTTGATGGATCGGACTCACTCGAAGTCGAGGTCGCCACCACGCTGCTCTACGGCCAGTCGCATCATCCATACCGCCAGATTCGCCAACACGTCACCGCGCTTTCGGAGGCGCGCCGCAACGAGATCATCGACCTCGGCCTGCGCCATCGCGGCAAACACGACGAGCTGCTCCGTGAGTTTTCCGCCGGCCAAACCCTGCGCTTCGACATTCTTATGGACATCGGCGGCTTCCGCGACATGCATCGCCACCGCCGCTGCGTCCAGATCCTGCAGCCCTTCACCGCCGCCCACGGCTACGCTGTTCCTGAAGGCCTTCCCCAGGCCGGCGTCCTGCCCCTGTACGAAGAAGCGATGCTTGCCGCTCACCGCGCATACCGTCAGCTTGCCTCAGCCTCTGCGCCGGACGCCGCGGCCACCGCGCAGTATGTCCTCCCGCTCGGCACGAAGAACCGTTCGCTTTTCAAGATGGATTTCGCTGAGGCCCTCTACATTTCGGAGCTGCGCTCAGCTCCGCAGGGCCACTTCTCCTACCGCCGCGTCGCCTGGGAGATGTACCTTGCCGTCCAGCGTCAGCACCCCGCTCTGGCGCCCTACTTCCGCGTCACCGACGCCGGCGAGCCCGTCGATTTGCTGAAGCGGTAGTTACGAATGAACCCCGAGCTGCTGCAATCCAGAGCTCCCGGCCTTCATGGGGCGATAGAATGCAGCTTCGGCCGCTGGAACCGGTCTCATCGAGCCGTCATGCCGCGAAGGTCAACACCGGAGACTCGCCGCCCCGGCGGGCTTCACACCGTGGATCGAAGCCGCAGATTTGTACAGCAGACCGTTCATGGCCGATTCGGGGGGCCAAATTGCATAAAGGGATCGTCTTCCTCGCCGCATGTGCACTCGCAGCGGCCGCCATCTTCATGACAGAATCGCCTGCCATCGCTCAAACCGCCGCCTTCGGGCCGTCGAATCCCTTCTACGCGCCCAGCCCTCTGCCCTTCCACGCGCCGCCCTTCGACCGGATCAAAGATGCGGACTACCAGCCGGCGATCGAAGCCGGTATGGCCCAGCAGAAAAGGGAAGTGCTCGCCATCGCCGACAATCCTGCGCCGCCAACCTTCGAGAACACTTTTGTCCCTCTCGAAAAATCCGGCCAGCTCCTCCAGCGCGTCCTCGAAGTCTTTCAGGGCGTTACCGGCGCCAATACGAATCCCGCTCTGGAGAAGGTGCAGGAGATCGAAGCGCCGAAGCTCGCTGCCCATGTGGATTTGATCTTCCTCAACCCCAGGCTCTTCGCCCGAGTCAAAACCATCTACGATCAGCGCTCCAGTCTTCAACTCGATCCCGAGAGCCTGCGTCTCGTCGAATACCAATACGAAGAGTTCGTCCACGCCGGAGCTGCTCTCAGCCAGCCCGACCATGTGACGCTGAAGAAGCTGAACGAAGAAGCAGCCACCCTCGAAGACCAGTTCACCCGTGGCCTGCTCAAGGCCGCCAGGGACGCCGCCTATACGACGACGGACCCTGCCGCTCTCGCCGGGCTTTCTCCAGCTCAAATCCAGGCCGCCCAAGACGCGGCCGCCGCGCGCCACCTTCCCGGCTACGTGATTCCGCTGCAGAACACCACCCAGCAGCCCGACCTCACCAATTTGACCAATCGCGCCACCCGCGAAGAACTCTTCGGGAAAAGCTGGACCCGCGCCGAACAGCCTGGCGACGATCTGCGCCCCATCGTGGCTCGCCTCGCGCAGCTGCGCGCCGAAAAAGCAAAGCTCCTCGGCTTCCCCAACTACGCCTCCTGGGTTCTGGAGAATCAGATGGCGAAGAACCCCGTGGCCGTCTTCCAGTTCCTGAATCATCTCATCCCCGCCGCCACCGCAAAAGCCCAGGCCGAAGGCAAAGACATCCAGGCCGTCATCGACGCCCAACACGGCGGTTTCCAGCTTCAGCCATGGGACTGGAACTTCTGCGCGGAGCAGCTCCGTAAGGCGAAATACGACCTCGACGATTCGCAGATCAAGCCCTATTTCGAAATCAACAACGTCCTCGAAAACGGCGTTTTCTACGCCGCCCACCAGCTCTACGGCCTCACCTTCACCGAACGCAAAGACATCCCCGTCTGGCAGCCGGATGTGCGCGCCTTCGAGGTCCACGACGCCAACGGTAAGCCGCTCGCCCTCTTCTACTGCGATTACTTCAGGCGCGACAACAAAAACGGCGGCGCCTGGATGTCGAACTTTGTCGATCAGAGCCGCCTGCTCGGCAATCTCCCCGTCGTCTTCAATGTCGCCAACTTCCAGAAGCCCGCCTCCGGTGAGCCGGCCCTCCTCAGCTTCGACGACGTCACCACCATGTTCCACGAGTTCGGCCACGCGCTGCACGGCATGCTGAGCAACGTTGAGTACCCGACCCTCTCCGGCACCAGCGTTCCCCGCGATTTTGTCGAGTTCCCGTCGCAGTTCAACGAGCACTGGGCGCTCTATCCGGAAATCTTTCACCACTACGCCAGGAACTATAAGACCGACCAGCCTATGCCGGCCGAGCTGGAAGCGAAAATTCGCAAAGCCCGCGACTTCAACCAGGGCTATGAACTCACCGAACTGCTGGCCGCCGCCATGCTCGACATGCAGTGGCACACCCTGCCCGCCGGCCAGCCCGTCCAGAATGTCGATGCGTTTGAGAAATCCGCCCTGGAGAAATCCCGGGTCGCTCTCCCCACGGTCCCCCCGCGCTACCGCTCCTCTTACTTCATGCACATCTGGGCCAACGGCTATGCCGCGGGCTATTACGCCTACTCCTGGACGGAGATGCTCGACGACGATGCCTATCAATGGTTCGAGGAGCACGGCGGACTGACCCGCGCCAACGGCGACCGCTTTCGCCAGATGGTCCTGTCCCGCGGTAACAGCGAAGACCTCGATAAGCTGTACGAGAACTGGCGCGGGCGCGCTCCGCAAATCGGCGCCCTGCTCAAAGACCGCGGCCTGACCCAACCGTAAGCCCTTCCTCCAATGAGAAAAGGCTGCCCGCGGGCAGCCTTCGGGGGAACTCTCGGTCTTGCTTTACGCCTGGCCGTACGAGGCAATCGCGCTCGCCTCGTCGTCCTTGACATCGAAAACGGTGTACAGCTTCGTGATCTGCAGCAGGTCGTGGACCTTGCGCGTCAGGTTGAGCAGCTTCAGTTCCCCACCCTGATTGCGCACTGTCGTGTACGCGCTCACCAGCTCCCCGATCCCCGAGCTGTCGATGTAATTCACGTCGCCCAGATTCAGCAGAATCTTTTTCTGCCCCTTGGACAAAAGATCACGGACCGAATCGCGCAACTGCACACTCCCCTCGCCGAGGGTGATCCGTCCGCCCAGATCCAGAATCGTTACCCCATCCACCTGGCGGGTGCTGATTTTCATGCTCACGAGAAGTTCCTCCTTGGAATCTGTGCTGCTGAGAAGTTAGGCACCGGTTGGAGCAGCTCCAAGATGCTTGATGAGTGTCAGCTCGGTTCCGGGATGCAGTTGCCTGAAGTGTACCTCATCCATAAACGAGCGAATGAGGAAGATGCCGCGGCCTGAGCCGCGCAGCAAATTCTCGGGCGCCAGCGGATCGGGCAGCGTCGCCGGATCCAGCCCCTTGCCTTCGTCCGTGATGCGAATTACCAGCGAAGAACCCGTATTTTCGAACGAAGCCGTCATGCGTTTCTCCGGATCGTAAGCGTTGCCGTGCAGCACCGCGTTCACCGCCGCTTCCCGCACCGCCATGGAAATGCGGAAAACTTCGTCCTCTTCCACACCCGCCTTGCGGGCCATCTGCTCGGCGGTGGCCTCGACCTTGTTCACGCTGTCCAGCGAGGAATCAAGAGTGTAGGTGATCCGCTGTCCTGTCAAATGCTCTTCCTCGCCTCGCAAAGCCCGCTCTCTCCAGGGCCACTTTGCCCGTAGGCGCAGTTTGCTTGCTCGCGCACCAGATGTCAAGCAGTCTGCCCGGTCCGCTCCGCGCCCCCCTCAAAAGCCGATCTCTTCTGCTCTCCGCCATCGGTGGACTCACCAGGATGACGGTCGTTCCCCCCTGGCGCACCACGGCCGCTTCAGTCGTCAGTCCCCATGCCCACCCATTTAAGATGAACCTGAGGCCCATGCCCGGCTCCGATACGCCAACCCGCGACCCCCGGCCCTCCCGGCCCGATCCCCAGTCGAAGCCGCCCCGTCCCAGCGCAGCCCAGCAGGACGACGACGTCGTCGGCAAAGCCTACGACAGTCGCCTCATGCGGCGCCTCATCACCTATCTCTACCCCTACAAGTGGGCCTGCATCGCCTCCATCGTCGCCATCATCCTCAAAGCCGGCGCCGATGTCCTCGGTCCCTGGCTCACCATGGTCGCCGTCGACCTCTACCTCACCCCCGCGGTCCAGCCCAACCCCCGTCAGGCCGCTGCCTGGGCGGCCCGCGGCGTCCAGGGACATCCCTGGATCAGTCACTGGCTTAGTCCCTACGCCTCCGGCGGCGCCGTCCACGGCGTCACCCAGCTGGCTATGACCTGGCTCGTCGCCCTCGTCCTCAGCTATGCCCTCGAAGCCCTCCAGACCTGGCTGATGCAGTGGACCGGCCAGAAGGTCATGTTCGACCTGCGCAGCCAGATCTTCCGCCGCCTGCAGGAGATGCACATCGGCTTCTTCGACCGCAATCCGGTCGGCCGCCTCGTTACCCGCCTCACCACCGACGTCGATGCCCTCAACGAAATGTTCACTTCCGGCGTCTTCGCCATCTTCGAAGATGTCTTCGTCCTCGCCGGCATCGTCTTTGTCATGCTGCGGATGAAATGGTGGCTCGCCCTCGCCGCCTTCTCTGTCCTGCCCTTCATCCTGCTGGTCACCCGCATCTTCCGCAAATACGTTCGCGAT
The DNA here is from genome assembly GCA_036267095.1 of Acidobacteriaceae bacterium. Taxonomy (GTDB): domain Bacteria; phylum Acidobacteriota; class Terriglobia; order Terriglobales; family Acidobacteriaceae; genus Palsa-343. The sequence continues at coordinate 88,053 of DATAWS010000036.1, forward strand.
TCCTACCGCCGCATTCGCGCCGCCATCGCCCGCATCAATGCCTTTACTCAGGAATACATTTCCGGCATGCCGCTGGTGCAGCTCTTCAACCGCCAGCAGCGCGCCTTCCGCGACTTTTCCGCTATCAACAAGATCCACCTCGAGGCCTTCAAGGACAACATCCTCGCCTACGCCCTCTACTATCCCGCCGTCGAGTTCCTCAGCTCCTTCGCCATCGCCCTCATCATCTGGCTCGGCGGCGGCGGCGTCCTCCGCGGCACCGTCCTGCTTGGCACCCTGGTCGGCTTCATGCAGTACGCCCAGCGCTTTTTCCGCCCCATCCAGGATCTCAGCGAGAAATACAACATCCTGCAGGCCGCTATGGCCGCCAGCGAACGCGTCTTCAAGCTCCTCGACACTCCTCCCGAAATCGTCTCACCCCCCAATCCCACGCCCGGCGACCGATCCGGCCGCATCCAGTTCCGCGACGTCTGGTTCACCTACCAGCGCCTCGATCCTGAGACCACCGCTCGCATCGACGCCGCCACTCCCCCCGAACTCGAAGCCATGACCCACATCGAGTGGGTCATGCGCGGCGTTTCCTTCACCCTCTCGCCCAACCACACCGCCGCTATCGTCGGCCATACCGGAGCAGGGAAGACCACCATCACCAGCCTCATGATGCGTTTCTATGACGTCCAGCACGGCCAGGTCCTCGTCGATGGCGTCGATGTGCGCCAGCAGGACCTCACCGCCCTCCGTCAGCGCTTCGGCGTCGTGCTCCAGGACCCCTTCCTCTTTACCGGCACCGTCGCTGACAACATCCGCCTCGGCACCGAGTACATCACCGACGAGGACATGCACGAGGCCGCCGAGCAGGTTAACGTGGACGACTTCATCCGCACCCTCCCCGGCGCCTACGCCGAGCCTCTCCGCGAGCGCGGTGCCGGCCTTTCCACCGGCCAGAAGCAGCTCATCAATTTCGCCCGCGCCCTCGCTCACCGCCCCGGCATCCTTATCCTCGACGAGGCCACCTCCAGCGTCGACACCGACACCGAATTCCGCGTGCGCGCCGCCCTCGAGCGCATGGTCGAGGGCCGCACCTCGGTCGTCATCGCCCACCGCCTCTCCACCGTTCAGCGCGCCGACGTCATTCTCGTGATGCACCGCGGCCAGCTCCGCGAGATGGGCACCCACCAGGAGCTGCTCGCCCTGCACGGCATCTATTGGAAGCTCTACCAGCTCCAGTACCAGGACCAGGAGCTGGGCGAGCCCCCCGCCGGCCTGACCCCTTCTCTGGCCCTGGGAACGGACTAAGCCCTGCCTTCCCGGTCCTCAGCCAGCGGCCACTACATCCGGCTCTCCCGCGAGGTAAACTCCCGCGCTCTGGATATGCGTGGGCTTGAACCCCTCAGGAAACTTCAGGCCATACCCGAGCACCCGGTCAAAGGCCACGTGCGCAATCCAGATGCCCGCAATCTGCTCGGCCCGCAAATTGCCCCAGTGCCATCCGGCCCCTCCCAGCAGCGCCGGCAGAATATAGTTGTGAGCGGTGTTGTAAACCATGGCGGCGAACCGCGCGTGCCCCTGCGCGCCATACCCGGCCAGACTCAGATCGGGAGCGAGAAACAACACCGCGAGCAGCCACCAGGGGCCGTGAAATGTCATTCGGTACACCATCACGCTGGCCGACAGCACCAGCAGCGACTCCAGCCGCAGCAGCACGTCAGGTCGGGTAAGCATGGCGGAAGAGTAGCAAACAACCCATGAATCAGGGCGAAGCTCCGAAAATCTTCCTCTCCGCCGGCGAGGCCAGCGGCGAGCACTACGGCGAGCGGCTCATCCCGGCCCTGCGCAGCCTCTGCCCCGGCGTCCAGCTCTTCGGACTTGGCGGCCGCCGCATGGAAGCCCTCGGTTTCCGCCCCATCGTCCGCTCCGAAGACGTCGCCGTCATGGGCATCACCGAAGTCGTTCGCCACCTGCCCCGCATCTATCGCGAGTACCGCCGCCTCCGCGCCTCCATTGCCGCCGAAAGGCCCGCCGCCGCCATTCTCATCGACTTTCCCGACGTCAACCTCTCCCTCGCCCGCCACCTCAAACGCCAGAATGTGCCGGTCGTCTATTTTGTCAGTCCCCAGCTCTGGGCCTGGAAAAAATACCGCATCCGTAACGTCCAGCGGTACGTTGACCGCATGCTCACCATCTTTCCGTTTGAAGAGCGCTTCTACCACGACCACGGTGTCCACGCCGAATTTGTCGGCCATCCGCTGGCCGGGCTCCAGCCGCCCCGGATCCCGCGCGACGACTTCGCCCGCCAGGCCGGCCTCGATCCCTCCCGCACCTGGGTGGGCCTCCTGCCTGGCAGCCGCAGCAAGGAAATCCGCCTCAATCTGCCGGAAATGGTCAGGGCTGCGGCGCTTCTGGAAAGACAAACTGGTCAGGGTTTTGACTTTCTGCTGCCCCTCGCGCCTACCCTCACCCGCCCCCAGCGCGACCACATCCGCGCCCTGCTCGCCGAAACGCTCGCCCCCGAGGCCCCTCAGCCCCGGATCGTGATCGTCGAGGACGCCCGCGCCGCCCTTCACCACGCCCGCGCCAGCATCGTCGCCAGCGGTACCGCCACGGTCGAAGCCGCCCTCATCGGAAATCCCTTTCTCGTGGTATACCGGATTTCACCGCTCAGCTATGCCGTGGCCAAACGCGTCGTCGACGTGCCCCACGTTGCCATGGTCAACCTGATTGCGGGAAAACGGATCGTTCCGGAGTTGATTCAGGGTGACTTTACCGCCGATCGTGCCGTCTCACAGCTCAGAATGTTGCTCGATAACGACGAGGCCCGGGCGCGGATGCAGGCTGGTCTGCGGCAGGTGGGAGATTTGTTGCGCGGCGAACAGGATGCCATCGCCCGCGTGGCCCAGGTGACATGCCAGTTCCTCAGACCATCTCCGGAAACGAGACAAAGTCAGGTCCTATGAAGAGATCTTCTTCTCAACCCGCGCCGGTGAAGCTTGCTGTGATTCCATCCGCGCCGGGCTCTTTCCCCGCGCCCTTTGCCGTGGCCGCCCTCCTTGCCGCCGTCGTGGTTCTCGCGCCGCTCCGCTCCCACGCTCAGAACGTCGCCCCCAAACCCACGATGAACATTACCGCCTACACCATCAACGCGGAGATTCATCCCAAAGATCACACCCTCGACGCCACCACCCAGGTCACCTTCACCACCCTCGACGACCTGCCCTCCGCTATCTTCGACCTGCATGGCGCCCTCCGCGTGGATAAGGTCACAGACGCAGCCGGCGCCGCCCTCAACGGGGAGCGCGGCCCTGACGCTACCCTCGTCGTCACCCCCCCCGCCATGCTGCCCAAAGGCCAAACCGTCACCTGGACCTTCCACTACTCCGGCGAGCTCGAGAACGGTGCCGGCGGTCCCGTCGAAGGCCTCAAGCTGGCCTATGTTGGCGATCCCATCAGCTACCTGCTCTACGCCGGCCGCTGGTTCCCCATGACCGGCTACATGACCGACCGCTTCACTGCCGACATCCACATCAGGGTCCCCACCGGCTATCGCGTCGTCGGCAGCGGCGGCACCGGCAAGCCGAAGCCCGCCGGCGAGGGCGAGGAGGAGTGGGACTTCAAGTGGGATAAGCCCGGCTTCCCTGGCACCATCGTCGCCGGCAAATTCGAGCCGCCCGTCTCCGGCGCGGCGGCCAACATCCACGTCTACACCACCGCCGCCCACAAAGCCCAGGCCGCCGACTACGCCGGCACCGCCCTGCGCGAGTTCGCCTACTTCACCAGCACCTTCGGTTTCCCGGAATCGAACCAGCTCAACGTTGTCGAGCTTCCCGATGACACGGTACCCGCTTTCTGGGCGCCCGAACTCGTTGCCATCGGCGGCTCTCACATCGGCAACCGCAACGACTTTCGTCTCCTCGCCAATACCGTCGCCCATCAGTGGTGGGGCTGCCAGCTTAGCCCCGCTACCCTGAACGATGCGTGGATCACCAATGGCATGTCCCGCTACGGGGAGCTGATGTACCTCGAAGACGACGAGGGCAAAACCGCGCTCGAAGCCGCCGTCAAGGACGTTTCCGCCGGTGCGCTGGCCTATGACACCATCCCCCTGTCCAGCGCCGGAACCCTTCCCGCCTACTCACCACAGTTCCAGTCCATGACCCTCGAAAAGGGCGCCCTCGTCTTTCATATGCTCCGCTGGGAGGTCGGCGACGACAGCTTCGAGAAGATCCTCCGCGCCGCCCTTACCCAGTACAGGGACAAGGGCATCACCACCGCCGATTTCGAGCGCATCGCCGAGGAACAGTCCCAGCAGCAGCTCACCCCCTTCTTCAGCGAATGGCTCGACGGCACCGGCGCCCCCCAGTTCGCCGACAAGTACGCGGTCTACCGCCTCGGCAATAACAAAGGCTTCCGTACCATCGGCGAGATCCAGGGCAACATGGACCTCTTCAACATGCCCGTCGATCTTCGCGTCGAAACCGAAGGCAAGACCATCGACAAGCGCATCGACGTCGTGGGTACGGACTCCCAGTATGTGATCGACACCTTCGGCCGCCCCCGCCGCGTCATCATCGATCCCGATTCCTGGATCCTCCAGGACACTCCCGACCTCGACGTCCGCGTCGCCATCCTCCGCGGCCAGCAGCTCGCCGCGCAGGGCGATACCGGCGGCGCTCTCACCGAATACCAGAAGGCGCTCAAGGCCAATCCGCAAAGCTCCCTTGCCAGTTACCGCATCGGCGAGCTGCTCTTTTCCATGCGCAACTACCAGGCGGCCGTCAATGCCTACCGCGACGCGCTCAATGGCGATGACGATCCTCGCTGGACCGAGGTCTGGAGCCACATTGCGGTCGGCAAGATCTTTGACTTAACTGGGCAGCGTGACCGCGCCATCCAGGAGTATCGCGAGGCCATCCAGACCAACGACAACACCGCCGGCGCGCTCAACGAAGCCCGCCACTGGATCCAGACGCCCTACAAAAACCCGGCAAGCCAATAAAACAGACTGTCCATTCGGGCGGTCGGCGCAAATCGCCTACAGCCCCTTGTAGCTCCCGCCGTCCACCAGCAGCGTCTGCCCGGTAATGCTCGCGGCCGGCTCCGACGCCAGCCACACAATCGCCGCCGCCACTTCCTCCGGCGTTGCCATCCGCCCCACTGGAATCTCCCGCTCCAGCTCCGTCTGCACCTGCTCCACCGAAATCCCGCGGTTCTTCGCCCGCGTCTCCAGCAGGCTCTTCGAACGGTCCGTCGCCGTGAATCCCGGGCCTACGTTGTTGATCGTGATTCCGTCCCGCCCAAACTGCCCGGCCAGCGACCGCACCAGCCCCATCATCCCCGCACGGATCGTGTTCGACAGAACCAGCTCCGGCACCGGCTGCTTCACCGTATAGGACGTCAGCGTCACGATCCGTCCCCACTTCTGCCGCTGCATGAGCGGCAGCACCGCCTGGCAAAAGATGATCGCGCTCCGCAGGTTCAGGAGCCACGCCCGCTCCCACTCCTCCATCGTCGTTTCCAGGAATGGCTTTGCCGGCGGTCCGCCCGCGTTCGGCACGCAGGCGTCCACTCGCCCAAATTTCCTGTGTGTCGCGGCGACGAACCCCCGCACCTCGCCCTCATCGGCCACATCCAGCGCCTGCGTCATGGTTTCCACGCCAAAGCGCTTCCGCGCCTCGGCCGCCACTTCGTCCAGCTGTTCCTGCCGCCGCGCGCACAGAGCCACATGCGCGCCCTCCGCCGCAAACGCCAGCACCGTCGCCCGCCCAATTCCGGCGCTCGATCCGGCCACGATCGCCACTCGCCCCTTCAATCCTGTCTCCATGTGCCCTCGTACGGGTCTCATCAACCCTCTGCGCCCGGTAAGGCTCCAGAGAACAGCCGCCGAGCGGTGTTCATGGACTCTGCCGGAGCTGCTGAATCCGAGTTGCTGAATCAGGGATGAGACCGGTTCTATGATAGTCCGAGTCGCTCTGGCTCCCTGCCACAGGAGAACCGCGTTTGTCCGACAAAAGTACTGTCCAGCACACCAGCTTCAACACCATGCCTGTCGAAGCCCTCAATCCCCTCATCGATCGCCAGATGGTTTATGGCGAGCAGTCCATGCTGGCGCGCATCATCCTGCGCAAAGGCGCCATCGTTCCCCGCCACAGCCACGCGAATGAGCAGATCACCTACATCCTCGAAGGCGTTCTTCGCTTCACCCTCGACGACACCCAGGTCCTCACTGTCCGCGCCGGCGAAACCCTCGTCATCCCCTCGAACGTGCCTCACCAGGCCGAAGCCCTCGAAGATACCGTCGATCTCGACGTCTTCTGTCCGCCCCGCGCCGACTGGATCGCCAAAACCGACGCCTATCTGCGCTAATGAACGCTGCGGTGCCGGTCGCAACCGGTCTGGATCAGTCCCCCTCCGGCCCTCGGCGCCCGCGCCCTCACGCCTCGGCCGTCGCGATCGGCGGCGTCGCCAGCTTGCAGCGGTTGCGTCCGCCGGCCTTCGCCCCATACAGGGCGATGTCCACTTCGCGCAGCACCTCCTGGGCAGGGGGATAGCCCCACTCCCGGGCCGGCAGCACCCCGATGCTGATCGTCAGCCGAATCGGCCCGCACGTCGTCGCCACCGGCGCTGCTTCAATCGTATGCCGTAGCTGCTCGGCTCGCGGCAACGCGTCCTGAACCGGGCAGCCGCCCAGGATCACCAGGAACTCCTCGCCTCCGTACCGCCCCACCAGATCGTAACTTCGCACCGCCCGCAGAAAGCGCCGCGCCGTCTCTCGCAAAACCTCATCCCCCACCGGATGTCCGTACTTGTCGTTGATCTGCTTGAAGTGGTCCAGGTCCGCCAGCAGCACAGCCGACCTTCCGCCTTCCCGCCCCGTCCGCCGCATCTCCCGATCCAGCATGTCCAGAATCGCATCGCGGTTCAGCAGCGAAGTCAGCCCGTCGTGGGTCGCCTTGAAGTGCAGGTTCTCCCGCGACCGCTTCAGCTCCGTTTCCGCATCCTTCATGGCCGTAACGTTCCGGCCGATTCCGATGACCCCCGCCGCTTTTCCCGAACTGTCGCGAAAAGGCACTTTGGTCGTCAGGATCCAGCGCTCTCGCCCGTCGGGCAGCCGGATGCGCTCATCCTGCGCGATCAGCGCCTGACCCGTCGTGATTACGTGCTGTTCATCGCGATAGAAGGACGATGCAACCTCCGGCGGGAAGTAATCGAAGTCCGTCTTGCCCGCCAGTTCGGCGCACGACTCCGCTCCCAGGGCATCCGCCACCGCCTGGTTGCCAAGCAGAAATCGGCTCTCCCCGTCCTTCACATAGATCAGATCGGGCAGACTGGCGATCACCGTTCGCAACATCTCCAGCTCGCCCGGGAACGCTTCCACTCTGCGCGCGCGGTATCTGCGCCCATAGAACACCGCCAGCACGCCCAGCAGGGCAGCGGCAACTCCGGCAGCCATCGCCGTTGATCGACTGGAGAGAAACAGGCTCGCCGGTAATCCTACCCACTCACACATCGCGTTGATGCTGCGGCGTCCGCGGACGCCGAGGCTCCTTGCGTCAGGAACTGCGCACCGGTCGGCGAACTGAGGCGGAAAAATCTCAACGCCCGCGCGCCCGAAGGCGCACCCTCGCCTGCGCTGCCGCGCCGGGCGGAGGCCGTCACGCACTAACACTATATATCGGCGCTTGTCCTCCCGGAGGCACACGCCGAGCCTGCGAAAAAGAACCTGCTCCCCTCGGAGCCGGTCCCATTCGCAGGAATTGTGATTTTGGGGGAAAAACTTCGGCGCGATCCGCGGCTAACGGCGATTCTGCTGCAGCCTCGTGCCTCGCGCCCGGTGTGAACTACTTCTTGGCGCCCTGGGCTGCCTTCTGCTTCGCCCAGCGCCGCCGCTGCGCCGCGGCGATCCGCGCCCGCGCATCTGCGCTCAAAACCCGCTTCTTCCGCGGCTTGTTTCCAAAACTTGTGGTTGCGATGCGCGAACTGCCGCTGCTCTGCAGCAGGGCGCGAACTTTCTCTAAACGGCTGATTTCTTCATCAACGCCAGCAATGAGTTCTTCTCGGGTCATTTTTTTCTCTCGTAATGATATTCAGATAGTATCCGGGGAACGCGGATGCAACTCCGGCTACCATAACAAATTAGCTCCTCTCTTACAAAGACTTTTAACACAGGCGTACCTCCGCCCCTTCCTCCGCTTCCTATGGATCAAATTGAGGCATTGACTTAGAATTCGCAGCCTTTTCTTTGTTCTGTAAGGTTCTGTACTCCCTGCCATCGCATCATGGCCTCGTGATTAGCCTCCGGCCCGCAGAAACACCGCGCAGCCACACCGCTGGCTTGGCTGACCCTCCTGCACCCCATACCTCCGCCACCCGGCAGCCCATTTGCCTTACTTCCCCCCTTCCCTCCATCTCCATCGAACTGGGTAAGTACCAGGTTCGCCTCGCCGATTCCCTCGCCGAGCGCGAAGCCGCCTGCCGCCTGCGCTTTAAGGTCTTTAACATTGAATTAGGCGAAGGGCTCGCGTCTTCCTACGAGACCGGCCTCGACCACGATCAGTTCGACCTCTTCTGCGATCACCTCATCGTCGAAGACCGCTCCCGCCGTCAGATTGTGGGCACCTATCGCATGCAGTCCGGTATCACCGCCGCCCACAACCTTGGTTACTACAGTGAACAGGAGTTCGACTTCGCTCCCTATGAATCGATCCGCGGCCAGATTCTCGAACTCGGCCGCGCCTCCATCGACCGCGAGCACCGCAGCAGCGAAGTCCTCACCCTCCTGTGGCGCGGTATCGTTGCCGGCGCTCGCTCTTATCGCCTTCGCTATCTCATCGGCTGCTCGTCGCTCAACTCCCGCGATCCCCGCGACGGATGGTCGACCCTGGCCCAGCTCACGCCCTTTCTCGCGCCCGAGCCCCTGCGCACCCGTCCCACACCCGCTTTCGCCCTGCCTCCGGCCGAGCCCGGTCCCGCTCCCCTGACCAGGGTTCCCAAACTCCTCAGGACGTATATTGCAGTGGGAGCCAGAATCTGCGGCGCACCAGCATGGGATCGCGAATTCGGGACCTTCGACTTTCTGACGCTGCTCGACCTGACGCAGCTCTCGCCCGCCGCCCGGAACCGCTTCCTTCCCAACGGCGTTCCCGATTCACCCGCCTCGTCGGAATCCTGCGTGCCTCTCTCCGTCTCCTGGCTCTCCTTGTCTGCCTCGCCTGGATCGCCCTGCGCTTCCTGCTTCTCGCCCTTCGCCGCGGCTCGCGCCTCGACCTCCATGATCGCGCCCGCTGGCTGCATCTCTCCTGCCGAACCATCCTGCGCTGTCTCGGTGTCCGCATCGAGTGCCGCGGTCTCCGCCCCGCTCACGGACTCATCTGCTCCAACCACCTCAGCTATCTCGATATCGCCGTCTACGCTGCCGGTCTGCCCTGCGTCTTCGTCTCCAAAATAGAGGTCAGCCGCTGGCCCGCCTTTGGCTTCTTTGCCCGCGCCGGTGGCTCCATCTTCATCGACCGCCAAAGCCGCATCAGCACCGAGCACGCTGCGCGTCAGATCGCCTCGGTCCTGGCTACCGGCGTCCCCGTCCTGCTCTTTCCTGAAGGCACCAGTACCGACGGCAGCGCCGTCCTGCGCTTCCACCCTTCGCTGCTCGAGCCGGCCGTCCTGACCAGCACCGACATGCCCGCCGCCGCCATCGCCTATCGCGCTCCGCACCGCCCCGAGCGCGACCTCTGCTGGTTCGGCGACGCACCCTTCCTGCCCCACCTGCTGCGCACTCTCGCCTGCCCCGGCATCGTATCCACCCTGGAGTTTTACCCCCGCCCGGCCGCGTATCCCGACCGCAAAATCGCCGCCCTCGACCTGCACGAGAAAGTGCAAGCCATGCGCAAACGAATGAAAAGCACGCCTTCCTGAAATCGAGTTGCTGCCGGCTGCGGGCTGTCGGCTGCGGGCTGTCGGCTGCGGGCTGTCGGCTTTCTTATTCTTCCTTCTTCGCCAGCTCTTCCAGCTGCTTGCGCCAGTCCAGCGACTCGATAAACACCGGCGAATCCCGCCAGTGCTCCCGCACCAACACGTGCAGCTCCAGATACACCCGCGTGCCCAGCAGCGCCTCGATCTGCTGCCGCGCCCTCGCCCCAATCTCGCGCAGCTTGCTCCCGCCCTTGCCGATCAGAATCGCCTTCTGCCCGTCGCGCTCGCAGTAGATGGCCGCGGCAATCCGCGTCACCGGCGACCGGCCGGGGCGCTTCTTACCGGGTTGCGGTGCCGGTTCCTCAAACCGCTCCACCACCACCGTCGTCGCATAGGGAACCTCTTCGCCCGTCTCCAGAAGAATCTGCTCCCGGATCAGCTCCGCCACCAGAAATCGCTCCGGCTGATCCGTGAACTGCTCCTTCGGGAACCACCGCCGCCCCTCCGGCAGATATTCCGCGATCTTGTGCAACAGCACCTTCAGCCCATCGCCCTTCCGCGCAGAAACCGGGATCACTTCCGCAAACTTGTACAGCGAGCTCAGGTCCGCAATCAGCGGCAGCAGCCGGTCCTTCGGGATCAGATCGATCTTCGTCACCACCAGAAACACCGGGCAATCGAGGTGACGAATCATCTCGAAGGCCATGGCCTCTTCGCTCGCCCGGTCCAGCTTGATGGGCCCGTCCGATTCCTTCCGCTGCTGTTTCCGTACCGCGTCGATCGTCAGCAGCACCACATCCCGCGTCGCCAGCGCCTGATGGATCTCCTGCATCATGGACCGATCCAGCTGCGAGGCCGGCCGATGAATCCCCGGCGTATCCACGAACACCACCTGGGTTACCGGATGCTTCCCCTTCCGCTCCGGAACCTCCGCGATCCCATGAATGCGCGTCCGCGTCGTCTGCGGCTTCGCCGTGACGATCGCCACCTTTTCGCCAATCAGCGCGTTGATCAGCGTCGATTTGCCCGCGTTTGGCCGCCCGATGATCGAAACAAATCCGGATCGCATCGCTCTCTCAGCTTACCGGCGTTTCCGCCTGCCGCGAAACTCGCAGCCGATTGACCCTCCGGTCCGTCGACGCCAGAATCTCAAAGCGCAGCCCATGTCCCTCGACCACCTCGCCCGCCTGCGGAATCCTCCCCGCCGTCTCACTCACCAGCCCACCCACCGTCGTCGCTTCCACATCCTCTGGCAAATCCATTCCTCCAAAAATATCCTCCATCCGCGCGATCTCCAGAACCCCCGGTACCACCCACGTCCCCCCCGGCTCTTTCACCACCGCCGCGCTGTCCTCTCTTTCGTGCTCATCCCGGATCGCGCCCACTAACTCTTCCAGCAGATCTTCGATCGTGACCAGCCCCGCCACCCCGCCGTACTCATCGATCACGATCCGCATATGCTGCTTCTCCCGCTGCATCTCCCGCAACAGTTCGTTCACCTTCTTCGTCTCCGGCACGAACGCCGCCGGCCGCTGGATCGTTTCGACTGTCTTCGTCCGCGCTTCCACGTCCGATATCTGCAAAAGATCGTGCACGAACGCGATCCCTGTGATGTTGTCGATCGTCCCGCTGTAGACCGGTACCCGGGAAAATCGGTGCTCCCCCAGCAGATTCAGAAACTGCTCCAGCGTGATCGTCCCCGGCACCGCGAACATCGCCGGCCGCGGCGTCATTACCTCGCGCACCACCTTATCGCCGAACTCCACTGCCGATCGCACCAGTTCGCGATCGCTCTCCTCCAGAATCCCTTCCTCTTCGCCCGCCTCGATCAGCGCTTCCACCGCCTCCGACGCCGTGCTTTCCCCGCTCGCCGCCGGCTTGCCCTTCGCCAGCGCCGCAATGGAGAGCAGAAACTGTACGAAAAATGTCACCGGCAGAACCACCCACAGCAGCAGCTGGATCACCCACCGCAGCCGAACGATCCACGCCCCCCGCGTGCGCGTGAAGAACGCAAACGGAAACAGCCGGTTGCAGAACACGATCACCAGCACGATTCCCAGCGCCACCTGCGCGATCTCCGCCGCTGCCGGCCGCTCCCCCACCCGCGCCCGGTCGAACAACAGCATCCCGAAAATCAGCGTCAGGAACGCCAGCGACAGATTCATCAGAATCGCCGCCGAAAGCGAGATCCGGTCCCGATTCATGCCCAGCCGCGGCTCCACCCGCTGCTCCCAGACGTCGATGTTTTCCTGGAATTCCAGCGCCAGAAATTTGCCCATCTCCGAGTACAAACGGTCGATGTACGACATCAGCGTCAGCACCGCCAGCAGAAACGCGATCAGAATCGCGGCCGTGACCCTCATCGCCGCCTCCCGCGCTTTGGTTCCCCAGGCCTCACGCCCGCCTTGCCCACTCTGCTTGTCCTCGCTGGAGTCCGCCGGCTCACCTGGCCGGCTCGCCCCGCCTCTGCGCGTTCGATCAGCCCCGCCGCCAGCCCAAACCGCCGCCGCAGCGCCGCTTCCCGCCGTGCCATCTCACCCGCATCCGCCTCATGGTCGAACCCCGCCAGGTGCAGCAGCCCGTGCAACGCCAGAATCCTCAGTTCCACGGCCAGCCCGTGCCCCTGCCCCTCCGCCTGCCGCGCGGCCGTCTCTGCTGAGATCGCCAGATCCCCCGCCATCTCCCCATTCGCTGACCCCGCCGGGGCAGGGAACGACAGCACATCCGTCGCCTTGTCCTTCCGCCGAAATTCCCGGTTCAGCCGCCGGATCTCTCGATCGCCTGTCAGCAGGATCGAAATCCCGCCCCGCACCCGCACCGCTGCGGCCGCGGTCTCAACAAAAACCGCCAGCGCTCCTCGTTCGAGCGCCCGGCCGAATTTCGCCTGTATCCGGGGTTCTGTCAGGATTTCGATCGGGGTCATGGTCGAGTGCGCCCAGCCTCTGGAGCAGCTGGCGCACAGAAAGCAACAGGAGAGTGTTTCCACCCTCCTGTTCTGATGGTACCGCGGACCGCACGCCCCGCGTCGCAATCTACTGCGGAGGCGAAACCCGCATCGGCTCCTCGTCTCCCAGCGACAGCGGCAGCTCTTCCTGCCGCGCCCGCCCAAACCCCTCGTACGCACGGATGATCCGCTGCACCAACTGGTGCCGCACCACGTCCCCATCTTCGAAACGCACAAAATGGATCCCGTCTACCCCCTCGAGGATGTTCATCGCCTCCACCAGCCCCGACTTCCGCGGGTTGGGCAGGTCGATCTGCGTGATGTCCCCCGTGATTACCGCTTTCGCGTTGTTCCCCATGCGCGTCAGGAACATCTTCATCTGCTCGCTGGTCGTGTTCTGCGCCTCGTCCATGATGATGAACGCGTCGTTCAGCGTCCGCCCCCGCATAAACGCCAGCGGCGCCACCTCGATCACGTTGCGCTCCAGCATCTTGTCCACCCGCTCCGGCTCCAGCAGGTCGTAGAGCGCGTCGTACAGCGGCCGCAGGTATGGATCCACCTTCTCCTGCAGGGTTCCCGGCAGAAATCCCAGCCGCTCGCCTGCTTCCACCGCCGGCCGCACCAGCACGATCCGGCTGATCTTCTTCGCCAGCAGCGCCGCCGCCGCCATCGCCACCGCCAGGTACGTCTTGCCCGTCCCCGCCGGCCCGATCCCGAACACCATGTCGTTCTGCTCGATGGCTTCCACATAGCGCCGCTGGTTCAGCGAGCGGGGCTGCACCATCCGCTTGGTCCCCGCCGATCGCTGTTTCCCGCTTTCCGCCAGGCTGCGCAGCGTGATCGACGGGTCGGCCGTTACCAGCCGCAGCATCCCGTTCAATTCGCCGTTTTGCAGCAGGATCCCCTGCCGCCGCAGCGCTTCGTAGTCCTGAAAGATCCGTTCCACGCGCGCAATGGCGTCCTCCGTCCCCTCCACCAGCACCGCATCCGATTCCAGATCGATGCGCGCATGGAGAGTGTCCTCCATCAGTCTCAGGTTTTCATCGCGGGTCCCGAACAGGGGCTCAAGATTGGGCGTGATCTCGAGATGTTTTCTCATCAGACGAGGGGAAAACCTCCGGACGTGGCTGGTCGTACGCCACGCGGTTCGTATTCGGTTGTCGGAGCGTTCGACGCCTGCTGCATAGCCATCCACCCCACACACGTTGGATGCCTCGGATGGGGCGAAGGTACCGGATTGGTAATCGGCGCCAAAGAAGTCGAAGTTGCCGCCAGAGTAGCCCCCGATAATTCTGGAGTCAATAGGTTTGCCGTGAATATTCCCCGATATCGACCCGAACTGGTACCGGGGCCCCTCCCGCGCGGTTGTATCAGCAGACTCACCGCGCTCCCACCGCCTCCCCCTTCCCCGCCAGGCTCCCCTGCAGCACCTTCTCAAACTGCGCCAGCCACGCCGGATGCGCCGGCCACGCCGGAGCCGTTACCAGATTCCCGTCCGTCACCGCCGCCGTCATCTCCACGTCCGCAAACGTCCCGCCGGCCAGCGTCACTTCCGGCGAGCAGGCCGGATAGCAGCTCACCTTCCTCCCCTTGAGCACCCCCGCCGCTGCCAGCATCTGCGCCGCATGGCAGATCGCCGCCATTGGCTTCTGCTCCCGCGCAAAGTGCCGAATCAGCTCCAGCACCTTCGCATCCAGCCGCAAATACTCCGGAGCCCGCCCGCCCGGCAGCACCAGCCCGTCGTATTCCTCCGGCCGCACATCCGCAAACGTCGCGTTCAGCGTGAAATTGTGCCCCCGCTTCTCCGTATACGTCTGATCCCCCTCGAAATCGTGGATCGCCGTCCGCACCTGCTGCCCAGCCTTCCTGCCCGGACACACCGCATCCACCCGGTGACCCACCATCTGCAGCGCCTGAAACGGCACCATCGTCTCGTAGTCCTCGGCGAAATCACCCACGATCATCAGCAGCTTTCCCTGGCTCATGCGCATACCCCCTCGTCTTTCAGACGATACGCTGCCTTCCGCGGATGCACTTCCCCGGCCCGATCTCCCGGATTCGTCCTCTGTCTGGCGCGCGTTATGCTGGGAACCACGATGTCGACTCAGGAATTACTCTGGACCGTCCTCGCCGATGCCTGGGTCATCGGTGAAATCGCCGTCGCCGTCTTTACCTACACCCGCTCCCGCCGCGGCAACGTCCAGGATCGCGGCACCCAGCTTCTCCTCTGGTTCGTCATCATCGCCTCCTTCTGGATCGATGGCTGGATGCACAACTACTTCCCTGCCGATATGCCCGGCCGCCACACCGTTCTCCGCCCCCTCGCCATTGCGCTGCTTGCCCTCGGACTCGCCGTCCGCGCTACCGCCATCCTCACCCTCGGCCGAGCCTTCAGCGCCAATGTCGCCATCCGCGCCTCCCAGACCCTGCAGCGATCCGGCCTCTACCGCTTCGTCCGCCACCCCTCCTATACCGGCATCGAGATCATCTTCCTCGCTGCGGGCCTGCACAGCCGCACCTGGGCCTGCCTCGCCGTCTGCTTTATCCCGCCCACCATCGCCGTCCTCTATCGCATCCACGTCGAGGAAGCAGCCCTGCGCCGCGCCTTCGGCGCCGACTACGACGACTACGCCCGCTCCACCAAACGCCTCATCCCCGGCGTCTATTGACGTTCCCCCGATCGGTGGGGCAAACGTGCCCGGGGTTGGCGCGTCTCGCCGTCCTTATGTCCGCGTCATCCGCACCGGCCGCCGCGAGCCAGGCCGCGCCAATAACAAACGGACGGCGTCCATTTCATTCATAGCCCGCAGCGATAAGCGAAATTCGCTGACATTGCACGCCTCCAGTGACTGCCCCTCTCACTCAGTTATTTGACACAGTCAACTAAATCGGCGCACTCTGTTCCCATGCCGCGCCCCGCCCCCGCAAGGCCGTCCCCGATCCCGCCCTCGCCCAGCATGCCGTCGCCTTCCGCCGCTTCAACCGCCTCTATACTCGTTTCCTCGGCACCCTGAGCGAAGGCTTTCTCCGCACCGAATTCTCCCTCGCCGAAGGCCGCGTCATCTACGAGCTCGCCACTCGCCGCCCCGCAGCGCAGGCAAAGGAGATCGGCGAAACCCTCGGCCTCGACCCCGGCTACCTCAGCCGCATCCTCACCAAATTCGAGAAGGCCGCCCTCGCCACCCGCAAAGTCTCGCAGCGCGACAACCGCGCCGCCGATCTCCAGCTCACCGCCCGTGGCCGCGCCGTCTTCCGTACCCTCAACACCCGAGCCGAAAAGCAGGCTCGCGCTTTCCTCACCTCGCTTCCGCCGACCGCTCGCGCCGAATTCACCCACTCCCTCGCTACTATGGAGCGCGCGGTCGATTGCGCCCTCGCCGCCCAGCCCATTCCGCAGCCGGTCTGGACCCTCCGCACCCATCGGCCCGGCGACATGGGCGCCATCGTCGCCCTCGAAGGCGCCGGTTACGTCGACCAGTTCGCCTGGGACTCCACCTTCGAAGCCCTCGTCGCCCGCATCGTCGCCGACTTCCTTGACCGTTTCAACCCCGCACGCGAGCGCTGCTGGATTGCCGAAATCGACAGCCGCCACGCCGGCCACATCTTCCTCGTCCAGCATCCTGACGACCCCGGCACCGCCAAACTCCGCCTCCTGTACGTCGACCCCTCCGCACGCGGCCTTGGCCTCGGCCAGACCCTCGTCGACGCCTGCGTCGCCTTCGCCCGCGAAGCCGGCTATCGCAAAATCACCCTCTGGACGCAAAGCATCCTCACCGCCGCCCACCGGCTTTATCAAAATGCCGGCTTCCGCCTCGTCGCATCGCAGCCCCACCACAGCTTCGGCAAAGATCTCACCGGCCAGACCTGGGAGCTCGACCTCGACTGACGCCCATCCCTCGGATCGCCTCGCCCTGGCATGGCAGGGAAGAGCTCTTCCTTCCCGGCGTGTTGTGCTGTCGACCGTCGAGGGAACTATAATTCCTCTTTCCCCGTAACCATTGACAAAGAAAGTCCATCTCCAGGAGCCATGATGCAAACCACGACTCGCATTCTGGCGGCTTGTCTTGCCGCCGCCGTTACGCTTTGTCCTTTGCTGGTACGCGCTGCCGACGATAAGCCCGCCGAAAAACCGGCCGAAAAGCCCGCCGCAACCACTCCCCCCCAGAGCGTCACCACCCAGGGCACCGTGAACGTCGGCGGCCAGCAAATCCAGTACAACGCCGTCGCCGGCATCATCACCGTCGGCGCTACCGAGTCCGAGGACACCCAACTCGGCGCCGACGGCAAGCCGCAGCCCGACAGCGATCTCGCTTCCCAGTTCGCCGCCGCCAAGGGCACCGCCGACCAGCCCGCGCTCGCGCACATGTTCTACGTCGCCTACTTCAAGCGCGATGCCAGCGCCCAGCAGCGCCCCATCACCTTCCTCTATAACGGCGGTCCGGGCAGCTCCACGGTTTGGCTCCACATGGGTTCCTTCGGTCCCAAACACGTCGTCACCGAAACCGACGTCCATCTGCCCGCGGCGCCTTACCAGATCGTCGACAATCCCTACTCTCTGCTCGACGTCAGCGACCTCGTCTTCATCGACATGCCCGGCACCGGCTTCGGCCGCCTCACCGGCAAAGACGCCGGCAAGGCCTTCTGGGGCATCGATGAGGACGGCCACGCCTTCGGCCGCTTCATCCGTCGCTTCCTCTCCCAGTACAACCGCTGGAACTCGCCTAAATACATCTTCGGCGAAAGCTACGGCACCACTCGCTCCGCCGTCCTGTCCAATATTCTCGAGAACGAAGAAGACATCGACCTGAACGGCGTCATTCTCCTCTCCCAGATCTTCAACTTCACCGTCGATATCGATGGCGCCCACCAGAACCCCGGCATCGACCTCTCCTACGAGCTCGGGCTGCCCACCTATGCCGCCACCGCCCTCTACCATCACAAGCTCCCACAGGAGCATCCCGACCTTCAGGCTTTCCTCAAAGAGGTCGAGGGCTTTGCCATGGGCCCCTACGCCGAGGCCCTGGCCAAAGGCACCGACCTCAGCCAGTCCGACAAGCAGGCCATCGCCCAAAAGCTGCATGAGTACACCGGCCTTCCCGTCGACTACCTGATGCACGGCGACCTGCGCATCTCCGGCGGCCAGTTCGAGAAGACTCTCCAGGCCGACAACAGTGACACCACCGGCCGTCTCGACACCCGCTTCACCGGGCCCTCCGTCGACCCGCTCAGCGAAGAGCCCGCGTACGATCCGCAGAGTTCCGCGATCTCTTCGGCCTACGTCTCGCTCTTTAACCAGTACGTCCGCGACACGCTCAAGTACGGCGAAGGCCAGACCTATCTGCCCGAGGCCTACGGCAACGGCTTCAGCTGGGACTTTAAACGCGACGGCGGTCCGCTGATGAACGTCAGCAACGACCTCGCCACCGCCATGAAGACCAACCCCAGCCTGAAGGTGCTCGTGAACGGCGGCTACTACGACCTCGCCACCCCGTTCTACGCCGCTTTCTACGAGGACAAGCACCTGCCGATTCCTGACAAGCTTGCGGCTAACATCCAGTACCGCTGGTATGAGTCCGGCCACATGGTCTACGTCAAGGACGCGGCCCTCAAAGAACTGCACGAGAACGTCGCGGCGTTCATCAAAAGCACCGACGCCGGCAACCAATAACCAGGGAACGATCCCGCACCGACAGAAAGGCCCGCCTCAGGCGGGCCTTTCTGTTTTGTACCCCGCGTTCCCTTCAGCCGCTGGGTTGGCTGGAACAGGAGTCAGGTCGCTGAACGGGTGCGAAGCGCATCTGCCCGGGCGGCCAGCGCCTCCACTACCTGCGGCGCCAGCTGCGACACGTTCCCCGCGCCCAGGGTCAGAATCGCGTCTCCCGCTCGCGCCCGCGCCGCCGCTCGCGCAATCGCCTCTGCCGCGGATCCCGCGTGCCGCACCCGCTCCGAGCCGATCTTCTTCACCACAGCCTCCGCCGTCACTCCCGCAATCGGCTCCTCGCTCGCCGCGTAAATGTCCAGCATTTCCACCGAGGCCGCATCGTCGAAAGCATGCACGAACTCTTCCATCAAATCCCGCGTGCGCGTATACCGGTGCGGCTGGAAGATCACATGCACGCCCGGGTATCCGCATTCCTTCGCCGCCCGCAGCGTCGCCCGAATCTCCGTGGGATGGTGTCCGTAATCGTCCACCACCGTGACCCCGCCCTCGCTGCCTTTCAGCTGGAACCGCCGATCCACGCCGCGGAACGCCATCAGCCCCGCCGCAATGGCCTCCGGCGCAATCTCCAGCTGCGCCGCAATCGCCACCGCTGCGGTCGCGTTCAGCACGTTGTGCATCCCCGGCACGTGCAGCTCCAGCGGTCCGTACAGCTCGCCGTTCGCCGCCACCTCGAACCGCGTCCGGCAAATGCGTCCCGTGTCGCCACCTTCTTCCGTCGGCGCCGGCGCCGGCAAAATTCGCAGCACGAAATCCGCCTTGGCCGACGCCCCATACGTGAACACCCGCCGCCCCACCCGCGCCAGAATCCCCGACAGCCGCGCATCGTCCGCGCACGCCACGCACGCCCCATAGAACGGAACCTTGTCCATGAACTCCACAAACGCAGCTTCCACATCCGCCATATCGCGGTAGCAATCCATGTGCTCTTTGTCGAGATTGGTCACCACCGCCAGAATCGGCGAAAGCTTCAGAAACGACCGGTCGCTCTCATCGGCTTCCGCCACCAGATACTGCGACTGCCCCAGCCGCGCATTCGACCCCATCGTGTCCACGCGCCCGCCCACCACCACCGTCGGATCGAGCCCCCCCGCCGTCAGCACGGACGCTACCATCGAGGTCGTCGTCGTCTTGCCGTGCATCCCCGCGATCGCGATGCCGTACTTCAGCCGCATCAATTCCGCCAGCATCTCCGCTCGCTGGATCACCGGAATCTTCCGCGCCCGCGCCTCCACCACTTCAGGATTGTTCGCCTGGACCGCCGAGCTGACCACCACCACGCCCGCGCCCACTACGTTCGCCGCCGCGTGGCCCTCGAACACGGTCGCGCCCAGCGTCGCCAGCCGCTCCGTCACCGGCGACCGCCGCAGATCCGACCCGCTCACCGGATACTCCAGGTTCAGCAGGATCTCCGCGATCCCGCTCATCCCGATCCCGCCGATCCCGATAAAGTGAACTCGCTGCGCCTTAACAAACATGGAGAATCAGATTTTAGAGGTTATGGATTAGAAAGAATCGCGCCGACGGCCTGATCCCTCAACTCGCATCCCTAAACTCTCATCCTTAGCTTCCCATCGCATGCAGGACCAGGCTCTTCTGGTTGATGAAACGCACGTCGAGGTCGAACGCCCTGCGCCCATCCCAGTCCTGCTTGCTGATCGGGAAATGAAAGATCAGCTGCCCGGCCACAACCTGGCCCGGCGTCATCGTAATCCCCAGCGGCAAAGGCGGCTGCTTCTGGCCCGCCAGTTCCGGATACGCGACAAACACCTTCTTCGCATCCTCGCCCCCCGCTGACCGGCTCTCCTGCACTTCCCCATTCGCCAGCGTCACATCGGCGAACGCATCCTGCAGGAACAGCGGCAGTTTCGTCGTGCTCTTAACCTGCACATTCACGATCACTATCACTTCGTCGTAGACGTTAGGGCCGCCGCTCAACCCGCCCAGCCCCGACCCGGTCGATAACTCCCGGTGAATCGGGTAGGCCGACATCGACAGCACCTCTCCGGTGTGCACCGGACCCGTGTACGTCGCCCACACGTACCCACCGATAATTGCCACCACCACAACAATCGCCACCACCACATTCAGCAGCGGATGATTGCCGGTCTTATCGTATTCGCCCATATTGCTCTCGCATTCTACTGCAATTGATCGCGCCTCAGGCCTGCCGCCGCTTCTTCGCGGTCCCCGGCCCGGCCTGCTGCTCGGAAGCGCCCTCGGCCGCCTGCCCTGACCGCGAATCTCCCGCCCCCGCCCCGGACCTCGCTTCCCCCTTGCCGGGCCGCCGTAATTCCCGGAGAAACGCCTCCGCTCCCAGCGTGTTCAGCACATCCTCTTTCTTCAGCCAGGCCCGCCGCAATTGCCGGATCCCATACCGCAACCTGGCCAAATGGCTCGTATGATGAGCGTCCGTGTTGACCACGATTTTGCACCCCAGCTCTTTCGCCAGCCGAAGGTCGCGATCGCATAAATCCAGCCGGTCCGGATAAGCATTGTGCTCCACCGCCACGCCCCGCTCCGCACACCGCTCCAGCACCGCCCGCAGATCGAACCCATACGGCTCTCGCTGCAGCAACAGCCGCCCCGTGGGGTGTCCGAGGATCCGCGCATGCGGATTCTCGACCGCCCGCAGGATCCGCGCCGTCATCTCCGCCGCCGGCAAATTGAACAGCGAATGAACGCTCGCGATCACCACATCCATCTGTGCCAGTACGTCATCGGACAGATCCAGCGCCCCATCCGCCAGAATGTCCACCTCGATTCCGGCAAACACCCGAATCTTCCCCTCCATCTCCCGATCCACCGCCCGAATCCGCGCAGCTTGCTCCACCGCTCGCTGGTCGTCCAGCCCGTTCGTCATCGCCAGATTCTTCGAGTGGTCCGTGATCGCGATGTACTCGTGCCCGCGTGCAATTCCCGCCTCCGCCATCTCCCGGATCGTGTTCTTCCCATCCGTCTCCGCGGTGTGCATGTGCACGTCGCCGCGAATGTCCCGCTCTGTCAGCAGCACCGGCAGCCGATGCTCCTCCGCCGCCTCGATCTCCCCGTTGTTTTCCCGCAGCTCCGGTGGAATCCAGTCCAGCCCCAGCGCCGCGTAGATTTCTTCCTCCGTCGCGCCCGCCACAAACGACCCGTCCTCCAACTTAGCCAGCGCGTATTCGCTTAGCGTGTAGCCGCGCTTCAGAGCCCGCTGCCGAATCGAAACGTTGTGCATCTTCGATCCCGTGAAGTACTGCAGCGCCGCCCCGTACGACCCCACCGGCAGCAGCCGCACATCCACCTGCAACCCCGTCCCCAGTCGGAAACTCACCTTGTTCTGGCCCTTCGCCAGCAGCGTGTGCAGCGCCGGATACTGCGCCGTATACTCCACCGCCGCGCTGACGCACTCTTCCGCGCAAGCCGGCCCCGTGGCCAGAATGTCCAGATCGCCAACCGTATCCCGCCCGCGCCGCAGCGACCCCGCCGGCAAAATCGTCGTCATCCCCTCGAACCGCCGCAGATACGCGATCAGCTTCTCCGCCGCCGTCTCTGCGTCGTCCAGCAGGAAACGGCTGCTGTTCTGCTTGAAGTCCTCAATCCCCTTGCGTAGTTTCTCAACCAGCTTCTCGCCCATGCGCGGCAGACCCGCCAGCCGCCCCGCCACGATCGCCTTCTCCAGCTCCTCTACCGACCCGATCTCGAGCGAGTCCCACAGCAGCGCCACCGTCTTGGGACCCATCCCCGGCAGCCGCAGCAGGTCCAGCATCGTCGGCTTGTATTTGAGCAGCAGCTCTTCGCGCAGCGGCAGCGTCCCTGCCTTCTCAATTTCCTGGATATTCGCCGCCATCCCCTTCCCGATCCCGGGGATTTCCTGCAGCTTCTTCGCGTCCTCCGCAATCGTGCTCAGTTGCACGGTGGAGGACTCCACCGCTTCCGCCGCCCGCCGGTACGAACGGATCCGGAAAGGATCCCCCGCCCCGATCTCCAGCAGATCCGCCGTCTCGTACAGCAGTTGCGCAATCGAGCGATTATCCATCGCCCCGATTACACCACTTCCGCCCAGGTGAATCCAGGAGTTCGGCGGGGCAGGGAAGAGCATCCGCCTGTCCATCCACGCGCATCAGCCGAGCCGCATCACATCCGCCCGGCAGATCGCATCGACGGAACGTCCGCGTCGCGCAGCGCAGACTTTTCACGAAAGAAAGAAAGCTGAGCCGCCCGGATCAGGCCGCGTCCGCCGCACCGTCGCGGGCCCGCACTACCTGATCCGCCTGCGGACCCTTTTGGCCCTGCACGATGTCAAACTCGACTTCGTCGCCTTCCTTCAGGCTCTTGTACCCGTCAACCTGAATGGCGCTGTAATGGACGAATACATCCGGCCCGTCATCCCGTCCAATGAAGCCGTATCCCTTCGCATTATTGAACCACTTGACCTTGCCTTTGTACTGAGCCACGAACGCGAACCTTCCTCTCAGGCGGATGGGTTGGCGAGAAAACGCATTTCGAGAAATACACTTCCCGCAACACGCCCTGCCAACCTGCTGTCTGATAGATTCCGCCCTCTGCGCTTTGGTTTTCCGCGCCAGGCAACCGGCCCCGCTTCATTTTTTCTTTCCGCCCCGCGTCTCCGCGTAGTACAGGACCGAAATGATCGTCTTGCCATCCAGAATTTTCCCCGCCGCGATCAGCCGCAGCATCTCCGACAACGGCACAAACTGCAGCTCGAACGACTCGTCTTCCTCCGGCCGCGCCTCGCCCGCCGTCAGCTCCTCTGCCAGAAAAACCTGCATCCATTCCCCAAGAAAACCGGGACTTGCGAAGTAACGCACCAGCTTCGTCCACTTCTTCGCCCGGTACCCTGTCTCCTCTTCCAGCTCCCGCTGCGCCGCCGCCAGATGGTCCTCGCCGTCTTCCATCTTGCCGGCCGGCACCTCATACAGAGACTGCTTCGCAGCATGCCGGTACTGCCGCTCAATCAGCACCAGCGGATCCCTCTTGCTCTTCCCCCGGTCCAGCGCCAGAATTACCGCCGACCCGTTGTGCCGGATCAGCTCCCGCGACACCTCTTTCCCATTCGGCTCCCGGATCTCATCCAGCTCCACCCGAAAGAGCCTGCCCTCATACACTACTTTCGATTCGAGTACCGCCGCCCCTTCGCCCGGATCGACCTTCAGCTTCTTCTTCACCGGAACCACCGCCGGTTTCCTGGACTTCTTCGCCTTTGCCGTCTTCTTATCCTTTTTCGCCATGCGTGTCCTCGCTTTTTCTACCGTACCAAAATGGCAAAACTGTCACCCTGAGCGAAGCGCCGCCAGGACCACTCCATGTGGGAAATCTTGTTGGCCGAGGCGCAGTCGACTGGACCCTCGCAGCGAAGCGGAGGGTTTCGGTCGCGAAACGGCCGATACAGCCATGGATCGTGAAATCGCGGCTGTCGTTTGTTCCATCCCCCCTCGCACTTCTGCATCTCCGCCCCCTGCTGCGGCATCCGATTTTCGCAGACCCTCCCCGCCTCTGCATCATCCACCGTGAGAAACTGGACCAAGCCCTGAACCCGGCGCACCTGTGAAAGTCGACTGTTACCCCATCTCGGTGTTGCCCCGGCTCAGCCGGCTCTTCCTCGACTACACCTCCAGTCGCGAACTGCTCGCCCCCTTCTTCTCCGCTACCCCCTTTACCTCGTTCTTCCCCGTTCCCACCCAGGATCCTAACCTGCGCGCCGCCGTCGCCAATCTGCTCCTTGAACAAAACCGCAGCTGGCATGCCTCCGCCGCTTCCCTCGCCAATATCGAAAAGCTTCGCCACGGTGCCGGAGCCTTCGTCACCGGTCAGCAGGTCGCCCTCTTCACCGGACCCCTCTTCACCCTCCTCAAAGCCGCCACCGTCATCCATCGGGCAAAGTTATCGAACTCCGTTCCCATCTTCTGGCTCGCCAGTGAAGATCACGACCTCGCCGAAGCCGATCACGTCACCCTCCCCACCCGTCACGCCCTCCAGACCCTGAAGCTCTACCGCGACTCGCCCGCCGACCCAACTCACTCCAGCGCCCAGCCCGTCGGCAATCTCCCCCTCGGCCCCGGCATCACAACCGTCATCGAACGCGCCGCCGAGCTCATCGGAGGCACTCCCGAATTCGATCTCCTCGCCGCCTGTTACACCCCCGGCGCCACCTTCGCGTCGGCCTTCGCCCGCTTCCTCTCCGCTGTCTTTGCCGATCACGGCCTCGTCGTCATCGATGCCTCCACGCGCGCCTTCCACGCCCTCGGCGCGCCGATCCTCCGCCACGCGATCGAGCACGCCGCCGATCTCGAATCCGCCCTCCACGACCGCGATCAGCTCCTCGCCGAGCGCGCCTACCACTCTCAGGTCCTCGTCGCCCCCGGCTCCACCCTGCTCTTCCTCATCGATCAGGCCACCGGCAATCGCCTCCCCCTCCGCCGCAAAAATGGCAGCTGGTTCGCCGGCAAGGTGCAGCACTCTGCCGCCGACCTGCTCGCGATCCTCGACACCGCGCCCGAGCGCCTCAGCCCCAACGCCCTCCTTCGCCCCGTCTTTCAGGATTACCTGCTGCCCACCCAGGCCATCATCGGCGGCCCCGCCGAGATCGCCTACTACGCGCAAAACCAGGTCCTCTGTCAGGCCATCCTCGGACGCACCACGCCCGTCCTCCCGCGCCTCTCCGCCACCCTCATCGACCCTGCCATCGCCACCATTCTGGACAAGGACCAGCTCTCGCTCCAGGACGTCTTCGCCGCTCATCCCGACGAGCTGGCCCACCGCCTCGGCGCTCGCTCCCTTCCCGTCGAAGGCAAGCTCAAACTGGCCGCCGCCGGCAACGCCCTCGACGCCGAGCTCGACGCGCTCCTCGCCTGGTCCCATTCTCTCGATGCCTCACTCGGCCGCGCTGCCCAGGTCTCCGCCTCCAAAATGCGCTATCAGATGAACCGCCTCCGCCGCCTCGCCGCCAACTACCAGCTCCAGCGCGACGCCGGCATCCGCCGCCACGTGGACGCGCTCTATTTCAATCTCTTTCCCGACCGCCATCCCCAGGAGCGCACCATCGGCGGCGCCGCCTGCTTATCCCGCTACGGAACCCCGCTCCTCACCACCCTCATCGAACAAGCCACCCCCGACTGCCCCGGCCACAAAGCCATCTGGCTGTAGTGGCTCGCAGGGCACCGCTCGCACCCCCAGGCACGATCTCTATTTTTGGGTTGGCAACTGGAGGCTCTGCGGGAACTCCGCCGCCATGCTCACATCGATTCGCGAAGACCGCATTGCGCCATGCGGTTCCTGATACCGGTAACCTGAAACCTGCAACCGCCGCTCACCCCGCGCGCGCTGCCACCCAGGTCTCCCGGCTCTCTTTGCCCGGCACCGCCACTTCTTCCACCACCCCGTACACGCCCACAATCTTCCCCTGGGCGTCGAAGCGCGCCGATCCCCGCGACCGCATCCATCGCCACGTGCCATCCGCCCGCCGCACCCGAAAGTGCACATCGATCGGCTCGCCCGTTCTCAGGCATCGCCGAATCGCCGCGTTTGCCGGACCGGCGTCATCCACATGCAGCATCTTCATCCAACCGCGCCCCACCGCTTCCGACAGCGGCTGTCCCGTCACCTCTTCCCAGCGCGAGCTCGCTTCGATCACTTCTCCCCGATCGTTCAGCACCCATGGAACGTGCGGCCCCAGCTCCAGCAAATGGCGGAAGTGGCTGATGCTCTCGCGCAGCGCCGCTTCCGTGCGCTTGTGCCCGGTTATATCCATCACCGCGACCGACACACCCAGCACCTCGCCCGCCTCATCCCGCGCCGGCTGGTACGACAACAGAATCGTCTCCGGCTCCCCAGACCCGTCCGCAGCCGGCTTCTGCACCTCCACGCCCGTCACCGGCTCGCCCTCGAGCGCCTGCCGGATAAACGGCTCCACCATCGGAAACACGTGCGGAATTACCTCCGCCACCGTCTTCCCCAAATGCTCCCGCACCGGCGCGCCGTTCATCTCCGCCAGTCGCCGGTTCAGGCTCACATAACGCATCCTGCGATCCAGAAAGCACAGCCCCACCGGTGCCCCGTCATAAATCGCCTGAATCTGCGCCAGCCGCTGTGCCGGCAGTGTTTCCAGATCCGCCAGCGAGTGGCCGTCCGTCCCCGTCGGCATCGCCGACACATACGTTTGCGCCGCCGCCGCCAGCATGCGCGGAATCTCCTCCGCAGGGGCCGGCTTGCCATACAGCCATCCCTGTCCCAGATCGCACCCCAGCCACAACAGCATGCTCGCCTGCGCCGCGGTTTCCACCCCTTCGGCCACCGTCGCCAGCCCCAGGCTCTGCCCCAGTCCCACCACTGCCGCCACAATCTTGCGGCTCTCCCGCACCTCGGTCATCGAGCTCACAAAGCTCCGGTCCACCTTCAATTTGTCGAAGGGCAGCGCCTCCAGATGTCGCAGGCTCGAATACCCCGTCCCGAAATCATCCAGCGCCAGCTTGCATCCCAGCCCCTTCAGCTCATCGGCCACCGCTCGCGCCCGCGCCAGATCGTTCAGCAGCGCGCTTTCCGTCACCTCCAGCGTCATCCGGTCCAGCGCAAATCCGCCGCGCTCCGCGCACGCCGCAATCACTCCCGGCAGCGCCGGATCCTGAAGTTGGATGGGAGAAAGATTGACCGCCAGCCGCACTCCGCTCTTCGCCAGCGGTGCCGATCGAAACGCCTGCTCCAGCAGCGCCTGGGTGAGCCGGTTGCTCAGCCCGCTCGCTTCGATCTGCGGGACAAACTCTTCGGGCGACAGCGTGCCGCGAGTGGCATGCCGCCAGCGGGCCAATAGTTCAAACCCTGTCAGCTGCCCGGTGCGCAACTCCACAACCGGCTGAAAAACAGGGAAAAACTCGTCGTGATCCAATGCCCGCCGGGGATCGGTCGCATCGGAAGCCATCTCATCACACTACGCCCCCGAAGACGGAGAGAAATACCACCTTCGTGTGTCCTTCGTTGTCGCGGAACCCGGCGGTGTGCCCCAGTGGGATTCCTCGGCGTATGACCCCAGCGGCGCCGTCAATGCCAAAGCCGCCGACAGCGACCATGATCCGCGAACTCTCTTTCGACGCTCGCAGCGGACGCCCTGCGGCCAGGACTTTCTCGCCGCCTCCTTCCTCGCTCGCCATCCCAGGTTCGACTCGCAAAAGCCGCTCCGCGAAGACATGAAAGGCAATCCCTGGGCTCGCTTCCACGGTGGCGAACACGCCCCAGCCTCATCCGTGGTCGCCGCCGCTCGACAGGGTACAAAGAGCCGTATCTCTGTTCCTCCTGTAACCTGTTCCTGAAATCTGTTTCCCCAGTTAAGGAGCGACATGAACGAGCAGCCTCTGCAAGCCGCTGTCCTCCCCGCGGAAGAGATTCGCCTGGGCGGAATCTTTCTGCGCTTTATGATCGACAGCCCATCCACGGGACGCGGCCTTTCCCTGTTCGAGATGACCGTGCAGCCCGCCGCGCGGGTGCCGATACCGCACCACCACGAAGGCTTCGACGAGACCGTCTACGGCGTCTCCGCGACCCTGCGCATGATGCTCAATGGGCAAAAGATCGACCTCGGGCCGGGCGACTCCCTCTATATCCCGCGCGGCGCCGTCCACGGCTTCGAGAATCCGCACGCTGAACCCGCCCGGGTGCTCATCGTCATCACCCCCGGAGATCGCTTTGGAGCGCAGTACTTCCGCGACCTCGCCGCGATGCTGGCCGCCGGAGGCCCACCCGACCCCCAGGCAATGATCGCCGTCATGATGCGCTACGGCCTCATTCCAGCCCGGATCTGATCTCGCCCCGCCTAACCCGGAACCTCTGACCCGTACCGCCCACTTGCCCTTCCACCGCCTTCCGAGGCAAGATACTCGCAACCCAGGCGATACGACTTTCTTCCCACCTGTTCCCAGTCGAATCGAACCGCATCGCTCGTAATCGGCCCCGCTCCTGGAAGAACCGTTACAAGGAGAGAAGATCCATGCGTCTCCTGGCCTGTTCCATGCTGCTTGCTGCCCTGGCGCCTGTCGGCCTCAGTCAAACCCAGGCCGCATCCCCGCCCGCGCCTTCCACCATCCTCACATCGGCCGACGCCGCGCAACACGTCGGCGAACTCCGCACCGTGTGCGGCGAAATCGTCAATATCCATACCGCTGCCGGGAGTCACGGCAACCCCACCTTCATCGATCTCGACCAGGCCTGGCCACACCAGATCTTCGACTTCGTCATCTGGGGCGACGACAAGGACACCGTCGGCCGTTTTCCCAAATCCGGCAGGGTCTGCGCCAGCGGCAAAATCATTCTCTACCGCAACCGCCCGGAGATCCTTCTCACCGACTGGCACAGCTGGTACGTCCCCAACTAGCCTGCCCCATCTTGCTCGATCCTCGCTCCCCCAGTGGCCGGTTTGCCGCTGGACTTCCCCCGCCCCCTGATCCCCGCGCCCTAACCTCTGACCCTTCGTCCAATCCCCTGGTCCCCCCACCCTCCGCCGCGGTACACTCACCTTCTGGTACAGCAGTATGGCCAAACACAATCCTCACTCCACCTTCGAAATTGCCTGCCCCGACTGCGGCGCTATGCTCAAAATCGACGGGGCCACCCACGCTGTCATTGCCCACACCCCCGCCCCCCGCAAGCGCACCTTCGAGGACTTCGATCAGGCCACCCGCGCCCTCCGCGAAGCCGAAGAGCGCAAGGAGAGCATCTTCCGCCAGTCCCTCGAAGCCCAGAAGAACCGCGAAGACGTCTTCAACAAACGCTTCGAGGAGGCCGTCAAAAAAGCCAAAGAAACTCCCGACACCGGCAAGCCCCTCCGCGAATTCGATCTGGACTAGCCCATTCCCGCAGTCACATCGCTTTCGGAGCCCTCCCTCCGCAGATCGTCGGCGCCGCAGTAGTATGGTTGGAGGACAGCGGATTCGACGCATCCTGCGGAGCCGCATCTCACTGAATATGGACAGCGACAGGCAAATCATGAAAGTCATTGAGCCCATCCAATCCGGCCTCTCCAACACTCCCTGGACCCGCACCGTCGCCGCCGGCTCCCTCGTTGCCGGCGCCATTCTCCTCATCGCCGGCCGTCGTAAGTCCGCCCTCGCCGTCGCCGCTGCTGGCGCCGCCGTCGCCCTGCTCGAAAATCCCGACATGGTCCGCGACGCCTGGGACGCCATGCCCCGCATCGTTCGCACCGGCCAGGATTTCCTTACCCGCCTCGAAGACTTCGTCGAAGAACTCAATAAACAGGGCATCCGCCTGCGCAAAGTCGTCGCCGGCGATTAGCCGCCCCTCGCCCGCTGCATCGCCTCAGCACGCGCCGCTCTCCGCGCCTTTCACATCTCTGCCCTCGCCGCCCGCTGAAGCGATCCAGCCAGGCTGTATCCCCAGGCGTTGCCACGAACCCGCCTTTCGGACCGCACATGACTGCTTTCAACAGGACGGCACGCCGGCTCGCTCTAAACTGAAACTACGCGATGAAACGCACCATCTCCCACTATGAGCTGGTCCGCAAGCTCGGAGCCGGCGGCAGCGGCGTCGTCTATCTCGCCGACGACACCGAGCTCCAGCGCCCCGTCGTCCTCAAGATCCTGAAGCGCGGCGCAGTCTCCGCCGAGCAAATCCGCTCCACCATGCTCCGCGAAGCCCGCATGGCCTCCGCCATCGAGCACCCCAACGTCTGCGCCATCTACGAAGTCGGCGAAGAAGGCGACGAAGCCTTCATCGTCATGCAGTATGTCCCCGGCCAGTCCCTCGACAAGCTCATCGCCAAAGGGCCCGCCAGCCTCCAGCTCGTCCTCTCCGTCGGCATTCAGATCGCCGACGGCCTCTCCGCCGCCCACTCCCTCGGCATCTTCCACCGCGATCTCAAGCCCGCCAACGTCATGCTCACCGACGGCGGCCTCGCCAAAATCCTCGACTTCGGCCTCGCCCGCCGCCTCCCACCCGAAGAAACCGCCTTCGACCCCGCCAAAGCCTCGCGCCGCAAAGCCGGAACCCCTGCCGCCCTGGCCACCGCCGCTCCCGAACCAGCGGATTCAGCCGCCTCAGCCGATGCCCCTAACCCCCGCGATCCCTTCGCTGCCTACACCGCCCGCGGCGGCACCATCGCCTACATGGCCCCCGAACAGTTCGTCACCGGCCACAGCTCCGTCCAGTCCGACCTCTGGGCGCTCGGCGTCATCCTCTACGAGCTGGCCAGCGGCCGCCATCCCTTCGCCCGCCCCGATGGCGACGAGTTCCAGGCCATCCGCTCCATCCAGTACTTCGACCCGCCCCCCATCGAGCACATCCCCGCCGAGCTCAACTCCGTCATTCTCTGCTGCCTCAAAAAAACCCCCGCCGATCGCTACGCCTCCGCCGCCGACGTCCGCGAAGCCCTCAAAACCATCATGAAGGCTCTCCAGTTCGAAACCGGCATCATCCCCGGAGAAGCCGCCGCCGTCCTGCCCCCCTCCACCGCCGCAGAGCAGGAAAAGCGCGCCACCGGCCTCCTCTCCATGCTCGCCGAGCGCTTCCGCGAGTCCTCCGACGAGAAAGCTGCGCAAAACACCATCCTCGTCCTCCCCTTCCAGAACCTCGGCGCCCCCGACGTCGCCCCCCTCTACGGCTTTGCCCTTGCCGACGCCATCGCCGCCCGCATCGCGCGCATGTCCTCGCTCGTCGTCCGCCCCTCCAGCGCCCTCCTCTACATGCCCATCGCACAGATGGACCCTCTCGACATCGGCCAGAAGCTCCTCGTCCACTGGGTCCTCACCGGCAACTTCGTCCGCTCCGCCCAGGGCTTCGACCTCAACTGGCAGCTCCTCGAAGTCCCCAGCCAGGCCGTCCGCGGCGGCGGCTCCATCAGCGTCCCGTCCTTCGATCTGATCGCGGTCCAGACTGAGATCTGCAACGAAGTCTTCGCCTCCCTCCAGGGAGTCGGCCAGCTCCAGCCCGTCGCCGAACGCGCTGCACCCCGCACCGCCGAGCTCGGCGAAGAGCTCTCCGAGGAGTACCTCCAGGCCCGCGCCATGCTCTCCGGATTCATGCAGCGCACCGGCAGCCGCGCCGACCTGGACCGCGCCCGCCAGCTCTTCGAAGCCGTGGTTGAGCGCGACTCCACCTTCGCCGCCGCATGGAGCGGCCTCGGCATCGCCCAGCTCCAGTACAGCCGCTACGGATTCGGCGGCCACATGCACGTCATCGCCGCTCGCAAGGCCCTCGACCGCGCCCTCGAACTCGATCCCGGCTCTGTCGAAGCCAACCTCTACCGCGTCTACATGCTCCTCTCCCGCGGCGAAAAGGAATCCGCCCGCCACGGCATCGAGCACCTGCTCCAGACCGCCGACAACGACTGGAACGTCCATCTCGTCGCCGGCATCACCCTCCGCCTCGACGGCATGTACGAGGAGGCACTCGCCCAGTTCCACCGCTCCCTCATCCTCAACCCCTCCAACGCCGCCGTCGTCTACAACCATCGCGCCCGCGTTTACCAGTACCAGAACCAGCTCGAGCTCGCCGAAGAAGAGCTTCAGAAAGGCCTCACCCTCGAGCCCCGCTACCCCCTCCTGCGCACCTCCATCGCCTACCAGCGCATGCGCCAGGGTGACCTCGCCCAGGCCATCGCCATGCTCGAAACCGTCATCCGCGATGACACCTCCATGCGCATCGCCGTCCCCACCCTCGCCATGTGCTATGTGCAGACCGGCGATCGTACCCGCGCTGACTCCCTCATCACCGAAGACTCCATCGCCGCCGCCGAAGCCGACAGCGAGATGGCC
Organism: Acidobacteriaceae bacterium; assembly: GCA_036267095.1. Taxonomy (GTDB): domain Bacteria; phylum Acidobacteriota; class Terriglobia; order Terriglobales; family Acidobacteriaceae; genus Palsa-343. Next base: position 120,373 of record DATAWS010000036.1, read on the forward strand.
TACCGCCTCGCGACTTACTTCGCCGTCGACGGAGACGAGAGCGAAGCTCTCCACTGGCTCCGCCGCGCCATCTACCTGGGAAACGAAAACTATCCCTGGTTTTCGAAAAACCCCGTCTGGAACCGTCTCCGCGAACACGCCGACTTTGAGCGCATTCTCGACGACCTGAAAAAGTCCTTCCGGCGCAACCAGAAAACCTGGAAAAGGCTGCTGACCGAAGCCAACGGCTGACCCCCTCCCCCAAAAGCAGCAGCCTGACCCCTCCCCCTGCAATCTTGACGCTTGTACGTTTTTGTACAAAAATCAAAACTTGTACGATTTCGTACAACCCACTCATGCCGCGCTCTTCTTCATCTCGCTACGCCGTTGTCACCGCAGACGTCGTCGGATCCCGCCGGATCGATTCGTTTCGCTCCCAGCGCGATCGCCTTCTAGCCTCCGTCTCGCGACTCCATCTCAGCCAAAACCTGATCCTCTCGCCTTACACCGTGACCGCCTGGGATGAATTCCAGGCGATCATCCGCAAGCCCGAGTTCGCTCCCCGCGTCATTCTCGATCTCCGCCGTCTCCTCACCCCCCTTGGGCTCCGGATCGCGGTGGGCATCGGCACCGTCAGTAATCCACGCAGCAAGCCCATCAACCAATATGCCGGCGGCCCTGCCTTCGAGAGAGCCCGCGCCGCCGCTGACCGCCTGAAACTGGGTTCCCCGAAATACCGCATCCTCACCAGCTTCGATTCCGGCAACGTACTGTTCGACTCCATCGCCAACACCATCTACCGTCTGCAGGACGCTCTGCTCGACAGAATCACGCCCCGGCAATGGGCGACCATTAACACCCAAATGAATACCTCTCGCCAGGAGATCACCGCCAAACGGCTTTCCCTCGATATCTCCACCGTCTCCCGCAACCTCAAGAGGGGCTACTATTGGCATCTCCTCGATACCGCCGAGGTGATGCAGCGTATCCTTCAGGCGTATTTTTGAGCTTGTACGTTTCTGTACAAATTTCCAAAATTGGACGTTTTTATGCAACCCCTCCCGGCCGCCTTCGCCGCTCTGCTGCTGGCTCACCTGCTGGCTGACTTTCCTCTCCAGTCAGCCTGGATCATCAGAAACAAAGGCGCCAGGCTCTCTGCGCTTCTCTCCCATGGAGCGATTCACTACCTCGCGGCATGGGCCTGCCTCATCTTCTCCGGGCAGCTGCGCTTCCTCTCGCCCCGGAATCAGGCCATTCTCGCTGCCTGTATCCTTCTCCACCTCGCCATTGACCGCATCAAGTCCATCCTGATTGCCCGATCCCTGATCCGGGACAACGGCTGGACATTTCTTGCCGATCAGATCCTGCACCTCGTCGTTCTGGCAGCGGCAGCACTGCTCCTGACCAGAAGTCACCTCGCAGATCTGGCCGCCTTGATGCAAATCTCGCCCTTCGCCAGGGCTCGCATTCTGGAGACCGCGATTGTCTATGCCAGCGCCGTCTTTGGCGGCGGATACCTCATCCGCTATCTGACCCGAGGCCTTGCTCAGGGCATTGGCGCCGAATCGCAGTCGCAACTGGGAAATGCCGGGCTCTATATCGGATGGATCGAGAGAGCCCTGGTCGTCACCGCCATGGCGATGCAGTCTCCGGCGCTGGTCGGCCTCATTCTCACCAGCAAGTCCATCGCTCGTTTCCCTGAGTTCCGGGAAGCCCGCTTTGCCGAGTATTTCCTCATCGGAACGCTGCTCAGCTTTTCCCTGTCTGTCCTGGGCGGGATCGTCCTGCTTCGGCTGCTCTATGGAACCGTTTCGCTGAAGTAGTCTCGGCCGCCGACTCAGCCGCCGATCGGTGCCCCGCTCAACCCCGGCGTTGGCTTGAGCGGGCGTATGCCATCACAAAACGCGACGCGGCCCTCGCCCGCCGCTTAAGCAGCGTTCTTCTTCAGGAATTCGATCGCCTTCATTTCCACCGCCCCCGCGTCCATCCCATCCATCACCGGCTTCACACCAAACTCGAAAGCCGCAAACACGCTGGTGACGTAATGAACGTCCGCCGCACTCTCCGTCTCGACGACCATGGTTCCGCCGTAACCCCCCACCTTCACCACAAACTGGTGAATGGTAAAGCTCGCGGGCCTTTCTGGGTCGGGCCGCGGACCGATGTGCGCCTGGGTTGACCGGATGACAACAGCGCAACAGTCGCCGTTGGGGGAATCGTCGAATGTCGGAGCAGGCCGGGTATACGCGAATCGATCCACGCCTGTATTTCAATGCGCAAATCGCACGCCGAGTGGCGCTCTGCCCATGCTGGCCCCATGCTGGCCCCATGCAGGCCCCATGCTGGCTATGCGGTGAGTCGGCCGTTACCCCGCAGCCCCTTCCGCCAGCACCTTCGCCGCCCCCAAAGGTCCCAGCAGGCTCTCCGGCAGTCCATGCCGCAGCGCCAGATATTCCGGCGCATTCCAGCTCAGCCACACCTGCCCCTGGGCGTCTTCCCACACCAGAATCTTCAGCGGCAAATCGATCGCCACGCTCGGTGCCGCCTGCATCAGCGGCGTCCCTGCTTTGGGACTTCCGAAGATGGCCAGCTTCGTCGGTCGCATCGCCATCCCCGCCTTCATCGCCTCTCCACTGTGATCCACCAGGGCGAACAGCGTGATGCCCTTCGCCTCCAGCGCTGCCTTCAGCCTGTCCACCGTAGCGTCGACCGTATGCCGGCTCGCCATCGAAACCACGCCTTCGCCGTTGCCCACCCTAACGCCGCTCCCCATCGCGACCCTCCTCACATCGATCAGGAATCGGGCCCGACCTGCACCCGCCATCATACGGTTCCTCTGCACCTTTTTGTGGGCATCGGCGTTGCTGGTTTAGCTACCTGCCTGGCTTTCTTTCGCAGGATCGTCACGGCAACCGCTGTGCAGCACTCGTCGCGGCTTCGCCTCCCTCGTTCATCCCAACAGCAATGCCGGACCCGCAGGTCCGGCATTGCTGTCACTCCCAGGTTTCTCTATTCCACCCTGAACGTCACCGGATTCGACTTGATATACGCCCCCGCCGAATCCACCTCGACCACCGTAATCGCGTGCGATCCGCTCCCCAGCGTCACATTTGTTTCAAGCGTCGAGCCGCCGTCGCGATCGTCGACGACGTCGTCTCGCCCAGCGTCGGCGTGCCTATGTCCACGCCCGCTGAACGTGGGGCCGGGCATCCGTTTGCCGACTGCACCGCAAACGTCATCGGGGCCGACTTCAGACAGGCACCCTTTGATTCCACTTCCACCACCTGCGCCGTATGCGAGCCGTACGCCGGAGTTGTATTCGCAGAGTTCATCGTTGAGCCGCTGTCATTGTCGATCTTGCTTCTGTCGATCCACAGCTCGAGGTGATTCACTGTCCCACTGGCGCCCTTCCCCGCGTCCTTCACCGCCAACGCAGAAACAGGAGCCACTCCGGGGAGTGGCTCCTGTTTTTCCTGCTCAGCTGCTGCTTACCGGCCTGCCGGCACGGCCATTTCATTTCCCAGCAGCGCCAGCCGCACCCGTCCACTGTCCGACTGCCGCGTTGCCAGTTCGTGCTCCAGGTTCCGCTCCGTCCTGGAGACCGAGGTGTTCAGCCACGTTGCTGTATCTCCGGGATGGTATTCCGCGAGGAAGTAGCGGTCGCCGTATTTCCGAAACAGCAGATACCCGCCCGCCGACTCCTGATTCATGTCGATCTCGCGCCGAATGATCGTGAAGCCGGTGCGGCCGCCGCCGGAGATGGCCAGAACATCGTTATTCAGCATCGACATCGTGTACGTCCCCGGGTAGAAGTGTTGGTTCCCGTAATCGAAGGCAAACGGCACCTGGACGCGGGAACCGTAATTGGTCTGGGCCTGTACGGTCTGCGTCAGAGACGCGACCGCAACCACGGCCAGGGCGAGCATGAAGTTGCGGATCGTCGATTGCATGGTGTTTCCTCCTGGGGAAGCGGTCTTGAAAACCGCTTTCACTCAGGAGTGCGCCACGCCCTGGAAAAAGGGGCAAACCCCACGACAAATTATTTTTCCCCGCCCCCTGCCTGGCCTCCCGACCCGTCTTCCGCCTTTCCTGCCGGCAGCGGAGCCCCCGGGTTCAGCTCCCGGAACAGAAAGATGCGCGCCAGCGACCAGTCCCGCTTCACCGACCGCGGCGCCACCCCCAGCAGGCTCGCAATCTGCTCCACCGACAGTCCTCCGAAGTACCGCATCTCCACCACCTGCGCCTGTCGCTGGCTCTTCTCTGCCAGGTGCGCCATCGCCTTGTCCAACAGCAGCACTTCGTCCAGCCTGTCCTCGCAGATGGCGAGATTGTCCTCCATCTCCACCCGCCGCAGGCCGCCCGCCCGCCGCTCCGCGTTGTGCTGCCGCGCATAATCTACCAGTACCCGCCGCATCACATGCGCCGCCAGCCCGATGAAGTGCCCCCGATCGCTCCAGGCGATGTCTTCCCCCACCAGCCGCAGATACGCCTCATTGATCAGCGCCGTCGCCTGCAGCGTGTGGTCGGGCCGCTCACGCCGCATGTACGCGCGCGCCAGCCGATGTAGCTCCGCATACACCAGCGGCAGCAGCCGGTCGGCGGCCGCTGCATCGCCGTTATGCATCGCTTTCAGCAGCTGGGTCACTTCTCCGGGGCCGGAGTCCATGGCGCGTCGCCTCCCGCTTGCATCGTACGTCCAAATCCCCGGCGGGGGATGAACTCTCGCCACTGTACCGTGCCCCTGCAACGCACGCCGCTGCTACCGCCGCGATTGCGGAATCCGTCCCACCCGCGGGTCGCGTCCCAGCACCAGCTCGCACGCCCGCAGCGCCTCCCCCTCGAAATCAGAGCCGTCGCTGGGGATCAGAAGCCAGTGGCGGATCTTGTTCCCCAGCAGCTCAATCGAACGCAGCGACGGGAACTCCCGCCGCAGCCCGGGATCGGCCGGGTCCGCACCCTCCGCCAGCACCAGCCACACGCCATTATCCCTGGGAGACTTCACCGCGTCGCGCAGCATGAAGACGATCCGGTTGCCGACATAAACGGCGAAACCGGAGAACATCCTGCGTACCTCCGGATCGGCCGGCGCCAGCGCCTCCACCACAAAGGAGTGCGGCACCTTCGCTTTCCGCTTCGCAGCATGCGGCATGACATTCAGGATGCCCCCGCCCCATCCCCCTCGGCAAGTCTCCGCATCCATGAACACCCGCTGCAACGAGACACGAACGCGTGCCCGGTATCCTGAAGTGTGACCCCAGCGCCAGCCAGGTCAACGCCCAGGGCCCGCTCACTAAGCCGGCGCCCCACCCTCCGATCCGTTCTTCTCTGGATCGCCCTCGCTGTAGCCTCACTCTGGTCGCTCGCCGCCCTCACCCTCGTCGCCCTCCGCTTCATCAACCCGCCCACTACCGCCGTCCACGTCGAACGCCGCTTCCAGGCCTGGATCGCTAACAAGCCCTTCCACCCCAGCTACCGCTTTATCCCCCTTAGTCAAATCTCGCCCGATCTCCAGCACGCTGTCATCGCCGCCGAAGACGCACGCTTCTACCAGCACCACGGCTTCGACTGGCATCAGATGCAGCTCGCCGCCGACGAAGACCTCGAGGGCGGCCGCGAGCGCGGTGCGTCGACCCTCGATCAGCAACTCGTCAAAAACCTCTTCTTCGGAACCAACCGCTCCATCCTGCGCAAGGGTGCCGAGGCCTCGCTGGTGCCCGTAGCCGAGCTCGTCCTCGGCAAGCGCCGCATCCTCGAGCTCTATCTCAATGTCGTCGAATGGGGCAACGGCATTTACGGAGCCGACGCCGCCTGCCACCATTACTATGGAATCGCTCCCCGCAACCTCGGCCGCGACCAGGCCGCCCGCCTCGCCGCCATTCTGCCCGCGCCCCGCCGCCGCCGCCCCGACCGCATGAATCGCTACAGCTCCCTCATCGAGGAGCGCATGGCCCAAATGGGCTGGTAATCGGCAGCCCAAAAACTGTCAACCCCCGCGCCCCTCCACCAACGTAACAAGACATGATTCCAGGCCACTTACAAGCCGCTAACTCCAAAGAAAGTTGGCAGGGTTAACGCCGAAACTTGGTATCCTGAACTTAGAGAGTAAAAAACAAAGGCTGCTCCCAGGAGCAGCCTTTCTTGTTGCGCAAAGGAAAAGACTCTGACCCTGTGGTTCCCATCCCGGCAGCAAATCTCCTCAGCCCTGCTGCCCGCACTCACGCTCGCGAATGCGGCACTCACGCTCGCGAATGCAGCACTCACGCTCGTCATGCCGCCTCTTCACAAGCGTGACTGCCGCACTCACCACTGTGAGCCAACTGCCCTGTTCTCAATCAGGAGGCTCTTTCACACTCGCGAATGCCGCACTCACGAGTGTCACTGCGTCATTCGCGATCGGATCGGATGTGTAGGGTTTTAAAAGGATTAACTGTTGTCAACCTCGCCATATAAGGCGAAGTTGCTGAAAACAGATCACCGCGCTCGCCCCAGGGGGTTGAGAGTGTCTATTCCAGCCGGAAGCGCGTCTCCGCCAGATGGTACAGCGGCCGCCAAACCAGCCGATTGATGGTCACCACCATCAGCGCCATGATCATGGTCGCGGCCAGCATCACCGGATAATTCCCCTGGTCGCTGGCCAGACTGATCTGCGCTCCCAGCCCGAGCGTGGCCAGCGTCCGGCCCTTCAGGATGAAGTATTCGGCCACAATGGACGCGTTCCACGCTCCGCCCGAAGCAGTGATCAGCCCCGTGATCAGGAAGGGATAGATGCCCGGCAGAATCACCGTTGTCCACCGCTGCACGCTGTCGAACCGGAACAGCCGCGCGACTTCCCGCAGTTCCGAGGGAATCGCCTGCGCCCCGGCAATTACGTTGAACAGGATGTACCACTGCGCCGCCAGCAGCATGAGCACCACCGACCCAATGCCCAGCCCGATCCCGATCTGCGCCAGCGCCACCAGGATCAGCGGAAATAAAGCAGTCGCCGGAAAGGAAGCCGCAATTTGTGCGATCGGCTGTAACAAATGCGACAGCCGGGGATTGAAGCCGATCGCCACCCCCACCGGAATCGTCCACAGCGACCCCAGCAGCAGGGCCGCATTCACGCGCGCGAAGGTCAGCCCCGCGCCTTCAAAAAGATGCGCGAGTTCTGCTCCATGAATATCCTTCAGCAGCAGCGCCGCGTGGAACGCGGCCACTCCGATCGCACCCAGCAGCAGGATTCCCACGATTGCGTACAGCGCCGTCGCCTTCCTGCGCGGCTCGCCCGCCGCCTGGCGCGGCTTCCGGTTCCGCCGCCGCTCCGCCATTTCCGCGTAGAACCGCTCCATCAGTGGGCGGATGGTAGCCCGGTTGATCATGCCCACTACGTTCGAGTTGCGCAACGCGTCAAGCACCGGCGACGTGACCCGGCTCGCGCTTTCCACGTTCTCAAACTTGAACTTGTCGGACCACGCAATCAGCGGCCGCCACAGCAGCTGGTCCATGATCACGATGATCACCACCATGGTCAGCAGGCCCCAGGTCACCGCCACGAAATCCCCGCTGCCCGCGGCCGTCTGCACATACGACCCCAGTCCCGGCAGGCGAAAGTTGCGGTTGCCCACCGGGAACATCTCGCACACCATCAGAAAGAACCACCCGTTGGCTACGGAAACGATCGAGTTCCATACCAGGCCGATGGCCGAAAAGGGCAGCTCCAGCTGAAACAGCCGCTGCCAGCGCGAGAAACGATTGATCTCGCACGCTTCCATCAGCTCGCGCGGAATGCTCTTCAGCGAGGTGTAGAAGCTGAAGGCCATGTTCCAGACTTCGCCGGTGAAGATGAGCAGGATCGCACCGAACTCGATGCCCACCTGCCGGGAAGGGAAAAGCGACATCATCGCCAACATCACGCCAGGCAAAAAACTCAGCACCGGGATCGACTGCAGGATGTCCAGCGTCGCGATCAGCAGCGCTTCCAGCCGTTTGTTGTAGGCCGCCGTGTAGCCGTAGGCGATCGCGAATACCAGGCTCAGCGCGTATGCCACGAAAATCCGTACCACCGAGTAGAAGGCGTACAGGGGCAGGTGCGAGGGCGACCGGTAGATTTCCACCTCCGGCACCGCCGAGCTGAACCAGAATTTCGCGACCCACAGGATTGCGTAGAAACCAGCCAGCAGCGCCGCTGCCACGCTCACGTCGATGAAGAACGGCCACGTCCGCTCCGCCACCAGGGTGCGCGCCAGGGTGAAACGGGGCTTCATCCCGCCTTCTCCTGCTCCTGTTTCTCCTCGCTGATCTCGGCGGGCGGGGGGCCGCCGTCCTCATGCTCGTGCAGCATAAAGCGCCGGCGCGCGTCGTCCCAGTCGAACAGCTCCGCGTACCGGCCCCAGTTGATGGCCGTGGCCAGCTGCCGCTCGCACTCATCGTCGCTGAACTGCTCGTCCAGCATGTCGAGGAAGAATTCTTCACTCACCGAGTGGTCGCTCTTGTTCGCCAGCGCCCGCGTAATCTGCCGCAGGAGCAGCACGTGATCGAGCGCCGCCTTGCGGAACAACTCCTTCTGCTGGAGGATTTCCGACTCCGCGTACCTCTGCCCCTCCGGCGTGATCGCTGCGTCGCCTTCTTCCACCTTGAGGAAGCCCAGCAACTGCGCGGCTTCCACGATAGGGAAGAGGTCGTCGATCTCGAACGCCAGCTCGTCGGCCAACCGGTAGATATCGGTTCGGCCACCGAGGTCGATGATCAGCTCCAGCAGTCCGGCGATCCCGCCGGGCCGGGCGTGCGGCAGCATTTCGTAACGCATCTGGCGCTGGTCGCGAATCCGCCGGCCGCCGGCGATGGCCGGCAGCTCGGCCGGCGCCACATCCGGCTTGGTGAGAACTTTGTAGATGTAATCCACCAGCGCGGTGAAGGCCGCGGCCTTGCGCTCCCGCGGCTGCGCCAGCGATACCTTGAAATCGGTTCGTACGTGCCCTGGATTGCGCCCCAGCACGATGATGCGATCCGCCAGCAGCACCGCTTCCTCGATGTTGTGGGTAACCAGGAAGATTGCTTTCGTCGGGATCGTCTTCTTCTGCCACAGCTCCAGCAGTTCGCCGCGCAGGTTATCCGCCGTCAGCACGTCGAGCGCGGAAAACGGCTCGTCCATAAACAGCACTTCCGGCTCCACCACCAACGCTCGCGCAAAGCCCACCCGCTGCCGCATCCCGCCGGAAAGCTCCTTTGGGTAGGCAGCTTCGAATCCGTCGAGGCCGACCGTGTCGAGGATCCTGAGGCTCCGCCGGTAGCGCTCCGTGGCGTCCATGCCGCGCGCCTTCAGCGGCGCCTCCACATTTTGCAGAACGGTCAGCCAGGGAAAGAGGGCGAAGCTCTGAAATACGATCGAAACATTAATTTCTGCCGATTGCAGGTCCCGGCCATGCCACAGCACGCGTCCGCCCGAGGGCTGCGAAAGCCCCGACAGCATCCGCAGCAGGGTCGACTTTCCCGAGCCCGAGGGCCCGAGCAGTGCGACGATTTCCCCCGGATAGATCGCGAGGTCGGTGGGCGCAATCACCTGGATCCGCGCGTCGCGCGACTGCGCATAATACTTCTCCACCTGCTCTGCCTGGATGATCGGTTTGGTCATAGCGATCAGGCCTGTGGCTCCTTCGGGACCCGGGGGGAAAGCGTGGCATTTGGTTTGGAACTGTCTGCTGCGGCGGGATACATGCTCTCGAAAACTCTACCCTGGCAGCCTTACTGCAGGATGAAGCATCTCCCGAGGAAAGCGTATCATCATAGGTGCAGGTTGCCTCCGACCAGCTGCCCCCAGCGATCCGTCCGGTGACCTGTAATCCTCATATTTTCCCGACTCTGTCGACTCCAGGGAATTGGTAAGAGACGAATGTCCGAACAGCAGGCGACGAACCAGTCGAAACCCAGGGTGCTTGTCGCAGATGACGAGCGCGTGATCGCCGATACCCTCGCCATCATCCTCAACCAGGCCGGCTTTGAAGCCACCGCCGTGTACAGCGGCGAAAGAGCGGTGGAAATGGCCGAAATCCTCAAGCCCGACATGCTCATCAGCGACGTCATCATGACCGACCTGAACGGCATTGACGCCGCGATCCAGATTCGCGCCATGCTGCCCGGCTGCAAGATTCTTCTCTTCTCCGGCCAGGCTGCGACCGCGGATTTGCTCGACCGCGTGCGCGTCCAGGGCCATGAGTTTGAAATTCTGGCTAAACCCGTACATCCTCAGGACCTGCTCGCCCGTTTGCGCAGTTCCTGATCCGGGTTGCGCGACAGAAAAGCCCATGGCTCGCCATGGGCTTTTCGCGCTGCAGCGCATCTCCGAGCAAGCGGGCCTCAGAGGTGGGCGGGATCGCCTTTCTCCGGGTCAATGCCGAGCTCCTGGAAGGCCGCCTGGGCCTTCTTCGCGTCGAACTTGCCGTCGCGTGCCAACCTGGACAGCGTTGCCGCCACGATCGACTCCGCATTGACCTCGAAATGCCGACGCAGATGCTCGCGGTTGTCGCTGCGTCCAAATCCGTCGGTTCCCAGCGACACCAGCCGTGTTGTCAGCCATGGAGCCAGCTGATCCGGCACCGCCTTCATATAGTCCGTCGCCGCGATGATCGGTCCCTTCGTCTTGCCGAGCGCCTGCACGATGTAGGGCGTCTTCTCCGCCTCAGCCGGATGCAGGCGGTTCCAGCGCTCCACGCCCAGCGCTTCGCGGCGCAGCTCGTTGTAGCTGGTCACACTCCACACGTCCGTGGCTACACCGTACCTGTCTGCGAGGATTTCGTGGGCGCGAACTACCTCGTTCAGGATTGGACCGCTGCCGAACAGCTGGCCGACTGCCTTGCCGCCGTCCGCCGGCTTCAGCCGGTAAATTCCGCGGAGGATGCCCTCGCGTGCGCCCTCCGGCATCTCCGGCATGGCGTAGTCCTCGTTGTACATCGTGATGTAGTAGAAGAGGTCTTCGCGGTCCTCGTACATCCGCTTCAGGCCGTCCTGCAGGATCACCGCCATCTCGTAGACGTAGGCCGGATCGTAGCTGACGCAGGTCGGGATGACGCTCATGAGCAGATGGCTGTGCCCATCCTGATGCTGCAGTCCTTCGCCGGTCATGGTCGTGCGTCCTGCGGTGCCTGCCATCAGGAAACCCTTGCCCCGGGCATCCGCGAAGGCCCACATCATGTCGCCCACGCGCTGGAATCCGAACATGGAGTAGTACATGTAGAAGGGAATTGTTGGTACGAGGTAATTTGAATACGCCGTCCCGGCCGCAGTGAACGAGGCCATCGATCCTGCTTCAGTGATGCCTTCTTCCAAAATCTGCCCGTTCTTCTCCTCGCGATAGAACAGCAGCATGTCCACGTCGTGGGGCTTGTACTTCTGGCCTTCGCTGGCATAAATGCCCACTTGCCGGATGGCCGACTCGAGTCCGAAGGTGCGGCCCTCATCGGGCACAATGGGCACCACCAGCTTGCCGATCTTTTCGTTCTTCATCAGATGGCGCAGGATGCTCACGAATCCCATCGTGGTCGACACAGGGCGTCCGCGCGACCCGCTCGTCCACTCGGCAAATTCATCGAGCTGCGGCGCCCTGAATTCGTATTGCGGATGCACATCGCGCCGGGGCATATAACCACCCAGTCCCTGTCGGCGGGCGTGCATGTAGGTCATTTCCGGGGCATCCTGAGGCGGCTGGTACAGATTGCCGGCGCGCGCGTCTTCCTCCGGAATCGGCAGAGCGTAGCGCTGGACGAAATCCACCAGGGTGTCGTCCGCCATCTTTTTTTCCTGGTGCGACGCGTTCCGCGCCTGGGTGCTGCCCAGACCGTAGCCTTTCACGGTCTTGGCCAGGATCACGGTGGGTCCGCCCTTGTGCTCGGTTGCCTGTTTATAGGCGTTGTAAATCTTGGTTGCGTCGTGTCCGCCGCGGTGGAGGTGGAAGATCTCGTCGTCCGTCATGTCCTTCACCAGATCCAGCAGCTCCGGATACTTCCCGAAAAACTCGCTGCGGATATAGGCGCCGCCCTTCGCCTTGAAGGCCTGGTACTCCCCGTCCACACACTCTTCCATGCGCTTCAGCAGCAATCCGCTATGGTCGCGCTCGAAGAGTTCATCCCAGTCGCAGCCCCAGATCACTTTGATCACGTTCCAGCCAGCGCCGCGGAATACGGCCTCCAGCTCGTCGATAATCCGCCCGTTTCCGCGAACCGGACCGTCCAGGCGCTGCAGATTGCAGTTCACCACGAAGATGAGGTTGTCCAGCTTCTCGCGCTTCGCAATGGACAGGGCGCCAAGCGTATCCACTTCGTCCGTCTCACCGTCGCCGATAAACGCCCAGACTTTGCGCGATGTTGGCGGGATCAGGCCCCGATGCTCCAGGTAGCGCATGAAGCGCGCTTGGTAGACCGCGTTCAGCGGTCCGATTCCCATGGACACGGTGGGGAAGCGCCAGAAATCCGGCATCAGCCACGGGTGCGGATACGAGGACAGGCCCGGCGTGTCGCGCAATTCGTGGCGGAAGTTCAGCACTCGCTGTTCGTCCAGCCGCCCCAGCAGAAACGCCCGAGCGTAGATTCCCGGGCTGGCGTGTCCCTGGAAATACACGAAGTCGCCGGGCTGATCGCCATAGCTGGCGTGGAAGAAATGGTTGAAGCCGACTTCGAGCAGCGTCGCCAGCGACGAGTAGGTCGCGATGTGTCCGCCGATGCCGTGGTCCTTCTTGTTCTGCCCGTGCACCATAGCCATGGCGTTCCACCGGATCAGAGCCTCGATCCGCCGCTCCAGTTTGCGGTCGCCGGGGTAGGGAACTTCCTCGTGCTTCGGGATGGTGTTCACGTACGGGGTGGTCAGATCGCTGGGCTGCGAGATGCCGGCTTCGCGCGCCCGCTGTTTCAGTGCGGTCAGCAGTTCCGCGCCCTGTTCGGGACCTTCGGCCACCACGACGTCATCAAACGCCTCGATCCACTCCCGCAGCTCCTGAGAAAAATTGCTGGTTGCCGGAACGCTTACCTTCGTCGCCATCATTCCTCGATCGGATTCTTCAATCCTGTTGCTGTTTCAATTGCTTTGGATGTCCGGCCGGGCAAAAAGCTGCGGTTCGGGCCGGTAACCGGTTCTTCTCGCGCCGGGATGATCCGTATGCCCGTTTGGCGCCGCCTCGGCGTGCGGTCCCGTTTCTTGTCTCGTTCGCTGCCGCGCCGCGATCTGGTCCCGCCACGCCTGCGCCGGATGCCCGTGCGCCGTCAGCCACCGCTCCAGCCGCACTGCCGCGTCTTCCCCGAGTTCCTCGGGCTTGCCCGTCCTGCCTGCAGCGCGCCAGGACACGCAAGCCACGCGGGTGGGGCCACCTCCGGTGCGCGCCCGCATAACCGACTCGTGCGCCACGCGATAGACCGCCACCACGTCGTTTGCATCGACGGGAATTGCCGGCATTTCCTCGCTTCCCTTGCCATTCACGGGCTGTGCGCTCGCCTGACCGCGCTCGATGAAGATCACGGGCAGCTTCGCCGAGGTGGCCAGCGTGCGCGCCTCTGCCGACAATCCGCCGCCGTTCGTCCCGGGCAGAAAGATCACGGTCACGCGCTCGTTCCTGCGCAGCCGGTCCAGCGTCGAGGAGGCCAGCGACTCGACGATCAAATCCGCCATGCCTGATCCGTCGGGCCAATGCACCGTGAGCGGCAGCTGAAGGACATCACTCCATGGCAGTGAACTCTCCGTCACGAGGGAGTCGCCGCCGCGCAGCGCCGAGGCGACTCCCGCTACTACCGGCTCCCGCCCCGGCAGCCACCGCGCATTGTTGTCTTCGCGTGCCGATTGCAACTGCAGCGTCAGCTCGAACAACTGCCGCGCTTTCGCTTCGCTGATCAGTACATACTTCTGGCCGTCGTTCGCTTCGGCAAACGAAACCGGCGTGCTCGCCTCAGTGCCCATGGTGTCTTTGAGATTCCTTTTTGACCGCCGGCTTCTCGGTCCTGGGACTTCGCTCCGCTGCGGCGGTCAATACTGCGCGTCTTCGGGGGAAAGCGCGCCGCGTCGAGCGCAACCGTCTCTGGAAAAATTGTAGCGCAGGCTTCGCCCTCATTTCCGCGCCATCAACAATCTGGTTCCGTTTCCGGGTCTCGCTTCGATTTCAACAGTTATGTGAAAAACCCTGTGCATTTCCTGGTTCCGGCTTTTTGAAATCCAGAAATGATGCGCCCTTCACCATTCTGCACTTCCGTCGATGCACACCAGCTTCACCCGGCTATGTGATCGCAGTCACGGGACTCTGCGGGTTGGTGGGCTGGGTTCTGGTGGGCGCTTGTTTTCCTGCGCGCCTTCTCGCTCGGCAGCGGCTACCGGCTCGTGTTATGTCGAATACTCGGCGTTGATCCGGACGTACTCCGCCGTGAGATCGCTCGTCCAGAATCGGCATTGTCCGGGCCCAGGGCCCAGCGTGATGCGGATCGCGTACTCTCGCTGCCGCAGATAAGCGTGCGCCGCCTGTTCGTCGTAGTCCTCCGCTCGACCGCCGCCGGTGCAAATCGGCAGCTTGCCAAACCAGATCGCGATTCCCTCCGGATCGACAGCCGCACCTGAGTAGCCTACCGCTGCCATCAGCCGGCCCCAGTTGGGATCGCTGCCCGCCCACGCGGTCTTCACCAGAGGGGAATGGGCGATCGCTTTCGCGACCTTGAGCGCATCCGCATCGCTTGCAGCGCCCTCGATCTCGAGCTCTACCACGTGGCCGACGCCCTCACCATCGGCGACAATCTGGCGTGCCAGCGACGTGCACAGCTTTGTCAGGGCATGGGCAAATTCCTGATCCTCGGCCCATACATCGATGCCCGACGCGCCGGAGGCCATCACCAGGACGGTGTCGTTCGTCGAGGTGTCGCCGTCAATCGAGATGCGGTTGAAGCTCACTTCCACAGCCGCTCGCAGATAGCGATCGAGGGCGGTGGGATGGACGGCCGCATCCGTGAACACGTACACGAGCATGGTGGCGTGTAAGGGCGATCCGCCTGGGGCGCTGGCCGATGCGAGCTGTGGATGGATCATTCCCGCGCCCTTGCAGACGCCGGCGAGCCGCACTGTTTTCTTGTCTCGCTCGAAGATCGCGTGGGCGACCTTCGCCCGCGTATCGGTAGTCAGAATCGCCTGCGCAAAGGCCGAGAATCCCGTGGGGTTCGCGACCAGGGCCTTGTTCACCGCGGGCAATGCCGCTACCAGTTTCTCCGCTGGCAGAGGGACGCCGATAATTCCCGTCGAAGAAGGGAAGACCTCGTGGCCTTCGCAGCCAACTGTCTCCGCCGCCGCACGGCACACCTGCTCGCAGGCGCGCATACCCGCTTCACCGGTTGCGCAGTTCGCGTTGCCGGCATTGACCGCGACCATGCGGATCAATCCGTTGCTCCGCTCCAGGTGGCGCCTTCCCACGGTGATGGGGGCGGCCTGCACGCGGTTGGTGGTGAACATGGCAGCGGCGCTGGCGATCTGGTCCGCCAGGGCAACGGCAAAGTCGGGCTTGCCGCTGGGTTTGATTCCGGCCTTCACCGCTGCGAATCGAAATCCGCGCGGCAGCGCTTCGGGGGCAATCAGAGACGTTTCACTCATAGACAAACATCCACTCTACCAATTCGAAGCTTTGCCATAATCGCCTTGAGCCCTTTGTGATGAACCAACCTGACTTCCTCTTCATGCGCGATGTTTCCGTTGCCCGCGGAGACGCCATCGTTCTTCACGATCTTTCTCTGCGGATCGCGGAGGGCGAGCACGTCGCCATCCTTGGCCCCAATGGCTGCGGCAAATCCACGCTGATCAAAACCATCACCTGCCAGTGTTACCCCATCGTCACGCCGACGACCGAGCTGTGGCTCCTTGGCCGCGAGCGGTGGGATGTTTCCCAGCTGCGCACCCATCTCGGCGTTGTTTCGGCCGAGCTTCCTGGCGAACGCACTCCCGTCACCACCGGTCTGGACGCCGTCACGGCGGGATTTTTCTCGGCTTCCACGCTTTGGCCCAACCTCCACGTGACCCCGGAGATGCGCACGCGCGCCCACCAGGCGCTCGAACTCATGCAGGCGACGCATCTGGAGCGCCGCAAGGTCGGCGAGATGTCGGCCGGGGAGCAGCGGCGGATTATGATTGCCCGCGCGCTGGTCCACCAGCCACAAATGCTTTTGCTCGACGAGCCCTCCAACGCTCTCGACCTGGCCGCTCAGCGTGAGCTGCGCGAAGCCCTGCGCCGGGTTGCGCAACAGGGGGTTGGGATCGTGATGGTCACCCATCATCTGGCGGATGTGCTGCCGGAAATCGATCGCGTGATTATGATGCGTGTGGGGCGCATTTTCGCTGATGGTCCCAAGAGCGAGCTGCTGACTCCGGAGAAACTGCGAGCACTTTTCGGCGTCGATGTCACCCTGGTCCGCCACGGTGAGTCGTGGCATTCCTGGTAACCCGCACGGATTCCCCCCGGCTTGCGCCGTCGTCCGATTGGGAGTTAACGTATCCGTACACGGGAAAGGAGGATGATCCAGCGAATGAAAAATTCTGATGGCAGTAGTTGTTGCAGGAACCTACGTGAGGTGACTGAGGCTTAGAGCCGCTCCTGGATCCAGTGAATTCCGTTTCCGCAATCGCGCTGGAAACGGGATTAAGTCCTGGCGTAACCCAAACGTCGAGGCCACTCCGGACAGCGGGGGCGCCTCAGGTCAATCTCAACAGTCCACCGTCGAAGGCCCGCGAATGCCCAATCCGGCACGCGGGCCTTTCGCTTTGCCGGCACATCTCCATTCCTGCCGCGGTTCTACAATGTCCTCATGGAACCCCTCGTCATCGCAGGCAAAGCCTTCCAGTCGAGGCTCATTGTCGGTACCGGCAAATACAAGAACGGCCCGGAAACCCAGGCCGCCATCGAGGCGTCGGGCGCGGAGATGGTCACCGTAGCCGTCCGCCGCGTGAATCTCGACCGCTCGAAGGAATCCCTGCTCGACTTCATCGATCCACGCCGTTACTTCCTGCTGCCCAACACCGCCGGCTGTTACACCGCCGACGAGGCCATCCGCGCGGCGCGGCTGGCGCGCGAGGTAGGGATCTCCGACTGGGTGAAAATCGAAGTCATCGGCGACCAGGCCACCCTCTACCCCGACGTGCAGGCCACGCTCGAAGCCACGCGTACGCTCGTCCAGGAAGGCTTCACGGTCCTGCCCTACACCTCTGACGACATTGTCTTCGCCCGGCGCCTTATCGATGCCGGAGCGGCTGCCGTGATGCCGCTGGCAGCGCCGATCGGCTCCGGACTCGGCATCCAGAATCGCGCCACTCTGCAGATTCTGCGCGAGAAAATCACCGAAGTCCCGCTCATCGTCGATGCCGGCGTGGGCACGGCTTCGGATGCGGCCCTCGCCATGGAGATGGGCGCCGACGGCGTTCTGATGAATACCGCCATTGCCGCCGCCACCAATCCCATCCTGATGGCCGAAGCCATGCAGCATGCGGTGCTGGCGGGACGCGAAGCGTATGTTGCCGGACGCATGCCCCGCAAGCTGTACGCCACCGCCAGTTCTCCGCCTGAAGGCGTATCGAAGCTCGGCGTTTGACGCTGTGCGCACCTTCCCCGCGTTTCCGCCTTCGACTGCGTTACACTGGCCCGTAGATTTTCCGCACTTCCGCTGAGGTCTCCTGCATGCGCGTCTGCGGCATTGACTGCGGAACCGAAACCACCGGCTACGGCGTCGTCGAGTGCGACGATGCCGGCTCTGTTCGCGCCCCGAGCCTTGTCTCCATCGTCTCCGGCGGCATTTGCCCGCCGCGGAAAGCTCGCCTGCCGGAGCGTCTCGCCTTCATTTATGCCGAGTTGATCGCTCTGTTCGAGCGCTACCATCCCGACATTGTCGCGGTGGAGGAGGTCTTCTACTCGGTCAACGCCAAGTCGGCCATCAAACTCGGCCACGTTCGCGGCGTGGCACTGCTTGCAGCGGCCAACGCCGGCTTGCCGGTCGCGGAGTACGCGCCGCTCACGATTAAGTCCACCGTCACCGGTTACGGCCTCGCGGCCAAGGAGCAAGTGCAGTTCATGGTTGCCCGCCTGCTGGCCTTGCCAGCGGCACCGCAGCCTGCCGATGCGGCCGACGCCCTGGCCATCGCGATTTGCCACATCCATCACGCCCAGACGCTTGCGCTTCAGGAGGCCCACGCGGGTTAGCTATGCGTACGTATCCGGCCCTGTTGTTGCTGCTCCTCGTTCCGGCTCCGGTCGCCATCGCTGCTCAAACGCCTACGCTTGCTTCCACGGCTCCGCGCATCGTCTATACCTTCCAGCATCCTCAGCTGCAGCCGTCCCGCTACTCCATCAGCGTGGATGAGAACGGCCGAGGCCGGTTTGTGTCGCAGCCCGGCGTAGCCAGTCCTGACGACGATATCGCGCCCACGGCGACCGATCGACCTGTTCAGCTGGACGCGACGCTGACCACCGATCTCTTCCGCTATGCGCGCAGCCACAATTTCTTCGCCACCCGCTGCGGCAACGATCAGGGCAAACTCGCGTTTACCGGCAACAAGACGCTCGCCTATACCGGTCCGGACGGCCGGGGCTCCTGCTCCTTTGTCTGGGCGGAGGATCCTGTTCTGCAGCGATTCTCCGATCAGCTGGGCGCCGCGGCTTTCACGCTTGAAATCGGGCGCCGCCTGAGCCTCGAAGTGCTCCACGACCGGCTCGGCCTGGATGCGGAACTGGAAAGCCTGCAGGACGCGGTCAAGGATCATCGTGCCGGCGACGTCGCGAACATCGCCGATCAGCTGCAGACGATCGCCGGGGATGAGCAGGTCATGAATCGTGCCCGCAAGCGGGCTCTCGCCCTGCTTAGCAGCTGCGAGTCCGCGCCCAAACGCAACGAATAGCCTGGGAATTCAGCCCGATCTGGTAGCCTTGCTGGGCGGCGCTCCGCCGCTCCCAGGAGAACTGATATGCGTTTCCGCCGGTTGCTGTCCCGGGGCCCCAGCCTTGTTCTGTCCTGTTTGGTCCTCTGCGGCTTTTTGCTCGCCGGATCGCCGGCCGTCTTCGCCCAGGCGGGGATGCCTCAACCTTCCGCGGCGCCGACACAGATTTCGCCCGCCGACTCCTTCAACGCCCTGCTTTCGGTTATGGAATCCGAAGTGGTCAGCGCCGCGGAAGCCATGCCGGCCGACAAGTACGACTTCGCTCCTTCGAGCTCGATCGGCCTCTACACCGGCGTCCGCAGCTTCTCCGCGCAGGTGAAGCACCTGATCGAATCCAATTACGCCTACTTTCGCGGTTTCGGCGTGCCCGGGGCGGTGGACTCGAAGACCATCGAGGCGCTCAAAACCAAAGAGGACCTCGTCAAGGCGCTGAAGGACTCTTACGCTTTCGCCCATGCGGCGATCAGCACGCTGACGCCCGATAACGCCTTCCTCTCCGTTGCCGGTCCGCCCGCCTGGAAGCTGACGCGCGCTTCTGTGGCCGCCTTCGCCATCGCGCACTCCATGGACCACTATGGGCAGATGGTCGAGTACCTGCGCATGAACGGCCTCGTGCCACCCGCCAGCCGTCCGCGCTGACATTAAGCAGCAAGCCGATGTTGTAGGGCTTCGGCGCTGTCCGCGCGTCTGCTGCGCGTCTTCTCCTGCGCGTCTCGGGTGCCTGCGCTGCAACACGCACGCGATTGTCTGAGAAAATGGCTCCGGGATGAGTCTCGGTCGTAATGTGGAAGTCGGGGACGAGCGCAGGCATCCCCTCCTGCGCCTGTTCCTGCTTTTGTTCTTTCTCGCCTTGCTCGCGCTCGCGGGCGCGATTGCGGGCGGCGGCATCTGGCTCAAAGATAAAATGCGGACCGCGCTTCCGCAGCTCGATGGCCGGGTGGTGACGCCCGGCCTCAGCGCCTCTGTCACGGTCCGCCGCGACCACCATGGCGTCCCCTACATCGAGGCCGCTAACCTTGACGATCTACTCTTCGCCCAGGGCTACGTCACCGCGCAGGATCGCCTCTGGGAGATGGACATGGCCCGGCGCATGGCGGCGGGCGACGCCGCTGAGATTCTCGGACCCAGGCTTGTGGAGCATGACCGGATGCAGCGCGTCCTCGCCATGCGTCCCACGGCGGAGCGCATCACCGCCAGCCTCGACGCCCGCGACCGCCGGTATTTCGAGGACTACGCGCGCGGCGTGAACTCCTTCATCAATTCCCACCAGGACCGCCTGCCCGCCGAGTTTCACCTGCTCATGTACCAGCCCAAACAGTGGCAGCCAGTTGATTCCATGCTTGTGGTTCTCAGCATGGTTCAGATGCTGGACGAGCACTGGCCCGACAAGCTTGCCCGCGAGCAGATCACTGCTCGTCTCGGTCCAACGCTGGCGGCCGATCTGTATCCCACGGGCTCCTGGCGCGATCACCCGCCGGTCTCCACGCTGGCGCCCATTACCGCGCCCGGCCAGGTGCTTCCCGACACCCCCCTCGATTCCAGCCAGGATGCCTCGCTCCGCGACGATCTTCTGCCTCTGCTTGCGGCCGCTGCGCACACCGAATGTCTGGGCTGCGCCTCCGGTTCGAATCAGTGGGTGGTTGCCGGCTCTCGCACCGCGAGCGGCCAGCCCATGCTTTCAAACGACATGCACCTCCCGCACCAGATTCCCAACATCTGGTACGAGACCGGGCTCGAGGCGCCGGGCTTCCACGTCGCCGGCCTCACCATCCCCGGCCTGCCGATGATCGTCGCCGGTCATAACGATCACGTCGCCTGGGGATTTACCGCGCTGTATGGCGACACTCAGGACATCTATGTGGAGCGCGTGAACGAACAGGATCAATACCTGGGGCCCGACGGCGCGTGGCACCCTATTGAACACGCCCGCGAGACCATCCACGTTCGCGGAGGGCGCAATGTCGATGTCGACCTCGAGCGCACCGGCCACGGCGTCGTGATCTCGTCCCTGATTCCGGGCGAAAGCCGAACCCTCGCCCTCCGCTGGTCGGTGTATGACTCCGAATCCTCCGGCTATCCGCTCTTCGACATCGATACCGCGACCGACTGGACCGGCTTCCGCAACGCGCTGCGCGCCTGGTGGGCGCCGACACAGAACGTCGTCTACGCGGACGATCAGGGACATATCGGTTATCAGGCGGTTGGTGCTGTCCCCGCGCGGCCGAACGGCCTCGCCGGCGTGCCGATCACCGACGAGCAGCACGAGTGGCAGGGCACCATCCCCTTCGACCAGCTTCCCAGCGTCTACGATCCCCCGGACGGCATCCTGGCCACCGCCAACGCGCGGATCACTCCGGACGGCTACACAACACCGGTGACCCTCGAGTGGGCCGACCCCTATCGTAACGAGCGCATCTGGAAATGGCTGGAGCCCAAAGAGAAGCTGACTCCGCAGGACATGCTCACGCTGCAGACCGATGTTTACTCCGAGCTTGACCAGGAGATCGCTCAGCGCCTGGCCTACGCGATCGACCATGCCGGCCATGCCGAACCGCGCCTCCGCCAGGCGGCCGACCTGCTGCGTTCCTGGAACGGCGTCGTTGGGATCGACTCCGCTCCTGCCGCCATCGTCAACGCGGCCAAGGGGGTCTTTTTCCCTATGCTCCTGCGCCCCAAACTCGGCGAAAACTGGCGCCTCTACCACTGGGCAGAGAGCCTCTTTGCCGGCGAGCAGATCCTGACCAACCAGTCGCCGGCGTGGCTCCCGGCTCACTACGCCAGCTGGGACGATTTCCTGGCCGATGTTGTCCGCCAGGGCCTGAACCAGGACCATGCTCCGCACGATCTGACCTCGTGGCGCTATGGCTACGCCCACCCCGTCGATGTCGAGCACTCACTCTTCGGCCTGCTTCCCTGGTTCAAAAGATTGACGGGCACCGGTCCCCAGCCTCAGTCGGGAGACACCACCACGGTCAAGCAGGTCGGCCGCACCTTCGGCCCGTCGCAGCGCTTCACCATCGACTGGAGCAACGTCGATGGCGCCACGGAAAACATTCTCATGGGCGAATCCGGCGACCCGCTCAGTCCGTACTACCGCGATCAATGGCCCTATTGGTACAACGGCACCAGCTTCGCTCTGCTGTTTTCCGATCCGGCTGTGTCCGCAGCCACCGTCCACACGCTGCGCCTCGAACCCTGAAGCCATGGCACGATCGTGAGACTCTGGTTTCGTTTTCCAGCCACGCCATCCAGCGACCGCACCCGCGCCATCCGGGGCCGCGCGCTTCTTCTCGCGGTCATCGGCATTGCCATACTGGCGCTGGCGTGGCGCGGGCCGTCCTGTGGCCAGGACCTCGATTTCCATCTTCAGAACTGGATCGAGCTCGCCCATGCCTGGCGTCATGGGCTGCTCTATCCCTGGTGGGCTGCCTCGGCGAATTATGGAGCCGGCGAGCCGCGCTTCGTTTTCTATCCCCCGCTCAGCCGCATCCTCGGCGCTCTGCTGGGCTGCGTCCTTCCCTGGTCGTGGACTCCGCTTGCCTTTGCCCTGCTCTGCCTGCTTGGCGCTGGGTTCAGCCTGCGCGCCATGGCCCGTGCCTGGCTACCCGAGGACAGCGCTACGCTCGCAGCCTGCCTCTATGTCGTGAATCCCTATATGCTGTTCGTGGTTTACGAACGCGGCGCGGAGGCCGAGCTCCTCGCCGCAGTCCTCATTCCCCTTCTCGTTCTGTTTGCCCTTCGCCCCGCGGCCGGCCGATCCAGCGGCAAATCCAGCATCGTCCCGCTGGCCCTCACTTTCGCGGCTCTGTGGCTTACCAACGCCCCCTCCGGGGTGATGGGGAGCTACATGCTGGTCCTACTCGTTCTGGTCGCCGCCATCCAGCAGAAATCCCTGCGGCTCATCGCGCGATCTGCCGTCGCTGTCCCTCTCGGTCTGGCGCTTGCCGGTTTCTGGCTTGTGCCCGCCATCCTGCAGCAGCGGTGGGTGGAGATCGCGCGCGCTACAGGGTCGCTTTTGCGCGTCCAGGACAGTTTCCTGTTCGGATTCGTCCGGCTCGCCAGCCTCCCCGCTCCGGTCTCTTCGCAGGATCAGTTCGATCTCGCTTACCACAATCAGGTCCTGCGCCTGGTTTCGTGGATCGTGGTCGCGCTGCTCGCCGCCACGGTGCTCGCGGCTTGGCCCTCCCGGCGCCAGGGTGCCCGCCTGTGGCTCCCGTTCATCATCACCGCTGCCGTCATCGCTGCGCTGCAGTTTCCGTGGAGCGAGCCGGTCTGGCGCACCATCCCCGAGCTGGGCTACCTCCAGTTTCCCTGGCGCTGGATGCTGCTCCTCGGCTTGATCTTCGCTACCCTGGCCGGCGCCGCCCTGGGGCGCGCCGCGGCGCCGCGCCGCGCCATCGCCATCCGCGCGGTTTTCGTTCTCATGCTTGCCTGCGGCCTGTCCGCGTGGGCCTCGCATTTCCTGTGGCAGCCCTGCGACGAGGAGGACAACGTTGCCGCGCAAATCGTCACTTTCAACGACGGCGGCTTCGAGGGGACCGACGAATATACCCCCGCTCCCGCTGACAACAGTCAGATCCAGCAGGGCCTGCCGCCGGTTCGCGTTCTTGCCGCGCCGGATGGGGAAGAATCCACGGAGGGCGACAACCCGGCCTGGACGGCCGATCCGGCGGCTGGAATCCCCGCGCGCATCGTCCTGCAACGCTGGCAAAACCAGAACATCGAGGTTCGCATCGACACGCCGCGTCCCGGGTGGGCGGTTTTTCGTCTGATGGATTACCCGGCCTGGCAGATCACCCGCAATGACGCCGCGATCCGAACCCATCTTCGCCGTCTCGATGGCCTTCTGGCCATCCCGCTTGTTCCCGGATCGAACCGCATCGTCGTTCGCTGGGGCACGACCGCGGGCCAATGGGCGGGGATCGGCCTCTCTCTGGCCGCCGGGGCCATTACACTGGCTTTGGCTTTCGCCGCGAGACGAAGAAGCCGGAAAGTTCCGTTACCATGATCGAAATGCAGCTTGATGTGCAGGAAATCCTACGCGATGGAGTGGAGCGCACCGACACCACGCTCGAGCGGCTCCTCCCCGCTGTGACCCAGGTTCCGGCGTCTATCCATGGGGCCATGCGCCACAGCGTCTTTGCCGGAGGGAAGCGCCTGCGACCCACGCTGGCTATGGAATCAGCCCGCATGATGCGCACTGTCCATGGCGGCTCCGGCCTGCCCGATGGCATTGAGGAGCTGGGCGCCGCCATCGAGATGCTGCATACCTACTCGCTCATCCACGATGACCTGCCCGCACTCGACAACGACGATTTGCGCCGGGGCAAACCGACCTGCCATGTGGCCTTCGGCGAAGCCATCGCCGTTCTCGCCGGGGATGCGCTGCAGACTCTTGCGTATCAGACCCTCGCCGGGATTCGCTGCCCTCCCGATCGCGCCATCAAAATCATTGGCCTCATCGCCGAGGCCACCGGCACGGTTGAAGGCATGATCGGCGGCCAAGTCCTCGACCTGGAAGGGGAGCATTCCAAACCCACCGCTGAGTCTGTCGTCGCCATCCATCGGGCCAAGACCGGGGCTCTCATCCGCGTCAGCATTGTGGCCGGCGGGCTCTATGCGGGAGCGACGACCCCGGGGGCCGAACGCCTGACTATTTTCGGCTCAAAAGCCGGTTTGGCGTTCCAGATTGTCGATGATGTTCTCGACATGACCCAGGATTCCGCACACCTGGGCAAAACCGCGGGCAAAGACCTCGCCAGCGACAAAGCTACGTGGCCGGTTGTCTTCGGCATCGAGCAGTCGCGCCAGGATGCGCAGCGATTGATCGGGGAAGCCTTCGCGGTTCTCGAGCCGTACGGTGCTGCCGCAGACGGGCTAAAGGCGGTCGCCCGCTACCTCGTCGATCGGACACACTGAAGCCGAGCCCGTGGAGCCAGACTCCAGGACTTGGCCCGGAATCATCTGCTGTTCAGTTTTCCTGGAAATATAGCTGGGGAACTAAATCCCCACGCCGAACTCCGGCCCGAACTCCTCGCCAGCGTGGGAGAAGTAGTCCGGGGGCGTCCGCCGGCTGAATTTGTAGCGTACGCGCAACTCGTGGCCGACGTACAGGCCCAGCGCGGTCACCCCGACCGCGACCGACGTCCATCCAATCGCCCGCAGCATCCTCGACGGCGAGCGCATCGCTTCCGGAACAAGGGCTTCAACCATGGCAGACTTCCTGCTCTTCCTCTTCAGCACGCAAAGCATGCGTTCTCCCCAAAACGGCGCTCTCAAGCTCATGATAGCGCAGCTTTCTGCGCATCCCTGGCGCCTCATGAAAGATTCATCGGCCCAAACCCCGGACAACACTATCCCTCATTCGAGGGATTCAATCTGCCGCAGCAGGTCCACCTTGCGTTTCGGGCCCAGGAAGCTGGCTTCGATCGAATTTGCCGCCAGCTCGCGCAGTTGCTCCCCGGTGAATCCGAAATCTTCGCCAGCCCGCCGGTACTCGCCCTCCAGGTCGCTCCCGAAGAGCGCTGGATCGTCCGAATTGAGCGTCACCATCAGCCCGGCGTCGAAGTACCGCCGAACGGGATGTTCCTCCGGCCGCGCGCAGCAGCCCGTCCGCAGATTCGAGGTCACGCAGATTTCCAGAGGCACCTGCCGTTCCGCCAGTACCTCCATCAGCTCCGGATCGTGAATAGCGGAAAGCGCGTGCCCCAGCCTCTCTGCGCCGATGTTCAGCGCCCCCCAGATGCCTTCCGGCCCGACCGTCTCTCCCGCGTGAGCCGTCAGCCGCAGGCCAGCGTCCCGCGCCTCGGCATAGAGCTCCCGAAACGGCTCCGCGCCTGTCCTGCGCTCGTCTCCGCCGATCCCAATCCCCAGAATCGAGGGCGATTCTTTCCGCATCTCCGCGGCTTTGCGAAACACCAGGGCCGCTTCCTCCTCGCCGAAATGGCGCACCGCATCGAAGATCCATCCGATGGTGATCCCCAGCTCGGCCTCTGCCCGCTCCCGCGCCCGTTCCATCCCCGCAAACAGAGGCTCGAAGGCGCAACGTTTCCAGTAATAGACGACACCCACGGACACGTACGGTTCCACGTGAACGACGCCTTGCCGGGCCAGGCATTCTGCCATCCGCCAGGTGATCAGCTCGTAGTCCTCTGCGGTTCGCAGGTGTTCGCTGATGGCCTTGAACGCCATCAGGAAGCCGGTGAAATCTGTATACGCATACAGCCGCTGCGCCTCCTCCAGGTTCAGCGGGGCCCCGTGACGCGCACTCAGCTCTGCCAGAGTACCTGGAGTAACCGTGCCCTCCAGGTGCAAGTGGAGCTCCGCCTTGGGTAATCGCCGGATCAGGGAATTCATGGTCATAAGCAGCTTTCAGACTAGCCGAAATGGGAGGGTTCATTGGTGGCGGACCCCTCCTCCGGCAATTCCTCATGAGCAGAACTTAGTGACGCTAACGGTCTTACGCGTTAACCGAACAGGTGCGGCCAACAGGCATTCGCCTTTTGTGGGATTGCGGCTTACCCGGAAAGCCGATGAAATGACCCCTGGACTGCTGAATGGATATCACGCAACCCAACGCGGATTTTCGCCGGAACCTTCTGCACTGGTTCGACAAAAACGCCCGCGACCTGCCCTGGCGGCAGACACGTGACCCCTATGCGATCTGGGTCTCAGAAACCATGTTGCAGCAGACCCGGGTAGCGGTGGTCATCGAATATTACGCGCGCTTCATGGCTCGTTTTCCCACGCTGGCATCTCTCGCGGCTGCCGAAGAGTCCGAAGTTCTCGCGCTGTGGAGCGGCCTCGGCTACTATCGCCGC
The DNA here is from genome assembly GCA_036267095.1 of Acidobacteriaceae bacterium. Taxonomy (GTDB): domain Bacteria; phylum Acidobacteriota; class Terriglobia; order Terriglobales; family Acidobacteriaceae; genus Palsa-343. Next base: position 147,075 of record DATAWS010000036.1, read on the forward strand.
GCGCGGGCTCTGCACGAATCGGCTCGCGCCATCATGGCCGATCATAAGGGTGAAATTCCCCGGTCGGCGGCGGGTCTGAGCCGCCTGCCCGGCGTGGGCGTTTATACCGCCGCGGCCGTGGCCAGCATCGCCTTCGACGAGCCCGTGGCCGCGGTCGATGGCAACGTTGAGCGCGTGCTCACCCGCTACTACGGCCATGAGCCGGTCCCCGGTGTTGCTCGCAGCGGAGAGCTGCGTCGCGCTGCCGAACAACTCGTCGATCCTGAACGCCCCGGAGACTTCAATCAGGCGATGATGGAGCTGGGCGCAACCGTCTGCCTGCCCCGTTCTCCCCTCTGTCTTAACTGCCCGGTGCATGAGGGCTGCGCCACCCGCGGCGAACACGCTGTACCGCGCACCAAGAAGATGCTGAGCCGCGCGACTTCCCTTGCGTTACTCCAGCGCCGCCAGTGGCCGCGCGCCGAAGTGCTGCTGCAACAGCGTCTGGCAGATGCGTCGCAGATGCCCGGCATGTGGGAGCTGCCCGGCGTAAAGGATGGCGAGGCCAGCGAGAGCATGCTCCTGCTCACAGTCCGCCACTCCATCACCAACACGAATTACTACGTCTCGGTCTACGGACTTACCACCACCGAGCAAAAGCTCCTCGCCCGCGGCGTTGGCCAACGTGCCTGGGTGCCGATCCTCGATCTCCACGATCTGCCCCTCACCGGCCTCACCCGCAAGATCCTGAAGCGGCTCAAGGTTATGCCGGGTTATAACGGCGCCGGACCTTCGATTGCCGATCTGATCCGGCAGCCGGCCCTCTCCGGCGTCGACTAGCTTCAGCGCTCCCTTTCCCTCTGCCCGCATCAGCCCGTATCATTCCTCTGGGCCAACTGAAGAACTGCCCAGAGGAATGATGACTGAACCCGACATCCAGCCCCTCACCTCACTCGGCGAAGAGGAAACCCTGTTGCGCGATACCGTGCGCCAGTTCGCCCAGCAGGAGATTGCGCCTCGCGTTGCTGCCATGGACGAGGCCCAGAAAATCGATCCTGACATTCTCCGGCAGCTCTTCGCTCTCGGACTGATGGCCATTGAAGCGCCCCTTGAACTGGGCGGCGCCGGCTCCTCATTTTTCAGCGCCGTGCTCGCGGTCGAGGAAATCTCCCGGGTCGACCCCGCCATCGCGGTCATGGTCGATGTGCAGAATACCCTTGCCGTGAATGCGCTTCTCCGCTGGGGCAGTCCCGATCAGCAGCGGCTGTACCTGCCGCGTATGGCGCAGCAGACGGTGTGCGCTTATGCGCTGAGCGAAGCCGGCTCCGGCTCCGATGCCTTTTCTCTCGCGACCCAGGCGCGGTCCGACGGTGGAAGCTATGTCCTGAACGGCCGCAAGCTCTGGATCTCGAATGCCAACGAAGCCGATCTGTTTCTCGTCTTCGCCACCATCGATCCCGCGGCCGGCTACCGCGGCATCACCGCCTTCCTGGTGGAGCGCGGCATGGACGGATTTACCGTCGGCCACAAAGAAAACAAGATGGGCATCCGTGCCTCCTCGACCTGCGAGCTGATCTTCGACGACTGCCGCGTCCCCGCGGCGAACGTGATCGGTGAGCCGGGCAAAGGCTACAAGATCGCCATCGAAACCCTGAACGAAGGCCGCATCGGCATCGCCGCTCAGATGCTGGGGCTCGCTGAAGGTGCCTGGACTCTGGCCGTCAAATACAGCAAAGAGCGTAAGCAGTTCGGCAAGGCCATCGCCGAGTTTCAGGCGGTCCAGTTCGCCCTTGCCGAGATGGCCACACGGATCGAAGCGGCACGCATGCTGGTGTACAACGCGGCCCGCATGAAAGGCGCCGGCATCCCCTTCGTCAAGGAGGCCGCGATGGCCAAGCTTTTTGCTTCTCGGGTCGCCGAGGAGGTCGCCAGCCATGCCGTCGAAATCTATGGCGGCTACGGGTTCGTGAAGGATTACCCGATCGAGAAGCTTTACCGCGACGCCAAGATCGGCTCCATTTACGAAGGCACTTCCAACATGCAGCTGGCCACCATCGGCAAACTGATCCTGCAGTAGCGCGGAGAAGCGCGGGGCACGGAGGCTCGGTGAACACGCCTGTGATCTCTCGCCAGAAATTCGACGCCTCACTCACCGCTGCTGCACCGCCGACCGGTCTGCCTGGGCCGCTGGAGGCGCTGTGGTGGGAACAGAAGGGCGACTGGACGCGGGCCCACGCTCTCGTCAACGAACTCGAGACCCCGGACGGGATGGCCGCCCACGCCCACCTGCACCGGCGCGAGGGCGATCTCTCAAACGCAGAGTATTGGTACCGACGCGCCGGCCGCGATCACTTTCGGGACGACCTCCACGAAGAATGGCTCGCTCTCGTCGGCGCCCTCACCGGAGCGGGATAGTTCCTGGTGCGGCAAAGCCGCATTTGCCTGGAGTCCCGGCTAGACCGTGTACCGCTCTGCCTCGATCACCCGCTCCGCGACCGCGCGCCCCAGCGCCACGGTGTTCGCGGGATCGTGCTTCGCCAGGCGGCGGAAGATCGTCATCTGGGTCCGGAGCATGTCTCCTTCGGCAACCGCGCCCAGGACGCGCTCGGCTGCGCTCTCCAGGATGCGGAACGATCGCTCCGCCGTCAGTTGCGCCATCTGGATTGCCGTCGTGCTGCGCCCGGCGAACTTCTCCGCTCGCAGGATGGCTGATTCCATGACCAGCATCTCGATGAGCATGTCGGCCAGAGCGCCCATGATCTCCTGCTGATCCGGCAGATTCGCCGGATATTTCTGGCTGGCCGCGCCCGCGCAGAACAACCCGAGCTTCTTTGCGCTCGCGAGCAGTGCGCGCTCCGCTGCCAGCGGCCCTGTCGCAGCCGCGCGTGCCGTCGGGCCAGCCATCACTTCGTCCGTCACTTTGGCAATGGCCGGCAGCAGCGGCAGCCGTCCCTGCATCGCGCGTTTCAGCAGAAATCCGGTGATGATCAGCCGGTTGATCTCGTTGGTCCCTTCGAAAATGCGATTGATGCGCGCGTCCCGGTAACTGCGCTCCGCCGGATACTCCTCGACATAGCCGTATCCGCCATAGATTTGCACGCCATGGTCCACGGCGCGATCCAGCATCTCCGAGCACCACACCTTCACGATCGAGCACTCGACCGCGTAGTCCTCAATACGTTTCTGGACCTCCGCGGCCGGCGCATCGGCGGTGAGGGTCGCCAGTGCCGCGTCAATCGCCCCTACCACGCGATAGACCAGCGCTTCGCCCGCGAAGATCCCGGCCGCCATCTCTGCGATCTTTTCCTGCATCAGCCCGAACGAAGCGATGGGTTTGCCGAACGCTGTGCGCTGTTTCGCATAGAGGATGGTATTGCGCAGCGTATGGCGCGCGCCGCCCAGCGCGGCGGCTCCCAACTTGTAACGGCCGACATTCAGAATATTGAACGCGATGTGATGACCTTTGCCCGCCTGGCCCAGCAGGTTCTCCGCGGGGATCGCGCAGTCGCTCAGCACCAGCGGACACGTCGATGAGCCGCGGATTCCCAGCTTGTGTTCCTCGGCTCCGATCGTCAAACCAGGTATGTCCCGCTCCACCAGAAATGCTGAAAACTGCTCCCCCTGGTTTGCGTCGGTCACGATTTTGGCGAAGACGATGAACAAGTCGGCGAACCCCGCATTCGAGATCCACATCTTCTCGCCGTTGAGCACGTACTGTTTTCCGTCGGCTGACAGCCTCGCTTGGGTTCGGATGTTCATCGCGTCCGAGCCGGATGAAGACTCGCTCAGCGCATAGGCTGCGATCCATTCGCCGGAGGCCAGCCTGGGCAGATACTTTGCTTTTTGCTCCGCCGTGCCATACCAGATCACCGGCAGCGTCCCGATGCCCACATGCGCGCTGAAGCTGACCGAGAAGCTGGCCGACACGGCAATCCGGTCCGCTACCAGCGCCGAGGTCACTTTGTCGAGCGCGAGGCCTCCATAGGCTTCCGGAATATCCACCGCCATCAGCCCGAGGCGGCCCGCCTCCAGCAGCAGCTCGCGCGTCACGGCAAAGTTTTTGGCCTCGATTTCGTTCGCCCGCGGCAGAATTGACTTCTCCGCGAACTCCGCCGTCGTCCGGGCGATCTCCTGCTGTTCGTCGGAAAAATCTTCGGGAGTAAAAACGTCGTCCGAGCCGAGGCTTTCCAGCAGAAAGCTTCCGCCGGCCACAAGTTTGGGAAGGGAAGAGGTCGCCATGGCAGCACTCCGAGAGTCCATCGTACGCTGCCTCGCCTAACGCCGAATGAATGGCCTGGCTAGTGCAGCCTCTCGAATACGCCGGCTGCGCCCATGCCGCCGCCGACACACATGGTGACGAGCCCATAGCGCGCCCTGCGGCGCCTGAGCTCCTGCAGCAGGCTGGCCGTCAGCTTTGCTCCCGTGCAGCCGAGCGGATGCCCGAGCGCAATCGCTCCGCCGTTCGCATTCACCTTTTCCGGATTCATCCCGAGCTGGCGGATAACGGCCAAAGCCTGGGCGGCAAAGGCTTCGTTCAGCTCAATCACCTCGATCTGATCGAGCGTGAGGCCTGCCATCTTCAGAACTTTGGGCACCGCGTAGACCGGACCCATCCCCATCTCTTCCGGATCGCATCCTGCCGACGCGAAGGCTACAAACCGCCCCAGGGGGCGAATGCCCAGCGCCTGCGCCCGCTCCGACGCCATGACCACCGCCGCGGCCGCGCCATCGGAGGTTTGCGACGCATTCCCCGCCGTAACGACACCTCCGGCATGAAACACCGGCGGCAACTTACCGAGTGCCTCCAGCGTCGTGTCCGCGCGCGGTCCCTCATCCACGCGGAAGTCCGTCGTGCTCGTTTGCGGCTTTCCCCTTTCGTCGGGGGCCGTAAATGTCACCGAAACCGGCACAAGTTCGTCGGAGAAATACCCCTTCTCGATCGCCGCACCCGCTTTCTGGTGACTCTCCAGCGCGAATCTGTCACAGTCCTCGCGCGAAATGCCGTAGTGTTTCGCTACCCGCTCCGCGGTCAACCCCATGATTAGATAAGCACCCGGGTAGTTCGCCACCAGCCATGGATTCACTGCGATCTTGTTGCCGCCCATGGGCACAAAGGACATCGACTCTGCACCGCCCGCGACGATTGCATCCGCTCCCCCGCCGCGAATCCGTTCGGCGGCCAGTGCGATGGCCTGCAGGCCGGACGCGCAGAAGCGGTTGATGGTCATGGCCGCTGTTTCCACGGGCAGACCCGCGCGCAGCGACACGATCCGCGCCAGATTCATTCCCTGTTCAGCTTCCGGCATGGCACAGCCGAGAATCACATCGTCGATTTCGCTGGCGTCCAGCTGCGGCACGCGTTCGAGCGCGCCCCGCACGGCCACCGCCCCCAGTTCATCCGGCCGCGTGGACCGCAGGGTTCCCCGCGGGGCCTTGCCCACAGCGGTCCGCACTGCGCTCACAATCACTGCTTCTCGCATAGGTACTCCAGACTGCGACTAATTCCGCAAAGGCTTGCCGGTTTTCAGGGTGTGCGCGATCCGCTCCTGCGACTTCCGCTCGCCGCAGAGCGACAGGAAGTGCTCCCGCTCCAGATCCAGCAGATATTGTTCGCTTACGGGTGCTCCCGGCGTCAGCGCTCCGGCGCACAGGACCTCCACCAGATGTGTGGCCACGGTCACGTCGTGATCGGTGGCGTAGTCGCCTTCGCGCATCATGTGGATGGCCAGCTTCAGTGCCGCCAGCACGCTGTCGCCCGGCGCTGGAAGATCGGTCCGCGTGAGCGGAGCCTGATATCCACTCTCTGCCAGTGCCACGGCCTGGGCCTTCGCATCGTGTAGCAGCCACTCGCGGTTCATCGTGATGCCGTCCGTGGTCCGAAGAATGCGCAGGTCGCGTGCCTCATATGCCGATGCAGAGACCTTCGCCAGGGCGATGTTTTCAAAGATGCTGCGCATGATGTGGTGCAGCTCTACCGAATCGGTGCGGCTCCCCGGAGGAGCTGCGGCGGCTGCGGTCTCGACGGCGCGCAGTGTCATCTCCTTGCAACCACCGCCGGCCGGAATGAGCCCGACCCCCGTCTCCACCAGGCCGGTGTAGAGCTCAAGATGCGCCTGCCGCCGCGCGGCGTGCAGGGTTACCTCTGCGCCGCCGCCCAGGGCCAGCCCGAAGGGCGCGACCACCACCGGCCGCGGGCAGAACTTGATCGCCTGGGTCATGTTCTGGAAGCCCTGGATGTAGAGATCGATCTCATCCCACTCTTCGTCCTGGGCAGCCAGCAGCAGCTGTACGAGATTCGCCCCGGCAGAAAAATTGGCCGCGTCGTTGGAGATGACAAATCCGCGGAAGTTACGGAAGTGTTCGCTGTCCGCGGCCAGCGTCTGCTGCACGAAGTTCACAATGTCGGCGCCCAGCGCGTTCATCTTCGTGTGGAACTCGATGCAGGCAATCCCATCGCCCACGTCGATGAGCGACGTTCCCGGATTCTCCGCCACGACGCCGCTCGAGCGCTTCGCCCGGCTCAGGCTCGCGACCGCCGTGGACGCTTCGACTGAAACATACGCGTTCGCAGCCGGATCAAAGACTTCCCCATCTCGATACCATGAGGCGCCGCTCGCCAGCAGTTTTTCGAGAGCCGCCGGCAGCGGTCGTCCCTGTGACCTCAGTTTCTCGGCGGTTTCGCGAACACCCGCGGCGTCCCACATCTCGAAGGGGCCGAGTTCCCAGTTGAATCCTGCTCGCATGGCGCGATCGATGTCCGCCACGCTGTCGCTGATCTCGCCGATGCGGTTGGCTGCATAGAGCCACAGATCCCCCAGGACCCGCCAGTAAAAGGCGGCGGCCTTGTCCTTCTCTGGATTGCCGCCGACCAGCATCCGGATGCGCTCGGGCAGCGACTCGACCGCCTTCGTCATATCCAGCGCCGGCAGCTTGGGCTTCTGCGCTGGCCGGTACTCGAAGGTGGTGAAGTCCAGCACCAGCCGGTCCTCGCCTGCTTTCTTATAGAATCCCTGGCCGGTCTTGTCGCCGAACCACTTCCGCTCCAGCATTGTGTCCAGAAATTGCGGCAGCCCCAGGTCGGAGCGCTCATCTTTCACGTTTGCGGCAAAGTTCCGCACTACGCTGCCCAACACGTCGAGTCCAACCATATCGGCGAGGCGGAAGGTCCCGGTCCTGGGCCAGCCCAGAGGCTTGCCGGTGAGTGCGTCCACCTCCTCGACGGTCAGGCCCTGTTCCTGCATCACCTGCAGCGTGTTCAGCAGCGAAAACGCGCCAATCCGGTTGGCGATAAAGTTCGGCCGATCCTTCGCTGCTACTGCCGTCTTGCCGAGCGCGACCTCCGCAAATGCGCAGATCGCCGCCATCGCGACGGGGTCGCTCTCCGGCGTTGCAATCATCTCGAGCAGTTGCATGTAGCGCGGTGGATTGAAGAAGTGAGTACCGAACCAGCGCCGGCGCACCTCCGCCGGCAGCGCTTGCGCGATCTCGGCCACCGGCAACCCGCTGGTATTGGTGGTGAGGATCGCGTCCGGACGCAAATGCGACGCGACGCGCGCCAGCAGGGTCTGCTTGATCTCCAGATTCTCGGCGACCGCTTCGATCACCCAGTTACAGTCGCGCAGCTTTTCGAGATCGTCCTCGAAGTTTCCGGGCTCGATGCGTGCTGCGAACTCCGGGAGCGCCAGCGCGGCCGGTTTTGCTTTCTTCAGTCCCTCCACCGCTTTTGTTGCCAGTGCATTGCGATTGCCGGCCTGCGCTACGTCGAGCAGGAGCACGGGTAATCCTGCGTTGGCGATGTGGGCGGCGATCCGCGATCCCATGGTGCCCGAGCCCAGCACGGCGACGCGGCGGATGGGCGCAGCGCTGCGGCAAGAGACAGCAGCGCGATCAGGAGCAGCAGGCGTATCGGAGGTCATGACAGATTTTCTCGCGGACCCGGCAACCGAGCAGGGTAGCAGGGGAGTGCTTCGGAGTACCAGTCGATAAAAACTACTAATGAACCGCGTCGGCCCGATTCTCCAGCACTACGTTGGACAGAATTGCGGTGTCCACGGTGGTGGGCAGATGCGAGACGAAGCCGATGCCAACGTAAAACGAGGCGTCCATGTGCAGATGGAGGGGCGGGCCGAAGGCGTGCATGGGTTCTCCTTCGAGGCTCACCCAGAGCTGGAAATCATCGCCGCGCTTCTCGATACCGATGCGCTTCGCGATCACCGTCACCAGGCTGTCTGGCGAAGTGCCGCCTGGCAGTCCGCGGCCGCCGATGCGGTATTCCATGTCGGTCATTCGGGCGTCCGCTACCGGCCGCTGGGCGAGGTGAATCATGCCGAGCCCGTGCAGCGCCACCACCGCTTCCTTCGCGTCGTCATCGAGATTCTGGCGAATGACCAACACCGCTTTCCGATCGCCATAGCCTTTTGGATCGGGGTACGAGATGTCTGCGGCCAGCGAGACGTCGCCGGACATCTTCTTCCACAGGTACCGGAACTCGTCGCGCGTGTACCAGATGTTGTAGCCGGCCGAATGGATGGTGTACGCGCCTGTGGCGGGGTCATAGCTCGCGCTTCCCGGCACCAGCGCGCTGCCGATATCCGACTGGCCGGTGAAGATTCCGATGGGCGTGTCAAAGGTCGTGCTCGGCCGGTGAAAATCCGGAGGCGGAGCCACCTGCTTGTGCGTTGCCGATCCGGGCTGCGCCCAGTCCGGGGCCTGCGGCGTTGATCCGCTGCTTTGCGCCAGCAGCGCGACGGCCGTCGACAGCCACGCCAAACAAAGACTCCGCTTCACCATCGCAATCATTGTCATTCCTCCCGCATCGGCGTCACGGACCTGTCATTGCTTTGTCGGGGCGCCGCATCTGCCTTGCAGAACAGGATAGCCTGAGCCCATGCAACTGGTGCCTCGCGTCTCTGGCGGATGGGTCCGGATTTTGTCGAGCTTGCTGCTGCTGCTGGCGGCAGCGGCTCCGGCGCAAAGGGTTCCCGGGGGCCGCTATGAAGCGTTTGTCCCAGGAAGACCATCCTGTACGCTGCAGATTCATGTGACTGGATTCCGCAATAATCGCGGCAAGGCTGGGGGCGTGGTTTTCGCATCGCCAGCGGAGTGGCCGGAAGACCGTTCCAAAGCCGTAGTGCACGGCGGATTCACGATCATCAACCGCCAGGCGACGGAGACGGTTCAGATTCCCCCGGGCCGATACGCGATCGTGGTCATCCACGACGAAAACGAGAATCAGAAACTGGATCGGAATTTTCTCGGAATCCCGAACGAAGGGTTTGGCTTTGCCAACAATCCCAAAGTGAACTTCTCCGCGCCATCCTGGCAGGCGGCGTCCACTGCGGTCGGCTGTCCGCTGACGCAGGTCGAAATCCGGATCCTCTACAAGTGAAGCGGTTGGCGCTGGATCGGAGTCAGGAGGCTGCGCTTTCGGCTCCCGCGGCCGGTGCTTCGACGGTCTTCGCGCCGGGATTCACCAGGTCGCGCAGCTCCTTGCTGGGCTTGAAGTAGGGAACCTTTTTGGCCGGAACCTCGACGCGGGTACCGGTCTTCGGGTTGCGCCCGATGCGCGGCTTGCGTTGGCGGATGCGGAAGCTGCCGAAACCGCGAATCTCGATTTTGTCGCCCGAACGCAGCGCTCCGATCACGGAATCGAAGATGGTTTCCACGATCACTTCGCTGTCCCGCCGGGTCAGATCGCCCAGTTTCGTTACTTCGTCAACCAGATCGGCTTTGGTCATGGGGTCGCTCGCTCCGATTTTGTATGGCTGCCAGCTCCTGCTGCAAACATAGTAGATGCAATCGCTTCCGCTTGCAAAGTCAAGCAGTTGCGGCGGTTCGCACGGCTAGCGCCAGAGGAAATAAAAGCCGGCGTGCCGCTCGAGGATCCTGCCCGGATTGGGCATCAGATCATCGGCATTGGAGGTCAGCAGATCCCAGATGGTTTTGTGGTGGACTTCCGGCTTGACCACGTTGGGCTCGCCGGAGATCCCTACGGACTTTGCGGTGTCGAGCAGGGCGTCGCGGAAGCCTTCTGTCTTATCGATCAGGTGGAGGGGCAGCGCCTCCTCGCCAGTCCAGACCTGGCCGGTAGCCAGGGTCTGAATCTGCCCGGGTGGCAGGTTCCGCCCGATGGCGACGTCGTGGACGAACTGGCCGTACATGTTGTCGACCAGGCCCTGGAAGTAAGCTCGCTCCTGTGGAGTCATCTCGCGGGTAGGGTCGCCGGCGTCCTTGAGCGCGCCAGCGTGAATCACCTCGGGCGTAAGCTTGGCCCACTGCATGAGGTTGCCGTAGCTGGTCCACTCCATGATGACGCCGATGGAGCCGACGACGCTAGCCTGGTTGGCGTAGATCTTCTGGGCGGCGGAGGCGATGTAGTATGCCCCGCTGGCGCCCATGCTCTCAATCGAGGCCACGATCGGCTTTTTATGCTCGTTCCGGATCTCGAGGACCTCGTGGTAGATCTCCTGGGAGGGCGCGGCCGCGCCGCCGGGCGAATCGATGTGGAGGATGATGGCCTTGATGGAGCTGTCCTGGTCGTACTTGCGCAGCTGATCGACGATGCCGTCGGCGGAGAGGATCTCGCCGCTGATATCGACGACACCAATATTGTCGTCGCCCAGCGAGGAGAACGTGTCCTGGCTGCTGCCTGCGGAGCGGACCGCGCTGTAGACGAGAAGGCCAACCACGCTGAGGAAACCGGCGAGTAGGACGCCCCCGGCGAGCAGCCAGGGCCAGACGCGGCGTCGCGCCCGGGGCGGCGTGGGCGGTCCCCAGGACGGTGGAGGTGCTGGCGGAGCGGCGGGGAACGATGCGGCGGGGTCATCCATAGGGGCGAGAACGGGTCTCATCTACAGGTTTGCGGCTACGGCGATCAGCATGCGGCCCGCTTCGGCGGGTCTCATGCGAAGCCTCACCAGAGGCTGCGGATAATCGGACCAACTCGAGTGTAGCACCGGGGCGGCAGCGCGCAGGGCGTTGAGGTCCGGGCGAAAACATGGGGGCGCTATTGCCAGAGACTGTCCGCGGGCCGGTGGCGGCGTGCCAGAGCGCGCAGGGTAAGCACAAGAAAGATTCCGATAACGCAACGAAGAAGGATGCCAGGCATAACTCGCCTCGATGGTGCAAATTTGGATTCCCTGAGAGTGGCATGACTAACGGCCCCTGGCGAGAAACTTCGATGGCGGAAGAGGGGAATCCCGGTCCCTCGCGTGTGGTACGAAATTTTCTGGTAAACGGCCGAGCGGCGGAAAAAAGATAAGGCCGCGCACCCGACGCGGCCCTAAAAACTTGCTGTTGTGATTAGCTTCATTCTTACTTTCCGAAACAATGGCTCACAATCCCACATGAGTACCTTCCGGGGAGAGTTTTGGTGACCTGGAGTAACGGGACGGTGCTCCGGGTCCGGAAGAACGCTGGTCCGCTAAAGGCCGGTTGGCTAAAAACCAGTGCGCTCAACGCCGGGCGGCTGGAAAACCCATCGGGTCCATGGATCGGCAGCAGTTCGACACGGTGACGGTGCCCAGGTTGGATTCGAGGCGCGGTCGGTGGTGGGCGGGGTTTTCCTACCGATGGTGGTTGATCTATCGATGTGGAAAAAGTGGTCGGTGGGGTCGGAGGTCAAAACGAAATAAGTCGGGGCTTGACAGGCTTGGGAGAGGCGCCCTATTATTTGCCTCAATTTGTAAACCATTACATGAACGGGCGCAAATGTAATCGGTTTCGTCGCGGGAAGGGCCCTGAAGTCCGGTTTCAATTCCCCGGCGCAGTCGTTTCGCCTGCCAGGGCAGTTTTATTGGGGAGGGGCACAGCGTAAGGACCGACGGTGCCAGGCCGTACGTTGTGAGCGACGGGAGGACAGTGAATGAAATTCATCGATCGGATTGTCATTGCGGGGATCGCCGGGCTGTTGCTGTTATCCACGGGAGTGGGGCGGCCGCAGAGCGGTACATCGTCAGTTCAGGGAACGGTAACCGATTCAACGGGCGCAGTCATTCCCGATTCCACGGTGCAACTGACGAATAACCTGACGGGCGTGACGCTGCAGAGCCGGTCCGACCAGGCGGGCAACTATTCGTTTCCCTCGGTGCGAGTGGGGCTCTACACGCTGACCGCGACCAAGGACGGCTTCGCGACGTATAAGGTCGCGGGGTTCAACGTGATTGTGGGGCAGCATCAGACGCAGGACGCGAAGCTGAGCGTCGCGTCCTCGTCGACGGTGGTGACGGTGGACGCAAGCGGACTGTCGAACCTGCTCGATCCGCAGTCGAACGATCTGGGTACGGTGATCGGGCCGCATTCGGTGGAGAATCTACCGCTGAACGGGCGCAATTTTCTGCAACTGAGCCTGCTTTCGGGGGCAGCTACGACTCCGCAGGGTGCAGCAGCGGGCTCTACCGCCCAAACTGGGCATCCATATCTGGCCATCAACGTGGCCGGGAACGAGCCGGATTACACGATGTATCTGGTGAACGGCATCGAGACGGTGGGCAGCCGCGCGGGGAACAGCTCGCTGAACATCGACACCGGGGCCATCGATCAGTTTGAAGTGCACTACGGTTTCTTCATGCCGGATATGGGGACCAATCCGGGGATTGTGGACGTGGTGACGAAGGCGGGGACGAACCACATCCACGGCGAGGTGTACGAATACCTGCGCACGAATCAGATGCAGGCGCGTGACTACTTTGCCATCAACCCGGGCACGAACATTCCCATTCCTCCCGGCAAGTATCACCAGAATCAGTTCGGCTTCAACGCGGGCGGCCCGATTCTGCGCGACAAGCTGTTTTATTTTGCGAGCTACGAAGGGTATCGCGAGAACCAACAACAACTGCTGACCGGCGAAGCGCCCACGCAGGCGATGTTCGGCGGCGATTTTTCAGCCCTGCTCCCCAATACTGTGATTTACGACCCGGCGACACTGGACCCGACGACGGGTCGGCGGCAGGCGTTTTCGGGAAACATCATTCCGCCGGGAAGAATCAGCGACAACATCAAGGGGTTGATGGCCTATTACACGGCGGGCTCGGGCACGGCGCCGGCACCGAAGAACGTGGGGGGCAATCGCCCGTACCTGTTCAACTCCGACCAGTTCATGGGGCGGATCGACAGCAGCGTAAACGCGAAGAACCAGGTTTTCGCGCAGGGTAACTGGCTGAATTCGCCGATTTCGTCTCCGGGACTCTTCCCCTCCACCGGCATCTCTTATCCGATGGACACGGAGCTGGTGAATCTGGGTTGGAACTGGTCGCTGAGCTCGACCAAGGTGAACGAGCTGCGGATGGGCATGGTGCGGGACTCGGTGTTCGACGAGGGCGCGTCGGTTCAGGGGGTTCAGAACAAGCTCAACATCACCGGGACGGGCGATCCCAACGGGGTGCCGAGCGTTGGATTTTCAGGGGGCGGACTGTCGGGGTTTGGAGTCTCGACGGGTCTGCTGGGCGACGTGGACGATGTCTACCAGATCCATGACGGATTCAACTGGCTGCACGGCAACCATCAGCTGAAGTTCGGGTTCCAGTATGACTATCTGCGGTCGATTCAGGCGAGTGCCAACGCGAATGCGCGCGGGGCGTTCAACTTCAACGGCATGTTTACCGCACAGACGACCAAGAGCGGCAGTGGCTACGCCACCGACAACAGCTATCCGGGCGGGGCGGGAGGCTATTCGTTTGCAGACTTTCTGCTGGGCGATCTGAATACGGGGCAGTCGATCGCGATGCCGGCCACGCATTTCCGCTGGACCACGGTTGAGCCGTATGCCCAGGATACCTGGAAGGTGACGCCGCACCTGACGGCCAACCTGGCGCTGGCGTGGTACGGGGCGACGCCGCCCGATCCGGTGGGGCCGGACAAGAACCTGATTCACGCTTTCGATTTCAACAGCGGGCTGCTGACTTTTGCAGCGCTCGGCCAGGTCAATCCGGAAGTCTATTCGATGACGAAGACAAACTTCGCTCCGCGCGTGGGGTTCAGCTACCAGCCACCGGTGCTGCCGAATGCTGTGATTCGGGCGGGGTGGGGTCTGTATTACACGACCGAGGAAGACGTGAACGCGCAGTACTCCATCGTGTCGCAGATCATCACGGTGAACAACGCGGTTTCGAACCTGCAGGGAATTCCACAGTACGTGCTGGGGGTGAACGCGATGCCCGCCGTAACGGTGGGGCAGATCACCCAGGCGCAGGCGAACGCGATGACCGGTCCGGTGCAGTATCTTTCCACCAATCAGCATTCGCCCTATGTCGACCAGTACAACTTTGATGTTCAGTACAGCTTCGCCAAGAGCAACCTGGCGGACGTTTCCTATCTGGGCAACAATGCGCATCATCTGGCGGTCAACTGGAATCCGTTCGACTGCTCCTCGACGACGGACCAGTATTGCGTGGATTCGCGGATTCCCTACAACGATCGCTACAGTTACATGCAGGAAGTGAACAGCATCGGATACGGGAACTATAATGCCCTGCTGGCGAAGTTCCAGCACCAGTTCCAGCATGGCTTCAGCCTGATGGCCAACTACATCTGGGAGAAGGGGCTGGCGGAAGCGCAGCAGGGGAGCAACGGCACGGTGAACCAGAACCGCAGCTGCCTGAGCTGCGACTACGGGTTGACGACTTCGAATATTCCGCAGGCGCTGGTGATCAGCACGGTGGTGAACCTGCCGTTCGGACATGGGCGCATCTGGGGGAACGACATGAATCCGGTGCTGAACCAGGTGATCGGGGGATGGAGCGTGGACGCGATCGGCACGATGCAGAAAGGCCTGCCGTATACGATCACCGGTGCGAACTCGACGGACTGGTCGCCGGGGCAGATTCGCGCCAACCGCTACTGCCATGATCCGCACGCGGGGTCGTACCTGTCGCAGCACGGGCTGAACCGCAATCTGCGAACGAACGGCAACTTCTGGTTCTGGAATCAGCAGTCGGGCGGCGTTTTCCAGAATGAGACAGGCGGAGGATGTTTTGTGGATCCGGCGAAGGACCCGGTCAACCTGGTGAGCGGCAAGCTACCGGTGATCGGAGGCGTGCAGGCGCGCGACGCCTTCGGCAACAGCGGCTTCGATCCGTACTACGGACCGGGCCTGAACAACTGGGATATTGCGGCGCACAAGGAATTCGCCATCGAGCACGGGATTGCGTTCGCGCTGCGGGGCGAGTTCTTTAATGCATGGAACCACACGCAGTTCGCCAATCCCAATACCGGGGTGAATGCGGGCGCGGGCTTCGGCCAGATCACGTCCACCCAACACGCGTCGCGCATTGTGCAGGTGGCGGGAAGGATCACCTTCTGAGCGCGGGGTTCGATTGCGGCATGGGCGGCCGGCACCGCTTCGCGGCTCGGCTGCAGTGCTACTCTGATCGCTTCCTGCATGCGAGGTTTGTTGTGCGTTGCTTTGGCTGGTTGACGGTCTGCATTGTTGCCGGGATCGCGGCGCCGGCGGTGGGGCAAATTACCGCAGGAAAACCGATGCCGCCGGTGGTCACGGTGCAGGTGGACGCCGGCGGCAACCTGGGGCAGGTGCCGCCGCGCATCTTCGGCACGTTTATCGAGCCGATTGACAACTCGATCGACAACGGGGTGGTCGCGGAGATTCTGGTAAACGGCAGTCTGGAGGGCGGGCTGTGGAATCACGCGATGCTGGAGGAAATGTTTCGCGACCAACCAGAACTGATCGAGTCGAGCGATGCTACGGGGATTCCGCTGCCGTGGGAGCCGCTGAACACAGCGGCGGGGAATCGCTATGAGCTGCATGTGGGCGAAGCTGCCAACAGCTGGCAGTCGCTCGAGATCATGGGCATGCCCGATCAGCTGGCAGGGATCATGCAGCGGGTGTATCTGCCGGTGCCGCGCACCTTCACCTATAACGTCTCGTTTTACGCGAGACAGCGGAGTGGACCAGAGACGGTGCAGGTCTCGCTGCGCGCGCGGGAATCGGGTCAGGTGCTGGCTTCGGCGCAGGTGGAGGTCACGGCCGCCGGCTGGACGAAGTATCACGCCATGCTCGAGCTGAAGCCTGGATCGGTGCGGCGTCTGGAGCCAGTGAACTTCGCGCTTTCGGTCGAAGGGAACGAACGCGTGGAGGTGGATGAAATTTCGCTTCTGCCTGGCGATGCGGTGGGCACCCTCGATCCTGAGGTGATCCGGATGGCCGCCGCGATGCACATGACCGAGTTGCGGCTGGGCGGCAACTTCAGCAGCTACTACCACTGGCGCGACGGCGTCGGGCCGCTGGACAAGCGGCTGGCGATGAAAAACATTGCGTGGGGGATCCCCGAGTACAACAATTTTGGCACGGACGAGTTTCTGGAATTCTGCCGGCTGGTTCAGGCCGAGCCGCAATTCGATCTCAATATGGGCAGTGGAACGCCGGAGGAGGCTGCCGACTGGGTGAAGTACATCCGCGAACGCTACCAGGGGCCGCTGAATCTGGAGATGGGCAACGAGCTGTACGGGCGGTGGCAGGTCGGGTACCCGGCGGTGAACGAAATTGCGGCGCGGACGCTGACCTTCAGCAAGGCCATTCGGCCACTGGCGGGCGATGCGACGGTGATGGCTACCGGCGACGTGCCCGCAAATTTCGAGGCGTGGAATGCGGCCCAGCTCACGAATCCTCCGGGGACCTTCGACTTGCTGACCACGCACTTCATCATCGGGACGAATCACGTGCGGCTGCGGAACTCGACGCCCGACTTCATGGCGCAGGCGGCGTATGCGGCGCCGTACGGGATTGGCAACAACCTCGACCGCATGCAGGCGCAGATCGATGCGGTGCCGGGGCATCAGGACACGCATCTCGCCGTCACTGAGTGGCTTTTCAACAGCAAGGGCGCGGGCGAGCGCAATTTCACCGACGATAGTCCCAGCTCGCGCAACGAGGGCGGGGCGGTGATGATCGCGGGCACGTTCAACACGTATCTCCGCCGCAACAGCGAGATCAAGCTGGTCGACCTGACCGGCCTGATGGAATTTGCCGGCATCTGGAAGAGACGGGAGCAGGTGTTCGCGTCGCCTGCGTACTATGTTTTCAAGATGTACTCCGCCGCGAAAGGGCAGACGGTACTGCCCGTATCCACCGACAGCGGGACCTACAGCGTGGCCAACGGAACGATGGGCTACGCCGATATTCAGGATGTGCCGTATGTGGATGTGGCGGCCACGCGCAGTCCGGACGGCAAAGAGATCACGCTCTTCTGCGTGAACCGGTCGATCTCGCTCGACGAGCCGGTCAAGTTTGATTTGGCGAAGTTCCGGGCGGCTGCCGGTGTGATATCCGGCGAACAGATCGCTTCGGTCTCGCGCTATATGATGAACGACGAGGTGGAACCGCAGAGAGTGGTGCCGGAGCCCATCGCGGTGCGGGTGGCCGAGAGCCAGCTGCTCAGGATCACGCTGCCGCACGAGAGCGTAACGGTGCTTCACCTGCATGCGCAGGAGTAGCCTGCGTTCTTACGACACTATGGCTTCTCTGGCCAGTTGGCCGAGAGGGGTGCCTTTGGTCTCGGGATACCACCTGGCCACAATGGCCACCTGCAACAGCATGATGGCCGCAAAGATGAGGAAGACGCCGGACGGCGCCGCGCGCTGCAGCAGAGGAAAGCAGAGGATGACAGACGCGCTGGTGAGCCAGTGGACCAGGCTGCCGAGTCCCTGGCCCGCTCCGCGAACGGCGAAGGGAAAGAGTTCGGAGAGGTAGATCCAGACCATGGGGCCCTGGGAGAAGGCGAAGCAGGCGTTGAAGGCGGTAAGGATCGTTTCGAGGGTGCCGGGATGCGCGTGACCGCGGAGCGCAAGGGTGAGCGACACCAGGCAGAGGCCCATGCCGGCGCTGCCAGCGAGGAGCAGGGGCTTTCGCCCGCGCAGGTCGATGAGCATCACGGCGGTGAGGGTGACTGCCAGACTGAGCACGGAGATGGAGACGGCATAGAGGTCGCGCGAGCGGTGGCCCATCCCGGCGCTGGAAAGAAGATCGAGGAGGTACATGCGGAAGATTTGGACGCCGCTGAGCTGATTGAACATGGCGATGCTGATGGCGAGCAGGATGGGGCGCAGGTATTTGCGCTGCAGGAGCCTCTCGCTGCCGGGAGCAGCGTGGCCGCGGAGCAGGTTCTGGGAGCGCAGCCACTCGGCGGGATCGATGCCGAGCCGGGCCGCAGATCGCTCGGCCTGACCGGGCCGGCCTGCAGCGTGCAGCCAATGAGGTTCTTCCGGCACCCAGCGCAGGAGGGCGAGCAGGCAGAGGGGCGGCAGCGCGCCAAGGGCCATGAACCAGCGCCAGAGCGAGGGCCCCGGCCAGAGCATCGACAGCAGCGCGCCGGCGGTGAAGGCGAGCACGACGCCGGCGCCAATCTGGAGCTGGAAGCAGCCGACAACACGGCCGCGCCAGGCGCGGGGAGAGATCTCGGCAAGATAGAGGGGGCAATCGACGACAAAGCCGCCGATGGCGACACCGGAAAGGACGCGCAGCAGGAGAAGGAGCGGCCAGCGGCCTGCGGGCACGAGCGCCAGCCCGATCGCGGCCAGCGCATAGAGGATGGCGGAGCCGGCGAGAACCGGGCGCCTTCCGCAGCGATGGGCGAGCTTGCCGGCGAGGAGGGAGCCTGCGGCGCCGCCCCACAGCGAAGCGGAGACCGTGACTCCGAGTTGGGGAACGGAGAGCTGAAAGGCGTGCAGCCATCCGCGGGTGGCTGCAGAAACGGCGCCGAGATCGTAGCCGAAGGCCGTGCCGCCGAGGGAGCAGACGGCAATGGCGGCGATGCTTCCGCGGGGCAGCCCCCCTTCCTGCTCTTCTTCTCCGGGAAGACCACGGCCGTGAAGACCATGCTTCAAGGGAGTTGTTGTCATCGCCTTCGCCCTTCCGATGCCGCATTCTATATGCCTGGCGGGGCGCGGCGATATGAAGATTGGCGGGCGCGGAGCAGCGCGGGAGAGCGCGGCGTTCGAGCCCAGGAGATCAATCCTGCGAGCCGCCGGAGTTCCGGCCCGGAGACGGCGGTTCGTTTCGCCTTGATATGCTGAAGGGCCAGAAAGCAGATCGGAATCCGGCGCATGGATATCCTGCAGGTTGCCAAACGCGCGAACGTTTCCACGGCCACTGTTTCCCGGGTGCTGAACGGTTTTCCCGGGGTGCGCGACAAGACCATGGCGCGGGTGCGGCGCGCGATTGCGGAGATGAATTATGTGCCCAATCCCAACGCGCGCAGCCTGCGGGTGGGACGTTCGCGGCTGTTCGGGCTGATCGTTTCCGACGTGAACAATCCGTTTTTCCCGGAGCTGATCGACGCGTTCGAGGCGCTGGCGGCCTCGCAGGGAATCGAGGTGATCTTCACGCACACCAATTACGATCCGGCGCGGCTGCACAGCAGCATCCGGCGGATGGTGGAGCGGGGGGTGGACGCGATCGCGGTGATGACGTCGGAGGTCGCGCCGGAGGCTCTGCAGCAGGCGGTGCGAGCCGGTCTTCCGCTGGTGCTAATGAACCAGGGAGACCTGGGAGACAAGTATCCCAACGTTCTGGTGGAATACGCGACGGGTTTTGGCGAGGCGCTGGAGCATCTGCTGTCGATCGGGCATCGCGACATCGGCTTCATTGCCGGGCCGAAGGAGCTGAACTCGGCGCGGCGGCGCAAGGAGGCGTTCCGCTCGGCGCTGCGCGCGCATGGACTGACGGTGCGGCGGGAATGGATCGCAACGGGCGACATGCGAGTGGAGGGAGGGCGTTCGGCGATGGAGGAATTGCTGCGCTGCCGTCCGCGCCCGACGGCGGTGCTGGCGTCGAACGACCTGATGGCGGTGGGCGCGCTGCAGGCGGCGCATGAGGCGCATATCCGCGTGCCGCGGGAGCTGTCGCTGATCGGGTTCGACGACCTGCCGATTGCCGCGATGGTGCATCCGGCGCTGAGCACGATCCGTCATCCGCGGAGAGAGGTCGCGGCGCGGGCCTTTGCCAGTCTGCAGCAGGCGCTGCGGGGGGAAAAGGTTGAGGAGCTGGAGCCGCTGCATCCGCATCTGGTGCTGCGTCACTCGACGGGAGCGCCGCTGCGGAAGCGTGGGTGAGGCCGGGCAAGGCGGCGGATGTAATGCTTTACACGACCGCTTCAGCGATGTATCGTGGGTGCTGACGAATCGGGGGATTGGGTGAACCGCAGATCGTTTGTTGGCCTTACCGCCGGGGCTCTGCTGGGAAAGGCATGGGGCGCAGAGAACTCCGCTGCGCAGCAAACTTCGCCGCCTCTCCGTTTTACCCAGGTGCGCACGGGCGCCGGTCCTTTTGAGGAGAACGGCGGGGGAAAGCCCCCGCACATCCTCCTGATCAGCGCGGATATGGTGGGACCGGATTTGTATCATCCCAGCCGGCCTTTTTCGCGCCATGTGCGGCTGCCGGCCATCCGTTCGCTGATGCAGGACGGGACGTTTTTCTCGAACGCGTTCTGCACGGTTCCGTTGTGTTCTCCGTCGCGGGCCTCCTATCTGACGGGGCGTTACAGCTATATCCAGGGAAACAGCGAGCGGGCTCCGGAGGGGCTGGAGTCGGAGCTGCGTTCCGACGACATCATTTTCCCCGAATATCTGCGAGCGGCCGGCTATGTTGCGCGCCAGGTGGGTAAGTGCCATGTGGGCGCGAAGAAGTTTATCGACGCCTTCGGAGACAACGATCAGCCCTGGGACCGGTGGTCGCCGCCGGTGTTCGATGACGATGACTTTCTGGCTTACCAGAGAAGCCTGGGGGTTAAGCCGCAGAAATACTCGCGGGAGATTGTTTTCCGGCTGCAGGACCGCAGGACGCCGGGGAACTCGGCGGGCGGGTGGATCGTGCAGCAGGACGGCCAGCCGTTTCCGATGGAGGCGCAGTACAGTTACTATCTCGGACGCAAAGCGGTGGAGACGATCGAGAGCCTGCGAGAGGGCGGAGCGCTCGATCATCACCCGATGTATCTGCAGCTGGATCTGTTCGATCCGCACCAGCCGTTTTCGATTCCCGCGGGATTTGAGGCGCGGGAGAAGGAACTGCGGCAGGCAGTGGGTTTGCCCGACACCTACAAAGAGGTGCAGGCGCGGAACTTTCAAAGAGCTGCGACGGAGCCGGAGATCACCGATATCTATCGCCGCTACTGGGGGATCTACGATCCTGAGACGCTGGTGGACTATCGGGTTGCGTATGCGCTGCAGATGGAGCTGGTTGATCATGTGATCGGCATGGTGACGGGCAAGCTGAAAGAGCTGGGCCTTTATGACCAGACGCTGATTGCGTTCATCTCCGATCATGGCGAGATGAACGGGCGGCGCGCCATTGTGGACAAAGGGGTGTATCTGTATCCGGACATCGTGCGGGTGCCCATGGTTTTCAAGCGGCCTGCGAGCGTTGCGCGGGAGCATGCGGTGGTCGACACGCCGGCTTCGCTGCTGGATCTTTCGCAGACGCTGCTGGACGCGGCGGGCATCCGGCCGGAAGCGAAGTTCGACGGGACGTCGCTGCTGCCGGCGATGGCCGCGGGCGCGGGCGACGAAAAGCGGCGGCTGCTGTTTTTCGGAGGATGGCATGTGGGGGTGAACTTCGACTGCGGGATCCAGCACAAGGCGGCCGATGGGCATCGGTATCTGTATTCCTACAACTGCACTTCGACGGTGGATGAGCTGTTCGATCTGGACAGCAACGACGCGGTGAATCGGATCGGGGATGCGGCGCTGGCCGATGTGCGTCGGGAGATGATTCGGGAGCTGGGTGCGGCGCTGTCCTCGGATCCGCGATGGGTGGGGTACTGGTCGGAATTTCGGCTGGCGCATTACGATGATCTGCCGCGCGAGCAGGGCGACATGCAGCTGTTCGAAGCCGGCGGCTGAAGGCGGCTTCTCCCCCTGGGGGAAGGCCGGTGCTTTGTTTTGTGCGAGTTCGCCTGGGCGTTCCTGTGGAGACAGCGGCAAGAACCGGAAGACAGGGCAATTGCGAGACGCGTGTGAATGATGCAATGGCACGCGCCAGTGCGTCACTGACGCGCGCGATGGAGCTTGATGATGGGTGGGGCGGCACTTGCGTTGGGTACGCGAATGCGGCACTCACGAGTGTGAGGGATGGCGTGGCGCATGCGTCTGCGGCATTCACGCGTGTGAGTGCGGCATTGGCGCGCGTCACGAGCGAGGTCATGGGCGAGGCACCTGGTGGAACGGGCGGGCGAGCTCGGGGGGAAGCAGGCCGCGCTTCTCGAAGGCGCAAATGAGGCGGGCGGCGGTGGCTCGGTCCATCGGTTTGCCGGGCTGGAGGCGCGCACCGGCGAAGGTTTCGTCGAAGGCGTCATCGACCCGGGGGAGGGACGGGAGGGCCGCCGCAGGCGCTGGGCGCGAAGCGGGCCCTGGACTCACAGCCGCGGGTGCGGGGACGGGATAGGGTTCGGCGTCGGGGAGAGTGAAGGGCAAGTGGCCGAGGCGGCGGAGGAGCGTGCGGAGGTAGCGTCCGGCGCAGACGTCGGAGATGGAGTCGGCCTGGTCCTCGCTGAGGAGGGAGTGGGGGATGCTGAGGATTTCGCCGGGGACCTCGACGGGGTTGAGCCAGGAAGCGTTCGCTCCGAGGGAGCGCCAGCGGGCGAGGCGGGAGTAGCGTTCGCGCCGGGTAGCGGGCGGTGGGCCGGCGGGGTGGGATTGCGGCGCGTGATGGCGGCAGAAGTGCTGGTCGCTGAGGGCTGTTCCGTGGCACTTATGGCCGTTGCGCAGGATGTGGCGGCATTCGAGAACCGGTCTCATGTATAGTCCTGTGGTTTTTGGTTAAGGGCATGAGCCCCGCTTGGGCGGCGGGTCTCACACGCAGGGTCACTCGACTTCTCAGGCTGTATGAGACCGGTTCGAGAACCGGTCTCATGGGAACCCTCCTGAGGGCAAAGAAAAGGGCCGTCCGGAGGACGGCCCTTTTGTTATTTACTCTCTATTCTTAGGATACCAGGGTTGGAGTTATTTACTGCCAACTTTGTTGGAGTTGGAGGCCTTTGGAATCAGTTAGTACACCAAAGTAAGGGATTGACAGGAGAGAGGCAGGGGTGGGGCTGGGGGGCAGGGCCCGGAGTTCGGGGTGGCAAAGTGAGGTGCATGGTAACGTGGAATCCACCTTGCGGGCTTGAGGGAACTTCTCCATGAGGAACCGGGAAGCAGAGGCAGAGCATCTTTTCGGAGAGGCGCAGGAGCTGGGCCTGGAGGAGCGGCGCGCTTTTCTGGACCGGGTATGCAGGGGAGATGCGGCCTTGCGGGAGCAGGTGGAAGCGCTGCTGGCCGAGCATGAGCGGTTGCAGGGCTTTCTGTCGGAATCGCCGCTGAAGCCGGCGGGAGAAGCCGGCGGGAGCGAGACGCTGCCGCGAGGCACGCGGCTGGGGCGCTACACAATTGTGGAGCTGCTGGGATCGGGTGGCATGGGCGTGGTGTACCGGGCGGTGGATGCGAGCCTGGGGCGCGACGTGGCGGTGAAGGTGCTGCGCGGGGAGGCGGCGGAGGGCGATGAGCTGGTCGCACGGTTCAGGCGGGAAGGGCGCGCGCTGGCATCGCTGAATCATCCGAACATCTGCACGATCTACGAGGCCGGCGAAGAGAACGGGCGGGTGTTCATCGCCATGGAATTTCTGGAAGGGATGAACCTGGGGGAGCGGATTGGGCAAAAGCCGTTGGCGGCGGAGACGGCGGTGGAGCTGGGGATCGAGATTGCGGACGCGCTGGACGCGGCGCATAAGGCGGGAATTGTCCACCGCGACATCAAGCCGGCGAACATCTTCGTGACGGCGCGGGGCCATGCCAAGGTGCTGGATTTCGGGCTGGCCAAGGTGGTGGTCCGGGCGGGAGCGGATGGGGCGTCGCAGCCGACGGTGAGCGACCGGGAGCTGACCAATCCAGGATCGGGCATGGGGACGGTGGGGTATATGTCGCCCGAGCAGGTGCGTGGCGAGGAGGCCGACGCGCGGAGCGACCTGTTCTCCTTCGGGATCGTGCTGTACCTGATGACGACGGGGGCGCTGCCGTTTCGGGGCGAGAGCATGGGGCTGATCTTCGAGGCGATCCTGAACCGGACGCCGGTGTCGCCGGTGCGGCTGAACCCGAAGGTTCCGGCAGAGCTGGAGCGGGTGATCGCGAAAGCGCTGGAGAAAGACCGCGAGCTGCGCTATCAGCATGCGGCGGAGATGCGCACCGACCTGCGGCGTCTGGCCCGGAGGAGCGACAGCCATTTCGAGGCAGCGGCTGCGCCTGCGGCGCGGCGGCGTTTGCGGCCGGGGTGGATATTGGCGGCCCTTGTGCTGCTGGCAGCGGTGGGTGGGTGGCAGCTGTTGGTGCGCGGGCATGTGCCGCCGCGGCTGGCCGACAGCAGCCAGTGGCAGCAGCTCACGTTCTTCACCGATGCGGTGGTGTACCCGGCGCTTTCCTCCGACGGCCGCATGCTGACATTCATACGGGGCAGCGATCCCTTCCTGGTCCGGGGCGATGTGTACGTGCAGATGCTGCCGGGGGGTGAGCCGGTGCAGCTGACCCACGACGGCCGGACCAAGCTGAGCCCGAGCTTTACGCCCGACAACTCGCAGGTGGTTTACAGCATAGCCGACCCGTGGGACACGTGGGAGGTGCCGGTGCTGGGGGGTGCGCCGCATCTGTTCATGCCCAACTCCTCGTCGCTGACCTTCATTGACGGGGGCAAGCGGGTGTTGTTCTCGGAGATCAAGCAGGGGCAGGGCCTGCATATGGGGGTGGTGAGCAGCGACCAGAGCCGGGGGAATCTTCGCGAGCTGTATCTGCCGGCGGGGAATCGGAGCATGGTGCATCATTCCTGGCCGTCGCCGGATGGCAGCCGGCTGCTGGTGGTGGAGATGGACAACGAGGGTCACATGCTGCCGTGCCGGGTGGTGGGGATGGGGACGAGCGCGCCTGTGGAGGCGGTTGGACCTCCGGCGGGACTTTGCCTGGGCGGCGGATGGTCGGTGGACGGGCGGTATGTCTACGTGACGGCGCAGACGGACGATTACCATATCTGGCGGCAGAGGGTGCCGGACGGGAAGGCGGAGCAGCTCACGTTCGGTCCGACGTCGCAGGTGGGGCTGGCGATGGCGCCGGACGGCAAGTCGCTGGTGACCGCGGTGGGAACGCAGGACCGGACGGTCTGGGTCCACGACCGGACGGGCGATCATGCGATGAGTACGGAAGGGGAAACGTTTCAGTCATTGTTCTCGCATGATGGGCGGAAGCTGTATTTTCTGAAGACCCAGGGGCAGGAGGAAACACCGCAGCTTTGGGTGCGGGATCTGGATACGGGCAGCATGGATCCGGTGGCGCCCGGGTTTCCGGTGAGCGAGTACGCGGTTTCGCAGGACGGCAAGCTGGTGGCGCTGGTGCGGCGCAACAGCCGGGGGCGGTCGGGCATCTGGATCGCACCGACGAGCCGCCGCCGGGCGCCGGTGGAGCTGGCGGCAACGACGGATGAGGACCAGCCATCATTCCTGCCGGACGGCGACGTGGTCTTCCGGGTGTCAGAAAACGGCGCGAACTACGCCTACCGGATGAAGCCTGACGGCAGCGGGCGGCACAAGATTATCGGGCAGCGCATTCTGGACATCGTGGCGGTTTCGCCGACGGGGCAGTGGATTCTGGCGGCGGTGCCGCAGGCGGATGAGGAGTTCACCAACGCCACGGTGGCGTTTGCGGCGGACGGCAGCAGCTCGCGGCGGATGTGTGTGGACTACTGCGTGATGTCGTGGAATGTCACCGGGTCGGCGATATATCTGTACGACCTGACGATGCTGAGCCAGGACGTGCTGATGCTGCCGGTGAAGGAAGCGGGAGGGCTGCCGGAGGTTCCTGCCGGGGGGATCGGCTCGCGGGAACAGGTGCTGCGGCTGAAGTCGGGGCCGCCGCTGCAGCGGGTGGACAGCGCTTTCGACCAGGACCTGTACGCATGGACGAAGCTGACCACGCGGCGGAATCTGTATCGGATTCCGCTGCGTTAAGGGGTTGGAGGCGGGTTCGCGCTGCCGGCCGGGGATGAGATTCGCTTTCCGGCGAAAGGGCTGATGGAAGCCCTGGTGACTGAACAGGAGACGACCATGCTTGGTTTCATCATTCTGACGGTCAGCGATGTGGAGCGTTCGCTGGCGTTTTATGAGGCTGCGCTGAAGCCTCTGAACATCCAGTACTTTCTGCCCTACAAGGGCCAGGGCGGCGATGCCGATTTGTGGGGGTTTGGGGACGGCAAGAGCGCGTATTTCTGGCTGAAGCAGGGGAAGCCTGATCCCGCGTCCATTCACTGGGGGTTCATGGCAGCGAGCAACGGGAAGGTGGATGAGTTTTACCAGGCGGCGCTTGCTGCCGGCGCCGGGGACAATATTTCACCGCGCCTGCGGCTCGAATACGATCCGGGCTACTACGCAGCGGATGTGCTGGACCCGGACGGCTATTCGTTCGAGGTGGTGCACAAGAGCTGAGGGGCGGCGGCCCCCCCGGGGAAGAGGCACGGGGGACTGTGGGGCGATCGATTCGCGGGACAAGGCTTCGCTATATTAGAAATTGCGAATATAATGATGTTATGCCAGATTCTCTTCGACAATTCAAAGCGGAAATCTTTCAGGCGCTTGCGCATCCCACGCGGATTGCGATTCTCGAACAGTTGCGGGATGGGGAGCTGACGGCGGGGTCGTTTGGGGATCGGCTGGGGCTGGAGCAGGCCAATCTTTCGCAACATTTGGCGGTGCTGCGCGGGAAGCAGATTGTGACGACGCGGAAGGCGGGGAACCAGGTGTTCTACGCGGTGCGCGATCCGCTGATTCTGGATCTGCTGGAGCTGATGCGGCGGTACTTCCACAAATATGTAGGCGACTCGCTGGCGCTGATGGAGGAGATGGAGAAGGCGGAGGAGCGGCGAGGGTGAAGCCTTCAGAAAAATGGATGCCGCGGTCGATCCAGTCGCTGCGCGGATATACGCCGCGGAAGTTTGCGGCGGATCTGGGCGCAGGGATCACGGTGGGGCTGGTGGCGCTGCCGCTGGCGATGGCGTTCGGGATCGCGTCGGGGGTGACGCCGGAGGCGGGACTGTACACGGCGGTGGTGGCGGGATTTGTAATCTCGGCGCTGGGCGGCTCGCGGGTGCAGATTGGCGGACCGACGGGCGCGTTCGTGGTGATCGTGGCCGGGATCGTGGCGAAGTTCGGGCTGTCGGGGCTGACGCTGGTGACGCTGATGGCGGGCGTGCTGCTGGTGATCATGGGGGTGACGGGGCTGGGCTCGGCGGTGAAGTTCATTCCGCGGCCGGTGATCATCGGGTTCACGAACGGGATCGCGCTGCTGATCGCGTCGACGCAGGTGAAGGATTTTCTGGGGCTGAAGACGGGGGCGGCGCCGAGCAACTTTGTGCCGCGGATGAAGGTGCTGGCGGAGCATCTGGGGACGGTGAGCTGGCCGACGGTGGGGCTGGGGTGCGCGACGCTGGCGATCATTCTGGTGTGGCCGCGGGTGAGCCGGCGGATTCCGGGATCGATTCTGGCAGTGCTGGCGTGCACGGCGACGGCGGCGGCGCTCGGTCTGCACGTGGAAACGATCGGGACGCGGTTTGGGGGAATTCCGCAGGGGTTTCCGCGGTTGGCGCTGCCGCATTTGCACGCGGAACATATCTTGCCGCTGCTGCCGTCGGCGCTGACGGTGGCGCTGCTGGGGGCAATCGAGAGCCTGTTGTCGGCGGTGGTGGCGGACGGGATGAGCGGGGACCGGCACAACTCCAATGTGGAGCTGGTGGCGCAGGGGGTAGCGAATCTGGCGGCGCCGCTGTTTGGGGGGATTCCGGCGACGGGGGCGATTGCGCGGACGGCGACGAATATCCGGGCAGGGGCGCGGACGCCGGTATCGGGGATGGTGCACGCGCTGACGCTGTTGCTGGTGCTGCTGGCGGCGGCTCCGCTGGCGCGGTTTATTCCGCTGTCGACGCTGGCGGCGGTGCTGTTTGTGGTTTCGTGGAACATGGGCGAGTGGCGGGAGATCGGGGGCGTGCTGCGCATGGCGAAGGCGGATATCGCGGTGTGGCTGGCGACGTTCACGCTGACGGTGGTGGCCGATCTGACGGTGGCGGTGGGGGTGGGGATGGCGCTGGCGGCGCTGCTGTATATCTACCGGATTGCGGAGACGACGACGGTGACGAGGGTGACGCCGGAGTATCTGCAGGAAGGGTTGGCGCACGTACTGCAGGACAAGGAGATTCCGGAGGAGGCGGCGATTTTGCGGATCCACGGGCCGTTTTTGTTTGGTGCGACGCAGAAGCTGGAGGAAGCGACCGAAGAGCTGAGCGAGCTTCCGGCGATCGTGATTTTGCGGCTGCGCAACATGACGGCGCTGGACGCGACCGGACTGCACGCGCTGGAGGTGTTTGCGGACCGGCTGCGGGCATCGGGGCGGACGCTGTTGCTGTGCGGGGCGCGGGATCAGCCGGCGGAACTGATCGCGCGGGCGGATTTTATCGAAGAGGTGGGGCGGGAGAACATCCTGCCGCATGTGCAGGCGGCGCTGCGGCGGGCGCGAGAGATCAGCGGCGGGCTGAACAGGGTGGGGATGGAGACGCGGCGGGAGATGGAGTTGGTGGAGATCGGATGAACCGTCCACAGTGAGCAGCCCGGCGGCGCGCTCGGGCCTCGCGGGTAAAGGCGTACAGGGTGCAGGGTGTGGGCAAAGTCGGGGCGCCTGGGCTGGACGAGGCGTTTATCGGGCGGGGACAGGAGCGGGGCGGAGGGCGACGAAGCGTTCGGGGGCGCAGGAGGCGCGTTCGAGACGGGCGAGGTCGCGCTGCATTTCGAGGTCGGACTGGAAGGAGCGGAAGGCAGCGTGAAGGACGGCAGCGGCGCCGTGATCAGCCGGATGGAGAATGCTGTAGTGCATCCACTTGCCCTCGCGGCGGGCGCTGACGATGCCGGCGTTGCGCAGATAGGCGAGGTGGCGGGAGATCTTGGGCTGGCTTTGGCGGAGGATCTCGACGAATTGGCAGACGCAGACTTCGCGGTGGTTCATGAGGTTGAGCAGGCGGAGGCGAGTGCGGTCGGCGAGGGCCGAGAAGAGGCGGGGCAGGTCGAAGGAAGGTGAGGAGCGGGGCATCCGCTTCTAATATACGCCTTGACGTATATGATTACGCAGCATATATTCGCCTTTGCGTATACGAGGAGTGATGGCGAATCCTTACAACGTACTTTTTCTGTGTACCGGGAATTCGGCGCGGTCGATCATGGCTGAGGCGATCCTGAACCACAAAGGGAAAGGCCGCTTCCGGGCGTACAGCGCGGGGAGCCATCCCACGGGAACGCCGCGTCCGGAGGCGCTCGAGCAGATTGCGGCGGCGGGAATGCCGGTGGAGGGCTTGCGGAGCAAATCGTGGGATGAGTTTGCCGGGCCGGATGCGCCGCATCTGGATTTTGTGTTTACGCTGTGCGACAACGCGGCGAAAGAGCAGTCTCCTTATTGGCCGGGACAGCCAATGACGGCGCACTGGGGCGTGCCTGATCCGGCCGCGGTGAAGGGCACGGGGGAAGAGGTCGCGCGGGCGTTTCGGGATGCGTTCGTGATTCTGGATCGGAGGATCGGGCTGTTTCTGTCGCTGCCGCTGGGGACGCTGGAGCAACTGGCGATCAAAAAAGAAATCGACCGGATCGGGAGGTCGTGAGCGATGCGAGCGCGTCTCTCTTTTCTCGACCGCTACCTGACGGGGTGGATTTTTGGCGCCATGGCTGCGGGCGTGGTGCTGGGATGGCTGGTGCCGGGGGTGGTGCCGTTTCTGAACCGGTTCAGCGTGGGCACGACGTCGATCCCGATCGCGGTGGGGCTGATCGTGATGATGTATCCGCCGTTCACGCAGGTGCGGTACGAGGAGCTGCACGAAGTTTTTCGCAACCGGAAGGTGCTGGGGCTGTCGCTGGTGCAGAACTGGGTGATTGGGCCGGCGCTGATGTTTGTGCTGGCCATCGTGTTTCTGCGCGGGTATCCGGAATACATGGCGGGGTTGATCCTGATTGGCCTGGCGCGATGCATCGCCATGGTGATTGTGTGGAATGAGCTGGCGAAGGGCGACACGGATTATGCCGCCGGGCTGGTGGCGTTCAATTCGATCTTCCAGGTCCTTTTCTATTCGGTGTACGCGTGGGTGTTCATCACGGTGCTGCCCGCGAAGTTCGGTTTGCGGGGCGCGGTGGTGCACGTTGCGATGGGCGAGATTGCCAGGAGTGTGTTCATCTACCTGGGCATTCCGTTTGTGGCGGGATTTTTGACGCGGCTGGCGCTGGTTCGGGCGAAGGGGCGGGCGTGGTACGACCGCAATTTTATTCCGCGGGTGAGCCCTCTGACGCTGCTGGCGCTGCTGTTCACGATCGTGGTGATGTTCTCGCTGAAGGGCGGCACGATGGTTCGGCTACCGATGGACGTGCTGAGGATCGCCGCGCCGCTGCTGGTCTATTTCGTGGTGATGTTTCTGGTTTCGTTCTATCTGGGAAGGAAGCTGGGCGCGGATTATTCGAAGACCACGACGCTGGCGTTTACCGCGGCTTCGAACAATTTCGAGCTGGCGATTGCGGTTGCGGTTTCGGTGTTCGGCATCAACTCGGGAGCGGCGTTTGCTGCGGTCATCGGTCCGCTGGTAGAGGTGCCGGTGATGATTGGGCTGGTGAACGTGGCGTTCTTTTTCCAGCGGCGGTATTTTCCGGGTGCGGAGGCGGCGGGGATCGAGGGCGTGTGCACGCCGGTGAAAGACGGGGTGTGAGACTGCGCGGGCGTGAATGTTCTGGTCTGCGAATGTTTTAATCAAGGCGGATCGTGAATTCGCATCGTTTCGATGTTCTTATCCTCGGCGCCGGCGCTGCGGGGCTGATGGCCGCGATAGAAGCGGGCCGCCGCGGGCGGCGGGTCGCGGTGCTGGAGCGCGCGGAGCGGCCGGGCAGGAAGATCCTGATTTCGGGTGGTGGACGCTGCAACTTCACCAACCTGCACACGCGGCCGGATCATTTTCTTTCGGCCAATCCGCATTTCGCCAAGTCGGCGCTGGCGCGGATGACGCCGGCGGATTTCATTGGGCTGGTGGAGGCGCACGGCATTGGGTATCACGAGAAGACGCTGGGGCAGCTATTCTGCGACGGACCGGCAACGCAGATTGTCGATCTGCTGATGCGGGAATGCGCGGAGGCCGGCGTGCGCGTGATTTGCTCGACGGCGATTGGCGAGGTGCGGCGCGACGATTCGAGCGGGGCGTTCACGGTGGTTGCCGGGAACGACATTTTCAGCGCGCCCGCGCTGGTGGTGGCGACCGGAGGGTTGTCCATTCCGAAAATGGGCGCGACAGGATTTGGGTACGATCTGGCGCGGCAGTTTGGAATTCCCCTTGAGCCGTGCCGGCCGGGGCTGGTTCCGCTGACGCTTGCGGGCGAGGAGTTTGCGGATCTGGCGGGGGTTTCCGCGCTGGTGACGGCGGCGAGCGGGCGGCGGAGTTTTCGCGAGAAGATGCTGTTCACCCATCGCGGGCTGAGCGGGCCGGCGATCCTGCAAATTTCGTCGTACTGGAAACGGGACGTCGGGAAAGAGGGGGCGATCCGGATCGACTGGGCGCCGGGACAGCCGATGCTGGCGCCGTTGCGGGCTGCGCAGGCACGGCGCGATCCGGCAGGGGCGAAGGCAGCGCTGCGCGCGCACTTGCCGGCTCGGCTGGCGGATCGGCTGCTGGAGATCGCGGGGCCGCAGGGCTGGACGAATCATGCGCTCGAGGAACTGGAGAGCCGGCTGCATGCGTGGAGGTTCAGGCCGAGCGGGACCGAAGGATACGAAAAGGCGGAAGTGACAGCGGGAGGGGTGAGCACGGGCGCGCTGTCGGCGCAAACCATGGAATGCCGCGAGGTGCGCGGGCTTTATTTCATTGGCGAAGTGGTGGACGTGACCGGGCAGCTGGGGGGATTCAATTTCCAGTGGGCGTGGGCTTCGGGGGCGGCGGTGGGACGCGCGGTGTAGGAATGCGGAGGCCCTGACGGTCGCTCGGGCTGGAGCGATTCGTCAGGGCCGGTGGTGCTGAATCCTATTTCTCGGCGAGGACTTCGACTTTGTTGGTCAGCGCTTCGACGCCGGGAAGTTTTTTGCCTTCGAGGAATTCGAGGCTGGCTCCGCCGCCGGTGGAGATGTGCCTGATCTGGTCGGCGACGCCGGCTTGTTTGACGGCGGCGACTGAGTCGCCTCCGCCGATGATGGAGATAGCGTCCTGGTTGGCGGCGACGGCTTTGGCGATGGCGTTGGTGCCGACGGCGAAGCGGGGAAACTCGAAGACGCCGGCGGGGCCGTTCCAGACGATGGTGCGGGCCTGGGCGACGACCTGCTCGACGGCGGCGATGGATTGGGGGCCGATGTCGAGGCCCTGCCAGTCGGCGGGGAAGTTGACGCTGGAGTCCCAGATCTGGGTTTTGGCGTCGGCGGTGAAGCTGTCGGCGAGGACATTGTCGACGGGCAGGAGGATCGGGACGCCTTTGGCTTTGGCCTTCTTCAGGGCGTGGGCGGCGACGTCAATTTTGTCTTCTTCGACAAGCGACTTGCCGGTGGTGACGCCTTTGGCGCGGGCGAAAGTGTAGGCCATGCCGCCGCAGATGACGAGGGTGTCTACTTTGTCCAGCAGATTATTGATGACGTCGATTTTGCCGGAGATTTTGGAGCCGCCGATGATGGCGACGAAGGGGCGGGTGGGGGCTTCGAGGGCCTTGCCGAGGTAGTTCAGCTCTTTTTCCATGAGCAGGCCGGCGGCGGATTGCCTGACGAAGCGGGTGATGCCTTCGGTGGAGGCGTGGGCACGATGGGCGCTGCCGAAGGCGTCGTTGACGTAGAGATCGCAGAGGGCGGCCAGTTTTTTGGAGAACTCAGGGTCGTTGGCTTCCTCTTCGGGATGGAAGCGGAGGTTTTCGAGGAGCAGGACCTGGCCGGATTCGAGCTGGCGGGCGAGCTCTTTGGCGATGTCACCGATGCAGTCGGGGGCGAAGGCGACGTTGGTTTTGATCCCGAGAGTGTGGTCGAGCAGGGTGCGCAGGCGATCGACGACGGGGCGGAGGGAGTATTTGAGATTGACCTTGCCTTTGGGGCGGCCGAGGTGGGAGGCGAGGATGAGCTTGGCTTTATGGCGGAGCGCGTACTCGATGGTGGGAAGGGTTTCGCGGATGCGGGTGTCGTCGGTGATCTCCGCGCCGTCTTCGGTGAGGGGGACGTTGAAATCCACGCGCATGAAGACGTGTTTGTGGGCGAGGTCGAGATCGCGGATAGAAAGTTTCGGCATAAAGCAGCTCCTCAGTCGCAGGGCGCGGAGTGAACGACGGCATCGGCCTCAATCTCGACGCGCCAGGAGGGATTGAGGAGACCGGCAACAACCACCATGGTGGCGGCCGGGCGAATGGAGCCGAAGAATTCGCCGTGGACTTTGCCGACGGCTTCCCAGTCTTCGACGTGGGTGAGATAGATGCGGGTGCGGGCTACGTCTTCGAGGCGCGCCTGAGCTTTTTCGAGAGAGGCGCGGATGAGGTTGAGGATGTGGCGGGTTTGGGAGGCGACGTCGGCATCGTCGGCGCCGACGGGGCCGGTGCCGGCGACGTAGACGCACTGGGCGACGCGCACAGCGCGCGAGAAGCCGATGATGGGTTCATAAGGAGAGGTGCCGGGAATATTCTGCCGCATCGGAGGCTCCGTGTCCGGCGAACCCCATGTTCGGTTGAGGAACATGGGGGGCCTGATTAGAAGAGCAGCAGGGGAGGAACGCGCCTAGAGACCTTTCTTCGCAAGGAAGAGGATGAGGTCGCGCACGCGATTGGAGTAGCCCCACTCGTTGTCGTACCAGCTGATGACCTTGGCCATGTTACCGACCACTTTGGTCAGGGGGCCGTCGACGATGGAGGAACGGGCGTCGCCTTTGAAGTCGCTGGAGACGAGCTCGTTGGTGTCGTAGCCGAGGATGCCTTTGAGCTCGCCTTCGGAGGCGGCTTTGAGCGCGCCGTTGATGGCGTCTTTGGTGATGGGCTTTTCGGCGACGAAGGTAAGGTCGACGACGGAGACGTTGGGGGTGGGCACGCGGATGGCGAAGCCGTCCAGCTTGCCTTCGACTTCAGGGATGACCAGCTTGAGGGCTTTGGCGGCGCCGGTGGAGGTGGGAATCATGGAGAGGGCGGCAGCGCGGGCGCGGCGCAGGTCTTTGTGGGGGAAGTCGAGGATGACCTGGTCGTTGGTGTAGCTGTGGATGGTGGTCATGATGCCGGAGACGATTCCGAAGTTCCCGACGAGGACTTTAACGACGGGCGCGAGGCAGTTGGTGGTGCAGGAAGCGTTGGAGATTACGTTGTGCTTCGCGGGGTCGTACTTTTTCTCGTTGACGCCGAGGACGACGGTGAGGTCCTCATTGGTGGCGGGCGCGGAGATGATGACCTTCTTCACCGGGGGGCGGAGGTGGGCTTTGGCCTTGGTGGCGTCGGTAAAGTGGCCGGTGGATTCAACGATGATCTGGGCGCCGACGGATTCCCAGGGAAGCTGGGCGGGATCTTTCTGGGCGAAGACCCTGAGTTTTTTGCCGTCGATGGAGATGAAGTCCTCGCCGGCAACGATGTCATTTTTCAGGTTGCCAAGGATGGAATCGTATTTGAGGAGGTGAGCGAGGGTTGCGGGGCTGGTGAGGTCATTGACGGCGACAAATTCGATGTCGGGATTGCCGAGGGAAGCGCGGAAGACGTTGCGTCCGATGCGCCCGAACCCATTGATACCAACCTTGACGGCCATAGTGCGTCTCCTTGCAAAAAATTGGCGTACAGCAGCGAAATTCGGGGATCGGGTCTGATGGAGCGATGTAGTGGAAAACGCCCGAAACCACCCAATTTCCGATGCTAGCACCACAGTCAAGGGAAAAAACGGTGGCCGCGAAAACATTGCGGATTTTTGCGTACGAACGTCACGTTGCGGGAGAGTTAAAAGGGTGCTGGAAGAGGGCGATTGGGGCAGCAGAGAAGGCGCTTCGCGCCCATTCTTTTTCGGCACGACAGAAGTCGTGCGCTGGTACAAAACCAGGTGGCTGACCAGGTCGTTTTGGGACGAGTTGGGGAAAAGCGATCCAAAAGCGTGCTGGAAAAGGTACATAAGGGGCGCGCACGTTTGCGGGAGGTCGGCGTCTGTGTTAAACCCTGGATATGCGCGAATGGATGCGCGAACGCATGAGACGACGTTCGAAGCGTGGGCCGAACACCTCGGAATCCACAGGAAAGATTGGGCAGGAACTGCCCCCGAATCAACCAGCTCCACTGCAGCCCTCGTACCATGGCGGCGAAGCAGGGGCAAAGCCGGACGAGGTTGAGCCGGAAACGGAAGGTCTGACGGAGGATGAGGCGGAGACGGGCGGCGCGGTGACGGCCGAGCCGGAGAAGCCTGCACCTGCGCCGAAGATGGTGGTAGAGACGCAGCCGGAGTCGCTGGCGACGCCGCCGCCGGAAGCGACGGCGCAAAAGGGTGCGCGGGGCTTCGTGGTGCTGACGATCGGGCTGCCGGGATCGGGCAAGACGACGTGGTTCAAGCGGCGCGGAGTGACGCCGCTGTCGAGCGACCTGCTGCGCACGCTGTTGTTCGACGATATTACCGAGCAGAGGTGGCAGGGGCTGGTGTTCTCGACGCTGCGGTCGCTGTTGCGGGCGCGGCTGATCGCAAAGATGCCGTGGAACTATGTGGACGCCACGAACTTGTCGCCGCACGAGCGGCGGCAGTGGATCAAGATGGCGAAGAGCTTCGGATACGACGTGCAGGCGGTGTTTTTCGACGTGCCGCTGGAAGTGTGTCTGGAGCGAAACAAGCGGCGGGAGCGCACGGTGAGCGAGGACGTGATGAAGAAGATGGCGGAGCGGTTGAAGGCTCCGGACTTCAAGGAAGGGTTCTCGAAGATCACGGTGGTGCGGGTGAAGGGCGCGGGAGCCGGGGCGGCCGAGGAGTAGGCTGGGCGGGCGGACGCCGACGGATCACAACGGGAGCGAATCGAGGAAGGGCCCGAAGCCGGGAAGGACAACGGCGCCGGGCCCTTCGATTGTCTGCGAGCAGGATTGCGGCGCGCGGAAGCCGTTTTGCGGGGAAAGCTCTTTCCAAGTTATAGTTTGAAGCAGATGCGCTGGGCGAGCTTAGAACGCAGGCCGCGGCATTCCCTGGTTGCGCTGGCGGGGATTGTCTGCGTCGCACTGGTGCTGCTCACCGGCATCCTGCAGGTCACGCACACCCACGCCAACGGCCAGATCGACCACGACTGCTCGCTGTGCCTGACGGCACATCAGGCGGTCCAGATCGTGGTGGCCGTCACGCTGGTGGTTACCTCGCGTCCGATCGCGCGGCGAGTGCAGGAAACGTTCGCGCCTCTGCCCCGGCAGCGCTTCGTTCTGAAGCTGGCCAATCGACCTCCGCCCGTCCCTGCTGTTTTCGCCTAAGACAGCAGTTCACCCCAGGGACATTCCACTGCAAATCGGAGGTCGTGTATGCGCGCGTGTCTGCGTGGCGCTGTTTATTTCGTTTTTTTCCTCTCTTTCGTTTCGGTTTTTTGCGCTCCGGGGGCCGGAGCCCAGACCGGCGGGAATGCCGGCAGCATTACGGGAACGGTGACGGATCCCAGCGGGGCGGTCGTGCCCGGGGCGACGGTCACCATTCAGAACCCCGTCAGCCAGTACCTGCGGACCGTTGCTACCGACGCGGCGGGGCGCTTTCAATTCACGAACGTGCCGTTCAATCCGTATCACATGACGGTGGAGGCGAAGGGCTTCGGGATCTTTGTGCAGGATGTGGCCGTGCGGTCGAACGTGGCCGTCACGGCGCCTGTGAAACTGCAGTTAGGGACGGCGGCGACGACCGTACAGGTGACCGGAGAAGACCTGCTCGAGAATAGTCCGACGTTCCACACCGACGTGGACCGCGACCTGTTCCAGAAGGTGCCGCTGGAGAGCCAGTCGTCGTCGCTGAGCTCGCTGGTGACGCTGTCGAGCCCGGGTGTGGCGGCGGACTCGAATGGGTTATTCCACGGCCTGGGCGATCACGCCTCGAACTCGTTTTCGATCGACGGACAGTCGATTACGGACCAGCAAAGCAAGGTTTTCTCGAACCAGGTGCCTGCCAATTCGATTCAGTCGCTCGAGGTGATCAGCGGGGCGCCGCCGGCGGAATACGGCGGCAAGACGAGCCTGGTGATCGTGGCGACGACGCGCTCCGGGCAGGGGGTGTTAACCCCAACGGGGACGATCAGTGCGACGTACGGGTCGTTCGGATCGGCGACCGGGAGCGCGACGCTCTCGTATGGAAACAAGGGGCGGGGCAACTTCGTCGAGGTCGACGGGCTGAACACGGGGCGATTTCTCGATCCGCCGGAGTTCACCGTATTCCACGACAAGGGAAACGAAGAGAATTTCTTCGACCGCGTGGATTACAACGTGACCCAGCGGGACTCGGTACACCTGAATCTGAATTACAGCCGGTCGTGGTTTCAGACCCCGAACGCGTTCGACAACGTGAACGTGCAAAACGTGGCGCCGGGCACGGGCGCGACCGCCAGCCCCACCTTCATCAGCGTGGGGAACACCGACCAGCGGTCGAAGATCGGGACGTTCAACATTTATCCGAGCTACACGCGGATCATCAATGACCACTCGGTTCTGAATCTGGGCGCATGGGTGAGGAAGGACCTCTACAACTATTTCCCGAGCGGCAATCCTTTTGCCGATCTGGGACCTCCGAACCTGCAAACTTCATCGATTTCGCAGATCCGCACGCTGATGAATACCGCAATCCACGCGGACTACTCGTACGTAAAGGGCATCCAGAACATCAAGGCCGGGGTGCAGTACGGGCAGACATTCCTGCGCGAGAGCGACACGCTGGGCATCGTGGATAACACCTACAACTCGCCCTGCGTGGACGTGAACGGGGATACGCTGCCGGGATATTCAAGCCAGGCGGATTGCGACACGGCCGCGGCCACGCCGAACCCGAACTATCTGCCGGTGCTGGCGCCGTACGATCTGACGCGCGGCGGATCGAGCTACTACTACTTCGGCCATACCGACGTGAAGGAACTGGCGCTGTACATCGAAGACCAGGTCACGAAGGGAAACTGGGTGGCCAATCTGGGTCTGCGCGAGGACATATACAACGGACTGACGGACGCGAACCAGACGGAACCACGGCTGGGAATTTCCTATCAGATCAAGCCGACGAACACGGTGCTGGGTGTCTCCTACGCGCGGACGCTGGAGACGCCGTTCAACGAGAACCTGGTGCTGTCGAGCCAGGGTTGCTCGAATGCGGTGCTGGCGCCACTGCTGCTTTGCACTCCGGGTGTTTCGGGCACGCTGCAGCCGGGCTTCCGCAACGAATTTCACGCGAACGTGCAGCAGGCGTTCGGCAAACATGCGGTGGTGAGCGGAGAGTACATCTGGAAATACACGCACAATGCCTTCGACTTCAGCGTGCTGGGCAACACTCCGATCACGTTCCCGATCGACTGGCATAACTCCAAGATCCCGGGGTTCGCGCTGCGGGCCGAGATGCCGACATGGGGGGGCGTGTCGGCCTACACCGTCATGTCCTCGGTTGCTGCGCGGTTCTTCCCGCCGCAGACGGCGGGCGCCGGAGCGACGGTTGGACAGAGCGGCTATCCTTTCCGGATCGACCACGACGAAAGATACAACGAGACAACGCATGTGCAGTACCAGATTCCCGGGCGGCATAGTCCGTGGTACGGCTTCAACTGGCGCTTCGACAGCGGGCTGGTAGCGGGTTCGACGCCGTGTTACAACGTCACCGATCCGAACAGCCTCTGCGCGGCCACCTCCGTGACCCTGCCCGATGGCTCGCTGGGAATCGATCTCAGCGGTCTTACCGCCGATGAGCAGTTCCAGGCGGGGCTGATCTGCGACGGAGTCAAGGCAACCCCTTACCAGGCGTTACCGACTCCGTGCCCGGCCGCTGAGCTCACCTCCCATTTACTGAGCATCCCGGCGCCAGGAACGGAGAACGACGATCACGATCCTCCGCGGGTGGCGCCACGCAATCTGTTCGATATGGTTCTCGGGGAAGACAACATTTTCCACGGCGACCGCTACAAGTGGGGCGCGCAGGTTACGGCGATCAACGTAACCAATAAGTACGCGCTCTATAACTTCCTCTCCACGTTCAGCGGCACGCATTACGTGACACCGCGTGCTGTCACGGGCCAGGTCACCTTCTCCTTCTGATCGACGACGGCGGTGGGGAACGGCGCAGGCAGGCCGTTCCCGCCGCCAGGGAGGCGTTATGGCTCGAGTAAGTCTGATCAAGCCTGACAGCGGAAGCAAGCGCCGGATGGCGCTGATCCGCTGGAAGCGGTGGGAAGTGATCCACGCCGTGGTGCTGGCCCTGCTGATGACGGCGTTCAGCATCTGGGCGGGCATCTGGATTGCGACGCACCACTTCCATTAGCTCGCGCGTGCCCGCGATCAGGCGCCGGCGCAGCGGATGCTGAGGACGGGGCAGGGGGCCTGGCGGACGATTTCGTAGGCGTGCGACCAGGTGGAGGCGTTGTAGAGGGAGCGCTGCGGCTTGAGGCCGAGGACGATGAGGTCCTCATGATGGACGGCGGCGAAGTTGAGGATGGTGGGCGAGGCTTTGCCGCTGAGGACTTCCCAGTGCGGCGGAGTTGCGCCGCTGGCATCGATGTCGTGGGCGAGATCGGCGGCGAGGCGCTCCATGACGCCGCGATGCCCGGGATTGCCGGATTTGCAGACGTGGAGCATATCCAGCTGGGTATGCCACTGCTCGACGGCGGTGAGGGCATACGGGACCGCGGCCAGCGATTCGCGGGAGAGGTCGGTGGCATAGAGGACGCGGCGAAGCTGGAGCTGGGGGCCGATTCCGGGGGCGAGCGGGCCGACGGTGAGAACGGGGCAGCGGACGGAATGGAAGATCTGCTGGGCGACGGAGCCGAGGAGCAGGCGCTGGATGCCGGTGCGGCCGTGGGTGCCGACGATGAGCAGGTCAATATGGCGATCGCGGACGAAGGCGCCGGCGAGGGAGGGGATTTCTCCCTGCTCGACGCAGCGATGGAACTCGATGCCGTCGAGGCGGTGGTCCTGGAGGAGGCGGGCGATGAGGTGGTCGTAGTCGCGGTCGGCGGCGTCGGCGAGGGCGGGCATCATCTCGGCGGCCATGGGGAAGCTGGAGGGGCGCAGGAGATGGAGGAAGTGGATGGCGGCTCCGAAGTGGCGGGCGACGGCGAGGCCATGCTGGACGGCGCGCTCGGAGCAGGCGGCGAAGTCGGTGGCGACGGCGACGTTCTGAATTTTGACGCGGGTGCTGATCTCGACGGGCATGTGGCGGGGTCTCCCGGTCCCAAAGCGGGGTGGTGCGCAACAGGCAGAGGCGGGCGGCGGCTGAGCCGCCCGGGGGTGCGAGAGAATCCTCAGTGACGAGGGGTGGTCTTCTGCGGGCTGGGGGGCGGGGTCTGACTGGGGTGCTCGCGCTTGTGGCGGGCGACGGCTTTGGCGATCTGCTGGGTGGTGAAGTGGCTGTGATGGTCCGACTGCAGGACATCGCCGGGTGTTGCATTGGCGGGAATTGAGGGATTCGCTGTTGGGTTCATACATCCTCCGTGATCTGTTCTCGCCACGGAGGCGCTGGCCAGGAGGCCGAGGGTGGGTCGGAACGCTACGGCCGGCGAGCCATAGCGGAACCGCGTCGAGACAGCGTAACTGGATTCAGTATAGGACTGCGGGCAGGAGGGGAAGCGGGCGATCCTGGGTACAGGGTGACTTTGGTTTTCGCGGGTTCAGGAACAGGGTTTAGGGTGCAGGGTTTAGGGTATAGGGGCGATTCGCTGAGGTATTTTGCGGTGGCAGAGGCGCGAGTGCCAGGGACGATGCGGCCGTTGGCGAGGAACGCGGGGGTAGGCAGGATCGGCACCGTGCTGCTGATCCTGCTGGCGGCCTGCGCAGGGGCACGGGCGGCGAACGATCTTCCTTTTCAGTACACGCGGCAGGTGTGGCACATCCAGGATGGGCTGCCGGAAGAGACGGTGCAGGCGATCCAGCAGACGCCGGATGGGTATTTGTGGATAGGGACGACGGGCGGGCTGACGCGCTTCGACGGATCGCGGTTCATCACGTGGAGCCGCAACACGCAGCCGGCGCTGACGGAGAACAGCATCTTCTGCCTGCTGGAGGCGCGGGACGGGAGCCTGTGGCTGGGCACCGAAGGCGGCGGGCTGATCCATTACCAGCATGGGGTATTTCACGCATACGGGCCGCGGGACGGGCTGACGGACGGTTTTGTGCGCAGCGTGATCGAAGACGACGCGGGGCGGCTGTGGATCGGGACAGACAACGGGCTGTTCCGCGAGCAGAACGGCGTGGTCGAGCGAGTGGACACTTCGCGGTTGGCGCCGTCGCTGGCCATCCATTCAATTTTTGAGGACCGGGAGCACCGCATCTGGGTGGGCGGATCGCGGCTGCTGCGGTTCGATGGGAGTGAGATTCGGTTGTTCGATCTGCCGGGTGCGTACAGCCAGAACCGGGTGAAGTCGATTTTGCAGACCAGCGATGGGACGGTGTGGGTGGGCACGGTGGGCGGGCTGGAGCGGCTGACGGAGCATGGATTTGTGCCGGTGCCGGGGATCGACGGGACGGTGCGCACGCTGCGGCAGACGACCGACGGGACGCTGTGGATTGGGACCATTGGGCACGGGCTGTATACCTTCGCAGCCCAGAGCTTTCAGGGGCCGGCGTTGAAGAACCATGGACTGCGGAAGGTGAACGCGCAGGGACTGCTGCCCAGCAACACGGTGCTGGATGTGTATGAGGACAGCGCGCACCAGATCTGGCTGGGGACGCAGGACGGGCTGGTTCGGCTGAGCAAGACGCCGGTCCACGTGGTGCCGCTGCCGGGGGGATCGGATACGGATTTCGAAACGATTTCGTACGACGGCGAGGGCACGGTGTGGGTGGTGTCGTCGCGGGTGTATGCGATCCATGGGGACCGGGCGGAGCCGTACGTGTTCCAGCCGATCGCGCATATTCCGGTGCGGAATGTGTTTCGCGACCGGGAGGGAACGCTGTGGGTGGGGACGGATGGGAGCGGGGCTTACCATCTGACGGCGCAGGGGCCGGTACACTATTCGGCGCCGCGGGATCTGGTGAACAACTTTGTGCGGGCGTTTCTGGAGAGCCGGGACGGGGCGATCTGGATTGCGACCGATGAGGGCATCACGCGGATTGCGGGGGGGCGGGTGCACAATCTGCGAGTGCAGGACGGGCTGGTGTACTTCAGCACGCGGGCGCTGATGGAGGACCGCGAGGGCACGGTGTGGATTGGGACCGACCAGGGGCTGAGCTGCTGGCGGGACGGGCACTTTGTCGCGAATGGGGCGACGCGCGGACTGGCGCGGGAGAAGATCTGGTCGATGCTGGAGGACGGGAGCGGCGCGATCTGGCTGGGGACACGGGATCACGGGCTGTTTCGCTACCAGGCGGGGCGGCTGGCGCAGTTCACGACGGCGCAGGGATTGGTAAGCAACAGCATTTATCAACTGCTGCGGGACCGGAGGAACCAGCTGTGGCTGAGCAGTCCGAACATGATCTCGTCGATACCGCTGGAGGGGCTGGACGGGTCGGGGCAGGACGGGGCGACGGAGAACGGGACGCATCTGGCGGTGACGACCTATGACATGCCGTACGACGCCGACGGGGCGCAGCTCTACGGCGGGCGGCAGCCTTCGGGGTGTATCGGGCAGAACGGCGAAGTGTGGTTTCCGAGCAATAAGGGGGCGGTGTACATCTATCCTGGGCCGCCGCCGGAGCCGGGAGCGCCGAAGCTGCAGCTGACGGGAGTGGCGGTGGACGGGCGGGAGATTGCGGCGGGGGCCTTCCACACGCTGGGGGCGGATGCCTCGCGGCTGGAGATCGGATTTTCGCCGCTGTCGCTGCGCTCGCAGGAGGATATTCGTTTCCGCTACCTGCTGGAGCCGTTCGACCGGAGCTGGACGTATGCGGGGACGAACCGGGTGGCGACGTACACGAATCTGCCGGCGGGGCGGTACCGGTTCCGGGTGGTGGCGTTTCCGCTGGACGATCCGGCGGCGTCGTCGGAAGCGACGCTGGTGTTTCGCAAGGAGCCGCACTTCTATGCGACGTGGTGGTTCCTGTCGCTGTGTCTGGCGCTGGTGGGGCTGGCCAGCCTGGCGGCGTACCGCTGGCGGGTGCGCTCGCTGCAGCTGCGCTTCAGGGCGGTGCTGGAAGAGCGCGGGCGGCTGGCGCGGGAGATGCACGACACGGTGATCCAGGGGTGCACGAGCGTGTCGGCGCTGCTGGAGGCGATTGCCAGCCTCGAGCGGGAGAACCAGGCGCTGCACGAGGCCATGCACCAGGAGCTGCTGGACTACGCGCGGACGCAGGTGCGGACGACGATCGATGAGGCGCGGCAGGCGGTGTGGAACCTGCGCCATCGCGACGAGCCGCAGGAGGACCTTTCGCAGTCGGCGGCGGCGATTGCGGAGCACACCAGCCGGGAGTTCGGGATTGCGGTGGAAGCGCGGAGCGAGGGAACCCGGTTCCCGATCCCGCGGTCGATCGCGCACGAAATCCTGATGGTGATCCGGGAGGGGGTGTTCAACGCGGTGCTGCACGGGAAGCCGACCCGGGTGGAGATCGAGATGGCGTATGGGCGCGACGATTTACAGGTGAGGGTGAAGGACAACGGGGCGGGGTTCGATCCGGCGGCGGTGGCGCGGGACGGGCGCGCGCACTACGGCATCGCGGGGATGCGGGAGCGGGTGGAGCGGCTGAACGGCAAGATCGAATGGACGAGCGAGGCGAGGCCGGGTCCGGGGCAGGGGACGGAAGTGCGGTTCCGCATCCGGCGAGCGGCGCTGACTCCGGCGCGGGAGAAGATTGAGATTTAACCGGGGCGCGACGCGGGCCTGAAGGCGGGCGCAGCGGGCTGGTTGAGCGCGGTCAGGGTTTGGCGGGTGGGTTTTCGACGGCGGGCGCGGTCTGCGGATTCATCTGGAGATAGAGCTGGCGGACCTTGTCGCGGGAGGCGCGGATGTCGAGGAAGAGCTTGAGCTCTTTCTGGGCTTCGGCGTCGAGGTTGAGGCGCTTGTCGATCTGGCAAAGCTGGTAGTGGGCGTCGGCGTTGAGGGGATCGGACTCGACGGCCTGGTGCAGGT
Organism: Acidobacteriaceae bacterium; assembly: GCA_036267095.1. Taxonomy (GTDB): domain Bacteria; phylum Acidobacteriota; class Terriglobia; order Terriglobales; family Acidobacteriaceae; genus Palsa-343. Next base: position 191,242 of record DATAWS010000036.1, read on the forward strand.
ATGTGGCGGCCTGCTGGAGATTGCCCTGCTTCTGGGCGAGATCGGCGAGGCCCATTTGCGCGGCGGCGTTGTGGGGATCCATGGCAGCGGCTTTTTTGTAGTGGGTCTCGGCGTCGGCGGTGTGGAACTGGAGCAGGGCGACGCGGCCGAGCTCGCACTCGACGCCGGGACTGTCGCCGTCGATCCGGATGGCGGACTGGAGCTCGCGAGCGGCTTCCTGCTGGGCGGCGGCGTCGTGGGGCGTGCCTTCCATGAGAGCCTCGGCCAGTTCGAAATGCATGCCGGGGAGGCGGGGATCGAGAGCGATGGCCTTGCGGTAATGGATGACGGCGTCTTTGAGGTCGCCGGCGTTGATGAGGCGCTCGGCGATGAGCTGCTCCATGCGAGCGGAGTTGGGGGCGAGGATGGCGAGCTTGTTGAGGGTGTTGTCAGCGAGCTCGCTGTAGACGCGCTGGGCGAAGAAGAGGACATCGACGTTGTCGGGGTTGGTGGCGACGAGCGAACGGAGGATGGAGGCAGTGGCTTCGAGGTCGCCCTGCTGGTAGTAGAGATTGGCGAGCTCGATGCCGATCTGGAGGTGGAGCCTGGGGTCGTCGAGTTTAGCGAAGGCTTCCTTCATGTCGTCGGCAGCGGCAGGCTCGCCGAGGCGATGTTCGCAGACGCCGAGCAGCGCCTGGGCTTTGGTGAGGGATGGGGCAGCGCGGAGGGCGGCGCGGAAGTGCGGCTCGGCGGCCTGGCAGTCGCCACGAAAGAAGGCGATGGCACCGAGGTTGGCGTGGGCTTCGACGCTGGAGGGATCGAGTTGGAGGGCGGCGGTGAAGTCGCGGGCGGCGGTGGCGGAGTCGCCGGCACGCAGAGCGGCCTGGCCGCGGTCGAGATCGGATTTCAGTTCAGAGGAGGCGCCGGTTTGGGGCGCAGCGGGAAGCGCAAGGGAAGCGGCGGCGAGCAGGAGAGCGATCGGGGTGAGGCAGGAGGGACGCGAGGAAACAAGCATAAGGGCGGGCCTGCAACGTCATTCTAGAGCAGCGATGGAGATGGCGCGGGCGGCGGCGGGAAACAAAAATCGGGGTTCGGAGTGAGTGGTCTCCGAACCCCGTGAGGAAGAGCATGAAGGGTGGTCAGAAGGTGAAGCGTCCTCCCAGCTGAATGTCGCGTCCGCCGGCCGCGGTGCTGGTGATGGCGGTCGCGTTCGGGATGAGCGTATTGGGGCTCGAAAGGCTGGAGGTGATGCCAGGGCCGATGGTGGTGGGCGGCGCCGAGAAGTTGGGGTGGTTGAAGGAATTGAAAGCGTCGGCGCGAATCTCGAGATGCATGGCTTCGTGAATCTGGAAAGTCTTGCCGAGGCTGAGGTCGAGATCGCGCCAGTTGGGGCCGATCCAGGAGTTACGGGTTTCGTTGCCGAAGCTTCCGGTGGCGGGCACAGCAAAGGCGAGCGGGTTATAGGACTGGCCGGTGGTTTCGGTCTTAAAGTCAGGATTGCCGACGACATTGGCAAACCAGCCGTAGCCGCATCCGCACTGCGAGGACTCGGCGCCGCTGTTGTCGACACCGTTGTCGGAGGCGGTGACGGTGAGGGGCAGGCCGCTGTGAATCTGGTAAATGCCGGTCAGGCGCCAGCCGCCGAGCGCTTCGTCGGCAAAGCCGTGCAGTCCGAACGTCTTGCCCTGTCCGAAGGGAAGCTCATAGCTGGCCGAGCCGTTGATGGAGTTACGCATGTCCAGTTTGGACAGGCCGTAGTTCGCGCTGATGTTATAAGCATTCTGCCAGATATCGGGAGTGGCATCGTCGCCCGAGCCGGTGCCTGCATCCATGGTCTTGGACCAGGCGTAGTTAAAGCCGAAGTAGAGTCCGTGGGAAGCTCGCTTCTCGGCACGAATCTGCAGGGCGTTGTAATTCGAATAGCCGTCGAACAGGAACGCGGAGATGGAGCAGAAGTAAGGATAGGGTGACGGATCGTTATAGCAGCTGCCGTAGCTTCCGCTGGCATAACCGGGCAACAGGTTCTGTGGAACCTGATCGATGTCGCGGGTGAATCCAAGGTGGGTCCCCTTGGTGAAGACATAGGTGACATCGAGCAGTGTCTGGCCGGGAAACTCGTGCTGCACGGAGAGCAGGCCTTCCTGGTAGTACGCGGCGGGCCGGTGCTGCGGGTAATACGACACATCGTCGTAGTTATATTGCGAGTTGGAGAGATTGGAGAGGCTGGGATAAGCGACGGCGCCGGCACCGGGGCCGGTGCTGAGCGTGAAGACCGGCGCGGAGCCGTATCCCTTCGAACCGTTGGGGTTCAGACCTACGCCGTAGGCCGAGGTATAAGGATCGACGGACCAGGGGACATCGGTGATGCCGTAACTGGCGCGGAAGGCCCAGGTGGGCAGAGGCGACCATACGATGCCCAGGCGGGGCGCCCATTCGCCTTCGCTGTTCTGGACGAGGGTGCGGTCGTTCTGGCCACCGTACTGCATGGCGCCCATGGTGCCGGTCTTCACATACTGGCCGGTGTTGACGATGGAGGGATTCCAGGTGCCCCAGCGATTCTGAACCTCGCCCCAGCCGCCCTGGAACTGCCAGCGCAGGCCGGCGTTGAGGGCGAGGTGCGGGGTGATCTGGTAGTTATCCTGAGCAAAGACGCCGCCGCTCTTCGAGCGGGCGCCGGTTTCCGGATAGTCGTAGACATACCAGCCATAGACCTGGCCGAGGAGGAAGTCGGCATAGGGAACGCCGGTGGCGACTCCGTTGAAGACGAAGTTGCCGGAGGTGACGTCGCCCCAGCCGGTGTAGTTCTGATAGCTGGTGTCGAATTCGCCGCCTATCTTGACGGTGTGTCTGCCCTTGACGAGGGAGAAGACATCGGAGAGGACGTAGGTGCCGTCGGCCAGATCGGCGTGGGTGCCTCCGTTGAGCGCGACCTGGCCGATATTGCCACCGCCATCCACGGTGACGCCGGGGAAGATATCCGCGGGCGCGTCGTTGCCGTAGGTGGGTTCGAGGCCGATGGTGGTGGGATAGCCTTTGCCGTAGGTGGGCGGGATGTACTTATCGACTTCGCGCACGCCGCCGACGCGGGCTTCGTTGGCCATGCTGGCGTTGATGGTCCAGTCCTCGGTAATCTGCGCGTCTTCGTTGTAGTTCTTGCCGTAAGTGCAGTCGAAGCCGAGGGAACAGAAGGCATCGAGGTTATAGGTCGGGGTGATGGGGAAATCCAGATAGCTGCCGGAGAGGTGGTGATTCTGGGAGAGCGCGTAGTCCAGCTTGGCGACGTACCATTTGGAGCCGGTGGTGGTGCTCTGAACTACCTGATAGTTGTTCAGGTAGGGATTGGCGCTGCCGGTGACGTTGGGAGCGGGAAAGTACTTCTGAATATTGACGGCGACCGGATCGAAGGATCCGGTAATGCAGTTGCCGGCATAGTTGGTGCCGGTGGAGGGATCCTTCACGCTGGTCGGGAAGCAGCCGTTTTCCATGTTGGTGGTGCCGTTGGCGCCGCGGGTGGGAACGGTGGCGAAGTAGGCGCCGGAGGAGACGCTGGGATTGTCCTGAAAGGTGAAGTAGAAGAAGAGCTTGTTTTTGAGGATGGGGCCGCCGACGCTGGCTCCGTATTCGTTCCAGTGGAGAGGTGCGACGGCGAGGGGCGGACCGTCGAAGTAGCTTCTGGCGTTGAAGTCGTTGTTCTGTACGAATTCAAAGGCCGAGCCGTGCCACTGGTTGGCGCCGCTGCGGAGGATGACGTTGAAGGCGGCGACGCCGTTGCCGTATTCGGCGCCGAAGTTGGCGGCCTGCACGTTGGCGGTGCCGATGGAGTCGATGGGAGGATAGTTGTCGCTGGCGTTCTGATCGCGGGGCTGGGTGGCGATGGATCCTTCGACGAGGAAGGAGCCGGAATAGCCCTGGGTGCCGTTGATGCCGACGCCCTGGCCGGAGGCATCCTGGCTGCCGCCGCCGTTGACGCCGGGCAGGGCGTTGGTCAGCTCGTTATACCAAATGCCGCCGACGGTGGGTGCGTCCTGCACCTGTTTGATGGAGAAGTTGCTTTCCTGGCCGGACTCTTCGGTTTGCAGCAGGGGCGCGGCGGCGGTGACGATGACTTTTTCGGTGGTGGCGCCGACCTGGAGAGTGGCGTTGATCTGAATGGTCGCGAGCTGGAGGGTGACGCCGTCACGGATCTCCTGGCGGAATCCCTCTTTGCTGAAGGTGAGGGAGTACTGGCCGAGGGGAATGGAGGGCACATCGTAGAGGCCGTCACCATTGGTGGCGGTGTTGATGACCACGCCGGTCTGGATGTTGCGGATGGCGACGGTGGCACCGGGGATGACGGCATTGGAGGTGTCAGTGACGGTGCCCTTGATTTCGCCGGAGTTGGCGTTTTGGGCGAAGCTGCCGGGAGCAGCGGCGAGAGCCAGTGCGATCGCTAGGATCGGCAGCAGCAGGGTTCTGAATCGATTCGGTGTCATTAGCGTGCGCCTCCGTGCCAAGTGTGAAAGAAACTCCGGTGAGTCTTCCGTCGCTGGTGCTCGTCGTCCGGCGTTGGGATCAGCCGTGCCTGCGGATTCTCACCGTGGGAGAGCTGAAAGCGTTTGCATCCGCGACTTCCCGCTCATGCCTTTGAATCCGTCCTGCATCGTATGCCGTTGGCGGAACCATCGTGATCCAACAAAAGTCGGATTGGGCTATTTTTTTGTGACCGGGCGTAACGGGGTGCGGGTGGGAAATGGGGGCCGGCGCCGCTCCGACCTTCGTCGGATGGCAAAGGTTCGCGGGTCCTCTATCGTGTTCGGGGCTGGCGGCGCGCAGCGGCTCGGCCTGCCAGCGTGACGGGGAACATGAAAAAACGTTCTTTTGTTCATTGCAGGGGGCGCGCGGTCTTCGGACTGGCGCTGACGCTGGTTCTTCCGATGGGGGCTGGTGTGCGGGCGCTGGGCCAGCAACCGGCGGAGCCGTCGGACATTAACCCGGTGAACGGCGAAGTGGTGTACCTGATCGACCAGGCGTCGGGGCTCGAGGCGGATCTGAACAACGGATCGACGACGGCCGGGGACAAGCTGCTGCTGGAGACGCGCAGCTTCACGTCGCTGACCCAGCGATGGGCGCTGACGCGGGTGGGGAGCGCGTGGGCGATCAGCAATTTGTCGGACGGGCTGTGTCTGGACGCGAGCACGGGGGCCGGCGGGACGACCACGGTGCAGAATGCGTGCGCGCCGGCGCCGGCGACGCAGCAGTGGACGCTGACGGCGACGGCGGACGGCTATGCGACGGTGACGAATCGGGGAACGGGACTGCTGCTGGACGCGAGCGGTACAGCGGCGGGGGCGACGCTGACGCAGACGGCGGCATCGGGGACGGCGACGCAGTCGCAGCAATGGCTGCTGCGGCCGGCGTTCTTCCGGGGTGTGGACAACGGGCTGCTGGAGAAGCAGGAAGAGGAGCGGGCAGCGGCGGGAGTTCCATGGTGGCAGGATGCGGGGCAGGCCGGGGATGTGCTGGCGATCCTGAAGAACCACGGGGTGAATCTGGTGCGGGTGCGTCCGACATCGGCGCCGCCGTACGCGACGCTGGGGCTGAACGGGAGCAGCGGTATTCCGGCGACGTGCACGGGGAACGGCTGCTACGCGGAGACGGACGCGGTGGATCTGGACCTGGCGAAGCGGGCGAAGCAGCAGGGGATGGCGGTTGAGCTGACGCTGCTGTTCGACGGCGGCTCGTCGGACGCGATTCCGGGAGCGTGGAGCAGCGACTCGCTGACGCAGGCAGAGACGGATCTCTACAACTACGTGAAGGCGGAGGTGGAAGCGTACCGGTCGGCGGGCGCGATGCCGGACATGGTGACGATTGGGAACGAGGTGGACACGGGGTTTCTGGGGTCGCTGGGATCGCCGACGGGGAGCAACTTCGGTCCCTTTGCGGCGCTGGAGAAGCAGGGGATGCAGGCGGTGCTGGACGCCGCGTCGGACACATCGCTGGGGCCGGCGCTGCCGGCGCCGCTGCGCTGCATCCACATCACGCCGGCGTGGGATCTGACGAACTTTTTCGGGTATGTGAACAGCAACGGGATTCCGTATGACGCGATGTGCCAGAGCTACTACCCGTTCGATCACGGGCCGCTGACGGCGGCGCAGGCGAGCGCGTCGAATCCAAACAACCAGCCGGTGGAGCAGACGGCGCTGACGAATGCGGCGACGAGCATCGGGAAGCCGATTTTCGTGATCGAAGCGGCGGAGCATTACGAGAGCGGATTCGAGGCGGCCGATCCGTGGTATGCGGAGACGATGGCGGGGCAGCGGCAGTTTTTCATCGACCTGACCGGCGTGCTGAAGGGGCTGCCGAATCATCTGGGCATGGGGCTGGAGGACTGGGATCCGGCGGGGGTGAATCTGCCGAAGTCCGGCGGGTACACGAACGGCGACGGCACGACGGACGCGACCTATGTGTGGAATGGGCTGACGCTGTTCGATAACGCGGACACGAGCGGGAGCTCGCAGTCGTCGGCGCCGACCTATTCGGCGGTGCTGGAGGCGGTGGATGCGCTGGGGGGACGGGTGGATCCGACGCTGAGTTACAAGCTGGTGAATGTGGCCAGCGGGCAGGTTCTGGAGACGGTGGGGACCGGGACGCTGGGGACGGTGGCGGACAGCGGGGTCGAGTCGCCGGCGGAGCAGTGGGCGATCACCAGCGACGGCGACGGGACCTTCCAGATCGCGAACGAGAACAGCGGCAGTGGGCAGCTGGTGCTGGACGGCGGGGGATCGACGACGGCGGGATCGACGGTGGGGGCGGCGGCATCGAGTTCGGGGTCGGCGACGCAGGCGTGGAACATTCTGACGACCGGCAATGGGACCTGGGCGCTGGTGAACAAGCTGAGCGGGTTGGTGCTGGCGACGGGGGGAAGCGCCATCGAGCAACTGGCGCCGACGAGCGCCAATGCAGACTGGATTACTCCGGCGAGCCAGGCGGAGCAGTGGCAGATTGTGCCGGTGTATTTGTCGTCGGGAACGGTGGTGGGAACGCCGCCGAGCTTCAGCCTGGCGGGAACGCCTTCGAGTCTGACATTGTCTGCCAGCGGGAGCGGGACGGTGAATCTGACGCTGACGCCGGTGGGCGGCTACGCGGGCACGATCAAAATGAGCTGCACCAGCACGCTGGCGAATGTAGGGTGCACCTTCAGCCCGTCGAGCTACACGGCGGATGGATCGAATACGGTGCTGACGGGGACGGTGGCGATGGCTTCGTCGGGGTCGGCGCTGGCGCGGCCGGTGTGGGACGGAGGCGGCCCGCAGCTGGCGTGGATGCTGCTGCCGGTCGGGCTGCTGGCGGTGGGTGCGCGGCGTCGGCGGGGCGGGTCCCTGGTGTTACTGGCGCTGCTGCTGAGCTGCGCTGTGAGTCTGACGGCCTGCAGTGGCGGTGGCGGCTCGGGTGGCGGCGGGGGCGGGGGCGGCGGGACTACGCCGGTGACGGGGACCGTGACGTTGACGGCTGCGGGGTCTACGGGGAACGTGACGCAGTCGATGACAGTGACGGTGACCGTGGAATAGGGTCGCGACGAGCGTCTGCCCTGAGTGAGAGGAAAACCAGCCACTGAAGCGGTGCCCTTCAAAACAGCAGCGCCGTCGAGCGTCTTTCCGCGTGGTGTGAAGCCTTGCCCCGATTGAAAAGCCGGGTTGTGGAAACCCGTCGGTCCGTGGAATCCCACATCTGCCAACTCCGGGCAGATGTGGGGCACCCGGGATTTGCGGCCGGGACGGACGACGCGAGAGTGAGCGATTGTTTGAAGATCAGTCCTCTGTGCGGGGATCGCCGTGTCCTTAGCGCGGCGTCCTCAGCGCTGGACGGTGATCTGGTACCAGGTGGTGATGGGGTTGCCGAGGGACAGAATCCAGTCGTCGCCTTTACGGGTTGCGGGAATTGCGGGGCCTTCGGGCTGGCCGGCTCCGTCGATGGGCTGGAGCAGGACGGCGCGCGCGCGTTTGAGAGCGCGGAGGGTGATGGTGCCGCGCACCTGATCGATGAGGGTCGGCGAGGCGCCCCAGCTGGTGAGGGCGGTGCCGACGGCGTTCCACTGCTGGCCGGTGTTTTCTACGCGGCCACCGGCGACGAGGAGCAGCTTCGCAGAGTCGGCGATGGGTTGGTTGTCGAGCGAGCTGAGGAGAAGGCTTGCGAAGGTGTTGTCGATGTGCGCGGAGAGATTCGTGTCGGACTTCGTTTCGTTGGCGCGGAGGAAACCGATGAGGGCCTGGGTGCGGGGCGCGTCGACGGTGACGAGGCCGGTTTTCTGCGGGGAGGTGTACCAGGCGAGCTGGTGCGTGTCGGACACAATGGGGTCGGGCGTGGGCTGTTCGGGGAAGGTCTGCGTGGGGGGGCCGTTGAGGGACGAGATGCGGACTTCGTGTTCGAGGGGCAGGTCGAGGGGGAAGCCGGGAGTGAAGTACGGGCGGTCGGTCGTGGGGAACAGCATGCTGTCGAAGACCTGCTGTTCGGAGTAGGAGCGGGTGGAGACGGTGCGAGCTTTATCGACGTCGCCGCGGAGAAAGAGGAGCGCGCCTTCGGCCAGCTCCGGCATTTTGACGGGATCAAGCGAGATGTCGAAGGGATCGCCGACCGAGGGCTTCCAGTTGGGATCGGCTTTGGGCTCGAAGGTGTACCAGAGGATCGCGTCCCAATCCTGCAGGAGGCCGTAGCTGGCGAGGATGGGAATGCCTTCGCTGTCGTAGCTGTTGGGGTATGGATTGTTGACCTCGCTCACGGTGTAGGGCTTGCCGGCGATGGCGGAGCGCGAGAGCTCGACGACGGTGGAGTTGAAGGGATCGTTGACCATGGGCGATTTGCGGACGTATTCCCCAGGGTGTTCCCAGTAATCGTGGCCGTCGATGACGTCCATGGACAGCTCGGAGCGGAGGACGGGGTAGCCGCTGTTGGAGTGGCTGTGGTCGGCGGTGGCGATGACGAGGGATTTGGAGCCGAGGGTCTGCTTGAGGTAGCTCTCCATGTCGACCCAGTAGTCGCGCTGGAGGTCGTTGTAAAAAGCGGCCTCGGCGTTGAAGCGCTCGGGCGGTGCGGAGGGAGCTTCCCAGTGGCCCTGCATGAGCGGCACGGGCGCGTCCGACGCGGCGTGGGTGAGGGTGCGGAGCTGGGCAATCTGGCCGGGGGTGCGGTGCTTCGCGAGCCAGTCGTTGTAGAGGCCGGTGAGCTCGTGGAGATAGAAAGGCGCGGGGGCAAAGTAGCCGATGTTGATGGCGTCCTCGTTGTTGATCTCGACGAGGGCGACGGCGGGATCGTCGGTGTACCTGCGGTTGGTGTAGGGGTTGAGGTGGTCGAGGAGCTGGCGGGCGTATTCCTTTTGCAGCTCGATGAGGCGCTTGTCGTAGAGCGAGGTGCCTTTGGCGCCTTGATGCAGGGAGTTCGCGTCTTCAACGCCGTCAGCGGCTTTGAAGGGGCGTCCGACGAGGAGATTGAAGTCGATATAGATGCCGCGCTTTTCGAGCTCGGCGATGAATTTGTCTTCGCGGTCGAAGGCTTCGGCGTCGAGGGTGCGGGTGCCGGGGCTGTGGCCGTCGATGAGGCCGCGCGGGGTCTCGAGGTCGAGGAACTGGAAGCGGACGCAGTTGACGCCGAAGCGGGCGAGGGTCTGGGCCCAGAAGGCGGCCTGATCTTTGGCGGGGATTTGCCGGGAGCCGGGGCTCCAGTCAGTGATGTTGACGCCCCACAGGCGAATGCGGTGGCCGTCGCCGGTGGCGAGGTGGCCGTTGCGGACCTGAATGAAGCCGTGTTTGCCGGCGGGCGCGTCGAGCAGGAAGGAGACGTCGACCGGCGAGGGAGTGAGCGCGCCGCGGCGGTGGTCCATGGAGAAGGGCACCATACGGGCGGTGGATTGCGCGGAGAGAACCACACTGGTTGCGGCGAACAGGAGAGCGACGGCGGCCGGGGCGATCTTCATGGTTCCTCTTTCAGGGACAGCAGAGCGGGGAGTGCTTTGGCCCGAAGCCAGTGTAGGGATCGAGGCCGGGGCAGGTATCCGCCGAAAGTCGGATACGGGGGTGGGGGTGGTTGTGGTCTCCTGCTGAGGGCTTGATTTCGAGGGAGTGAGGAGAGCGAGAACGATGGCGCGCGAGGACGGAGAGCAGGGATGGCAGCTGACGCGGCGGGATCTGCTGGCACAGGGGGCGCGCGGGGCGGTGTGGTTGTCGGCGTCGCCGCTGCTGGCGGAGGCGGAGCGGGCGCTGGCGGCGGAGTCCGACCCGGCGGGGCGCAGCCGGGCTAGCTTCGATTTCGGATGGCGGTTTCTGAAGGGCGATGCGACCGGCGCGGAGGCGCCGAACTTTAATGATGCGGGCTGGCGTGAGGTTGACCTGCCGCATGACTGGAGCATCGAGGGGCCATTCCGGCAGGATGCGCCGTCGAGCGGAGCGGGCGGGTTTCTGCCAACCGGGATTGGGTGGTATCGCAAGCGTTTTCGTTTGCCGGAGGGCGGGCGCGACCGGGTGGTGACGATTGAATTCGACGGCGTGTATCAAAACAGCGAGGTGTGGATCAACGGGCATGCGCTGGGACTGCGGCCGTATGGGTTCATCCCGTTTGCGTACGAGCTGACGCCGCATTTGAGCCGGGGCGGCGAGAACCTGATGGCGGTGCGGGCGGACAACTCGCGGCAGACAAACTGCCGGTGGTATTCGGGGTCGGGGATTTACCGGCACACGTGGCTGCTGACGACGGATCCGGTGCGGGTGGCGTATTGGGGGACGACGGTGACGACGCCGCAGGTGTCGGCGAACGCGGCGACGGTGCAGATGAAGACACGGGTGGCGAATGCGCGGCGGACGGCGGCGGCGTGCAGCCTGGTGACAGCGATCCTGGACGCGCAGGGAGAGACGGTCGGGACGCAGGAGGCGCAGCAGGCGATTGGCGGAGGCGAGACGTTCGAGTTTGTGCAGGAGTTGGCGGTGGATCGGCCGGCGTTGTGGTCGGTGGCGAATCCGGCTCTGTATACGGTGCGCAGCACGGTGAAGGAGAACGGCGCTGCGGCGGATGTATATGAGACGCCCTTCGGCATCCGGCGGGCCGAGTTCGATGCAGAGCGTGGGTTTGTGCTGAACGGCGAGCCGGTGAAGCTGAACGGAGTGTGTATTCACCAGGAGGCGGGGTGCGTGGGATCGGCGGTGCCGGAGGCAGTATGGGTACGGCGACTGAAGCTGCTGCGGGCGATGGGATGCAATGCGATTCGCACCAGCCACAATCCGTATGCGGCGGAGTTTCTGGATTTGTGCGATCGGATGGGCTTTCTCGTGATGGCGGAGGCGTTCGATGAGTGGCGGGTTGCGAAAGGGCAGATTCGCTATGGGTATCACCTGTATTTCGACGAGTGGCACGAGCGCGATTTAGAAGCCATGCTGCAGCGGGACCGGAACCATCCGTCGATTGTGCTGTGGAGCGCGGGGAACGAGGTGCCGGACCAGGCAGCGGAGGACGGCGCGCAGACGCTGCGGGGGCTGATGAAGATTTTTCATCGCGAGGATCCAACGCGGCCGGTGACGGTGGCATGCGACCGGATTGCGTCGGAGCCACCGTCAAATACAGTGAGGCCGGAGTTTCTGGCGCTGCTGGATGTGGTGGGGTACAACTACGCGGATCGCTGGCGGGATCGCGCGGACAAATACTATGCAGTCGATCACGCGGCGTTTCCGAACCGGCGGGTGATCGGCACGGAGAGCGGGGCGATGGGCGGGATTCGCGGGGACTATCGATATTTGTTTCCCGCAGAGGAGACGCCGATCGAGAGGCGTTTCCTGATGCCGACCAACCGGGCGCTGGATGTGGAGGAGCTGTGGCAGTTTGTGCGGACGTATGACTACGTTTCCGGCGATTTTATGTGGACGGGCATCGATTATCTGGGCGAGGCCTTCTGGCCGTTCAAAGGCGCGCCGGCGGGGGCGATGGACACCTGTGCGTTCCCGAAGGACGGCTACTTCTTTTATCAGAGCCAATGGACCGCGCAGCCCATGATCCATCTGTATCCGCACTGGAACTGGAAGGGCAAAGAGGGCGCGGTGATTCCTGTGACCTGTTACACGAACTGCGACACGGTGGAGCTGTTCGTGAACGGGAAATCGTTTGGCGAGAAGGGGTATGAATTTCCGCGGCTGGGGATGGAGGGGCGGTACGGGAATTATCCGGCGCGGGCGCGGGCGCGGGCGCTGCGCACCACGTCGGACCTGCATTTAAGCTGGGATATTCCGTATGAGGCGGGGACGCTGAAGGCGGTGGGAAAGAAGGATGGGCAGGTGGCGGCAAATGTCGAACTCGCGACAACCGGCGATGCGGCGGCGATTGCGCTGGTGCCGGATCGGACGAGCCTGACGGCGGACCGGAGAGATGTGGCGCATGTGGTGGTGGAGATCCGCGACGCGCAGGGGAGGCGGGTGCCGACGGCGGACGTTGCGATTACCTTTGCGGTGGAGGGGGAAGGAAAGCTGATCGGCGCAGACAACGGCGATCCGGAGAGCCGTGAGGATTACAGGGCGGCGAGGCGGAAGGCGTTCAACGGGCTGTGCCTGGCGGTGGTCGGGACGACGGCGCGGGCGGGAACGATTCGAGTAACGGCGAGCTCGCCGGGACTGGAGGGCGCGACGGCGACGCTGACGACGGCGTAGAGGGAGTTCCGGGGATTCCTGGCGGCCGGTCCGACTTTTGTCGGATTGATTCCCGGGGAGCGGCGCGTAGAGTAGCGGGTGGCCTGCGCGGTGCGCAAGCCGCTGCTGGGCGGCCTTTGACAAATGGGGCCGAACGAGAAATGAAGGCCTTCAGGACGGGATGATGGATCGACGCGATTTTCTGAGAACCACGGGAGGCCTGCTGGCCTCAGCGGCGCTGCACGGGCAGTCGGGTGCGGCAGAAGAGCGGGCGGAGCAGCATGCAGGGGCGCGCGGCGGGCGGCAAGTGCTGCCGATGAACCGCAACTGGCGCTGGGCGCCGGGGAAGAATGACGCGGCCACTGCGGCGGGCTTCGACGATGCGCATTTCACCCGCGTGGTGTTGCCGCACAGCAATCTGCGTGCGCCGTGGCACAGCTTCGACGATAAGGACTACGAATTTGTATCGACCTACCGGCGGCGGTTCCGGGTGCCGGCCAGCGCGAAGGGCAAGCGGGTGTTCGTCGATTTCGAAGGGGCGATGACGGCCTCGACGGTGTGGATCAACGGGGTTGCGCTGGGCGAGTACAAGGGCGGATACACGCCGTTCTCGTTCGAGTTGACGCCGCATCTGCATTTCGAAGGCGAGAACGTGTTGTGCGTGCAGCTGGATTCGTCGGAGCGGGCGGACATTCCGCCCTTCGGATATGAGATCGACTACATGACCTTCGGCGGAATCTACCGCGAGGCAGCGCTGCGGATTGTGCCGGAGACGTGGATCGACAACGTGTTTGCGCGGCCGCGGGATGTGCTGACTTCGAGCCCGGCGCTCGATGTGGACTGCTTCCTGGCCGGCACAATGCCGGGCCCGCTGGTGCTGGAAGCGGAGCTGCGCGATGGGGAGAAGGTTGTGGCGCATGGGCGGCAGGCGGTGCCGGAAGGCGCAGCGAATGCGGCGACAGAGAATGGAGTTGCCGCGGGGCCGATTCAGGCGCCGGTGCATGCCAGCGATGAGACGACGAGCGATGGGGCGCGGCATACGGTATCGCTGACCGGGCTGAACGGGATCACGCTGTGGGAGCTCGATCGGCCGCAGCTGTACACAGTGCGGGTGCGGCTGCTGCGGGGCAGCGAGACGGTCGATGAAGAGACGCGGCGGATCGGGTTCCGCGAGGCGACGTTCACCGATCATGGATTTTCGCTGAACGGGAAGATCGTGAAGCTGAGGGGCCTCGACCGGCATCAGACCTTCCCCTTTGCGGGCGGGGCGATGGCGGGGCGGGTGCAGCGGCAGGACGCGAAGGTTCTGCGGCAGACTTTGCACTGCAACATCGTGCGCACGTCGCACTATCCGCAGTCGCGGCATTTTCTGGACTGCTGCGATGAGGTCGGGCTGCTGGTGCTGGAGGAGATTCCGGGGTGGCAGCACATCGGCGACGCGGAGTGGAAGGACGTGGCGGTCGATAACGTGGGGCGGATGATCCGGCGGGACTGGAACCATCCGGCGATCGTGCTGTGGGGCGTGCGGATCAACGAGTCGCGGGACGATCACGACTTCTACACGAGGACCAACGCGCTGGCGCACGCGCTCGATCCGACGCGGCAGACGGGGGGCATCCGCAACTTCCAGGGGTCGGAGTTTCTGGAAGACGTTTTCACCATGAACGACTTTGGGATTCCGCTGAAGCCGCCGAACCATCCGCGCTATCTGAACACGGAGTTCGTGGGGCACACGTTCCCGACGAAAACGATCGACGATGACGCGCGGCAGCGAGAGCACACGCTGCGGCACGCGCGGATCCACGACCAGCTGGCGTCGGACGCGCAATATGCGGGGGGGATCGGGTGGTGCGCGTTCGACTACAACACCCACTCGAACTTCGGCGCCGGCGATCGCATCTGTTATCACGGGGTGGCGGACATCTTCCGCGAGCTGAAGCCTGCGGGAGGGTTCTACAAATCGCAGTGCGATCCGAGCGAGGAGGTCGTGCTGGAGCCGGCGTTCCACTGGGCGCGGAGCGATGAGTCGGTGGGCTTCACGGTGGCGGTGATTTGTTCCAACTGCGATCATCTGCAGCTGTTTTCGCGGGCGGGGAGCGTGGCCGCAAATCCGTGGAAGCTGATGGCGGAGCTCGATCCGAACCGGGAGGAGTTTCCGCACCTGAAGTATCCGCCGTTCTTCCTCGATCTGCGGCACGACCGCACGGCATGGGGTGATTTGCGCATTGACGGTTTCCTCGGCGGCAAGCGGGTGGTCTCGAAGTCGTTTTCGGGGCGGGGTGTGGACAGCAAGTTCCTGCTGCTGGCGGACGATCGCGCGCTGACGGCCGACGGGGCCGATGCGACGCGGGTGGTGCTGCGGGTGACCGATGAGTTTGGCGCAGTGCGGCCCTACGCCAATGATCCGATTGCGCTGACGCTGGAAGGTCCGGCGGAGCTGATCGGGGACAATCCGTTTGCGCTGATCGGCGGGACGGGGGCGGTGTGGGTGCGCACGCGGGAGCAGGCGGGAACGGTGCGGCTGACGGCGAAACATCCGCGGCTGGGATCGCAGACGGTAAGCATCGATGTGACCGCGGCGGCGCCGGAAGCGGTATAGGGGAGGGTTTCCTGGGATCGGGATCGGGAGCGGAGCGCAGGGACGAGAGGATCGCGGTGCGGCCGATGCGGGAGGAAACGCAGACCGGGGCTACGACAGGAGCCGGAGGAAGCGTGGTCGAGGCGCCCAAAATCCGCGTGCTGGTGGTGGACGATCACCCCATCATGCGGGTGGGGATTGCGGCCATCATCCAGACCACGCGGGACATGACGGCGGTGGCGCAGGCCGGCTCGGGCGAGGAAGCGCTGCCGCTCTTCGAGAAGCATCTGCCGGACGTCACGCTGATCGACCTGCGGCTGCCGGGGATGAGCGGGGTGGATTTCATTCGCACCGTGATCGCGCGGCATCCGGACGCGAAGTTTGTGGTGCTGACGACCTATGAGGGCGATGAGGATATCCACCAGGCGCTGGAGGCGGGGGCGCGGAGCTACATCATCAAAGGGATGCCGCACGATGCGCTGGTGAACGCGCTGCGGCGGGTGCATGGCGGGGGACGGTTTCTGCCGCCGCCGGTGACGCGGGCGCTGGCCTCGCGGATGCCGGACTCAGAGCTGAGCGCAAGGGAGCATGAGGTGCTGCTGCTGATGGTGGGCGGGAAGTCGAACCGGGAGATTGCTTCGACGCTGGGGATCACGGAGGCGACGGTGAAGTGCCACGTGAGCGTGATCCTGATGCGGCTGAACGTGAACGACCGGACGCAGGCGGTGGTGACGGCGCTGCAGCGGGGGCTGGTGCATCTGTAAGGTGCCGGCCGCAGCGAAGATCATTTCCCGGTTTGCGGTTCGCGCGCCGGGAGCCGACCTCGCGGCAGTGCGCCGATCCCATACCGATGAGACGTGACTGGCATCACTGATCGGCAGCAATCGCCAATTCTATACTCCGACATCATACTCAGGAGATCTGCCCGTGAATCGTTTCCGCGCGTGTATGTTCGGTTTCGCCCTGCTCGGTTTTCTTTTTTTGGCTGCTGCGGTCCAACCTGCCATGGCTCAGCAGGATCAAGCCACGCATGTGTTCCATCGGCTGATCCCAGCCGGGGATACGTGTGCCACCTGCCATAAGGGGGTGTATGACCAATGGAAAGCCAGCCCGCATGCCGCCAACGGTGTCGAATGCACCGTGTGCCATGGCGAGACGACAGCAAAGGACTTCGCGGGCACGCCGGCGGTAAGCACATGCGCCGCCTGTCACAGCGATCAGGTGGCACAACTGAAGTCTGATCCCTTCATGAAAGGCAAGACGTGTGTGAGCTGTCATCAGGCGCACACCTTCGTGGAGCACAAGAAGGCGGCCTCGGCAGGCGAGTAATAACAAGTTACCGGCGTCGCATTCTCGAACTGCCTGGCGGGTGCATCCGCGCTCGCCGCCCTGGAAAGGTGTCATCGCATTGCCAGGGGAATGTACGATCGGGGCTGCTCTGAAGACCAGCAGATCGTGCGCCTGGAGAATCCAGGAAACGCGCGGATGTTCCGCAAACGCGTTTGCGGCTACTGCCCATCGGAAGCTGCCGGGGCGCCTCTTCCATTTGTCTGTTCTGTTCAGGCATGCGGGCCCGGCGATGCGGGCCCGGGCCAGTCGATGACAGTTGCCAATTGAGCAGGCGCCATCGGCTGAGCGATTCAGCCGAGTCCGCCAAAGGCGCGATCGCGCCGGTCTCCTTGACGGGAAAGGAGAGAGCGGCGTACTCTCCTTTCTCAGATAGGAGAGTGATTTGACCAGGCCGGTTGAACTGCCGCAGGGCACACTCGAGATGCTGATCCTGAAGGCGGTCTCGCTGGGCCCGCTGCATGGCTACGGCGTCCTGCTGCGCATCCAGCAGATCTCCGGTGAGCGCCTCGAAATCCTGCAGGGCTCCTTCTACACCGCCATTTACCGTGTGGAGCGCCGGGGCTGGATCAAAGGCCAGTGGGGCGAGTCGGAGAACAATCGCCGCGCCCGCTTTTACTCGCTCACCGCCGCGGGAAAGCGCCAGCTGAAAGCCGAAACCGCGAAATGGACCGACATGGCCGCAGTTGTGGCCGGCATTCTCTCGAGGAAAGCGGACGAGGTATGAGTCTGCGGGCCGCGATGCGCAGGCTCTGGCGCTCCGTCGCGCCCCGCACCCCGAGCGACGTCGAAGCAGAGTTTCGCTCGACCCTCGACGCCTACCGGGAAGACTTGATCCGCCAGGGCCTGCCCGCGGAAGAAGCTCGGCGCAAAGCGCGCATCGACCTCGGCCGGCCCGCCGCCCAAAACGAAACTTATCGCGCCGCTATTGGCCTCCGCCTCTTCGATGAACTGGGCGGCGACATTCGCTACGGATTCCGCGCCCTGGGCCGCAACCCTGGCTTTGCCGCGGTCGCCGTGCTGTCGCTCGCGCTCGGCATCGGCGCGACTACAGCGATGTTCTCGCTGATCTACGCCGTGCTGCTGCACCCGTTCCCCTACGCCGGCGCCGACCGCATCATGAACCCCATCCTCGTCGATCAGCAACATCCCGACGGGTATGAGTGGTTCAGCCTGAGCAAGCCCCAGTTGGATGAAATGCGCCGTGCAGCCCCGGTCGAGTCGGTGATTGGTTTCAACAACGGGCACATGGAGATCACCGGCGACGGGTTGCCGGAAGACATCTGGGGCGTTTACCTCACAGAGAACGCAGGGACTTTTTTTGGCGTGCGCCCGCTTCTCGGCAGGACCATCGAGCCTTCCGATGCAGGCCACTCCGTCGTTGTTCTCAACTACCGTTTCTGGCGGAGCCACTTCGGCGGCGATCCTCACGTGATCGGGCGAACGCTGGAAATCGATCAGGTTCCCTGGACCATCATCGGGGTCATGCCGCGCAGCTTCGCATTCAGTGACGTCGCCGGCGTCGGCGATGTTTATCTGCCGGCCAGTCAGATGCGGGATCTTGCCAACATTCCTTCCGTGTCCTACGTGCCGTGGATTAAGCTCAAGCCCCACGTGACCCTGGCCGCTGCCAACGCAGCGCTCGAGCCGCTCGTGCCCCAGCTTGCGAAACAGCCTCTGCACACCCCCGATCCCTGGCATCTCGCGCTGCAACCCATCATCGTGCCTTACCGGCAGGACACGGGCCGCACGCTCACGCTTCTGCTGGCCGGGGTTGTGCTCCTGCTGATCATCGGTTGTGCCAACTGCTCCATCCTCATGCTGGCCTGCGGCCGCACGCGGCTGCATGAGCTTGCCATCCGATCGGCAATCGGCGCCAGCCGCTGGCGCATCGTGCGGCAGTTGCTCATCGAGGCCGTCATCATCTCCTCGACCGGAGCCGTGCCTGGTGTCGCGGCGGCGTACTGGCTGGGGAGGCTTCCCCTGCTGCTGTCTCCGGATTCCTTTCCCGCCGAATCTGTTATCCGCATCAACCTCCCCATCCTCGCGTTCTCCGTAGCGCTGGCGCTGCTCTGCGGCATCCTCTTTGGACTGGTTCCCGCACTAAGTCTCTCGCGTCACGGTCCCGCGCGCATGCTGCCCGGCAGGCAGACGGGCGTGGTCGCTGCTCCCCGAAAGCGTCGCTGGAGCATTCTGATCGCCGCGCAGGTCGGGCTCACGCTGCTTCTGATGGCTACGGCAGGCACTGCTATCCGCAGCTTTCTCCGGCTCGGGCAGACGCCGCTGGGCTACGATCCCGAGAACGTCATCAAGGTCGGCATGATGCTCCACGCCCACGACCCGAGCGAGTGGAGCCGCATTCAGTCGCGTGCGGCGCGCACCGCGTATATCGAGCAAATCCGCGACAAGATCGCAGCCGTTCCCGGCGTCTCCACGGTCGCTGTCGGCAACGACGCTACGCCCCCCTATATCGACCCAGCGGACACCTTCGAAATCGACGGAACCGGCGATCACCAACAGCCGCAGGCCCGCGTGATTCTGGTCGGCAAGCGCTATTTCTCGGCCCTCCATATTCCTCTGCTGCAAGGGCGCATCTGGAATGCGGATGAAAATGCGCGCGGAGACTTCATCGCGGTCGTCAATCGCGCCTTTGCGGCGCGTTATCTCTCCGTCTCCAATGTTGTGGGCCGACAAGTACGCATTCCCGGTCTCACGAGCAGGAATCGCTACCAGATCGCCTCTGCGCAAAGCGCCTCCTGGCGTCAGATCGTCGGGGTTGTCGGCGACGCGCGCAACGACGGCATCGATCGCCCGGTCACACCCGCGATCTACGTTCCGTACACGGCCGTGATGCAGCCGTACGTGCAGTTCTTCGTCCGCACCCAGGGCGATCCGCTTCGCTGGCTGCACTCCATTCGAACCGCGATCGCATCGGTCGCTTCCGACCAGCAAATCTCCACCGACGGATACAACCGCACCTTCACTCTCAACGAAGCCGTCGAGAAGGACGCACAGTACACCCGCCAGCGGCTCTTCTCCATCTTGTTTGCCATCTTCTCCGCCATGGCGCTGGGGCTCGCGCTGGTCGGCATCTTCAGCCTCGTCGCTTACAGTGTGGCGCAGCGCACGGCGGAGTTCGGCATCCGCCTGGCGCTGGGTGCGCCGCGCGCGCATGTCGTGTGGGTTGCCGCGCGCATTGCGCTGGTCAGCGCGGCCGCGGGCATGGTCCTTGGCCTCGCAGTGGACAGCTTTCTTGGCGCCGTTCTGGCGCACTGGATGCAAAATGCATTTGCCGCCGGGAGTCTGTTCGCCGCCGCCGCGCTGCTCGCGCTCAGCGCACTGCTCGCCTGCCTGTTGCCAGCCCGCCACGCGGTCGCGGTCCCACCGGCAGAAGCTCTCCGCTATGAATAAGGCGTGTCGCCTGTGGCGGACTCAGAGGGAATCGTAGACGAGGGCGACGAAGGTGTCGGGCTTGAGGGAGCCTTTGGCCCAGACGGCGTCGAGGTCGGCGGTGGGTTTTTGCGCGACGGCCTGGTCGACGGTCTGGCCGGAGGCTTTCAGCTTTTCGACGCGGTCGGCGACGGTGACCAGCATGGTGCGGTAAGCCTGGAGCGCGTCCTTGTTGCCGAGGGGGCCGTGGCCAGGGACGATCCTGGTGCGCTCGTCAGCGAGCTCGAGCACCTGATCGACGCCGCGGATCATGCCATTGATGGTGCCGCCGCTGGCGAGATCGATGAGCGGGTACATGCCGTTGAACCAGAGGTCGCCGGTGTGGATGACGTTGCCTTTGGTGAAGTGGACGAAGATGTCGGAGTCGGTGTGGGCGTCGGGGGTGTGGACGAGGTTGGTCTGATCGTTGTTGACCCAGAGAGTTTCGCTGTCGGGGAAGGTTTCCTGAGGCAGAGCGGCATCGGAGACGGCGGGGAAGTGGACGTCGTAGACCTGCATGTACTGCGGCGAGCTGAGGCGAATGCGGGTGTTGGTCTGGGCGATGATGAAGGCGCCCTCGAGGTGGAGCTCGGCGTTGCCGCTGGTGTGATCGAAGTGCCAGTGGGTGTTGACGAGGAGCTTGAGCTTGTGGGGGCCGAGCTTTTCCAGCGCGTCGAGCAGATGGTGGGTGCCGGTGTCGATGCCGGAGTCGATGACCAGCTTGCCGTCGGGGCCGACCTGGCAGACGACGTTGCCGCCAACTCCCTGGAGGAGAAAGATCGTGTCGGTGAGTTTGGTGGTTCGGATGGTCTCGGTGGAAGCGGAGGTGCGCAGCTCCTGGACGAGGTTGGGGTTGGGCTGAACGGCGGGGTTGTTGTTGGGCGGCGTGGGTTGCAGGGGGGCAGTCTGCGGAGGCGCAGGGGTTTGCTGCGCGAGCGCCTGGCGGCCGGCGAGAAGGGCGGCGGCAGAGAGGCTGGACTGGATGAGGAATTGGCGGCGACTCGGCATCCCTTTAGTTAGAAGCGTACAGGAAAGGAAAGGGATCAGGGGTTAGGGCAGGGCATAGGTGTAGGGGCCAGGGTGTAGCGAGAGGCGAAACGCCAGGCTCCTCGTCGCTACGCGGCTGTCGCCGCTTCGTTCCTCGGGATGACAGGGTTAGAGGATCCCTGGGGGAAGGTTGGGTCCGGCGAGCATGCCCTGGAGGCTGGACTTCATGATGTCCTCGGCGGGGCGGCCGGCTTCGTTGATTTTGGCGGGGGTTGTCGCCCGAATGCGTCCTGGGAGAAGGGCGCTTTCCCGAACCCGGTCGGAGACGGTACTGCGGAGTGAATCACCGAGTCAGGTTGTTTGACGATCCGGTGGAGAAGGATTTTGCTACTTGCTGTGGGGTGAACCTGGTCGTCCGGCTTCGCGGGGGTAGTTTGGCCAGCGAACGCCTGGCTATGGCTTGGCCGCGGCTTGCCGGGGTCGCCGCGGGCTATGCCGGTCAGGGCATGCGGAGGCCGGGTTAGGGCTGCGGAGGCCTGCCGGAGCCGAGTTAGGGCTATGCCGGGGTATACGGAGGCCCGGGTTAAGCTTGCCGGGCTTGCCAGGGCCGGGTTAGGGCTATGCCGCGGGGGGCATGCGGAGGCAGGTTAGGGGCTGCCGGGACGTTTAGAAGATGCCGGGGGGAAGGTTGAGTCCGCCGAGCATGCCCTGGACGCTGGATTTCATGATGTCTTCGGCGCGGCGGCCGGCCTCGTTGACGGCGGCAGCGATGAGGTCTTCGAGCATTTCGACGTCGGGGGCGGGGCCGGTGAGCGAGCTGACGGCGGCGGGATCGATGGTGATCTTCAGGATTTCCTTTTTGCCGTTCATTTTGACGGAGACGGCGCCGCCTCCGGAGGAGGCTTCGACAACGGTGGCGGCGAGCTTCTGCTGGATTTCTTCCTGCATCTGCCTGGCCTGCCCGAGCATTTCCTGAAGTTTGAGAGGATTCAGCATCGTTCCTTCTACTTTCTAAGAAGCGATTTCCGGGAATTCGTTTTCTCTGTGAGGCTAACTCTTGTCCCGCAAGTCGAGAACGCTGCGGATTTCTGCGTGAAATAGTTCCTGGGCCCTGCGCACCAGGGGGTTATCGAGCGCCGCGGACTGAGCGCTGCCGGAGATTGGCGGGGCGGGCGCGGAAGTCGATGAGGCACTGCCGTTTTCGCCGGGGAGGAAGGCGATCTTCTGCGTGGTTCCGAGGGCGCGCATGGCTTTGCGGGCAAGGGTCTCGGCTTCGGCATTGACCATGAGGGAGAGCATGGTTTTACGGACGGCGAGCTCGACCTGGATGGCGCCGCCCTGCTGAGTCCATTGGCCCTGATGGATAAGGTTGGCGGCGGTTTCGTGACCTTCGCGGAGCAGCGCGGCGCAGATGGCTTCGCGGATGCGGTCGAGGTCGGGGGCAGCTTCGGCTGGGGCGTCGGGGGCGAGGGCGAGCGCGCCGTCGGTCGAGTCGGGCAGCGGCTCGGCCAGGCCCACGGCGGCTACCGGCCGGACGGGCGGCGCTGCGGGATCGGGGTCGTGCGCAGAGCGTGCCTGGGGGCGGGGGAATTCCGAGCGAGGTTCGGGATTGCTTTCGCTGGTGATTTTGCGGCTGCGATCGGCTTCGAAGGGCGACGGGCGCGGCGGTGCTGGCTGCACGGGCGGCGTTGACGGGTCGGCGGCTGGTGCAGAGTGAGCCGGCGCGGCGGCAGGGCGGGAGGATGTTGATCCGCGGTGGAGATTGCCGGAGCCTGAGGCGGATGTGGGGGATCCGGAGGCGGGCGGGAGCTGGCTGAGCAACTCTTCGACGGGCAGCAGGCGCTGGAGGTGGACCAGCTTGACGAGGCCGAGCTCGAGGTGGAAGCGTTGCTCCTGGCGGTAATTCAGGTCGTCGAAGGTGCGCAGCATGACCTGGAGGAAGCGGGTCAGGTCCTCTTCGGAAAAGAGCATGGCGGAGCGCGCGGCGCGGGCGCGCTCGTCGGCGGAGATTTGCAGCAGGTCAGTATTTTCGCCGCCGATGCGGGCCATGAGCGCGTTGCGCAGATAGCGGACAAACTGGCGAGCGAGCGCGGCGGGACTGTTGCCGGCGTTGAGCAGCGTGTTGAGCTCCTGAACGACGGCGGCGGTTTGGCCGGCGCTGATGGCTTCCATGAGGCGCTCGAAGACGGTGTTGGGGACCGAGCCCATGAGCTCGCGGATCTGGTCGGCTACCAGGTGGGCCTTACCGTTGACCAGCGGCGCAGAGGCGATGGCCTGATCCATGATGGAGAGCGCATCGCGCATCGAGCCGTCACCGGCTTCGGCCAGCAGGGAGAGCGCGGCATCTTCGGCGGAGAGGTCTTCCTGGGAGGCGATGGTGCGGAGCTGGGTGAGGATGTCGTCGAATTTGACGGCGTGGAAGCTGAAGTGCTGGCAGCGCGAGCGGATGGTCTGCGGGATGTCCTCGGGCTGGGTGGTGGCCATCATGAAGATGACGTGCTCGGGCGGCTCTTCGAGGGTTTTAAGGAGCGCGTTGAAGGCAGCGTCGGTGATCTGGTGGGCTTCGTCGAGGATCCAGATTTTGTACTTGTCGCGGGCGGGGCGGTAGCGGGCGGCCTCGCGCAGCTCGCGGACTTCGTCGATGCCGCGGTTGGTGGCGGCGTCGATCTCGAGGACGTCGACGGAGTTGCCGGCGCGAATTTCCTGGCAGGAGTCGCAGACGCCGCAGGGTTCCTGCGTCGGACGCTCGGGGGTGCCGATCGCGGTGCGGCAGTTGAGGGCCTGAGCGAGGATGCGGGCGATGGTGGTTTTGCCGATGCCGCGGTGGCCGGAGAAGATGTAGCCGTGAGCGACGCGGCCCTGCTGGAGGGCATTGAGCAGGGTACGGGTGACGTGCTCCTGCCCGGCGACGTCGGCGAAGCGCTGCGGGCGGTATTTCCGGGCGAGGACCTGATATGGCATCGAAGGTTCGATTGTAGCGCCGAAGGCGGTGGGTTTTCGGGGCGGGGGTGAAGCTACCGCCGATGTCCCGGGAACGACGGGAAATTAGAATTGTGCGATGACACGCGACACTCACGATTTCCACTTCCGGTTGGCGACGGTGGAGGATATTCCGCAGATTGGGCCGCTGATTGAGGCTTCGGTGCGGGGATTGTCGGTTGATGAGTATTCGCCGTCGCAGATGGATCAGGCGCTGGGGACGTGGCTGGGGCTGGATACGCAGCTGATCGCGGACGGGACATATTTCGTCGTTGAGCCGGCGGGGCAGCGGGGCATGCCGGCGGGGTGCGGCGGATGGTCGCGGAGGCGGACTCCGTACGGGAGCGATCATCGGCCGGGGCGGGACGATGCGCTGCTGGATCCGAAGACGGAGGCGGCGAAGATTCGCGCGTTCTTCGTGCATCCGGAATGGGCGCGGAGGGGCATCGGCAGCCGGCTGCTGGAACTGTGCGAGTCGGCGGCGCGGGCCGAGGGATTCACCCGCTGCGAGATGGGCGCGACTCTGCCGGGGATTCCGCTGTATCGACGGCATGGGTATGTGGAGGGCGAGCGGGTGGAACTGCCGCTGGCGAATGGTGAGACGCTGCCGATTGTGAAGATGGGCAAGAGGCTGTAGCCGGGAGCTGGGAGCCTGGAGCGGGTAGCCTTGTGGCGGGTAGCCTTGTGGCGGGTGGCACAGGCGCCTCTTTCTGGGGCGTCGTCAACGGCTGATCCTGTGCGGTAGAATCCGTCGAAACAGAAAGGACGAGGGGAGGCACAGCCGGTGAGAATTTCGCTCGGGGTGCAGAGGGGACTCCTGTTGTTTGGGGTGTTGGGTTTGAGCAGCGTGGTTCCGGCGCAGCAGCCGGATGTATCTCCTCAGCCATCTCCTCGGCTGACGTTTGAAGTGGCGACGATTCGACTGGCGAATCCAGATGGGCCGGACGTTGGGATCCGGCCTCTGCCGGGCGGGCAGGAATACTGGGCGCGGGATGTGCCGGTGAATCTCATCATCAGCCTACTGTGGAAGCTCCCGCTGCGTCAGGTTGACGGTGGTCCGGGCTGGGTGAGCAGCGACGACTATGACATCGAAGCGAAGGCGGACCAACCGACCACGCTCGACAACCTTCACATCATGTTCCGGAACCTGCTGGAGGACCGCTTCCATCTGAAGTACCACATGGAAACGCGACAGGGGCCGGTGTACGCGCTGGCGGTGGATAAGGGCGGGGTGAAGATGCAGCGCGACCCGAGCGGGGAGGGGTGGAACTATCCAATCAACAACACGGGCCGAGCCGAGTTCACTGGAAAGCGAGTGACGATGCAGTATCTGTGCTACTGGTTGGGGCCGATGCTTCAGCGAGACCAGCGGACCGTGCTGGACGAAACCGGGCTGAAAGGCACGTGGGATTTCACGCTGAAGTTTCTACCCGAATTGCCGCCGAATGTGGCGCGCGATCCGTTGCCGCCGGATCTGGCGAATCGGCCGTCGCTTTTTGAAGCGCTTCAGGAGCAGCTTGGGTTGCAGCTGAAGCCTGCGCAGGGACCGGTGCAGTATTTTGTCATCGATCACATCGACCGGCCGTCGCCGAATTAGGGCGGCTAAGAGACGGTTCGCTGAGAAGCGGTCGGCTAAAAAGCGGTTAGCTCCGAGACGGTTCGCTAAGAGAGATTCCTGGCCGGGGGCTCAGGGGCTGCCTGGCTTCGGCAGGGGAACGCTTTTCTATCTCGGATCGTATCTGTGTTCATGACAGCCGGCCAATCCGTTGTCCTGCCAGCGCCTGAGGAGCGACATGCGCGCGGTTCCTTCTCCGGAATGTATCTGGTGGCCGCACTGGCGCTGGCCCGCATCGTTCTTTACTGTTTCGCGGCGCCGCATTACGGCTACTTCCGCGACGAGCTTTACTATCTGGCGTGCGGCCAGCACCCTGGGTGGGGATATGTGGATCAGCCGCCGCTGATCGGTTGGGTCGCGTGGCTGCTGGAGCATACCGTGGGGACTTCCCTGTGGGCTTTGCGGCTGCTGCCGGCACTGGCGGATGCGGCCACGATCCTGCTGGCCGGCTGGCTGGCCCGTGAACTGGGTGGCCGCCGCTGGGCGATGTTTCTGGCGGGGCTGGCCACGCTTCTTGCGCCCATTTTCCTCGCGCTCAGTCATCTGTTCACCATGAACGCTTTCGATCCGCTGCTGTGGACGGCGATGGCATTCCTGTTCGTGAAGCTGGCGATGGGCGACCGGCAGCGTCTGTGGATCCCGATCGGAGCGCTGGCCGGAATCACGATTCTGAACAAGTACGGCGTGCTGTTCTGGTTTTCCGGCTTGCTGCTGGGTGTGTGTCTGACTCCGTTGCGCCGCAGTCTGCGCCAGCGCTGGTTTTGGATGGGATGCGGGCTCGCTGCGATCATCGCGCTGCCCAATTTTCTGTGGGAGCAGCAGCACCAGTATCCGTTTCTCCAGCTGATGCACAACGTGCGCGAGAGCGGACGGGATCTTTCGCTTCCGCCGCTGGCCTTTCTTGCGGCCCAGGCGCAAATGCTGGGCCTGGTCGCGGCCGTCCTGGTTCCTCTGGCGCTGCTGCTGTTTTTCTCACGCAGAGGGAAACCGTGGCGAGCGTTGGGATGGGCTTACCTGGTTTTCCTGGCCGAACTGATGCTGCTGCACGGGAAGATGTATTACCTGGCGCCGGTGTACCCAATGCTCTTCGCCGCAGGTTCGGCGGAACTGGATCATCTGACCCAACCGAGCCGCTGGGGTTGGGCGAAGCCAGTGCTGGCGGCGGGAATCGCGGCGATCGGGATCGCGTATGCGCCGACCGCGGTGCCGATTCTCAGCGTTCCCCATTTCCTCGCGTGGGAGCGGACGTTGGGCGTGCGGCAACAGAAATTCGAGCACACCCAGCCCACGGTTCTTCCGCAGATTTATGCGGACATGTTCGGCTGGCCGGAGATGGTCGAGAAGGTCGCGGCTTTCTACAACACGCTTCCGCCGGAGGTGCGGCGAGAGACGGGCATCGTTGGCAACAACTATGGCGAAGCTGCAGCCATCGACTACTTCGGACCGAAATACGGTCTGCCCAGGGCGATCGGTCCGCACCAGACGTATTGGTTATGGGGACCCCGGCAGTATACGGGGAAGAGTTTGATCATCCTGGGCGAGGGTGATCCGAGCCGGATGGCGGAGCTGTGCACCAGTTATCGGGTGATTGGCAATGTTGATGATCCGCTGGAGCGGGCGAACGAGCGGCTGCCGATCTACTACTGCCAGGGTCTGCACCCGGACTTACAGACGCTTTGGCCGCGGATCAGGAAGTGGGATTGAAGGCGGTTTGACCGTTGGGCCAGAGCGGGACCGGCAGGAGTCCATCGAAAGCCTTACGATCGGGATTTACGGTGGTGGCCAACGGGGCGTGGAGCGGAAGACTTGCGGGCGGCTTTTTTTGCGAGGCGGGCGCGGCGGCGAATTTCTTCGGGGGAGTACATGCTGCCGCGGCAGTGGGACGAGCCGCAGTTGCAGCGGGCTTCGTCGTCGTCGCCGTCGTAGAGGAAGTAGTCGTAGGTGAGCTCTTCGCCGGCTTTGATGTTGCGGATGGCCATGATCCAGACGCGGCCTTCGACCTCCTCGGTCTCGCAGTTAGGATCGCAGGAGTGGTTGATAAACATGGCGGTGCCGTGGCCGTCGATGACCATGGAGCCGTCGCCGATGCCGAAGAGGTAGGTGGTCGGCGAGTTTTCATATTTCTCGTCGGCAATCTCTTTGGGAATGCGGGGGCCGGTGTATTCGACGACGCGGGCGCCCTTGCGAATGGGGTTCATGGTGTAGCAGCCGGCGGCATGGATAGCAGACGAGCGAATGATGAGGGCCATAGGAAAGAACTGTTCTTCTCTGTCGTTCTGCGGCTTCGGTCGGCATCATGAGCCCCGCTTTGGCGGCGGGTCTCATCCGTAGCGATACCGGATCGCCGAGGTCGATGAGACCAGTTCAAGGTCAGAATAGCAATTTTCAGGGTCCTCTTTCGCCGGGGATGCGCGTCTAAAATAAGAGTGATGGTGCGTCGCGTCTTCCTTTTCGGGGTCGTTCTGGGGACCGGGCTTGTGCTGGCGGCGCCGGGCGGGGCCCGGGCGCAGGACAACGGCTCGCAGCAGAGCGGATCGCAGAACCAGTCGCAGAGCCCATCGGGCGATCAGCAGAAGAATCAGAAGAAGTCCACGTCGCAGGCGAATCCCTTCCCGGAAGAGAAGTCGGAAGCGGCGGCAAAGCAGGCGCAGCAGCAGAATGAGGCTCCGGCGGCGTCCACTCCGAATGGGAAGACGGCGGATCAGAATCCGTTTCCGGAGAGGGAGTCGGAGAAAGCGGCGCATCAGGACCAGCCGAATGCGGCGCCGGGCGGGGCGGGTAAGCCGGATTTCAGCTCGAGTCAGGTGAAGGGGATGGATCTGCCGGGTACGGACACGGCGGCGCCGGCCGGTTCTCCATCGGCGCTGGGCTTCGATCCCAAACTCGCGAAGAAGGATACGCAGGTGGGGATGTTCTACCTGCAGTCGGGCGATTTCAGGGGCGCGTACGACCGGTTTGCGGAAGCGACGAAGTCCGATCCGGGCAATGCGGAGGCGGTCTACGGGCTGGGCGAGTCGGCGTTGCGGCTGGGGAAGAACGACGTGGCGGTGCGCAACTTCCGTCTCTATCTGAGCGCGCTGCCGGAGGGGCCGCATGCGAAGGATGTTCGCAAAGCGATGAAGAAGATGGGCGCGGCGCCCTCGGCCTGAGGCGCAGGCGAGGATTTCCTGGCAGTGGCCGCAAAGTGAATGTGCAATTCGGGGATTGGACAGCGCGCAGGGGCTGAAACCCGATTCATATCGCGCTGTTTACGGCGCGCGTGAACGCGTGCCTTTCGGGGGATGCCAGGAAGCTTATCAATTGCAAACTGCCGCATTGCCGACATTACAGAAAGCTCGTTGGCTCGGGGTGTAAGTCCGGCTATACGGAAACTTGGGAGCGGGGCGCAGCAGAAAAGCAACCGCAGATCCTTCGTCACTTCGTTCCTCAGGATGACAGCTTGGTGGGGATGAGGCTTTCAGGGCGTAACAACGGCATTGCAGAAGCTGGAGCTGGCTCGCAGCAGACGAGCAACCGCAGATGCCATTCGACTGCGCTCAGGCCAGGCTCTTCCCCTGCTGTGCGAGCCTTCAGGATGACACCGCGTGAAGCAGACGCAGCCCGGATTGCGTCTGCTAACGAACCTGGATTGCTCAGGGCAACGAACCTCGACAGCTAATGGGCCTCAATCGCTGCGCACCACCTGCGGACGGTGGGGTGATGTTCTGCCCATGCAGTCCAGACGGCGTGAGCCCACTGCTCTACGCGCTCGGCGTGTTCCTCCGGTATGGCGGCGGCGAGCGGGTGACGTACGGTGAGGGATCCCAGGGTGGACGGCGGAGTGAGCCAGGGGTAGTCATTTTTCTTTAGGGTGATGGTGAGCATGGCCGCATTGGCGCGCTCGATGGGCCAGCCGCGCTCGAAGAGCAGCAGGAGCCGGCTGAGGTGAATGCCGACGGAATTGCGCGCCTGCAGGGTGTCGACGCCGGGATGCTGCACGGCGTAGGCGTCGACGGTGAGGCGATGGACGCGCATGTAGCGAGGGTCCTGATATTCGCGCGCCAGCAATTCGCCATACACCCGCCAGCAGCCGGGCGAGGAGAGGATGTAGGGATGGGTGGGGCCGGCGAGGTCGTCAAAGACGTCGCCGCACCCGCAGCATGGGGTTTCTGTCATGGGTTTTCCCCGTCCTCAATACTTCGATTTGAACGCGTAGGTCAGGCCCATAGTGAACTGGAAGGAATTGCGTTTGGTGGGCGGCAGGGTCGCGGGCGGATCGTTGAGATAGCTGTCGAGCGAGCCGATGGAGAAGCTGAAGCTCTTATAGGCGGGAAACGAAAAGGTGTCGTCCTCGGTGGCGGAGTAGGCGCGGGCATTGTTGTAGGCGGGGATGAAGGCCACCTCCTGGGTCAGCGTGCCCAGTTTGAGCTTGAGCAGATAATCCGCGGAAAAGGTCGAGCCGATGAGGTTTTGGTTGGCCGATGAGGAGCCGGAGATGAACGTCTGCTTCTCGTACTGCATGGTGGCTTTCAGGTCGGCTTCCTGTTTGGGGGTTTTGAGGGCGGTCCAGCCGATGCCGCCGCCGTAGATTTGCTGCAGGTTGAGATCCTGGCTGTAGTTGTGGTCGAAGGCGGTCTGGCCCAGAGCGAACATGCGGGGCGAGAAGTATTCGTCGCGTTCAGCGTCGAAATGCAGGATCGCGGTTTTGGTGACGACCGCGGGGGTAGTGACGCCGCCGCTGGTGTAGGCGGGCTGGGTGATCTTGCCAAAGGAGCTGTTGAAATCGGTGGAGGTGCGGTTGCGCGGATCGAG
Organism: Acidobacteriaceae bacterium; assembly: GCA_036267095.1. GTDB lineage: Bacteria > Acidobacteriota > Terriglobia > Terriglobales > Acidobacteriaceae > Palsa-343. The sequence continues at coordinate 221,582 of DATAWS010000036.1, forward strand.
CCAGGGCACGGTAGGCACGGCGCGAACCAGGCCCACGCTGCCGGAGAAGGCGTAGGAATTCTCGGTTGCGCTGACCACCGTGGTGCCGGCGGTGGCGGCGCCGTTCCAGCCGGTGAAGAAGTTGGGCTCGTGATAGAGCTGCTTGTCGAGTTCCGCTTTGCTGACGATGACCTGGGCGTTTTTCACGGCCACCGGGGCAGGAGCGGGCTGGTTGGCCGGATGCACGGTCACCTCAGCGCTGGTGGCTTCCAGTGGGCCCGCCGGAATGTTGGCGGCGGCGTGTTTACCGTGGACCCGGCGCGTGGAACTGAGGACGGAGACGTCTCCGGCGACCTGGAGTGACTTGATTTTGTCCCAGCCGATTTTGACGTCGCCGAGGGAGTCGGTGTGGAAGGTGATGGTGCCGCCGGATTCCTGGACGAAGGTGCCGTGGAGCGTGTCGCCGTCGCTGAGGACGAGAACGTCGGGCACGGCGGCAGTTTTTTTCGCCTGGGCGGCGCAGCTGAGCGGCGCGAGGGCGGAGACGAGAAGCAAAACCGGAACGAGACGGCGGAGATGCGAAAGTACGCGCATGGGGGTCCTCCTGAGGGGTGGATGGAACGAAAGAATGATTGCGATTGCTGCTGTTGCGATGCGGCCCGCGCCTGGGTGTGTTGCTGGAACTGGTTGACGAGGCCGGTTCTGAAACTTGCCGCGGGGCGCGTTTTTCCCGACAATGGAACTATGACGCTGACTCGAGAGCAGGCCCTGGATTCCTTTCACTCCGATGATCTGATCGGCCTGGGGATGGAAGCCGATGCGGTACGCAGGCGGCTGCATCCGGAAGGCGTGGTCACGTACATCATCGACCGCAATATCAACTATACGAATTTTTGCACGGAGTATTGCACCTTCTGCGCGTTTTACCGGCCGCTGAAAGGCAAGCAGGCGAGCGAAGGGTACATTCTCGATTTCGAAACCATCTACCAGAAGGTTGCGGAGACGCTGGAGATGGGCGGGACGGGCGTGCTGATGCAGGGCGGTCTGCATCCCGATTTGAAGATCGACTGGTTCGAGCGGCTGCTGCGCGGGATCAAGCAGCGGTATCCGCAGATCTGGCTGCACTGTTTTTCGGCGTCGGAGATTCTGGCGATTGCGGAGTACAGCGAGCTGAGCGTGCGCGACACGATTGCGCGGTTGCGGGACGCGGGGCTGGATTCGATTCCCGGCGGCGGGGCGGAGATTCTGGACGACGAAGTGCGGCGCCGGATCGCGCGGCTGAAGTGCGGGACCGACGATTGGGTGCTGGTGCACCGGACGGCGCACCAGCTGGGCATGCGAACGACGGCGACCATGATGTTCGGCGTGGGGGAGACGCTGGAGCAGCGCGTGAACCACTTCGCGGTGATCCGGCGCCTGCAGGAAGAGACGGGCGGGTTCACGGCGTTTATTCCCTGGAGTTTCCAGCCGAAGCACACGGCGCTGGGCGGGCGCGGCTGGGATGAGGCGACGGCGGTCGAGTATCTGAAGGTGCTGGCAATTGCGCGGCTCTATCTCGACAACATCGAGAACGTGCAGTCGAGCTGGGTGACGCAGGGGCTGAAGGTGCTGCAGATGGGGCTGCGCTTCGGCGGCAACGATGTGGGCTCGGTGATGCTGGAGGAGAACGTGGTGCGCGCCGCCGGCACGTCCAACTGCACCACCGAAGAAGAGCTGCGGCACGTGATCCGCGATGCGGGCTTCCGGCCGGTGCAGCGCGACACGCTTTATCGGACAATGTTTTTGAACTGACAAAGCCATGACCGAAGATCGCAGACGGCTGGAATCCACGGCCTGATCTTCAATGTGATTCACCGGTCTATGCGGTCCGATGAGAGCGGATACGGCGGTGTAGCTCTCGATGCGGGGGCGGACACAAGTTGCCCACGTTGACGCTGAACGGAGAACGCGGCCTCCAGCGCCCGGTGCAGCGCGACACGCTGGACCGGACGATATTTCTGAACTGACAAAGCCGCAGAGCCGCGCACCGAACCCAACGGAAAAACAGAGCAGGGCAGTGTGCCACACCTGCGAGCTTTTCCCGTCTCGTGTCGATCCTCTCCAAGAAGGGCTCGACGGCTACTTCAAATCGATCTCTCCGGTCGTGATGTGGGCGCGGAGGTGATATTCGCCGTTGGGCGTTTCGTGGCGGAAGCGGCGGAAGAATCCACCTTTGTCCACGCCCCAGGCGGAAGCGTCCACTTCGCCGACGTCGACCGAGGCATCGACCAGATGATAGGCGGGCGGATTGTCGCCGCTGATGGTGAGCTGGCCGGCGTAGAGGCTGATGTCCTTATCGCCGCTGACCTGGGTGACATCGATTTCTCCGGCAGGCATGTGGACGCGCAGATTGGTTTTGCGCGGGATCTCAATGCGAATGGTGAGGCCGGAGTTGTTGGTGGGGCCGTGCTCGACCAGCAGCTTGCCGGCGTCGGGGATGCCGGAGTAGCGGAGGACGACGTCTTTCGCCTGGTCCTGGTGACCAGGGGAAACGGTGCAGGAGATGCGGATGCCTTCGCGGTCGGTACCGGCGATGTTGAGCTCGGCGGGACGCGCGTCGATGGTCAGATCGGCTCTCATGTGCAGCGGAGCTTCGATGGGCTGATCGCAGTTGCCGGTGGTTTGGGCGGCGCCGGCCAGAGGAAGGAGCAGCACAGCCGCAGCGGTCAAGAGGGCTTTCATGAGCAGGCGGTACGCAAGCGCGGCGGGAAAGGTTCCGCAAAACGTGTTGATGGGATCAGGAGGGTGCGTCTTCTGTTGATACCCTGAAACGCAGAAGGTGAGGGCCGCGATGGTGAGATGGGTTGTAGCAGGGGTGGGAGACATCGCGCGAAAGCGGGTGATCCCGGCCATTCTGGCGGAGCGGCGCAGCGAGCTGGCGGGAGTGGTGACGCGCAATGCGGCGAAAGCAGCGGCGTATGCCGGCGCGCGGGCCTGGCCGACGGTCGAAGCGGCGCTCGCGGACAGCGCCGCCGACGCGCTCTATATCGCACTCCCCGTGGCGATGCATGCTCCGGCGACGATAGCGTGTTTGCGAGCCGGCGTGGCGGTGCTGTGCGAGAAGCCGATGGCCATGAACTACGCCGAGGCGCAAGGCATGGTGCAGATGGGCGAGCAAAGCGGCGCTCTTTTCGGCGTCGCTTACTACCGGCGGCTCTTTCCGAAGCTGGTGCGGGCGAAGCAGTTGATGGCGGAGGGCGCGATTGGACAGCCGGTGCTGGTGGAGGCGAATTGCCATGGCTGGCTGGAGAGCGAAGAGCGCGGGTGGCTGCGCGATCCGGCGCTGGCGGGAGGCGGGCCGCTCTACGACATCGCGTCGCATCGCATCGACGCAATGAATTTTCTGTTCGGGCATCCTCGGCGCGCGACGGGCCTTCTGTCGAATGCGGTGCATGCGCTGGCCGTCGAGGACTCGGCGACGGTGACGATCGAGTATGACGGCGGGCTTCACGGCGTGGTGGATGTGCGCTGGAATTCGCGGATCAAGCGGGACCAATTTCGCATCGTGGGAACGGAAGGCGAGATGGGACTGGATCCGATGAGCGGTCCGGAACTGCGGGTGGCGGGCCGGGTGGAGATGTTGCCTGCGCATACGAATCTTCATTTTCCGCTGGTCGAGAATTTTGTCGATGTGCTGGAGTCGGGCGGTCGGGCGGATGCTCTGGCTTGCCCAGGCGAACAGGCCCTCTGGACCGATTGGGTCACCGAACAGGTAATGCGGGCGCAGGTACGGCGATAGCCCGCGCACGGGGTTTCAGTTCCCATTCAGGCGCCGGTTTCGAGGGCCGGAACTGGTTTCGGACAACGCTTTCGAGGGGTTCACATGCTATTCACCTTTGCGAAAGGGATGCGGGGAAGCCGCACCCGCGAAGGGAAACCATGAAAGCACTCTCCGATCCGGCTCAGCTGAAACCGATCGATAAGAAAGATGGCCTGCTGCAGGTGATCGTGGAAACGCCGGCCGGCAGCCGCAACAAGTTCGCCTACGATCCGGAGCAGCGCATTTTCACGCTGAAGAAGGTGCTGCCCGCGGGGATGGTTTTTCCCTGGGATTTTGGCTTTTTGCCGCGAACCATCGCACCGGACGGCGATCCGATCGACGTGCTGCTGCTCATGGATGAGCCGGCCTTTCCGGGCATCGAGGTGCGCGCGCGGCTGATTAGGGTGATCGAGGGCGAGCAGGTCGAAAAGCAGAAAGGCAGCGGAAAAAAGACCACGCGCAACGATCGGCTGGCAGCGGTGGCGGAGGCGGCGCATCGGTATGGCAACATCCGCAAGCTGAGCGATCTGCCTGGCAGATGGATCAAGGAGCTCCAGGACTTTTTCGTCAACTACCACAGCCTCGAGGGCAGGCAGTACCGGCTGCTGGGGTGCAAAGGCGCAGATGCGGCGGTGAAGCTAATCGCAAAGGCGAAGAAGGCGGCGGAGCGGCAGGCGTGAGCCGAGGCGGTGATTCGCTTCCCGGTGGTTGGCGAGGGAGAAGACCAGGGAGGCGACTCAGGGGGCAGCGCCGAGTATAAACTCGGAGGCACATGTCGGAGTTCCTTCTCTTTCATGGCGTCGTCATCGTAGTGCTGATCCTGGGCAACGGTTTTTTTGTGGCGGCGGAGTTCGCCCTGGTGAGCGTGCGCGAGACCCGCATCGAGCAGCTCATTGCGGAGCGGCGTCCGGGCGCGCGCATTGTGCGGCGCCTGCAGGAGAACATCGGGGATTTTTTATCCGCCGTGCAGGTAGGCGTAACCCTGTGCAGCCTGGCGCTGGGCTGGATTGGCGAGCCGGCCATTGCGGGTATCTTCGAGCAGCTGATGGGGCCGCTGCCGCATGCGCGCCTCTACGCACACCTGGCGGCGGTGCCGTTGGCCTTCGCGTCGATCACTTATTTCCAGGTGCTGTTGGGAGAACTGGTTCCCAAGGCGCTGGCGCTGCGGCGGGCGGATCAGATGGCGGTGGCCATTGCCGGGCCGATGGACGTCTTCATCCGCGTGGCGCGGCCCATTTTGCGGCTGATGAATCGCTCGGCAGCGCTGGTGCTGCGCCTGTTTGGGACGTCACTCACCGTGGAGGGCGCCGTTCACTCACCGGAGGAACTGAAGCTGATGGCCACGGCGGCGCGGCGCATGGGCATGCTGCCGGCGTATCAGGAGTCGCTGATCCATCGCGCGGTGGAAGTGAATGAAGTGGTGACGCGCGAGATTATGACACCCCGGCAAAGGATCTTTTCGCTGCCGGCGGACATGCTGGTGGAGGAAGCGAGCGCGCGGATTGTGGAGGAGCAGCATTCGCGCGTGCCGGTGTACGATCCGGCGCGTGGACCGGAGTTTATTGTGGGCGTGGTGTACTCGAAAGATGTGAGCCGGCTGATGCATTTTCGCGCGATGGCGACCACCCGCTTCGCGGTGGCTCCGTTCAGCGATATGCGGCTGCGGCAGGTGATGAGGGAAGTGCTGGTGGTTCCGGAAACCAAGCCGGTGCTGGATTTGCTGCACGAGTTCCAGCAGCGGCGGCGGCACATTGCCATTGTGGTGGACGAGTTCGGATCGACGCTGGGGCTGGTGACGGTAGAGGACGCGATCGAGCAGCTGATTGGCGAAGTGGAGGACGAATTCGATGTGGCGCCGCGGGCGGTGCTGGCCACCACAACCGGGGGCATGGTGCTGGACGGCAGCGTGAGCCTGCGCGATCTGGAGACGCAGATGAACTGGAGCCTGCCGCGCGAGGGCGGCGTGGAGACCCTGGCGGGATTTCTGCTGACGCGGCTGGGGAAGATTCCGCAGGGCGGCGAGACGGTGGATTTCGACGGGCGGCGGCTGACGGTGCTGGAGATGAGCGGCCGGCGCATCAGCAAAGTAAGAATTGAGCCGCTGCCGGTGACGGAGACGGCCGGCTGATGCGCAAGCTGCTGCGATCGTTTCTGGTGCGCCTGGGCTACACGCTGCCGGTGTTGTGGCTGGTGGTGTCGATCGTGTTTCTGCTGATTCACATCGTGCCCGGCGACCCGGTGGAGCAGATGCTGGGCGAGGGCGCGCGTCCGGGAGATATTGCTGCGCTGCGCCATGCGTACGGACTGGATCGGCCGCTGGGGCAGCAATACGTTCACTACTGGCGCGGGGTGCTGCACGGCGATCTGGGGCGATCGATCCGGCTGAACGATTCGGTAACCCACCTGGTGCTGACGCGCTATCCCTACACGGTGGAGCTGACGGTGGCGGCGGTAGCGATCGCCATGCTGCTGGCGATTCCGGCGGGGATTGCGGCGGCGCTCCATCGCGGGCGGCCGCGGGATCATGCGATCGCGGTGGTGAGCTTGCTGGGGCTGTCGTTCCCGGCTTTCGCGCTGGGGCCGATCCTGATGATCCTGGTGTCGATCAAGCTGGGATGGCTGCCGGTGGCGGGCGCGGGCGACTGGAAGCATCTGGTGCTGCCGGCGGTGACGATGGGCAGCGCGCTGGCGGCGATTCTGACGCGCATGGTGCGGACATCGATGCTGGAGGAACTGGGGCAGGATTACATTCGCACCGCGCGGGCGAAGGGGCTGCCGGAGCGGACGGTCGTCTACAAGCACGCGCTGCGCAACGCGATGATTCCGGTGCTGACGCTGATCGGGCTGCAATTCGGCGCGCTGCTGGCCGGAGCGATTGTGACAGAGAAGCTGTTCAGCTGGCCGGGACTCGGGCAACTGACGGTATCGGCGATTGAGAGCCGTGACTATCCGCTGCTGCAGGGCTGCATCCTGGCGGTGGGGCTGACGTATGTGCTCGTGAACCTCGTGACCGACATCCTCTATATGGTGGTGAATCCGAGGATCCGGAACTGATGCGGTTGCACAGTATGTTAGCGGGCGGGCTGGCGGCGTGGTTGGCGCTGGCGGCGGCGGGGCAAAGTACGCGTGACGCCGGGGCCGGCGGTGAGCGGAGTTATGCCGGGTTCGACAAGAATGCTTATCCGGGCGATGCGCTTCTGGCGGCACTGCGCAAGTCATTTGCATATGCGGGATTTTGGCTCAACGATCCGCCGGGGATGAAGACGAATCCGTGGCACGGGAATCGGGGGGTGGTACGCGCCGCGGGATTCGGATTCCTGATTCTCTTCAATGGGCGGCTGGATGCGGAGTTGAAGGGACAGGATGCGGCGGCGCCTGGACGCGCGGACGCCGCGGCTGCGGTGGCCGCGGCGAAGCGCGAAGGGTTTCCCGCAGGCGCGGTGATTTTTCTGGATCAGGAAGAAGGCGGCGCGCTGCTCGAGGAGCAGGCGGCGTATCTGGGCGCGTGGATCGCCGGGGTTGAACAGTCGGCTTACAGGGCGGGGGTCTATTGTTCGGGGATCGCGGTGGCTGCGGGGCCGAAGACGATGTCGACGGCGGCGGATGTGGCGGCGCGCTTTCCGCAAGCGAAGCTGTGGGTGTGGAACGATGCGTGTCCGCCGTCGGCGGGATGCATGGTTGCGTCGAAGGGGTTCGATCCGGTGCGGAGCGGGTTTTCGCAGGCGCTGGTTTGGCAATACGCCCGCAGTCCACGCAGCCCGGACGGCACGAACTCCTGCCGAAGGACGTATGCGGCGGATAACGGATGCTACGCGCCGGGGCTGCCGCAGTCGGAGACGACCTCGGTGGATCTGGATGTCAGCCGGTCGGCGGATCCGTCCAGGGGACGATAAGTTAGCTGTCTGTGGGAGTTATGGCTGGGGAGATTCCATGGTTATCCGGTGATAACTCTCCGGAGGGCCGAGATAGCTGGCGGGAATGACGGGCTGACTGGCTCCGGGCATCCGAAAAGCGCGCGCATCGGGGTCAGGGAATCCGACCACCAGCTTTTCGAGGACGACGCCGGGATCGACCATGCGGAATTTGAGGGTATGGTAGCCGGGAGCGTCGATGTGGAGAGTGGTGGTGATTGTGCGGACGCCATCGCTGACGGCTTCTTCCCAGGCGTGCTGGGAGTTATCGGCGAGCGCATCGACGACCTGCGGCGGCTGATCGTCGAAGGAGAGAGCGTAGCGCAGGCCGCGGCCAGGAACGAAGTTATTGGTCGGTGCGAGGATCGCCTGGACGGTGGCGGTGCCGCTGTCGAACAAATACATTCGGTATTCAAGGGTCGGAGCGGGGATGGGTGGCAGCAGGCTCGGCGCAGTGACGGGAAAAATGGTCACGCCGGAAAGAGTTTCGCCGAAGCGGGGAAGGTTGACCCAATGCGCGCCGCCCGCTGCGGTTTGCGCGGTGAAGTGCGCGGCATCGATGGAGACGAGGTGGCCGCTTTCGACGAAGCCCTGGAGGGTGGCAGGTGTGGGCTCGGCGGGATGGAGCGCTTCGACGCGGACGGTGATGGCAGGGCCGTTTTTCTGACGGATGGTGATGGCGCCGGTGTTGCGGGCCTGTGTGGCCTGGTTCCAGTCCACGGTGACGTGGAGACGTTTTTCTTCGCTGACGGTGCTGCTGGTCGGGTTGAGTTGAGGCTCGATGTCTATCCAGGGCTGATCGGTCGTGGCCGTTAAGGAAAACGGCTGATCGCCACGATTGAAGATGTCGATCCAGCGCGTCTGTCGATTGAAATTATCGAAGACGGGGAGCGTGAGGGGCGGAAAAGGTCCGTTCACGGCCAGGGGCGATCCTTCAACAGCGACGGCCATGCGCGGACCGGCGAGCGGCTGGACCTGGGTGACCGCGGGCATCGCGTTGACGGGTGGCTCATTCCAGAAGGTGTAGCCGATGTGGGTCTGGTCCATCATGTGGTCCCACTTGCCGTCGAGGAGCTTGTGGTTGTACTCGTCGGAGAGCGCGGCGTCTTCGGCAAAGAGTTGGCGCGCCTGATCGGCTAAGTCGTTGGTGCTGGCGCGGCCCTCGGTCGCGTAAAGATGATTTCTGCCGGCGGTGATGTAGAGCTGGTTGACAATCGCAGAAGCCTTGAGCGGGTAGAGGACTAGCTCGAAGTAAGCCGGACGGCAGGCCGCTGGTAACTCGTCATTGATCTTCTCGGCTCGTTGGGTAAGCGACTGCCATTCGTCGTAAACGTGGTCGGCTTCGTCGAAGTGGAGGAAGCTGAAGGTGTCGGGCTCCAGCTGCTCCGGTTTGCGGCGGCCGTTGTACTTCGTGTAGTCGGAGAGGAGGTCGGCAATTTCGGCCGCGTGTTCGGGGCCGAACTGGCGCGCGGCCCAATCCTGTGTATATTGCTGCAGGTTGTCGGGGTTGAACTGGCCGGGATTGCGGGCCATGGTGAGGAAAAACTCGATGGGGAACTCCATGGGTTTGAGGTCGCCGACGTTGACGACCCAGATGCGATTGGCGCCATAGTTGAGGGCGAGGTTCATCTGCTCCCATACTTTGGTGATGGGGATGGTGAGCAGCCACTTATAGGAGCGCGGGCCGCCGACATAGTCGAAGTGATAGTAAATGCCGGCGCCGCCGGAGCGTTGGCGTTCCGCGGGAACAGGCAGGCGGCGCAGGTTGCCCCAGTTATCGTCGCTCCACAGCAGGGTAACGTCGTCGGGGACGCGCATGCCTTTCTCGTAATAGCCCTGCACTTCTTTGTAGAGCGCCCAGACCTGGGGGACCCTGCTGAGGTCAGGATTGACGGTTTCTTTCAGGATCTGGCGCTGGTCGGCGACGATCTTCTCGAGCAGGTCGATGTTGCCGGAGTCGGACATGGGGGTGTCGTTGACGCCGCGCATGCCGAGGGTGACGACCTGCTCGTAGTTCCTGTCGCGCTCCATGCAGCCGCGCCAATGGTCGTCGATGCGCTTCTGGTTGGTGACGTAATTCCATGGACCGTCGGAAGGCTTCCACTCTTTTTCGGCGCACATCATGGGCTCCTCGTGGGAGGTGCTCATGACAATGCCGTATTCGTCGGCGAGTTTGGCGTTCAGCGGATCGTCGGCGGCAAAGGCGCTGTTCCACATGGCCGGCCAGAGGAAGTTAGCGCGCAGGCGGAGGAGTAACTCGAAGACTTTCGTATAGAAGAGGTGGTTGTAACCGCCGTATTTCTGGTTGACCCAGCCGGTGAGCGAGGGCGCTTCGTCGTTGAAGAAGATGCCGCGGTATTTGACGGCGGGCGGACCCTGCACGCGGCGGCCGGCTTCGACGTAGAGCGCGTCTTTGTGGGCAACGGGGACATCGGCCCACCAGTACCAGGGCGAGACACCGATGTCCTGAGAGAGATCGTAGATGCCGAAGATGGTGCCGCGCTTGTCGCTGCCGGCGATGACGAGGGCGCGCGCGATGCCGGGCAGGGGATGGTCGATGACCTGGGTCAGGGTCGATTCCCATTGGCCCCGGATTGGGCTGACGTCGATTTTGTGGGCGCGGATGAGGCGGTCGATGAGGCGGCTGCGGCCGATGGTGCCGATGAGGACGACATTCGGGCCGGCGGCGCTAAAGCCGCGCGGGGCCGCGTCGTTGCTGAAGGCGGGGTCCAGACCGGTGACGCGATGGATATCGTCATGCAGATCGTGGGCGGCGCGGACGACTCCGGGCCAGTCGGCGGGATCGACCCAGAGGGTGGCGGCGGCGCCGTCGTGGGCCAGAGCGAAGCTGCCGGGAGACGCCGTGGTGGTGACGGACTGCTGCCGGCCGAGCGCCCACAGCCGTGGCGCGGCGATCGCCGTCAACAGCAGGACGAGCGCGAGAAGGTTGCGGAGGTGAGGTGTGCGGAGTGGGAGAAAGAAGCCGGAAAGGTGGGAAGGCAGGGAGAGGCGTGCAGCGCGCATATAGAGGAGGAACGCGACTCAAATTCGCGTCCCGAACAATATACGCCACGCGAGGTCTGCGGGGCTGCCGCTACCGCGCGGCAAAAATAGCTGCCTGCTTCGCAGCAAGAGAAACCGGCGACTGGTGTTCATGGGCCGCCAGCCGGGCAAGCCGTGGAAGATTTATACCGTCGATGCGGATGGCGGGCACCTGCAGGAAGTGCTGGACGAGAGCCGCAGCGAGGCCGATCCCAACTGGTCGCCGGATGGAACCACGCTGGTTTTCGGGCGGCTTCCGGATCTGATGGCAGAAGCCGCGCAACCCAAGGCGATCGAGCTGGTGGATCTGAAGACCCGAGCGACGACGAAGCTGCCTGGATCGGATGGCCTGTTCATTCCGCGCTGGTCGGCGAACGGGAAGTATATTGCCGCGCTTTCCCTCGATCAGCAAAAGCTGATGCTCTACGACGTGGCGGCAAAAGGCTGGCGCGTGCTGGCCCGGCAGAACGTGGCCGACCCCTGCTGGTCGCACGACGATTCCGCGATTTATTTCCACGATTTTGCCCAGGCCGATCAGCCCATCTATAAGGTGACGATTGCAACCGGAAAAATCGAGCGGGTGGCCGATCTGCACGACCTGCGTTCGGCGAATGTGGTCGATTACCGGTTCGCGGGACTGGCGCCGGGCGACGTTCCGCTGGTGAACGCGCGCATGTCGACCGCGAACATCTACGCCGCTGAGCTGCCAAAGTAAGGCGTCACGGCGGGACGGCCAGGCTGCGGAGATGCCCGCGAAATCGCGCAGGTAAAATGAAGCCAATGCCTGCCCCGCGCCCTCCCATGGAAATTCCAGCTGTCGATGCGCTGCTCGATGCGGGAGAACTGCGCCACGACCGACGTTCGGGGCGCGTCCGGACTCGTGTGGAGGGCGCCGGGACGCCGGAGCATGAAATTCTGCCGCAGCGGCCGCGGCGGGTGGCCAGGTCGCGCGTGGAGATTGTGCGGGCATCCGGCTGGGATCGGTGGCGGTGGCTGGTGCACGGATTCAGCACGCGGACCGGCGGCGTGACGACCGCCTGTCGTCCAGGCCAGCGGGCCGGTGAGCTGAATCTCGGGTTCACGTCGTGGGACGATCGCGAGAAGGTGTTCGAGAACCGCCGCCGCTTTTTGCAGGCGCTGGGTGTGGGCGACTCGATGCGGCTGGTCACGGTCAAACAAATTCACTCATCGAGTGTGCTGCGGGTTGCGGGGCGCGGGGCTGCGAATCCGCGCCAGGGCGACGGACTGATGACCGACGAGCCGGGGTTGTTGCTGGCGATCCAGACGGCGGATTGCATTCCAGTGCTGGTCGCGGACGTGAAAAGGAAAGCAGTGGCGGCTTTCCACGCCGGTTGGCGCGGGACGGTGAAGCGGATTGTCGAGAGCGGGATCGGCCAAATGCGGGTGGCGTTCGGCAGCCGGCCGGAGGATCTGATCGCGGCAATTGGGCCGGGCATTGGCGCCTGCTGCTACGCGGTGGGCGAAGAGGTGCGCAGCGAGTTCACCTCGCAGTTTGCCTACGCGCCGGAGTTGTTCCACGAAGTCTCGGACTACGATCCGATTCGCACGAAATATCCGATGTTATTTCTGACCGCGCGCGCGCCGGGACACAGCAACCTGGGGCCGTCGCTGCATCTGGATCTGATGGAAGCCAACCGGCGGCAGTTGCTCGACGCGGGCGTGCGGGCGGAGGCGATCCGCGTGATCGGCGACTGCACGCGCTGCCATAACAACCGCTATTTCTCGTATCGGGCGGAGCAGGGAAGCACGGGGCGGATGCTGTCGGTGGTGGGAATACTCTCTTGAGTTATTCGGCCCATTTTTCCAGCTTCAATGGTTGTTCGATCCGCTCGTAATGACGGGTGTTGTTGGTCACCAGGACCGCTCCGGGTCGCGAGCGAGTGTGCGGCGATCATCCTCTCGAGCTCGCCGATGGGCTGCCGCCCCTGACCATCTGATGGAGAATTTCCGCATAGAAATCGGCAGCATCCTCGTCCCACGCCAGAGCGCGCATGATGCCAAGGAAATAGCGGACCTCGAGGTGCAGGCGATGGCAGGGCGAGTGACTTTTGAGCTGGTAAAGCAGTTCGGCGCGGGTCACAACCGAAATGCAGAGATCGCCGGGGGCAAATGCCGGCTAACCGGGAGTGAAGGACTGGAGAGCGTGACGTTCTACCCTTCCTATTTCCTCGACTCCGGCGTGTGGCGGATGCTGAGCACTGGGCATTTGGCCTTCGCGATGATGTTGTACACCGTGTCGTCGCCGTGGATGGGCCAGAAGGAAAAGTCGGCGTTGACGCCGAGGACGATCAGATCGGCTTCCCTCTCGGCCGCGACGCTCAGGACGTGCTCCACGACATCGCCGATTTCCACCTGAACGGTGGCGTGGGTCCAGAGGGATGCCTCTTCGGGCACCGCGCGGCGCAGTTCGGATTGGGTCCATGCGATGACGCGGTCGGCATCGGGCTGGCTCTTCACGTTGCGGGAGAGGACGTGCAGCAGGGTGATCTCCGCGCCATAGAACTGGGCCATTTCGAGAGCGGTGCGGGCGCTGCTTTCGTACCCGGCGCACAGGGAAACGGGATGCAGGATTTTGCGGGGAGCGCCGAACGATGAGGCCTCGTGGGCGTGCGGGCCGATGGTGCAGACCGGGACCTCGGAGATGCGCAGGATTTCGTGGGCGACGGAGCCGAGGAGCAGCTTCTTCAGATGGCGGCGGCCGTGGGTTCCGGCCAGGATGCGCCCGGCGTGGAGCTCGCGGGTCTGAGCCCTGATCTGATCGCGGGGATTGCCTTCGGCGACGACCACGTCGCAGGGGATTCCGGCGTCGCGGATCTGATGGGCGGCGCGTTCCAGAATGTCTTTCGCCTCCTCCTTCATTTCCGTCACGTCGAGGTAAGGAATGGCGCTGGCGTCGAGGGGAATGGCTTCGCCGGGAGGGATGACGTGCACGAGGGTAAGGGAACTGCCGCAGGCGCGGGCCTGGGCCATGGCATGGGGGATCAGGTACTCAACGTCGGAAAGATCGGTCGCGACCAGAATCTTGTCGGGCACGACACAGGCGCGGTTTTGAGATGCCACATCGTCGAGGGTTTTCATCTTCGAAAAACCTCCTGCCCGTGAGTCTGCCGCCGGGCGGTAGAGATCGCTGTGATGTCGAGTACAAACCGGTGTGACGGAGGTCACGGGTGAGCCCGGCGGCTGTGTTGCTTAATGACTGAGGCCGGAGCGGGAAATGGATTCTCAGCACACCTGTGATGGCAGTCACATACAGCCGTTTTTTGCCAGCGATACGGTCTGTCTGCACTTCCTCAGGAACCACACGGCAGGCAGGAGAGCGGAATGGCGACAGAAGACTCGGTTCTGGAAACATGCAGGCGGCGCGGCCTTTCACGCAGACGCTTTATGCAGTTCTGCGGGACCATGGCGGCGACCCTGGCGCTGCCCGAAGCGTATACGCAGACCATTGCGACCGCGCTGGGGCAAAAGCGCAAACCGACCCTGGTATGGCTGGAGTTCCAGGATTGCGCCGGCAATACCGAATCGATGCTGCGCAGCATGCACCCCACGGTCGAAGACATTGTTTTGGAAACGCTGTCGTGGGAATACCACGAGACCATCATGGCCGGGTACGGGAAGCACGCGGAAGCGGCTTTGAAGCGGGTGGTGGAGCAGGAGAAGGGGCAGTATCTGGTGGTGGTGGAAGGCTCGATCCCGATGGCGGACGACGGCATCTACTGCACCATCGGCGGACGGACAGCGCTGGACATCGCCCGTGAAGTTTGCAGCGGCGCAGCGGCAACCATCGCGGTGGGCGCCTGCGCGTGGGACGGCGGGCTGCCCAAAGCGGGGCCGAATCCCACCGGAGCGGTGGGCCTGCATGAAGCGGTGCCGGGAATCAGGATTGTCAATCTGCCGGGATGCCCGCACAATTCCGTGAACACGGCGGCCGTGCTGGTGCACTATCTGACGTTCGGGGAGTTGCCGGCTCTCGATCCGGAAAATCGGCCGCTGTTTGCCTACGGGCAACTGATCCACGATCAATGCGAGCGGCGCGCTCATTATGATTCCGGCCGCTATGTGCAGACGTGGGGGGATGAGGGCCATCGCAAGGGGTGGTGCCTGTTCAAGATGGGCTGCAAAGGGCCGGAGGCGAATTACAACTGCCCCACGGTTCGCTGGAATGGCGCGACCAGCTGGCCGGTGAAGTCCGGACACGGCTGCATCGCGTGCGCTTCGTCGCGGTTCTGGGATACCAAGTCGCCGTTCTACGAGCGGCTGCCGCATCCGGCGGGGTTTGGCGTGGACGTGACGGCCGGCGAGATCGGCTGGACGGTAGTGGGCACCGTTGCGGCATTGACCGCAGCCCATGCCACGGGCCATGTCATCCGCAATCACTTCCATCCGGGCGAGGACGAGACTGTCGCGCCGGAACAGACCGAAAAACGAACGACGGAGGTCAGGTAAATGGCACGCGTGGTCATTGATCCGGTTACGCGCATTGAAGGCCACCTCCGCATCGAGACGGAAGTGAGCGGCGGCCGGGTGACGGACGCCTGGAGCTCCGGCACCATGTTCCGCGGCATTGAACTGATTCTTCGGGGTCGGGATCCCCGAGAGGCGTGGATCTGGGCGCAGCGCATTTGCGGCGTCTGTACCACCGTGCACGCGCTGGCCTCGGTCCGCGCCGTGGAAAACGCTCTGAGTATCGATATTCCTGACAACGCCCGGCTGGTCCGCAACATCATCGCGGGCGCGCAGAACGTGCAGGATCACGTTGTTCACTTCTACCATTTACACGCGCTCGACTGGGTCGATGTCACTTTGGCCCTGAAAGCCGATCCGGCGAAGACTTCGCAGCTTGCGCAGTCCATCTCGGAATGGCCGAAATCGAGCACGGTTTATTTCAAGGGTGTCCAGGATCGCGTCAAGGCCCTCGTGGCCAGCCGGCAGTTGAGCCTCTTTAGCAGCGGTGACTGGGGACACCCTGCTTACCAACTGCCGCCGGAAGCGAACCTGCTTGCTGTCGCGCATTACATCGAGGCGCTTGATATGCAGCGGGACTTTATTCGCATCCACGCGGTCCTGGGCGGTAAAAATCCGCACCTGCAGACGTACCTGGTGGGTGGGATGTCGACCGCAATCGACGGCAACGAGCCGGAAGCCGTCATCAATCCGGAGCGGATCACGCTCTTTAACGAACTGGCGGCGCGCGCGAAGACCTTCGTCGAGCAGGTGTATCTGCCCGACGTGCTGGCGGTCGCTGGTTTCTACAAAGAGTGGTTCGGCTACGGCGAAGGCCTGGGCAACTTCATGGCCTACGGAGATTTCCCCTCGGGCAGCATCGACGATCCGGCGGACTTCTTCTTCCCCCGCGGCGTGATTCTCAACCGCGACCTCTCCACCGTGCATCCGGTCGATCCAGGCAAGATCGCCGAATACGTGACGCACTCCTGGTACGAATATTCGAACGGGGACCAGCAGAGCCGGAAGCCGGCCGAAGGGGAGACGAAGCCGAAGTACTCCGGGCCGAAGCCGCCTTTCGGGCAGCTGGACACCGACGCCAAGTATTCCTGGCTGAAGGCGCCGCGCTACGACGACAAGCCGATGGAAGTGGGTCCGCTGGCGCGCACCCTGGTTGCTTATGCCTCGGGCGACGCTCAGGTGAAGAAGACGGTGGATGGGGTGCTGGCGAAGTTCAATGCTCCGCCGACGGCGCTGTTCTCGACGCTGGGCCGGATTGCGGCGCGCTGCATCGAGTCCGACATCGTGGTGAACAAGCTGCCGGAATGGATCGCGCAGCTGGACGACAACATGAGCCACGGCGACGTGCGCATCCACAATGGCGACAAGTGGGATCCGGAGAGCTGGCCGAAATCCTGCGCGGGCTTCGGCCTCGAAGAAGCGCCCCGCGGCTCGCTGGGCCACTGGGTGGAGATCGAGAACAAGAAGATCGTCAACTATCAGGCCATCGTGCCTTCCACGTGGAACGCCGGACCGCGCGATGCGCAGGGCCAGCGGGGCGCTTATGAGGCCGCGCTGCTGAACACGCCGATTGCCGATCCGGAGCGTCCGCTGGAGGTGCTGCGCACCATCCACTCCTTCGATCCGTGCCTGGCCTGCGCCGTGCACGTGATCGATGCGAAAAGCCGCAGCCGGGAGGTTGTGGTACTGCCGGAGCCGGAGGGATCCACGTCGCTTCCTGCGGGTCTGGCCGATCGCCCGGCGGAGCCGGTTGTCGTCGGAGGCCGGTGATGGCCACCATCGTCCGCCCGGCGCCTGTCAGAAAGCACGCAGCGATCGGCGAAGAACACGTCGTTCCGGTCTACGTCTGGGAACTGCCCGTCCGTCTGGCCCACTGGGGCATGGTGGCCGCCATTACCGTGCTCACCTGGACCGGCCTCTACATGAACCACCCGTTCCTCATCTTCCCGCACAAGACCGCGTGGACCATGGGGACGGTGCGCTTCATTCACGAGCTGGCCGGTTTTGAACTGATCGGCGCGCTGCTGGTGCGAATTTACTGGTTTTTCGCCGGCAATCACTGGGCGCGCTGGCGGCAGTTCATCCCGCTCACCCGGCGGCAGTGGAAGAGCCTGAAGGCCATGGTGCGCTACTACAGCTTCCAGCAGTGGAAGCCGTTCGAGCAGATCGGGCACAACACCCTGGCGGCGATTGTCTACGTGCTGGTGTTCTTCCTGATCGCCTGCGAATGCATCACCGGCCTGGTCTTGTTCGGCACCGTGAGCCAGTCGCCGACGGTCAACTTTTTTGTGGGATGGATCCCGCGCCTGATCGACATCCAGTGGATCCGGCTGGTGCATTTCCTGTTCATGTTTTTCCTGATGGGATTCTTCATCCACCACGTCTACAGCGCCACCCTGGTGGCCATGACGGAACGCAACGGCGAGATGGAGAGCATCTTCAGCGGTTACAAATTCGTGGACGATCAGACCATCGACGAGGAAATGGAAATCGCAGAGCTTGAGCCGCGGAGTTTTCTGAATGGGCTCTTCAAGCCACGCAGGATCCACCGCACCCGCAACTGGGATCGATGAGCGGGATTCGATGAACATGCAGAGCGCGCCGCGCATTGCTGTGCTCGGCCTGGGCAACCTGATGCGTGCCGACGATGCTCTCGGCATGCTGGCCGTCGAGGCCATGCGCGCCGATCCACGCCTGCCCGCTTCCGTGCAGTTGATCGAGGGGGGCACGCTGGGCCTCGACCTGCTGCATCCTCTGGATGGCGTGACCCACCTGCTGGCGCTCGATGCCATTGATGCCGGCGCGAGGCCGGGCACGCTGCTGCGTTACGCGGGCGACGCGCTGGCGGAGCTGCCCGCGGCGAAGAGCGTTCATCTGCTTGGCTTCTCGGATCTGATCGGCGCGATGCGGCTCACCGGCAGCGTTCCCGGGGAGATCGTCGTTCTCGGTGTGCAGCCGGAAAAGATTGCGTGGGGAACGGAACTGAGCCCCACCGTCGACGGGGCCCTCCCCCGGCTTCTGCAGTCCGCGTTCACTCAAATCGAGGCATGGACCGGGCCGGCAACCGAAGCGATTGGGGGCGAGTCGGCAAAAGCGCCGGCTCCGCGCCGGGCTCCCCGAAGCGTGAGCGCCGACCTCAAGGCGGCGGCGGGCGAGTCGGCCTTGTAGCTGCCGCTGCGGCTCCGTCAAGCCCAATTGGCAACGGTCGCGGGCACAAATAAGGAAACCAAAGTAATCAGCGGCATTCGGCGAGACGTTCCGCCCGGAGGGACCCGTGCGGCTCCAAAAGCGACCGCAACCCCTTTAAAATAGCCGTCCTCAGAATAGCGGAGGGCCGTCAGGGAAGCGGACAGGGGCTCGCGATTTTGCCACCGGCGTGACGCCCGTCACTGCGCCGAAAGTAATGAGTCCATGTGATTTGCATCACTGTGGCCTAATTCCGCACACCGTATTCTCCAACAGAACGTAAAGAAGGAATTTCAGCGGGATGGGTTGCGGAACTGAGACCCGGCTCGCTGTGCGAGGTGAATACGCATGCGTCGTTTCGTAATCAGCATGGCGTGTCTTGTTCTGCTGACCGGGTTCGCAGGAACCAGGCTGGCGCGCGCTGCAGGCCAGAGCCAGCAGCCAGCGGCAACTTTCCCCCAGAAGGCGGCAGCGGATTCGACAGAGTATGTCGGTCAGGAGACTTGCGCCACCTGTCACGAGGAAGCGGTGAAGAAGTTCGCCAACAATCCTCATTCGCGACTCTCTCTTGAACACGCCGGCAAGGGCGTGACGTGCGAGAGCTGCCATGGACCCGGCAAGGCCCACGTGGAAGGCGGCGGGGACGTCACCAAGATTCGGCGTTTCGACAAGCTGAGTCCCAAAGAGATTGACCAGACGTGCCTCGGCTGCCACGCCGGCACCCACCCCAACTTCGAGCGGTCGCCGCACGCGAAAGCGGATGTCAGCTGCCTGGGGTGCCACAGCGTGCACGCCGCGAAGACGGATGTGGCTCTGCTGAAAGCGCCGCAGCCGCAGCTCTGCTTCCAGTGCCACAGCGATCAGAAGTCCGCATTCAACATGCCTTTCCATCATCCGGTGAACGAAGGCGTGGTGGGCTGCAGCGATTGCCACGATGTCCACGGCAGTTTCCAGGCCAACAACCTGAAGTCGACGGCCGATCAGAACGCGGTTTGCACGAAGTGCCACGCGGAGACGCGCGGGCCATTCGTCTACGAGCACGCGGCGGTCAGAGCAGAGGGCTGCCTGGGGTGCCACTCGCCGCACGGGTCGCAAAACGCCCGAATGCTGAACATGCCGTCGATCAACACGCTGTGCAACCAGTGCCACAGCCCGGTGGGTCAGGGCTCGGTACATGGCATGAGCGCGGGATCGGCGTCGTATCAGCCCTGCACAAGCTGCCACACGTACATTCACGGTTCGAACATGAACGCGGCGTTCCTCCGGTAGTGGTAGCGGACTGCGTCCTTCCTCCACACGGAAGGCGCGGTCCCGAGCAGGTCAGGAATGCCGTGTGGGAGAGGGTTTCTATCCCAGGTGAGGCTTGATATGAGAAGGATTCATTGGATTGCTCAGCTGCTGAATCGGCAGCTCCTTCACGCCGGGGTTCGGCGGATCGCCGGAGGCGTGGGAATTGCCCTCCTGGCGATGACTGCGGGCACAGCAGTTGCCCAGGATGCAACGCCGGCTCCCGATGCGCAGCAACCGACTGCGCCGACCGGCTACACGCTTCACGAGTCGATCGACCTCGGCGGTCACATGGTGGGCCTGTCGGGCAGCGGGGCCATGTACGACACCATGGTTAACATGCAGTCGGGCCCGCGCGTGCTGGGCGAGACCTTCGAGCTGCGCGCCCTGCCGGGCACCAAGCACATGCTGGTCGATAATCTCAGCGCGTTCAGCAACGGCTGGGGTGGCGATCCGAACAACTTTGCCCGCATGGACTTCTATAAGGGCAATTTGTACGAGTTCTCCGGGACCTTCCGGCGTGACCGGCAGTACTTCGACTACGACCTGCTGGGCAACCCCAACGTTCCGGGAGGTCTGACGATGCCTGTCGGTCCAACCGGCGCGCAGACGGGTACCTATGTCTGGCCGCAGATCACGCAGTCGCCGTTCCTGTTCAACACCGTGCGCCGCATGACGGATACGGATCTCACCCTGCTTCCATTGTCGAAGGTGACGTTCCGTGCCGGATATTCTCAGGACACGTTTCAGGGTCCGAGTCTGACGCCGAGCGGCTATCAGTATGCCGGCTCTTCGTCCGTGCTGCTCGAAGAGATGCAGCGCAACGGCACCGATCGCTTCCTGGGCGGAATCGACTGGAAGCCGGTGCGCAACACGAAGCTCACGTTTGAGGAGCAGATCGATCACTACAAGGCGGACTCCTCGTTCACTCTGGATCCGTCCAGCTACATATTCCAGGAGGCCGACGGAACCAAAGTCGCTCCTCTGGTCGCCTACTACAACACGACTGCGCCGACGTCGGCCTCGCTGTGCAACACCAACAGCACGGGCACGGCGCCGTTCCTCTCCGCTCCGTCGACGCCCGGCGGGCTGCTGGTGATTAACCCGGCCTGCGCGGTTACGACCAGTTACACGCGCTCGCAGCCGACGCGCATCCTTTATCCCACGGAGATTTTCCGGTTCCAGAGTTCCAGTGTCCGGAATCTCGCCATGAACGGCGATGTTCGTTACACCTCCGCGAACATGAACCTGGCCAACTACAACGAGAATTTCCAGGGCCTCACCAAGACAACGCGGGAGCTGATTTACACGGGCTACGCGAGCGCAAAACGCACGGTCACGGCGATCGACTACGGCGTCGACTGGCAGGCTTCGCGGGCAATCAGCGTGGCCGATCAGTTCACCTTCTCGAACGCGCAGCAGCCAGGCGCGTCGATCCTGAGCAGCCTGACCACGGTGGCGACGGCGGCGACCGCCAACAGCGAAACCATCAATAATCCGACGTTGATCACTACAGTGGTCAATGCGCCTACCACTCCGGCCACGGCGCCCATCGAAGGCAGCAGCAGCATTGGCGTTCCGCAGCCGGGCTTCTTCGGCCAGAAGTTCATCACCAACGATGCGACGGTGAGCTGGGACGGCTTGTCGCGCACCACGATCTCGCTCACCTATCGCTATCGGCGGCAGGAGATCGCGGAAGGCATTCCTCACAACGCCCCACTGACGGCGGGCGACACCACCAGCGGAACCGTGACCATCAACCAGGATGGCGGCATCCTGAACGTGGCCGTGCGCCCGACCGAGCAGCTGAATGTGGATGCATCGATCGAGGTGCTGTACGCCGACAACGTTTTCACCGCGGTGGCTCCGCGTGAGCAGCAGCACTACCGGCTGCACGCGCTCTATAAGCCAAAGTCGTGGGCGACGGTTTCGGGCGCCTACAACGACATGGAACTGCACAACAACACCAACAACGCTCAGTCGGATGTTGCGGCGGGCGCCACGCTCTACTACGGCCCGCTCAACCACGTCGCCTACAGCCGCATCGGCAGCGTGAGCGCGGATCTGAATCCGAACGAGCACTACGGGCTCGATCTGAGCTACGCGTACAGCGATGTGTATACCGCAACCAACATCTGCTACACCAGCGGTGCTGCGGGTGGTGCATATCCCGGGACGGCAACAGCTCCGGGAACGTCGCTGCCGCCGAACGTCGACGCGAACGGTGTTTGCGCGGGCGTCTTCGGCCATGGTGGCGCGACCCTGGTGGACTGGTATGGCAAGGACTTCGAAGATGCGCCCACGCAGTCGGGATCGGCGGCGATCCTGCTCTCTCCGTCGGCCAAGGTCCACTCCAGCATCGGCTACCGGATCAACTCCGTGAACGGCACGCGCTTCTATCAGGATGCGCGGGACGTGGCCGGCTCGCTGGTTTCCACCTATCAGTCACCTTTCGTGAACGTGGAGTGGAAACTCCGTCCCGGATTTGTGTGGAAGGCGGAATACAACTTCTTCGGCTACGGAGAAGGAGGGTCTTCGGGGGCGCCGTACTGCAGCACGTCCACAACGGCCACAGCAACGGTGGTTCCCTGCAACTCCTCCTCGATCACCGGTCCGACCGGGTTGACAGAATCGCCTGCCGGCCTGACCGCACCGCGCAACTTCCATGCCAACAACGTCACCCTCGGACTGCACTACGAGTTCTAGGGACATGCAGTGAACGGTGGCCGGGGTTCGCCCCGGCCGCTCGAGCAAGGAGCAGAACGTGAAACGGAACGTCACCATTGCAGTTCTGAGTCTGGTGAGTCTTTCCCTGGCGATTCCTGCCATCGGTCAGCAGACGGGTGAGGCCACGTACAAAGCGAAGTGCGCAATGTGTCACGGCCCCGATGGAACCGGCAACACGCCGGTCGGCAAGAGCATGAAGTTGCGCTCGCTGAAATCGCCGGAGGATATCAAGGCGACTGATGCCGAGCTGTTCAAACAGACCAAAAGCGGCGTGGGCAAGATGCAGGGCTACGCCGGCAAGCTGACTGACGCCCAGATCCAGGACGTGGTCACCTACATCCGCACACTGCAGAAGTAAGGAAAGACGGCCTCCCGGGCAGGGCAACGGCCGCAATAGGCGGCCGGCAGAGATCCTGTGCGCCAACCCGGGTCGCGCCGCGCTCCGCCGGAACCAGGAGCGCGGTACGGGCTCGGTTCCGCAAATTCCGACGGGGAGCTCCCAGCAACTCTCAGCCGGAATTGGGGACGAAGAAGTGATGGGGACCAGCACTGAAGAACTGCCTGCGGAACGTCGTCCTGCCTTCCACCCACTCCATGACATTCGGACCGCCGGGCTGATTCTGGTCTTCCTTCTGGCGGGAAGCTTGCTTCCGATGGCGCGCGCCCAGCAGGCCTCCGACTGCCTGCTCTGCCACGGACCCGGCACGGGTCTGAAGAACTCCCAGGGAAAAAGCATCACCGTCAATGCCGCGACGCACATGAAGGGCGTGCACGCGAGCATGGGCTGCCTCGACTGCCATGCCGGCGCCGCGGCGCAAAGCCATAGCGCGAAGAGCGCTTCCGCTTCCTGCATCACCTGCCACGCCGACTCCGCCAAAGAGATGGCGACCGGCGCGCATGCGGCGCTGGGCAATCCCAATGACTCCCAGACCTGCATCACCTGTCACGGCACCGGCAATGTCGCGAAAGAAGTCTCCGGGACGCAGTTCTGCGCGACCTGTCATACCGCGGAAGTCCGTCAATACGCGGCCAGCGTTCACGGGCGCGCCCGGGCCCGCGGCAACGCCGATGTGCCCTCGTGCCAGAGCTGCCACGGGTCGGCGCACGCGGCCTTGCCGGCGACCGACGCCAGGTCCCCGGTGAACAAGAAGAACCTGCCGGATACCTGCGGTTCCTGCCACTCCAGCCCGCAGCTGGCGGCGAAATATATGTTTGCCGAAGTGCGGCCGGTGGAGGCCTATCGGCAGAGCGTGCATGGGCGCGCCATCCTCGCAGGCAACAATAACGCGGCCAGCTGCAACGACTGCCACGGCAGCCACGACATCCTGCCCGGCTCCGATCCGCGCTCGAAGATCTGGAAGCAGAATGTCGCCGCCACCTGTGGACACTGCCACAGCGGCGTATACAGCACTTACGCGCAGAGCATCCACGGCCAGGCGGTCGCCAAGGGGGTTCTGCAGGCGGCTACCTGCACGGACTGTCACAGCGAGCATCGCATTCTGGCGCCCGGCGATCCCGGCTCGTCCGTGTATATGGCGAACGTTTCCCAGGAAGCCTGCTCGCGGTGTCACGCCGACACGCAGCTGATGGCCGGTTTTGGAGTGCCCGCCGATCGCGTTCCGACCTACGAGAACAGCTATCACGGTCTCGCGGCTCACGAAGGGCAGCAAACGGTAGCCAACTGCGCCAGCTGCCATGGCGTGCACAACATCTATCCCTCGAGCGACCCGCGCTCCACCGTCAACCGGGCCAATCTGAGCAGGACCTGCGGCCAGTGTCATACCGACGCGGGGCGGCGGTTTGCCATCGGACCGGTGCACGCGATGCCTGCGCAGACGCCGGGCGGCAAAGTCCTTACCATCGTCAAGCTCTTCTACCTCATCGTGATCCCCGTCACCCTGGGGCTGATGTTCCTCCACAACCTGATCGACTGGTGGCGCAAGGCGAAGGCGGCGCTGGTCGTCTACCGGCAGCATCCGGGACAGCTGCGCCTGACGCTCAACGAGCGCTGGCAGCACGTCGCGCTCATGATCAGCTTCACGGTCCTGGTCATCACCGGATTCGCGCTCAAATATCCGCAGTCGTTCTGGGCGGCGCCCATCGTGCGCTGGGAACACGGCATACCAATCCGCGGATGGGTGCACCGCATCGCCGGCGTGGCGCTGATCGGCACCTGCATGTACCACGCGGTGTATGTGCTCGTAAGAAAGCGCGGCCGCGTGTGGGTCAGGGATATGGTTCCCGGGCTGCGCGACGTGAAGGACGCGGTTGCGACGGTGGAGCACAACCTCGGCCGGAGCGGCCCGGCGCCGCGCTACGCCCGCTTCAACTATGCGGAGAAGGCCGAGTACTGGGCGCTGGTGTGGGGAACGATGGTCATGGCCATCACCGGCATCGCGCTGTGGTTCAACGACTGGATCCTCGCGCATCTGCCGCACCCGGCGGCGATCCTTGCCATCAGTACGGCGATCCATTTCTACGAAGCGATCCTGGCCACCTTTGCCATCCTCATCTGGCATTTCTATGCTGTGCTCCTCGACCCCGACATTTACCCGGTGAAGTGGACGGCGCTGACCGGCTACGCCCCGGAGCACGAGGTCCGCGACGTGCCGGAGGATGATGCGGGCGAGCCGCATGGGCAGCCCCATCCCGAGCAGGAGGGCGAGCCGAAGGGATGAGCCGGGCCCGCTCCGCGCTGCAATGCCGCGGCCTGCCCGGTATGTAGTCTGCGTCACAGACCGTCGTGTAGCGGGCAATGTATCAACGGGAAGGTCCTGGGACCCAACGACCAATAAAGGAGCTTGACCCCAATGAAATCTCGCATCAGAACCGCGGCCATGATCGTGTTGGCTGCGTCCATTGCGGCGCCTGCGTTCGCGCAGGGGGCCGACACCTACAAAGCCAAGTGCGCCATGTGCCACGGCCCGGACGGAACGGCAGCCACGCCGATGGGCAAGATGATGAAGATCCCGTCGTTCAAAGATCCGGCTGTGGTGAAAGAGTCGGACGCGGCGCTGATCGGGATCACCAAAGACGGCAAAGGCAAGATGCCCGCGTACAACGGCAAAATGACCGATGCCCAGATCAAGGAAGTCGTCTCCTTCATCCGCACGCTGCAGAAATAGCGGAGCGGGGAGATCAGCCGTTGCGATGGGGGCCGGACAGAAGTTCGGCCCGCATCCCGCGGCACGCAGCCAGGGGGCCTGTATGAAGAAGTTTTTCTCTTTTGGCCTGACGCTTTTTCTGTCAGTGCTGTTGCCGGCGTTGCCGGCCCGAACCCTGCACGCCGATGTCGATTGCCTCTCCTGTCACGGCGATCCCACGCTGCAGGATGCCTCGGGAAAAAACATCGGCGTCAGCGCGGACAAGTTCCACTCGAGCGTGCACGGCACCCTTAAGTGCACCGACTGCCATACGTCGATCCACGACTATCCGCATCCGGCCCAGCAGGCGCCGGTGCAATGCCAAACCTGCCACGCCGACGAGAGCTCGTCGCTGGCCGGCAGCGTCCACGCGAAAGCCAGCTCCGGGGCCTCCGGCACGCCGGGTATTGGCGGGGCGGGGTCGAGCCAGCATCCCTGCCTGAGCTGCCACGGCAGCCCGCACACCATCGTCCCCAAAACCGATCCCACTTCCACCGTTTACCCGCTCAATATCCCGAAGACCTGCGGATCGTGCCACGGCAACCAGGCGATGGTGAAGAAGTACCACCTGCCCAATGTCTACTCCGCCTACCTCGATTCGATTCACGGCTTCGCGCTGGGCAAAGAAGGCCTGCTGGTTGCCGCCAACTGCACCAGCTGCCACGGTTCGCACAAGATTTTGCGCCACACCGATCCGCAGAGCTCGACGTTCCGGACCAACATTCCCGGGACCTGCGGCAGCTGCCACGTGGGCATCAACGAGCAGTATCAGCGCGGGATCCACGGCAAGGCGGTCGCAGCGGGCAATCCCAATGCGCCGGTCTGCACCGACTGCCACACGGCGCACGGCATCGTCGAGCCCACCTCGGCCGACTTCCGCATGCAGTCCACGCCGGTCTGCGGCTCCTGCCATCGCGATAAGTTCTCGACCTACCGCGACACCTTCCACTCGCAGCTGGGCCTGCTGGGCGGCTACGTGGAAACCGCTCGCTGCTGGGACTGCCATCAGGCGCACGAAGTGCTGCCGGCCAGCGATCCGCGCTCGCCGATCGCGTCCGCCAACCTTGTGACTACCTGCGGCCGCTGCCACGCCGGCGCTAACGCCAGCTTTGTGCAGTATCAGCCGCACGCCAACGCTCGCGATCGCAAACTGAACCCGGTGCTTTATTACATCCGGCTGTTCATGAACCTGCTGCTGGCCAGCACGCTTACTTTCTTCCTCATTCACACCGTGCTGTGGCTGGTGCGCTCACGCTTCAACCAGATCAGGAACAACAAGTCCTCGGGAGGGAAAAATGCCTGAGCCCACCATCATCACTGCAGATCCAGCCGCGACACCGGCCCCTGAAGCCACTCCGGAAGCGGAGACCGCCGCGCCCCAGGAACGCTGGTTTCTGCGCTTCACGCTGGGGCAGCGCTACATGCACGCGGTGCTGTTTACCAGCTTCCTCGTGCTGGCGGCCACCGGCCTCATCATGCGCTTCAGCGGCTCCATCTGGGCCATCCGCGCCGCCCAACTGGTGGACGGATTCGGCACCATCCTGTTCTTCCACAAATTCTGCGCGCTGGTTCTCACCCTGGCGTTCGCCATTCACGTGCGCGAGATTTTCGCCCGGGGAGTCTTCAAACGCGAGAAGGGCATCTTCTGGGGACCGACCTCGATGGTGGCCAACTTTAAGGATGTGAAGGACCTGTTCGCCCACATGCGCTGGTTCCTGGGGCTGGGCCCCAAGCCGAAGTTTGAACGCTACGCCTACTGGGAGAAGTTCGACTACTGGGCAGTGTTCTGGGGGATGATTGTCATCGGCTTCTCCGGATACGCCATGTGGTTTGCGCCTTTCTTCGCGCGCTTCCTGCCGGGATGGGCGCTCAACGCCGCTCTCGTGATCCACAGCGAGGAAGGCCTGCTGGCCATTCTCTTCATCTTCTCCATCCATTTCGTCAATACGCATCTGCGCCCGGACAGCTTCCCCATGGATATGGTGATCTTTACCGGCCGGGAGAGCGAAGAGGAGTTCAAGACCCGGCGTCCGGACGAATATCAACGCATGATGGCCGAAGGAAGAGCTGCGACAAGGATCACAGACGCGCCTCCCAAGTGGCTGATAAATTTCAGTCGAGTCGTGGGGTTCACAGCGCTGGCGATTGGCGTGATACTCCTCGTACTGACTTTGAGCGCGTATTTTGAGTAATCACAAACTGCCATGTCCCGATTTCGCAGACTGAAGGAAAACTGGCTCCAGCCCTTCTTCTTCTTTGGCAATAATCCGATCAGCCTGATCGGCGGGGCGCTGACGACTGCCTCCGCCGCAGTGCTCATCGGCTTCTGGGTCGTCACGATCTTCGGCCACGGCGGTCCCAGCAACCCTTACGTCGGCATCGTTCTCGACCTCTTCCTGCCCGGCCTGTTCGTGCTGGGGCTGGCAATTATTCCCATTGGCATCTGGCTGCGGCGCAGAGACCTGATCGCCGCCGGAGCCATGCCCTCCGTCTACCCGAAGATCGATCTCCAGAACCCGGTTTTCCGGCATGGGATCGAAGTGGTCGCTATCGCCACCTTCATCAATTTTGTCATCGTGGGCACGGCGTCCTACCGGGGCGTCGCCTACATGGACTCGCCCCACTTCTGCGGCCAGTCCTGCCACATGATGGCGCCCCAGTGGGCGGCCTACCAGGAATCGCCCCACTCCCACGTGGACTGCGTGCAGTGCCACGTCGGCTCGGGCATGAAGTCCTACATTCATGCCAAGGTCAACGGAACGAAGCAGCTGGTGGAAGTGACCTTCCACACCTGGCCCACGCCCATCCGCGCCTCGCTCAACGCACTGCGCCCGGCGCGGGAAACCTGCGAGGCGTGCCATTCCCCGACGCGGTTCATCGGCGAGAAGCTGCTGGTCAAGACCACGTTTGGCGATGACGATAAAAACTCCATGACCCGCACGGTGCTGGTGCTGCATCTGGGAGGAGTCGATTCGGTCTCCCACATGAGCGGCATCCACGGCCATCACCTGAACCACTTCGAGTACGTTGCCACCGACAACGAGGCGCAGACCATCCTTTCCGTCACCGCCACCAACCCTGACGGGACCCGGACCACCTACACCAGCTCCGACGCGAAAGGTCCGATTAGAGGCGTCACCCGCACCATGGACTGCATGGACTGCCACAATCAGGCGACCCACGTCTTCCAGACCGCGGAAGAGGCTGTCGACGAAGCCATGGTGAACGGCACGCCGAGTCCTGACCTGCCTTTCGTCCACAAGGAAGGTCTGCAGCTGATCCAGGCGACCTACTCCTCGCAGGCCGAGGCCGGCCAGAAAATTGTTGCCGGGCTCGACGACTTCTATCAGAAGCAGTATCCCGAGGTCTGGAACACGCAGCGGGCGAAGGTGGACGCCGCCGCGAAACGGCTGGTGAGCGTTTACGACCGCAACGTCTTCCCGGACATGAAGGTCACCTGGGGCACCTATCCCAACAACATCGGCCACATGGCTTATCCGGGCTGCTTCCGTTGTCACGACGGCAGCCACGTGAGCAAGGACGGCAAGGCGCTGTCGAACGACTGCAGTCTTTGCCACAATCTGCTGGCGGTGGACGAGCGCAATCCGGCGGTGCTCAACGATTTGCAGCTGCAGAACGAGCTGCATCTGCAGTAGGCGCAAGGTGCGTGGGCGGGCCTGCTCTCCGCCCACTGACACCGCTCTCGGCCCGGCTGCGATATTGCCGCGGCATACTGACATACGTATTTATGTATAAAGGGCCTTTGCGGCCGTGGCGCGCTGTCTACACCGTTCGCTTCGCGGAAGCAGTGTATGTGCTGCACGCGTTTCAGAATGAATCCAGGCGGAGCATCGCGACCGCCCGGCAGGAACTCGACCTCATCCGGGGTTCGTTTGGCCGCGGCGGAGCGTTTCCATCGCGCAAGGCAGAATTAGCATGCCAACGAAAACGCCAAAGGCGGTTCAGAAAGAGAAGAGCAGCGGCAATGTCTTTGCCGATCTCGGTTTTCCCCATCCGGAAAGGGAACTGCCCCGGGCGAAACTCACGCTTCAGATTTGCCGCCTCATCCGCAGCCGGGATCTGACGCAGGCGGAAGCGGGGAAAATTCTGGGCATCCGGCAACCGCACGCGTCGGCGCTGATGCGCAACCGCTCCAGCTCCTTTTCGGTCGAACGTCTGATGGATTTTCTGACCGCGCCTGGACAGGACGTTGAAATCAGCGTGCGGCCTGCCGGGAGACGTCAGGGCGAAGGATCGGTGGTCGTCTGAAGGCCGAGCGGCCTCGGGGGACTCCCACTCGCTGCGGGATATCGGCAGGCGCATCTCAGCCGTGCCTTCTGCCGCCGATTGTGACGTTGGTCACATCGCCGCCGTGCTGCCCGCGACTACCTTGGTTACGGTATGAACGCCCTTCTTCTCGACCGTATCCACTTTGGTTTCACCGTCACGTTCCACTATCTGTTCCCGCAGCTGACCATGGGGCTGGCCCTGCTGATGGTGGTCATGAAGCTCGCGGCTCTGCGCACCGGCGACGAGCGGTGGAATCAGGCTGCCCGCTTCTGGGCAAAAATCTTCGCCATTAATTTCATGCTCGGGGTGGTCACGGGCATCCCCATGGAATTCCAGTTCGGCACCAACTGGTCGGAATTCGCACGCCGCACGGGGGGCGTCATCGGCCAGCCGCTGGCCATGGAGGGCGTCTTCGCCTTCTTCCTCGAATCGACCTTCCTTGGCCTGTTCCTCTTCGGCGAGAAGCGCCTTTCGAAGCTGGCCCATTTCGGCGCGGCGACCATGGTCTGGCTGGGCTCGTGGATCTCCGGCTTCTTCATCATCATCACCGACGCCTGGATGCAGCATCCGGTGGCCTACCAAACGCTGCCCAACGGCGGGTATGAGGTTGCGAGCTTCTGGAAATTCATGCTGAACCCCTGGGGATGGCTGCAGTACGCGCACAACATGTGCGGCGCGGTGGTGACGGCGTCGTTCGTGGTGGCGGCGACCGGGGCTTTCTACCTGCTCGAAAAGAGGAATGAGGACTTCGGCCGGCTGTTCGTCAAAATCGGCGTCATCGCCGGGCTCGTCTCCTGCATCGTGCAGATCTTTCCCACGGGCGACCTGCACGGACGCTACGTCGCCAAATACCAGCCCGCTGCGATTGCCGGCATGGAAGGCCTGTTCAACACCCAGAAGGGCGCGCCGGTAGTTCTGATCGGCCAGCCCGATGAGGACGCGCAGAAGATCGACAATCCGGTTCCGGTCAACGACGTGCTGAGCTTCCTGCTCTACGGGACGAAGTCCGCCGAAGTGAAAGGCCTCAACGACTTTCCGCGCGATCAGTGGCCGACGGCTCTGCCGCTGCTCTACTACAGCTACCACATCATGGCGGGACTGGGGACGTGGTTCGTGCTGCTGATGGGGGCGGCCGCCGTCCTGCTGTGGCGCGACAAGCTCTACTCCGCGCGCTGGGTTCTGTGGCCCATCCTGCTGAGCTTCCCGCTGCCTTACATCGCCAACACCGCCGGCTGGATGACGGCGGAGATCGGGCGCCAGCCCTGGCTGGTCTACGGACTGCTGCGCACCAGCGCGGGCTACTCGACGCACGTATCCGCGGGCAACGCGCTGTTTACGCTGCTCGGCTTCCTCGGCATGTACTCTGTGCTTTCGATTCTCTGGATCGTGATCGTTTATCGCTTTATCTCCATCGGCCCCGCCGCCGTGCAGCCGGTCGCCGAGCTCGAACCGGCAAGGCTGGCGGCCGTTTAGCAAAGAGGAGAAATCAGGATGGGATTCATCTGGTTCTGGATTGTCGCGGTCATGCTCGCCGCCTACGTCGTACTGGACGGCTTCGACCTTGGGGTTGGCATCCTGTCTCCCTTTCTCGCCCGCAGCGAGGAAGACCGCCGCACCCTGGTCCGCTCCATCGGCCCGGTGTGGGACGGCAATGAAGTTTGGCTGCTGGCCGGCGGCGGCACCCTCTACTTCGCGTTTCCGCTGCTCTATGCTTCTTCGTTCAGCGGATTTTATCTGCCGCTGATGATCGTGTTGTGGCTGCTCATCGGGCGCGGGGCGAGCATCGAGCTGCGCATGCACATCGATCACGATGTGTGGCGCAGTTTCTTCGACGGGCTCTTCTTCGTAGCCAGCGCGCTGCTCGCCATCTTCTTCGGCGCGGCGCTGGCCAACGTCATCCGCGGCGTGCCCATCGGCCCGGACAATTACTTTTTCCTGCCGCTGTGGACGAACTGGCGGGTCGGCCCCAATCCCGGCATTCTGGACTGGTACACGGTCATTGGCGGCGTAGTCGCGCTGGTCGCGCTGGCCACGCATGGCGCTCTGTGGCTGGTGCTGAAGGCTCCCGGTGAGATGGAAGAGCGTGCCCGCCGCGCGGCTGGCTGGCTCTGGGTTGCACTGCTGGTGGTCACGCTGGTCAGCCTGCCGGCTACCATCGCCATCCGTTCCTCGGCGCTCGATAATTATGTGGCGCATCCGGCGCTCTACGCGATTCCCGCGCTGGTGGTCGCAACCCTGGTCGGCATTCTGACGTTCACGAAGCAGCGCAAGCCGCTGGCCGCGTTTCTTTCCTCCTGCTTCTATCTGGTGTTTATGCTGGTCGGCGCGGCGGTCGCGCTGTACCCGACCCTCCTGCCCTCCTCCACCGATCCGGCGCGCGACATCACCGTGGCCAGCGCGCTCACCGGGCAGCACTCTCTGCATGTTGGGCTGGTCTGGTGGAGCTTCGGCCTGATTCTCGCGCTGGCTTACTTCATCACTTCCTATCGCCTCTTCCGTGGCAAAGTTTCTGCGGAAGCAGGTTATGGACACTGATCACGATTCGAAGGAGACTCCCCGCATGTCGTCCGCAGTCGCTTCCGGCTCCCCTGTCATCATCGATCCCGCGCACGATCTGGTCGGCATCCGGCGCAGCCCGCTGGCCTCCATCTTCACGCCGAAGTCGGTTGCGGTTATCGGCGCGACGGACCGCGCCGGCAGCGTCGGCTGCACGGTCCTGACCAATCTGCTGGCCAGCCCCTTCGGGGGGCCGGTGTGGCCGGTGAATCCCAAACGGCCGAGCATTCTCGGCGTTCCGGCATATAAATCGATTCGCGATCTGCCCGGCATTCCCGACCTGATCGTCGTCACCACGCCCGCGGCCACGGTTCCCGCCATCATTGAGGAAGCGGTCGCGGTGGGTGTGCCGTCGGCCATCGTGATCTCCGCCGGCTTCAAGGAGGTCGGCGAGTCCGGCAAGGCGCTGGAGCGCCAGATTGCCAAAACCATTCAGGGCAGGATGCGGTTGATCGGGCCGAACTGCCTGGGCGTGCTGAACCCCGTGGGTGGAGTCAACGCTACCTTCGCTAAAGCGATGGTTCCGGCCGGCCGGCTCGGCTTTATCAGCCAGAGCGGCGCGCTGGGCACCGCCGTCCTCGACTGGTGCATTCGCGAGCAAGTCGGGCTGAGCGGCTTTGTTTCGGCTGGATCGATGCTCGATGTCAGCTTCGGCGAGCTGATCGATCACTTCGGCCAGGATCCCAACACCGATTCCATCGTCATCTATATGGAGTCGATCGGCGATGCGCGCAGCTTCCTTTCAGCGGCCCGGGCGGTGGCCCTCAACAAACCCATTCTGGTGATCAAGGCCGGACGCACCGCTGCCGCCGCCAAAGCCGCCGCCTCGCATACCGGGTCGCTTACCGGCAGCGACGACGTTCTCGACGCCGCCTTCCAGCGAGCGGGCGTGCTGCGCGTCAACTCCGTCAGCGAGATCTTCTACGTCTCTGAGGTGCTGGCCAAGCAGCCGCGTCCCCGGGGTCCGCGGCTCACCATCCTGACCAATGCGGGCGGGCCCGGCGTGCTGGCCACCGACGCGCTGATCGGCGCGGGCGGGGAACTGACCGACATCTCGCCTGAGACCATCGCCACCTACAACGGCTTCCTGCCGGATGCGTGGAGCCACAACAATCCGGTCGATATCCTTGGCGACGCGGAGCCCGAGCGCTATTCGAAGGCGCTGGAGATTGCCGCGCAGGATGCGAACACCAACGGCATGCTGGTCATCCTGACGCCCCAGGGGATGACCGACCCCACCGCCGTCGCGGAACACCTCGTGCCCTACGCGCATTCCGCCGGCAAACCGGTGATCGCCAGCTGGATGGGCGGCGATTTTGTCGCTGAAGGGTCGGCAATCCTGACCCGCGCGGGCATTCCCGTCTTCCCCTATCCCGACGCGGCGGCCGAAGCTTTCGTCGCGACGTGGAAGCACACTCGCCAGCTGCGCGATCTGTATGAGACGCCGGCCGCGCGCTCCGGCTCGGTGCTCGACACCAAACGCGATCTGGCCGCTTCGATTGTGAATCAGGTGCGCGCCGGAAAACGCACCATCCTTACCGAATACGAATCGAAGCAGCTGCTGGCCGCTTACGGCATCCCGACCGTACGCACCGAACTGGCGGCGAACGCGGACGAAGCGGTCGTCAAAGCCGCGGAAATCGGCTTCCCGGTGGTGCTCAAGCTGCACTCGGAAACCATCACCCATAAGACCGACGTAGGCGGTGTGAAGCTGAATCTGCGCATTGCCAGCGAGGTTGCCACGGCCTTCGAAGACATTCGCGCCTCGGTTACGGCCAAAGTTGGCGCGGAGCACTTCCTCGGCGTCACCGTGCAGCCCTTCGCGAGGCTGGACGGCTACGAGGTCATCCTCGGATCGAGCATCGATCCGCAGCTCGGCCCGGTTCTGCTGTTCGGCACCGGCGGCCAGCTGGTTGAGGTCTACAAGGACCGCGCGCTCGCGCTGCCGCCGCTGACCGCGACGCTGGCCCGCCATCAGATGGAGAAGACCAAAATCTTCACCGCACTCAAAGGCGTGCGCGGACGCAAGCCGGTGGACCTCGATGCCCTGGAGGCGCTGGTGGTCCGCTTCAGCGAGCTGGTTGTGGAGCAGCGCTGGATCAAAGAGATCGACATCAACCCGCTGCTGGCTTCGCCCGACGGCCTCATCGCTCTCGATGCCCGGGTGGTTCTGCATGAGCCCGGCACCACGGAAGATCAGCTGCCTCGCCCCGCGATCCGGCCTTATCCGGTGCAGTATGCAGCGCCGGCGACGGCCAGATCGGGAGCCAGTCTTCTCATCCGGCCCATCCGTCCGGAAGACGAGCCGCTGATCGTCGCCTTCCATGACCGGCTCTCCGAGCGCACCGTGGTGCAGCGCTACTTCAAGGCGCTCGATTTGAATGCGCGCACTGCCCACGAGCGCCTCACCCGCATCTGCTTCATCGATTACGACCGCGAGCTGGCGCTGGTCGCCGAGACCGCCAACGCGGCCGGCATTCCGGTCATCGCCGGCGTCAGCCGCATGATCCACGAGGACGAGGGCCGGTCGGCGAGGCTGGCGGTGGTCGTCGCGGACGATTTCCAGGGGCAGGGAATCGGAGAAGCGCTGATGCGCCGCGCTCTCGACGCTGCCCGCGCCGAAGGCTTCCGCACGGTTCTCATTCATTTCCTCCCCGAGAACAGCCGCATGCAGAAACTTTCCCGCAAACTCGGGTTCGTTCTGTCCGAGGAAAACGAACTGGTGCGGGGCGAACTGACCTTCTGATTCGCGGACCTTTCCGGGAGCAGCACGGCCCACGGCTGCTCCCGGATTGTTTTGGTATCATTCGGATCGGCGCGCGGCTGCTTATCGTTCGCGCTCGCAGCTCTCGGTACAATCGACCTATGCGCCGGATCTACATGGACGCGAACGCGACCACGCCTCTGCTGCCCGAGGTGCTGGACGCCATGCGGCCCTTCTTCATCGAGTCCTTCGGCAACGCGTCGTCCATCCACCAGCCGGGCCAGCGCGCCCGTGCCGCCGTCGAGCACGCTCGCGAGCAGGTCGCCGCGCTGATCCATTGCCGCCCTGCCGAAATCGTCTTTACCTCGGGCGGCACGGAGAGCGACAACACCGCGATCTTCGGCATCCTGCGCCCCGGCGATCACCTCATCACGTCGCCGATCGAGCACCACGCCGTCCTGCATGCGGCCGAAAAGGCCCGGGAGCGCGGCATCGATGTCACGTTTCTGCCGGTGTCCTCAACCGGCGCCGTCGAACCCGGCGACGTTCGCAGTGCGCTGAAGCCGAACACGAAACTGATCAGCGTGATGATGGCCAACAACGAAACCGGCGTCATCCAGCCCGTCGAGGAGATCGGCAAAATTGCGGCCGAGGCGAGCGTCGTCTTCCATACGGACGCCGTCCAGGCGGCGGGCAAGATTCCCATCGACGTCGCCGCCATCGGTTGTCATCTGCTCAGCATCTCCGGACACAAGCTGCACGCGCCCCAGGGCATCGGCATCCTTTATGTACGCCGCGGGACGCGCTTCGAGCCGCTTCTCTTCGGCGGTTCGCACGAGCGCCAGCGCCGCGCCGGCACGGAAAACGTCCCCGGGATTGTCGGGCTGGGCAACGCTGCGGAGATCGCCCTGGCCGCTCTGACCGACGGTACCGAAGAGCGCATCGCCGCTCTGCGCGACCGCCTCGAGCAGAGCCTGATGGCGCGCGTCGACGCATGCGGCGTCAACGGGGCGGGCCAGTCCCGAACCCCCAACACCACCAGCTTCTATTTCGATCACCTCGAAGGCGAGGCGCTCGTCATCGCGCTCGATCTGAAGGGTCTCGCGGTCTCGGGCGGTTCGGCCTGCTCGTCCGGCTCGAGTGAAGCCTCGCACGTCCTGAACGCGATGGGCGTGTTGCTGGCGCGCGCCCGTGCCAGCCTGCGCTTCAGCCTCTCACGTCTCAGCACCGACGCCGACGTCGATGCGGCGCTCGAACTGGTGCCGGCCGCGGTCGCCCACCTGCGCGAGCTTTCGCCGATCTATCAAAAGCATCTGGCCGAAGCGCCCGCGCATTAGTCATGCCGGATCTGGCGGAGGAGCCGAAGTGAAACGGCGCAGCTTTCTCAGGATGGCCGCAGGCGGCGCTGGACTCGCCTGGGCGAGCGTATGGGAGCGGTCCCTGCACGGGCTGGAGGACCAGAGTGTGTCGCCCGAGAACGTGTCGCCTGAGGTCCGCCGCGTCCTGGTGATGTTCAAGTGCCACTTCGACGCCGGCTTCATCGACACCCAGGCGCACGTCGTCCACAAATATTTCTCGCAGTATTTCCCTCAGGCCATCCGCATCGCGCAGCAATCCCGCGAGCCCGGCGGACACCGCTACGTGTGGACCACCGGATCCTGGCTGCTGTACGAGTATCTCGAGCAGGCTGCGCCGCCGGATCGCCGCGTCATGGAAAAGGCGATCGCCGAGGGCGACATCGCCTGGCATGCCATCCCCTTCAACTGGCAGACCGAGATGATGGACCGCTCCATGATCGCGGCCAGCATCGGCCTTTCGCATTCTCTCGACGCGCGCTTTGGCCGCACCACGACCGGCGCCAAGATGACCGACGTTCCCGGCCACACCCGCGGCCTGATCGCGCCTGTCGCCGCGGAAGGCGTCAGGTTCCTCGACATTGGCGTGAACGATGCGAGCACACCCGCTGAGCTTCCGCCGCTTTTCGTGTGGAAGGACTCGAGCGGCGCTTCGCTGGTCGTGATGTACCACCACGGCTACGGCGCCGTCAGCGTGGTTCCTGGCTCCGATCTGGCTGTCGCCATCGTGGTGCGCGGCGATAACAGCGGGCCGCATACTCCTGAGGAGATCTCGAAGATCTACTCCGACCTCGCCCAGCAGTTCCCGCGCGCCGAGATCGTGGCGTCGAACCTGACCGAAATCGCCAATGCGGTCGAGCCTTTTCGCGGCCATCTTCCGCTGGTCACCCAGGAAATTGGCGACACGTGGATCTACGGCGTCGCCAGCGATCCCGTCAAAGTGGCCCGCTATCGCGAGCTGTCGCGCCTGCGCCAGGGGTGGATTCAGGAGGGCAAATTCCGATCCGGCGATGCGACCGACATCCTGCTGCTCCGCCAGGTCTTGCTCGAAGCCGAGCACACCTGGGGTACCGACACGAAAACCTGGCTCGACTTCGAGCACTACACGCCGGCGGATCTGGCGACCATGCTCGAAACGAAGAACTACAAAGTCGTCGAGTTCAGCTGGACGGAGAAGCGCCAGGACCTCTTCGCCGGCATCGACACGCTGCCCGCATCGCTGCGCAGCGAAGCGCGGACGAGCCTCTCGAATCTCGCGCCCAAAGTACCGCAACTGGCCGGCGCCGCGGCGTACTCACCCGACCAGCCGCTCGACACGGAGCACTTCGTTGTCGCGCTCGATCCCGCGACCGGCGCCATTCGCCAGTTGCGCAACAAGAGCAGCGGCACGGATTGGGCCGACGCCGATCATCCGCTCGCGTTGCTCACTTACCAGACGCTCTCGCAGGCGGATTACGACCGCTTCTTCGCGAACTACATCGTCAGCACCGCGGACTGGGCCAAAAAGGATTTCGGCAAGCCCAACATCGAACGCTTCGGAGCCAGGAGCCAGGAGTGGCATCCTGCCGTCACCCGCCTGGAAGCGGCGGAAGATGCGCAGGGCCATCGCCTGCTGGCGCAGCTCGCGATTCACGACCCGGAATCGCTCGCCTCGGGACGCGCAGCTTTCCCGCAGTCGCTGTTTCTCGAACTCACGTTTCCCCGCGAGGAGCCGGTCGTTGAAATCGCCGTTTCCTGGTTGAGCAAGCCGGCCACGCGCATGCCGGAGGCGCTGTGGCTCACGTTTCATCCCGACGTGGCCGATCCGCACGGATGGACGATGGACAAGTCCGGCGAGAGGGTCTCGCCCTTCGATGTTGTAGTTGCCGGCAGCCGCCATTTACACGCCGTCTCGACAGGCTTTGCCTACAGGAACGCAGACCGCTCGTTCCGCGTGGAGACGCTCGACGCTCCGCTGATCGCCGTGGGTGAACGCTCCCCACTGAACTTCTCGCGCGAACAGCCGGATCTTTCGAGCGGCATGCACTGCAGCCTGTTCAACAACGGGTGGGGCACGAACTACATCATGTGGTTCGGCGAGGACATGCGCTTCCGCTTCCGTCTCCACGCATAATTGATTCGGCAAAAAATGAAGGCCGGGAACGGTCTTTCGACCCTCCCCGGCCCCGGTTTCCCAATCCCCAATCCCTGAACGCTTAGTACCGGTAGTGTTCGCTCTTGTATGGCCCCTCGACCGATACGCCAATGTAGTCCGCCTGCGCGGGCGTCAGCCTGGTCAGCTTCACCCCGATCTTCTCAAGGTGCAGCCGCGCCACTTCTTCGTCCAGCCGCTTGGGCAGCGTGTAGACGTCGATCGCGTAGGTGTCCTTGTTCTTCCACAGGTCGAGTTGCGCCAGCGTCTGATTGGCGAAGCTGTTGCTCATCACGAAGCTGGGGTGCCCGGTTGCGCAGCCCAGATTCACCAGCCGCCCTTCGGCAAGCACGAAGATGCTGTGCGCCGGCTTCTTGCCATCGGCCGGGAAGGTGTACTGATCCACCTGCGGCTTGATGTTGAGTCTCTTCACGCCGGACGCGGTGTTCAGCTTGTCCATCTGGATTTCGTTGTCGAAGTGGCCGATGTTGCACACGATTGCCTGGTCCTTCATGGCTTTCATGTGCTCCAGGGTGATGATGTCCACGTTGCCGGTGCAGGTGACGTAAAGGTCGCCGCGTCCCAGCGTGTCCTCGAGGGTGGTGACTTCAAAGCCTTCCATCGCCGCCTGCAGGGCGTTGATGGGGTCGATTTCGGTGACGACGACGCGCGCGCCCATGCCGCGCAGCGAGTGTGCCGAGCCCTTGCCTACGTCGCCGTAGCCGCAGATCACGGCCACTTTGCCGGCCATCATCACGTCGGTCGCGCGCTTGATGCCGTCGGCCAGCGATTCGCGGCAACCATAAAGGTTGTCGAACTTCGATTTTGTAACCGAGTCGTTGACATTAATCGCCGGCACCAGCAGCTTGCCCTGCTCCTTCATCTTGTAGAGCCGGTGCACGCCGGTGGTCGTCTCTTCGGAGACGCCGCGCCAATCCTTCACCACCTTGTGCCAGTGCTGCGGATCGTCTTTGTAAACGTCCTTCAGCAGCTTCTTAATGACGGCTTCTTCTTCGCTGCCCGAGGGCGAGTCGACCCACTTGTCGCCGTCTTCCAGCTCGTAGCCTTTGTGGATGAGCAGCGTCGCGTCGCCGCCGTCATCGACGATCAGCTGCGGCCCCTTGCTGTCGCTGTGGGTGAGCGCCTGCAGGGTGCACCACCAGTACTCCTCGAGGGTCTCGCCCTTCCACGCGAACACAGGAATGTTGGCTGCCGCAATGGCTGCGGCGGCGTGGTCCTGGGTGGAGAAGATGTTGCAGCTGGCCCAGCGCACGGTTGCGCCCAGATCGGCCAGCGTCTCGATCAGCACCGCGGTCTGGATGGTCATGTGCAGCGAGCCGGAAACGCGCACGCCCTTCAGCGGCTTTTCCGCGGCGTACTTGCGGCGGATGGCCATCAGGCCGGGCATCTCGTGCTCGGCGATGGAAATTTCCTTGCGGCCCCAGTCGGCAAGCGACAGGTCGGCTACTTTATAGGCTGCGGTCTTTTGTTCGAGGGTGGCAGTGGCCATCGCGGGGATTTCTCCTGAAAGTGGTGTCTTTTCATTGTAAATGGCCGCCTCCACGCCCCACCCGAATTTCATCGGACGGCGGCTGGCGGCGGCTGGACGGGCATTTCCCAGGCTCTGAGCGCAACCCTCAGGGCTGCCGGTAGACCGTCTTTCCGCCCACCACGGTTTCAAGGACGCGGGTGGCCAGAATGTCGCGCGGGGCCACGGCGGTCAGGTCGCGGTCCAGCACCACAAAGTCGGCGACATAGCCGGGCACGAGCTGGCCCTTCCACGTCTCGGCAAACTCGGCGTAGGCCGAGCCCTGGGTGTAGGCATAGAGCGTCTGCCCCATGGTCAGTTTCTGCTCAGGATGAAAGGCCGCCGTGCCTGCCTCGTTCATGCGCGTCAGGGAGGCGTACACGCCGCGGAAGGGCGTAATCGGTTCCACCGGATAATCCGTTCCATAGGCCAGCGGCACACCCGCATCGAGAAACGATTTCCAGGCGTAGGCGTATTTCGACCGCTCCGGACCAAGCCGCTGCTCCGCCCAGGCCATATCGGTCAGCAGATGATTCGGCTGCATCGACGCGATCACGCCCAGCTGCTTATAGCGCGCGAAATCTCCGGCCTCGACGACCTGGCTGTGCTCGATGCGGTAGCGCAGATCGCGCTGGGGAAACACAAAGGACTTTCCGGCGATGGGCGTGACCACCTGGGGAGGAATCTGATTCGATCGCGTGGCCTCTTCCGCCGCGGCAAAGGCGTCCAGCGCCATCTCCACCGCGCGGTCGCCGATGGCATGAAAGCCCATCTGGAACCCGGCCCTGGCCCGCTCGACAGCCATGGCGTTCAACTGCTTCTGCTCGAAGCGGGGGATACCCGAGTTGCCGGGATCGTCGGCATAGGGCGCGTTCATGGCCGCCGTGCGCGAGCCCAGCGATCCGTCCATGAAGCCCTTGAGCATCGTGGTGTGCAGCATGCGATCGCTTTTCGGATGCTGCGCCTGCTGCTGCTGCTCGAGCGCCGTCGGCTCGGCAAAGGGAATCCACTCCGCCAGCCGCGCGGGCAGCCTGCCTTCCTTCTCCATCTGCTCGAAGGCCAGGAAATCGTCCCAGTCGGAAAAATCCTGCACCGTGGTTAAGCCGTGCGAAACCGCGTCCTGCAGGGCTAACTCCAGCCCGCGTCGCCGCTGCTCCGCCGAGGGCGGAGGCACCTTCACCAGCGACTGCGCCGTCTCCCGCAGAATGCCGGTGGGCTCGCCGTGCGCATCATGGTCAATCGCGCCGCCCTCCGGAGCCTCGGTTGTGCGCGTAATCCCGGACGCAGCCAGGGCCGCCGAATCCGCGATGGCGATGTGCCCGTCGACGCGGGTGAAGATCGCCGGATGTCCCCCGGCAGCCGCGTCCATATCCTGCCGCGTGGGCAGCGTTTTCTCCGCCCACAGCGTGTGATCCCAGCCGCCGCCGGCCAGCCATTGTCCCGCCGGAGCCTTCTCCGCCGCCGTGCGAACCCTTGCCTGCACGTCGGCGAGCGACGTACAGCCGAGCAAATCGACGGAGAGCAGAATTTTGCCGCCCATACCCAGGTGCGCGTGCGCGTCGTTGAATCCGGGCATCACGAAGGCGCCCTTCAGATCGACCAGCTTCGTTAGCGTCCCCTTATATTGCGCCAGAATTGCGGCGTCGCTGCCCGTCGCCAGAATCTGCCCGTGCGCGACGGCCATCGCCGCAACCCGCTGCGGATGCGCCGACTCGAGGTCCACGCCGGTGA
Organism: Acidobacteriaceae bacterium; assembly: GCA_036267095.1. Classification (GTDB taxonomy): domain Bacteria; phylum Acidobacteriota; class Terriglobia; order Terriglobales; family Acidobacteriaceae; genus Palsa-343. Next base: position 263,436 of record DATAWS010000036.1, read on the forward strand.
GAATGTTGCCGTGGTAGTAGATGGCGTCGGCGGAGAGGGGCGCGGCACTGGCGAGGGATGCGGTCATCATCATGGCGAGACAAGCGGCAAACGTGCGAATTGTCACGCTGGCAGTGTAGCCGGTTTAGCGCCGCGGAAGGGGTCCCGCAAAGCGGCTCTAACCGCCGGCCAGGGCGAGCAGAAGAAGAAGGATCCGCCGCAGTCCCAGATCGCGTCCGCGTCCGTCGTACCACTCTCCGTAGGTGTGAATGCCGCCGCCCTCGCCGCCGCCGCCGATGCTCAGCGCGGGAACGCCCAGCGAGAGCGGCAAATTCGCGTCGGTCGAAGCCAGCCGCAGCTCGGTGCGAATCGCCAGATGCCGATCCACCGCCTCCAGCAGGGTCATCAGCTCGGAGCCGGCCGGCAGCCGCCCTGCAGGCCGGTCGCCGATCTTCTCGATGGCAAAGCGCACGCTGCTGGCCTCCACGTGGGGAGCACAGTTCACGGCCATCACGGCGTCTTCCACGGCGCGGTGCAGCTCGACCTCGAGGCGAATCAGCTGCTCGGGATCGGTGGAGCGGAGATCGAAGCGCGCCGCCGCGTGTTCGGGGATGGCGTTAATCGCCGTCCCGCCCTCGATCGTCCCCACATTCACCACGGTGCGCGGAATATCGGGCAGGGTCACGGCAGAGAACTGCTGAATCGCCTGGCTGAGAATCACAATCGGATTGGGCCGTCCCGCATCGGTCCACGAATGGCCGCCGGGGCCGGTGATGCTGACCAGATAGCGCTGGCTGCCGAGGCCGTGCGTCACGGCAGCTTCGTGGCCCGCGCCATCCAGCACCAGATGCGCCCGGATGCGCTCCTGGTGCTCGCCGCGATGGCGATAGAGATGCCGCACTCCGCGCAGATCGCCTTCTCCTTCTTCGCCCACATTGCCGGCGAAAACAATCGTGCATTCAGGGGCGAAGTTCGTCTGTCGCAGCACCGCCGCGATGGCCAGCATGGCCGCGACACCCGCGCCGTTATCGCAGGCCCCGGGAGCGGTCAGGCGCGATCCACGCAGCTCGGGATCGATCGGCGTGCCGGGGGGAAAGACGGTGTCGATATGGGCCGACAGCAGCACCCGTTCTCCGTCTGCCTGCGCTCCTGCCAGAGTCGCGACGGCGTTGCCCGCTTCATCGATGTTCGGATCGCCGAGGCCCAGCTCGCGAAAACGCTCGCACAGCCACTCCGCGCGCGGGCGCTCGCCGAAAGGAGGGGCAGGGATGCGCACCATCTCCGCCTGCCACTCGAGAATGCGCGGCTCGTGGAGATGCAGCCACTGGAACGCCTGATGCACCCGGCGGTCGGCAGCCAGCCGTTCGATCAACGCCGATGCTGGTGCGGGAGAAGCCATGCGAACCTTCAGCGTAGCACTCGGATCGCGCCGAGCCGCGGGGATGCAGGCCAAAAGGCTGCCGCAACGCATCGGCGCCGATCCGTATTCACGATCAGTATTCAACGCTGTCCAGGAACAATCCCCGCGCCGGAGCCGTGGCTCCGGCTGCGCTGCGCGATCGGGCCTCGAGGATGCGGGTCACGTCCTTCGGCTGCAGATGCCCGCGTCCCACGTCGACGAATGTCCCCACCAGGTTTCGGACCATGTGCTGCAGGAATCCGTCGCCGCGCACGCCATAGATCAGAAATCCGTCTTCTTCCCGCCAATCGGACGCGAAGATCGTCCGCACCGGGTCGAGGCCTTCCGCGTCTTCGTCCCCCGTCCGGCGCGCCGACCGGTCCGGATCGCTCGCCGCAAAGGAAGTAAAGTCATGGGTCCCGATGATGCGCTGGGCGCCGCTCTGCATCTGCGCCGGATCGAGCGGCCAGCGCCCAGGGCCCCCGGCTTGCTCGTGCGCCGGTCGGGAGGGAAGAGCCCAGGCATAGCGGGCGATCCAGGGCGGGCAGATCTCGCCGCGATAGATGCGGTACTCATAGGTCTTTGCCCGCGCCGCATGCCGCGCGTGAAACTCCTCCGCCGCGGGCTGGGCGTCGAGCACCCGAATCGATTCCGGCAGCCGCCGGTTGAGCGCGCGCAGCAGATTGCTCGCCGGGATGGGCGCCTCCAGCCGGAACGACGCCACCTGGCGGCGCGCATGGACCCCGGCGTCGGTGCGGCCGCTGCTCTGGGGCAGAACCCGCTCGCCGGTCACGCGCTCGACCACGTTCGCCAGCGTTCCCTGGATGGTCACCCGATCCGGCTGCACCTGCCAGCCGTAAAAGTCGGTGCCGTCATAGGCCAGCGTCAGTTTCCAGTTCGACGCCCGCGCCGGTTTGTTTTCCTCTGCCATCGGATTAACTTTTTCCACCCGTTTGTTGCATCATTTTCGCTCGATTCCCCGCATCGCAACTAAGTCCGGAAACATCGAATTGCTGCGATATACTCAGCTTTCCTGATTGTCGTTACGAGTGTACGGAACCAGCCCGAGGCTTGCCGCGTATTCAGGAGCAGCCAAAGCGGTTTCCCGGGCCAGGTGGGTGTCTTTCTGCCCCGCGAGGGGTGTGAGAAGGGCACGCGCGCCAGTACCAGCAGTGCGTTCGCAGAGGAGCGGAACGGCCAATGTCAGTTTCCCAGTGCTGTCGAAATCGGAGCCAGAGCACTTTTTTTGCAAAATTACGAGGCGCAACCGCCATTTGTTGCCTGCTTGCAGGCACGGCGCCGTCCTTTGCGCAGGTCGCGCCACAATCGGTTCCCGCCGCCCCGGGACTTCCTCCCGAGCCGCAGCCGAACTACACCCAGCCGCTCTTCATGCGCGACACCGCGCACGACTACTCGAAAGAGCGCGGCTATTGGCCCAATCCGCTTGCGCCATACTCGCCGATCACCGCGCCTGCTCCCAGCTTCGCCAACTCGCTGCAGCTCGATCAGCTGGTGAAGAACGGCAAAATCTATCTGTCCCTCAGCGACGCCGTGCTGCTCGCGCTGCAGAATAACTATGACATCGCCATCCAGCGGCTGAATCTCGATATTGCCGACACCGACATCCTGCGGGCGCATAACGGGGCGGCCGGCATTCAGGGCATTCCCACCAGCCTGGTGAGCGGCACCCAGGGCGGCAGCACCGCCTCGGTCAGCTCGGTCGGCGGCGGTCCGGGCAGCGCCTCTTCCGGGGGCAGCGTGGCCGGCACCGGCCCGGGCGGCTTGTCTCTGTCCACCAATGGCGCCGGCCCGACGCCGGAGAACTTCGATCCCACCCTGCAGGGCACCATCGAGCTCAACCACGTGATTCAGCCCGAGCAGAGCCCGATCTTTTCCGGCGGCCTGCCGGCGATTACCCAGAACACCGACACGTATAACTTCACCTTCAATAAGGGATTCATCACCGGCACCAATATGCAGGTGTCGTTCGACAACACCCGGACCACCACCGACAACCTCTTTTCGTTCTTTAGTCCGGCGCTGCAGTCCACCTTCAACTTCTCGCTGACCCAGCATCTGTTGCAGGGATTCGGCCCCGGAGTGAACGGCCGCTTCATCGTCCAGGCGAAGAACGATCGCCGCATCGCCGACTCGCTCTTCCGCCAGCAGCTGCTCTACACCGTCAATCAGGTGGAGAACATCTACTGGGGCCTGGTGAGCGCCTACGAAGACGTGCAGTCCAAGCAGCGCGCCCTCGATCAGTCCTCCAGCCTTGAAAAGGACGACGAGAAGCAACTCCAGATCGGCAGCATGGCGCCGCTGGACGTGGTCAATGCCAAGAGCCAGATGTCCAGCGACCAGCAGACGCTGATCGCCTCGCAGAATACCCTCGAATATCAGCAGCTGGTGATGAAGCAGGCCATCTCCCGCAATCTCGATGACCCGACTCTGGCCAACGCTCCCGTGATCCCGACCGACCGCGTGGCTCTCGCAGAGACTCCCGAAGAGCACATGACCGCCGATGAACTGGTGCGGGAGGCGGACGCCAACCGGCCCGACGTGGAACAGGCGATCCTGAACCTGAAGATCGACGAGATCACGCTGAAGGCGGTGAAGAACGGCCTGCTGCCCACCCTCGATGTGCAGGCGTTCTACGGCGCCACCGGGTTGGGCGGAGCCGTGAGTCCTAACTGCGCGACGGCGCTCGCGGCCTTCGGTGAACCGGCCACGCTGTGCAGCTTGTTCACCACTACAGGCTACGGAACCGTCCTCGGCAATCTCGTCAACAGCAGCGGGCCGAACAAGGGAGTCGAGTTCACCATGAACATCCCTCTCCGCAACCGGCCGGCGCAGGCCCAGCAGGCGCGGTCCCAGCTGGAATACCGCAAGGCGCAGATGACGCTGCAGCAGCTCTACATCCAGATCCGGATGAACGTCATCGCCCAGCAGTACGCGCTCACCAATGACCGGGCCGCAGTCACGGCTGCCGAATCCAACGAGAACTACAACCTGCAGAGCCTCGACGCGGAAATCAAGAAGCTGCACCTGGGCGCATCGACGACCGCCAATGTTCTGCAGCAGCAGCGTACCCTCGCCACGGCCGACGCGCAGCTGATCGCGGCTCGCGCCCGCTATGCCACGGACCGTGCGGCTCTCGAAGAAACCCTGGCCAGTACCCTCGACCGCTACGGCATCTCCGTCGTCGATGCGGCCACCGGGCAGATTCACACCGCGCCGGTCATCCCCGGCATCGAACCGGCCAAGGCGGGACCGGAAGTGAACGAGCCGACCCAGCAGCAGCAACTGCAGAAGCAGGAGCAGCAGCCACAGCCGCAGCCACAAACGCCGCCGCAGCCACAGTAACGCAGGACGCATCCCCATCGCTCCGCGAGGCCCGCTTCGGCGGGCTTTCGCGCTGGCCGCGAATTTCTGTCCACTTTTGCTCAGCCCGGCCCTGCTTTCACCACCACTCCCTGATAGAATCAGGAGAATCTACTCCTCGGAGAGGCGATGCATGCGATCCTTGCGCTCGAAGACGGGCGCATATTTCAGGGCGAGGGCTACGGCGCCCAGGGTGAATGCCGCGGAGAAGTCGTTTTCAATACATCTTTGACCGGGTATCAGGAGATCTTCACCGATCCTTCCTACGCCGGCCAGATTGTGGTCCTCACCAATCCGCAAATCGGCAACTACGGAACGAACTCCGCCGATAACGAGGCCGCCAGGCCTTACATCGAAGGACTCGTTACTCGCGAATTTTCCCCCATCAGCTCCAATTGGCGCTCCCAGCAGGTTGCCGACGAGTATCTGGAGCGCTTCAAAGTCCCGGTCATTTCGGAAATCGACACCCGCGCGCTGGTCCGGCATCTGCGCACCCACGGCGTCATGCGCGGCGTTATCTCCACGCTCGAGACCAATCCTGAGGTGCTCGTGGCGAAGGCTCGTTCCATCCCGAAAATGGACGGCACCGACCTGGCCAGCGTGGTCACCACCAAAGACCGCTACGAGTGGGAGCAGGACGGGCCCGATCCGCTGCGAGCCGACGAATCGCCCATCGCGAAGCCCGACCTGCACGTCGTCGCCTACGACTACGGCATCAAGAGGAACATCCTGCGCATGCTGAACGCCGAAGGCTGCCGGGTCACCGTGGTGCCCGCGCAGACTTCCGCCGAAGACGTGCTCGCGCTCAAACCCGACGGCATCTTTCTCTCCAACGGCCCCGGCGACCCCGAGCCGGTCCTCTACGCGCAGGACAACATCCGCCGCCTCGCCGGCCGCGCACCGATCTTCGGGATCTGTCTCGGCCACCAACTCATCGGCCTCGCCCTCGGCGGCAAGACGTATAAGCTCAGGTTCGGCCACCACGGCGGCAATCATCCGGTCAAGTGCACCGACACGGGCAAGATCGAAATCACCTGCCACAATCACAACTTCGCCGTCGATCCCGACTCGCTCAACCCCAGCGAAGTGGATCTGACCCACGTGGACCTGAACGACAACACGCTCGAAGGCCTGCGCCACCGCACCCTGCCGCTCTTCAGCGTGCAGTACCACCCTGAAGCCAGCCCCGGCCCGCACGACTCTCACTACCTCTTCCGCGACTTCCGCAAAATGATGGAGGAGTGGAAGGGATGAAGAAGCTGCTGCTGATCGCTCTTTTTGGATCGAGCAGTCTCCTTTTTTCACAAACTGTCTGCAATGGCGCTGTCGAACAGTGTCGCGAGGCGCAAAGACGGGTGTGTGCCAGTGAAAAAGCCCCGGCGAATCTGAAGCTCTCCGGTTCGAGAATAGTGGAGGGTGAGGTTATCGATCAGACGGGCGCAAAATTTGCTCAAGTTGTCGTTCAGCTTCGGTCGCCCAGTTCAGACCAGGTGCTTAGAACTGCAACAGCGAGCGATGGCGAGTTCGACTTTGGAGAATTACCGGCCGGCTCCTATCGACTGATCGTCCTCAGGATGGAAAAGTCCGGGCCGGAGCGCCTGAAAATGTTTGATCAGCCCGTATCGTTGTTATGTGCAGGTTCAATCCCGCAGTGCAGATTGTCTGTAATACCGAAACTGCATGGGACCGACGATCCGATTGACTCTTGTCCTCCGAAGTGAGGAACGACTGGGAAGCGGCTTTGAAGGGGCACGGCTTCAGCCGTGCCGTAAAGGTCAGGGAAGAAGAGGGGCTTTAGCCTCTGAGGGAAGGCTTTGAAACCCACACGCGAGCACGCCACCAACAACGCGCAGACCTACTTCGTCACGTCCGAAACATGGGAACGTCGTCCCCTGTTTCGTGCCGAACCCTGGGCCCGCCTGTTCTTCAAAAGGCTCCTCTCCTATCGTTGCAAAGCATACCTTCTCCATGAATTTGTCCTGATGCGGGACCACTTTCACTTACTCATCACTCCCCTGACCTCGCTGGAGCGTTCTGTCCAGTTCATCAAGGGTGGCTTTTCCCATCGAGCGAAAGTAGAACTCCAATCGAACCTGGAGATTTGGCATCGTGGCTTCTCTGACCACCGGATTCGCGACGCCGGGGACTATGAGATTCACATTCATTACATTCATTTGAATCCGGTCAAGCGGCATCTGAGCGAAAGCCCTGCCAGCTATCCTTATTCGTCTGCCTATCCAGGATGGAAACTCGACCCCATCCCTCAGGGGCTAAAGCCCCTCGAGAAGTTCGGCCCCACCGGCACGGCTGAAGCCGTGCCCCTTCAAAGCAACCCTCAATCGGAGAGCCCCGGCCGTCCTGCGAATTTGAATAAGGTAAGAAATGCCTGAACGGAAGAAACTACTGAGGACGCAAGAATGGCAAAGGCGCCTCGAAGAAGATCGACGCGATTACGCCCTGGCGGAAGAAGTAAGTTCCAGGAACGAGCGGACGTTCTCTCTTGAAGAGGTCATTGCAGTTCTTAGAACCAACGCGCGCACGCGACACAGAAAACCACGGAAGATCATTAACTAGATGCCACGCCGCAATGACATCACCAAGATCCTCGTGATCGGCTCCGGCCCGATCGTTATCGGGCAGTCGGCCGAGTTCGACTACTCCGGCACCCAGGCCTGCAAGGCGCTCAAGGCCGAAGGCTACGAAGTGGTGCTGGTCAATTCGAATCCGGCCACCATCATGACCGACCCCGAGCTGGCCGACCGCACCTACATCGAACCGCTCACAAAGGACTATCTCGAGGAAGTGCTGCGCATCGAGTCGGAGATGCTGAAGAGCGACCACCGGGGCGGCGTCTTCGCCGTGCTGCCCACGGTTGGCGGCCAGACAGCCCTCAACCTGGCCGTCGAGCTGGCCGACGCCGGCATCCTCGACAAGTACGGCGTCGAGCTGATCGGCGCCAAACTCGAAGCCATCAAAAAAGCCGAAGACCGCCTCCTCTTTAAGGATGCGATGACCCGCATCGGCCTCGACGTGCCGCGCTCGGCGCTGGTCAACAACCTGCGCGACGGCCTCGACTTTGCCACGAAAATCGGCTTCCCGGTCATCATCCGGCCGTCCTTTACGCTGGGCGGCTCCGGTGGCGGCATCGCCTACAACCGCGAAGAGCTGATGGAGATTCTTGCCCGCGGCCTCGATCTTTCGCCCGTCCACGAATGCCTCATCGAAGAATCGGTGCTCGGCTGGAAGGAATTCGAGCTGGAGGTGATGCGCGACCTCGCCGACAACGTCATCGTGGTCTGCTCCATCGAGAACATGGACCCGATGGGCGTGCACACCGGTGATTCCATCACCGTTGCCCCGGCGCAAACTCTTACCGATCGCGAGTATCAGGCCATGCGCGACGCCGCCATCCGCGTCATGCGCGAAATCGGCGTCGAGACCGGCGGCTCCAACGTACAGTTCGCCGTCCATCCCGGCAATGGCCGCATGACCGTCATCGAGATGAATCCGCGCGTCTCGCGCTCCTCGGCGCTGGCGTCCAAGGCCACCGGGTTCCCGATCGCCAAGATCGCCGCGCGCCTCGCGGTTGGCTACACGCTCGACGAAATCCCCAACGACATTACCAGGATGACGCCGGCCTGCTTCGAGCCGACCATCGACTACGTCGTTGTGAAAATCCCCAAGTGGCAGTTTGAAAAATTTCCTGGCGCCGATGAAAACCTCGGGCCGCAGATGAAGTCCGTCGGCGAAGTGATGGCGATCGGCCGCACCTTCAAGGAAGCGCTGATGAAGGCGGTGCGCTCGCTCGAAACCGGCAAAAAGGCCGGCTCGGAAGTCCTCGATCCGCGCCGCCTGACCCAGCGTCTGGTGACGCCGCAGCCGGAGCGTCTCAGCTACATCCGCTTCGCTTTCCAGCTCGGCCATTCGGTGCGCGAAGTGGCCCGCATGACCTCCATGGATCCCTGGTTTCTGTACCAGATCAAAGAGATCACCGACACGATCGCTTCCGTTCCCGCCAGTCCGGACGAAACGCAACCGCAGCTGTTACGTAAGGCGAAGCGCCTCGGCGTTTCCGACGAGCGGCTGGCGGATCTTTGGTCGCTGCCCGGCAAGGCCGGCGTCGAGCAGGTCCGCCACCTGCGCAGGCAGCGGGGCCTGCGGCCGGTCTACAAGCTGGTCGATACCTGCGCAGCCGAGTTCGAGAGCTTCACTCCGTACCTCTACTCCAGCTACGACGAGGAGGACGAAGCGGCCCCAACGTCCAGGCGCAAAGTCATTATCCTCGGCAGCGGACCCAACCGCATCGGGCAGGGCATCGAGTTCGACTACTGCTGCTGCCACGCGGCCTTCGCGCTCCGCGAAGACGGCTACGAGACGATCATGGTCAACTGCAACCCTGAGACCGTCTCCACCGATTACGACACCAGCGACCGCCTGTACTTCGAACCGCTCACCCTCGAAGACGTTCTTGCCGTTTACGAACACGAAGCCTCGGGTGGCGCGGAAGTCGGCATGATCGTCCAGTTCGGCGGACAGACGCCGCTCAACCTTGCGCTGCGGCTGCGCGCCTCGGGCGTGCCCATTCTCGGCACTTCGCCGGAGTCGATCGATCTTGCCGAGGATCGCAAGCGCTTCGGAAAGTTACTGGAAGAGTTACAAATTCCGCAGCCGCCGGGCGTCATCGCTGCCAGCGTGGAGGAGGCCCTTGCCGGAGCCGAGCGCATCGGCTATCCGGTCCTCGTGCGCCCCTCCTACGTGCTCGGGGGACGCGCCATGGTCATCGCCTTCGATGCCGAATCCGTCTCGCGCTACATGAAGGAGGCGGTGGAGTACTCGCAGGAGCGGCCCATCCTGGTCGATCACTTCCTCGAAGACGCCGTTGAGGTCGATGTTGACGCGCTCTGCGACGGCGAACACGTCGTCATCGCCGGCATCATGCAGCACATCGAGGAGGCCGGCATCCACTCCGGCGATTCCTCCTGCGTCCTGCCCGCGGTCGATCTCGCGCCGGCCACGCTCGACACCATCCGCGGATACACGCGCCGGCTCGCGCTCGCGCTTAATGTCGTCGGCCTCGTCAACCTGCAGTTCGCCATCCAGCGCCGCGCGGGTCAGCCGGATAAGGTGTTCGTCATCGAAGTGAACCCGCGCGCCTCGCGCACCGTGCCTTATGTCTCGAAGGCCACCGGCGTTCCGCTGGCGAAGATCGCGTCGCGCCTCATGACCGGCCGCCGCCTCAGCGAATTCCTCGACGTCACCGACAGCCACGACCTCGGCACGGGCACCTATTTCTACGTCAAATCGCCGGTCTTTCCCTGGAACAAGTTCCCCGGCGTCGACACGGTGCTCGGTCCAGAAATGAAATCCACCGGCGAAGTGATGGGTGTGGCGGATAACTTCGGCGAAGCCTTCGCCAAGGCGCAGCTCTCGGCCGGCCTGCAGCTGCCGGTCAAAGGCACGGTGTTTTTCAGCGTCAGCGATCGCGACAAGACCAACCTCGTGAACCTCGCGCGCCAGTACATGGAGCTGGGCTTCCACCTGGTCGCCACGGAAGGCACCGCCAACGCCATCGAGCGCGCCGGCATGACCGTGGAACGGGTCTACAAGGTGAAGGAAGGCCGGCCCAACGTGGTCGATCTCATCAAGGGCGACCGCATCCAGCTCATCATTAACACGCCCCGCGGGCAGGACCCCTACTTCGACGAGAAGGCCATTCGCCGCGCGGCGGTGCTGGCGCGCGTGCCGACCATCACCACGCTGGCCGCGGCCCGCGCCGCCGCTGAAGGCATCGCCGCGCTGCAGCGTCGCAAAGTCAGCGTTTGCCCGCTGCAAAAGCTGCACGCCGAGCATCTGGCCGCTCGCCCGGTCTGAGAGACGGAAAAGGCGGCGCCCCGCAAGTCGAACGTGGAGCAGCCGCCGAATCCCTAATCCCTGTCTTTATCCCGCCACAGCGCCACGCCGCCCAGCAGCCCGTCCAGGTTCGACACGATGGTGATGTTCCGCTGCGGCTTCATCTTTAGCAGCTTGGTATTGCCGCCGCCCAGGTAAAGGTGATCCCAGTTGAAGGTCGCCTGGGTTTGCGCGATGGCCATCTCCATCAGCTTGTTCCACTTTTTTTGGCCGTATTTTTTCCGACCGCGCAGGCCCAGGTAATCCTCATAGGTCTTTTTCCGCCAAGGATGGTGCCCCAGCTCCAGCGGACACATATGCCCATCCACGAAGAGGCACGAACCCATCCCCGTGCCCAGCGTCAGGATCAGCTCAATGCCGCGCCCGGACACGGCGCCCAGCCCCTGCACCGCGGCATCGTTGGCTACGCGCACTGGTTTCTTCCAGCGCTTGCGCAAATTGGCTTCGAGCGGGTAGCCGACCCATTTCGGATCGAGGTTCACCGCGGTCATGGTCACGCCGTGCTTGATCACGCCGGGGAATCCGACGCTCACCCGATCGAAGCCGGGCATCTGCTTGCGGAGCTCATCCAGCCCCAGCAGCAACCGCTCAGGCGTCGGCGGATCCGGCGTTGGAATGCGCACCCGTTCGGTGAGCGGCCTTCCCTCGTGGTCCAGGCAGAGCATCTTCAGCCCAGTGCCACCAATATCCACGGCGAGCGTGACGAGCGGCTTCGTGATCATTCCCGGTGAATGTCCCGTTGCGTGTTCAAGGTGCGGACAAAGAAGTGTATCGTGCCTGCTTTATCGGCCGCTGGACGATCCGGATGAATCGCCCTGCAGGACGAGGGGCAGCGAGGGCGTCTCCGATCCGCGGCCGGGCTCGATGGTGACCAGCCAGCGTGCGGCCTGCGTCTGGGCGGGCAATGCCGGCAACACCACGGTGGCCCCGTGATCGGCGTCGGGACGAAACAGCCCGGCAGGAATCGGCGGATGAGCACCCGCCGGAATCAGCCACAATTCGTAGGTTTTGTCCGCAGGAATCGCCCGCAGGCCGCCGGCCACGAACACCAGCGCGCCTTTTTGCGCCAGCCAGCTTACCTGGCCCACCGGCCGCGGCGGCTGCCGGTTCTCTGTGAGCACGATGTGCGCTGCGTCAGGCGAGGTCAGCACCGCGACGATTTGATTCGCGTGATCGAGCTGCACCTGCATCTGGGCGGCGCTGCCCTCTGCGGTATTCAGCTGCGCCCGCATCCAGGCAATGTGGTGGGCCAGTCCGGCTGCCGCCGCGAGAAACAGCACGGCCAGCACCCAGCCAATCCAGTTCAGCGGATGAACCCGTCGCATGTGAGGAGTCTCGTCGGTCATGGAAGCGTAAGCTGGGACTGCACCCTGCCTGCAAATAATTTAGATGCAGCGGGCTTGCCTCACGAAAATTCGGCTGTGAAAATTCCTTGATGAAAATCAGGCTCGACAAACTGTTGGTGGAACGCGGCCTGGTTCCCACCCGCGAGCGCGCTCAGGCACTGATCCTTGCCGGCCGCGTGCTGGTGAACGAGCAAAAGATCGACAAGCCGGGCCACAGCGTTGGCGAAGACGCGCTCCTCCGCCTGCTGGGGGACGATCTCGGTTACGTCAGCCGCGGCGGCCTCAAGCTGGAAGCGGCCCTCGCCCACTGGAACATCGATCTGCGGAGCCGCTTCTGCCTCGATGTCGGCGCCTCCACCGGCGGATTCACCGACTGCATGCTCCAGCACGGCGCCGCGCGCGTCCTCGCCGTCGATACCGGCTATGGCCAGATCGCGCAGTCGCTGCGCGACGATCCCCGCGTCACCCTCATGGAGCGCACCAACGCCCGCATGCTCAACCCCGGCGATCTTCCCCCCGGTATGTCGTTCCTGGCCATGGATGTCTCCTTCATTTCGGCGACGCTGGTTCTGCCTGCGGTTCTCGCCGCGACTCGTTATGAAGCCGCCCCCGCAACCCCATCCGGTCTGAACGCCACGAACGCTTTGAAGGGGCACGACTTCAGTCGTGCCGCAGGTGCGGCGGGAGAAGAAAGGGCTTCAGCCCCTGGCGGATATGAGTTTCCGTCCCTGGAAGCCGTCATTCTGGTCAAGCCGCAGTTCGAAGCCGGCCGCGAACACGTCGGCAAGGGCGGCATCGTGCGCGATCCCGCTGCCCACCAGCTCGCCATCGACCGCGTCCGCGCCTGCGCCGCGGAGCAGGGAGGAGCCCGGATCGAGGTGACGGATTCGCCCATCACCGGCGCCGAGGGCAACCGCGAATTCCTGCTGCACGCCGTCTGGCTCTCCGCCTGCGCATAAGAACCGCGTCGAAATGGTGAGCGAGTGCGCGTAGCGGACGAGTCGAATGGATGATAGGCTGCGCACCATGCGGAACCTGCTGATCCTCACCGCTCTCAGCACGATGCTCTTCGCGCAGCAATCGCAGCCTCCGCTTTCTTCCACGCTTCCTCCCACGGCTCCTGCCGCCGCGAGTCAGACGCCGGCTTCCTCCGCGGTGCCTCCGGCGCAGACGCCTGCTCCCGCCGCTGTCCCTGGGCAGGCCGCCGCCATGAGCCCCACCGAGGCCTACCGGTATGCGATGCAGCCGCTCACCAATGCCCGCAGCGCGCCCGACGACCTTACCGACGCCGACAAGTGGGCGCTCGGCATCGGCATGGCCCGCGCCAGGAAGCAGTGCGATCTGCTGGCCGCCAGGAAAGGAGCCGACGCACTCCAGGGTGAAGATCGGCTCGCTCTCGGCAAGCTTTGCATCTTCGGCCAGGATTACGAGCCGGGCCGCCAGGCGCTGGTCGCTTACATCACCCTGCCCCATCCGAAATCCCCTGAGCTGGGACGTCTGCTGCTGGCCAGCGCTTTCGTCGGCCTGGACTCCATCACTTCAGCCGAAAGTCAGGTGGAGTCGCTGCTCGCCGCCTTTCCTTACGACGCCAGCATTCACCTCGCTGTCGACATGGTCATCGATGCGGCCGATGCCAGCCAGGCCAGCGATACCCTCGACGTAGTCCCTCGGCTGGAAGCTCAGCAGCTGCCGCACATTCTCGACGCGCTGGCCCACGGCGGCTCGCTCTCCGGCAATGGAGACTCCGTCGATGCCGCGCAGCTGACCCGCGACGCTCTGCGCTGCGCCGACACGCTGCGCCGCAACTACAAACCGGACGATGCCGATAAGGTCCTGGTCCAGGTCTCCACTCTGGTCGCACAGCCGGCAATCATGTCGAGCGCCAGTGGTCCCGCCGTCCAGAATGCCCTGCTGCGTTACCAGTGGTTCGGCGAGACCAGTCCGGTGCGTGTGTTCCACGGCGCCGAGCTGCCCATCACCGGACCGCTCCGGGCGCGCACGGTTCTCCTTTACGATCCCAATCCTGCCGCCCATCTCATCGTCCGCCAACTCGGCAAAGGCCGGACGATGAGCAGCATGACCGACGATCGCACCCTGGTGCTCGTCTTCTCGCTTGCCGGACCCGCGTCCAGCAAGGTTATCCGCGGCATCCTGGCGCAGCTCGGCCACGACCACTTCACGCCTGGCATGAAAGTGATTGCCGTTACCTCATACGCCGCCAACACCGGCGACGACGCACCGAGCGCCGACGCTCTCGCCACGCTGCGCGCCTTTCGCAGCGGTCGTCCCGCCGGCCTGCCCGTCTTCCTCGTCCCCGATTCCGAGCTGAAGCCGTTTGCCATAGACCTGTGGCCGGCAGCCATTCTCTTCGACGGGAAGGGCCGGATTATGCTCCTCGACACCCTCTCCGGCTCCGCCGGCAGCGTGCAGCAAACGGTGCGCAACATCGAGACTTACCCGCACAACCCGCCGTTCTGATGCGCGGCTCACCTCCGCCCCTGTCGGATCGTCCACTCCGTGTTGTATTCTGGTTCGCACTTCAGGACATCGGTCTTCAGGCACTCCGAACCAACGTCCTTTTCTTTCAGCGGGAGCGGATATGGGTCATACGTTCTCCATCGGCATCGGAGGCGCCGCCGGTCAGGGCGTCGCCACCCCCGGTGATATCTTCGCGAAAATCTTCAGCCGTCGCGGCCTGCACCTCAACGCCTACAACGCGTATCAGTCCATCATTCGCGGCGGCCATACCTTCCTCACAATTCGCACCGGCGTCGCTCCCGTCACCAACATGGGCGATCACCTCGACCTGCTCATCCCGCTGAATCAGGACACGATGGACCGCCATCTCTCCCTGCTCGGCGCGGGCGACGCGTGTATCTATAACCAGGATTCAATCAAGGCCGGCGTGCCTGCCGAAGGCGTGCAGCTTTGCCCGCTGCCGGTTTCCACCCTCGCCGATATCAGCCGTAACAAGGTTGCGCAGAACACGCTGGCCATGGGTGCCGCGCTCAGCATGATGGGCATCGGCTTCCAGTCGCTCGAAGCCGTTATCCGCGAGCAATTCGGCAATAAGGCCGAGTCGGTTGCGGAAGAAAACATCACCGTGGCGCGCGCCGGGTACGACTACGCCACCCAGCACTTCAAGCCCTTCGCCACGCCCATTCCCATGACGGACACGAAGTACGCGGTCCTGAGCGGCAACAGCGCGCTGGCTATGGGCGGAGCCGCGGCCGGCGTCAAATTCTACTGCGCGTATCCCATGAGCCCCTCCACCGGCGTCCTGCACTGGTTCGCGGCCAACGGCCGCAAGGCGGGCATCATGGTCCGCCAGGTGGAAGACGAAATCGGCGTGGTCAACATGGTCATTGGCGCGGCCCAGGCGGGGGTGCGTGCCATGTGCGCCACTTCCGGCGGCGGCTTCGCGCTGATGTCGGAAGCCCTCGGCCTCTCGGCGATGGCGGAAATCCCCATCGTGGTCATCGACTGCATGCGCGCGGGCCCCTCCACCGGCGTGCCCACCAAAACCGAACAGGGCGATTTGTGGCAGATGCTGGGCGCGGCTTTCGGCGACTACCCGCGGGTCATCGCCGCTCCGCTCGACATCGGCGACTGCTTCACGCTGATGGCTGAGATGTGGAACGTGGTGGACAAATTCCAGGTCCCCGGCCTCGTGCTCGCCGACTTGCTGCTCTCCGAAGGCCGCCTGAGCGTCGATCCGAAGATTCTCGACTTTGCGCCGCCGGTCGATCGCGGCGAGATGATCACCGAGCCCAACGGGCATGCCGAAGGCGGCTACAGGCGTTATCTGATCACCGAGAGCGGCGTTTCGCCGCGCGCCATCCCCGGCATTCCCGGCTACACGCATGTGGTTTCCAGCGACGAGCACGACGAAGACGGTGTCCTCATCAGCGATATGTACACCAACGCCGGCAAGCGCCGCGCCATGATGGAAAAGCGCATGCGCAAGGAGCAGGGCATCATGAACGCGGTGCCGCCGCCTCGCCTTGTGGGCCCGCGAGGCGCCGACGTTACCCTGATCGGCTGGGGATCGACGCAGGGCGTCATCGAAGAAGCCCGCGCTCAGCTGGCGGAGCAGGGAATTACCGCCAATCAGTTGCAGATTCGCTGGCTGGTCCCGCTGCATGGCGAGGCCATCGTCGATCAGCTGCGCAATGCAAAGCGCACGATTATCGTCGAGAACAATTACAGCGGCCAGTTTGCGCGCTACCTGCGCAGCGAAACCAGCTTCGTCGCGGATGGACATATCCGCAAGTACGACGGCGAACCCTTCATGCCGCACCACATCGTGGACGCGGTGCGCGAACAACTGGCCGGCGACACGACCCTGTCGGTCCCGACGCACGAGATCATGGTCTAACCAACCAGCTCCAGGAGATATCATGGCCACCATTGTCGAATCCCCCAGGCCGCTTACGATGGCCGATTTCAAAGGCCGCGTCGATCCCGACTGGTGCCCCGGCTGCGGCGACTTCGGCGTCCTCGCTGCGGTGCAGAAGGCGCTGGTCGAACTGCAGATCCCCAACCACCAAATCGTCACCATCAGCGGCATCGGCTGCTCGTCCAACTTTCCCGGCTTCATCGAAACTTACGGCATGCATACGCTCCACGGCCGCTCCCTGCCCGTCGCCACGGGCATGAAGATGGCCAACCATGAGCTCACCGTGCTGGTCACGGGCGGCGATGGCGACGGCTTCGGCATCGGCGGCAACCACTTCACCCACACCATCCGCAAGAACGTCGACCTGACCTATATCGTGATGGATAACCAGATCTACGGCCTCACCACCGGCCAGACTTCACCCACCAGCCGCCTCGGCATGAAGACCAAGAGCTCCCCGTACGGCAATGTCGAAGCGCCCATCAATCCCATCACCATGGCGCTCGCGGCCGGAGCCACCTTTGTCGCGCGCGGTTTTTCGGGCGAACAAAAACATTTAACCGACCTGATCAAGCAGGGAATCCAGCACAAAGGTTTCTCCTTCCTCGACATCTTCAGCCCCTGCGTCACCTACAACAAGGACAACACCTTCCAGTGGTTCCGTCCGCGGGTGAAGAAGCTCGAAGAGGACAGCGGGTACGACTCCTCCGACTGGCTCGCGGCGGTCGAGCGCTCGACGGTGTGGGGCGAAGAAATCCCCATCGGCAAATTCTTCGAGCGGACCGACCTGCCCGCGCTCCACGAAGCCGAGCCGGTCACGAAGGACGGCCCCATGGTCGGCCGCCCGCCGCACATCGATCCGGCGGCTGCGAAGGCCTTCATCGACGAGCTGATGTAGGCCTAAACCCATTCAAGCCAAACCAGGGCCTGAGTGGGGTACCCGTCGGGAGCTGCGGAGTTGAGCCTCACCTCCTGACAAGGTCGGGAGTGAGGGCCGGCAGAGTGCCGGTGCGACGGCGGCCGATCGCCTCTGTTTGAATTAGAGGGAGCGGTCGCGGGCGAGCTCTACCAGCTTCTCGATCACATCGGTATAGGAGTAGCCGGCCTTTTTTGCGGCCATGGTGAATTCGGCGACGCTGGAGAGCCAGGGGTTGGGGTTTGCTTCGATGACGTAGACCTCGCCTTTCTTGTTCAGGCGCATGTCGATGCGGGCGTAGTCACTCAACCCGAGGGCGCGATACGCGGCGAGTCCGGTGTCCTGCAGCTTTTTCGTCGTGTCTTCGTCGAGGTCTTCGACCGGCGCAGACTTGGTTACCTTGTAGGCCTCGGTCTCGCGGTCGAACTTCACGTCCTGGCCGGCAATGCGCGGAGTTCCTTTGGGCAGTTTGGAGAGGTCGAGTTCAACCAGCGGGAGCACCTCAGGGTTGTCGTTGCCCAGGATGGAGGCGTAGATTTCGCGGCCTTCGATGTACTCCTCAATGAGCGCGGGGCTGTCGAATTCCTCATGGATGTAGTGGATGCGCTCCATCAGCTCTTTCACGCTGTCGACCAGCGAGCCCGCGTCAATGCCGATGGAGCCATCTTCGGAGACCGGCTTCACGATCAGCGGAAACTCGATGTCGTGGGAATGATCGGTGCGGCCTTTATAGGAGACGGCGAAGTCGGGAGTCTTGATTTTGTGAAAGTCAAAGATCTTTTTTGCGACCGATTTATCCTGGGCGAGATAGAGAGCCTGCGGTCCGCTGCCGGTGTAGGGAAGGTGCAGCAGTTCCAGAAACGAGGCGATGTTCTTGTCCATCGTATCGTCGCCCGCGTAAGACTCGGTGAGATTGAAGACCAGATCGGCGCCGCATTTTGCGAGCGCGAGCAGCGATGGGTTTTTGCCGTCGATGACGTGGTAGGAAGGCTCGTGGCCAAGCTTTGTGAGCGCCTCGAAGATCTCTTCGCGGTCGTGGAGCGGATCTTTTTTCCTCTTCGCGTGTTTGCCACTTCTGGCGCGAGGCGCTTTGACCGGCTCCGGCTCCGGTTCGGGCGGGCCCTCCTCCCAGACGTCGTGCAGGATCGTTATTTTCAGGTTCGCCATGATGCCGCTCTTTCGGTTACAACGTAAATCTGCCGCCCGGGAAAAGGGGACGACCGTCAGGGCTGGATGAACTTGCCCCGCGTAATGTAGTTCAGCGCCAGGGCGGTCGCATACACGCTGATTTCGGTTAAGTATTCTCTTTCACATTTTATGTCGGCGCGCAGGCCCAGGTCGCTGACTTTCGCTTCGATGGATTCCACCAGCTTTCTGACCAGCGGGCGCTGGACGCCCGTCCAGTAATTCACCTTGTCGACGAGGACCTTGCGGTTCTCGCGAACAAAATCGACTGCGGGGCGGACGTTCTTCCTGCGCCGCTTCGATGCGTTGAAGATATCCCGCAGATCGGTATCGAAGGGAAGCTCGCCGGGAATCAGCTGCTGATCGAGGGCGCGCTGATAAAACTCGCCGACCGTCACATCCATTTCGTCGACCGTGATATCGGTATCGCCGTGCGCGACCACCGGCTCGGCATCGCGGACCCTGCGGCCGATGCGATCCATGTAGAGCAGCTTCTTGATCGCGCCCCAGCCCTTGTACCGCCTGCGCCAGTTGGAGCCCGGCGTCAGCCACACCGCGAAGGTCTCGGCAAAGTCTTCGTCGGGATGCTTTTGCGCGTACCAGCCCTCCATGTGGCGCACGAACTGGCGGGAAAAGGGAACCGGTTTGTAGTTGTCCCGGTAAGTACGGCGGAACGGTCCGAAGAGCGCGCGCCATTCTTCGGTTTTATAGAGCGCGTAGGCGTAATTGAAAGCGTGGCCCGCTTCGTGGCGCAGGTACATCATGATCTGCCGCGCGTCTTCGATGTCGTTCATCTCCGATTCCAGACGCTGCAGCTTCGGATCGGCGAGATAGAACGGAATTCCAATGACCGGCTCCATGTTCGGGCAACCCCACTCATCGGTGAGATAGCACCTGGGGCGGAATCGGTTGAGCCCCTTGGCGGCCAGTTCTTTGTAGAGTTGCTGGACGAAGCGTTCGAGAGGAGAGCCTTCCAGCTTCAGGCCGAGCTGTTGAATCGGCTGGGAGAGAATCTCCCGAACCTCCGCCGGCGCCTTTTCGAAATTGGCCACAGATGCACGAAGCGTAGCACAGGCACAGCGGATTTCCGCCCGGTGTCTACTCCACGCCCGCTTGCGGCGCCCGCCGTCCCCGCTTCGGCTTCTCCGGCTCGGGCTCCGGCTGCGGCTCACGTCTGGGATCGTGGTAGAGCAGCCGCCCGCACGACTCGCAGGTCAGAACCTCGCCCGCGCGGATCTGATTCCACATCTGCGGGCGAATCCCCATCTGGCATCCCTGGCAGCGTTGCTCCTGCGCGTAGGCAATGCCGGTTTCTCGGGAGGACGAGGCCACGCGATCGTAGGTCCGCAGCAAATCCTCGGGAATCGTCACCCGCTCGGCGTCGCGCCGCCGGAGCAGATCGTCGAGGTGCGTCTGCTGCTCGGCGGAGGCCGCCCGCGCATCCTCTTTCTCGATTTCGACGGCTTTGGCGCTGTCCTTCAGCTCGCTCTCGGCGGCTTTGCGCTTCTGTTCCAGCTGTTCCGACTTCTCCATGCTCTCCAGCTCGCCGTCTTCGATCTTGCGGATCTCTGTCTCGGCGAACTCGATCTCATGCTGGAGGGCGCGGTACTCCTCGTTCGTTTTCACGCTGGACATCTGCGTGCGCAGTTTGGCGATCTTCTGCTGCAGGTCCTTGAGATCGCTTTCGAGGCGCCGCCGCAGGGCTTCCTGGTCCTTCAGCGTCTTCTGCGCCAGCTCGACGGAGGCCTTCTCCGCGGCGAGACGCGTCTCCAGCGTCGCCAGCCGTTTGGGCAGCGCCGCAATCTCCCCGCGCAGCTGCGCGGTTTGCTGATCGATGGTTTGCAGGCGCATCAGCGCCTCGAGTTCGGGTCGCATCGTGTGGAAACTCAAGTTTACCACCGCGCAGCGCCTTACGATGGGGCCACGCAGAGTCGAGCCAACGGAAGGCCGTCCCCTTACCGATAGTGTTCGGGAATGAAGTTCTGGTCATGGAAGGGCGGACGCGCGTATTTCTTCTTGTCCAGCGGCGGCAGCTCCATCTTGTCCGGGGTCAGATCGCGGTACTCGATTTGCGCCAGCAGATGACGGATCACGTTCAGCCGCGCGGACTTCTTCTTTTCTGCGTTCACCACGTACCAGGGCGACTGGCGGGTATCGGTTTGCGCGAACATCTCGTCCTTGGCGCGCGAATAATCGGCCCAGTGCCGGCGTGATTCCAGGTCGATGGGACTCAGCTTCCACCGTTTGGTGGGATTGGCCATGCGCTCGCGGAAGCGCCGCTCCTGCTCCTCATCGCTGACCGAGAACCAGTACTTGACCAGGATGATGCCCGACCGGATCAGCATCCGCTCGAACTCCGGGCAGCTGTGCATGAACTCCACGTACTCGGTCTCGGAGCAGAAGCCCATCACGTGTTCCACCCCGGCGCGGTTGTACCAGCTGCGGTCGAACAGCACCATCTCCCCGGCGGCGGGCAGATGCGCCACATAGCGCTGGAAAAACCACTGCGTTTTCTCTCGCTCCGTGGGCGTGCCCAGCGCCACCACCCGGCAGATGCGCGGGTTGAGTGTTTCGGTCATGCGCTTGATGGCCCCGCCCTTGCCCGCGGCGTCGCGGCCTTCGAACAGCACCACCACCCGCAGTCCCTGATCGCGAATCCACTCCTGCAGCTTGACCAGTTCGATCTGCAGGCGGCGCAGCTCTTTCTCGTAGTTGTAGATCCGGTGCGCAGCGGTGTCTTTACCGGCAGGCCGCGGCGCCCGGCCATGACCATTCAGAATGGCAGTCGATTCCTGTTCCACGACGATGACCCCCCCGGGAAGGCCACGCCCATTGAGCGGCGCATCCCCAAACGGCTTATCGGCAGTCCGGGCCGGTTTTTCGAGGGTACGAATGGGGCAGTTCCAGATCCCCGGCCCTGAAATGCCACACGATTCCGCTCTCCCCCGGAAGACGGCATACCCGATCCCGGCAAAAAGCGGTCTTTGCGATCGCGCCGTCCCCCCTTTTCCTGCATCCTCCTGCTACCCTTGATCCTCCAACCCATATCCATGCCCCAGGACCCCGACGCCAACTGGAAGCCGAAGCACAATCCCTGGGCCGTGGCGCTCACCGTCACCCTGGCCACGTTCATGGAGGTCCTCGATACCTCCATCGCCAACGTCGCCATCCCCCACATTGCCGGCGGCCTGGGCGCCTCGCAGGATGAAGCCACCTGGGTCCTGACCAGCTATCTCGTCTCCAACGCCGTCATCCTCCCGGCCAGCGCCTATCTGGTTTCCTTTATCGGACGCAAGCGCTTCTACATGATCTGCGTGGCGCTGTTCGGCATCAGCTCCATGCTGTGCGGCCTCGCGCCCTCGTTGCCGCTGCTCATCTTCTTCCGCGTTCTCCAGGGAGCCGGAGGCGGCGGCCTGCAGCCCAGCGAGCAGGCCATCCTCGCCGACACCTTCCCCCCGCGGCAGCGTGGCCAGGCCTTCGCCGTCTATGGAATGGCCGTGGTCCTGGCGCCCGCCATCGGCCCCACCCTCGGCGGCTGGATCACCGACAACTACACCTGGCGCTGGATCTTCTTCATCAACGTCCCCATCGCCATCTTTTCGCTCTTCCTCACCTCGCGGCTGGTGGAAGACCCTCCGCACATCCGGAAGGAAGTGGAGGCAAGCCGCAAGCGCGGCCTCAACCTCGACTACATGGGCTTTGGCCTGCTCGCCCTGGGCTTCGGGTCCCTGCAATTTGTGCTGGACAAGGGCCAGGAAGACGACTGGTTCGGCTCGCACCTCATTGCCACTTTCTTCTTCCTCTGCGCCGCCGCCCTGGTCGCCCTCATCTTCTGGGAGATCGCGCAGATCCGCCGCGGCCACCGGCCCATCCTCGATCTCACCATGTTCCGCAACCGGACGTTCTCCATCTCCGCGTTCCTGATGTTCGTGCTGGGCTTCACGCTTTTCGGCACCACCGTGCTGATCCCGCTGTTCGTCCAGCAGATGATGGGTTACACCGCCGAGCAGGCTGGGCTCGTCATCTCACCCGGCGGCCTTGCCATTCTCGTCCTGATGCCGCTGGTTGGTTTTCTGGTCGGCCGGGTGGATGCCCGCTATCTCATCGCCTTTGGATTCGCCATTCTCGCCGCCGCTCTCGCCGCCCTGCACACCATCGACACCCAGGCCAGCTACGCCTACGTCGCGTGGATGCGCATCTTCCAGGCCTCCGGCCTCGCCTTCCTGTTCGTCCCCATCAACACGCTGTCTTATACCGACGTCCCGCGGCAGAAGAACAACGACGTTTCCGGCCTGATGAATCTCGCCCGCAATATCGGCGGCAGCGTCGGCACCTCGTTCTTCGTCACCCTGCTGGCGCGCCGCGCTCAGGAGCACCAGGACCGTCTGGCGATGAATGCCAATGCCGCCAGCATGGCGCTGCGCCAGGCCCAGAACAACCTCTCCACCTACCTGCAGCACGCCGGAGGTCTCACCAGCTCGCCGTCCCAGGCCCGTTCCATGGCGCTCGGCTCGCTTTACCAGCAGCTTATCCGGCAGAGCACCCAGCTCGCCTATCTGGATGTCGTCGCCATCCTGGCCGTCGGCGCCGCCTGTATGATTCCCCTTATCTTCTTCATGAAAGGCCACAAAGGAACCGCTGCCGCCGCGCATTAGCCGCCGCTTCCTTCAAACCGCGGAACCCGGCGAAAAGGGGATAGAATGCTCTTCTAATCCTTACAGCCCGGCGTCCCACGGCTGACCGGGCGATTCTGGAGCTTTCTTTGTCCGGTAAGCCTTCTCATTGCTCTGCCGTATTTCTCTTTCTCCCGGTTCTCTTCCTCCTGTCGCCTCTGGCGCAGGCTCAGCCCAACCATCCCTGGACGATTGAAGACATCTTCGGGCGCACCAGCGTCTCCATCGGCCACCCGCCGGAAGACCTGGCCTGGGCGCCGGATGGCAACCGGGTTTCGTGGATCGACGGCGACGGCAACCTCGTCGCGCTCCAGCCAACCGACGCCAAACCGAGAACGCTGCTCTCCGCCGATGAGATCGCCACGCTCCTCAACACCAGCCTTTCGGAGCGCGATCGCGACCACCGCGCCCGCTACGGACAGCCTGACTACATCTGGGCGCCGGATTCCGACCACGTTCTTTTCGACACCAATGGGCAGCTGTGGCTCTTTACGCTGAGCAACGGCGTGGGCGTCCAGGTTGCCAACACCGGCATGCTGGCCGGCGACGATCCCAAATTTTCGCCCAACGGCCAGCTCATCTCCTACATCCACGACCACAACATCTACGTGCAGCGCCCGGACGGCACCACGCCGGCGCTCGCGCTCACCAGCAATCCGGGCGACGACGTCCTCAGTGGCGAAATGGACTGGGTCTATCCCGAGGAGCTGGACGTCCGCAGCAACTACTTCTGGTCGCCGGACTCGCGCGCAATCGCTTACCTGCAGATGAACGAGTCCAATGTTCCGGAATACCCCATCATCGATGCCATCCCGGTGCATGTCACCATCGATGAGCAGCGTTATCCCCAGGCGGGCGATCCCAATCCCGCGGTGCGGGTGGGCGTCGTCGGCTCCGGCGGAGGCGCCACGCGCTGGCTGCGCATCCCCCTCGACGAAGGCAACGACTACATCCCCCGCTTCGGATGGGTCAACCCGCATGTTGTCTGGGTCGAAACCCTCTCCCGCGATCATCAGCATGAGGACCTGTGGTTCGCCGACACCCATACCGGCGACGTGCGCCGCGTGCTTTCCCAGACCGATGCGAAATACTGCAACACCACCTACGACGTGCGCTTCGTCGACGATCACACCTTCCTTGTGCTCAGCTGGCGCGACGGCCATACCCACATGTATCGCTACACCTTCAATGCCTACAACCCCCTGGCCGACCTGGCGCAGCTGACGAATCAGCTGGAGAGCGGCGACTACGAAGTGAGCTCCATTGCCGCGGTCGATCCCGGCTCGCAGACTGTCTGGTATCTCTCCAACGAAGGGGATCCGCGCCAGCAGCAGGTGTGGGCTGTGCATCTGGATGGCGGCGGCAAGCACCAGATCACCCAGGGCAGCGGCTTTCACGAAGACGTCTTTCCCGACCGCGGCGGACCGTTCATCGATACTTATTCCCGCATCATGACCCCGCCCACGATCTCGATGTGCCGCGAAGGCGCTACCGCCGCCGGCTCGCTGGGGGTGTCCTGCACGCCCTTCTGGCGTCCGCGGCCGATCGAGCACCGCACCCTGGCCGCGCCGGAAATGCTGGTTCTCACCGCCTCTGACAAAACCACGAAACTCTACGGCACGCTGTTGCTCCCGCCCGGCAAACATGCGCCCCACAGCGTTCCCCTCATCGTGAATCCCTACGGCGGCCCGGGCGCCAGCACCGTCCACGATGCCTGGGGGGGACGGCGGCTCTTCTTCGATGAGCTGCTGGCCGAGCACGGCTTCGCCGTTCTGCATGTGGACAACCGCGGCATGTCTAACCGCGGGCGCGACTTCGAACAGGTCTGCTACCACAACTTCGGCCCACCGCAGTTCGCCGATCAGATGGCCTCCATCGATCAGGTCCTGCGCGATTACTCCCAACTCGATCCCCACCGCCTGGGCTGGTGGGGCTGGAGCTGGGGCGGCAGCTTCACCCTCTTCGCGCTCTCCCACAGCGACAGCTTCCTGGCCGGCGTCGCCGGCGCCCCCGTCACCGACTGGCGCAACTATGACTCCATCTACACCGAGCGCTATATGGGCCTGCCTTCGGTGGACTCGCAGAACTACCACGACGATTCCGACGTCACCAGCGCCGCCGATCTCAAAGGCCACATCCTCATCCTGCACGGCACCGGTGACAACAACGTCCACACCTCGAATGACCAGCAATACATCCAGAAGCTGATCGAGGGCGGCATTCCTTACGGCTACAACATTTTTCCGCGCAAGATGCACGGTGTGAACGGCCCCGACGATCAGGTGGAGCTCTACGGAGCCATCGTCGAGCACTTTGAACGCTACCTGATGCACCCAACGCCCGAGGAAACTGGCCGGACTGAGCCCTCCGAGCAGCCCTGAGCCTCGAATTCTGAGGACCAATTCCTGAGGATCGGCCTGATCTGATGTCGCCCCACCCCGCCGAACGCCCCGACTGCGACGACCTCGTCCGCGGCCGCACCGCGCTCGGCGACTTTGAGCTGACCATCCTCAGCGACGGCACCTATTTCCTCGATGGCGGAGCCATGTTCGGCGTCGTGCCCAAACCGCTCTGGGAAAAGCGCGCCCCTGCCGATGCCGAGAATCGCATTCTCCTCGGCCTCAATACCGTCATCATCCGGACCGGGAAGCATACCGTCGCCATCGAAACCGGCATCGGCAACAAGCTGAGTGACAAATTGAACGCGATCTACGGCGCGAAGCGGCAGCTCCCGCGGGCCTTTGCCGCCGCCGGCATCCATCCCGAAGAAGTCGACGTCGTCATCAACTCCCACCTGCATTTCGATCACTGTGGATGGAATACCACCCACGGCGAAGACGGCCGCGTCGTCCCCACGTTCCCTAACGCGCGCTACTTCGCGCATCGCGGCGAAGTCGAGCACGGACACCTGCAGCTCGAGCGCGACGCCATCAGCTACATCAGCGACAACTACGACCCGCTGGTCGCCACCGGACAGATGACGCTGCTCGACACCAGCCCCGGCCAGATCGAGGAGATCATCCCCGGCATCTCGGTCGAGCGCTTCCCTGGGCACACCGCGCAGCTGCTCGGCATCCACATCGAATCCGCCGGGCGCCACGGTTGCTACATTTCCGACCTCATCCCGACGAGCGCCCATCTCGATATCACCTGGGTGATGGGCTACGATCTCGATCCGGTGCGCTGCATCGCCGAGCGCAAGCGCTTCTACCAGCGCGCCATCCCCGAGCAGTGGCTGGTCCTCTTCACCCACGACCACCACACGCCCTTCGGCACGATCGAGATGAATGACAAAGGCAAGCCGGTGCTGCGAAGCCCGGCTTGATCAGGAGAGCGTTGCTATGACCTTGATTGCCCGGCCCCTCGTTGCATGGACCACGGTTCTCGGCTTCCCCGGCCTTCCCTGGCTCAACCGCATGCAGCATGGGAGTGTCAGCCGTCCGCTGGTCTCGCTGCTGGTCCTGATTCTGATTCCGGGGATGGCGGGCCGGGCGTTTCGCCGAAAGACCAATTAACTCTCTCCTCGGTTAGCGCCACTGTAAGATTCCCGGCCCTCGCCCGTCAGCACGGGCAGAGGAAAGGAGAATCGACCATGAACCAGAACACCCCCAACCCAGGCTGTTCCTGCGCGCCCGGAGCCTGCAGTTGCGGAGACGGATGCTTTTGTCCGCCGCCCTGCCCCTGCACGGGCTGTGCCTGTGCCACAGCGCCCGATGCCCAGCAGGCGTAACAATGGAAGCCGGGCGGCGCGGCCTGTGGCTGCGCTCCCGGCCTCATCTGCGATGACGCACACCGTGCCCACAACCGGCGACAGCCCAGTCCGCGACACCACGGCCGGCCTCGCCGAGCAGCACCGGCGCTTTCTCGAGTTCCTGCGCAAACGCATCGACGATGCGGCCACCGCCGAGGATATTCTGCAGGCCGCTTACCTCAAAGCCCTGGAGCGCGGCGCCCAGTTGCGCGCCAGGGAGAGCTCCGTCGCGTGGTTCTACCGCATTCTGCGCAACGCCATCGTCGATCACTATCGCCAGCAGGCCGCCCGCGCGCGTGCCATGAATCAGTGGGCGGCAACCTGGGAAGAGGGCTATGAGTCCGAAGTCCGCCAGGAAGTCTGCGCCTGCATCCAGGAAGCCGTGCGCGCCCTCAAGCCGGAATACCGCGCCGCCATCGAACAGGTCGATCTCGGCGGCCAATCCGTCGAGGCCTTTGCCCAGACCGAGCGCACAACCGCCAACAACGCCAGCGTCCGCCTGCACCGCGCCCGCAAAGCCGTGGCAAAACAGATCACCGCCATCTGCGGCACCTGCGCCACCCACAAGTGCGTCGACTGCACCTGCCGGCGCTGAGGATCAGGCGGATGGTGAACGAGGACGGAAATGCGGGACCGCGGAGCCGTCCCGCAGCCGTTCCACCGCGACCCGGAGTTTGCGCCTGCCTGGCTGGGCCTGGCCCGCGGAAACAGGGATGAAGCGCGAGGCTTCTACCGGTCGCCTTTTTTCGGCACTCCGCGGGAGAAATGCGGGAACACAAACTCCTGCAGCAGCGCGCCGGTTGTGCCCATCAGCGTAGTCACCGCGCTGCTCTTGATCGTCGTTCCCCATCCCCGGTTACCCGCTGGGTAGTAGAGGTTCGAAAGTGCGCCGGAGGCGACGTTCCCCAGCACGAAGGAGTAGTTCGGCTCCCACTTCCCGTTGTCGCCCCTGGCAATCGCGATCGTCGAAACCGCATAGAGGGCACGGGAAAAAATGCTCCCCGTTCCGCGATAGAAATACCGCGGGTCCTGATGAAACAGCGTCGGCAGAATCGCTCCGCCGATGATGTCGCTTCCCGCATCGTTGGCATATTCGGCGCCAAACCGTTTGCCATAGCCTCGGATTCCCTGGTGATAGGCGGGATATTGATTCTGCGCCTGCTCCACGCCCGCCGTGATGCCATCCGCCAGAAAGCTGCCGCGATCGGTGGCGCTCTTCCACGCCAGCTCAAATTTTTGCCGCACCGTCAGCGGCTCGGCATCGGGAACATAGCTGACGAAGAAATTGGGAAACGCTCCCCCGATGCGCTGATGTTCCTCCAGATGAATTTGTTCTTCCGCGATTTCTTCCCGCGAGGGGGTTACGCGCACCATCGAAAAAGCAGGGTTTACTTTCAGGACGATGTTGGCGATCTCGCGATACTCGCCGGCTGCCACCGCCACTCCGCCGCTCGTCCAGGTGGCCAGCCCCGGCGACGACACCATCGCAACATACTGCCCGGGCTCGACGCTGACCTGGAAAAATCCGTTGGGATTGGCCGTTGCGGATCGCTTTTCGTCCGAACCAGGGGTCATCAGGGTCACCGCCGCGCCCGCGATCGTATTCCCGTTGGTGTCCTTCACGGTGCCGATCAGCGTGGCCGCCGGGTCCGCAGGAATCGGGGCAGGAATCCCCGCCTCCTCGGCAATCGTCGTGGCTGCCGGCCTGCTCATCTCCTGGGCCGCACTGCACAGCGCCGTCAAAACCAGCCCGGATGCCACCAGCCCATACTTCCGCAGAAGCCCCATTCTGATCGCACCGCTCGCCCCAAAGAACACGTGACCCAACTCCAGCGGCAGAAATGCCATCGACGACCGCAGGGCAACGAATCCGCAACACGCGCCGAAGAGGTTGGAACGGCGTCCCTTGCGGTCATCGTCTGTCTTTGGGGAGGGCGAAGGTGGCTTATTATGGCAATGCGGTTCAGGGCGCGCAAGAGAAATCGCGGGACATTGCGGGACATTTCCGCTGCAGACTGCGGAAAATAAAGGGGAGCCAGCAAAGAACGCGATACCGAATCCGGGAGCTAGCTCATTTCCACAGTGAGGGTCTTCGCCTCCGGATCGAGTTCCGCGATGCGGAAGTTCCGCACCTGCCCGGCCCGCAGCGGCTCCGCCTTCACCGCCCCGGCCGCGCCCTTCCATTTCGCCTGGAGCAGGGAAGTGAGCGCCGACAGATCCGCTCCGCCCGCGCTGGCCGCCTCGGCGCCCGCGCCTTCTTTGAGGCGGCAGGGCACGTGGATCCCCTCGCCCAGCTCGACCGTTGCCGAGCCGCCCGACACCTCGACCACCCGGCCCGACACCGTGTCGCCCACCTTGTGCTCTTCGAGATACTCGTCGAGGCTGGTCGGCACCAGCTGCTTCATGCTCAGCTTCGCCTGCCGCTTCTCCGCATCGAGGGCCAGCACCTGGGCGCGCACCACCTGCCCCACCTTGAGCGCTTCCTGAGGGTGCGCCAACCGGCGGTCGGCTGTGATCTCGCTGATGTGCACCAGCCCTTCCACACCCTCGGCCATCTGCACAAAGGCGCCGAACTTCTCAAGCCGCGTTACCTTGCCTTCCACTGCCGATCCTGCCGGAAACTTCTTCGCCGCGTCCGCCCACGGATCGCCGAGCGCCTGCTTCAGCCCCAGCGACATCCGCCGTTCGCCGGGGCTGATGGAGAGGATCACCGCTTCCACCGTATCGCCGGTTTTCAGAAGGTCGCTCGGCCGCCGGACCTTCTTCACCCACGACATCTCGGACACATGAATCAGCCCTTCGATTCCGGGCTCCAGCTCCACAAACGCGCCGAAGTCCGTCAGCCGCGTCACCGAGCCGGTCACTCGCTCGCCCGCTTTGTACCGGTCCGCCGCTGTCTCCCACGGCTCGGGCAGCAGCTGCTTCAGCCCAAGCGAAATCCTGCGCGTCTCGCGGTCGATCTTCAGCACCTTCACTTCGACCGTCTGCCCCTGCTGCACCACGTCTTCGGGATTGGCCACCCGGCTCCATGCCATATCGCTCACGTGCAGCAGGCCGTCGATGCCGCCCAGGTCCACGAACGCGCCGAAGGTTGCCATCCGGCTCACTGTCCCGCGAACCACGTCGCCTTCCGTAATGGCAGCCAGTTGATTGGCCCCGGCCGCCAGGGCCTCTTCTTCCAGCACCGCGCGCCGGTCCACGATCACGTTCTCGTCCGCGACATCGAGCTGCGTGATGCGGCAGGTGATCTCCTGCCCCACCAGCTTCTCCATCTCCGCGGCATCGCGCGTGCCGCTGCGCGAAGCGGGCAGGAAGGCCCGTACGCCCACGTCGACGTTCAGGCCGCCTTTGACCACGCCGGTCACCGTGCCCGGAATCGTCAGCTTCTGCGCGAAGGCTTCCTCCAGCTGCGTCCAGTCCCGCGGCTGCGCCACCCGCGCCAGCGACAGAACGTAGTAGTGCTCTTCATTCCGCCCCTTCACCGACACGAAGAACTTGTCGCCCGCCTTCACGCTCTCCGCGTTGTCGCGAAACGCCGTCTTCGGCAGCATGCCTTCGGTCTTGTAGCCGATGTCGAGATAAACGGCGTCGGGCCCAAGGGAAATCACGGTCCCTTCCAGCTGCTTTGCGCCCTTTTCCGGCCGGTGGCTCTGCTCAAATTCCTTCAACAACTCGCCAAAGGTTGCGCCGGATTCCACGGCTGGCGCGGCCTCGACCGATGCCGTCTCAGAGGGCGCTGATTCATTTTGCGTGGATGCAGCTTCGGCCCGGGGCAGCGGTACGGATGTGGTTTCGTCGCTCATAAGGAACGTTCTATTCTTTCACGCGCGAAGGCACTATGCGTGGCGCTTCGCGATGAGCTCCAGCACCGAAGTGAGCGACGCCTCCTCATCCCGCAGCGGCTCCTGGTTTCCCTCCAGCCGGCTCAGGACCAGCGCCCCCCGAATCGCCCCCTCGAATCGCCCCCTCGAATCGCCCCCTCGATCGCCCCAATGATCGTGTTCGCCACCTGCATCGCCTGGGTTTCTTGGCAATTATCCCCGTACGTAAGGTATACTGATTAGGCCGTGACAGGAAGATCAACACCTTATGTCTGGGCTGTGTCACCCGAGGTAATGACATGGCCTTTTGGAATTTGGGTGGTTACGGTTCAGGTTCCAGCATTTCGCGCGTCAGAATCGGTTG
>DATAWS010000037.1:0-225169 GCA_036267095.1 Acidobacteriaceae bacterium
CCTTGCCGGGTTCGGCAGCGCTTGCAATTCAGCTCCGCGCGATGCGCGATCTCCTTGCACAGTTCAAGAAGGTGGGCGTCCGGCTTGTCGCCGCCATAATTTTTCCGTTTCGGGTGTGCAGGAGTCGGGAAGATCAGGACGGAGTCCTGGTGCTTCTTCCAGCGAGCACGCAGGGATTCCAGAAGAACGGTCGGGACCGGCACACTCCGCTCCTCATAGCTCTTGGGAGTAAACGCGAAGTCCAGCTTAGGCCGGACGCTCAGCGTGCCGGCCTTCCAGTTCACGTCCTCCCACGTCAGACATGCCAATTCCCGGGAGCGAAATCCCGAGCAAAGGAAGGTCTGGAAGATGAGCCGTTCGTCCTGCTCGCAAGCAACGAAGAAACGCTTGAGCTCTTCGGGCTCGTAGATCTCTACTCGCTTGTCCACTGTCCGCGGCCAGTCGCCCTTGTGAAGTTGGATGTTCGCCCCGGCGCGGCGCATGGCCTGGAGCATCACGATCACCCGTTTATTGATGGTCTTCTGATTGAGATCCTCGTCCCGACCGGCGGCGAACAATTTCATCGCGTCGGAACGTCCGAGCTGGTCCACATAATGCTTTTTCGAGATCTTCTGGAACCATGCGAGGTCGGCCGAATAGGCGCGCCAGGTGGCTTCACCTTTTGTAGCTTTCACTTCGGCGAGGTAGCTCTCAACGGCAGCGCGGATCGTCGTTGAAGTGGAGGTCGTGGATGGCTCCTCCTCCGGCGCCTCGATCTCGCCGGCGAGGATGCCGGACTGGAGCTGCCAGGGCATCCAGCGCTTCGCGCGGAGTCGTGCCGACCGGGCGCGTTCGGCGCACGCCGTTCTCACGCCACTGGAGGTAAAAGGTGCCGGTGGTCGAGCGCCGCGGCTTTCCCTCGATCATGACGAGTTCCGGCTTTGGTCTTCCGTTGACCTTGGCGACAGGGAAAAATTGCCATTTGCCGTTGTGCGAGAGATACTTCTTAAGGTGGGTTTTCCGCCCGATTTGATCAGCCATGTTTACTAGCCAAAACGCAATCGTGCTCGCGCCGGAAGGGGAAATTGGGGTCCGTGAGGGGACTCTGCTTCCGTGTGAAATGATAGCAAAATGGCTAGTAAGTTGGCTGGTAAGCGACGGTCCATCGCTTAAATAGTTGATTCTAATGAGCGGGAGTAGTTCAGTGGTAGAACGTCAGCTTCCCAAGCTGAATGTCGCCGGTTCGATCCCGGTCTCCCGCTCCACCTCCCTTCTCGGAATCGATCTCCCGAGTGGGTCTGCCCCCTCAATATTGCGATCGGCCTGGCTCCGGCTGGATCGGCCCCCTGTGCGCGAACCCGCGGATTCAACCTTGGTCGCGTAACCTGTCAGCTTGTCATTCGAAAAACCGGGCCAAGCCGGCTATGAAAACCGATCGGCCTTCTGCGCCCTGCTTAGTTCCCGGGATGGTAAGTGCGCTCCGTGTGCCCCACAAGCTGACCCGGGTAAAAGTAGATCTCGCGCAGGTTGCCGGAGGCATAGCGCCCGGCCTCATCGTCAAAATGCTTTGAGTCAGAATGGCCGCTCTCCCCTCCGGCGGTGATCCCCTTCGCGCGAACCTGGTCGCCAAATTCAACCACCGCAACAAAGCTGTTCCCGCTGGTGCCGTACCAGCACTTCGTGCCGGGATACTGCCGTGCGCCGAAAGAAGCCAGCGAGCCCCACAGCGACGAGGTGAATGGCACGGCAATGCTGGGTCCGGCATCGCTGAAGGGCTGAACGATATCTCCGCTGAGCCGCTGGAAACGGTTGATCCGCCCCCAGGGCGTGCGCCAGGATCCGAAGTCGGCAGTGAGCTTGTCGGACGCCGCGGCGAGACCGGCGAGCAATGTCGAGGAGGGCACCCGGGTCGCGACCCACTCCTCGCTGGGCACCAAAGCTTCGTGCGCGGGCAGGCCGGCCGACTTCATCATCTCGGTGCCCCAGTAGACAGCCAGCGAGGTGGCTTCAGAGTCGGCGCTCCAGCGATCGTCCCAGCCCCGCAGCAGCCCGACCTGACCGGCCAGCCGGGACTTGAGCGGCGCGTCCGCGGGCAGCGCGTCCCAGGCCGCGGCAAGCACCGGGATGGTGCGGGCGAACCAGGGAAGGTAAGGATCGAATGCCGCGTGGATGAGGCCGTCGAGAGTGAAATCGCGGCGGGGCGTTCTCCCGGGCGCAAGCACCCGCATGGCGTGCAGACCGCGCGCCGACTCGATGCCGCGCTCGACATAGGCTGGGTAATCGGCCTTGCGCAGCGAGCTGGCCCCGGCGCCATTCCACGGCGAATCGTTCACGTTAAACAGATACCCGCTGGCGGGGTTGAGGAGATGCGGAATCTGCTCGACAGTCATCAGGCCGTTCCAGTTGGTTGCCGGATTGGTGCCATCGACCGGATGGGTGTAATCGAAGCGCGTATCGCGAATGGGAATGAAGTTACCGTGCCAGTAGGCGATATCGCCATCCGCGTCAACAAAAATAGTGTTGTTCGAGGAGTTAGCCCGCAGCTCCATCGTCTTCCTGTACTCGGCGTAGGTGTGGGCCTTCGTGCGCAGATAACTCTGCTCCAGCGCGGGCACCGGTGTGTTCATCAGCTGGATGGTCACCCAGCGGTCGCCATCCTTGCGGATCACCGGCCCGTGAAGCGTGTAAAAGACCGTGAAGGTGCGCGACACCCGGCCTTGCGGTGTCTTATAGTCCAGCGTGATTTCTTTTGTAATCACCGGCCGCAGCGAGCCGCCGTAAAGATAGCTCAGCTTTCCGTCCCTGCGGACGACCTTCTCGAGATACTGATCGACCGCGTCGACGTTGCTCGAAGTGTGCATCCACCCGGCACGCTGGTTGAATCCCTGGTAGACAAAGAACTGTCCCCAGGTGACCGCACCGTAGGCGTCGAGGCCCGCATCGCTGGCCATCTGCAATTCGCTGCGGAAGAAGAAAGACGTATGCGGATTGATGAGCAGGAGGGCATGGTGATCGACGGTATTGCCGGGTGCGATGGCGAAGCCATTGGAGCCGCTCGGCTCGGGTTCAAACCATCCCGGCGATGGCCCGCGCCGGGGTTCAGGGGTAGCCCGCCGGGCGCTGTCTCCCGCACTCGCCGGCCTGTCGTAGAAGGCCTCGAGCGGCTTCAGCCTCACCTGCTCGATGTCGCCGCCGATGCTGCCTTCCGTGAAAGAGAGCGCCATCCACGGCTCGAAATGCGTCAGCACCCTGGGTTTGGTTTCCGGATGCTCGAAAAGATAGAAGTTGATACCGTCAGCCCAGGCGTCCATGAGCTGCTTGAGCCAGTCGGGGCTGGTGGCATAGTCGCGCTGCAGCGTGGCCGGGGCGATAAACAGGCGCTGGCGCAAATCCTGCCAAAGAGCGGTTTCGCCTTCCGCCTCCGCCGTGCGCCCGAGCGACGCCAGGTAATTGGTCTCCACGCGGTTGAAATCGTCTTCGCATTGCGCGTAGATCATGCCGAACACCGCATCGGCGTCGCTCTTACCGTGCACGTGAGCGATACCCCAGTCGTCTCGCACCAGGGTGACCCGCGCCGCCTCTGCCTTCCAGCGAGCTTGCTCCGCCGCCGGTGGCGCCTGCGCCTGCAACAGTCCCGTACACAAAAGAAGCGCACCGACGAGCCATAGTCTCTTTCGCAAACCATTCCCTCCGCGCAGCCAATCAGCTCCCGGGTTCAACTCCTCCAAAATAGCACTCAGCCAGCTCGGGCATCGCGGGGATTGCAACGACAAGCTCCAGGAGAGTAAGAGCAGGGTGCCGGCCGCTGCCGGAATCCCGTACTCATACCTTGATATCCTCATCCTGAAAGGAGATGAAAACGATGCCATCTCAGCCCGAGATCACGATGAAACGCATGAATCTGAACGTCCCTGTCGAACTGCACAACCGGTTCAAGTCCGTAACCGCCGGCGAGGGACAGAACATGACAGATGTCCTGTTGGATTTCATCGAGAGCTACGTGGCCAGCCACCGAGCGAAACCGAAGAAGCCCCGGCACTGATTCGGCCTTTTTTGATTCCCGACGGCGGGGCAAAGCAGAATCAGGCGTAAAGCCGGTCCCATTTTTCCTGGAAATCTCTTTTCCAGCCATCCGGCAATGCGCCCGCGGCGAGGGCTCGCTGAACCTGAGGAACATCCTCATCGCTGAATTGCTTTGCGACGTATAAGCGAACGATCTCGGCGACCGAAACAGAGTCCGGTTCGCGGCTGAGCATCGTTATATGGTCCCCTGCCCCCACCTCTCCCTCGCGCGTAACCGCCACATAGAAACCAGTACGCCGGCTCTCGAGGAATCGCTGGACCATATCATCCGCCTCAAACCGGATGGCAAGTTTGTAACATGGACGCCGCGGCTGCGTAACAACGATTTCTGCAGAGCCAACGCTGAATCGATCGCCGATGTGGACGGCGTCTTCCGCACCCCCCTCGATGGTGAAGTTCTCGCCAAACGTGCCCATGGGCCACGAGCGGCCGAGCAATTCGGATTTCCAGTAATCATAGTGAGCAATCGAGTAGCAGTAGACCGCTTTGTTCCTGCCCCCGTGCACCGTCAGGTCCGACTGCCGGTCCCCATCCAGATTGAATGTCCGCAGGGCGATGCGCCCTCGCACCGCTTCCTTATAGATGGAGGTAGTCGCCGGGCTGCCATGCCACATAACTTCGCGAGGTAACCCGCAATTCACTGAGACGAGCTTCATAGCGTTCCCTGAACATGGATCATGCGGGGAAGCCAACGTTACGGTGGACGACCGCCATGATGCTCAACCGGCGTGCCGGCTATTCTCCGTAAGGCACCCAGATATTCTTCACCTGCGTGGCGTGCTCAAGGAACCAGCGTCCTTCGGCCTGCGCGGGATCAAACCAGTCGTATTCGTGACCGTCGTTGGTCCAGACCTGCTTCATATTCCCGATCGAGCCAGCGCGCACCATGGCGGCTTCCTCGTTGCTGCGGAAGCACCAGATTGCTTCGACTCCATCGTGCTCGGCCAAAGTCTTCCCCAGTTCGGCCGGCCTTCCGGCCACCAGGTTCACCACCCCTGCGGGCAGGTCGCTGGTGTCGAGCAACTGATATACGTCACCCACAATCAGCGGATACCGTTCCGACGGCACGGCAACCACCGTGTTGCCCACCGCGATCGCCGGCAGCACCAGAGAGAGCAGACCCAGCAGCGGCGCTTCTGCCGGAGCCAGGATCCCAACCACGCCCACCGGCTCGGTCATAGCGATGGCGATGTTCCGCCCCGGCGGATGATGCACCGCGCCTTCATATTTGTCCGCCCAGGCCGCATAAGTAAAAATGCGCTCCACAGAACGATCGGTCTCGGTGGCGGCTCTTTCCTCACCCACGGCCAGCGCCAGCCGATGCGCGATCTCGTCGCGCCGCTGAATCATGTTTTCTGCAATGTAATAGATCACCTGGGCGCGGGCATGCGCCGTGGCTCGCGCCCATCCCGATGCGGCCCGTGCCGCTTCCACCGCATTGCGAATGTCCTTCCGATTCCCCAGCGGCGCCTCGCCAAGCAATTGCCCATCCCTTCCGTGAACCGGAAAGGAATGGCCGGAGTCAGGCCTGGCCTGCTTGCCGCCGATATATTGCTTCACCGTGCGATCAATCGCCGCGCCGGCCCGAGCAAATCCGTCGACATCATCCGCAGTCCCCACACGCGAGGCTGCCGCCTGGGCCGGCGGCAGCGTGTGCAGCCACTCAGGAGTCAGATACTCCAGCATGCCCTCGCGTCCGCCTTCGCGGCCATAACCGGACTCGCGATAGCCCCCGAATCCGCATGCAGCGTCAAACTGGTTGGTGGAGTTCACCCACACCACGCCGGCTTTCACCTGCGCCGCCAGATCGAGCGCCACATTGATGTTCTCGCTCCAGATACTTGCCGCCAGGCCGTACACAGTGTTGTTCGCCAGCTCCACAGCTTCCGCCGGCGTGCGGAAGGTCATCGCCGCCAGCACCGGACCAAAGATTTCTTTCTGGGCTACCGTCGCGGCCGGGTGCACGTCGGTCAGCAGAGTGGGCAGAAAATAACAGCCGTTCTCCGGCAACGAATAGTTGGGCTGCCAGCAGCGCGCGCCCTCCGCAACCCCTGCGTCCACCATGCGCCGAATCGATTCCAGTTGCAGCGGTGAGACAATCGCGCCGATGTCGATTGACTTGTCCAGCGGATCCCCCACCCGCAGCGTCTCCATGCGTGCGCGAATCCGCGCGTAGAGCGTCTCGGCAACCCGTTCCTGCACCAGCAGCCGCGATCCAGCGCAGCACACCTGCCCCTGGTTGAACCAGATGGCGTCCACCAGGCCCTCCACGGCCGAATCGAGATCGGCATCGTCGAAAACGACGAACGGCGATTTGCCGCCCAGCTCGAGCGAGAGCTTCTTGTGCGACTGCGCCGTAGCCTTGCGGATGATCCGGCCCACTTCCGTCGAACCCGTGAATGCGATCTTGTCGATCCCCGGATGCTCGACGATCGCCTCGCCCGTGAACGGCCCGCCGTTCACCACGTTCAGCACGCCCGCCGGCAATCCCACTTCCATGGCCAGCTCCGCAAAAGCCAGCGCCGTCAGCGGCGTGTTCTCCGCCGGCTTGATCACCACCGTGTTGCCCGCCGCCAGGGCCGGCGCCACCTTCCAGGCAAACATCAGCAGCGGAAAGTTCCACGGGATAATCTGCCCCACCACGCCGCAGGGGATGTAGTTCGGAAACTCCGACTCCAGCAGCTG
Source organism: Acidobacteriaceae bacterium (assembly GCA_036267095.1). Classification (GTDB taxonomy): domain Bacteria; phylum Acidobacteriota; class Terriglobia; order Terriglobales; family Acidobacteriaceae; genus Palsa-343. The sequence continues at coordinate 6,748 of DATAWS010000037.1, forward strand.
CGCCCAGCCCGCGTGATGGTAGAAATGCCGCGCCACCAGCGGAATATCGATGTCCCGGCTCTCCCGGATCGGCTTACCGTTATCCATCGTCTCCAGCACCGCCAGCCGGCGCGCATGTTTCTGCACCTGCCGCGCGAGCGCGTAGAGATACCGTGCCCGTTCATGTCCACTCAAAGCCTGCCATGCGGGCAGAGCGCCGCGCCCAGCCGACACCGCGGCGTCCACATCGGCCGCGTTGCTCATCGCCACCTCGGCCAGGATGTCGCCGCTCGACGGGTCGCTGGTCCCCATGTATTCGCCGCTCGCCGGCTTCACCCATGCGCCGCCGATGAACCCGTCGAACCGCCGGTGATGCCGATCCAGCCACTGCACCGCTTCCTTCGGATCTTCCGGCGCGGCTCCATACTCCATGCTGTAGAACTTCTCCGCGATGCTCATAACGTCTCCTCCCGGAAGCCCATCTACGCGATGGGATGACGATACGTTGCCGAATACCGGCCGGTCACGTGATGTTCGAGCTGGCGCTCGATGTCGCCCAGCATGCCGCTGGCCCCGAAGCGAAACAGTGACGGCTCCAGCCACGAGCGTCCCAGCTCGTCCTTCATCATGGCCAGCCAGTCCAGCGACTGCTTCGCCGTGCGGATGCCTCCCGCCGGCTTGAAGCCCACCGCCATCCCGGTGCGCTCGGCGTATTCGCGAATAGCGCGCACCATGGTGAGCGAAACCGGCAGGGTGGCGTTCACCGCTTCCTTGCCGGTCGATGTCTTGATAAAGTCCGCTCCCGCCATCATGGCCACCCAACTGGCCCGCGCCGTGTTACGCAGCGTCATCAGGTCTCCCGTGCCCAGGATGGCTTTCATGTGCACCGGCCCGCAGGTTTCTTTGAATGCGGCCACTTCGTCATACAGCGCCTGCCACTCGCCGTTGAACACATGCGCGCGCGTGATCACAATGTCGATCTCCGACGCGCCCGCCTCCATCGAGCGCCGAATCTCCGCCACCCGCTCGCTCAGCGGAGACAAGCCGGCCGGAAAGCCCGCCGAGACCGCCGCCACCGCAATGCCCGATCCCTCAAGCGCCCTGACCGCGGTTTCGACAAACACGTGATAGACGCACACCGCGCCGACGGTGAGCCGCAGTTCCTCAATGCCAAGGCTCTCCACCAGGTGCCGCTGCAGCGGATTGCGCGCCTTGGCGCACAGCCGCTTCACCCGCTCGACGGAGTCGTCTCCGCTCAGCGTGGTCAGATCCATGCACGCGATGGCGCGCAGCAGCCACGCCGCCTGATGCTCTTTCTTGACGCTCCGCCGCGCCGGCAGCGACGCCGCCCGGCGCTCCACCGCGCTGGTGTTCACCCGCACTTCTTCCACCCAGTCCAGGTTGAGAGCGATGCGCCGGTTGGCCTCGAGCGAGCGCCCGTGCAGAATCACGGGGACGGGTTGAGGTTCATGCACCGATTGAGGAGCCATACTGTTCCTGTCTCCGCGGAGTCAACAACTCTTCACGAGCCTGGCATACTCCTGGGCCCGAAAACAAGCCTCCCGCACCCAGCCCGGCTCCGACTCCACTCAGGAGAAATGGTAAGCCTCGGAGACCAGAACGAGGGCGACCGCGTAGCAGCAGAACATGCCAGCAAGATAGAGGCGGGCGCGCCTATCCGCGCCGCGAAACTCATGCCACACCAGCAGGCCCCACAGAGCCGCAATCATCGGGGAAGCCTGGCCGATGGCATAGGAGATGGAGACCCCCACCAGATTGGCCGCGACCATATTGAACACGATGCCGACGCCCCAAATCACCCCGCCCAGCAGGCCCAGCGCGTGCTGCGATGCCCCCACGCGGAAGTATTCCGAAAACCGCACCGGCGTGCCGCTGAGCGGCCGCCGCATGAGCCACGTGTTGAACACAAAACAACAAATAAAAGCGCCGATGGCAAAGCACACCACAATTCCGTAAGGAGTGAGCGGGTGAGCCGCGGTGAGCGCCCGCGTATTGAACGGAGCGAAAGCTCCCATCAATAATCCGGAGATGACGCAGATGCGAATGCCTTTTTTCGAAGTGGTCCGCCCCGAGGCGTTCATGCTTCCATAGGCGCGTCCAATCAGCACCACCGCCGCCAATGCCATTACCACCCCGCCCAGCAGCAGGCCCAGCTGCCCTTTTGGCTGGATCATGTAACTGAGCAGCACGCCTTCGACCAGCGCGATGCCGATGGAGAGCGGAAAGGCAATCGCCAGCCCGGCAATATCGATGCCCGCCACCAGCAGAACGTTCGCGATGTTGAAGATGAATCCGCCGAAACCGGCGCAAAGAATGTTGCTCCACGAAGCGCTGTGCAGGTTATTCACGAAGCTCAGCGGCCCCGGCTGCGTCGCGCCCATGGTGAAGGCGCAGAGCACGGAGATCAGCACCACCCCGATCGAGTAATCCCAGTAGAAAAGCTCGAAACGATAGTTGCGCGTGACCTTGAAGGTGTTGGCCCAGGAGCCCCAGCACACTGTGCTGGCGATCATCATGACGAGAGCCGTGGCAAAGGTGACGGGGACGAACATTGGATCAGGACCTCCTTACGGGTCGCTGCATGGGCGGCGCGTCACCCTCTCGGCACAGACGCGGAAACCTCATTTTGTGGCTGCCGCCGTATTGTAATCGCGATAGAGACGATCGACTTCCTCCCGGGCAGGCATCGAGGTTGCGGTGCCCTGCCGCGTCACCGAGATCCCGGCTGCGGCACAGCCGAAGCGCGTGGCCTCGACCAGCCCCATTCCTTCCGCGAGCCCGATGGCGAAGCCGCCGTTGAAGGCATCGCCGGCGCCGGTAGTGTCCAGCACCGCGCCCGCCCGAAACGCTTCCACCGATTCGGCGACATCCGCGCTGAGCGCAAACGCGCCCCGAGCTCCGAGCGTGATCACCACCTGCCGCGGCCCACGGCGCAGCAGAGCGGCAGCGGCCCGCTCAATCTGCGCCATCGTCTCTACCGGCATGCCGGTGAGCGCGCTGGCCTCTGATTCGTTGGGCGTCAGATAGTCGCACAGTTGCAGGAAATCGTCGCTGCAGTGACACGCGGGCGCGGGATTGAGAATGGTAGGAACTCCCAGCGAACGCGCCAGCCGCAGACCGTGCTCCACCAGCGGCATGGATAACTCGAGCTGCGTCATAAAGCAGCCCGATCGCGCGATCGCGTCGCGGGCCCGGTCGATATCCTCGGGAGTCAGAGCATTCGCCGCCCCCGGCGTGACCACAATGGCATTCTCGCCGCTCGCCTGATCCACAATGATGGCGGCGGCTCCGGTCGAATGATCCGGCGTCACATAAAGAGAGTCCAGCTGTACACCGGCCTCGCGATGGATATGCTGCGCCAGCTCGCCGAAAGGGTCCGCGCCCACCTTCGAGATAAACCGCACCGCGCCGCCCAGACGAGCGGCAGCCACTGCCTGGTTCGAGCCTTTGCCGCCGGGCCCGAGGTGAAAATGGCTGCCGATCACAGTTTCTCCCCAGACAGGCAGGCGTTCCGTGCGGAAGCTCAGATCGGCGGCGAAAATGCCCATCACGGTGACGGCGGGCGCTGGCATTGGGTCTCCTTCCAGGGTCTTGCGGCGCGGGATACGTGGGTGTCGCGCTCCGCGGAAAGTGGAAGCCGGTTGCCGACCTGCGCAACCGGCCAGAGCCGTCGATCGACTAGCGCGTGGATGCCTGATTCAGCATCTGCGGATCCCTGGCCCCGGGTGTGGGCGACGACATCAGATGCAAAAACATCTCTCGAAATTTCGGCCAGTCCACATCCATCTGCGCGTGGACTTTTTGCAGCGTGAGCGCAGGGTGATCCTGGTCAGTCCATACCAGGGTATCTCCATAACTCATACCTTTGCCCAGACTTACATCCATATAAACATAGCGCTCGTGCGTAATCAGGCTGGGATCGAGCCACGCCGCCGCGGCCAGCTCGTCCCACAGGTAGTCGCCCGGCCGGCGGGTATAGCGCGCGATATACTGCGCCGCCGCCTCGTGCGAAGCCGCCAGCTGCGCCAGCATTTCTTTCGTAAGATGGGTTTCGATCGAGACATCCACCGTCGTTACCGTGATCTTCGGCCACGGAGCGCGCAGGGTGATGCTCGAAGCTTCCGGATCGAACCACAGGTTGAATTCGTGCCGCGGTGAATCGATATATTCGGGATCATTCGTGTGCGGATTGATGCTGCCCCCCATAATCACCAGCTCCTGGGCCAGCGACGCGAACTCCGGATCGTACAGAATCGCAGCCGCAATGTTGGTCATGGGGCCCGCCGCATAGATCGTCACCTGATGCGGATACTTATGCACCATGCGGCTCAGAAAGTGCGCCACATCCTCGTTGTCCGGCCTGGTCGTCGGCGCTCCCTCCGGCAATGTGGGAACCGCATCCGGATCATGGGACGATCTCGGCATGTTCCATGCTCCCTGATAGAGCACTTTGCCGTACATCTGCTCCCAGTCATGCGTCCATTCCTCCGTCCGCACCATGGGCCTGTCTCGTCCCGGGATCACCGGAATATCCGTACGCCCCATCAGCTCCAGCAGCCGCAGGGTGTGAGCCACCTCTTCATTTCTCCACCCGTCGCCGGTAACAACCGTGATGCCCAGAACGTCGACATTCGGCGACTGCAGGAAAACCAGCATGGAGTTCATGTCCGTGCCCGCCGGACCCACCGCGTCCTGATCGATGATCACGTAGCGTTTCGACTGCGCATTTGCCCCGGCCGTCGCCAGCATGAAAAGAGCAATGATGAGAACCAACCAGCTTGTCCTGCGAGAGTTATGCTTCATTGACCGGCTCCTGATAAAAGGGATGAGCTGCTTATGATCTGGCATGGACCAGGCGCGGGATGAGTAAGTCAAAGAAAGCTTCCGGATTGACCCCGGTGGCGACCTTCGCGTTGGCTGTAAAGCTGGAAGTCGAGCTCGGAGCGTCGCGCCCGATCTGCCTCGGCGCGGACATGTACAACGGCGCCTTGCTCCAGGCCACGCTTTCTCCCGCCGTCAGCGTGCCTTCCGTCTCGATCTCCACGTGGAAATCCTCAAAGGTCAGAATGTCGGGCGAGAGCAGTGCGCTCACTGCCAGCGGATCGTGCAGATGGGGCGCGCCCTGCTCGTGTTCGCGCCGGTAAAGCTCCATCACCGCCGCACCGATCCGCGCCGCCGCCTGGCTGGCCGGCCCGCTGCCCGCGCGCAGCGCGGCAATGTGACTCTCCGTCAGATCCACCCGGCGCGTGACGTCGAGCCCCACCATGCGAATGGGAATCCCCGCGCCGAACACGATGCCCGCCGCTTCCGGATCGACATAAAAATTGAACTCGGCGCTCGGCGTGATGTTCCCGCCCGACAAAGAACCGCCCATCAGCACCATGCCCGACACCAGCGGGGCCATGCCCGGATCCTGGCGCAGCGCCAGAGCGATGTTGGTCAGCGGGCCGATGCCAACCAGGGTAACGGCGCCGGGATTCTCGCGCACCAGGCGCGCGATCAGAGCTGCGGCCGGCTCCGCGACCGGGCGCAGTTGTGGGGGAGGGAATTCCACGCCGGCCAGGCCGTTGTTTCCGTGCGCGTATGCCGCATCGACCAGCTTGCGCGTCAAAGGCGACGCCGCCCCCCGCGCCACCGGCACCTGCGGACGCCCGGCAATCTCCACCAGACGCAGCGCGTTGGGCAGGGTGACATCGAGCGGCACGTTGCCGGCGACCGCTGTAACCGCCAGAACCTCCAGTTCGGGGGAGGAGAGCGCGAGCAGCAAGGCAAACGCGTCATCCACCCCCGGGTCGGTGTCGATGATGATCTTGCGCGATCCGCCCGGCGCATCCGCGGCCAGCGTGCCCTGACTCTCGCCCAGAGCGGCTCCCGGCCCAGTCAGGCTTGCGGCCAGAAGGCCGCCGCACATGGCTACAAATTCTCTGCGATCCGCTTTCATCCTGACTCCGCCAACGGGGTGAGCGCGCGTAGTGCGCAAGGGGAAACGCTGCATCCGGAGCCGATTGAACCGATTCATTCGGCCGCGACTTTGTATACTGCGCGGCTCCTCCGCTTGTCAATCACATTCTTGAATCGCGAGTTCCAGCCTCGTCCGGAATCACGCCGCGAAGGCAAAGCGCTGCGAGCCGTTTGAACGTTTTACTCGCGCTCCCCGAAAGCATCGCCGGTTTGCGGCTGTCCCGGCTTATTCACAAAAGAGCCAGTAAACATACGGCTTTTCATGGTTACTCCGCGGCCAGGACCCGAGCAGAACAGAGAATGGCGCCGCAGATCGGCCTTTTTCCCCGGGCCGAGACTGGATCAGGATCGGCGCAGAGAGCCGACTGAAAAATCTGTTGACAAGCGTGCCGGCGGCGGCGTATCAAGCACAACGAACAGTTTGAAGCGTTTCAAACTGCACGCCACTCCCCGGAGGCTTCTGTGAACCGCATTGTTTTGGCTGTCGCTATGGCTGGTGTCTTTCTGGCTCTGGCCTGCACCGGTGCCCACGCTCAGGCAACCGGCTCCATCTCCGGCACGGTGGCCGATCCCTCCGGCGCCGTCATTTCCGGTGCCACCGTCCAGGTCGTCCAGACGGAAACCAACGAAACCCGTACCCTCACCTCCGATTCCGGCGGCCGCTACACCGCCAACCTCCTGCCCCTCGGTCATTACTCCATCAAGGTCAGCGCTCCCAGCTTCCAGTCCGCGGAGAAAGCCGGCATTCTGCTCGAAGCCCAGGGCAGTCCGGAAATCGACTTTACCCTCACTGCCGGTGCCGTCAGTTCGAAGGTGGTGGTGCAGGCCGCCCCGGTCGAAGTGCAGACCACCAACGCCGCTCTCGATCAGGTGATCCACTCCCAGCAGGTCGCTGATCTCCCTCTCAACGGCCGTAACTTCGTGGAGCTCGCCACTCTCGCGCCAGGCGTATCCCAGGGCAATCAGCCCAACGACTTCTTTGCCGGAGGCGGCGGCAGCGAAACCTCCATCCGCGGCACCTTTTCTCTTTCCGTCGGCGGCTCGCGCGAGAATCGCACCGACTGGCTGTACGACGGCATCGACGACAGCGAGCTCACTTCCGGCGCCATCGCGGTGGTGCCTTCCATCGACGCCCTGCAGGAGTTCAACGTCCTCACCTCGAACTATTCAGTCGAGTACGGCACCCGTGCGGGCCCGACCGTGCTGCTCATCTCCAAGTCGGGCGGCAACGCCTTCCACGGTTCCCTGTTCGACTTCCTCCGCAATACCAACCTGAATTCATCCAGCTACTTCTCCCCGGTCAATCCCGAGTACATCCGCAATCAGTTCGGCGGATCGGTCGGTGGCCCGATCAGGAAAGACAAAGCCTTCTTCTTCTTCGACTATCAGGGAACACGCAACATCCAGGGCATCCCTTCACTTACCCAGGTTCCTACCATGCTGGAGCGTGAAGGCATCTTCACGGAGTCGTTCCCCGGAGCGCCCGAGGTGCCGATCTACGACCCCTCCTCCACCACCACCGATCCGGTCACCGGCCTTCAGTCCCGCACCCAGTTCACCGGCAACGCCATCCCTCCCGGCAGCATCGACAAGATCGCCCAGAAGATGCTCAACTATTTCCCCCTGCCCAATGTTCCCGGCGTGCTCTCGGCGAACTACGTCGACGTCCCCCGGGAAAACTACAGTGACAACGAATTCGATCTGCGCGTCGACGAGGTCTTCTCGGCCAGCGACCGCGCCTTTGCCCGCTTCAGCTGGGACCAGGCCTCGGAGTATCTGCCCTCGGGGCTGCCTGGCTTTGGCGCGCAGCCCTACGGTTATGCCAGTAACCAGACTCTGGCTGACCGCGGCCGCAACATGGCGGTCTCCGAAACCCACGTCTTCTCCAGCACCAAGCTCAACCAGATCACCGCGGGCTATAACCGTATCTTCGATCACATCATTTCCTACGGCGACGGAACCGACTGGAGCAGCCAGCTCGGCATTCCCAACGCCAACCTCGGCACTTACTTCAGCAGCGGCCTCCTCAACACCCAGTTCAACGATGGCTATTATGGCCTCGGCGATCGCGGCTTCTCGCCTATTCAGGACGGCACTAACATCTTCCAGTACACCGATAACTTCAACTGGGTGCACGGCCCCCACTCCATGACCATGGGCATGGACGTGCGCTTCTTCCAGCTCAATGAGCTGGGCGATGCCTTCCCCATGGGCGAGATGTCATTCGACAATCTCTTCACCGCGGGATTCACCAATGGTTCGCTGGATGCCTCCACCGGCAATCCTGTCGCCAGCTTCCTGCTGGGCCTTCCCGCCGGCGGCGAGCATGACAACGAATTTTCCGGCGCCGTCACCGGCCGCCGCTGGAAGCAGTGGCGCCCCTATTTCCAGGATAACTGGAAGGTCAAACCTAACTTCTCTCTGCAGCTTGGACTGGCGTGGAATTACATGACGCCCACAGTGGAAGAGCACAACCGGCTTTCCGATTTCGATTTCTCCACCGGAAAACTGCTCGTCGCCGGTTCCAACACCAGCAGCGCCGCCGGCATCCAGCCTTACTATCTCGGCTTCGAACCCCGCCTCGGGGTCATCTACAGTCCTTTCTCCTCGAAGAATGCCATTCGCGCCGGATACGCAGTCATGCATGACGGAGGCTGGAACCTGGGCGCACCCGGCCTCGATCTCAATCCTCCGTTCTACAGCACCTATTCCTTTCAGACCGACGATGTCACGCCGGCTACAACTTTGTCGCAGGGCTTCCCCGTTCCCCAGGTCCCCGATGTTAACAATCTCAACGGCAATATCTACAGTCAGAATCTCAACTTCCGTCCCGGGATGGTGCAGCAGTTCAACCTCGATGTGCAGCGTCAGCTCAACTCCGGCATGGTCCTTACCGTCGGCTATGTCGGCTCACGCGCCAGCCACCTGCAAACCATGGACTGGAACCTCAACACGGCTCCGCCCAGTCTGCAGGTGGATCCCGCCAATCTGCGTCCCTATCCCCAGTTCTATGAGATCAACGGCATCCTCGACCGCGGCCTGGCGCGCTACGACTCCCTCGAAGTCAAACTCGAGAGAGCTTACCAGCACGGCCTCTACTTCCTGGTGTCTTACTCCTACGCCAAGGGCTTCGATAACGGCCTCAACGACGACTTAGGCTCGATGGTCGGCGTAGGCTATTACCCCCTCGACCCAGCGCCCGGCGCTTATCCGCTCAATCCCCGCGGATTTACCGATAAAGGCCTCAACGTAACCGACCAGACCAATAACTTCTCGGGCAGCCTGCTCTACGAGTTACCCTTCGGCCGCGGAGCTCGCTTCGGCGCGAATTTGAACACCGCCGCCAACACCCTCGCCGGCAACTGGCAGTTCAACCTCATCTCCCATATGGGCTCGGGCTTCCCTCTCGGCCTCTCCACCGGCGTCAACGATTCCGGAACCGGGCTCAGCAACCGCCCCGACCAGACCTGCAGTGGAAAGGCTACCCATTCCTCCATCGCGGAGTTCTTTGACACCAGCTGCTTCACCGATCCACCCCCCGGGGTCCTGGGCGACGCCTCCCGCACCCCGCTCTTCGGCCCGGACTTCGTCGACTTCGATACTTCCCTCTTCAAGACCTTCCTCCTGCCCGAGTCGAATCAGGTGGTCTTCCGCGCTGAAATTTTCAACGTCTTCAACCACCCGCAGTTTGCCAATCCCGGCGTCACAACCGATTCGCCTGGTTTTGGACAAATCACCCAAATCGTCAATAACCCGCGCCTGATCCAGCTGGCGCTCAAATTCCTCTTCTGAGCATCAGGCTTTTCCCCGTTGCCTCATCTGCGCTGTATGCCGGAGTTTTCCAGAGAACCTGGGAGCTCCGGCAATTTACTTTTCCTCCTGGGTCGCGCCCGCCGGCAAATTGCTTTGACACGCCCTCCGCTATTCCGCAAACTGAAATCATTCCATGACGAATCCTGACAACCGGCGACGTGGCGGCAAAGCCGTCGCCATCACTGTGCGGCAAATCGCCGAAACCGCTTCCGTCTCCGTGGGAACGGTTTCTCACGTGCTCAACGGATCGGCGCGTGTCACCGAACCGCGCCGCCGCCGCGTGATGGAGGCCATTCGCAAACTCGGCTATCAGCCCAGCGAACTCGCTCGCGGCCTGCGCCGGAACTTCACCGCCATGCTGGGCATGATCATTCCGGATATCACCAACCCTTTCTTCCCCGGCATCGTGCGCGGCGCTGAAGATATTGCCTGCCAGTCCGGCTACCGCCTGGTGCTGTGTAACTCCGATAACGATGAAGCCAAGGAGCTTTCTTACCTCAACGACCTGCGCTCCTTCCGGCCTTCCGGCCTGCTCATCATTCCCTCCGGATCCGTGTCCGACAGCCTGAGCCATCCCGATGCCAACATCGTCTTTGTCGATCGCTGTCCAGCCGAGTGGAAGGGCGACTTTGTAACCGCCGACAACGAAGGCGGCGCTTACCAGGTGGGCCGCCATCTGCTCGCTCTCGGACACCGCCACCTCGGCGTCATCACCGGCCCCCTCAGCGTCACCAGCGCCGCTGACCGCCTGCGCGGTTTCCGCCGCGCGCTCGCCGAGATGGATATGACCATCGGTTCGGAGTACATCCAGGAAGCCCGCTTCAACAGCGAGAGCGGCTATTCCGCCGCCCTCCGTCTGCTGCAGATGCTGCCCCGCCCTACCGCGATTTTTGCGGCGAACGACCTGCTGGCTTGTGGAGCTCTGGCCGCCGCCCAGCACCTCCGGCTCCGCTGCCCTGAAGATTTGTCGGTGGCTGGTTTCGACAACCTGGAATTTGTGGAGCACACCGCGCCCGCGCTCACCACCGTGCATCAGTCCGGTTATCAGATTGGAGCGACAGCCTGCAGACTTCTGCTGGAGCGGATCGCAGACCGGAACAAGCCGCCCGTCAGACTGGTCCTCCCAACCGAGTTGAAGGTGCGTAACTCAACCGGTCCTCCACCCGAAGCCCGCGGCCGGCGCGCCGCTGCCGAATAGCGATCTCGCTCTCGCCCGACACCACGCGGGGCAGGCGATGATTCGCGCGTTTCAATTCAGGTGAGGTCCTATTTCCACCCCAGCACCCTTTCCTGTTGCAGCACCACCGGTTCCAGAATCCCCGACGGCAGCAGAGGAGAGTCCGCACGATAGGCGTGCACGTTCGTGTGGGTGTAGTGCCGGGTGGCCGAAGGCTGCAGATCGCCGATCAGGCGATTCGGCCACAGGTTCGTCACCTCAATCTCGATCGTGTTGTCGCCGGCATGCAGCAGCGGATCGATCCGCACTGCGAACGGCGCGCGCCACACAGTATCAATCCTGCGCCCGTTCACGAGCACGCTGGCAATCTCACGCACCCGCCCCAGGTTGAGCCAGAATTGTTGTCCACCAGGAACGCCGCCGGCGGCGATGGTAACGCTCGAGCGATAAACCGCCGTGCCCGAGAAGTAGCGAATCCCCGGGTTCGTCGATTCGGTCCAGGACTCGAAGCGTTCGATCCGCACCGATGGAGGCGCGCCCCATCCCCCGGGAAACGACAGCGTCCACCCACCCAGCGGTTCCGCAGCGGTGGCCGGGACCACGAACTTCTGCCGGCCTCCATTCGAATCGGTCGCCGTGTAAGTCCCTGGAGCGGTGGCAACCCACTGCTCTTCCCCCGCGGAGAAAACACCCTCGCCCCCGCGGATCGAAGGAAATACCGGGCTCCCCTCCCTCTCCATCGCGACCAGGTGCGGCCCGGCAGGCCTCGCAAAGATCAGGAAGACCGATCCGCGCGGCGGAAAGGTCAGCGGAATCTCGGTGCGGCCATCGCCGCTGCTTCGATAAATCAGCGCGGGCGCGGTCGTGCCATCGTCCGGCGCCCACAGCTCCGGCGCCCGCCCCTCGATCCGGAACGAGAGCGTTGCCTGTACCTCCCGCATCCGCGTGCTGCGCACGAAGTAGATGTCCGCGCCTGCCGTCCGGCGGTGAACGTACTCCAGCGCCGGATCGTTCTCATCGCCTGATTTCTTTCCGGAGAGCGCATACGAGAAGTCAGGCGCGACACCCATCGCGGCCAATGCGCGCCGCGCATCCGTCGTGCAGTCAATCCGGCCCTGTCCATACGGCGCAACGGCCTCGCCTTTGCCGCAACCGGCCCACATCGCGTCGGCGAGTCGTGCGTATTCCTCCCGCCTCTCGCTGGGGATCAGTCCCAGCGGCCCGCTCGGCTTTTCTCCGATCGCCACTCCTCCCTGGCGGACAAAGCGGCTCATCCACTCGAGCGCCGGCCAGGAGAGTCGACCCGAATCAGGCAGCGCCAGGGCGCGATATTTCACGCCCTCCGGCGTGCGCAGGCCGGAGCCGTCCCATTCCATGCGATGCAGCAGCGCGTCCTCATTCACCACGTCGTAGTCGTAGCCCGGCAGCAGGTGCGCCGGATCGTCGTCGCGCAGCCGCACAAATCCGGGAACCTGGTCGCCGTAGAAATACAGCAGGTCGCTCACCGGCTGACCCTGCTGCATCAGAAACTGCGCCCGATTCAGCGCCAGCAGAAACGGGCCCGCCTGCTTCCACCACGTCACGTTCGGATTGAGATGCGTTCCGGCGAAATACTCCTGACCGGGCAGCCCGTAAACCGCCGGCGACGACGTGAATTCGTGCCAGTAGAGACGGTTCAGCCCCTCGGTGAACGCGTGGTCCAGAGTGGGCTGCAGATCGCCCTCCAGCGACTCCGACCACGCCGCTGGATTCATGCTGGTCGGCCCCTCAGCAGAGGCAAACGGCTTCCCGTAAATGTGCGCGGCGCTGGAGGCTTCCTTCACAAAGAAGCGCTGGTCGTCGGTGGCGCGATGCGTGCCCGAGATCACCCAAAACTCGGTCTGCGGAAACGACGTGCTGCGGAAGTTCAGCAGCGCGTCGATGGGCGCGCCGTGCGGTCCGCCTGCCTCCGGATGCGTCTCCAGCCCCCGCTGCCGGGCATGATCGGCGAATCGGTCGTAGTAGTTCTCCGCGATCAGATCCGCCACCGTGCGGCGCAGATCGAAGAGGAAGCGGTTGCTGGTCTCGCGGCTGGAAAGAATGCGCCCCGCCACGATCGGCAAATATGGCACGGGATCATATCCCCGCCGCCGCTTGAATTCCTCGCGGAAACCCGCGTCCCAGTTGGTCCCGCCCGCCTCCCAGCTGTCGGTCACCAGCCCGCGCAGGCTGCTGCCAATGTACGGTTGCGCCGCCTGCAGCAACGGCATCACCGCATCGTGCCAGTAGTGATCGAAGGCCACTGTGCTCATGGCGTCGAGCGGCAGACCTGCCGGCCGCCCCGCGGAATTCAGCAGCTGCAGCGCGCTGTCGGTATAGCCGATCCGCACCACCTCCCATGTTCCGGCCGGAAAATTCCATTGCAGCGTGCCGTCTGCGCCCATGTGGGATGTCACATCGACTACCTCGCCCAGCTCGGCATCCTCCTCCCCGCCCACCGGCGGCGCCTCGCGCATCACCTGCCCGGATCGCGGCATGGAGAAGCCCGTCTCCATCGACGCCGTCTTGAAAGCCAGATGCACAATCGGCGCGCGGCCGCTCCCCGGCGAACCCGCCAGCGCCGCGCCGTGCCGCAGCGGATAAGCCAGCGCCGCGATGGGTCGATAGAAGCCGTTCTCCGTCCGCGGCGTCGCCAGCCGCAGCGTCTTCGCACCGCCCCCCGACACCACGGTGCGCGACCACGTCAGCAGCTTCATCGCGTCTTCCGGCTTCACCGTCCCGCCGCCGATGATCCCCACATCCCAGCGGCTGGTCACGTTCAGGCTCATCTCCAGATCCAGCTTTTGCGCCACCGCCAAAGCATGCACAAACAGCGCCAGCCATGGCGGACTGCCGATCGGCGGCCCCGACGGCGTTTCCGCATTGCCCTCCTGGCCGGAACCGTCCGCATCCACCAGGATCGCGCCCCCGTAGCCCTGGGCCTTCATCGCCTCGAGGTCATGCGTGATGGTCTCTGCGGTGGTGTTGCCCTTCAGCCACCACCAGTAGCAGCGCAGCCTGGCTGCGGCCGGAGGGTTGCGGAATCCGTCCCGCAACCCATCCACCGCAACCGTCGGCGTCTGTCCGTGCAGAGCCGCCGCGAACAGTGTCGCGAAAGCCGTGATCTTCAGGAGGCGTCCAGTCCGCACGGGCATCATTCCCAGGATTCTGTCATTGCTATGCCAATGTGCAGGCACCACCTGATCCAGCTGCCTGACACACTCGCGGTTCGCGCCGGAGTGCCGAAGACCTCCGATCGAGGGACGGCGGGCTCGCGCCATCAACTGCCGCAATCCCGCCGCTAAGTAAAGGACGCCCGATGCTAGAAGTTCAGCCGAGCCGTCAGCTGTCCAATCCGCGGATCGTTCGCCTGGGTCAGCGTCACCACCCCAAACGTGGAGCTGCCAATCCCCGTGCCCGGTCCGCCAAAGTTAGCCGTGTTGAGGATGTTGAAGAACTCCCCGCGGATCTCGAAGCTTCTGCCTTCACCGATCGCAAACTGCTTGAACAACGACGCATCCACCAGCGGATGAATCCGCTGCCGCACCGGAATCACCGTACTGTTGGACTGCGAGGTGTACGCAATCCGCTGTTGGTAAGCCGGATTCGGCGACTGGCTGTCGCACGCCGGCGCCGAAGCCGTCGACGGCACCAGCGCTCCACTGGAGTTTTCATAACAGGTGTTGAAGTATCGCGCATAGGTCGGATGCGACTGGATCACCGATCCGATGATATCCACGTTACTCGGCGCTGAAATCAGGTTCCCGTTGGCTGCCCGGAAGACCCCGTTGAACTCCCATCCGCCCAGCGCCAGCCTCTCCGCGTACGGCTTTCCTGCGAAGCGCGGCAGCTCGACGGTCCCGAACACATTGGCCAGAATCGTCGCGTTCGAGTCCTGAATCGACGCAAGGTGCGTGTCGAAAGCATTCAGATAACTCGTGTGCAGCATCACCTTATCCCACGTCAGGTTCCCCTGCAGCGAGAAGTGATTCCTCATCGGCCGGCTCACCTGAACCTGCAGAGCGTTATAAGGCGCCGTGCCGATCGACGAGTAGTTCTCCGTCACGCTGCCGAACTCCGGATACGGCACCAGCAGCAGATATTGCTGGATGGTCGACTTGTTCAGAGTCGTATTGTTCGGGATCAGCCCCGCCATCGGATTGGTTACGTTGGCGTTCAGATACGCTACCTCCGCCGCTCCCAGGTTGTAATACTGTGTCGGCAGGAAGTTGATGTTGTGATTCACCTCCAGCCGCGTGGGTCGCGCCCCCACATAGGCGATTTGCAGAGCGAAGTCGCCGTGGAACTGCTGCTGCACGTTCAGCGTGTATTCTGCGCTGCGCGGCTGCACATGATGCGGGTCGTTGTAGTTGACGTTCTGCCCCAGAGCCGTCCCCAGTCCCAGAGCGCTCCCCGTCGGCAGAGTTACCCCGGTGGGGAAAGGATTGGCCATCGTATTAACCGCCGTTCCGTTCACCGCCGCGTTCGCTGCATAGGTGTAACTTGTCGACTGGCTGTACCCGGAGGAGAAAGGTGACTCCAGCGTGTTGAAGTAGATGATCCCGAAACCGGCGCGCACCACCGTATCCGGGCGGGCAGCATACGCCGCACCCAGACGCGGCTGCCAGTTATGCAGATCGCGCGGATAGGGGTATCGATCGCTCGGACTCACGAACTGCAGACCCCCATTCAGCGCCAGCCCGCTCACCGAGCTTTGCAGCGGGTTGGCACAGGTGGTGCAGAAGTTAGAAATCATCCGGTTGAAGCGCTCCGTAAACGGCGATTCGTAATCCCATCGCCCACCCAGGTTAAGTGTGAGCTTGTTGCTCAACCGCCAGTCGTCCTGCACGAACGGCGCAGCGTAGATTTGCTGCATCGCATAAGCGATGTTCACGTTGTAGTTCGCCGTGGCGAAGTACCCCATCAGCATCGACGCCATCGGATCGCCCGAGCTCGCATCGGATCCCACCACTGCGTTCACGTTCTTCTGCGTAAACCTGCGGTCGAAGACGAAGCCCGGGCTGGTCGTCGCGTTTGTGCCGAAGCCGCTCTGCGGGTTCTGCACGTTGTACCGGCTCACCTCGCCCTCAAATCCGAAGCGCACCGAGTGCCGTCCCCACACCCTGGTCAGAATTTCCGCCAGCGAACCGACCGCGTCCTCGCTGATCTGCCCCCCCGCCCCCGGCGCCAGGCCCGCATACCCGTCGCTGTTCATGTACTCCCCGGGGAAGGTGTTATACGGCAGTCCCGTCGCCGTCATGCCCAGCGAAGACAAACTGAAGTTCGAGTTCCCCGGATAAACCAGTCCAAAGGGGTGATAAATTACGCCGAATCGCGAGTCCAGCACCATGGTCGGCGAAAACTGCTGCACGTCGTCCACGCTGCCGCCGCGATTGTTGCGGTCAACGCTGTAACCGTACCCCGTCCCGCTGGTCGTCGGCCCAATGCCCTTGGGGAAACCCTGCAGCGGGTAACTCTGCGTCAAACCCGACCGGAATCCGATCACGTTGATCTTGTTCTTCTCTCCAAACGCGTGATCGAAGCGCGCGATAAACGAAGGATAGGTGCTCGGATACGAGGTTTGTGTCGAAATGTAATTCGGATTGCTCAGTGCCGTCGCATTGGCCACGTTCGGCCCCGGCAGATACGACGCAAACGCCTTGCCCGTCGTACTCAGCGCGCCGGAAATGTCGTTATGCGCGTAGTACTGCGTGCGGTTGCCATTCGCGTCCACCGGCGAGTCAGGCACATACAGCTGCACGCCCGAGGTGCACAAACCATTCACGTCGAAGCTGGCGCACAGTCCGGAAAAATCGCCGCTCAGCTCCGCCGTCGTCGGCACCCGCGAGCTGTAATTCACCGCCGTATGCGTCGCGTACCGCTCAAACGAAAACATGAAAAACGTCTTGTCGTGCCCGTTGTAAACCTTCGGGATGTACACCGGGCCGTCGATCACCAAACCTGTCTGGCTCACCTGGTCGTTGTTGCGTGGCTGGTTGTTCGCCGCCTTCTCATAGGTGTTGGCGTTCAGATACGTGTTCTCGAAAACGTAGTACGCCGCTCCATGGAAATGGTTGTCGCCCGTGCGCACCACCGTGTTCGTCACCACCCCGTTGCCGTGCCCAATCTGCGCGTCGAAGATTCCGTTCTCTACCTTCACTTCCTGCACCGCTTCCGGAGAAGGCACGAAGTTCGTATAACTCGCCCCGGAAAACCGCTCCGCTGCATCGTTGGGAATTCCATCCAGCGTCAGCCGGTTGTGGCCGCCGCTCCCGTCCGTCGTCACCTGCACCGCCACCCCGCTGTAAGGATTGGTGAACTGGCTGGATTTACCCTGGAAATATCCGCCCGAGGCCGTGTCCACCGTCCCCGCCGCCAGCGTCACCAGCACGTAAGGATTTCGCCCTTCATTGGGCAGGTCCGTCACTTCCTTTGTGTCCAGAGTGGTCGCCAGCGTCGGAGAACTGGTGTCGATCAGCGACGTCTCCGCCGTCACCTCCACCGTCTCGTTGACCGTGCCCGGCTGCAGCGCCATCGTCAGCTGCACCGTTTGCCCGGCCGTCAGCACCACCCCCACCCGCGTTTCCTTGCGGAACCCTGCCGCCGTCACCGCGACCGTATACGTCCCCGGCTGCAGTCCCGACATCTGAAAGGCCCCATCGCTCCCCGTGGTCACCGTGGTCGCGAAATGGGTCGCCGATGCCACCGCGGTTACGCTCGCCCCCGCTACGCTGGCGCCCGACGAGTCACTGATCTGACCTCCAATCGCCCCCAGATACATCTGCGCGGACGCGGATACCGCAAAGCTGCCGCACAACACCAGCAACAACCCAAGCCTCAACGGAAGGCGGCCCGGCACCCCTGCCCTCCTGCGATCGATTTGCGTCATCTCGTCTTCCTCCCCAAAGTGAAAGCGCTTGCATTGGAATACCTGCCGGCTCTCGGCTCTTCTCCCGGCCGAAACCGAATTTCCCGAGCCGGATCGAGCGAACTTCTTCTGTCTCCATCCCTCGGCGCAATCCGGACTACACACTTCCGAATCACAATCGCGCATTCTTTGAAGATCGCCCCTGGCTGTGCAAGTTAATTCACCGGAAGAGTGCGGCTCTTTACCGCTAAGAGCCGCTCAACAGGATGGTTTATCAGCCACTTGCCGGAATCACCCAGCCCCTGCACCCAGCCGGAATCTTCCCGTGAAAGGCATCTCTTTTCCCGGTTGGCGAAGACGGATTGCGGGGGCTTCCCGTTCGGTCTAGACTCGGGAGCGTACTGGCGAGTCCCTTCATGGCGTCCACCCTCGAAAAACCGGAGGAGCACAGTACCGACGCCGAGTCTTCTGTCGAGGAGCGCTGGGCCCTCATCGAGCGCGTCGCCGCCAGCGAGCAGTTCAGCCGCTCGGTTCGACTCCGCGATTTTCTCCTCTACGTCGGCCGCCAGTCCCTCAAAGAGGGCTGCCCCGAAATCCATGAGCAGGAAATCGGCGCCCGCGTCTTCGGCCGCCCCGCCTCCTACGATCGCGGATCGGACAATATTGTTCGCGTCAATGCAACCGAGCTTCGCAAGCGAATCGAAGCCCACTTCCGCTCCACCGGTGCCGCCGAGTCGCTCATCTTCGAGATTCCCCGCGGTGCGTACCGCCTCGTCTTCCACCGGCGCGCCCCGGGGCAGGCCGACGCCTCCCTGCCCCCCCACCCCGCGCCCGAAACAGCGCCCTCCACCGAGACGGCCCCCGCAACCTCCCCATGGCGCTCACCCTGGCTGCGCAGAATCAGCCGTATCGTCTGGCCGGTCCTCGCGCTCGCCCTCGCCCTCGTCTGCCTCGCGCTCTACCTCGACAACCGCGCCATGGAAAAGGCCCTGCACCCCTGGGACACCCAGCCCGCGCTCGCCGACTTCTGGGGTGGCTTCCTCGACGCCCACCGCCAAACCGATCTGGTGCTTCCCGACGACTCCGCCAGCGTGATGGAGGACATCACCGGCAAACCCCTCACCCTGGGCGATTACATGTCGCGCGGATTCATCCAGCAGATTCAGTCCTCCGATATGAGTGCGGACCGCAAGCAGGACGTCTATCAGGTCCTCAACCACAACCTCGTTACCTTCGGCGCGGTGCGCGCCGCCCAGGCCCTGGCCGCCGAAATTCCCGCTACCTACCCGCATTACCTCACCCTCGCGCGTTACTTTACCGCCGATCAGATCAAGCGCGATAACGTGGTCTTCATCGGCGGGAAAAAAGCCATTCCCTGGGACGACCTGTTCGACGACCAGCTGAACTTTGTCACCGACTACGACTACCAGCACGCCTCCCAAATCGTGCGCAACCGCAAACCCGGTCCCGGCGAGCAGCCTGTCTACACCGTTCCCCTCAATGCCGACAGCCTCATCGGCTACGCCGTCGTCGCTTACCTGCCCAACCCCAGCCAGAGCGGCAAGGTCGTGATTCTCGCCGGAACCGATTCCGACGCTACCGGCGGCGCCGCCGCCTTCCTTACCTCCGAAGACCAGATGGCCAGGCTCCGCAACACTTTTCACGCGGGCCGCTTCCCTTATTTCGAGGCTCTCCTCAAGACCTCCCGCCTGAGCGGAACCTTCTTCGACGCGGAAGTCGTCGCCTTCAGAACCTATCCCAACCTCCACTGACCCTGATCCAATCCCTGCCCCTGCCTTTATTTGTCAAGCCCCACCCCTCTTCACCAAAGTAACCAGCCCTGATTTGAGACCACTTACAAGCCACTAACTCCAGAGAAAGTTGGCAGGAATTACCGCGAAACTTGATATCCTGAACTTATAGAGTGAAAAAGAAAAAAGGCTGCTCAAACGAGCAGCCTTCTTTCATGCGCAAAGGAGAATCCCGCCCTGTGTTATCCATCCCGAAAGCAAATCCCGGGTGCCTCATATCCCAGGTTTTGGGATATGGGCAAGCTCCCCTCGACATCATCCCGGGTGCCCCATATCCCAGGTTTTGGGATATGGGATCCCACCCAGGCCAGCTCCACCCCTGGATTCCGGGAAACTCACCGGCTGCCCTCACTCGCACTCGCGAATGCAGCACTCACGAGTGTCATGCCGCTCTTCACGCTCCTCAATGCAGCACTCACGAGCGCGAAGCAACTGACACGTTCTCAATCACCCAGCGGTCTCACCTACGCGAATGCAGCACTCGCAAGCGTCACTGCGGCAATCGCGCTCGTGAAGGATCTGCCCTGTCCTGAAAGGAGTAGCTGTTATCGAACTCGCCATCGCAGCCGAAGTCGCTGAAAACAGGACACCGGCCCGTCCCCCATGGGGTGTGAAGCCTCACCGCATCGTCACACTCGCCTTCAGCGGCAGATCGGCCGACGACGACCCCGCCTCCACCGTGTACTCGCCAGGCTGCACCTTCCAGCCATGATCCGCGGTTGACCAGTACGAGAACGACCGCGCCTCCAGCGGCAGCGTAATCTCCTTCGATGCGCCCGGCGCCAGCATCACTTTCTGGAACGCCACCAGCTGCAGCGGCGGCTCGTTCCCTTCCGCAATCGGCGGGAAGCCCAGGTATACCTGCGCAACCTCCGCCCCAGCGCGCTGCCCGGTGTTGGTCACCCGCAGCGTCACCTGCGCCGCGTGCGCTCCGCCTTTGGCAGCAGTCACCTTCAGGTCCGAGATGGAAAATGTCGTGTAAGAAAGCCCGAATCCAAATGGAAACAGCGGCTCCAGATGCTGCGACTGGTACCAGCGGTAGCCTACCTCCAGCTTCTCGTCGTAGTGAACTTCCTGCCCGTTGCCCGGATACCACCCCGGATCCCGCGCAAACGTCTGGTCCAGACTCCGGGGAAACGTCAGCGGCAGCTTGCCGGAAGGATTCACGTCGCCGAACAGCACGTCGGCCACCGCGTTGCCATCCTCCTCGCCCGGATACCACGCTTCCAGCACCGCCGCGACCGAGTCAATCCACGGCATCAGCAGCGCCGACCCGCTCTTCAGCACCACGATCGTCTTCGGATTGGCCGCCGCTACCGCCGCGATCATGGCGTTCTCCTCAGCCGGCAATTCGATCGCATGGTCGTGTCCTTCCGTCTCGTCATCGCCCACCATCACGATGGCCAGATCGTCGCGCTTCGCAGCCGCCGCAGCCGCCTGCACATCCGCTCCGCTCAGCAGATCCACTCGCTTCTGCAGCGGCGTGTGCGCCTCGATCCCGCTTATCGGGTCGATGCTGTACAGCGGAATCACGTGCGAGCTGCCACCGCCGCCCGTCTTCGCTCCCAGCGCTTCGGGACCGATCACCGCAAGGGAGCGCAAGTGATCCGTGTCCACAGGCAGAATATGGTTGTCGTTCTTCAGCAGCACCATGCCCTGCTCGGCAATCTCGCGCGCTGCCTTGCCGTCCTCCATCGCCGGAATCGGCCGCAGCTCCTTCGGCTTCGCGTCGAACAGCCCGTACCGCATCATCGTCGCAAACCGTCGCACCAGCATCTCGTCAATCGTCGCCATCGGCACCTGGCCCTGCTCCACCGCCGTCTTCAGCGCATCGCCGAAATAGACGCCCGTCGGCATCTCCAGATCGAGCCCGTTCAGCGCACTCGCTACCGTGCTGTGCGTCGCGCCCCAGTCGGAAAGGACAAAGCCATGGAAATTCCACTCTCCATCCAGCACCCCGGTCAGCAGCGGCTGGTTCTCGCAGTTGAACGTCCCGTTCACCTTCGGGTAAGCGCACATCACCGACGCCACATCGCCTTCCTGCACCGCCGCCTTAAACCCGGGCATGTAGATCTCGCGCAGCGCCCGCTCGTCAATCACCTCGTTGACGCTGTGCCGGTCGCTTTCCTGATTGTTGGCGAGGTAGTGCTTCACATTCGCCATCACGCTAACGCCCTGGATCCCCTCGATCACGCCCACCGCGATCCGCCCATCCAGATACGGATCCTCGCTGTAGCTCTCGAACGTTCGCCCATTTTGCGGAACCCGGATGATGTTGATATCCGGCGCTTCCAGCAGATCCGACGCCAGATCCCGCGTCTCCTCGCCTCCAATGACCCCGTACCGCCGTGCCAGCTCCGGATCCCACGACGCCGCCAGCGCGATCGGAGCCGGCAGCGCCGTAGCACGCAGCTGCGGGCTTGCACCCCCCGGACCCGCACCCGCCGGCCCATTGGTCATGGGAAACGCCGGAATCCCCAGCCGCGGAATCCCCGGCACGTAGCGGTAATACTCCGCCGTATGGATGCCGTGCAGTTCCATGATCTTTTCATCGAGCGTCATCTTCGCCACAATGGCCCGCGCCCGCACATAATCCCCGGCAACCGCGGAGGTCTGCGTCTGCGCCGAACCTGCCCGGTAGAAAAAGATCAACGCGGCCATAGCCGCCATCGGAGCGATGCATCGTTTCATGGCTTGTGGTTTCTCCCAGGGAAATCCTAAAACGCCCAGCCGGTAACTCTCTCTGTTAATTGGATCGCGCGTCCCACTCCGCGGGAGGAGCAATCCGGCGTCCCGGCCCCATCTTCCGGACCCGCCTGGGAATCCCCGCATCTGGACCTTCCCCGATGCGCTTCCTGTATTTACTTGTTTGCAACTATACGATCTGCGCGGTTACTATTGAGCATACAACCCTGACACCCTTTCCAATCAACCAACAGATCACATTCGCTCCGTTCTGTACGCACGTTCGGGAGCATCGTTGAACTGGATTGGTACGGTTTCTGTTGTTGTGGAGTTCTCTGCCTGGATGGTTCCTTCCGCCAGAGTTCTGGTTTCGCTCCCAAGTCCCTGTCTGTGCTAGCCGGAGACCTCTGCCCGGTCTGTGTCTCCTCGTGATGGATTTCCCTCAAATGGGGTGGCGCATGTCGATTCGGTTTCGTGTACACAAGGGCCGCGTTTCGTCCGCTGCTACCTTCCTCTCCCTGTTGCTCGCAGCGTGTTGCGCCCTGCCCCTTGTTGGCTGCGGAGGCAAAGCTGGAACCGCTCCCGATCAGTCGAGCACCGGCCCCGGCCCCAAAACGGTCACTGCCATTGCGGTCTCCCCGGCCACGACCAGCATCGCCGTCGGCGCCACCCAGGCCTTCACCGCCACCGCCACTTACAGTGACAGCTCGACGGCTAATGTCACATCCACAGTCACCTGGACCAGCTCCAGCTCGAACACCGCAACCATCAGCTCTGCGGGACTTGCGACGGGTGTCGCAGCCGGAAGCGCGACCATCACCGCATCGCTCAGTGGCGTCAGCGGAGCGGCGAACCTGACGATTACTCCCTCGACAGCGACAGTCACGGCCATCGCTGTCACGCCGGCCACTACCAGCATCGCCGCCGGCGCCACTCAGCAGTTCACCGCCACGGCAACCTACAGCGACAACTCCACTGCGAATGTAACCTCCACGGTGACCTGGACCAGTTCCAGCACGTCCACCGCAACCGTCAGTTCTGCGGGCCTCGCCACCGGTGTCGCTGCCGGAAGCGCGACCATCACCGCGTCGCTCAGCGGCGCCAGCGGCAAAGCCAGCCTCACCGTCACGACTTCTGCTCCCCCGCCACCGACTCTCACTTCCATCTCTGTCGCACCGCCAACGGTAAGCGTAGTTGTCGGCGCCACCCAGCAGTTCACCGCGACCGCAACCTACAGCGACAACTCCACCGCGAATGTAACCTCCACCGCCGCCTGGACCAGCGCCGCTTCCGGTACCGCCAGCGTCAACTCCGCCGGCCTCGCCACCGGCGTCGCCGCTGGTTCTACCACCATCAGCGCATCGCTCAGCGGCGTGAGCGGCACGGCGCAAATCACCGTCGCCGCGCCGGCAAAAACCGTAAGCTCCATTGCCGTCACGCCTGCATCGGCCAGCTTCGACGTGGGATCGACCCAGCAATACACCGCGACCGCAACCTATAGCGACGGCTCGACCGGCGACGTCACCTCCTCCGTGACCTGGACTTCATCCAACACCTCCGTGGCCACCATCGACGCCTCCGGCCTTGCCACCGGCGCCGCCTCCGGATCCACCACCATCTCCGCCGCTCTCAACAGCATCACCGGCAGCACATCAGCCACCGTGACCGTTGCTTCGACACCGGCCGTCAATATCCCGACCTGGCATATGGATGCCAACCGCAGCGGCCTCAACTCCAACGAGACGAGTCTGACGCCGTCGAACGTCAGCCCGCAAACCTTCGGCAAGCTCGGTTCGTACCTGGTTGACGGCTATGTCTATGGCGAGCCGCTCTACATGTCCGCCGTGACGATCAACGGCGCGAAGCACAACGTGATTTACCTCGCCACGGAATACGACAGCGTCTACGCCCTGGACGCCGACAACCTCGGAACCGCGCCCCTGTGGCAGGTATCTCTGTTGAAGTCCGGGGAAACGCCCCTCACCGCGCCTATTCAGCCCTATACCGGCGTTACCGCCACCCCGGTCATCGACCCGTCGACGGGAACGCTGTATGTGGTTTCCGAACAGTCTTCCAGCGCCGGCGGCACGTTCCGTCTCAGTGCGCTGGACATCACAACCGGAGCGCAGAAGTTTGGCGGTCCGGTCACGATCCATGCCTCGGTTCCCGGCACCAATACCAGCCAGGGAATTGGCAACGGCACCACGGTCACTCTGAATACGGGCTGCCTGTCGCGCTCTGCCCTGTTGTTGGCGAATGGAAACGTCTATATCGGCATCGGTAGCTGCCCCACCGGCTGGCTGCTTGCTTATAACGCTTCCACCCTGGCCCAGGTCGCGGTGTGGAATGCCAGTCCCAATCTGGCTGGCGAAGGCACATACGCCAGCGCCGGCGGCGTGTGGATGGGCAGCGGCGGCCCGGTCGCCGACAGCTCCGGCAATGTCTACATCACGACCGGCAACGGTCCCTGGGACGGCAGCACCGCCTTCAGCGACTCCATCATCAAATTCAGCCCTACCCTCAAGGTCGAGGACTACTTCACGCCCCAGGATTATCAGTTCATGGACTGTGACGATTCCGATCTCGCGGCCGGTGGCCTCCTGCTCATTCCCGGCACTACCGAGCTTCTCGCCGGCGGGAAAATGGGCAAGCTCTACCTGGTGAACTCCGGCAACATGGGCCACGAGCAGGCCAACGACGCCGGTGCCACGCAGACCCTGTGGTTTGAAGCCGATCTCTCGGCGCCCTACTCCTCCAGCTGCACCGACAGCGCCGGTACCCACACCACCCTGATCAACGCGTACGAGATCTTCGGCACCCCGGCGTACTACAACAACTACGTCTTCCTCGGAATCACCCCAACCGGCAGCTCCACACCCGCCGGCGTGCGCGAATTCGAGTACTCCGGCACGCTCACCCCGGGCGCCTACACTACGCCCAGCATTCAGGAGAACACGCGCGGCACAACGCCCTTCATCTCATCGAATGGCAACCACGACGGCATCGTCTGGATGATCGACGAAGGCACCCCGCTGCAGCAGGGCACGCCCACCAACGCCACTCTCCGCGCCTATGACGCCGACGAGTTTCCCAACCAGATCTACAACAGCAGCCAGAACTCCAGCGATGTACCTGGCTACGGCATCAAATTCACTTCGCCCATCGTGGCCAACGGCAAGGTTTACATCTCCACCGGTCACGATCCGACCACCGTCAGCAATCCGGAGGGCGAAATCGACGTATACGGGCTGCACTGACCTTTACGGCAGCGCCGTTCAGGGGGATGGGCCGAACCGGGCCCATCCCCTTTTGATTTCCGGCAGGGTGGATTTGCGACTACGTCCCTCTGCACCCCGCCCGCAACCTTCTATAGTTAGAGACAACACCGGAGAACCCGCCCTGGCCTGCGACGACCTCAGAGACTGGATCAAAATCCTCGACAAAGCCGGCGAGTTGCGCCGCATTCGCGAAGAAGTCGATCCGATCCTCGAAATCGCCGAGATCACCGACCGCGTCTCGAAGTCTGGCTTTTCCGCTCACTCCAAAGGGACGCCTGGCGGTCCTGCGCTCCTCTTCGAGAAGATCAAAGGCTTTCCCGGCGCGCACGTTTTGATGAACCAGTTCGGCTCCGAACGCCGCATGAAGCTCGCCCTCGGTCTCGATCCCCACAAAGGCTCGCTCGACGAAATCGCCTCGCGGATCCGCGCACTGATGGAAATCAAATCGCCGGAAGGGCTGATCGGGAAGCTGAAGATGCTCCCCCAACTCGCCGCCCTCGGCAACGTCTTTCCCAGAACTATCTCCGCCAAAGACGCGCCCTGCAAGGACGTCGTGCTCCGCGATAACTTTTCCGTCCTCGACTTCCCTGTTCTCCAGTGCTGGCCGCTCGATGGAGGCCGCTTCATTACCCTGCCCTGCGTCGTCACCCGCGATCCGAAGACCGGCAAACGCAACATGGGCATGTACCGCATGCACGTCTACGACGGCCAGACCACCGGCATGCACTGGCAACGCCAGAAGAATGCCGCTGAGCACCTCCGCGACCGGGTGCGCGCCGTCGCGGGCGATGCTTCCGCGCGCGTGAGCGCCATGGCCGAAACCGCGGGCGCCACGACGAATATCGCTCTCGGCAACGTCGTCAACAACAAACTGGAGGTCGCCGTCGCCATCGGCACCGATCCGGCCACAACCTTTTCCGCGATTGTCCCCGCGCCTCCCGAAGTCGAGGAATTTCTCATCGCCGGGTTCCTCCGCCAGCAGCCGGTCGAGTTGGTGAAATGCGAGACCGTCGATCTCGAAGTCCCTGCCCACGCCGAAATCATCCTTGAAGGCTACGTCTGCCTCGACGAACTACGCAACGAAGGCCCCTTCGGCGACCACACCGGCTTCTACACCGCCGCCGAGGATTACCCCGTCTTCCACATCACCTGCATCACCCACCGCAAAGACCCCATCTATTCCGCGACGATCGTCGGCAAGCCGCCGCAGGAAGACGCGTGGATGGGCAAGGCGGTCGAGCGCATCTTCCTCCCTCTCTTCCGTCTCACGCTGCCGGAAATCGTCGACATCAATCTCCCGGTCGAGGCCGTCTTCCACAACCTGATGATCGTGTCCATCCGCAAGAGCTACGCAGGCCACGCTCGCAAGGTCATGAACGGCATCTGGGCCATGGGCCAGGCCATGTTCACCAAGTGCATCATCGTCGTGGACGAGGACTGCGACGTCCAGAACCTGGCCGAAGTCACCCTCCGCGTCGCCAACAACATCGACCCGGAGCGCGACATCCAGTTCACCCTCGGGCCGATTGATTCCCTGGATCATGCCTCCCGCCTGCCCAACTACGGCAGCAAGATGGGCATCGACGCGACCCGCAAATGGGCCGCAGAAGGCTTCAACCGCCCCTGGCCGAAGGCAATTGTCATGGACGCTGCGACACAATCGCGGGTGGACGCAATCTGGAAGAAGCTGGGAATCGAATAGCAACTCTCAGGAGTTCCATGTTCACCCTCGACGGCATCCGCAAATTCCACATCTGGACCCACCAAAGCCTCACGCTTCTCTTCGCCCACCTCGACACGCTGCCCGCCGCCGACTACACGAAAGAACTCCCTGGCTTTGGCTACCCTTCCGTTCGCGCCCAGGTCGTCCATCTCCTTGGCTGCGAGGTCCGCTGGGTCGATCGGCTGCAGGGGCGCCCCAGCCAGACCTGGGAGCCCGCCCGCTGGCCCGCCGTCGCCGACGCCCGCACGCTCCAGGACCAAGCCCGAGCCCGCACCCTCGACTATCTCTCACGCCTGACCGATGCGCAGCTCAACTCCAACGCGGAACTGCGCTTCTCCGACGGCGATGTCGGATATCGGACGCCGGCGCTCATCCTCCATCACGTCTTCACCCACGCCTTCCATCACAAAGGACAGATCGTGGCGATGTGCCGCATCCTCGGCCGTCCCGCACCGGACACCGACCTCAACCAGTTCGAATAAGAAATGAGCTTCACCCGATCGTGGCGCAACAGGGTGGGACTTTCAGCCCCGCCCGCTACCGCTCGATCGCCTGATTCTGACGGATGCATCCCGTGTACGTCCGCAGATAGCGGTCGCGCAGCTGCCCGTACTCATCCATGGTCTGGAATTTCCGCTGCCACGAGTGCTGGTTCAGGAAAAGAACCGTCGTCACCACATGCGCCGGGTCGTCGAACAGCAGATACATCCCCAATTCGGCGCCCTCGAGCTTCGCTCGGTCGTTCCCGTGCACGCCGAATCCGTGCAGCCCCGCAGGCAGCGCTTCGGCGCGCACCGGACCATCTCGCTGCGACTCCATCAGCGCCATGTTGTCCAGCAGCACCTTTTTATCCTGCGCATACTGTTCAGCGGGCAGCAACTCCACCTTCGCACTCGCAAAGAAATCCGTCAGCGGGTAGGCGAACATCACCTGCTCCCCCGCCACCGTATCGATGCTCTCAGTACCTGCGGCGGTCGCTACCAGCAGCGGCCCCGCGGACGTCGGTTCGACCGACACGACCCGCAGCATGTCCGGAAAATCGCAGCTGATATACGGCTTGAGCGCTTTCGGAATCGGCGCGCTCGAGGCAGTGCCCGTTTGCGCTGCGACCCACGTGAAATTCAAAATAGTCGCAAGGCAGACACCGGCGATCGTGCCGCATTTCCAGAACGCTTTACGCTGCACGCTGAACGCTGCTCCTCTCACTCCGCCGTCCTCACCTCAATGCTCACCAGATTCCGCACGCTCCGCGCCGGCCGTTTGTCTTCGCTCACCACCAGCCGGAACGGCCCCGTCTTCGTTCCCAGAGGTTTACCGTCCATCGTGTCGGCCACCAGCACTTTGCCCGGATGAAACGCCGGATCGACCTCGCCGAGCGCGACCACGCTCTTGTAGCCGTCCGATCCCGTCGCCACGATGTACTCCCCCAGCACCTTGCCCATCAGATCTTTCCCGTGCGGCACGCCCAGATGCGACAGCAGATCCATCAGCGGGACTCCGGAATAGGTTTCATTCTTCCTGGCGTGATGATCGAAAACCGTCACCGTCTGGTGCGGATAATCCTTCAGCGTCGCCGGCGTAAACACCCCGCGCTGCCCCGGACCGCCGGTGATCACCAGAAGGTTCTCCGTCCCCGGCGTCGCGCTTCTCTCTCCAGCATTCATGCCGGGATTCGTGTCCAGCGGCACAGCTCCCGGCGTCCCGCCGCCCGGCTCCGCGGCTGTCGGCCCATTTCCGCTCGCCGGCGGAGCAGCCCCCAGGGCCACGGTCAGTGTCTGCGCCTTCTCGGTTACGTCTACCTTCCGCTCGGCCGCCGCAAATCCCTGGGCCGTCACCCGGAGTTGATACGCCCCCGGCACCATTCCCACCTGAACGCGCCCCTGCTCGTCAGCCACAAAGTGGTCGCCCGACGGCGACCCCGGCGACACCCGTACCTCTGCTCCGGCCACGGCCGCCCCATCCGGACCCGTCACCATCACCGTTACCGGGGTGTAGCCCAGATCCTGAGCCGGCACCCCACCCCGGATCATCGCGGTGACTGCAACAGCCTGGGGCGCGACTGGGAACGGTGTGGGGATGACTTGCACATGGTTTGCCACGCCGCTCGGCCTTAGCAGCACGGCCGCTGACATCGCCGAGCCAACATCAAGATGCACGGTGGCCTGCGGATAATCGGACGTTCCGACCCGCAGATCATAGGCGCCAGGCGCCAGCGGAATTACCACCTGTCCATCCTGGTCGCTGACTATGATTCGGAACGGCTGGTCCGCTTGCCAGGAGACCCCCACGGGGTAATTGGCGAGCGCTGCTCCGCTCGGATCCTTCAACTGCACTGTCACCGGCACCGTACCCTGAGCCCACGCCCCCAACCAACCGCTCAGCAGAACTACCGTCAGTGCGCCCCGCCAGCCCACAACTCGTTTGCCATACATGGTCTTGCTCCCCCGAACCTCCGGCTAGCTCACTTACTCGCCGGAGCAGCGTTCGCTCACCATGGTAATACCCCGCGCAAATCCAGCCCTTGCCCTCGGGCCGCACCCGGTACACTGTACCTGTATGCCGCACCTCCAGGACCAGCTCGACGAGATCACCGCCCAGACCCGCAACCTGGTCCAGCCCGAGCGCCTCGCCATCGGCGAACGCGCTATTACCGAGCTCTTCGCCTCGGGCATCGAAGACCGTCTCCTTCCCATCGGCTCCCAGGCACCGGCTTTCTCCCTGCCCGACTTTTCCGGCAAAATCGTTCGCTCCGCCGACCTGCTGGCCCTCGGCCCCCTGATCATCAATTTCTTCCGCGGCCGCTGGTGCCCCTACTGCGTCACCGAACTCGAAGCCTGGCGCGACCTTTATTCGGGCCTGCGCGAGCGAGGGACCATGGTCATCGGTATTTCCCCGCAAACCCAGCGGCAAAGCGACTTTACCGCCAGCCAGCACGGCATCCCTTTCCCCCTGCTCGCCGATGCCGGCTGTGCCGTCGCCGAACGCTATGGGCTGGTTTGGACCCTCCCGGACTATCTGCAGCGCTACTATCGCGGCATCCTCCTGAACGTACCCTTCATCAACGGCGACGAGAGCTGGAAGCTGCCCCTCCCTGCCACCTGCGTCATCGATCAGGACGGCAAAATCCTCTTCGCCGAAGTCCACGCCGACTTCCGCGTTCGCCCCGAGCCCGAAGACGTGCTCCGCGCTCTTGTCGGGGTCTCCGGAGCGCGGGGTGTTGGCTCGCTGGGGTGACTGCCGCGCCGAAGCCTGCCCTGAGCGAGCCGCGCAGCGGTTGAGTCGAATGGGCTCGCAGCGAGTGAGTCTTTCCCGAGGCGACCAGCCACTTCTTTGCCCTGAACCCACCCGTGTACCATGGCCGAGGATTCGTTCACGCTCGATCGACGAAGCGCATCCATGATTCAGCGTCGAAGTTCCTGACCAGGCGAGGGAGGCGATACCAGCATGGCATCTGCTGTTTTGCAAACCGGTTGCTGCGTCGTAGGCGGCGGTCCCGCCGGTATGGTACTCGGCTATCTGCTCGCGCGGCAGGGTGTGGAGGTAACGGTACTCGAAAAGCATGCGGACTTTTTCCGCGATTTTCGCGGAGACACCGTCCACCCATCGACCCTCGAGGTTCTCCGGGAACTCGGACTGCTGGAGGAATTTCTCAAGCTGTCCCATCAGCAGGTGGACTCGGTGGGCATAGTCATCGGAGATTCCACCTTTCCCGTGGCCGACTTCAGCCACCTGCCGACGCACTGCAAGTTCGTCGCGCTGATGCCCCAATGGGATTTCCTGAACTTCCTTGCCGGTCACGCAAAGAAGCTCCCGACATTCCAACTCCTGATGCAGCACGCAGTGGTGGACCTGCAGAGTGAAGGCAAGCGCGTCACCGGCGTGATAGCCCGCAACGAGGAGCGCGAGGTTGAGGTCCATGCGGACCTCGTGGTGGGCTGCGACGGCCGCCATTCCGTCACGCGCCGCGTGGCTGGGCTCGAGGTGGTCGAATATGGCGTCCCCATCGATGTCCTGTGGTTTCGCATCAGCCGGAATGACGGCGACCCGGCACAAGTGCTCGGGAACCTGAATTACGGAAAGGCGTTAATCCTGATCGATCGCTCGGATTATTTTCAGGCTGGCCTCATCATTCCCAAGGGCTCCTTCGACAGCATCAAAGCCCGCGGCCTCGAAGCCTTCCACGCCGACATTCTCCACATCGTTCCCTGGCTGGGCGAGCGAGTGAACGAACTGCACGACTGGGATCAAATCAAAATTCTGACCGTCCAGATCAATCGGCTGCGCCGCTGGCATCGCCCGGGGTTGCTGTGCATCGGAGACGCAGCTCACGCTATGTCGCCTGCGGGCGGCGTGGGAATTAACATGGCCATTCAGGACGCGGTCGCAACCGCGAATCTCCTGGCGGGGCCCTTACGCCAGAGACAGCTGTCTGAGGCAGATCTGGCGGCGGTGCAAAAGCGGCGAACCTTTCCCACCCGAGTGACCCAGGCCATGCAGCTGGTCGCTCATCGCGGCATCGCTCACGTCTTTGAAAATCCCGGGCCCATCCACGCTCCCTGGCAGATGAAAGCGGCGCAGCGAATTCCCGGCATTCATCGCGCGCTGGGATATGCGGTTGGAATTGGTGCGCGCCCGGAGCATGTCCGCGACGATGCCCCGGTGCACCGGCAACGGGCGTCTCTGCGTGGACTTGTCTGCGCAGGTGCAGGCCTCGCGGCCGCGGCTGGCGTCTGCGGCTGGGCCGCCTGGAAGGTTTGGAGAAAAGTCTCCGGGCCAGCCCGCCAGATGAGCTAACCGAACTCAAAAACCCGGGCTCGCAGGCGCGAGACTGTGCGCTATGCGCCCCGGCAACCCTCCCGGGAACCATCGCGCCGCTCCCTGCGTATCCCTTGCGGAGAGGAGCCTTCCCATGCAGACCGTCGAACGTGTCATTGTCCACGCCAGCCCGGCCGCCATCTGGCAGGTCCTCGGCGACGTCGAACGCTGGCCTCGCTGGAACCCCACCATTCTGGCTGTCGAGCCCCTCACCAACCACGGATTCCATGTCGGATCGCGCTATCGCATCACCCAGCCCAAACTGCGCCCCGCTGTTTATGAAGTCACGGAGTGCATCCCCCATCAGGCTTTCACCTGGATCGTCAAGTCTCCGGGCGCCAAAATGATCGCCGACCACCGCCTCACCGGCTTTGACGGCTCCGGCACGGAAGTCGAGTTGGCGTTTTCGACGGAAGGCCTCCTCGGCGTGGTGCTCGGCAGCATGTATGGCAAACGGATCAACGACTACGTCGCCACCGAGGCCCGCAGCCTCAAGAAACACTGCGAGACCCTGGCCGCCAAGTCTGCCTGAGATGCCTGAGAACCGTTCGCCAGATCCCGGCCCACAACGCGAAACTCATCGGCGCTCATCGCCAGCGGCGCGACGCGATCCAGCAGGGTTTTTGTGCCTCCCATATTCACCCCCCTCGGAATACTACCGGGACCAAGCAAGAACTACCCATGGCCTCGGTGCAGAACCCCGGCGGTTCTACAATGTCCGCCATGACCGACGCCCTGCGCGCACTCTTTCTTCTCGCCGCCGTCACCCCCACTCTGTACGCCGCCACTCCCGGCGATCCCAGCGCTGTCCTCGTCCCCGTTCACGCGCTCTTCGATGGCATGAGCCACCGCGACGCTGCTGCCATCCGCGCCCCGCTCTTGCCGGGCGGCTCGCTCGTGCTGATGCGTGACGGCAAACCCGTGCAGATGACCTTCGACGCCTTCGCCGCACGCGTCTCCCGGCCTGGCGCCACCCACATTGAGGAGCGCATTCAGCATCCCCTGGTCCGCATCGACCACGATCTCGCCGTGGTCTGGGCACCCTTCGATTTTCTGATCGACGGCAAAATCGACCACTGCGGCACCGACTTATTCAGCCTGGTCCTGGAAAATGGTCACTGGCTCATCGCCAGCGTCGCCGACACCGGTCGCACAACCTGCGTCGCTCACTAACTTTCACGGCCCGGTGGCTCCCCGCGCCGGTTTCCCGTATTCTCCGTGCTATGCCTCTTCCATCCCGAACGACCGCGGCCCTCGCCGGCTGCCTGGCCCTCATCGCCGCCCGCAGCCTGTCCGCTCAAATCCATTCGGCCGCCCCGACCGACACGCGCGACGCCGTCGTTTTCCCCTCTTCCACCGGGACCCAGACCGAAACAGACGAGTACACCCGGTACGAGCTCCTCGCGCCGGAAACCTCGAGTTTCAAAATCGACTACGAAGTCACGGCCACCACTGCCGGCGCCACCGTTTTCTACAACCCGATCCGTAAAGGCAGCGTCGCCAGCGACGAGAACGTCTACGACGCCATGACCGGCAAGCCGCTTCAGTTCGCGGTTGTCGGGGGAGCCGACGCCGGCAAAGACCCTCTCATGGTCCACGCCGACCCTTCCATGGACTACATCAAGGTCACGCTCGTCCGCCCCGTGCCACTCCATGGTCAGGCCCGCATGCTCATCGTCAAGACCTACAAGGACCCGAAGAGCTATCACACCGACGGCAACGCGATCGTCTTCGATCGCCCGCTCGGCATCCGCCGCAATCAGGTCGTGCTCCCGCCCGGTTATGAAATCGTCGGTCTGAATGTTCCCTCGCAGATTTTGACGGAGAAGGACGGCCGCATCGCCATCAGCTTTCTCCACGCTGGCGGCGGCGAAGCCCAGCTCGTCCTCCGCGCCGTCAAGGACGCTGAGATCGGCGCCGCCGCGCTGCCCCGCCCTCTGACGAATGAGGTCAGCTGGGAGTCGCCCTTCGCCGGCGAGCCCGAACGCGCCCGCCTGTCGCAGCGCGCTCATCAGGATCGCGACATCGTCTACTTCCTGCAGCAGCCCGAGACCCACGCCTTCGCGCTCTACCACGACTACACAGAATCCCGCCCCGGCATCAACGGATACGCCAACGTGGTGCGCACCGGCAGCACCGCCAGCCGGCCCTCCGCCTACGTCCTCGATACCGGCGAGCAGCTGAAGACCGAGGAAATGACGGGAGCCCAGCTGATGGCCTCGACGATCAACACCGGCGAGAAAGTCGATCCTAAAGACAGCGTGGTGGTCATTCCGTTTCCCGCGGTCGAGCCGGGCCAGTCCCTGCGACTGCGCGTTCTCGAAACCTACACCGCGCCGGTCAGCTATCGCCTCAACGGCGACGAGCTGGTCTTTGACCGCAGCCTCGGCCGCGCCAGGAACGCCGTCGTTCTGCCCGCCGGATGGTATGTCACCGCCAGTGCTGAGCCCACAACGGTGAGCCAGCTCCCCGAGGGAAGAGTGCGCCTGGAGTACTGGGACAATCACCCGGAAGCGGATGATGTCCTGATCAAAGCGAAGAGACGCGTCGGCAACAACTGACTCTGAAGGGCGTAGCTGGTTGACTCGACCAGCTACGAGCTACCGGCTGCTGTGGTACTCCCTCTCGTACCGCAGGTACTTCGGCTCCCACACATTCGCCGCGACGGCGTCCTGCACCCCGCTGTCTTTCAGGTCCGACAACCCCTCCGCGATTGCCTGCCGTGCCACCGCCTCCGCAATCACCCGGCTCAGCGCTCGCGACTGCGAAACCGCAGGCAGCAAGCTGGCGTTCCGGTCCTTCTCCACCGGCGACAGCCCGGCCAGCGTGCGGGCCGCCGTCATGATCATCGCGTCGCTCACCCGCCGCGCGCGCGCGGCTACAATTCCCAGCCCCAACCCGGGGAAGATATACGAATTGTTCGTCTGATCGATACAAATGGTCCGGCCGCCGATTTTCACCGGCTCGAACGGGCTCCCCGTTCCGATCAGCGCTTTACCATCGGTCCAATTCAATAAATCTTCGGGCGTCGCCTCGCTCTTCGACGTCGGATTCGACAGCGGGAAGATCACCGGCCGCACCGCGTTCTTCGCCATCGCCCGGATCGCCTCTTCGGTAAACATCCCCGCTTTGCCCGCCACGCCGATGAGCACCGTGATTTTCCCGTTCCGCACGACTTCTTCGAGGCCGATCTTCTTCGCGTCCTGAACCTTCCAGCCCTGTACATCTTTCCGCGGCCGGACAAAATCCTTTTGCTCGTCGTGAATCCCATCGGCTCCCTCGACCAGCAGTCCCGGTCGGCCCAGCGCGTAGATCCGCGATTTCGCCTCCGCCTCGCTCAGACCGGCCTCCACCAGCGCCTTCACGATCAGGTTCGCAATCCCGATCCCCGCGGAACCGAACCCGAGGATCGCGATCCGCTGCTCTGTCAGCTTTGTATCAGCTGCTTTCATCGCTGAGAGCAACGTCGCCAGCACCACTGCCGACGTTCCCTGAATATCGTCGTTGAAGGTGCACAGCCGGTCGCGATAATTTGCCAGCAACCGCGCCGCATTCGATCCCGCGAAGTCCTCCCACTGCAGCAGCACGTGCGGCCAGCGCTTCTCCACCGCGCGCACGAACGTCTCGATGAAATCGTCGTAATCCGCGCCGCGCACGCGCTTGTGCCGCCAGCCGATATAAACCGGATTCTCCAGCCGCTCCTCGTTGTCCGTACCCACGTCCAGCAGCACCGGCAGGCAGACCTCGTGGTGGATTCCGCCCAGCGCCGTGTACAGCGCCATCTTCCCGATGG
Organism: Acidobacteriaceae bacterium; assembly: GCA_036267095.1. Classification (GTDB taxonomy): domain Bacteria; phylum Acidobacteriota; class Terriglobia; order Terriglobales; family Acidobacteriaceae; genus Palsa-343. The sequence continues at coordinate 42,690 of DATAWS010000037.1, forward strand.
GAATCCCCATACCTCCCGCGCCCTGATCGCCGAGGCCCAGAATGCGCTCGCCGTCGCTCACCACAATCGCTCGCACATTGTCGTAGCGCTTGTGCGACAGAATTTTTTCGATCCGGTCTTTGTTGGGATAGCTCAGGAACAACCCGCGCGGCTTCCGCCAGATTTCGCTGAAGCGCTGGCACCCCTCGCCCACCGTCGGCGTGTAGACAATCGGCATGAACTTCCGCACGTCCGACAGGATCAGCGCGTAGAACAGCGTCTCGTTGATGTCCTGCAGATCGCGCATGAGGCTGTATTTCTCGAAGGGCGTCTCATACGCATCGAACGCTTTCTGGCGGCGCCAAATCTGCTCCTCCAGCGTGCCCACATGCGGAGGCAGCAGCCCGTGCAGGTCGAACGCGTCGCGCTCCTCTTCGGTAAATGCCGTGCCCTTGTTGAAGCGTGGATGGTTCAGGAGGGTAAAGCCGTAGAGCTTGGTCCGGATTGCGGGTTCCGTCATGGTAGGCCTCCAGTCTTCTTTATCAGGAGAGGCGCACCCTGCGATACCCCGCGGCGGCTCAGGGGTGAAACCACCGTCACCTGAACTCTGAACTCCGGGCCCTGAACTCAGTCTTCGATTCCAGCCCACATTCCCGCATCGTCCGACACAGCACCGATGCCTCGCTTCGCCGCCAGCAGATACCGCTCGGCCTTCATCGCCTGCTTCACATGCTCGCTCACTCGTTCGAGCACCCCCTGCTGCGTGTGGTGCTTGCCGAAGGCTTCCATCTTGCGCTGGGCAAATTCTTCGTCCAGTTCGAGCGTCAGCGACCAGGGCACCGTCGGCGCCTGGCTCAGCTCCGGATGGTCGCGCACCGAAACGAACGGGGTGCTCGCGTAATACAGCTTGTGCGGCATCCACGGCTGCAATCCCGCCCGGCCGGCGAACATCTCCACTCGCCCCGCCCAGTGAAAGGCCGCCGTCGTGACGAGCGAAATCACCGTGTGGTCGCGGTGCAGGTTCACCGCGCCGTCTCCACCAAATGTCAGCACCACCTGGGGGCGCCAGCGCCGGATCGCCTCCACCACAATCCCTACCATTTCCAGAAAATTCTGCTCGGGCAGCTCGCCGTCGGGAAAATGGAGGACCATGTGCCGGGTCACGCCCAGGACCTTGCAGGCCGCGTCCATCTCCGCCCGCCGCAGGATGCCCAGTTCCGCAGCATCGGCGGCGTCTCCGCGAAAATGCGCTGCCTGCCCGTCGGTGAAACACAGGACGGTTGTGTCCACGCCGTCGCGATGACTCCGCAGCAGCGCACCGCCAAAGCCGCCGCTTTCGTCGTCAGGATGTGCGGTTACAACGAGGAGTCGATGGGGCAAACGGCTCCGTCCTCAGGTACGGGGATTTCGTCGGCCAGCTCGCCGTCGGCCAGATCGTCCCATGGCAAATCGGCCTGCAACACCGGCGCAAAGCTCTTTCGATGCAAAATCGACGGCCCCAGGTTCCTGAGCGCCGCGCGATGCTCCGGCGTCGCGTACCCTTTGTGCGACGCCAGCCCGTAACCGGGATATTCACGGTCCAGCTGGCACATCCGGCTGTCCCGATACACCTTTGCAACCACCGAGGCGGCCGCGATTGAAATGCTGAGCGAGTCCCCGTAGATGATCTTCGTCTGCGCGTGGGGCAGATCGAGCAGCAGCGCGTCGATCAGCAGATGATCGGGCTGCGGATCGAGCTTCATCACTGCGGCGGCCATCGCCATCCGGCTCGCCTGGTAGATGTTGACCCGGTCGATGGTCTCCGCGTCCACTTCATCGACGGCCACAGCAAGGGCGCGCGCCCGCACGATGGCCTCGAGCCGCTCCCGATCCTCCTGGAGCAGTTGTTTCGAATCGCGCAATCCGCGAATGCGCGTCTCCGGCGGCAGAATCACGGCCGCCGCTACCACCGGGCCGAACAGCGCGCCGCGGCCCACCTCGTCGACGCCGGCAATGGCCATCGCGCCCAGGGCTCGCGCCAGCTTTTCGTATTTATTTCCGCAGGCGAGCGAACGCAGCATGCGCATCTTCCGCGTCGATGCGCAAACTTCGTCGTCGGGCAGGCGCTTGCGGCCGCGTTTCGGAATCAGTTCGCCCTGCAGCGTCCCCATAGGGCGAGTCTATCGCCGTCGAACCGGAGGACAGACGTGGAAAACCGGGGCGCGCTGCTTTGCGACCTGCGACGGGCGAAGCGCATCCATTCACGAGGACAACCGCTATGCCTATCCTTCGCAGCTGCACTGCCTGCGGGAAAACCAATCGCATTCCCGCGCGCCATCTTGCCGACACCGGCCGCTGCGGCGCCTGCAAAGCGGCGCTGGCGGCTACGGCCGAACCGATCGCTGTTGGGCCGGCCGAATTCGACGAGATCCTTCGCGAGGCCAAAGTGCCGGTCCTGGTCGATTTCTGGGCGGCGTGGTGCGGGCCTTGCCGCATGGCCGCGCCGCAGGTCGCCGAAACCGCCCGCGATCTGGCGGGGCGCGCTTTGGTTCTCAAGGTCGATACCGAGCAGCACCCCCAACTGGCTGCTCGCTACAACGTCCAGGGCATCCCCAACTTCGCCGTCTTCTCCGGGGGGCAACTGGCTTTCCAGCAGGCGGGGCTGGTCGACGCGAACACGATGAAATCCTGGCTCGGGCGGGCGGCTGCGCAGCCGGTTTAGCTTCGATCGAGGCCTTCTCCCCTACCCCCCCGGGGTCCCGGGCTGTTGATTGATTTTGCTGGAGTTAGGGATAGCCGTCGGACTGGATCCCGGCATCTCTCAGATTCCGGGTCAGTTGCGGTACGGCCGTCCTGCGTCAATGACGATCGCCATTGACGCATTCACGCGTGCGACGCTCTTTGGTGATTGCAAATGAAGCACATGGCTCACGAGCGTGAGTGCCGCATTCACGCTCGTGAGCGAAGAAGGCGCGGCGGAAGAGGGCGAAGGAGTCGTTGCGCCCGGATTCTGCCGGGGCTGCAGTCGCCACGAAACGAGCCAGGTTCTCAAAGAGCGGGAAGGCGTTCCGGCCTGGGCCGGAAAGCTGAAAAGCTCTGTTGGCCAGCGATGGCGGAACAGAGCTTTCCCTGTTTTGAGGGTAGAAAACGGGAGGTTCGAGAGCAAGCGAATTCGGAGGGCCGAACGGTACGACGGTACTAGGTTCTCTCGACTTCCTTGAGCCGAGCGGCCTTGCCGCGCAGGCCGCGGAGGTAGAAGAGGCGGGCGCGGCGCACCTTCGAGGACCGGACCTTCTCGATTTTGTCGATGACCTTGCTGTTGAGGGGGAAAATCCTCTCGACGCCCTGGCCAAAGCTCATTTTGCGGATGGTAAAGCTGCCCTGGGGCCCATTTTTGCGGGCGATGACGACGCCTTCAAAGGCCTGCAGCCGCTCCTTATCGCCTTCTTTAATGCGCACCTGGACGCGCAGGGTATCGCCCGGCCCAAAGGGGGGCAGATCGGTGCGGTTCAGCTTATCGGCGAGGCGCTGCATGACTGGATGGATCGACATGACCTGACTCTTTCCTGGGAGAAATTCGCGAATCCTCAGTTTACAGGAATTTCGTGGAATTCGTCGGCGGTGCGGCGGGAAAAAGGGAGTGGGGAGTTTGCATGCAGAGTTGATGGGAGCCGCCGGATCAGGTTGAAGTGCCTCAGGAGCACCGTCAGGATCGAGCCCAGGAGCAAGAGGCCCCTTGCCCCAATCACGTCGAGAATCCGCGCAAAGCTTTCACCCTTGCTCTGGCGGTGTGCGCCTCCACGTTCACGCGATCCAGTTTTCCCCGTGGTGCGCTGACCGTCGCCAAATTTTGGGTCGCTATTTCCAGCTTCCGACAGGCCGCTGAATTTCCATCGCGATCTGAAGAAAAAAGGTGTGGTCGGCGGCAGACGGTTACTTGCTCAGGCAACGGATATCTCGTCCATTTCAGTGCCCGGATGAATGCCACCTTGCGTAAGGTCAACACTTCCGTTTTTTGTCAGTCGCCATTGCACTACACTATCTACGATGCTCTCGCGATCGGCAAGCCTTTCAGGGGCCCCATGATTTGCAGACCCCGCTTGCCAGCGGGGTTTTCACTTTTTATCTTCCAGCCTCTCTCGTATCGCCTTTACGTCCCTGCTGATGTCGTGAACGCCGGCGGCGATGAAAAGCAGACAGATGAATATTACCCAGAAATCCAGTCGTGACATGGTGCTGCAATTCTATGACGAAGGCATTTCGCGGATCACACCTAAAGATCAAACGGGCCAATGAGCACATCGATGATCTTGAGGGACGCATGAAGGCATTCGCCGCAGGTGATGCGTACGCTCTTCGCGTCGATAGAGACCCTGAAGGCCCGCACAATCTCCTGAAGGCTGAGATAGTCAAATCCGTTCCAGATGAGTTCTCCCTCATTCTTGGAGACGCCTTGCATAATCTGCGCTCCGCGCTGGACTTCGTAATCAGTGACATCGAATTCGCTCATAGTGGAAGGCGCACCAAAGAGACCAGTTTCCCAACGGGAGAAACCAGCAAAGAACTTGAAACTGCTGTCAATGGTCGATTGATAAAGAGGATTCCCGCCAATCTCGCCGCATTCATCGTGGAAACGATACAGCCGTACACAGGAGGGAATGGGGAAAGAATCCGGTCCCTGCACAAACTCGAAATTCTCGACAAGCACCGGCTGCTGCTTCCATACATGCAGTTCAGCGGCATTTTCGAGGTACGCCTGGAAGACGCAAAGGGACGCCAGACCGCCCTCGCTCCATGAATTATCGCTGAGACTCGAACCGCAAGCAGGAAGCTTGCCGGGGAAGATCTGAAAATCGCCGACAAGGGACATCTCGGCCTTGCGATATTTATCGAAGAGGGATTGCCGATGGGGGGCGAGTCGATTCTTCCAATGTTGCGTCAGTTCAGCGAACTGGTCAGGGGCACTGTAGCTGCCCTCAAAAAGGAGTTCCTGATGACTCGAAGACCCTGAGTCTCGCCCTGTTACGGCATCATAAGGCAAGCTCGGGCTTCACTCTTTCGTTCGCCCTGGCTGCTGCCCATCCTCGAGCTTGTAGGCGAAATCGTAAAAATGCTGCCCGCCTTCGATGCGGATGGTCATTGTCCCGGTAATCCCCGCCAGTTCTCCGGTTCCGGTGTCGGGCACCACAGTTACGGTCATATCCGCCACTCCGCGGTTCATGGTCGCGCCGTGCTGGAGCACGAAGCTGCCTTTGCGGCCCTTGAGCGTCCCGGTCACCCGTTCGAGCGCCACGTATCCCCCGGAGCCCTTTTCGCGGTCGAGCACGCTGAGCATGGTGCCCTGTCCGGCTGCGGCCAGCGGTCCCTGAAACTGCTTGTCGAGGGTCATGCGCAGAAGCCCGGCGGCTTCGGCCTGCGGATCGCCCGCTTTTTCCGGGATCAGCTTCACGTCAAAGGTCCCCGTCACCTGCTGGTCCATGCTTTTCCTCCCACGGTGGAATGGGGCCGGCTGCTGGTGCGGCCGAGGCGCGCCCACTTTGAGCAAGATAGCATTCCGCGGCCGGGCAGAACGGCATCCAAAAACGCATGAGAAAGTTCGGCACGTCTCTTGCCCCGGCGGCGCTGTTCGCCTTCATCCTGGCCGGCTGCCACAGCAGCCAGAATTCGGCGCAGATGCAGCCTGTTTCGAGCGGCGATCCCGCGGCCGCGAATCTGGCGCTGGCCAGCGACAGCACGACGGGAAATCCGCCTGCTCCGCCGGCCGACCAGGCAGCGAACGCCGCGCCGCCGCCGGCCTCCGATCCTTATGCGCAGCCGGGAAGCGATCAGGACGAACAGGACGACAGCGCCGAGGACGTGGCCGCGGAGGCACCGCCGCCGCTGCCCGACTACGATCAGCCGCCCTGCCCCGGCGACGATTACATGTGGACTCCGGGCTACTGGGCCTATGCTTCCGACGGCTACTACTGGGTTCCGGGCGAGTGGGTTCTCGCTCCCTGGGTTGGAGCCCTGTGGACGCCGGGCTACTGGGGCTTCGACAACAGCCGCTACGCCTGGCACGACGGCTACTGGGGGCCGCACATCGGCTTTTACGGCGGCGTGAACTACGGGTACGGCTACTACGGCGACGGATATGAAGGCGGCTACTGGCGCAACAACGCCTTCTACTACAACACCGCCATTACCCATGTGAACCGCAGCGACATTCACAACGTTTACGACTACCACGTGACTCCGCGCAACAACTCGCATGTGAGCTACAACGGGGGACACGGGGGGCTGAGCTATCGGGCGACGGCATCGCAGCAGGCCGCGCAGCGGGAGCGTCACGTTGCGCCGCTCGCTTCGCAGCGCAGCAGCGCTGATAACGCCCGGCAAAACACCGCGCAGTTCGAGCGCAACAACCACGGCCATCCGCAAACGGTGGCCGAAACGCGGCCGATGAACGATGGACGGACGGCGCCGGCAGCGCGGGTGGAGGATTTCCACCAGGCGGCGGCTCCGCGGACGGACAACAATCGGGCGGGGGCGAATACGCATCAGCCGGGGCGCACCTCGCCGATGAGCCGCGAGCCGGAGCGTGCGGTTGGGAACAATCGTCCGTCGCCGAGGGTGACGCGGCCGACGCGGGAGCCGAGTCCTTCGTTCCATCCGCAGAGTCGGCCGCAGAGTCGGCCGCAGGCGCAGCCGGGGACGCAGCCGGGTGCCAGCGAGCGGAGGAACGAGCCGCGGACGACGCCGCAGCGGACGACGCGGCCGGCGCATCCTCAGGCGGCGCCGAACGAGACGAGGAGACCGGAGACGAGGGGGCCGGAGCAGCGTCCCGCGGCTCCGCCACATCAGGAAACGCGGCCCGCGCATCAGGAAACTCGGCCGGCGCATCAGGAAACGCGGCCGGCGCCGCGTCAGCCGGAGAAGCCGCAGGAGAAGCCTAACGACAACCACCCGCACTAATTTTTGGGATTGCGATTTTGGATCAGCGCTGCAGCGGGTGTCGGGCTCAGGCGGCGCGAACCTGGCGGATGGCGGTGCGGGCGAGCAGCTCGCGCAGGCGGTAGGCGCGGTCGAGCTGGGCCTCGACCAGGAGGCGCTGGCGGCGGCGATGGTCGGGATCCTCGAGCAGGGGGAGGATGCGTTCATCGCGGGCGGCGCCGGCTTCGAGGTGGAGGATGGCGGACTCGAGGGTCAGGCGGAATCGCTGGCTGACGTGAATGGATTCGGAAAGAGGGCGCTGTTGGAGGATCATTTTTTCGGTCCGCAGTTCAAGTTTTCCTGCTTGCAGCCGATTCTAGAGATGGGCATGCGTTTGTGCGACCCCGGATGGTACCCGGGGCGAAAAACTTTTGCGCCGGAGTGTGCCGTTTTCGGACAGGCGGGGTCCGGGGCATTGCTACTGGGTGCCGTTCAGAGCTCGGGGTTCTTTTCGCGGACGACTTTTTCGGTGCGGAGCACGAAGGCCTCGAGCGCCTGTGAGCCCTCGTCGCCCTTGCCGCGGGTGCGGACGCTCACGCCTTCGTTGGCTTCTTCCTTGTCGCCCATGACCAGCACGTAGGGGAACTTTTGCAGGGTGAAGTCGCGGATTTTGGCGTTCATCTTTTCGTTGCGAGCGTCGATCTCGACGCGCAGGCCGGCCTTTTGTAACCGTTCGCGTACCTTTTGTGCGTAGCCGAGATGGCGTTCGGAGATGGGCACCAGGCCGACCTGGACGGGCGCGAGCCAGAGGGGGAAGGCACCTGCGTAGAGCTCGATCAGGTAGGACACCATGCGCTCCATGGTGCTGACGATGGCGCGGTGAATCATGACCGGGCGGGGCTGGGTGCCGTCGGCCGCTGTGTACTTGAGCGCGAACTGATGGGGCAGATGAAAATCGACCTGCACGGTGGAGTAGGTTTCCTCGTGGCCCATGACGTCGGCCAGCTGGATATCGAGCTTCGGCCCGTAGAAGGCGGCGTCGCCCCTGCTCTCGCGATAATGGAGGCCGAGGGAATCGAGGGCTTCGCGCAGCATGCGCTCGCCCAGCTCCCACATCGCGTCGTTGTCGACGTACTTTTCCTTATTGGCCGGATCGCGCAGGGAGAGCCGGTAGCTGTACTGGGTGATGCCGAGGTCGCGGTAGGCACGCTCGACCAGCTTCATGACGCTGGAGAACTCTTCTTTGATCTGCTCGGGGGTGCAGAAGATGTGCGCGTCGTTGAGCGTCATGGAGCGGACGCGGCTGAGGCCGCTGAGCGCGCCGGAGCGCTCGTAGCGGTACATGGTTCCGAGCTCCGCCAGGCGCACGGGGAGATCGCGATAGCTGTGCAGCTTCGACTCGTAGACGAGGATGTGGTGGGGGCAGTTCATGGGCCGGAGCACCATCTGCTCGGTTTCGAGATCCATGGGGGGGAACATGTCGTCGTGATAGTGCTCCCAGTGGCCGGAGCGCTTGTAGAGGTCCACTTTGGCGAGGCTGGGGGTGTAGACGTGCTGGTAGCCGAGCTCGCGCTCGAGCCCGAGGATGTAGTCCTCGAGGAGGCGGCGGATGGTGGCGCCTTTGGGCAGCCACAGGGGGAGGCCGGCGCCGACTTCCTCGCTGACGGTGAAGAGCTCCAGCTCCTTACCGAGGCGCCGGTGATCGCGGCGCTTCGCGTCCTCGATCTTTTCGAGAAAGGCATCCAGGTCCTTCTTCGAAAAGAAGGCGGTCCCGTAGATGCGCTGCAACTGCGGGTTCTTCTCATCGCCCAGCCAGTAGGCGCCGGACAGGCTCATCACCCTGACCGCCTTCACGCGGCCGGTGGAGGGCACATGAGGACCGCGGCAGAAGTCCACGAATTTGCCGTTCTTATAGAGGGAAATCTCGTCGCCGGGCTGGGTGAACTTCTCGACGAAGTGGACCTTCATGAAGTCGTTTCCGGCTTTGAACTGCGCGAGTCCCTGGTCGCGCGATTCGGACTCGCGGACGAATTTTTCGTCGCGGGCGACTACCTCTGCCATGCGCCCCTCGATCAGCTTCAGGTCCTCGGGGGTAAACGGCGTGGGCCGCCAAAAGTCGTAGAAGAAGCCGGTCTCGGTGGCCGGGCCGTGGCCCAGCTTCGTTTCGGGAAACAGCTCGGTGACCGCAGTTGCCAGCACATGGGCCGCGGAGTGGCGCAGCACCTTCAGCGCCTCGGGATCCTTCTCGGTCAGCAGCTGCAGGGCGACGTCCTGGTGGAGGGGGGTGGTCAAATCCACCAGCCGCTCCGCGTGCGGATCGGCAGCGCCATACATCGACGCCTCGGTGCCCTGCGCCGCGCCGGCGAGCGCGGCTGCGGCCTGCAAAGGACGAATGCGCGCGACCACCGCGGCCTGCGCCAGGCGCGGTGAAATGCCCTCGGCGATGGCAAAGGGTGTGGTTCCGGCCGGGACTTCTTTCACCGACCCATCGGGAAGCTGAACCTGAATCGAACTCATAAGAGCAGGGTACAGGGTGGCGGGTTCGGGGTGAAGGTCACGAACGAGGTTCCCACGCAGCCATTCGTCCGCTTCTCATCCGGCCGCTTTCAGGCAACCGGCTTTCAGCTCGGCCCTCCCGGCTCGCGGCTACGGGCCAGAGGCTGCCCGGTGCACTGTGTCCTGCTTTACTTCAGCCCCACATGCGCCGCGATCTGCACGCTGCCCCAGTCCGTAACATCCGGATAAACCTCGAAGTCCGTCTCGTAGGCACGCGTCCCGCCCAGCTGCGCTGGCGTCATGGCGTTGATCCGCTGCCACAGCGCCGGGATCACTTCCTGCGGCACTCCCTTCCCGGACCTGGCCACCGCGTAGTTCCCCGCCTCGATCTTCCGCACCATCAACCCGTCCGCAACCTTGTCCGCCGAGGACACCTTCACCCCCAGGGTGTAGTCGTAGTCGCCCGTATGGTCGCTGGCGTAGTGGCTGTAGACCACCACAAACCCGTTGCCCACCTGGTTCGGGATCGCCTGCAGCGAGCCGTTCTCCATCGCCGCCTGCCACAGCGCCGGAATCTTTCCCTGCCCGTTGGCTTCCGCGGCATTGTTCGTTCGCGCGGTCACGCCCACAACCAAAAAGCTGTCCTGCTGCTCTACCTTGACGGGCGAAGGCGCTGCCGGGTTCACGGCGGGAGCCGCCTGCGCGGGTGCGAGGACAGGTGCGGTTTGCGCAAAGTCGGGAACCGCCAGGACCATCAGGAAGAGCAACGGAATTTTGACGAGGGCTCGTAACATAAGCCAGCAGTATACGCACCGTCCCTGACACAATCCCGCGCGCAGGAATGGCCCCGCGAGTACTTTGGTCAGCGCGCTTCCGCTCCAACGTTCGCAGGCGGTCCCCCGTTGGTGGCAGCGCCGCGGAAGGGATTCTTTGCCCGCTTCCCCGCGTGGGCGATTAAGATGGGAGGCGACCCTCCCGAATGAGCCGCGACCCCGCTATGTCAGCCGCAGCTGAGAATCGCCGAATGCGCATCGGCGCCACTTTTCTGGTGGTGCTGCTGGCCGCCCTCACCGGGTGCCAGACCATCCAGAGCTCCTCTCCGACCCAGACCCTGGTGCGGGTGATGGACGCTTCGTACAACGCGCCCGCGGTCAACGTATCGGTCGGCACCACCTCAATTGCGACGAATATCGCGGCGGCCACGATCACCAACTATGCCTTCCTGCCTCCGCAGAACACGACGGCCAACGTTTACCCCACCGGGTCGACGAAAGCGACGGCTTCGGCGAACGGCACCTTCCTGGTCGACGAGCAGCACTCCATCCTGATCGCCGACTCCGGCGCCAGTTATACCGCGACGATTCTCACCGACCAGGTCACGCCGCCGCCCGCGGGGGATTTCTCGCTGCGGATTGTGCAGCAGGCGCAGCAAACCGGGGCTGTGGACGTCTATTTGCTTTCGGGGAGCACTTTGGTGGCCGACGCCAAGCCGCTGCTCAGCGCGGTGCCTGCGCAAACCGTCTCGGCATACCTCAATGTGCCCGCCGGAGACTACACCATCGCTGTCACCGTGGCGGGCAAAATCACCAGTGCGTACACCAGCACCGCTCCGGTGACTTTCGCCGCGGGCCAGGTGCGCACCTTTCTGGTGATGGACGCGCAGCTGACAACCAACCCGCCGGTCACCATCATCGTGGGCAACGACCTGAATTAAGGGTTGCAGGTCAGCATCTTCGGGCGCCCCGCTTCTCCGCTCGGTTCCAGCTCACAATTCGTCGATCGCCTTCGCTGCTGCGTCGATCGCCTCCGTAATCCTGCCGATTTGTTCCGCAGTAGCGTTTCCGCGGGCCACGCGCGCGATCACGGCTCCGCGCAGGTTCATCATGGACTTCATGATTTCCGGCGAGCGCCCCCGGCGGAATCCCCGGCCGGTCTCGTCGAGGCGCTCGAACAGCTCAGCGATCCGCTCCTTTTGGGCTTCGAGGGATTCGAGCCCAGCCTGGGTGGCCGAGTACACCTTCCTGTTGCCCTCCGACACCGTGACTGAGGCCAGACCTTCTTCCTCGAGCATGGTCAGCGTCGGATAGATCACGCCCGCGCTCGGCGTATAGCCGCCGCCGAGGCGTTCCTCCATCGTTTTCATGAGCTGGTACCCGTAACTGGGCTGCTCGGAGAGGAGCTTCAGCACGACCAGGCGAATATCGCCCGCGTCGAACATCCGGGCTGCTCCGCCAAAACCATGTTCCCGGCCGCCGCGGAAGCCGAATTCCCCGCGCCCGCCGCGGAAGCCGCGTTCGCCATGGCGCTCGCCGTGTTTCCCACAGCGGTGTCCGCCGTGCTCGAACGAGCCGCGGCCTTCGGATTCCCGGCTAAAGTATTGATAAAACATTGTGATTCTCCTTTTCTTGATACATCATGCGATATACCTTAAGAAGAATATAGCGCAAGATATATCTTTTAGCAAGCTGCGAAGAGGGAACCTTCTCCGGGTTTCCGGGGTGGTTTGAAAGAGCCTGATGGACTCAGCGGAGACCGTCCATCAGGGCTTCGCAACAGTCCGGATCCAGCCTGGCCGGTGCATCCTGCAACAAAATCTCCATGGCCTGCTCGTGGGTCAGGCCGCCGCGGTAGGGACGATCCTCGGTCAGCGCTCCATAGACATCGGCCACCGCGATGATGCGCGCCTCCATCGGGAGTTGCCGCGCCACCAGGTGATTTGGATATCCGCTTCCGTCCAGTTTCTCGTGATGGGCGCCTGCAATCTCCGCCAGTTCGCCGAACGAGCCGATGCGGGCGAGAATCTCGCGGGTCAGCCGGGGATGTTCCTGGACCACCCGCCATTCGTTGGGGTCCAGTTTTCCGGGCTTATCGAGGATGGAGTTGGGGACGCTCAGTTTGCCGAGATCGTGCAGCAGCGCCGCCCGATAGACGAGCTGCAGGCGTGCAGGGCTGAGCCCCAGCCTGTGGGCAATCCGCGCGGCGGCCTCGGTTACGCCCAGCGAGTGCCGGAAAGTGAACGACGATTTCGCGTCCACCACATCGGCAAAGGCCGCGCAGATCAGGTCGATATCGGCCGCCTGCAAGCGATGCGCCTCCTGCGGAGCAAGATCGAGGACCGCCCGCTGGGTTTCGCTCTCCGGCGTGGTGGCCAGCGCGGATCGCCACAGGGCCCCGCCTCCCTGCAACCGCTCGACAATCCGCACCAGTTCCGGATCGAACCAGCGGCGGCTGCGTTCTCGCAGGACCGCCAGCGCCGCATCGGTGCCGCGCTCTGTGGCGAAGACATCCAGATGCTGCGCGACCGCGAGAATTCTCGCCTCGACCGGAATTGTGTGCCCGGTCCGGCGCTCCGGATACCCGCTCCCGTCCCAGTGTTCGTCGAGTCCGCGGACGGCTTCGGCGGCCACGCGGCCCAGGCCCAGCTTTTGCAGAATGTGCGCGCCGCGGTCGCAGCGCAGGGTAATCATCTCCTGGTTGTTGCGGTGCTGGGTGAGGCCGATGCGCACGATGCCCGCGATCCGCTGGAGGCGGCTCGCATGGGGGAGCACGCTGGTCCACAGCAGCCGCAGCGTCGATCCTTTCGGGCGATTGGGCTGTGTCCAGTCCTCCAGCTTCACGCCGGCCTTCACCCGCCGCTCGTCGCCGCCGCCGATGATCTGGCACAGCCGCGCTGCATTGCTGCTGCAGCCGACGTCTTTGAGTAACAGCGCATAGTACAAACTGGTTCGCTGGGACCGGGTGAGTCCCAGTTCCTTCCCCAGGCGCATGCCCAGCAGGCAGCTGCGCAGCGCATGGCCGGGCACGGCGCCTTCCGTCAGATCGAGGGCAAAGGAGAGAGCGGAGAGAATCTCCGCGAGGGAGATGCCGTGCGCGGATTGATCCGGCAGGGCCTCGGCAGGGGCGAATGCGGCAGCAGGGAGAACGGCAGCAGTAGTGGTCAAGGGGAGCTTTCGAGGTACGGTGCCAGCGAAAGTACCAGAGACCGCGGCCGAATGAACTCCCACGAATGGGGAGCAGGGAGCCCCTTAACCGCGAGGCAATGCAGGAGTTAGCGCGATGTTCCCGCAGTAATCGCCTTAGCCTCGAGGCGCAGCAGCTTTTCTTTCCGCTCGATTCCCCAGCGATACCCGGTGGGCTTGCCATCTTTTCCGATGACGCGATGGCAGGGCACCACTACCGCCACGGGATTGGTGGCGCAGGCCCGGGCCACCGCGCGCGCCGCCGTTGGTTGGCCCAGCGAGGCGGCCAACTCGCCATAGCTGCGGGTTTGGCCTCGCGGGATCCGGCGCAGCGCCTCCCATACTCGCATCTGAAAGGCGGTCGCGCGCAGATCGAGGGGCAAATCCAGAGCCGCGGGATGCTCGGTAAATTGTGACAGTACCTGTTGCAAATGCGGCTCGAGGCGCGCCTCCGCCTGAATCTCGGCCGCGGGAAACTGGGTGCGCAGTTCCCGGACCAGGCCGCGCTGGCTGTCTCCCAGCATGACCGCACACAGGCCGCGTTCGGTGGCCGCAATCAGCACCGTGCCGAGGGCTGAATCGCCCAGCGCATAGCCGATCCGCACGTCGGCCCCGCCGGCTCTATACTTGCCCGGGGCCATGCCCAGCTGGGCGTTTTCATAGGCGCGTCCGGGCCCCGAAAACCCGGCCTCATAGATCGCGTCCGTCACCCGGCCCACGCCTGAGGTCAACTCTTTGCGGAACGACGCCGCCTTGCGCTGGCGCTGAAACTGCGCGGGGGTGACGCCCAGGATTCGCTTAAAGGTTCGCTCCACTGTAAAGGGACTCTTCCCGGTCATCCGCGCCAGCTCATGGAGGGTTGCTCGCCGATCGCGCCGGAGGCCGGCGGAGATGGCTTCCACCAGTTGCGCGTCGACGTGGCGCTGGTGCGGACGGCAGCGGCGGCAGGGCCGAAACCCAGCGCACTGCGCAGTGGCGGCATCCGGAAAGAACAGTACATTCGCACGTGCGGGACGCCGGCTGGGACAGGTCGGCCGGCAAAACACCCCGGTCGTCGTCACGGCGTACACCAGTTCGCCAGCGGCGGCGGAATCGCGCGCCAGCACGGCAGCCCAGGCCTGATCGTCGGTCATCATCGGGGAAAGACTCGCTGTTGCGTTCATGCTACTCGCACCTCACTGATGGTGAGGATCGCAGCAAGCGGGGCGGCGCACACTCCGAAGCTTGCGGGCAAATTCCCGTCCCCGTCCTGCATCCTGGTAAAGAGGAGGTGAAGTGATGCAGAAGCGAGACAGCCAGACGAAACGGCAGGAGCCCACGAACCATCCCGGCGGCCGCGAGTTCGGCAACGTCATTGAGCCGATGCAGGCGGAGATGGCCAGCGAAAACCGTGGACTGGCCGACGATTCCGGCAGCCCTCAAAAGCCGCAGCGCCGCAACCTTTCATGGAAGAAGAGCGGGAAAAAGGCGGCGTGAACGCCGGCCTTGCTAGCGCCACCAGCGTGGGGGAAATACCGCGCGCCAGTCCGCGCGAAGCAGCGCGAGCGCCAGAATCGCGGCAGCAATCAGCAGGATGCCGATTGCCTGCCGCCGGCGCAGCACGGTCCGGGCGTCTTGAGCGGGGCCGGACGCCGCGCTCTGCTTCCGCCCCGGAGGCGCCATGGCTTACTGTTGCCCGGGTTCGATGTTGTACAGGAAGTAGAACCGCAGCTCGAGGAAGGGTCCCCTGAACTGCTTCGGCAGGGGTGGATAGGGGGACGCGCCGGTGATGCCGGCCCACGCCGAGCGGTCGAGGTCCACTGCGCCGGAGGGGGACTCGAGCTGCATGCCCTCGACACTGCCGTCGGGCATGATCTTGAAGCGGATCAGGACCTTCCCCTGTTTGTTGATGGGGGGCCGGGCGGATTCCGGGATGATCGGCCACCAGGCCTGCTCCGTGTCCCAGACGATGCGCTGGATGTAGGGGCCGAAATCCACGCCCATGGTGTCGCTGAGGATATCGACGCCGCCCTGCGCGCCGGAATGTTGCGAGGGCGCGCCCAGCCCGGTGTCGCCGCCATACTGGCCACCTCCGCCCTTCATCGCCTGGCGCATTGCCTGCTGGATCTGCTCGTTGGGATTGCCGCTGTCGGCATGGAAGCGCGGCTGGGGGGCTGAGGGCGGCGCTTCCAGCCTGGCCTGGTTATTCTGCGGGAGCGGCTGGGCCGGAGGCGTTGGCTGCCGCTGCGCTGCCTGTTGCTGCGGTTGCGGAGCAGGCGGCGCCTGGGGCTGCTGGGTTGGAGCGGGGGCGGGAACCGGCGGACCGGCACGCTTCATCGCCTCCAGCTCTTGGAGGGTCTTCCTGTCCAGGGTCGGATGCGGCGTTTCGGCGCGACGATCCTTATCCGAAATGATGTTGGTCGGCTTCGGCTTCTGCGGCTTGATCAGATCGCGCGGCATATCGAGGAACGTCAGTTCCTTCTGCCGCTGCTTCATGATGACCGACGGATCCACCACCCGCACGTGGTAGATGTACTTTGGTCCGTAGAACAGATACCAGGCGATGAGCATGTGGACGATCAGCGCAATCCACAGGGTTTCGCGCAGGCTCGCCCAGTTCCGGCTGCCTTCCAGCTCGTCGATAACGTGGAGCAGATCGCTGTGGTCCAGCTCTTCGTAACGGCTGTACTGCAGTCGCGGCAAACTATCCGGCCGGCCAGCTCCGTAGTGGCGGCTGTTGCCGTTCTCGGAAGACGGCGAGGGTTCGTCCGTCAACTCCGCGGTGGAGTCGGTGGGCTCTTCCGGCGGCGTTTCGGTGAGGTTTAAACGAATCGGCATTCCTGCGTCACTATGGCTTTCGCGCGGCTCCAACCGGGCTCCCCTTAGTCCCCTGTTGCCGGCGTAAGGGGTGAAGCGGGAACGCCACGGATGCTCGAACCAGCTATCTGAAGCGCTGGCAGGCCTCCGCAGGAAACCCACGATCGATCGGTGGCCAAAGCGGCCACAGAATCCAGCGTGAAACCGGTTCTGTTGTCTATTTTCTCATCAAATCGGCAGATTGACTGGTGTTTGTACAATCGAAAACGTGACCGATGATCCCCGCGCCTCCACGCGACGAACGGCAGCCGTGCTCACGGTAAGCGACTCCTGCAGCAAGGGCTTGCGGGAGGATCTCTCCGGCCCCGCTGTGGCCCGCGAGTTAGACGCCGCCGGATTTGAAACAGTACAGCGGCTTACGGTTCCAGACGAGCAAAGCGTGCTCGAAGACGCACTGCGCCGGGCGGCGGGGTCGGCGTCACTGGTGGTTACCACCGGAGGTACGGGCATTGCCGCGCGGGATGTGACTCCGGAGGCGACCCTCGCGGTCTGCGATCGGATTCTGCCGGGCATCGCTGAGCTGATGCGGGCCGAGGGGCGGCGGCAGACACCGCTCGCCGTTCTCAGCCGGGCGGTGTGCGGAACCCGAGGCGCCAGCGTAGTGCTCAACCTGCCGGGCAGCCCAGCGGGAGCGATCAGTTCGCTGCGCGCGGCGTTGCCGGTGCTGCCCCACGCTCTCGATCTGCTGGCTGGAGGGACGGAGCATGGCGGGCCGTCCGCGTCCGGGCCTCCGTCCGAACCCTCATCCGGGCCTGCATCCGGGCCTGCATCCGGGCCTGCATCCGATAAAGGGAAAGGTTGAACCCGCCTGAAAGCGCTGTGGACGAAATTTAACGCTTTCCTGCAACACTTCCTCCTGCCGTTGGGACCGTGGGGTGTGCTGCTGGGGTCGTTCATCGACTCGGCGTCGATCCCGATCCCCATCGACCTGCTCATGGCTTTGTGGGCCTGGTCGGACAAGCGGCACTTCTACGTCTACGCGCTGATTGGGGCGGCGGGCTCAGCGCTGGGAGGCCTGGTTCCCTTCTATCTGGGCCGCGCGGGGGGGGAGTTGTTTCTGCTGAAGCGGATCAACCGCGCGCGCTTCGAGGCACTCAAGGGACAGTTCGAAAAGCAGGAGTTTCTGGCGGTCATGATCCCATCGCTGCTGCCGCCGCCGACAACGTGGAAGCTGTTCGTTTTTGGGGCTGGGGTGTTCGAGATGCGGACGCCGGTCTTTATGCTGGCGGTTTTCCTGGGCCGGACGATCCGGTTCGGAGTCGAGATGGCGCTGGTGGTGAAATACGGGCCGCAAATCATCACCGTGATGGGCGAACTGGCCAAGCGGCACCTTGCGGTGACGCTGCTGGTGCTGGGGGTCGTGTTCTTCGCGCTGGGCTGGTGGATCCGGCGGAAGCTGCAGCCGCGACCCCGCGACACGCCACCTGCCTCATCAGCGGGTTAGTCGTGCAGTCGGCCTGGAGGCGCCTCCCCGATGGCGCCGGGGGCAATGGCAAGGGGCGATCCCTGGGTGCTGAGCGCTGAACAGTCGTTAGTACGGCTGGTTCTTCCAGATCATGGGGACGAAGTCGACGGCCAGGAACCAGGCGAGGACGAAGAGCACGGCCATCAGTCCGACTGCCCAGAAAAAGAGCTGGACGGGGAGAGTGCGCAGCAGGGGCGGGGTGGGCGCGGGATCGAATTTGCGGTCGGGAAGCTCGAAGATGAGGCCGCTGGCGAAACAGACGCTGGCGGCCATGCCCAGCATGGAGAGGCCGTCGATGAGGCGATCCTCCCAGCCGCGGCCGGGCACGAGGAAAGCATGGCCGAAGAGCAGGCAGAGCGAGAGGATCGAGAGCATCAGAGCGAGGAATTTGGCAATTTGGACCATCGGATTTCCCGCCGCGATCCCGCCGTCAATTGGGAGAGGGGGGCGCCGCGTGGTCAATGACCAGGGTTTCGACGGGCCCCTTCGCCGGCTCCAGTTTAAGACCGATTTCGCTCATCAGGTGCAGGAACGATCCGAACTGGTCGGCGTTGTAGGTGTTCCAGTCTTCCGGCGTGGAGCGGTCATCAAAGGCCCCGCTGAGACCGGTGCGATCGAGAACCGGACGGTGCAGCATGTAGCTGCTCGCGAATTCGGCCAGCTGCGGGATGGTGGTGTTGTGGAGGACCCAGGTTTTCCCGGCGAAACCGATGCTGCCAAAGCCGACCGGGGGAGCGTCGGTCGACGGCTCAGGAGCTTTCGTGGGACGCAGCAGCAGGGGCCGACTGGTTCGCTCGAGCCAATCCACATTGCCGATCCTGCTCTCGCGATGAACCTGGAGTTGAAAGCGGTCGATGAGGAGCGCCTGCAGCATCTCCCGCAGGCGCGGATCGGCGATGGTGTACCAGCCGTGCCGGGTGTCCGGGTGGCTTTGCCGGATCTCTTCCGGAGGCTCGGCCACGAGGTTGTAAAGGGTTTTGTCCGTCCATAGTTCGCCGCCGGCGATTTGCCAGTAGCTCACATTGAAAGCCACCTGCACCATCGTCTTCAGAGACATGGCGTTGAGGCTGACCCGGCCTGCGGGGTCGACTTCGGCGCCCATCGTCAGGATGCCGTGGGGATCCACGGGCTTGATGGTGGCGACCTCGAATTGATTGGCCGCGGGGCGGGGAGTGCCGGGGGCCTGCGCGTCGGCGGAAGTCGCGGCCGCCCCGAAGATGGCCGCACTCAGGAGGAGCAGCAGGCAGGGGACGCTGCGCGTGAGAGCAGGAAATCCGGCAATCTGCGCCATGGTTGAGTCGTCCGTGGTTGCGGTCCGTGGGACGGGGGTGACCGCTATTATGACTCGGCTGGGGGGACTTGCGCTGGTCGGGTGGAAATGGAATCGGTTGTGGATGGGTGGGTTTCGGGATGAGGACCACACATGCAGGATCACGGGCTAAGCTGATGGCCGACAAGCAAGGTTCCCCCAGGTCTTCTGCGGCCTGGTGCTGCGCGCTCTCGATGACCCGGACGCAGGGACTGAAGCCTGATCGTTTTCCGGACTCTTTTCGGCACGGTCGCGCCCTGATACAAAACCATACGGATCCTTCCGCTTCGCGTTCAGGATGACATGCGTCGGTGTTGTTGGCTGGGATTCCTTTGCCGTATCGCCGGCGGGGAACGATCGTGGCGGCGCCTGGTTCAGGATGACAGTGGTTGTTTGCTATCCGTGAATGCCCTTGAGCGCGGGATAGAGCTTCCGGTAGCCGGCGTAGCCCTGAGCATAGCGTTGGATGGATTTCGGATGGGGGCGGATGGTCTGAGCGACGGTGATGCCGGCGGCGCAGGCGGCTTCGAGGTTGGGCCAGTGGCCTCCGCCGACGCCGGCGAGCAGCGCTGCTCCGAAGGCTCCGCCTTCTTCGGCGGTGAGGCGTTCGCAGGGATATCCATAGACGTTGGCCTGGATTTCTCTCCACAAAGGCCCGCGTGCGCCGCCTCCGCCGAGGCGGACGCCTTTGACGGGAATGCCGAGCTCGGAGAAGAGAGTGAACGTGTCCTTCAGCGAGTAGGCCACGCCTTCGAGGACGGCGCGGGTGAAGTGGGCCCGCGTGGTGGTGGCGCGAATGCCGACGAAGGCCGCGGTAGCGTCGCCGTCGAGATGCGGGGTGCGCTCGCCGAGGAGATAGGGGGTCCAGAGCACGCCGTCTGAGCCGGCGGGGATCTCGGCGGCCTGGGCGGTCAGCTGATCGTACGTCTGGTCGGGGGCGAGCGTTTCTTTGAGCCAGCGGAGCGAAAGTCCGGCCGCCTGGGTGACGCCCATGACGTGCCAGCGCCCAGGGACGGCGTGGCAGAAGGTGTGGAGGCGTCCGCGGGGATCGCGGGTGGGCGCGGCAGTGGCCGCGAAGACGACGCCTGAGGTGCCGATGGTGGCGGAGACGGAGCCGGGCTCGAGGATGCCCATGCCGACTGCGCCCGCGCCCTGATCGCCTGCTCCGGCGGCGACGGGGGTTTCTTCAGTGAGGCCGGTGAGCTTTGCGGCTTCGGGGCTGATCTTCGCGCAAATATCCGGTGACTCGAAGAGCGGCGGCAGCCAGGATTCGGGAATGCCCGCGACCTTCGCCACTTCCCTGGACCAGCGGCGGTGGGCGACGTCGAGCAGCAGCGTGCCGGAGGCTTCCTGGACGTCCATGGCGCAGGTGCCGGTGAGGCGGTAGCGAACGTAATCCTTGGGGCAGAGGATGTGGGCGATCTTCGCGAAGATCTCCGGCTGGTGCTCCCGGACCCAAAGCAGTTTGGTGAGCGTGAAGTTAGGCAGCGCGGGGTTGGCGGTGAGCTCGATGAGCTTTTCGCGGCCTTTTTCGCCGCCGCCGAACTGCTGGTGCAGCCAGTCGCACTGCGGCTGGGTGCGGGTGTCGCACCAGATGAGGGAAGGGCGGAGGACCTGGCCGTCTTTGTCGAGCATGACGGCGCCGTGCATCTGGCCGGTGAGGGCGAGGGCTTCGACTTTTGTGCCGGGAGATGCGGCCAGCACTTCGCGAATGGCTTGCTGGGCGGCTCGCCACCAGTCCTGGGGATCCTGTTCGGCCCAGCCTGGGTGGGGGGTGCGAAACGGCTGGTGCTCCGCCGAGGCCGAGGCGACCAGCTGCCCTTTGCCATCGACGAGGACGGCACGGGTGCCGCCGGTGCCCACATCCATGCCCAGAAACACAGGCGGTTCTCCGGAAGGAACGATTTTGTACGAGACGAAAACAATGTATCAGACGAGGCCCGTAATCCGGGCGCGTCCTGACGGGCAGCAGTGACTTCGGGGATGTTTCAATGGGAGATTTGTTTCTGCTCGCTGGATGTGGTGGGATGATGAAGGATCGATGCGCGTTTCTCTTTTCATCACCTGCTACAACGACACGTTGTTTCCGGCGACCGGCCAGGCGGTGGTGCGGCTGCTGGAGCGGCTGGGGCATGAGGTGGATTTTCCGCTGGAGCAGACCTGCTGCGGGCAGATGCACTGGAACACCGGGTACCAGCAGGAGGCGATGCCGCTGCTGGGGCGGTTTGTGGAGATTTTCCGCGATGCCGAGGCGGTATGCGTGCCCTCGTCTTCGTGCGTGGCGATGATGCGCGACCACTATCCAAAGATGGCGGCGGCGCAGAACGATCCGGGGCTGGCGCGGGCGGTGGAAGAATTGCTGCCGCGGGTCTACGAGCTGACGGAGTTGCTGGTGCACCGGTTTGGACTGGAGGACGTGGGGGCTTATTTCCCGCATCGGGTGACTTATCACGCGAGCTGCCACTCGCAGCGCAGCCTCCATTTGGGAGATACACCGCTGCGGCTGCTGCGGAAGGTGCGCGGGATCGACCTGGTGGAGCTGCCGAATATCGACCGCTGCTGCGGCTTTGGGGGGACGTTCGCGATCAAGATGGGCGACGTGTCGGCAGCGATGCTGTCGGAGAAGATGGACGACGTGGAGAGGACCGGGGCGGAGGTGGTGACGGCGGTCGATAATTCCTGCCTGATGCACATTTTTGGGGGGCTGCACCGGCAGCGGGCAGGGGTGCGGATGGCGCACATTGCCGAGGTGCTGGCGCCGACAGAGAAGGATGCGGTGACGGAATGACGATCCGGGTGGGCGAGTCGGCCAGCGCGCCTTCGTTCCAGAAGGCGGCGTTGCCGCTGCTGGAAGATGCCGGCCTGCGGAAGAATGTTCGCCACGCGACGGATGTGATTACGCGGAAGCGCGCGGCGGTGGTGGCCGAGTCGCCGGACTGGCAGGAGCTGCGCACGGCGGCGAGCGAACTGAAGGCGCACACGATGCGCCATCTGGATGAGTATGTGCAGCAGTTTGAGAAGGCGTGCACGACGGCGGGCGGCGAGGTGCACTGGGCTACGGACGCGGACGACGCGAACCGGATCGTTGCGGGGCTGGTGCGGCGGTACGCGGACTCAGAGAACCTGGGAACGGAAGCCATCAAGATCAAGACGATGACCTCGGACGAGATTGGGCTGAATGAGGCGCTCGATCAGGCAGGGATCAAGGTCCACGAGACGGATCTGGCCGAGCTGATCATCCAGTTGGGGCGGGACAAGCCATCGCACATCGTGGTTCCGGCGCTGCACAAGAACCGGAGCCAGGTGCGGGAGATTTTTCGCGAGCAGATGCATTTGCCGGACCTGGGGGATCGGCCGGAGGATTTGGCAGCGGCGGCGCGGCATTATCTGCGCGAGCAGTTTCTGCGGGTGAAGGTGGGGCTGTGCGGCGCGAATTTTCTGGTCGCGGAAACGGGCAGCGTGTGCATCGTGGAGTCGGAAGGCAATGGGCGGATGTGCCTGACGATGCCCGACGTGCTGATATCCATAGCGGGCATCGAGAAGGTGGTGCCGAGGTTCCAGGACCTGGAAGTTTTTCTGCAGCTGCTGCCGCGGTCGGCGACGGGCGAGCGGATGAATCCTTATAACTCGCTGTGGACCGGGGTGCGCGCGGGGGATGGGCCCAGGCATTTTCATGTGGTGCTGCTGGACAATGGGCGGACCAGCATCCTGGGGGACCGCGAGGCGCGGCAAACGCTGCACTGCATTCGCTGCGCGGCCTGCCTGAACACCTGTCCGGTGTATCGGCAAACGGGGGGCCATGCGTATGGGTCGAGCTATTCGGGGCCGATCGGGGCGATCGTGACGCCGCAGCTGCTGGGTATGCAGCACGCGCAGACGCTGCCGTACGCCTCGTCGTTGTGCGGGGCGTGCTACGACGTTTGTCCGGTGAAGATCAACATCCCGGAGGTGCTGATCCACCTGCGCAACCGGGTGGTGCGGGAGCAGAAGAGGGCGCTTGATCCGGAAGTGCTGGCGATGAAGACGGCGGCGGTGATCTTCACCAGCCGGAGGCGGTTTGAAGCGGCGCAGCGGCTGGGGCAGTTGGGGCAGTGGCCGCTGGTATCGCATGGCTGGATGCGGAATTTGCCGGGCATGCTGGGCAACTGGACGCGGGTGCGCGATCTGCGTGCGCTGCCGCAGCAGAGCTTCCGGCAATGGTGGAAGCAGCGGGCGAAGGCGGATGGCGGGAAGCAGGAGAAGCGCGATGGCTGACGCGCGCCAGGAGATTCTCGACCGCATCCGGGCAGGACTGGGGGATCGCAGTGCGACGCCGGCCGCCGTGGAATACCCGGCGATCGAGCGCAGCTACATCCGGCGCGGGAGGCTTGACCCCGAGGAGCGGCTGGCGCTGTTCCTCGACCGGCTGCGCGACTACGACGCGCATGTGGTGGAGACGACGGCCGGCGCGCTGGCGCAAACGATCGCCGGGATTCTGGCCGAGCATCGGCAGAAGAAGGTCATCGCGGCCGACGGCCTGGCGGCCGGAATTTTGCCGGCGAGCTTCGCCTTCATGCCGGAGCGCGAGGCCGGAGTGGACGAGCTGAACGGCTGCGACGGCATCGTGACCACGTGCACGGTCGCCATTGCGTTTACGGGAACCATTGTTCTGACTCACGGGCCGGGCGAGGGCGCGCGCCGGCTGACGCTGCTGCCGGACCGGCACCTGTGCATCGTTCGCGCCGATCAGGTGGTCGAAACGGTACCAGAGGGGTTCGATCGTCTGGCCGGTTTCGCCACGCGCCCGCTGACCTTCATTTCCGGACCGTCGGCGACGGCGGATATTGAAATGACGCGGATTCGAGGGGTCCACGGACCTCGTTTCATGGATGCGGTACTGGTGCGCTGATCTGCGGGTTCAGGCGCTCGCGGAGGGCCGGTTTCTGGATACGTTACCGGCGCGCATTGGCTGTACCTTCCATCACTTCCAGAAACATCTCCCTTCTGTTAACCTCTGTCGTTCCCGTGGTACAGTTCCTGAGCGCGCTCGGGGCACCGTGGGCGGAGAGCAAAACCAACATCGGGGGAGGGTGTGTGCCGGTCACAGCCTGGGTGGGTTTTTTACTGGCCGCGAGCGCCTTGTCGCTACTTATGGCGCGGCTGTTTACTGAAGGGGTATTGATTGCAAGGCCGGGCACTCCGGCCATCGAGAAGAATGCCGCAGCCCAGGGGGCAGGCACAGGAGGAAGCATGATGAGCAGTTTCTTTTCCCGGCGCTGGACGAGATTCGCCGGAGTTGCCGCGACACTGATGCTCGCCGGCACAGGCGCAGCGTTTGCACAAACCGGGGACGCAGGCGGGGGCGGTGAGGCCAATCTGCAGCTGCCGGATCTGAGGCAGGTGCATTTTTTCGGCGGCATTAACGGTCACAGCCTGCTGATGTACGGACCCCTGGCCTGCATTATGGGAATGCTCTTTGGGCTCTTTATGTACCTTCACCTGAAGGGTCTGCCGGCGCATCGATCGATGCTGGACGTTTCGCAGATCATCTGGGAAACCTGCAAGACCTACCTGATCAACCAGGGAAAGTTTCTGTTGCTGCTGTGGTCCTTCATTGCAGTCGTTATCCTCGTTTATTTCGCCGCGCTGCTGCACTTCAGCGCGGGGCGCGTGGTGGTTATTCTCGCCTTCAGCGTGCTGGGCATGGCGGGCAGTTACATAGTGGCGTGGTTTGGCATCCGGGTGAACACGCTGGCCAATTCGCGGAGCGCGTGGGCTTCGCTGGGTGGGAATCCTTATCGCGCTTTCAGCGTTCCGCTGAAGGCCGGCATGAGCATCGGGATGATGCTGATCTCGATCGAACTGCTGATGATGTTCAGCATCATTCTGTTCGTTCCGGGAGATTATGCCGGTAACTGCTTCATCGGCTTTGCCATCGGCGAGTCGCTGGGCGCGGCGACGCTGCGTCTGGCCGGCGGCATCTTCACCAAGATCGCGGACATTGGCGCCGACCTGATGAAGATCGTGTTCCATGTGAAAGAGGACGATGCCCGCAACCCGGGCGTGATCGCCGACTGCACGGGAGACAATGCGGGTGATTCGGTAGGCCCCACGGCCGACGGGTTCGAGACCTACGGCGTGGTGCAGGTGGCGCTGATTGCCTTCATCATTCTGGGCGCGAAGAACTCGATTGTCGGCGTGCAGCTGCTGGTGTGGCTGTTTGCGGTGCGCGTGGCCATGCTGGTGGCCGCGGTTGCCGGGTATTACATCAACGTGATGATCGCCGGCGCGAAATACGGCAAGGCGCGCAGCTTCAATTTCGAGGCGCCGCTGACCTCGCTGGTGTGGATCACATCCCTTGTGACGATCGCCGCGACCTATCCGGTCACCTGGCTGCTGCTGTCGAACCTGGGTGGCGACCCGACACTGTGGTGGAAACTGGCGACGATCACTTCCTGCGGAACGGTGGCGGGGGCGCTGATTCCTGAGCTGGTGAAGGTGTTTACCTCCACCGAGGCCCGCCACGTGAAAGAGGTGGTGGCTTCAGCAAGAGAAGGCGGAGCGGCGCTCGGCCTGCTGTCGGGCTTTGTGGCGGGGAATTTTTCCGCTTATTACCTGGGACTGGCGGTGGTTCTTTTGATGGCGCTGGGTTACGGAGTGAGCACGCTGGGTTTTGCCAGCATCATTCTGGCGGCGCCGATGTTTGCCTTCGGCCTGGTGGCTTTCGGCTTCCTGGGCATGGGACCGGTGACGATCGCAGTGGATTCGTTTGGACCGGTGACGGACAATGCACAATCCATCTACGAGCTGTCGCTGATTGAGAACGAGCCGGGGGTGCGCGAGGATGTGAAGAAGCAGTACGGCGTGGAAGTGGATTTCGATCACGCCAAGAAGATGCTGGAAGCAGCGGACGGGGCGGGCAATACGTTCAAAGCCAGCGCCAAGCCGGTGCTGATCGGCACGGCGGTGGTGGGGGCAACGACCCTGATCTTCGCCACGATTATGGCGCTGACCAACTCGCTCACCACCAACGTCGACAAGCTCTCGCTGCTGCACGCTCCTTTCCTGCTGGGCCTGATCACGGGCGGTGCGGTCATTTACTGGTTCAGCGGCGCTGCCACCCAGGCAGTGACGACGGGCGCGTATCGTGCGGTGGAATTCATCAAGAGAAACATGAAGATTGAGGGCGCCGAGAAAGCTTCCACGGAGGACAGCAAGAAAGTGGTCGCGATTTGTACCCGCTATGCGCAGAGCGGGATGCTGACCATCTTCATCTCGCTGTTCTTCGCGGCTCTGGCGTTTGCCTTTCTGGATCCCTTCTTCTTCATCGGCTATCTGATCTCGATTGCCTTGTTCGGACTCTACCAGGCTATTTTTATGGCGAATGCGGGAGGAGCCTGGGACAACGCGAAGAAGATCGTGGAAGTCGAACTGCATGAAAAAGGAACGCCGCTGCACGAAGCAACGGTGGTGGGCGATCTGGTCGGCGATCCTTTCAAGGACACCGCCTCGGTGGCGCTTAATCCGGTCATCAAATTCACCACGCTCTTTGGCCTGCTGGCCGTCGAGTTGGCGGTCAAACTGTCGGTAACCAGTCCGATATTGACGCACATCCTGGCGGCTGTGTTCTTCCTCATATCCTTCTACTTTGTGCGCCGTTCGTTCTACGGGATGAGCATCCGCGGCGACGAGCCGCCGGCCTCTCAGTCCAGGTCAGAAGTGGGTGTGAGTACCGCCGGCGTAGGCCGCTAGCGGGAAACCGCTCTACCGGAAGGCAGGGAGGCTGCAGCACGCAGCTTCCCTGCCTTTCGCATTTCCCGCCTGGATGAGGACGGTGGCGAGGAGGACGGAGCGATCCGTCCTGATACCCTCAAAGCATGATTAAGGGCCTGACTTTCCTTCGCTCTGTGGACTCGCCGGGCCAGTTCGAGGCGCTGGTAAGCTTTTTTTCCGCGCTGGGCTTCGAGCCGGGGCGAGGCTGGGACATCCCGGCCGAAGAGCCGGGGGTGGCGAGCCGGGGGCGGCCTTTTCTCGCGCCGCTGGGCAATCTCGAATTCATCGACGGAGCGCCTCCTTCGCTGAAGGCGCAGATTCTGATCGAGGTGACCGCGCTCGACGCGGTGCATCAGGTCGCGCGGCAGTGGATCGAGAAAGAGCAGGGAGCGGACGGGGCCGGGGCGAGGATCACGGCCATCGCGGACACGCACTGGAAGTCGCGGCTCTTTACGGTTGAGCCGACGGCTGGTTTTTCGGTCGCGTTGTGGGAGTGGCAGGAGCCGCTCCGCGGCAAAGCGATCGCGCTCGAAGGCGATCTGAGCGCCGCAGGCATGAGCTTCGGGGTCGTGGCGGCGCGCTGGAATGCGGTCATCACCGATCGGCTGCTGCAGGGGGCGCTCGATTGTCTGGTGCGCAGCGGCGCCGAGCGGGAGCGCATCCAGGTTGTCCGCGTGCCCGGATCGTGGGAGGTTCCCGCCGCGGCGCGTTCGCTGGCGCAGACCGGAAAATTCGACGCCATCGTGGCGCTGGGGTGCCTGATCCGCGGGGAGACCGCGCACTACGAGGCGATCTACAACGAAGTGGCGCGCGGCATTGGCCAGTCGCAGCAGGAAACCGGCGTCCCGCACTCGTTTGGGGTGCTCACCTGCGAGACGCTGGAGCAGGCGCTGGACCGCGCCGGGCTGAAGAGCGGAAACAAAGGATTCGAGGCAGCCGCGGCGGCCATCGAGATGGCATCGCTGCGGAAAAAGATCGAAGCGCCGGCCGCCGCGGGGCGCAGAAAATGACCCTGGTCGGCAAGCGCCGCAAATCCCGCGAACTGGCCATGCAGATGCTGTTCCAGTCCGACGTCGGCCGGCAGACTCCGGACGAGGTGGGGAAGACATTTTGGCAGGCGCGCGAAGAACTCGATCCGGCGACGCGGGGCTTCGCGGAAGAGCTTTTCGCCATGGCGATCGGGCGCAGCGCCGAGATCGATGCGCTTCTTTCGCAGCACTCAAAGAACTGGCGTCTGACGCGCATGCCGGCCGTGGATCGCAACCTGCTGCGCATGGCGGCCGCGGAGCTGCTCGGCTTCCCCGGCACGCCGGCGGCGATCGTGATCGACGAGGCGCTGGAAATCGCGCGCCGCTATTGCGCGCCGGAATCCATCGACTTCCTGAACGGCGTGCTGGATGCCATCGCCAGAGGGCGGGTGTGAGGCGGAGATCCGGTGAGGCGTCGAGCCAGCAACACTGCAATCCGGGCCGACTGTGCGGCCGCGCTATTCTGACAACGGCATGAAGCTTCTGGCGTGGCTCACCGAGACGTTCATTCAGACCTTCGGCATCACCCGGCCGCGCCCCGAGCAGCAGCGCAGGGCGCAATTCGTGATCGGCGGCTTTCTGCTGGCGTTTATCCTGCTGGTTGCCGGAATCACGATCTTCCTCTTATTCGAAATTCATGCCGGACCGGCCCGCTGAACGGGGCACCTTCGTCCTGCTGCGCTGAAGTCGCGTCGGATCGGTAAGTCAGGTCGGTGAGAGCCCGTGGCGATTTTGCGTTCACGGTCCGAACGCCTGACCGAATCGGGCCGATGTTATGCCTGATCTCAGGCAGTTTCGATCGCTGCCGTCTCATTCGGATAATTGAAGAAGAGCTGATTGCCGTCGGGATCATCGACCACCAGGAGCCGGTAGCCCCATGAACCATCCCTGACGGGAACGCCGCCGGCTTCCAGCTCCGCGCGCAACTCATCCAGCGCGGCGACTGCGGCCTGGTGCGTCTGCGGCTGGACGTTCAGGGAAATGAACATCAACGCTTTGCCAACCCTGGCCGGCCACTGGTCGGAGAGGATCAGCGCGCAGCCCTGCCGTTCGACCTGTGCGACGTATACTTTGCCGTTCTCGTCACAGCGCCACGGGCTTGTGAATCCCAACCGATCGACATAGAAGCGGAGCGAGACTTCAACGTCGGTGACGTGCAGGACGGGGCGCGCGAACCAGTCGGCGATTGATCGACTCACGGATACTCTCCTTTTCATGCAGATCTCAGGCTGCAGTTATTCGTAACGGAGCCGCCCTCGATAGTTCTCGCAGTCATTTACCATGCGACAGACACATGCTCTTCGCTGCAACGGAGACTCCCCGATGCATCTGCTGCGAACCTTCCGCCTCTGCGCCCCTGCCGCCGTCTGGCTTCCGTACGTTCTCTGCGCCACAATGGTTTGCGCGCAGGAGCCTGCGCCAATTCCGTACGACCATAATCCAGCCGCGGGAAGGTTCTACGAGATCAACGGCTTCAGGATGTACACCGAAGTCTACGGCAGCGGTCCGCCTCTGCTTATGATTCCCGGCAACAACAGCGACATGAGCGTCTTCGCGAAGAACGTTCCTTACTTCGCCACGCACTACAAAGTTATCCTCGCCGACAGCCGTTCGCAGGGCAGGTCGGCTGACCCCGACCATGCTCTCACCTTCGAGATGATGGCAGACGACTACGCGGCCCTGCTCGACGCTATGCACATCCCCTCCGCCTACGTCGTGGGATGGAGCGACGGCGGCATCAACGCACTCCTGCTCGCCATCCGCCATCCTGAAAAAGTGAAGCGGCTCGCCTCCACCGGCGCCAACCTCTGGCCCACCGCCGATGCTTTCCAGCCCGGCCTGTGGGACGGCGAAAAGAAAGAATACGACTCCGGCCTGCACAAGACCTACCCCACCGCCCGCGAGAAGAACGACCGCAAGCTCTTCCTCCTCGACTGGCAGGAGCCCCACATCACGCTCGCGCAGCTCCACACCATCCAGGCCCCGTCGCTCATCATCTGTGGGGACCACGACGTCATTTCCATCACCCACACGGTCCTCATCTACCAGAACATTCCCCACGCCAACCTTTGGGTTGTCCCTGACTCTGGCCACGGCACGCTGCTCGAACACGCCGAGGATTTCGACCACCAGGTGGACCAGTTCTTCAGTCAACCCTACAAAGACCTCCAATAGGCCCAGCGCGGCGCCATCGATCCGGGCGCGCCATCCACGGGCGTTGGTGCGCGTGGGGAGCACAGCTCTCGAATTGGGTGAGACTCAGCCCGAAAGGGTGGAACGGCCGTTACACGGCAACTGACTGCTGCGAACAAAGGGAGCGCGTCGCCGGCATATCGATCCGGAATGCCGCGCGGATCGGCAGTCAGGGGGATGGTTCTCGCCGCAGGCGCAGCTCCTGCCCATTCGCGGTGCACAAACGACTGTCAGCGACAAAGCTTCTGAAGGGGCAGTGGGATTCTCAGGGTCGGCCGGCGTTCCCAATTCCGCCTCACGTGACTCGGCGGATCTGCCCCCTGTCGGGTTTTTGTTTTTTGACTAAACCAGGCGCTTGGCCGCGGCCGACGATCAATGCTGAACCGAGACGTCGCTGTCGCCGGGGTCCGACTTGCCCCAGAGAGCGGTTTGCGCGTCGGTGGTGTCCTTGCCCCAGAGCGCGGTCTCCGCTTCCGGAGTGTTTTTGCCCCATAATGCCGTCTTGCCCCACAGTGCGGTGTAGCCGTCGGGATCGCTCTTGCCCCAGAGGGCGGTTGAACCCCACACGTCGTTGCTGGCGCTTCCGGAGGACAGAAAGGCGCGGCCGCCGTAGACACTGATGGCGGACCAGAGGCCGCTTGAGGTCCAGAGTGCGCTGGGATCGATGACGGCTGTGGTATCGCCGCTGCCTTCGTCGTAGACAGCAATCGGAGACATGGCAGTCCCGGAAGGTACGAGCTCGCCACGAGCCAGAGCAGCACTTACCGTCGAGGCGATATCGAGATAGCCTGCACCGATGGTGAATACGTCGTAATTGGCTTTGTAGACCGTGCCTTCATCGGTAACGCTGCTGGAGACGGGGAAATAACTGCGATCCGCGTTGACCATCACCAGGGCTTTGACCTGGTCCGGAGTGAGCTGGGGCCTGGCCTGCAGCAGGTCGGCGATGGCGCCGCTGGTGACGCCGGTCGCCATGCTGGTGCCGCTCAGGGGAAAGTAATTCGGCGATGGCGCTTCCGCGCCTTTGGTGCGGTAGAAGGAGTACAGCGTATAGAACGAGGGGTTATTGACGGCCAGCGAGTCCTGCGGATACTGCAGGCTGGAGACGAGGTTGCCTGGAGCCACCACGTCCGGCTTAATGACGTGATCGATAAAGGATGGCCCCTTGGAACTGTAGCTCGCAATAATGTCATCCTGGATGGAGGCGGTTTCCCTGGTGTTCATCGCCCCGACCGTCAGAACATAGGGATCGTTGCCGGGCGCGTCGATGGTCCCATAGCCCTCGGGGTTCAGGTTCAGATCGCGGCCGTCGTTGCCGGCGGCAACCACCACGACGATTCCGGCCTTCCATGCCTGCTCCACTGCCTGGCAAAGCGGGTCGAGGGTATAGCTCTCATAAATGGGGCGACCCAGGGAGAGATTAATGACGCGGATGTTGTATTTGCTCTTCAGCGAAATCGCCTCTCCGATGGCTGCGATCACGGCTGAGTCGGTGCCCGCGCCATTCTCGTCCAGAACGCGAAGGTTGATCAGGTTGGCGTTTGGAGCCGATCCGGTGAAGGTGCGGAAATAGGGTGATCCGGTTGACAGCGCGCCGTTGCCGGCGATCAGGCCGGCGACGTGGGTTCCATGGCCGAAGTGATCGAGGGCATCTTTTTCGTTGGGAACGAAATTCTGACTGTAGACGATCCGGCCGGTCGCGCCGGGGGCCACTTCGCCCAGGGATGCGAGCAGATTCGTGATACTGCCGAGGGAAAGAAGACTGGAATTGAGAGCGAGATCGGCAACCGGGGTGATGCCGCTGTCGATCACGGCGACGCCGATGTTCGTTCCCTTATAGCCCTGCTGCCAGACGGCCGGTGCATTGATGGGCTCGCTGGTAAACTCGGCCGCCATGATGGTGCCGGCCTGGCGCGCAGCGACAGGGCGATCCGGCGAGATATATTTCACGTTGGGATCGGCAGCCAGCAGACTGAGCCGCGCGGGCGCGATGTTGGCCACGATCGCGTTAATCGGAGACAGAACCGTCTTGAGCAGACCCCCCAGCAGGCCGAGCAATCCGGTCTCTGCCAGGGACGGGGCCTGGTAGTACTGAACGATGACCGGCTGGGCCGTGCCGGAGGACGAGGCCGCCAGATCGGGCGCGATCTTGCTGTTGGTGGAGGCAGCCAGTGAGGTCGCGGCAAACGCGGCCAGAGAACCAATGACAACAGGCAGGCGAGCGAAAGAACGAGCCATCTTTAATATCTCCAGGTCACCGTGGTAACTATGAGGTGCCATCGTGCCGGCGGGCATCCGCCTCTGGGGAGGCTACGAACGATGCAGGCCCTGCACATGTCGTAAAGTATGTCGGTTCGTTGAGACGGGCAATCACAAGGTCGTGGTAAGTGGGCCGGACCTCAGTTATCTCTGCAGGTAATCAAGTGTCTGCGGTAACTCGTCCGTTAGGGTGCTGTCGCGAAAGGAGAGCAGAGTCTCGGGTGGAACCGGCAGAGCACGCAACAGAGCCAGCGAGGCAGGGTGCCGGGCCTCACCGAGTTGTCCCACGGGCAGGTTCTCGACAATCGTTCCCTGGTGAAGGACGGCAACGCGGTCGCAGAGCTGGATCACCGAAATCAGATCGTGCGAGATATAGAGGAGCGTCATGCCATGCCTGCGGTTCAGGCTTCTCAGCAGCTCGATGATCTGGGACTGGGTCACCGGATCGAGGGCACTGGTAGGCTCGTCGGCGATGATCAGGGCAGGGCGATGGAGGAGAGCGAGTGCGATGAGAACGCGCTGTGCCTGTCCCACGCTGATCTGGCGCGGGCGGCGG
Organism: Acidobacteriaceae bacterium; assembly: GCA_036267095.1. GTDB lineage: Bacteria > Acidobacteriota > Terriglobia > Terriglobales > Acidobacteriaceae > Palsa-343. The sequence continues at coordinate 75,433 of DATAWS010000037.1, forward strand.
TTCAGGAATTCAGCATCGCAGGGCAGCTGCACCTCGGCCATCAATGCGCGCAGTCGCTCATGCAGAGCCGACCGGCTCGGCTTCTCATGGGCTTTCCATGCCTCCTCGAAATGGCAGCGGAGGCTGACGGCTGCGTTCAGCGCGGTCATGGGGCTTTGCGGAATGAGCGCAATCTGTTTGCCGCGGAGGCTGCGCAGCTGCTTCTCGGAAAGCGACAGCAGGTTTCGCCCGCGCAACAAAACTTCGCCGGAGACGCGGCCGCCGCGCCAGGGCAGCAGTCCCAGCAGGGACAGCACCAGGGTGCTCTTCCCGGCGCCGCTGGACCCGACCAGACCGAGGATCTCGCCCTGCTCTAATTCGAATTGAATTCCGGAGAGCGTGGCCTTGCCGGAATAGGCGGCCGAGAGATGAACCCGCAGCAGAGTCTCGTCGTTCATTGCGCCCCCTGCATGCGAAGCTGGTCGACGTTCCAGGTGAGCCGTGGGGTCAGAACCGCGGGCTGCACACCCTGCAACCTGGGAGAGAAGGCAACCAACGCATTGGGATAGACGAGATAGATGAAGGGCTGCTGGTCGGCGACGATCTGCTGTACGCGATCGATGTCCTGCTTTCGTTCGCCATCCGTCGCGCTCGCGGCTTGCTGGTTCATGAGCCGATCGATCTCCGCTTCCCAGGGTGTAGCCGGTGTTTTCTCGGACGGACTCCACTGGTGGTTGGGGGAAGAGCTCAGCCAGATGTTCATCATCGCGTTCGGTTCGGGATCGACATTCTCGAGGCCGAGAAGGCACGCCTCGTAGTCCTGGGTATGCATCAGGCGTTCAATGAGCGCGGGGAAATCCAGAGTGACGACAGTGACCTGCATGCCCAGAGCCGCGAGATCCTGCTGGATGAGGGTCGCCATCTTCTGGCGAGCGGCGTTGCCTGAATTAGTGAGGATCGAGAATTTCACCGGATGCCCTGCGGCATCGAAGAGCACCGACCCCTGCAGGCGGAAGCCAGCCGCGGCCAAACCGGCTTGAGCCGCGGCCACGTCGGTGTGGGGAGCGGAGAGGGAGCGGTCGTACCAGAGCGCATTCGCCGGAGAGATAAAGGAGTATGCCGGGGTGGCATGACCCAGATACGCGATGCGCGCCAGGTCGGAGCGATGGATGGCCTGGGAGACCGCTACGCGAAAGGCCCGGTTTTGAAACCACGCTTTTTCCCAGGCGGGCAAGGGAGAGCCGGGAGACTGATTGAACCACAGCTGCTCGGTATTCAGAGACGGCCCGAGGTCCCGCACCATCGCGGGAGCCCTTCTGCGCAGGAGTTCGAAATAGTCGGGCGGGATGCTGTCGATCAGATCGTAATCGCCGCGCAGCAGGAGCCGCACCTGCTGCTCCATGCTCTCCACGATGTCCAGGCGTATGCCCGCGGCCCACGGGAGCGAATGGCCGGCGGCATCTCTGCCGGCGTAGTGGGGATTGCGGCGCAGGTGAACATAGAGAGAGCGGCGATACTCGGCGACGACAAAGGGGCCGGAGGTGACGCGTCCTTCAGAGGGGCGGCCGGCGGGCTCAATCGCAATTTCGTCGAAGACTTTGCCGATCGCGATCACCCGTTGCGGAAGATGGAGGACGACGGTTCGCTGGTTGGGCGTGACCACAGTGACGCCCGCAGGCGAAACAAACTCCTCGGCTACAGGCGCGGCCGTGGCAGGAGAGAGAACGCGGCGCAGCGACCAGGCGACGTCGCGCGCGGTCAGGCTGCTGCCGTCGGAAAACACGAGGCCGGGGCGAAGCAGGAAGGTAATCTTCTTCCCGTCGGGCGAAAGGCTCCAGCTCTGTGCCAGCTCCGGTTCCACTTTCTGTGTGAGGCGATTGAATCGGAGCAGAACTCCGGCGGTGAGATACCGCACGGTTTCTGATTCTTCATCGTCGACCTTTGCGGGATCGAAGGTTTTGGGATCGTAGCCGATGGTCCAAACGAGCTCTGCCGGCAGGCGCGGGGCCGCCTGGGCCGCGCAGGTCGTGAGAGGCACGCTCTGCGACAGGGCAGCAAGGCACACCAGAATGCGGCGAGAGAGATGCATACGATCAGGCCTCGACAGCCACTCCTTCCAGGAGGAGGAGCACCAGCACCAGCAGGATCACGGGAAAGCAGACCCACCGTGTCTGCAGCAGCATGGGGGAGTTATTCAGCTCGAACAGCATCCCGCCCCACGAGGGCAGCGGCTCCCCGACGCCCAGTCCCAGCGCTCCCAGATTCGCCTCCGCCATCACAAATGCGGGGATGCTGATGAGGAACTGCGGCACCAGCAAAGGAAACAGATTGGGGATGACGTAACGGATGACGCTGGGCCCGCGAAGACCGGCAGCGCGGGTGTGGAGCATCCAGTCGGAGGTCGTCAGTTGCCTTGCGCCTCGGTAGACGGCGCGAGCACTGGCAGGCCAACCCAGCGCCGCCAGCACCAGAAAGGTAATCGCCGCCGAGCGGGCCGGCGAGGTGGTCAGGGGCAATGCCGATCGCACCATCATCAGCAGGAACATCCAGGGCAGCGCCAGAAAAACGTCGCAAACCACCATCAGGCCCCATCCCAGGGAGCGGCCGCCGAACGCAGCCAGCGTCCCGACACCGGCAGCCGCGGCGGTAGTCAGCGCCGAGGCGGCAACAGCGCCCGCGAGGCTCAGCAGGAAAGCGGCAGCGACGCGCACCAGCCGGTCGCGGCCCAGCGCATCGGTGCCCGCCGGATGGCTCGCGGACGCAGCCGCGAGGATCGCCTCGCGATCCTGATGGACATAGCTCGCTCCGGGCATCGACACGATGAGCGATGCGGCCACAATCAGCCCCAGGAGCAGCCAGAGAACCGGACGACGCAGCTTCATGCGCTTTCCCACTCAGCGGCGCGGGGCGTTGCCATACCGCTGCAGGTCACGGCCACGGCCATGAGGATCATGACGGCCAGCAAAACCGGCAGGTCACGATTGAGCGCGGCGTTCCACGCCAGCTGGCCCACTCCCGGCACGTTGAAGAGGACCTCTACCGGCACCAGCGCGCTCAGGGCGGTGACAAGGGAGAGGGATGCGAGGGCGCCGAGTTGGGGTGCGAGCGAGGGTGCGATGTGAGCCGTCAGCAAGCGTCCTGTGTGAATGCCCTGGGCCCGCGCCTGCAGGACATGAGGTTCCTGCCAAGCCGAGCGCAGAGCACGATCGAGAAACTTGAAATCCCGCGCCGCCAGCAGCAGAGCCATGACCAGCACCGGACCTCCGCTGTTGACGAGCAAACAGAAGGTCACCAGCGCAGCTGTAGGGACGGCCAGCAGCATGGTGGCGGGCGTCTGGCGAAAGATGGAAGGATTGCGTCCTGCGCTGGAGAGCAGAGCAGCACAGAGCGCCGCGATCCAGGCGAGGCCGATCCCGCGTGCGAGGAGTTCGCCACTGACTGCCAGGCGCGGCTCAATCAGATCCGAGACGGGAACCCCAAACTGCCGGGAGACGCCGAAATTTCCCTGGAGCCACTGGGCAGTCTCTTCCCTGAGGATTTGGGGAATCGAGCGGCTGCGGGCCGCTTCAATGGCGAGTTCGGAGCGCGCTTCAGGCGCATAGCGGCTGTCCATTTCCCGCACATCGCTCAGGTAGCCGGGGGCGAAACGCACCAGAATGGTCGATCCCAGGACGACCAGGAGCACGATGGCGAAGCTTCTCGCCAGCCAGCGCATGGCAGCCATGACGGTCTTCATGGCGCCGATAGCCGGGCCAGAAGCGGCGCGACTGCCTCGGCAATACCGTTGCCGGAATCCCTCGCCGGCGACGCTCGGGAAAGCGCCTTCTCCAGCGCAAGGGTGAACTCGAGCTGGATCGCCTGCAATACCTGCAAATGCTCGCTCGAAAAGGCGGCCGGCTCGCGGGAGTAGAGAGTAAGAGCGCCGAAGAGAGAACCGTCTGAGTCAGAGAGTGGGATCGACAGTGCGGAGCTGTCGGCCGTGAAAGGGCTGCCTGCTGCCTGCAGATTGCTTTCGACGGTTGGATTTCCGTTCAGGATTGGGCGCCCGCTTTCGATCACCCAGCCGGACAGGCCGGTTCCAACCGCAATCGGGCGATCGGCGAAGGCATTGGCGAAGGCGCCATCTTTATAGAGGAGAGCAGCGTTGTGATCGCACTTACGGAAGACGGTAAAACAGTCGAAGATGATCAGCGGCCGCAGGCATGCCGACAGGGTGGCGCAAAGGTCGAGAGGACCGGGAGGCGGGCCGGCACCGCGGCCTTCGAAGATGGAGCGTAACTCGCGGACGGCTGCGGCAACGGCGTCAATGCTGCCTCTCCGCAGGAGAGCGTCGGCAGCAGACGGAAGGCCACCGGGACAGGGGGCTAAGCCGGATGGTCCCGCTTCGAATCCGGCTCCGGGAGCTGCGCCGCGCTCGATGAAGATATCGGTCTTCAGTGGCTCCATGGCACTGCTTTGCTGGCGAGCCAGCTTCTCCAGTTCCGGATAATGCGTCTCCAGCAACTGAACAATCTCGGGATCGAATTGCATTCCGGCCTTGCTTTTCATGATGGCGATCGCTTCTTCCATGGGCAGCGCTTTCCGATAAGGGCGTTCGGAGGCGAGCGCATCGAAGCAGTCAACCACGGTCAAAATGCGCGCTCCAATGGGAATCTCTTCGCCTTTCAGCCCGTCGGGATACCCGCTGCCGTCCCATGCTTCGTGGTGCGAGCGGACAATCGGGACTACCGGATAGGGGAATTTCACCCGCTCCAGAATGTCGGCGCCTACCACCGGATGGATCTTCATCCTCTCGAATTCTTCGAGAGTGAGTTTGCCGGGTTTGTTGATGATGTACTCAGGAACGGCTAACTTGCCGATGTCGTGGAGAAATGCTGCAGTATGCAGCGCCTGCATCAACGATGGCTCGAGGCTCATGATCCTGCCGAGTTGCTCGACGTAGACGCGCACCCGCATGAGGTGATCGTGGGTGCCCTCGTCCTTCGCTTCGATGGCCATCGAAAGACCCTCGATGGTTCTCATGTGGAGGGCTTCGACTTCCCGAATGTGCTGTTCACGATCTCGCATCATTGCCATCTGCGAAGAGTAGGCGCGGTAGACCGTGTAAACCATGGGTATCAGCAGCAGCGACGTCAGCCAGCCAAAGTGGACACCGATGAAATCCGCCAGCACCGCCAGCATCGCGCCGACGAGGTAGAAAGGGAGGTACCACGGGAACTCATGCCTCCACAGCAGGAACGGGGAGGTGTCCGACACCCATCCGAGGACCAGCGCCAGGGGAACCGTATTCGCGAGGAAGTACACCAGGGCTGCCAGGGCCAGCACCGGCGCGCTGCCCGCATGGGTTTTCATCCCGGCGGTAAAAGTCCACCAGGCGAGCACAGTTGCGGTGGTGACGTTCGCAACATTGAACAGGATCTGAACGATGGTGAACGGCTTGACCACGCGAAAGCGGCACTGGGCGATCACGCTGCAGAAGGCAAGGCATACCGCCTGCAGCGGGGACAACTGCAGGATTCCGAGAAAGATAAACGGAAAGTTTACCGACATCGTCCCCTCGCTTCTGGGCATGGCCACTTTCATGCCGGAGCTGAGGAGGATGACGGCTAGATAGACAAAGAAATGAATCCACTGGTCGGCGGGATATCCGCGAACGAAAGACAAGCTCGTGACCGCTCCGGCCACGACGACCAACACGAGAGCCTTGACACGAATGGGCACGGTTCTGTATCTCAGACTGGCTCGAAGTGCGCACGTCTTCCGCGGCGTAGAAGGTTCTGCTGGGGGCCCCTGGGGTAATGCGGAGGTACGTTCAGCCGAATGTTATCCGGGAATCAGTGTCATCCCAATCCTCCTTTAGTTGCAGCGCGAACCGCCCCCATTTGGGGGATCGGGCCGATGGGGAGTACAGACAAAGTGGTTCAGCCTGCACGGTACGGGGATAGCCTGCCTGACTGGGTTCCAGCCGGACCAATTGGAAGCTGCGTTTGACCCGGGTATCTCGTCTCCCGAAACCCCACAGGTTTTCTGAACCAAATTGCACAATTTATTCAGGAACCGGGACGTTCAAGAAGGCCGTGGCTGCGAGAGCAGGATGAGGGTCGTGTTTTCGTTCATGGGGATTGCTCCCGGGTTGGAGCGTGCTCGTGCACCACGCGATGGAGGGTCGCCGGCAGAGGCTGCGAAGTGCGTTGAATCCGCCCTGACCGCTCCGTCTTTGTTCTGCAGAACGACCTGTTGCTCATTTAAGGTGAGGCAGTTTTGGCGGCGCTTTCCGCTGACGTTTTCCCGGAAGCGAACCTCGCCCGCTAAGCGGTTAGCGCGGGGCACTCGCCGAATGCTACCCTTTTGGTATCGCGCGCGATGGATTCTCATCCAGCATCTCTTTCAGCTGGAACTGCGGTGAGTAAAGGTGCGTGGGAGCGTGGCAATCTGTTGATTCTAAAAGTGGCCCCGTAGCTCAGGTGGATAGAGCAGCAGTTTCCTAAACTGTAGGTCGCCTGTTCGAATCAGGCCGGGGTCACCATTCCTTTCGCAGATCTTTTACGGCAAGCGATGCCAGCTCAACCAGGCTGCGGGTGGACAGCCACGCTGGTGGCGAATCCCGAAAACCTGGGCGTCCAGGTCGAGGATGATCCCAACGGATGCCCGCAGCCGCGCCGTCGACGGGTACCTACAGTGTCACTACTCCCTTTACACCCCAGGACTTCCGCCATATAGCTGGGCTACAATCACCAGAACCCTGACAGTCGTCGGTGAACGTGCATGGATCGTGAACGGAGGCGGCGACGTGAGTGATCTGGCCGGAAATGGCGGGGCTATCACGTCCAGCGCCAGTTCCGACAGGCCTGCCGTCCCCATCGATGCCGGCGGCCGCGTGCGGACGATTGGTTGGGGGACTTATCCGCTCGAGAAGACCCATCAGACCGGCACGGTCCCGCAATTCATTGGAAGCAGCGGCGGTCTCGAGGGGCCGTTGACCAGGGTTCCGGGCGCGGCTGCGCCTGCCGCACCGATCTCCACGGCAGCGGCCCATAAGACCACCGGGGTGAAGCCATGACCGGTGGAGTGTATTGCCCCAGGAAACGACCGCAGGCTGCGGTGACTGCCATTTCAGTAACTTCTCCAGAGTTGGGTTCGCGTTCAAACGCTGTATATCCCCTTAACTGAGGATCTCCGATGTCTGTTCATGGGTCGAAAGGTGGCACCATCGGCGGCACCGGCGCCGTTGCAGGATGCAAACCCAGGAAGGACAGCTCCCTTCCTTTGGTCCGCCGGGGTGCGGCCGGGCATTGCATCGCGCGCTGTGGCTTTCTTCTGCTTCTGCTGGCATGGGCAAGCGCGGCATACGCGCAGACCTGTCCGACGGCAACTCTGCCCGCGCCGAACGCGGGTGAGTCGATGGCGTCGTTCACCAGCGGCAGCGGCATTTCACTCATCGCCGAGGGCACGGAGAACGGCGAATCTACGGTGGCCGTCTCGGGCATCACCGGTCCGGTCACGCGGGTGGTCGTGACGCTGAACTGTCTGAGCGGGGGAAACGGCAACGGCATCAACGACTACTCCTTTCTTCTGGCCGCGCCCTCGGGTCCGGCGTTCGACTTCCTGAATTCCACCTGCTACGACGCCACGAATGCCACCCTGACGCTGGCCGACAGCGAGAGCGACCAGGCGCCGGACGGGGGCACGGCTTGTTCCTACGGGAACAGCGCGTATGGCTACCAGTCGTATAACAACGGAGCTACTGTAGGCCTCGATTCGTTTCCCGACTATGCGGGAACCTTCGTTCAGGCGGAGTCCGCCGGGACCGGGACATTTGGTCTTTTTCAGAACGTCTCCGACCCCAATGACACCTGGAGTCTGCAAATTGCCTACGAGCTGGGCACTTACAACGACTGTCTGGACACCAGCTGCGCCGAGGTTTCCATCAAGAACTGGACTTTGACGGTTTATTACGATGCGAGCCTGGCATCGACGACGACCAGCCTGTCGTCCAGTTCCCTCGCACCCTTCACCAGCGGAGCCAACAGCAGCGTGATCCTGACCGCGACGGTCACCAGCGGCGGGGGGGGCGTGAATGGGGGCACGGTCGCCTTCTATGACGGGACCAACCAGGTGTCCTGCCTCGGCGGCGACTCGGTGGTATCCGGCGGGACGGCCAGCTGTACGACCAGCTTCGCCACGGAAGGAACCCACTCCCTGACCGCCGTTTATAGCGGAACGACCGACTATGCGGGCAGCAACAATGACGGAAGCCCGGTGAGTGTAATCGCGTCGAATCACACTTCGCAAAGCGGAAACAGTTACTGTAACAACGGCACGCTGACCAGCGGGGACATTGTCACGACGCCGCTTCCCTCGCATATCTTCATCGGCAGTCCGGACTCGACCAGCGCCCCGACAGGGGGGGGAGAAATCGATACCGTATCGCTGACGCTCAAGTCACTCAACACGGGCAGCGGAGCGGGCGAGGAGCAGCAGAACTTCCTGCTGGTGGGCCCGGGCGGACAGGAGCTCTTGTTCGGAGCTAACGGCGGGACGGAGACGGTATCGGAAGCTGCCACGAATCTGATCTTCGCCGACAGCGGAACGGCGCTCGCCTACGACACTCTCTTCTCCAGTAACACGACCTATCAGCCGTTCAGTTATTTCAATGAGCCGGGCGAATCGATAACCGGGACGGCGGCATTTCCTGGCGTTACTCCGTCGTTCAGCATGGCCAACGAAGCAGCGCCTACCGGGACCGCGACGTTTGGGAGCACCTACACGGGCGCCGCCGCCACCGGAACCTGGTCGCTTTACTACAGCAGCACCGGCAACGGGTCTTCCACGGTGGGCGGCTGGTGCGCGGACTTCAGCATGACGGGGGGCGCGGCCACCAGCACCTCGGTGTCCTCAGGAGCATCGACTTCGCTCGCCAACGCCGGGCTGACCGTCACCGCGACGCTCAGCGACACGAGCAGTCCGAGCACCCCGGTGAGCGCGGGAACGGTGACGTTCACCGCGGTTTCTTCGGGCGGCACGGTTTCGCTGGGACAGGCTGCGGTCTCAGGAGGCAGCGCGCAAATCACAGTTCCCGCCAACACGCTGAGCGAGGGAACCTACGATCTGGTGGCCAGCTTTGCGGATAGCAGTAACACTTTTGGGCCGAGCCGCGGCCAGGCAGCGCAGCGCATCAACAATCCCGCGCCGGCGCCCACCGTTTCCGGCAACACGTATACGTACTGCAGCGCAACGCCGATCCTTGTTCCCTACAACGCCCCGGGCAACCAGAGCCTGGGGACGGCCGCGCCGTATCCCTCCAATATCAACGTCACCAATCTCCCGGGAACGGTGAACTCTCTGGGAGTCCAGCTGAACTTCTCCTCCGGCTTCGAGAACATTCAGGACGTGGCTTCTCTGCTGACCGCGCCCAACGGGGCCAACATCGACTTCTTCTCCAACGTCGGCGGATTCGGGACCGCACCCAGCGATATCAACTATCTGGTGAGCGACAGCGCGAGTAACCCGGCTATCGCGCAGACGAACTCCAGTTACGTTGCTCCGTCGGGGACTTATCCTCCTGAAAGCTTTACCATCGTGAACACCATCCAGCCGGATACGTTCCCGGCATGCCAGCAGCTGATCTCCAACTGCTCTTCTTCGGTGGGACCGGCGGCGCCCACGTCCGGCTATAACTACGCGGCAACGGTGGGCTCGGGCACGTTCGGTTCGGTCTTCGGGACGGGCCCCACCAGCACCCTGAACGGCAGCGGCGTATGGAGCCTCTATCTCGACAGCGATGTCGCCAATGACGGCGGGTCGCTGGGATCGGCCTCGCCGGGCTCGCCCTCGTGGTGCATGCAATTCACGCAGAACGCGGTCACGGTCGGCATCACCGCGGGCCACAATGGCGGCGGCAACGGCGGCGACTTCATCGAGGGAGAGCAGAACGCGCCGATTACGGTTGCGGTGACCAACAGCGGCCCGGGCAGCACGGGCGATGCGGACGGCAGCCATCCACTGACGGTCACCGACACGCTGAACTCGGCACTGACCTACGCAGGGTATTCAGGAGCAGGCTGGTCCTGTTCGGCGGCCAGCCAAACCGTTACCTGCACGAACGATAACGTGGTTGCGCAGGGCGATAGTTATTCAACTCTTGATATCGACGTCAATGTCGCGAACAATGCAGTCTCCAGCCTGAGTAACTCCGCGCAGGTGAGCGGTGCGGGAGTGACCACGGCCGCGGGGAACGACACCATCACCGTGGATCCGGCTGCGGTGCTGTCTGTCAGCAAGTCGCATGTGGGCACCTTTACCCAGGGCCAGAACGGGGAATGGGATATCGCGGTTGCCAACACCCAGACCGGCAGCGTAACCGATGGCACGGTCAATGTCTCCGACACGCTGCCCACCGGATACACTCTCGCGAACTACAGCGGCGCGGGCTGGAGCTGCAGCGGCTCCTCGACGGTGAGTTGTACATCGTCGCAGGGTGTGAGCGGCGGTTCCTCCTTCAGCACCCTTGCACTAACGGTCAGCGTCCCGAGCGATTCACCCGCCTCGGTTTCGAATACCGCGCTGGCCTGGGGTGGAGGAGACCTGACGCACACCAGCCTGGGAGGGGCGGCCAGCGGCTCGGATAACAACGTATCCGTGACGCAGGTGGTGACGCCGACCTTCACCTGGTCTCCGCCGGGCACCATCATCTTCGGCACGGCGGGCACCAACGTTCTGAACGCCACGGTCAATTGCAGCGGCTGCGGCAACATCACCTACACCGCAACCCCAAGCAGCGGAGGGACGGCGACGCCGATCACCACGACCTCGGGTCTGACGGCAGGCAGCTATACGATCACCGCGACGTTCACGCCGACAGAGGGCGGCTATAACTCCGCGAGCGATGCGCAAACGGTGGTGGTCAACGGCGAGAGCGTGTGGATCGTGGACGGAGGCGGGGGCGTGAGTGAGCTGGCCGGGAACGGCGCGGCGATCACCTCCAGCGCCGATGCGGGCGGCACCACGGGGGCGGCGATCGACGCGGGCGGCAATGTGTGGACGATCGGATCCGGGACCTATCTGCTCGAAGACATCAGCCAGACGGGCACGGCGCAGCATTCCATCGCCAGCGGCGGCGGGCTGGACGCACCATCCGGCATGGCCATCGACGGCAACAGCCAGGTATGGGTCAGCAACGCCGGCAACAACAGCTTCAGTTTGTTCCTGAGTGACGGCACCGCAGTCTCGCCGTCGAGCGGGTTCACCGATACCTCGCTGAACGCACCAAGCGGGATAGCCGTGGATGTGGGCGGCAGCGTTTGGATTGCGAACAAGGGCAACAGCACGTTAACCAGAGTTCTGGGCGCGGCTGCGCCCGCGGCGCCGCTCTCCACCGCAGCGGCCAATAAGACCACAGGAGCGAAGCCATGAAACCTGGGCGCATCGCACTCGCTTTGATCGCCACGGCAGCTGCCGGATTTTCCCTGACGGGATGCGGCGGCTCGAGTCCCATGCTGACGGAAAAGCCGGGCTCGCCAAGTCCCGTGCAGATGCAGGGACAAGTGAAGGGCGGGCAGCAGCCCATTACGAACGCGACGATCCAGTTGTACGCGGTCGGTACCAGCGGGTATGGTTCCGCGGCGACTCCGGTGTTTTCGCCCGCGATCACCACCGACGGCAACGGAGATTTCACCTTTCCCGACAGCTATTGTCCGTCGAATCCCAACGACCTCGTCTATCTGGTGGCGACAGGAGGACAGCCGACCGGCGCCTCTCCGGTCAACGGTTCCATCCCCACCAACGCGAATGAGGCGCTGATGGTGGCGCTGGGGCCCTGCAGCAATATCACAGCCGACACGCACATCAGCATCAACGAACTCACTACGGTAGCGGCGGTGTGGGCTCTGGCTCCGTTCATGAGCGGGACGACCGACGCCTATCTCAACATCGGCAGCCCGGCCTCGAACGCCACGGGTCTGGCGCTCGCCTTCAATGCAGCCGAGCAGGTGACGAACACTTCGACGGGCGCAATCGGCGGGGCCAACTTGCCGGCAGGCGCCACGCTGCCCACGGCCGAGATCATTTCTCTGGCTGACATTCTGGGATATTGTGTTAACTCCGGGGGCGGGGCAGAGGGCGACAGCAGCAACTGCGGCGCGGTTTTCGGCGATGCCCCGAACACAGCCGGTACGGCATATCCAACCGACACCATCACGGCGGCGATGAACATAGCGCTGAATCCGGCAGCCAATGTGCCGGCACTGTACGTACTGGGGGGGAAGATTCCGGTCTACACGGGAGGGCTGGGATCGGCGCCCACCGCCTGGACACTGGCGATCCAATACAAGAACGGGGGCCTGAGCGCGCCCACCGCGATTGCCGCCGACCAGGCAGGCAACATCTGGGTCACGAACAGCGGCGCGCCCACGGTCTCCAAATTCGATAACCTCGGCAACTCGCTGCTCGGCAACGGGACGACGATCAGCGCGGGCACGCCGACCGGCCTCGCCGTCGACGCAAGCGGCAACGCGTGGATCACGGTGAGCAGCGCCAACTCGCTCATCGAGGTCAGTTCGAGCGGAACTGCGGGCGCAGCCATCACCACTCCGCTGTCGGAGCCGACCAGCGTGGCGATTGACGGAGGCGGCCTGGTTTGGGTGGCGAACAGCGGCGGCACCGGCGGCAACAGCGTGAGCATCTTCACCAGTACGGGTGGCGTGGTGGCCGGGTCGCCGTTCGGGGGCGGGGGCATCGCTTCCCCGGCCGGGATCGCCATCAACGGAAACGCAAACGCAAACTGCAGCGATTGCAATCAGGAGTGACGGGCTCATGGTCGCAGTTAACATCCCGCGCCGAAAGCTCGACGCTCAGCGAGCGGTCTGGTTGCTGCCATTGGCCCTGCTGGCCTCGGGAGTAGCTGCGGGCTGTGGAGGTTCGGGTTCCACGCCACCGAGCCCCACGCCGACGCCCACCGCGGAGTTCAGCGGGGTGATGCGCAGCGGGACAACGCCGGTGAATGGCGCGGCGATCTCGCTCTACGCCGCCGGGTCTGGCGGAGCGGGCACAGGCGCCACGAATCTGCTGCCGGGAACCACCATCACCACCGACAGCGCCGGCAACTTCAGCGTGCCCGTCTTTACCTGCCCTGCCAGCGCGAGCCAGATTTATCTGGTCGGGCGCGGCGGCAATCCTTCCTCCGGAACCGACAATCCCGCCATGGTGATGATGGCGCCTCTGGGCGACTGCAGCGGTGTGAGCAGCTCGACGACGGTGGTGATGAACGAGGTCACCACGGTTGCTTCCGCGTGGGCTCTTGCGCCCTTCCTCGGAGCCAACGCCAGCGTCGGCGCAACGGCTACGAATGCGATCGGTCTCGGCAATGCATTTCTGACGACCGGCAACCTGGTGGACACCAGCAAGGGAAGCGCACCGGGAGCTTTGTTGCCCTCCACCGCCATTCTGGAAACCGCCAAGCTGAATAGTCTCGCGAACATTCTGGTGGGGTGCGACCAGTCCGCGAGCGGAACGGCCTGCCAGACTCTGTTCAGCGCCGCGACAGAGGCCGGCGCGACTCCGGGGAACACGCTCGACGCCGCGCTGGCAATCGTGCGGCAGCCGGCGGCGAATGTCTCGACGCTCTTTGGGCTGCAGGCGAATGGCCCCTTTCAACCCGCGCTGACCTCGGCGCCCAATGACTGGACGCTCTCCGTTACCTATGGCAACTGCACTTCGGGCTGCGGCGGCCTCAACCTCCCTGGTTCGGTTGCCATCGACTCAACCGGCAACGTGTGGGTGGCGAATTACTTTGGCGGAGCGGCTTCAAAGTTCTCTGCGACCGGCGTTCCCGCCTCCCCGAATGGATTTGCGGCCACCGGGCTGGAGGCGTCCTACGGCATCACGGTCGATGCACAGGACTCCGTGTGGATCACTAATGAAAACGGAACTTCCGCCAGCGGGACGGTCAAAGGAAGCATTACTCATCTGAGCAGCACAGGACAAAATCTTTCCGGGACGGGGTACACGGGGGGCGGCATCTACTATCCGGTGGCGCTGGCCGCGACTCCCGGGGGCAACATCTGGATCGCGGATTACGCGAACTCCGCGGCAACGCTGATGGCGAGTAATGGGACCGCTCTTTCCGGGGGCTCCGGCGATGCGGCCGACGCTCTGCTGTTTACGACGGCGGTCGCGGTGGATGCCAGTCAGAATGGCTGGTTCACCTTCCAGGGCGGGATTGCACGGGTGACCCCGGACAACGCCGTTACCAGCTTCTCCTGTTGCGAGGACCCGGAAGGCATCGCGATCGATGCATCGGGTCAGGTCTGGATCGCCGATTACCGAGCGTCGGCCGTGATCAAGCTTTCTGCGGCGGGAGCGGTTCTGGGCCAGGCGACAACCGGCGGCCTATACACGCCCTCGGACGTCGCCATCGATGGCAGCGGCAACGCGTGGGTCGTGAACTATCATGGCAACACGCTCAGCGAATTTGCGGGGGCGACGATGCAGGCGCTTTCGCCGAACGCGGGCTACGGGCCGGATGCGCTGCTGGCGGAGCCTTTCGGCCTCGCGATCGACGGCAGCGGGAATGTGTGGACGACCAATGCTGGATCCAGCACGCTGACGGAATTTGTGGGAGCAGCCAGCCCGGTAAAGACGCCGTTGCTGGGGGAGCCGGTTCAGCCATGACCCAGCAGCCGGGAAAGGAGCCAGGGATGGAAAGCCAGAGCGCAACGCAGCGGCCTGGATCGGAGGCGGATCGCACGCTGGATCTGGTTTCCTATGGCGTTCCCTTCCAGCTTGCGGCGGAAGACGCTTCTCTGCTCGGGCGCATGCGGCAATCCGCGCCGTTTGGTTCCCTGCCCTGCCCGGATCTTCCTGCGGGAGCGCGCCGATTCACGCTGCGGGCGACCGCGCCCTGCTTCCAGGTTCTGGGCGATGAGGAGCTGCTTGCCCAGGACGAAACGCTCGACTTCGCGCTCGAGCTGCTGGGCGGGCATCTTACGGTTCATGTGGCCGAACACGCGCCGGATTACGTCTTTGTTCACGCCGGCGTGGTCGCCTGGCAGGATCGCGCGCTGCTGTTGCCGGGCATGAGTTTCGCGGGCAAATCGACGCTGGTGGCTGAATTAGTGCGGGCGGGCGCTACTTATTATTCAGATGAGTTCGCGCTGATCGATCGCGATGGCCGGGTGCACCCCTTTCCTCGCGACCTGCGCATGCGCCGACCGGGAGCGCCGGAGCAGACGCCGGTTTCGATCGAAGAACTGCGCGGACGTGCCGGAACTGCGGCTCTTCCCGTGCATCTGGTGGTGTTCACCGAATTTGCGGAGGGCTCGCGATGGGCGCCGGAGCCGCTCTCATCCGGCCGCGCAGCGCTGGAGATGCTGCTGCACACCGCGCCGGTAAAGCGCACGCCGGCCCGCGTGATGGCTACGTTCTCCGCGCTGATGCGCCACGCACAAGCATGGCGATCGCGGCGCGGCGAAGCGGCTGTGACCGCGTCAGCTTTGCTCGCGTCGCTGGCCAATGGAGGAGCGCTCGCATGAGGGCCTCTACGAAATTCACCATGAAGCACGGACCCCTGGGAAGGAAACGGCAATGCGCCCAGCCAGGCAATTCGGCGATTGCAAACTGAGTTCAACGGCAAGGAAAGGAATCGAAGCCATGGCATCCCCGATGTACCCCTGCAGAATTGCGCTGGAGCGCACGTCCACCCAGATGGTCGGTGCTGAGACCCTGATCTACGACGAGGTGCACCACAAAGCCTGGTGCCTGAATGCCAGCTCAGCGTGCATCTGGCGCTTGTGCAGCGGCGACAAGACGGTGCAGCAGATCGCCGCTGCGGCCGCGGCGGAACTGGATGCGCCTGTGACCGAGGAGATTGTGCTGGTTACGCTGGCGGAGCTTCGGGAGAAAGAGCTGCTGGAGCCGGAGAGCGCGCCACATTTGCCTGAAGAGATCACCCGCAGACAAATGATGGGGCGTGCCGGACTGGCGGCGGCGGCGCTGCTGCCGGTGATCGCGTCGGTGCTGGCGCCGGCCGCGCACGCAGCGGGCGGATCGCTCGATGGCATGAGCCGGCGGGCCGGGTCGATCAGCAACTCGCTGAAGTAAGCATTGGCGCTGCGGCGGGATGAGATAGGACCCGCCGCGGCCTAATACCGCAAACCCAGCGTTATGGGGAACGAATCGCCGTCCTCCTCGAAATCGAGGCGCTGCACAAACTCGGCGATCCTGGCACGGCGGGCCCTCGCCAGCACGATGTGCGCCGCAGCTGCCAGCGAAGCGGCGACCGCAAGGTGCGCCGCGCCGGCTTCGATCCACGGTTCGACAGCCACCGTGAACAGCACCAGGGCCGGAAACAATCCGAGAAACGGAATCAGCAGCAGCGCGAAATTGGTCTCGTCCTGGGCGCGCGCACCGGTGAACGGAATGGTTCTGACGTTGAGGAAGAACGCGTCGGTCAGCAAAACGGCAAGGGCTACAGCCACCAGCAACTGACCGGCAACCGCTTCCCGGCTGCGCAGCGCGGGACCGCCGGCCAGGCAGGCCGCCAGCGCAGCCCCGACGGTGAACAGCAGCGCCCGCACCAGCACCCACCGCGCGGTCGCCGTGGCGTGCGGCCATCCCGGCTTGCCGAGAATGACGCGAAAGATCCAGCGACCCCGCTGATCGGCGGGGGCGAGAAAAGTGCTGCGCAATCCAGCGACGGTCAGGAACGCGACCATGGGAACCGCGGCGCGCAGCCCCTCCGGCGACAGCGACCAACGGATCTGCCCGCGCACGATCGCCGCTCGCATCACGGTCGCGAAGACCAGAGCCGCGCCGGCGCCGCCGTACATCACCAGCACCATACGATAGCGGGGCACGCGCAGCAGGTTCTGACCGATGAATTGCCAGATGGCCCGGCAGGCCGGGGTGCGCGCCAGGATTCGGTGAACGAACTGCCGGGCCGGAGCCGCAACCAGGCCGGGCCCTTTGCGCCTGGCGCCGCCCTCGATGAGGCCGCGGGTTTTGCGCCACCAGGCAAGCGGATAGGAAACCGCTGCCAGCCCCACCGCTGCGGCCGTTGCAGCGAAGCCGATGTGCGCGAGGCGGATGAAAACCGGGAGCGCCGCTCGGCCATCGAGCAGGCGCTGGTAGATTCCCAGGAACCAGAGCGGCGGCAGCCATGCGATCCACGCCTTTCCGGACTGCATCAGCGCGGGAAAAACGCGGAAGAGCAGCGGATAGAGAAAGAGCAGGGACAGCAGCAGCATGACGGAGACCCCCTGCAGCCAAAGGGAGATCTTGCGGAACCAGCGATCGCCCAGGATGCCGAGCAGCGAGCCTTGCAGCGCCAGGAAGAAGGATGCCCCGAAAATCCCCGCAGCGGCTACGGCGATGACGTGCGCCGCAAGAAAGCGGAACAGGTGGGGCGGATCGGTGGCCGCCGGCAACACCAGCGGAGCAAGAACGCTCGAATCGAAAAGCGCTGCGCCGATCAGGATAAAAATGGCCACGACGCGTGCCGAGAACATGCGCAGGCTGCGCAGCGGCAAAGGGGTGAGGACGAAGACGTCGAGCAGATCGGGAAAGAACAGGTCCCACTCGAAGATGGCGACCAGCCCCATCGCGACCAGGGCGTACAGGACATAGAAATAGTGATCGCCTGCCTGCGCCCAGTACGACCGCGGTCCCCAGTACCGTCCCACGTGGCCGCGCGGCAGGTGGTAGACGGGGTAGAGATACAGGGCCATCACGAAGCCGGGGATGCCGAGCGCGCACGCCATCTGCACGAGGCGGGTTTTTGCGTCGCCGTCCGCCGAGGCCAGCTCGCTGGTAAAGAAGCGCTCGAGGAAGTGCGTCACCAGCACGCGAAACTGACTGGCGGGCGCAGGCTCTTTGTGAGCGGCGCCCGCCAGCACTCCGAGCGAGAGCACTTCATCCTTCGCGGCTCTGGCCCGGGCTGGGCTCGACATCAGGCAATCCTCATGGCTTCGACCATTTCTTTAGCGGCGGAGTGCGTGTCCTGCTGGCGTACGAGTTGGGCGAAGACCTTTTCGAGGCTCGGCAACTGGGTCAGCCGGGTCAGCTCCGACGGTGCGGCATCGGCGACCACGCGGCCTTCAGCAATCACGATTACGCGGTTGCAGACCTGCTCCACGATTTCGAGCACGTGGGAGATGTAGAGCACGGCCTTACCCGCAGCGGCCAGCTCGAGCAGCAGATCGCGGAAGAGCCTCGAGGAGAGAACGTCGAGGCCGGACAGCGGTTCATCGAGTATGAGAACGCGGGGATCGTGCAGCAGCGCGGCGGCCATGAGCACGCGCTGGCGCATGCCCCTGGAGTAAACCGTCATGGGCGAGTAGCGCCACGACTCCAGACCGAGCAGACGCAGCAGCGCCTCGGCCTTCTCGACGATCAGCCGCTCGCGCATGCCGCGCAGCCGGCCAGCCAACTGCAAATATTCCATCGCCGACATCCAGGTGTAGAGGTGCGCTTCCTCGGGGATGTAGCCGAAGGTAGCTCGCCAGGCAGGCAGGTCCGCCTGAATGTTGCGGCCCTCGAACAGGACGCGTCCGTCGTTGGCACGCAGCAGTCCGGTGATGATCTTCACGGTGGTCGATTTGCCGGCGCCGTTGGGCCCGAGGAATCCGACGATCTCCCCGGCCGCCACGCGAAAGTTGACGTCGCGGATGGCGGGAATGCCGCGATAGCTGCGCGAGAGGTGCTGGATGTGGAGCATGGGAGGAAGCGGCCTCACACCCTATGTAGCATACTGCTCTTTCTGCGTCAACAGAATGCTACATAGGCTACAATGTTGCCATGCCGGTCGAGGCGAAGCTTTCCCACACCGCTGCCATGATCCTGCAGGCCATCCATGCCGGCCATGTTTATGGCTTCGGCGTGATGGAAATGACGGGTCTGCCCAGCGGGACGGTTTACCCTGCGATGCGGCGGCTGGAGCGGGATGGCCTGATTGCGTCGCGCTGGGAACAGCAGTCGATCGCGGATGCCGAGCAGCGTCCGCCGCGCAAATACTACCGTCTCACGCGCGCGGGCCGGGCCATGCTGGAGGCCGCGTACCGCCGCTATCCCCTGCTTGAAAAAATGATTCCCACGCCCGAGGTCGAGCGCGCATGAACCGCGAGACGCTGGCGCTGGCCGTGGTGCGGGCGGCTTCTGTGCTGGTGCCTCGCAGCGAGCGAACGGACTGGCTGGGCGAGTGGAAGGCGGAACTCTGGCATCTTTGCCGCAATACGCACAGCGGCAGCGCTGATCCGCTGGAGTGCAGCGTTGGCGCCTGGAAGGACGCATTTTGGATTCGCAGCGAGCGTCTGCGCAAGGCCGGTCAGGGTCTGCTCCGGCCTGGTTCAGCGCAACGCTGCGGTTTCTTTCTGGGCGGGGCCGCGGTGGCTACCCTGCTCGCCTGTCTTTGCCTGCCGCGCACGCGGAGCCTGCTGCTGCCGTCTGCTTATCCGGACCCGGGAAACCTTGTGGTCCTTGCGAGCAATGGGGAGGCCGGCACGCACGCTCCCTCCATTCGTTTCGCAGATTATCGCGAGTGGACCAGCGATACCTCGGCGCTGTTCACCAGCCTCGCGTGGTATCGGCCTGCGATCAGGGACGTATATCTGATCCGGCATCGCCCCGCGCGGCTGCACCTGGCCGAAGGCAGCCAGAATCTGCTGCAGGTTCTGGAACTTCCGCACGCCGCACTGGCACAGGGCAGCTCATCGTTCCGCGGCGCACGGCTTATCCTGACGCGCAGCGCCTGGCGACGGGCGTATGGCGGCAACCCGGCGGTGATCGGCCAGGTGGCCGACATCGACAGATCTCCGGTGCTGATCGCGGCGGTTGTCGCCGACCGTGACTGGAGCCTTGCTGGGGAGACGGACGCGATCCTGCTCGAGCCGGAGGCACGTCTGGCACAACTGGCGCCAGAGGTGCGCGGATTTGGCGTCGCGCGTATTCGCACGGCGGCTTTCCCTGCGCCTCGCGACGGCTGGCGCTGGATGACCGAGACCAAAGACGGCGTGACCCGGCGCTACGAATGCATTTCGGTGAACTACCGGGATGGGCGGCTTGAATCGATCTTTATCTTCGCGGTGCTGCTTGCCCTGCTCGCACTGCCGGCCACAACCGCGCTGCCGCTGGGCGATGTTCCCCGGCGGCGCGGGCCGCTGCCGCACGCGGCCCACGCGCGCCGCTGGCTCTTTCTGGCAGCCAAATTCTGCCTGGTTGGGACCATCGTCTTTTTCGTGTCGACCGCGCTGGCCTGCGAACTCGGCGCCAACGACGCCGCCACGGCGTACATCCAGTTCGGCTCCGGCTTCGCCGCGCTGCTGCTGGGGTTTCGCTGGATTCTCGAGGACCAGCGCCGGCGCTGCCCGGAGTGCCTGCTGCGCCTGTCGAATCCCGCCCGGGTTGGCCAGGCGTCCTGCAATTTCCTCGCATGGAACGGAACCGAACTCTTCTGCGCGCGCGGCCATGGGCTGCTGCATATCCCCGAGCTGCCCACCAGCTGGTTCAGCACCCAGCGATGGCTTTGCCTCGACCCGTCGTGGAGCAGTCTGTTTGCCGAAAGCAGCACGCTCCCTGCGGAACTTCTCTGACTATCCTGCGTCACGCAGCCCTCGCGGAAGCTCGCACTCCATGCCATAGACTGATCTTTCGGACTGCTCCATCCACGAGGACTGCTGTTTGCGACCGTTGCGCGCTTCCCTTCTCCTGCCGCTGTTGCTCGGGCTGACCGCCTTCGCGCAGCCGGTCCGTTACACCTGGAAAAACGTGCAGATTGTGGGCGGCGGGTTTGTGGATGGCATTGTGTTCCATCCCAGGCAACCGGCCCTGCGCTACGCCCGCACCGACATCGGCGGCGCCTATCGTTGGGACGACACGGCGCATCGCTGGCAGCCTCTGATGGACTGGGTGTCGTACCGGGATCGCAATCTGATGGGCGTTGCCTCGATCGCGGTCGATCCTTCCGATGTGAGCCGGGTTTATCTCGCCTGCGGCACGTATGCGAACGCCGCCGCACCCAAGGGCGCGATTCTGCGCTCGAGCGATCAGGGCCGGACGTTCCAGCGCACAAACCTCCCCTTCCGATTCGGCGCGAACGAAGACGGCCGGGGCAACGGCGAACGGCTGGCGGTCGATCCCCAGGACGGACGCATCCTCTATGTGGGCACGCGACACGACGGCCTTTGGCGGTCGCGCGATTACGGCGCCAGCTGGATACGGGTCGCGAGCTTTCCCGACGTCGCCGAGCCGGCGCGAGCTGCCGGGGGCGACGGCATGGTCTTCGTACACTTCGATCCGCAGTCTTCGCAGCCCCGCGCTCCCACGCGAATCATCTATGTGGGCGTTTCGCTCATGGGCCGCCCCAATCTCTTTGTCTCGAAGGATGCGGGGGCGACATGGAATGCGGTGGCTGGCGCGCCCACGCAATACAGGCCCACGCGCGCGGCGCTGTCCTCCGATGGATTTTTGTACATCGCGTACGGCACCGCTCCGGGGCCGTCGCACATGGCGAACGGCGCGGTCTGGAAGCTGAACACGCGCACCGGGGCGTGGACCGACATCACTCCCGATCGCCCCGGTTCCGGCCGGGAATTCGGCTACGCTGCGGTATCCGTCGATGCGCAGCATCCCGGGTGGCTCATGGCCAGCACCTTTGGCCGTCCCTGGTCTGAAGGAGCCTCCGACACGATCTTTCGCTCGACGGACGGGGGCGCAACCTGGAAGATCATTTTCGGCGGGAAGGCGAGCGGTGTGTTCGACTACAGCGGCGCACCGTATGTGAAAGCGACGCCGATCCACTGGCTTTTCGATCTAGAAATCGATCCTGGTGATTCCAATCATGCCGTCTTCACCACGGGCTACGGCGGCTGGGAGACACACGACCTGACCTCCGCCGATCGCGGGCAGCCCACGCACTGGAGCATTCTCGCCACGGGCATCGAGGAGACG
The DNA here is from genome assembly GCA_036267095.1 of Acidobacteriaceae bacterium. Lineage (GTDB taxonomy): Bacteria > Acidobacteriota > Terriglobia > Terriglobales > Acidobacteriaceae > Palsa-343. Next base: position 97,348 of record DATAWS010000037.1, read on the forward strand.
GTTGCGCTGGCGCTGGATAGTCCGGGTGCGGGCGCGCCGCTCATCAGCGGCATCGGCGACTACGGCGGCTTCGTGCACTGGGATCTCGACCAGCCTGCGCCGGAGGGATCCTCAGCGCCGCCACGATTCGGCAACACCACGGATGTGATCTCGGCTCCTCTGCATCCGAACGTGATTGTGCGGGTGGGTGCGAGCGCAGAGCACAAGGCCGGCGAGAACATCGGCTATTCGCTGGACCAGGGCCATACCTGGAAGCAGACCGGGCAGCCCACGCCGGCCAGCCACGGCGGCGCGATTTCCGTTTCCGCGGACGGCAGCACCTGGATCTGGACGCCGGATCGTGAGCCGCCCTCGCTTACGCGCAATCTCGGCGCCAGCTGGACTCCTGTGCAGGGACTGCCCGCGGGCATGCGGGTCATCGCCGATCCTGCGGATTCGCACTCCTTCTACGGCCTGTCGCTTGCCGATCGGGTTCTTTTGCGCAGCACCAATGGCGGAACGACTTTCGCGGCACTGCACTTCACGCTGCAGAATGCGCCGAAGCCTTCCACCTCACCGCGGGGCGATCCTCGCGGCGGCCAGGATCGTCTGTACGCGGCCCCGGGTCGCTCCGGCGATCTTTGGCTCGCAGCCTTCGACGGTCTTTACCACCTGCCTGGGCTGCCCCCCAATCCGGGTTTGTCCTTCGGACGCATCCCGGGAGTCCAGGAAATCCAGGCCTTCGGTTTCGGCAAAGCGGCGCCACAACATGCGTATCCCGCGCTCTACCTGGCGGGAACTGTCGCCGGGCAGACGGGGGTCTTCCGCTCCATCGACGAAGGCCGCAGCTGGCAGCGCATCAACGACAGCCAGCATCAGTGGGGACTGATCCTGCAGATCAGCGGCGATCCGCGGATCTTCGGCCGTGTTTACGTCGGCACCCACGGCCGCGGCATCCTGTATGGCGATCCGGCGGCTCGAGGGCACGCGCCTGCAGCCGGGCGCCACCAAGTGCGGGAACAGCTCCGGGAGACGAGGGCGCATCGGTGATATGCTTCATTTCGGGCTGCGGAAGAGGTCAGACCACGCCGCAGCTCGCATCTCTCTCACGGACGGAGCCATGATTAATCAGCGGCACTGCTTTGCCACCCATGTGCAGGTTGCAGCGATGATGACGGTATTGTGCCTGGCCGCCGCGGCGCACGCGGCCAAAACCTGCGACGCGCGCAGGTACGGCGCCAAAGCGGACGGCACCACCAACGATACGCATGCGCTGCAGAGCGCCATTGACGCCTGCGCGGGCAAAGGCGGCAAAGTCGTTCTCGCGGGGGGAACCTTCCTCAGCGGCCCGCTGGTGCTGAAGAGCAACATCAATCTGGTCGTGAAGGCGGGCGCCACGCTGCTGGGATCGAGCAATCACGACGACTACCCCCAGATCACGGAGTTCCGCAATCCCGGCCGCCAGTCGCTCGTCAGCGCGAGGGACGCGGAGAACATTTCCATCACCGGGGGCGGCACGATCGATGGTGCGGGACAAAGCTGGTGGGCCGAGGCGCGCAGCCATCGCGACCACGGCGTGATGGGCGAAGCCAGCGTCTTCCGGCCGCGCCTGATCGTTTTCGATCACTGCAAACACGTGCTGATGGAGGGCGTGACCGTCCAGAATTCACCGTCCTGGCAGATCGTTCCCTACTACAGCGATGATGTGACGATTCGGAATATTAAGGTTCTGGCCGATCCGCATTCGCCGAACACCGACGCCATCGATCCCTTCTCGTCGAGCCACATGCGCATCGATCACGTCTACGCCGATGTGGGGGACGACAACATCGCCATCAAATCCGGCGCGATTAATTCTCCCGGTCCCGACTCGCCCAGCACCGACATCACCATCACCGACTGCACTTTCATGCACGGCCATGGTCTTTCGATCGGCAGCGAGATTGCGGGCGGCGCACAGAATATTACCGCCACCAATATCCACTTCGACGGAACCGATCAGGGGATCCGCATCAAGGCCAATCGGGACCGCGGCAATGACGTGAGCCACATCGTGTTCCGCAACCTCGATATGAAGAACGTGAAGACCGCGATCCTGATCAGCGAATACTACCCGCGTGCGCTGCCGCCGCCCAGCGATACGCCGCAACCGGTGGGGCGGCTGACCCCGCACTTCCACGACATCACGATTGACAACCTGACCGCGACGGGCAGCAACGTGGCTGGAGTTGTAATCGGGCTTCCGGAAGCGCCGGTCACGGACGTGACGCTGACGAACGTGTCGATTCAGGCTAAAACCGGCCTGACCATCAGCAACGCCACGGTGACCGCCCACGGACTGACGGTCAAGCCGGAGACGGGCGACCCCGTTATCCTGCTGGCCAATGGAAAGCTGAACGTCAACTGAGGCGCGCGGAGCCCGGGAGGGATCGGTCGAGGATCGCTGATCGAAGCCGCCGGGTCCAGTCGCGCTCACTCGGTAGATTTCGACCGCTTCAAGACCATCGTGCTGCCCGGGAAATCGGCCGAGTCCGATTTGGTGGTCATTTTGATCTCGTCGCCGTCGATGGTTCCGTCATGATGGATCGTCATGCCGTTGATGGAGACGGTGAAGGAGAACTTGCCGGCGTCCACTTTGCCGTTGTCGATGGCCAGCGGATCGCCCTGGGGTCCGGTCACGGTTCCGGTTAACTTCGTGCCGTCCTGTTTGAAGTCGAAGGTCAGCGGGAAGGCGCTGCCGTCGGGCGCCTTCATTTCGGTGGTCCATTTGCCGGTCATATCCGAGGCGGCCAGCAGCGGCCGGGCGCTCAGCATCAGGACCAGCGCAGCGCAAACCATCATCCAGCTTTTCATCTTCCGCATCAGGCAATCCTCCGGGAACGAGTTTCCAGCAGCGCCAGGAGCATACAGGAAAATCATCGCGGCTGCCCAGCGGATTTCCTCTCCGGCGAAGAGTCACGGATGCGCTGCCAGGCGCGCGGGCAGGCGTCGTCCGGGGTGACAGGCCGGGTGGGTTCCGAGACCGTCATCCTCCTGCTGCAAACGTTTTTCGACGGTGCGCGCAGAGGATGAGGAAGCTGACCCTTCGGCTTCGGGCTGAGCTATACGACCTTCCACTTCTCAAATCTGCGGCACCCTCTCGCCGGGAGTCGCGAAGGATGGGACCCTCGAGGTCAGCGTGGATGTGACGAATAGCGGCAGCCGCGCCGGCTTACTGGAGTGAGCCTCCGGGCCGCTTCCAGGTGGAGGCCGAGCCGGTCAGCCTGATGGTTGGCGATTCGTCTGCGAACCTGCCGCTGGGCGGGACGGTGCACGTCGAGTAACCATGCTCGTTTGCTGAAACGCGTGCGCGCCCGCTTTGGCGGTGCTGCGCGTGGTATCCTCAACGGCTGAGATCAGAACTATGGTCAACAAACCATTGTCTTTCAGGACTTCGCTTCCTCTCGCCTTCGTCCTCGTTTTCGCCTGCGGCGTGGCTCGCGCGCAGTTCTATCAGGATCACCCTGACGTGCAGAAGCTGCTGCCCGAGCCGCAGCGCGATGTGGTGGCGCACCTCGAGAACCTGAGCGAGCTGCCGCAGGGGGTCTGGCATTATCACGTCGGCGACATGGCGCACGGCGAGGATCCGGATCTGAACGATTCCTCCTGGGCGGTGGCCACGCCGAATTCCACGCTGCCCACGGACGCGCTCTGGTTTCGTATGTGGGTCACGGTGCCCACCAATCTGGACGGATACGATCTCAGCGGCACGCGCATCTGGTTCAAGTTCAATGCCTGGGTCAATGGGCCGCTGCCGCAGATCGTGTACCTGAATGGCCGTCGGGTGGCGATGGGCGACGACCTCGAGCCCATCGTGCTCTTCGACCGCGCCAAGCCCGGCGACCGGGTGCTGGTTGCCGTCAAAATGATGGCCACCGTCGATCAGAAGCACTTCGCGGGAAGCCCCATGACCATTGGCTTCGCAGCGGAACGCCCCAATCCCCAGGACATGGGCGAAGAATTCCTTTCCGCGGCGGCGCTCATTCCCAGCCTCTCGCACGATCCCGCCACCGACCGGGCAACGCTCGATAAGGCGATCGGCCAGATCGATCTCAAGGCGCTGCGGAGCGACGATCAGCAGGGCTTCGATGCTTCGCTGCACGCCGCGCAGTCCACGCTGGACGCGCTGAAGCCGATGATGGATCAGGCGACGCTGCACCTGACCGGCAACTCGCACATCGACGCCGCGTGGCTGTGGCCATGGGTGGAAACCGTGCAGACGGTACGCAACACCTTCACCACCGCGCTGCAGCTGATGAACGAATATCCCAGCTACACCTATACTCAATCGGCCGCGGCGTACAACGACTGGATGGCGAGCGACTATCCCGAGATCAACGACCAGATCAAAAAGCGCATTCAGGACGGGCGCTGGGAAGTGGTGGGCGGCATGTGGGTGGAGCCGGATCTGAACATGCCCGACGGCGAATCCACGACACGCTCGATCCTCATCGGCAAGCGGTGGTACGAGCAGCACTACGGCGTCGATGTTCACATTGGCTGGAACCCGGATTCCTTCGGCTATAACTGGCAGCTTCCGCAGATTTACCAAAAGACGGGCATCGATATTTTTGTTACGCAGAAGATGGCGTGGAACGACACCAACAAGCTTCCGTTCAAGCTCTTTTGGTGGGAGTCGCCGGACGGCAGCAAAGTCCTCACCTACTTCCCGCACGATTACGCCAACACCGACCTGAATCCGGTGCGCCTGTCGGTGGATCTGGCGCAGGCGCGCGAGTACGCGCCCGGCATGACGGAGATGATGGACCTGTACGGGGTGGGCGACCACGGGGGCGGTCCCACCCGCACCATGCTCGACCAGGGCCTGCACTGGATGGAGCCGGATAAGATCGTTCCGAAGATGCAGTTCGGCACGGCAGCCAGCTACTTCTCGACAGTCGAGAAGCAGCTGGCTGCCGACTCGCAGACGTGGGACTACCGCAGCATCGCGGAGGGCTACCACTTCCCCACGCCGGTGGCGGACAAGATCGCCATCCCCACCTGGGATGACGAGATGTATCTCGAATACCATCGCGGCGTCTACACCACCCAGGCCGGCATGAAGCGCAATCTGCGCGAGGCGCCGGAGTGGACGCTCAATGCGGAGAAGTACGCGTCGCTGGCGTGGCTGGACGGCAGCGCTTACCCCGGCGAAGAACTGACCGACGCGTGGAAAAAGATCACGTTCAACGATTTTCACGATCTCGCCGCCGGCTCCGGCATCGGCGTCATCTACCAGGACGCGCAGAAGGATTTCGATCAGGTTCACTGGGCGGACAGCGAAATCTCGGCGAAGGCCCTGAAGACGGTCGCGGCTCACATCGACACGCACGTGGCCCAGGGCGTCCCGGTTCTCGTCTTTAATCCGCTTGGATGGGCGCGCTCCGGCGACGTGACGGTCAATGTGCAAATGCCTTCGCCCGCCACCGACGTCTCGGTGCTGGACGCGCATGGTGCGGTGCTGCCGTCGGAAGTGCTCTCCAAAGACGATGCCACCAGCAGCTTCCGCGTGCTGGTCGATGCGCATGACGTGCCCCCCATGGGGTATGAGGTTGTGCGCATCGTTCCCGGCCATCGGCCGTTCGCCAGCGATCTGAAGGTTAGCGGCACGACGCTGGAAAATGCGGCGTTGCGGGTCGTCGTCGATCCGCAGACCGGATGCATCACCAGCCTTTACGACAAGAAGGCGGGCTTTGAGACCCTGGCGGCGAACTCCTGCGGCAACGAGCTCGAGGCCTTCAAAGACACGCCCAAGGACTACGACGCCTGGAACATCGATCCCGGCACGCTCGATGAAACGCCGGCGCGCCTCACCCAGGCCGACTCCGTCCAGGCGGTCGAGCAGGGCCCCATGCGGGGCGCCATCAAGATCACCCGCCACTGGCAGAATTCGAAATTCGTGCAGGAGATTCAGCTGGACGCCGGCTCTGATCAGGCAGTGGTGGTCAACGACATCGACTGGCACGAAACCCACGTTCTGCTGAAAGCGGCCTTCGCGCTGTCGGCCACCAGCCCGTTCGCCACGTACGAAATTCCCTTCGGGACGATCCAGCGGCCCACCACGCGCAACAACAGCTGGGAGAAGGCGCGCTTTGAAGTGCCCGCGCAGCGGTGGGCCGATCTGGGCGACGCGCAGCATGGCTTCAGCCTCATCAACGACTCCAAATATGGATACGACGGGGTGGGGAATCTGCTTCGGCTCACACTGCTGCGTTCGCCGGTGTGGCCCGATCCGCACGCCGACCGCGGTCGTCAGCACTTCAGCTACGCGCTCTATCCCCACCCCGGCGACTGGAAGCAGGCCATGACCGTTCGCCATGGCTACGACTTCAACTTTCCGCTGCGGGCCATGCAGGTGGAGGCGCACACGGGCGCGCTGCCCGCCGAGCACTCCTTCGTCGCCGTTACCCCGGATGACGTCGTGCTGACCGCGATGAAGAAGGCCGAAGACCGCCACGCGCTGATCTTCCACCTGTACGAGTGGGCCGGAAAGAGCGGCAAGGTCGAGTTGCGGGTGCCCCCGGGAGCGACCGGAGCGGTGGAGACCAATCTGATGGAGCAGCCGCAGGGCGCAGCGCTGCCGGTGACGGACAATCGCGTGACGGTGCCCTTCAAGCCGTATGAGATTGTCGCGGTGCGCGTGGACTACCCGGAGACGCCGGCAGCGTCGCAGCCGTAAGGGCCGGATTCGTTCTCGCAGCCGAGGGTTGGGAGAGCCCGGCTGCTTCCTTCCCCGCGGATTCGTCCCTCTTTTCCGGCGTATGGCCGGATGTCCGGTCTCCGTCGGCTTTGCGTTGACCCTCTCCACCCCTCTGGCTATACTCAGAGGGAACCATGCGGGAGTAGCTCAGTGGTAGAGCATCGCCTTGCCAAGGCGAGGGTCGCGGGTTCAAGTCCCGTCTCCCGCTCCAGCACGCCCCCCTCCCAACCGCGGGCGTGCGGAGAACCCGGAAACCCGGCGCCGCGCTGAATCTGCGCTGGCTCGAGGCTCCGGTTCTGGTTTACGATTGGCTGTTCAAGGGCGCGGTACCCAAGTGGTAAGGGAGAGGTCTGCAAAACCTTTACGCGTCGGTTCGATTCCGACCCGCGCCTCCAGGCTCAACCCATCCATAATCAGGAACATCGCAGAATATCTCAGGCATTGCGCTGGTTTTTGGCTTCCCTGCCCCCGCGAGCAGAGCCATTTCCCTGTACTGCCCGTTCCTGCCGTCGCGTTTCTTCGTCTGTCTGCCTCCTGCCCCTGTCGCGACGATGACGCCGCCCCGCCGATTGCGTGTATCAGGTGCGTCCTGGGATGAAAAATCTCGTCCAACCTCTAATCCCTGAAAGGCAGGGTGTGCGAGTGGCAGATCACTCTGAAGCGAACGGTTCCTTGCGTGCGGATGAGAATTCGCGGCCGGATCGACTTTCCGCATCCGAGCACTTCTTCTTTGTCGCCGTGACGATAACACCCATTCTTTGCTCGAAGCAGGGCTGGTCAGAGGTCGCTGAAGCTCAGGCCCAAATTTACAAGCCATCGCGATGCCCGGAACAGGAGACGTTCCAGTGGACTTTTCCGAAGGAGCCGGGCGCGCCCTGACCCACGCGCAGGGGATCGTGCGTTTTTGCGATCGGACGCGATTCATGAAATCAGCAAGTTACCCGGCCTCAAGGTGAGCCCTGGGTCGATCCCGGCCCGCGCCTCGAGGATTCTGCCCCCCTCTCGGTCCTAATCTTCTCTTCGCACCCGATCGGGCTCGCCCCCCAATCTGGCAGTTTCCCCGGGCGTCCCCGGAGGCACCCCGATCGCCTGGTTGCAGGAGGCCCCCCTGGGCCGGGAAGCCGCAATGCCCAGGCGAAAATTTCCCCACCGGCTGCGTCAACCTCGGGGTATAGTGTTGGCCTGACGGGACCACATCCCTCTCCCGGTTCCTTCTCTCTTCGCGGAAGCGCTCCTTCATTGGTCTGGAGCGGGAAAGGCAAAGGTCACTTCATGGCCTTCTGTACGAAATGTGGATCTTCTCTCGCGGATGGACTTGCGGTTTGCCCGCAGTGCGGTGCAGCCACCGGTCCGGTGATCGCCGCTGCGCCGGCGCCCGCTCCCGCCGGGGCACCAGGGATGGCCCCGGTGGTCGTCGTGCCCGCCACCACCGGAATCCCGGAAAATGTCGCCGGCCTGCTCTGCTATCTGCTCGGCTGGCTCACCGGCATCATTTTCCTCCTGATCGATAAGCGCCCCTTCGTGCGCTTCCATGCGGCGCAGTCCATCGTGGTCTTCGGCTCGCTGACCGTCCTCAGGATCATCGTGACCTACGGTCTGTTGGAAGGGATGTTCGGCATGCACAGCATCGGCCTGCTCGGCCTCTGGTCCATGCTCTCGCTGCTCATCAGCCTTCTGACTCTGATTCTCTGGATTCTGCTGATGGTCACGGCGTTTCAGGGCAAGCAATTCGAAGTGCCGATCGCCGCGCCGTTCGCGAGGCGCCTCGCCGGCAGCACGAAAATCTAAGCTCGCAGCGGCAGCAGCCCATCCTGCAGCCGCACGAGACCTGGTTTTCAGAGGAGAATTCCGGCGGGACGCCGGCCCGGCTCACCGCCGCTGGATTTGTGTGCCCGACGCCACCTTCAGCTGGAACAGCTTGTCGTTCACCGGCTTGTTGTAGCGGATGTTGCTGTACGTCACCGTGCGCGAGTCCTGATCCGGCTGGAGGAAGATCTGCTTCATGGAGATGTCGCGGCTGAGGTCAACCCAGATCGTCACCTGGCTGAAATTGCTCCGAACTTTCGCATCGGTCGACACCAGCTCCAGCTTCGCGGTCGGCGCGCCTCCGGTGGCGGGAACGCTCTTATCCATGCCGTCGAACTTCACCGTCCAGGCGCTGGCCAGCTCTTTGCCGGTCGCGCCAAATCCCGTGGCCAGCAGGCTGTCCCATTCCTGCCGGTTCGCCCCGGCCGAAAGAATCGTTTCCTGCCTGCGCTGCGGCAGGTAGTAGTCCAGCTGTCCGTTCCTGTAGAGCAGATCGGTTTCGCCTTCCTGGCCCTTATTAATAGTGGTGGCCATCTCCATCGCCCCACGCGTCCTCCGGAAAGCCGTTGTCCCCTTCTGGAATTCGTGATCCTGCACCACCGCGGTGTAGAGATCCACCGCGATGTCGGCCTGCACGGACTGGAAAGCCGTCGCCGACCGATCCATCTGCGCGAGCGCGTCCTGTAAATTTTGGGGCTGTGAGGAGGTATCCTTTTGTGCCGGAGGTGCCGCCCACGCCGTTCCCACAGCCAGCGCCGCGACCACCACCACCCACTGCGAACCTTTGCTTCTCATGCCTTTCGTCACAATTCCTTAGACCCGGTTCTTCGCCGGTAAGATGCATGGATCCAGGTTGTCCCCAGCCTGCAATCTGTCACCCGCGAACGGTCACCGGTGAGCCCACACCTTCCACGCCACCAGACTGCCGCCCACTTCGCGCACCGCCTGTTTGCGGTCGACGGTCACCGGTCCCGTAACCGGCGCGATCGCGTTCACCAGGTCCTGGTCGGTTGGCGTCTTGCCCAGCGCGGGCAACATTTCCACCGGGATCTCGTAGACCATGCCGCCAGCGGGATTCACCGAAGCGCGAATCTCATTGCGCGGCCAGTCCGGCTTCGGGCGGTCGCCGTAATTCCACAGGCGTGGCGTAAGAAAGATGAACGCCAGGATCAGCGTGACCATCACGTCGTAATGGACGCTGCCCCGCTCATGCGTCCACCATATGTAGCTCTTCAGCACCCGTCCAGGACTCAACGGCTTAGGCTCCCGTGCGCGGCTCAATCGTCCGCTGCCCGCCCATATAGGGTACCAGCGCCTCGGGCACTCGCACCGTCCCGTCGGCCTGCTGGTAGTTCTCGAGGACGGCCAGCCACGTCCGGCCCACGGCCAGCCCGCTGCCGTTCAGGGTATGCACAAAGGCCGTCTTGCCACCCCTGGCGCCCTGCTCCTTCGGCTTGTAGCGGATATTCGCCCGCCGCGCCTGGAAGGCCTCGAAATTCGAGCACGAGGAGATCTCGCGGTACAGCCCCTGGCCCGGCAGCCACACTTCCAGGTCGAATGTCTTCGCCGAGCTGAACCCGGTGTCGCCGGTACACAAGAGCATTCGCCGATAGGGCAGCTCCAGCCGCTCCAGAATCGCCTCCGCATTGCGCGTCAGCTTCTCGTGCTCCGCATCGCTGTCTTCCGGGCGCGTGAACTTCACCATCTCCACCTTCTGGAACTGGTGCTGCCGGATGATCCCGCGCACATCCTTCCCATACGATCCCGCTTCCGAGCGGAAGCACGGCGTGTAGGCGGTCAGGGAAACGGGCAGCTTCGCATCGTCGAGAGTCTCGTCACGAAACAGGTTGGTCACCGGCACTTCCGCGGTGGGAATCAGCCAGTGATCGTTATCCCGATACTGTCCCGGCTCGAAGCTCTGGGCATCGGAGCAGCGGAACAAGTCCTCTGCGAACTTCGGCAGCTGCCCGGTCCCGAACAGCGATTTGCTGTTCACCATGAAGGGCGGCAGCACCTCTGTGTACCCATGCTCTTTGGTGTGCAGGTCGAGCATGAAGCTGATCAGCGCCCGCTCCAGTTTGGCGCCGTCGCCCCAGTACACGGCGAAGCGCGCGCCGGAAATCTTGGCCGCCCGTTCCAGGTCCAGAATGCCCAGCGTTGCGCCCAGCTCCCAGTGGGGCTTTGCCACGAAGTCAAAGTCTCTGGGCGTACCCCAGCGCTTCACTTCGACATTCTCGCGCTCGTCTTTGCCAACCGGCACTTCATCGCGGGTGAGGTTGGGGATGCGCGTCAGCATCCCGCGCATCTGCTCGTCGATCGCGTCCGACGCGCGCTGATCCGCGTCGATGGTTTCTTTCAACCCGCGCACCTGTTCCATGAGAGCGGTCGCGTCCTGTTTCGTGCGCTTCAGTGCGCCCACCTGCTCCGACAAAGCGTTGCGCTGGCTCTGCAGCGTCTCCAGCTGGGTAATCTTCTCGCGCCGCTCCGCGTCCAGGCGCCGAAAATCGCCCAGCAGCGCCGTGGGATCCTGCCCGCGCTCGCGCAGCTTTCTCTCCACCAACTCCAGATTCGTGCGTACAAATCCCAGATCGAGCATACGAAACCAGACTACCAGCGCAGCCGGTCCGGTTCTCAGCGAACCGCCTCTCAGCAAACCGGCATTGAGCGAACCGCTTGTTAGCGGCTTTCTCAGTCCAGTCTCACCAGCCAGGCCTCGCCCTCGGCCGGTCGGAGCGTGTGCGCGATTTCTTCCGCCACGGTGCGATCGTCGTTCGCGGGACGAATCCGCACCCAGTATCCGGTGGGCCCGGCGAACTCGATCACGTTGGCCGAGGGATGTTCGCGCTCCAGCTTCGATTCCAGCCGCAGCGCCTCGCTCCGGTGCTCGAACGCCCCGATTTGCACGCACCACCGCCCGCCCTCATCCATCGGCTTCGGCGTGCTGAACACGTCGATGCGCACCTCCGCCAATCCGGGCCGATAGACGCCCACCGCCTTGGCTGCGCCGACCGACAGGTCCAGAATCCGCCCGGCGACGAACGGTCCCCGATCGGTAACCCGCATCACCGCCGACTGGCCCGTGCGCACATTCGTGACCCGGATCAGCGATCCCATCGGCAGCGTGCGGTGCGCCGCGGAGACGCCGTTCTCGTCGTAGACCATTCCATTCGCGCCCACCCGATTGTGATACGGAGGGCCATACCAGCTGGCCACCCCGGTCTGCGTGGATATCGGCTCATGGGTGGCGACAAATTCCTCGTCCGCGCTCATTGAGGATGCCGGTGCCGGAACCGGAGCCGCGGGCGGCACATTCGTCTGCGGCGCTCGCTCCGGAATCACCGGCGGAGGGGGAGGGGTAGACGCGACCTTCTGCTTGTGCGAGCAGCCGGCCAGCAATGCCAGTCCCAGGCTCGCCGCCACTCCCACTGCAACCCGCCGCGGTTTCGCTCCCAACAGGTCCATTCCCAACAGCCGCGCCCGTCCTGCCATCAATGGCCTCGCGCACGATCTAAATGATCCGCCAGCCGCCTCAGTTGGTCCGCGACATTGTGCAGCCCCAGGGAGCCGTTCTTCCGCACCTCCGGCACCACGCGATCGTTCAGATACGCGATCACTCGCTTCACATCCTCTTCGATCCGGTCGCCCGTGCCGCCCAGATGTTGGTCCACCCGGCGTCCCATCGTTTCAAATCGACCGCTTCCCTGCGAATCCATCGCGTGGCCTCCTTTGGTGCATCTTCCTCCAGTAGTATCCCGACCCGTGCTTCCCAGGGTCAATTCCTCTTTCGACAAGGGTGCCCGCAAAGGAACGCAGATGCCCGCGCCGCGGCCGGGATAACCGCAATACATCCTCTCAGTGCAATTTCCCTTCCAAAGGTTGTGTGTTTGAGACCTGCGAATCCCCCCGGGCTTTTCTGGAAAATCTCCCTTGTCCTGCCCTTTTTGCTGATTCTGCCCGCCGCGGCGCAGCCGCAGTCGCCCGTTTCTCTGCCGGACGCGCCCGTTCCGCGCGCGGCCCTCGATGCGCCGCTCACTTTTCTCGGGCAAACGGCTCCGGCGCAGCTCGATGCGCAGAACCTCCCGGCGGAGGCTTTGCCGGAGTTGGATACCGGCGACAATCTCGGCTTCCCGCAAAATCCGCCAGCCAAACCCGCGCCCGGCGCGGCCGGATGGGTGGACCATGCTTCCTTCCAGAAGCGCAAGTGGGCCCAGTACGTCGATCCCGGCGAGCACGCCCCTCGGCTGTATGCCCGGGACAAATGGGTCTTCTGGCTGCATGAAGAGGCTCGGCTGTCCTCGCCTCTGCCCGCCCTCGTTTCGGCTGGTTATGGCCAGCTCACCGACGACGATCCGAAATACGCCACCGACAGCGGTGGTTTCGGTGACCGGGTGGCCGCCGCGCTGGTGCGCCAGGCCACTATGCGCTTCTTCTCCAGCAGTTTCTTTCCCGTCTTCTACGGGGAAGATCCGCGCTACTATCGGCGCGCGTCCGGCAGCTATCCGGGTCGCGCACTCTGGGCTGTCGAGCGTGTCCTGGTGACGCAAAGAGACAGCGGCGACCACAGTGTGAACGGTTCCCTCATCGCCGGCCACCTGGCCGCCTCCGCGCTGACCCTCGCTTATTATCCGCACGACAGCAGGAACAGCGGGGTTGTGCTGCGCACCTGGGGTTTCTCCCTCGCCGGAGCCGCGGGCAACAACATGTTTCTCGAATTCTGGCCGGATGTGATGAACCTCTGGCACCGGCATCGCGCCGGCCGCCATGCATCCGCGTCAGGGAAACGGTAGTATCCGTCTGTAATTTGCAAAATGGGATTTGCGGCTCGACCCCCGATTTCCCGGCGCGACACTCCCTGCCGCCTGCGGCGCGACCCTCACCAACGCACAGCCCTGCGCCTCGCCGCCCGCCGCATCCTGCGTCGTCTCGGCCCCTGCCTGCTGGCCTGCGCTTCCTTCCGGGTGGCGTCTCCGCAGTCGAACCTGCCCGACGCCCCCGCCCCGCAGCCGGACCTCGTCGCCAGCGCCCCGGGCCGGCCCCTGGCGTCTGCCGATCCCGGCGCGCCGGCCGCTCTCGGCGCCGCCCAAACCTTCCCTCCGGAAGCGCCTCCCGACTGGACAACGCGCGTCCCCGGCCTCAGTCCCCGGTTTGTTCCCGTGCCCCACCCCTGCATCACTCAGGCCTGCAGCACCCTTCAGGCCCAGCGCAGCTGCTGCGTTCAGACCACCGGCGTCTTCTCCTCGTATCTCAACCAGAACGCGCTCCATATTTACTCGCCAGGCGAGCTCGGCCGCCTTGCCATCCGCGACACCTTCGACCCCTTCAACCTCCTCACCATTGGGGGCACCTCGGCCATCTCCGTTGGGGAAGACGCGCACACTCCCTACGGGCCCGGCTTCGAAGGCTGGGCGAGGTTGAGCGGGGTCACCTTTACCGAAGATATGACCGGCGAATTTGTCGGCACCTTCCTCATCCCCTCAATCGACCACCAGGATCCGCACTATCATCGCGAGCCCAACGCCCCCATCCCCAGGCGCGTGCTGCACTGCATCGTCCAGCCCTTCTGGACCGACGGCGACAGCGGCGGAAAAATGGTCAACTACGCCACCCTCGCCGGCGGCCTGATCAACGAAGCCGTCGACATCAGCTATGTGCCTTATCAGCAAACCGGCTGGGGACCCAGCGCGGAGCGCATCAGCCTCTCCTGGGCCACTGCGCCCATCGGCAACTTCGTCACCGAGTTCGTGCCCGACCTGGCCAACCACTTTAACGTCCGGGTCGTCTTCATCCAGCGCATTGTCAACCAGGTCGCGGTTGAAGAGGGAGGCGAGCCATAACTCGCTGAACGGGGCTCAATTCTCTTTTTTGAAATAGCGCGGCTCGCGCCCCGGCAGCCACGGATCGTACCGGGCCGCGAACTCTGCGCGCTGCTCGGTCGACGGATGGCTATACGTCCAGAACTCCACAAACGGGTTGGGCGCCGGATCATCCAGCCACACCTGGGTGTCCGCGCAAAACGAGTGCACCACCGCCGCCTGGGGATCGGGCACCAGCCCGTGAATCACTTCCTGGCCGTAAACATCCGCCTGATGCTCGATGTGCCGGCTGAAGGCATTCCCCACCGGCTCCGCCAGAAAGCTCAGCACCGTGAGCAGCAGCAGCAGCAGCCCCAGTGAGGACCAGCTTTCCACGCTCTCGATGCCCCACCGCGCGCCATGCCCGCGCACCAGCCACCCCAGCAGGCAGAATCCGATCCAGTAAAAGACGAAAATCACCACCGCGGAAAAAGCGATGCCTTTCGGGATATGGTGCAGAACATAATGTCCCTGCTCATGCCCATAGGTGAACAAAATCTCGTTGGGCGACTCGATTTTCAGCGTTGTGTCCCACACCACGATCCGCTTCGACGCGCCGATCCCCGTCACGTATGCGTTCGCCCCGGTCAGCTTGCGGCTCGCGTCCATCAGATACATGCGATCCGGAGGGATCTTCAGTCCGCCCCGCTCGGCCACGCGTTCCAGTTGCGTTACCAGCGCGGGATCGCTCTGAGCCAGCGGGGTGAAGTGATTGAACAGCGGATCGACCAGCAGCGGCTGCAAAAAAGTTCCCAGCACCACCACCGGCACCGTGAACGTCCAGAACCACAGCCACCAGCGCCGCGGAGCATGGCGGATGAGCGCATAGAGCACGCCCAGCACCAGCGTCCCCACCAGCAGGGTCAGGGCTGTAGATTTGCCGAAGTCCCCCCACCAGGCCCGCCACTGCTCCACCGACAGGCCGTACTCGAGGCTCAGGTGATGGCCCAGCATCGCCAGCGGCAGGCCGATCGCCGTCAGGATCAGCAGCCACAGCGGCGCCACTACCAGCCCGTGCAGCCATTTCCGCGGCGAGAGCCGCTCTCCAAGCCTGGTAATTGCCGCCCCCGCGCGGATCTGCACGAGGACGTCCAGGGCGACGATGGTCCACGCGGTTCCGCCGAAATAGAGCGCCGTCCGCCAGTGGCTGAGGGCAATCGCTTTGTGCAGTTGATCCGGCGTAAGCCCGCACAGCGGCTGCGCCGCGGCCATCAAAAGCAGCCCGCCATGGGCCACGCTACAAATTGAACAGCTCCCGCAAGCGCCGCGTCTGCGCCCGGCTGACCGGAATCTCGGTCTGCTTCTTGTCCGACATGCGCAGCTGATAGCTGCTCTTGAACCACGGCACGACTTCGCGGATGTGGTTGATATTCACCAGGTACGAGCGGTGCGCCCGCCAGAAGACTGCGGGATCGAGCAGCTCGAACAGCTCCTCCAGCGTCCGGCATTTCGACTGGCCTTCGATCGTGGGGGTCACCACCGTGATCACGCCTTCGTTGATCGCGGCAAAGCAAATGTCCTTCTGATCCACCAGCAGCAGCCGGCTCGCGGCCTGCAGCACGATCTTGCCGCTGTGCCCGCGCGGCGCCTGGTGCTGCTCGATCAGCCGCAGCAGCGTCTCCACGCGCACATCGCCGGGCGCCGGTTTCGCTTCCGCGCCGGCTTCCTGCAGCCGCAGCCGCGCCCGCTCCACCGCCTGCAGCACGCGGTCCCGGTCGAAGGGCTTCAGCAGGTAATCGATGGCGTTCACATCAAACGCCCGCACCGCATATTGATCGAAGGCGGTCGCGAAGATGATCTGCGGCAGCGGCTCGCCGCCGCTCACTTCCAGCAGCTTCTTCAGCACCGCAAAGCCGTCGAGACCGGGCATCTGCACATCGAGAAAGACCACATCGGGATGGTGCTCGCGGATGAGCTCCACCGCCTCGACGCCGTTCTTCCCCTCGGCCAGCACGTCCACGCTGCCCGTCGTGTCCAGCAGATACTTCAGCTCCTCGCGGGCGAGTTCTTCATCGTCGATAATGAGGGCGGTGATGGACACAGGCGTGCAAAAGGCAACTTCAGAGTATAGGAAGCGGCTCGGGCAGGGTCAACGCAAACCCGGGCGAGAGGCGCGTTGCCGCCATCGAACGAGGAAAAGCCTGTTCTAAAGGGAGTGCGCCGGCTTATTCGGCGAAGGCGTGCAGCCGCGCCGGCGGATGATCCTCTGCCAGGTGATGCCCGCAGTGCACGCAGTAGAGATCCGTTATCCGCGCTGTCTTATGGCAGTTTCCGCAGCATGGAGCTACCTGGTAGGCGCATTGCGGACAGAAGTGATATTCGCTTTCCACCCGGCACCCGCACGCCGGGCAGAGCGAAATCACGGGCAGGCGCAAGAGGAAATAGAGCACCGCTCCAATTCCGCTGGGCACCACCACGCAGACCACCATCCACATGGGCGTGCTCATGCCCCGCCGCGGAGCGTCGCGGCTGACGTAGCCCACCATCAGCATGTACAGCGCCGCCAGCGCGCCAATGCTGATGTCGATATACAGGCGGAAGCCAAAAGGCATGGTCGGCGGGTGATGCCGGTGCTCGGGCACCACAATCCACATCACGTATTCCATGAAGGTGAAAGCCACTGCCGCCGCCGCTACCGCCCAGAGCGGAATCATCCGCAGTTCACCCGAGAAAGTGCCTGGCTGCGTCTCGTCGCGCTGCTGATAGCTGGGATTCATGGAAGGGTCTCTGGCTGCGCCTGGTTATTCGTCGCGCTGGCCGTTACGGCCGCCGCGCCACGTCATCAGCAGGACCGCAAACATCGCCGAAAGCATAATCAGCGACAGCGTCAGGATCGCAACCGACATATCCAGGAAGTGCTCGCCCGTGGTCAGGTCGTTCACTGTGTTCCACAGGGCCGGGGCCAGCAGTACCAGCAGACCCGACATCACCGCCAGGGCGATGCCCGCATGCCTGCGCTGCCGCAACCGCCTGGTCTGGACCTCGTAGGCGGCAGCCATGACCGACCGCCGCGTGCGCAACACCACTTCCGGTATCGGATGCCCGCTCACTCTTCCGCCGGGACGGAACGCATTCCCGCTCATAGCGCCTCCATCCGATCAGAACCTGGAGTTATCGAACGCGTTGCCGGCTGCACGCGCGGCTTCAGGGCAGCCAGCCCGCGATACAGTCTGGACTTCACTGTCGACAGCGGCGCCTGCGTCATCTGCGCAATCTCTTCCAGCGACATCTCTTCATGGAAGCGCAGCACCAGCACTTCCCGGTGCAGCGGATCGAGCGTCAGCAGCGCCTCCGCGACCAGTTCCCCATGCTCCAGCGTGGCCAGATGGTCGAAGGGCGTCTTGTCCTGGCTCACCACCTCGAAGGGCCGCTCCTCGTCGCTCGCCTCGAACATCTCCTCCAGGCTGGCCATCGAGCGCCGCCGCCGCACATCGATCACCAGATTCCGCGCAATCGTAAACAGCCACGTGTCGAAGCGCGAGTTGCCGTTGAACTGGGCGCCCCGCATCAGCACCCGCATCCACGTTTCCTGGAACAAATCTTCGGCCAGCTCCCGATTGCCGGTGAGATACAGGAGGTAGCGCAGCAGCCGATGCTGGTACATCAGAATGAGCTCGTCCAGCAGCGCCGGATCATGCCGCTTCAGGCCCTCCGCTACCCGGGCGTTTTCACGCCGGGCCGCTTCCGCCAATTGGATCGTAGCTGCAATCATGTCAATTCCAGAGACGGAAGAATCCGGTCCGAAGACGCTGTGCAACACCAGTTTTTCGACTTTTCGTGTCAGATCCACACGCCCGCTCCAGGGTGCTGGGGGCCCGTTCCTGCTGGTTGACCGGTAACTCCATCATTATCAGACGAATCTGCCCCGGTCTGCAAACTATTAGACTGATACCTGATGGAAATCCTGTACGGCCTGCATCCAGTCGAGGAGGCTCTCCGCGCCGGCACCCGCCGCTTCGACCACGTTTGCCTCGCCCAGGAACGCTTCCGCGGCGGGCACGACGCCCGTCTGGCGGCCATCGCCACCCTCTGCCGATCGGCCGGCGTCAAGACCCGCACCGAGCCCCGGGACGCTCTGACCCGCCTGGCCGGAACGCCGGCCCATCAGGGGGTCGTGGCCATCGTCCGCGAGCGCGACTTCCTGGGCGTCGAAGATCTGCTGACGGGTCCGGAGCCTCGCCTTGTCCTAGCGCTCGACGGCGTTGAGGACCCGCAAAACCTCGGCGCGCTGCTCCGCACGGCCGAAGGCGCCGGCGTCGACGGCGTCCTCTTCACCGAGCGCCGATCCGCTCCTTTGTCGGCGGTCGCGGTCCAGGCCTCCGCCGGAGCAGCCGAGCACCTGCGGCTCGCCCGGGTGGTCAACCTCGTCCGCGCCCTCGAAACGCTCAAGGAGCACAACCTCTGGGTCGTCGGACTCGATGAGCACGGCAGCGAGGATTACGACCGCTGCGACTTCACGTCCAACACGGTAATCGTCCTCGGACGCGAAGGCGCCGGCCTGCACGACCTGGTGCGCCGCACCTGCGACCACCTGCTCCGCATCCCG
Organism: Acidobacteriaceae bacterium; assembly: GCA_036267095.1. GTDB lineage: Bacteria > Acidobacteriota > Terriglobia > Terriglobales > Acidobacteriaceae > Palsa-343. The sequence continues at coordinate 116,270 of DATAWS010000037.1, forward strand.
ATGGCCGGCCAGGTGGGGTCACTTAACGTTTCCGCTGCGGGCGCGGTCGTGCTTTTTGAAGCCGCCCGCCAGCGCCGGCTCGCTCACAGCCCGAACCCCGGCGCCGGCCGTCCTGCCCAGGGTCACACAGTCAAAGTTCCAAAAGGTCTCGGTTCATGAAGTTGTTTTCGATTTCCGCCGTCGCTGTTCTCGGCGCATCCTTCGCCTTCGCCCAGCAAAGCCAACCGGCGAATCCCCCCGGCACTCCCGCCGCGCGTCCGCAGGTTCTGTTCTCCGGTCCGCCGAAGAACGCGACCGACAGATCAGCAGAATCGGCACCCGACTCCCTCACCGACGCCCAGCGCCGCGCCGTTGTCATCACCGCCTGGGACCTCGACATCCACCTCACGCCGCGCGACCAGGGGCTCGAGGCCCACGCCCGCATCACCCTCCGCAACGACGGCTCCGCGCCGCTGTCTGCCATTCCCCTCCAGCTCTCCTCCACGCTTCACTTTGAATCCATCGGCCTCCGCGGCCGTCCCGGGGCCTTCACTCAAAGCATGATCGCCAGCGACGCCGACCACACCGGCCATCTCAACGAATCCGATCTTTCCCTGCCCGCGCCCCTCGCTCCGGGAAGCTCGCTGACCCTCGACGTGAACTACGGCGGCGCCATTCCCCTCTCGGCCGACCGTCTGACCGCCATCGGCGCTCCCCAGGCTGCCGCCGAAGCCTCCGACTGGGACCGCATCTCCTCTGACCTGACCGCGCTGCGGGGATTCGGCAATGTCGTCTGGTATCCCGTCAGCTCCGTCCCGGTGAAGCTCGACAACGGCGCGACCCTGGTTTCCGAAATCGGCCGCCAGAAGCTGAACGATCAGGACGCCACCGTCTCCCTGCGCCTCACCGACGAGTTTTTCTCCGAGCCGCCCACCGCGGTTATCCTCGATGGCCACTTCGTCCCTCTCGGCAAACCCACGGCCATGCCCACCGCGGCCTTTCCCGGGGTCATCACCGCTGCGCTGCCGGCCACGCGGCTGGGCTTCGAGGCCCCGTCGCTCTTCCTCACCAACCTCACCGAAACGGAGGGCAAGGGTCTCCGCGTCTTCTCGTCGGCAACCGACGTTCCCAGCGCCCAACGTTATGTGGCGGCTGCCGCCCTCGCCCAATCGTTGATCGAGTCGTGGCTGGGAAACAAGCCGCATCCGCCGCTGACCGTTCTGGCTCTCCCCGAGCCGGGCGACGCTGCCGCTGAAGCCGGCGATCTGCTGGCCACGCCGCTCTCCACCGACGAGGCCTCCTACCTGGCACCGCAGCTCATCCATTCCCTGGCCCACGCCGCCTTTCATTCACCGCGCGCCTGGCTCGACGAGGGCGTCGCCACCTTCCTCAACACGCTGTGGATCGAGGAGAACCAGGGCCACGTTGCCGCCATGGAAAACCTCAATGCCGGCCGTCCCGCGCTGGCCATCGCCGAGCCCGCCACGCCGGGCATCGGCGCCGGCCCGGATTCAAGCCAGGACCTGCTCCACGCCGTCTCCCCTGTTTACTACCGGACCAAAGCCGCGTACGTGCTCTGGATGCTCCGCTCCGTCGCCGGCGACAAGCCCCTCCAAACCGCGCTCCAGGCCTACGACCCCGCCCAGGACACCACCCCCGGCTACTTCGAGCACCTCCTCGAAAAAGCCAGCGGTCGGGATTTGCATGGGTTTTTTCAGGACTGGGTCGATGAGGATCGCGGCCTGCCCGATCTCTCCATCGGCGGTGTGTATCCCACCCCCGAAGGCCACCAGCAATTCCTGGTCGCGGTGGACCTGATCAATAACGGATACGCCGAAGCGGATGTACCGCTCACCATCAAAGGCGAAGACGCCTCCCTCACCGACTGGGTGCGGGTGCCCGCCCGGACCCGCATCAGCCACCGCATGATGCTCCGCGAAATGCCAACCGAAGTCGATCTCAACGACGGCTCCGTCCCCGAAGTTCAGGACAGTATCCACCAAAAGCTGATCAACGAAGCCCCGCCCACCGAATAGATGCCGGGTAGCCCATGTCCCTGGGGTTGGCACATGGGATGAGCGAAAAGGTGGTCAGCGCGCGGCCGGACGCCCCAGCATCCCTGCCACCCGCATCCGTCCGGCGCGCCGGTCCACCGTCAAATGCAGGCTGCGGTCGAAGCCGATGGTTCCCTCGACCGCCGTTGCCGCGGCGCCCCGCGATACCTCACCGCTGGTCAGCGTCAGCACGCTCTTCGCTACGGTTCCCTTCGCCGTCCAGCGATCGAAATGCGCCAGCGGCTCCTGTCCGCCACGGCTCGCCGCCAGCCCGCCGCTTAACCAGGTAAAGGCAAAATCTCCACTCGCCGACGACGCCAGGTCCGCGGCGCTGACGCCGTGCATCGTCAGACTTGCTTCTCCGTTGGCCGTACCCCCGCCCCACGCTTCATGAAACAGCGTCCCCGCCTCGTTCATCTTCGCTCCGGTCAGGCGAGCATCCACCTTCCACTGGGGAACTCCATCTGCCACCGTCATCGTCCCGCTCGCGTCCAGCGTTCCGCCCAGCGCTTTCCCCGTCAGCGCATCGATCGTCAGCTTCCCACCGTCGATGGTCACGGTCGCGGTGGAATGGTCGATGGCCAGCCGTCCAAGGTCGAGCGCGTCGCAGCTCACCGTTCCCTGCGCCGCCGGCCAGGGACCCGGACTGCCCTGGCCCAGCGAAAACAGCTGCCCCAAAAATCCGCGCTCGCTCCCCCGCACCATCGTCGAAAGCGTCGCCGCGTTCAACGTTCCCGCAGCGGCCGTGAAATGTGCCGGACATCCATTCGCCGCCGTGCACGTCACCGGAAACGTCAGCTCTCCCTGGAGGGTCAACCCCGCGTAGCGGAAGGCCGCGTTCTTCCACGTAATCGCGTCCGGCATCAGGTCCACCTCCGCCGACTCCACCTGCAGCGGGGCGCGCAGGAACTTCGGCCGCAGCTCCACGTTCTGCACCGTCAGCGTGCCGCTGGTGGCGATGCCGGAAGTGGCTCCCGCCAGCGGCGGCATCCACGATCCGGTCGTCGTCGTGTTCACCGTCGCACGCCCGCGCGAAGCGGCGGTCGAGAACGCATTCTGCAGCAAACCGAAGTTGCCGCCCGCTGTCATCAGCCGCCCCAGCGAGGCGTCGCCCGCCAGGTGCAACTCGAACCCGGCCTGGGTCAGACGCGCGTCTGCCAGCAGCGGCTTCGGCTCGCCCAACGCCACCGGCAGGGGCTCCAGCAAGACGGCCTCCCCGGTGGGCGCGGGCGGCGGAGGCTTCTTTCCCTTCGTTTTCAGGGGAACCGGACGCTCCGACACAAAATGCATTGCCGGCAGCGTCAGCGACCCTCCGGGAAAGCTCAGAGAGACACCGCTGGCGGTCGCATCCCCGGTCAGCGAGCCGGGCTCTGTTGTTGCCGCCGGCGCGGCGCCTGGGGGGCCCCAGTCAAACTTCCCGTTGAGCGTGCCGGTGGCCGTTACGTTGCCCGCATTCGCGCGCACCAGTCCCATCATCCGGACCGGAAACGAAGCCGGAACCTGGTTGATCTCCAGTTCGAGATGCGTGTCCGCCGGCGCGGCCTGATTCACTTCCCCGGTCAGCAGCAAATGGCCGTTGCCCACCGGCCAGAAGCAGGTGACGTTGTTCAGAAGCCGCTCCACGTGGTGGTATTCGCTCCTGCAGGTCGCGTCCACGTTGAGGGTGTTCGGCGGCTGAAATTCCTGCCGCCGCAGATTCGCAATCTCCAGCCGCGTCTCGAGGCGCAGATCGCCGCCAGTTCCCTGAATGGTTGTGGTGGCGTGGAGGTCGCCGCGCCACCCGCTGTCGACCCCGGCCAGCAGCCGCGAAACCTGCCCCAGCTGCGCGCCGCTCCACTCCGCGCGCAGGTCGACCGGCATGGCCAGCAAATTGTCCGCGCGGCGCAGCGATCCGTCCACATGCACGGTGCCCGCGTCGGACAAATGCAGCTCCAGATCGGTGCGCACCGGCTGCGCTTCCAGGCGCAGCTGCCATTCGTCGTCGCTCGCCTGCCACATCGAGAACTCCGCGTTCATCAGGGAAAACGGCTTTTTCTCGATCCCTTCCCGGAAGTCGATCCGCGCATCGCTCGCCTCGATATAAGGAAACCGCGGCCGCGCTCCGGCATGCCGCTCGCCGGTGGGCGCGTTAGGAATCTGCGCCGCGCGCAGCAGCACCGACCCGATGCTCCACTGCCCCGCCGCGTTCCGCACCAGATTCAGATTGACTTCGTCCAGGCTGATCCGGCTCACTTCCAGCCGCCCCCGCCACAGCGAGCTCAGCCGCAGCGAGGCGGCCACCGAATTAGCGTGCAGCGCGGGCTCAAACCCAAACGCCGGATCCTCTTCCACGGTGAAATCGCTCATGACGATGCCCGGCATGGGCAGCAGGCGCAGCTGCATGTCGCCCACGTACACCGGCCGTCCCAGCGCTTCCGACATGCTGGCTGTAATCGACCGCCGGTATTTGTTGAGATTGACGAGCGGGGGCAGCACCAGCGCCAGCACCAGCAGAATGACCAGCGCACCGACAATCGCCAGCTTCCGCCACGCCGTGCCGGCCCGCTTGCCCGACTCCTCGGAGGACAGCAACTCCTCCATCCGGCTCATAGTTGGGCCGCTCCTATTTCACTCGGTGGAAGGTGCGGCTCCAGCGGGTCTGGTCGAAGAAGTGAATCGTCTCGTGCAGGATCCACCCTACCCGGTCCGCCAGCGACGTCTTATATTCTTCGGACTCCGGCGTCTCAAACGACCAGTAAACGAACAGCGGCCGCCCCACGATATTCGCCCGCGGCACAAATCCCCAGTAGCGGCTGTCCAGGCTGACGATCCGGTTGTCGCCCATGCAGAAATAGAATCCAGGCGGCACCACCAGGTCCTGTCCCTGGATGAAGCCCGGCAGCGCTTCCGCCCACTCCGCCGTCACATCGCCGCTGGTCGAAGGCGGGACGGAGGGAAAATCGTCGCGATACGCCATGTAATCGTCGGCGTTCGGCATCCCGGCGTAGGGCTCGTCTACCCGCTCGCCGTTGCGGTACAAAACCCCGTTGCGCAGGTGAATGTGGTCGCCCGGGATCCCGATCACGCGCTTCACCAGAAACAGATGCTCCCCGTTTGGTTCCACGGTCGGCTTGTAGAAGACGACAATGTCCTCGCGCCGCACGTTCCGGTAGTAGAGGAACGGCGCCCAGTGTGCGCGCGGCGCCAGCGTGATCCGGTCCACCAGCACGTGATCGCCCACCAGCAGCGCCTTCACCATCGAAGACGAGGGAATCGCGAAATTCTGAAAGATGAAGGTCAGCACGAACAGGCCCACCGCCAGCACGCCGCAAATAGAGGCGAAGGCCTCCAGCGGCGTCTCTTCCTGTTTATGTTTCGTCAGCGGCTTTTCCAGGACTTCGGGCATCGGCTTCCGTGTTCCTCAGCGGACTATGCGCATGAAACGGTTCCAGCGCGCAAAATCCTCAATCCGCTCCAGCGGATCATTTTTCTGTCCGAGTCTATCATCCGGCAGCTCTGCCAGATCCGTTGCCGAAGGCTCGCGCAGCGAGAAATAGATGATGAACGGCCGCCCCACCACATGGTCCCGCGGCACGAATCCCCAGTAGCGGCTGTCCAGGCTGAAATTGCGATTGTCTCCCAGCACAAAGTACTCGCCCGGAGGCACCACCAGATCCCCGCTCTGCTCGTCGTGCCGCATGGTTGCCCACCAGTTCGCCGACACTTCGGGATCGGTGTACAGGCTGGTTGGAAAGTTGTCCCGGAAATCGTCCGACCCGGAGGGCTCGAATACGGCGTAAGGCTCATCCAGCGGCCTTCCATTGACCCACGCCACACCATTCGCCAGATGGATGTGGTCGCCCGGCACCCCGATCACCCGCTTCACGACGTGCTCCGGCGGATGCGGCGGGAAGTGAAACACCACCACGTCTCCGCGCTCGATTGGCTGATACGGAAGCAGCCAGCCCCACATGCCGGGCGGCGCGAAGACCGCCTTGTTCACCAGCAGGAAATCCCCCACCAGCAGCGTTCGCTCCATGGACTCCGACGGAATCCGGAACGGCTGCACGATGAACGTCAGGATGAACAGCGCCACCACCAGCACGACCAGCAGGGAGCGCGCAATCTCGAGCACGCCGGGAAAGAACAGCGGCTTCCTCGGTCTGACCGGATGCGGCGGCGGGAGCGGCGTGGTTCCCGCTCCCGCCTCTGCCGCCGATCCCGCAGGGACTGGGCGGCTCTGCTCCGGCAGACTGGGAGTCAGCTCGGGCGGCGTGCTCATCCCTGTTCCTCCATCCCTGCCGCCTCCTCGAGCTTCTCCATCGCTCGCCGGGCCGCGTCCTGCTCGGCAAATTTCCGCGTTGGGCCTTCACCCGCGCCCAGCACCGCATCGCCTGCCCGCACTTCCACCACAAAGTGTTTCTGGTGATCCGGCCCGCTCTCGCCGGTTTTGCGGTATTCGGGCTGTCCCTGGCGCCGCGCCTGCAGCAACTCCTGCAGCGCCGATTTGAAATCCCCCATCCCGCCGCCGGCCATCACCTGCTCGCGCAGCGCCGCCACCGAGGGCGCCACCACCCGCGCTTCGATCAGCTGCCGCGCCGCCTCCAGGCCTCCATCCAGATACACTGCGCCGATCACCGCTTCCATCGCGTTCGCCAGCAGCGCGGTCTTGCTGCGTCCGCCGCTGCGTTCCTCACCTCGTCCCAGCAGGAGATGCTGTCCCAGATCCAAACCCTCGGCCACTTTCGAGAGATGCCGCCGGCTCACCAGCGCGCCGCGCAGCCGGGTCAGATCTCCCTCGCTCAGCTCCGGATACCGCCGGAACACCGCTTCCGCGGTCACCAGCCCCACCACCGCATCGCCCAGGAACTCCAGCGTCTCGTTGTCTTCCCGCGGCCCGACGCTCTGATCGGATGCCGGCTGGTGCACCCGCTCGTGGAGACAGGACCGATGCGTCAGCGCCTGCCGCAGCAGTTCCGGCCGCGCAAATCGATATTCGAGGACGGCCTCCAGCGGCTCGATCGCTTCCCCCTCTTCCGGATGCTTATTGCGGCTGTGCTGCGTTCGCCCCGGGCGCGCCGGGCTTCTGCGGATTCTGATTCTGCGGGTTGGGGTCCTGATCGTCGGAGTGCGGCAGTGCGAACGGCGTCTTCAGCCCCGCTTCGGCGGCATCCTTTGTGTCCGGCTGCCCGTCGCGCACGGTCAGCGCTGCCTTGTACTCCGCCAGGGCCTGATCGCGCTGGTCTTCCACATCCAGAATCCGCCCCAGGTAGATGTGCGACCACGCCAGCAGCCGCGCGTCCTTCGACGACGTGAGCGTGCTCTGGAAAGCCGCCCTGGCGTCGTCGATCTTCCCATTCATCAAATCCACGCGCGCGAGGATGAAATCCGCCCGCCCGGCCTCTCCGTTGCGGCTCTGCAGCGCCTTTTCCGCCAGTTCCTGGGCTCCCGCCACGTCGCCCTTCATCAGCTTCAGCTCCGCCAGGTCCAGCCCCGCAGGCTCGACGGGCACGCGGTGCATCATCTCGCCCTCGCCCTGCGCGTCGAAGGCGATGTTCTTCACCCGATGCGTCTCCACGCTGATGTCCATGCCGTACACCATCGGCCCGATCGCCTCATCGAGGCTCTCCGGGTTTTTCTCGAAGGTTTTCAGCTGATTGAAGAAATACTGCGCCAGCACATACCCCTGGGTCATGTCGTGGTCCACGGCGCGCTGCCGGACCACCTCCATCTTCGCGTCCGCCAGGCTGCGCGCATGCAGGTAGGGATCCGCCTCGCTCTGCGAAAGACCTGCCGGAATCTTCACGTTGGGAATCCCGGTGTCCATGGTCCGCGCCTCGATCGCCTTGATCAGGCATTCGATCACCAGCGCCTCGATGTCGCTCTTGAACTCGAACTCCAGCGGAGCATCCTGCACCAGCTTGAGAATCGGCATCATCCGCTCGTCCACGGAGTTCTCCCGCGAATAGATCAGGGGCTCGATCTCGTAGTGCAGATAGGCGTGCCGGACCAGATCCATGGGAATCGTGCCATTCTTCGGGGATGCGGCCACCACATAATCGGTCCCGTAGATGCGCGCGTTGGTTTCTTCCGGCGACAGCAGCGGCTCCACCACCACCAGGAAGCGGCGCCCGCTTCCGACGTTGGCGGGCATCTTCAGGTAGTAATTCGTGTCCACGATCATCTTCGACAGTGGACCGTGCAGCCGGGCGGTCAGCGCTTCATACGCGGCGTGATTCTCGACCCAGATCACGTGCAGGTCCACCGCGTCCGCGAAATCCCGCACCAGGGGCAAAATTTCCAGCACCGCATTGGCGTCCGGAGGCAAATCCTGCTGATCCACGCTCGGCGTCAGAATCGGCGGCGGGGTCAGATATAACGCCAGCGAGACATACTGCGCGAGATTCCGCGCCGGATCCTCCGCCCGATGCTGATCGATAAACAAACACAGCTTGTCCCGGATGTTGCGCGCCTGGGCGCTGTCCACGGTGGCCTGGTTCACCTCGCCGCGCACGATCCTGCGCACTGGATCCGACTCGTCCAGCCCGTTGTCGTAGCCGCACGCGTTCAGCGCCACCGCCATGTCGAACATCGCTTCGCTGGTCTCGAGGCTCACCGTCGGCCCGGCCGGATCCATGAGCGCGGGCGCCTGGTTCGTCCCGGCCGGCTGCGCTGTGGTCGGCGTCCGCAGGGGCGGCGGCTTCAACTGCGGCGGTTGATTCTGCTGGGATCCTGGCTCCGGCGCTACCCCCGGAACCTGGCTCGAACTCGACCCATTCTGCCCTGGGGTCTGCTGTCCCAGGCAGGGAATCGCCGACAGCCCTGCTGCCAGCAGCAACAACAGCGAAAAACGACGAAAAAACAGCATCATACGCAAATTTGACTCGGGAACCGGTTGATTTTCAGTCTATGCGCCGCCAGGAGACAGGGTCAAACCCAATTCCACCCCCCGAACCCGCCCCAAAATAGCGTGCGATCTCCACGAGAATTGATGGCTTCCGGGGCAACTGCCTGCCTCCCCTCTCCCATCGGATCATGTTGTATCTTTGGTTACTATCCACGGAGTCATAATGATTCTGGCCCTTCGCCGGCTTTTGGTTTGTTGCACCGCTCTCAGCATCTTCGGCTTTCTGAGCCTCGCGTGCGGATGTGGCAGCAATTCCAACCCCAACCTGGCCGGCTCGGGTTCCGGCAGCGGATCGGGCGCAGGCGGATCTCCCACCGGCTCCGGCGGATCCGGCGGCCCCACCGGCTCGGGCGGCTCAGGCACGGGCAGCGGTTCCGGCACAACCCCCGGCTCCGGCGCCTATGTTTACGTCTCCCTCGGCTCCGGCGCCATCCAGGCCTATAGCGCCTCCTCCTCCGGCGGGCTCACCCCCATGAGCGGATCGCCCTTTCCCGCTCCCGCCGTCAATGCCCTTGCCGGCATCAATAACCTTCTCTTCGCCGTCGAAAGCGGCCAGAACATCGTCTCCTTCTCGATCGGTTCGACCGGAGCCATCACCCAGTCCTCCACGATCAACGCCCAGGCGCTGAATACCTATCCCACCGACGGGGGCCCGCTGTCTCTGTTCACCGATCCCAGGGGCCAGGACGTCTACGACAGCGACATCTACGCCGACGGCGCCAACAGCCGCTACCAGGCGTTCGCCATTCAGTCCGGCGGCAGCCTCACCTACAGCGGCGTGACCAGCTACGGGGACACCCAGCAGCGCATCCTCTCCTTCACCGCGGACGGCAACTACGCTTACGGCTCCGATTGCTATCGCACCAGCGACGATCTCTACGGATTCATGCGCAACGCCAACGGCTCGCTCACCTGGTTCGATCCCAAAGACACCCTGCCCGCTCCGCCCAGCGGCGAGGGCTACTGCATCAGCGGCGCCGCGGTCTCTCCGGATAACCATCTTGTCGTCGCCCTCGGCGAATCCCCCGACGGCTATCAGGTCGGCAATTCGCAGCTCGCCGTCTACACCATCAACCCCTCCGACGGAACCCTGACCACCACCGACACGACGGAGACCATGCCGACGGACCAGGTGGGCTACGTGAACGACTACCGTTTCGATCCAACCGGCGCGACTCTCGCCGTCGCCGGCCAAAACGGCCTCGAGATCTATGGCTTCTCCGCCGGCAAACTCACGGCCGAAGGCGGCGCGCTCACCAGCGATCCCATCGCCAAGGTCGAGTGGGACAGCTCCGGCAACCTCTATGCCCTGAGCACTACCACCGGGAAGCTCTACGTCTTCTCCGTCGCCAGCGGAGCGGCAACCGCGGTCAGCGGCTCGCCCTATGCCATCAGCAGCCCCGGCGATCTCGCGGTCGTGCCGGTGAGCTGACCGCGCTGATGATCGCGGAAAGCCGGGCCCCTGCACGGTCAGGAGGTTTTCGTGTCCACCCATAACTCCTCGAGATTCTCCAGAACTCCGTTGCGCGTCTTGCCGTCCTGCGCGCTCGCTTTGCTCGTCGCCGCCGGCTGCGGGGGCAATTCGAATTCTCCGGCTACTTCCGGCACGGGTACGGGAAGCGGCGCGCCATCAGGCACCGGTGGCGGGACGGGTAGTGGCAGCGGCTCGGGCTCCGGCTCGTCTACCCCGGCCAACCCCGCATACGTTTACGTCTCCACTCCTTCCATCTCCGGAGGTCCCGGCAATTTCATCACCGCCTACACGGCCGCCCCAAACGGCGCGCTCGCCCAGGTTCCCGGCTCGCCCTTCACCACCACCGCCCAGGCGGGCGAGATCGCCTCCGACGGCAATTACCTCTACGTCAACATGGTCGCCAACGGGACCAGCAGCATCACCTCGTACTCCATCGGAGCAGACGGGGCCCTCACTCAGGCCATCACTACCACTCCGCCCACGACCACCACTCCCACTACCAACGGCGGCTGGGTCACCATGGCCTATTTCGACGGCTCCGGCCAGACGTTCTACGACGACGGCAATGCATTCGCCGTCAACAGCAACGGCAGTCTTAGTTTGGTCGGCACCGTCTCCCACAACGACATCGTGGAGGACTCGCTTTCCTTCACCTCCAGCGATGCCTTCGGTTATGGCGCCGACTGCGCCGGGGGCACAGCCAATTTTTACGGATTCATGCGGGCCACCACCGGCGCTCTGACCTACTTCGACCCCAAAGCTAACCTTCCCGCCCCGCCCGCCAACAACACCGAAGGCACCTCCTATTGCCCGGATGGCGCCGCGGTCTCGGGCACTTCCGCCGTCATCGCCCTCCAGCTCGGCACGAGCGCCAACTCTTATCAGGGAACGAACCAGCTCGCGGTTTATTCGATCGCGGCCGACGGCACCCTGAGCACCACGAACACCGCGGCCACGATGCCCTCGCTCAGCGTCTCCGGCTTCGCCCTCGACTACGCCTTCGACCCCACCGGCACGTGGCTCGCGGTCGGCGGCCAGGGCGGCATTCAGATTTTCAAACTCGCCAACGGCGTCCTCACCCAGACCGGCTCGCTGGCCCTCAGCGGAGGCGTCTCCCAGCTCGGCTGGGATCAATCCGGCCACCTCTACACCTACGGCCAGGATTCCGGCAGCCTTAACGTCATCAACGTGGCCAGCGGCGTCCCCACGCAAGCCAGCGGCTCCCCCTATGCGCTGCCCGTCAGCAGCTACCTCGCGGTCCAGCCAACGAGCTAATCGGCGGGCGCTGGCTGGGCTCTTTCTCAGCGGACCGCGTTTCCAGCGGACCGTCTTTCCGCTGACCGCGTTTCTCAGCGGCCCGTCTGCCGGCGAACCGCCCTCAGCGGTTTTCCGTACAATGACAGCCAAACGTTTCCCCTCTCCAGACGATGCCCGATAAACCGAATCTCCTTCGCGTCCTCCGCCTTGCTCTCGTGGCGGCCGTCACCCTCTCTCTCAGCGCGCAAATCCCGCCTTCTCCCTCCGCGGCCAGCAACCCCAACGGGCAGGACGAAGCCACCGCCGCCGCCCAGATGGCCGCGATGCTCAAGAACGATGAGCCGGTGCGCGCGCGCCACGCGATGGTCGTCACCATCCACCACCTTGCCACCGGCGCAGGCGTCCAGATCCTCAAACAAAGGGGCAACGCTGTCGACGCGGCCGTCGCCGTCGGCTTTGCCCTCGCGGTCGTCTATCCCTTCGCCGGCAATCTCGGCGGCGGCGGATTCATGCTCATCCACCAGGCTCACACCGACATCCAGCACAGCCGCAACGTGTTCATCGACTACCGCGAAAAGGCTCCGCTGGCCGCCACCGCCAACATGTACCTTGACGCCCAGGGCAACGTGATTCCCAAGGCCAGCACCGTAGGCTCCCTTGCCATCGGCGTCCCCGGCTCCGTCGCCGGCCTCGTTTACGCGGAGGCCCACTACGGCCGCCTCACCCTCCCCAAAGTCATGGCGCCGGCGATCAGGCTCGCCTCCGACGGGTTCGTTCTCACGGAAGAAGAAGCCCAGATGCTGCACAATCCCATCCTCTCGGAGTTCCCCGCCTCGAGGCACATCTTCCAGCGCGACGGCGACTTCTATAAAGCCGGCGAAACCTTCCAGCAGTTTGCCCTGGCCGATACCCTGCGCCGCATCGCTCAGGATCCCGCCGACTTCTACCACGGCGCGATGGCCAACAAAATCGCCGAAGCGGTCCAGCAGGGCGGCGGACTCATCACCCGCGAGGACATGGCCCGCTACACCGCCAAAGAGCGCACGCCGATCGTCAGCACCTATCACGGATTCGACATCGTCAGCGCCCCGCCGCCTTCCTCCGGCGGCATCACCCTCGCCGAAATTCTCAACATCCTCGACAACGACAAGCTCACCCCGCTCGGCGACCGCACGGCGCCCGAGATGCACCTGATCCTCGAAGCCTTCCGCCGGGCCTACATGGACCGCAACAACTATCTCGGCGATCCCGACTACGTCAAAATGCCCATCGACGCGATGATCAGCAAGCCTTACGGCGCCGCCTGGCGCGCCACCATCCAGCCCGACAAGGCCACGCCCTCCGCCGACCTGCAGCGCCCCGCCGGCTTCCTGCCGCCGCCGCCCACCATGGCTCAGGTCCGCAAGGAAGCCACGGACACCACTCACTACTCTGTAATGGACGCCGACGGCAACGCCGTCTCCGTCACCACCACACTCAACGGAGCGTTCGGTTCCGGCGTCACCGTCCCCTCACTCGGCTTTCTGCTCAACAACGAGATGGACGATTTCGCCTCCAAACAAGGCGTGCCCAACATGTTCGGTCTCATCCAGGGACCGGCCAACTCCATCGCCCCCGGCAAGCGTCCGCTGTCGAGCATGACGCCGACCATCGTGCTGCTGAACGGCAAGGTGATCCTGGTGGTGGGAAGCCCGGGCGGAGCGACCATCATCACCACCGTCGCGAATATCCTGATCAGCACCCTCGATCACGACCTCAACATCCAGCAGGCGGTGGACGCGCCGCGCTTCCACCAGCAATATCTGCCGGATGTGGTGATGCTCGAGCCAGGCTTCTCGCCGGACACGCTGAATAAGCTGCGCGCCATGGGCTACACGCTGAAGATCGGGCGGAGCTGGGGAGACGGCGAGTGCATCGAAATCGATCCCCGCACCGGCGAGTTAGAAGGAGGCCAGGACCACCGGCACCACTTCGGATTAGCCGAAGGGTACTGAGTGCCGGCCGCCCTTCGCGGGCCAGCGCGCGGCAGACGAGCGAGGCCAGGCGTAAACGGGAGTTCCACAACAACATCCTGGCGCCACGCCCCGACTTGCCCCGTTTCGTCCCGTTGTACGTCTTGTCTTCAACCACGAATCCGGGAACTGTAGAAGCGCGGCTCTGTCCCCCAACAGCCGGCAACCTGACCCTCGCGATTGAAGGAAGTCCCGGCATGCCGTCACCCCACTCCCGCGCCCTGCGAACTCTCTGCCTCGCCACGCTCATCCTCATCGCCTGCCTCAGCGTTCCGCTCCGCGCCCAGGTCAAAATCGAGTCCATCAACGATGAGGGCGTCACCGCTCCTTGCATGGGCATCGGCATCGGCGTGCTGCTCGAGAGAAAATGCCTCGCCATGGTCAGCCAGGAAGGCTTCGTCCGACAGAATGAAATTGGCCGCACGGGTATGACCCTCGGCACATCCGGGGATCAGGACGGCGTCATCACCGCCATCGACTCCGGCTCGCCCGCCGACCAGGCCGGCCTGAAAATCGGCGACCAGGTTGTAGCCGTCGATGCCATCGCCACGCGGCGGACCCCCGGCTCCATCGTGGAAGAGCAGGTGTTCGGCGCCAAAGGCCAGACCGTCCAACTTCATCTGCGCAGCGGCCCAACGGAGCGCGACGTCGAGCTCAGGCGCGCCTCCTGGAAACCGCCTTCCCAACCCAAATCTCCCGGCATGCTCATCTCCCTGCGCCCGCTCATGGACTGGCGTGGCAAATGGGTTCCGTGTATGTCCGCGGTAGGCCCCAGCGCGGTGGCCGTATTCGCCTACTGCGACAGCCATTACGGCAAGCTCGGTTATGTACGGGCCTCCGACCTCGGGACCACGGGCATGGTCATGGACACCACGCGGACCGACGCCGCCGTGGTCGAGGACGTCGCGCCGAACTCACCCGCAGCAGCTGCCGGCATACACGCCGGCGACGTGGTTGTGTCGGTCGAAGGCAAGGCGCTCTCTGCGAGCATCGGGAGCTGGGCGCAAATCCTGCTGTTTGGCGCGCTCGGCGCAAAGCACACGGTCACTCTGCAGGATCCAGCCGCCCAGGCCTCCGCTGGCCAGAGAACTGTGGCTCTGACCCTGGCCGCCCCGACCACTGTCGAGGCAAAGAACACTCCTTAGTCGGGCTTCGCCGAATTAATACGCTGGTTGCCGTACTCATGAACCTGCAGCTCGGCAATCCGCGGGCTGGCGTGCGGATGCTCCTGGCGGGAGGGCGGCTTTCTGCGACCTGCGAGTTGTAACCTACGCCCTGAACCCTCTGCATCGTGCTCTGTTCGTAACCTTCCCTGTGGTCCGACCTCTGGTTTATCCTTGCTGAAAAGCGCAGAATTTTTGGGGGTCTTTCCCCCACGGAGTCATCATGCCTGACGCATCCTGTGACATCGGCCTCATCGGCCTCGCTGTAATGGGGCAGAACCTCGTCCTCAACATGAACGATCACGGCTTCAAAGTCGCCGTCTTCAACCGCACCGTCTCCAAAGTCGACGACTTCCTCGCCCACGAGGCCAAAGGCACCCAGGTGGTCGGAGCCCATTCCATGCAGGAGCTGGTCTCCCTGCTCAAGCGTCCTCGCCGGGTGATGCTGATGGTCAAGGCCGGCGACGTGGTCGACCAGAACATCGAGCACCTGCTGCCCTTCCTCGAAAAAGGCGACATCATTATTGACGGCGGCAACTCGCTGTTCACCGACTCCAACCGCCGGACCAAAGATCTGGCGGAGAAAGGCATCCTGTTCATCGGCACCGGCGTTTCGGGCGGCGAAGAAGGCGCGCGCTTCGGTCCGTCGATCATGCCCGGCGGCAACCCCGAGGCCTGGCCGCACGTGAAAGAAATTTTCCAGGCCATCGCGGCCAAAGTGGACGCGAGCGGTAAAGCCACCACCTCCGACGGCAAAGGCACGCCGTGCTGCGACTGGGTGGGCGACGCCGGCGCCGGCCACTACGTGAAGATGGTCCACAACGGCATCGAGTATGGCGATATGCAGCTCATCTGCGAGGCCTACGACCTGCTGAAGCACGCGCTCAACGTCACCCCCGATGAGCTGGCCGCCATTTTCACGGAGTGGAACAAGGGCGAGCTCGACAGCTACCTCATCGAGATCTCGGCGCAAATTTTCGAGAAGAAGGACGAGGACGGCACGCCCATCGTCGATAAGGTTCTGGACACCGCCGGCCAGAAGGGCACCGGCAAGTGGACGGTGATGTCCGCGCTCGACCTCGGGATGCCCGTCACCCTCATCGGCGAATCGGTTTTCGCCCGCTGTCTCTCGGCCATTAAGGAAGAGCGGGTCGAAGCCTCGAAGATCCTGACCGGGCCGACCGGCCAGGCGGCGACCGCCGATCGCGCCGACTTCATTGAAAATGTGCGGCGCGCGCTTTACTGCTCGAAGATCATCTCTTACGCGCAGGGGTACATGCTGCTGCGCGAGGCCGCGAAGGAGTTCGGCTGGCGCGTAAACATGGGCGGCATCGCCCTGATGTGGCGCGGGGGCTGCATCATCCGCAGCCGCTTCCTCGGCAAAATCAAGGAGGCCTACGACAAGAAGCCCGACCTGCATAACCTGCTTTTCGACAGCTTCTTTTCCGGCGTGCTCAACGAATACCAGGCCTCCTGGCGCAAAGCCATCGTCAAGGCGATTGCGCTGGGCGTGCCCGCTCCGGCCTTTTCGACGGCGCTGTCGTTCTTCGACGGATACCGGACGGCCCGGCTGCCCGCCAACCTGCTCCAGGCGCAGCGCGACTTTTTTGGCGCTCACACCTACGAGAGGGTGGACCAGCCCCGCGGCCAGTTCTTCCACACCAACTGGACCGGGCGCGGCGGACGCGTTTCGTCCGGCACTTACAACGCGTAGCGCGCTTGCCACGGCCGCGGGCCTGCAAAGGCCTGCGGCAGGCCCTTCAAACGGCCCAGATTCCGCCCGTTAAGTGGTCAGACCACGGGCGAATCTTTTCTTCCGCTTCCGGGTCTAATGAAGTGGGAGTTATTAATTCATATGCCAAGGCTTGGAACCATTGCAGTCACAGCCCTGGCGGCTCTGTTCGCCCCGGCCCTTTTTGCTTTGGATACCCAAAACGTACCGGCCCCAACGAACCCTGCCGTGCCAGGGACCCTCAACTACATCGAAGGCTCCGCTACCCTCGACGGCCAGGCGCTTGGCCAGGCGAATGCAGGAAGCGCACAGTTGCAACCCGGCCAGACCATCACCACCGCCGACGGCCGCGCGGAAGTCCTGCTCACGCCAGGCGTCTTTCTGCGCCTCGGCCACGACAGCGCCGTCCGCATGATCTCGCCTGACATCACCGACACCGCCGTGGCCATTGAGCACGGCCGCGCCGCTGTCGAAGTCGACCAACTCTTCCCGCAAAACAACATTCACATCCTCGTCGACAAGGTGCCGGTCCAACTCATCAAGACCGGCCTCTACGAATTCAACGCGGACAACAACACCGCGCTCGTCCTGAACGGTGAAGCCGCGATTGACAAAGGCGACCGCCACTGGATGAAAGTGAAGTCCGGCCACGAGGTCAACTTCTCCGCCGGCACAGCGGAGGTAAACGCCACGAAGTTCAATGTCAACGAAGCGGAGAATTCCGGCCTCTACCGGTGGAGCAGTCTCCGCTCCGACTATCTTGCCGAAGCCAACCAGCAGATGGCTCCCGAATACGCCGGCTACGGGCCCGGCTGGTACTGGGATCCGTACATGGTCGACTACACGTTTCTCGGACCTTACGCCTTCATGAGCCCGTTCGGCTGGGGCTTCTATCCCCTCGGCTGGGGCGGTTTGTACGGGCCGGGTTTCTATGGCGGCTTCTATGGTCGCCCGGGCTTCTACGGCCGCGGAGACGTCCCAGTCGGCCGCGGCAGCCTCGGCGCAGGTCACGCCAGCGGCTTCCGCAGCGGAGCCTTCCGCTCCGGCGGTGAGCTCGGCGGATTCCACGGTGGCGGCGGCTTCGGCGGCTTCCATGGCGGCGGCGGATTCGGTGGTCACGGCCGCTAATTTCCAACCTGATCCTGAGCAGCCCCGTTCTCGTGAACGGGGCTTTCTTTTTCTACAGCGTCTTCAGATACGCCTTCGCCCGCTCCAGCTCCGGAAACAGCTTTTCGTCTTCCTGGAACGCGCGCGGGTGCACGCACCGCCGTCCATTCTTCTGCTTCACGGGATGCTTCAGGTGCAGCATCTCGTGATACATCAGGTATTCGATGGCGAACCGGGGCGTCCCTTTGCGGTCGAACACCCGGCTCACCATGATGGTGTTGTGCGCCGGATCATAGTGCCCCAGCAGGCGCGTCGCCTTCACCTCGCTCCACGTCAGCACCGGCCGCCCCATCAGCCCATAGAAGAACCGCTGATTGAGCGACTCGAAGACTTCATCGAGATCGTACACCTCTCCCTGGGCTGAGAGGATCCGCTTCCGCCCGCGGGTCTGCCGGATCAGCTCGCTCTGCCGCACCACCGCTTCGCTGGTGGTGAACCGCCGGTAGCGTCGTGCGTGTGCCGCGTCGATCGGCTTGCGATACAGCTTGGCCAGCAGGATATGGGCGATCGCGCGCAGCACCGGTTCGGGCGCGCCCTCCAGCAGATCCGAAAGGCTGACCCGAATCTGCCCCTCCCGCAACCGGATCGTCGTGTTCAGGGATGTAAAGCGATAGAAGCGAACTTCGGTTGGAGGCATCGGCGCCCGAGGGCGCAAAGCGCGATATTCCTCGGCAAAAATTTCAGCCAGAAAATGGGGACTCACTTCGATTCCGACTCTCGCACAGCGGCGCTCCGGAATCAAGCCAGCCATCGGGGGTGCCTCATGTCTGTGGTGTTGGGAGCTGGGGCCGACAGCGATTCCGCCCCTAACCACTCAACCTGCACCCTGCACCCCATCCCCTGTACCCTGTTTTTATGCAGGCCGTTTCCACCGAAAGACTCATCCAGCCGGCGCGCAACGTCGCCGGAAGCCTCCGCATTCCCGGCGATAAAAGTATCAGCCACCGCTACGCATTACTCGGCGGCCTGGCGGGAGGCGCCACGCGCCTCGCCAATTTCTCCACCGGCGCGGACTGCGCCTCCTCGCTCGCCTGCGTCGCGGCGCTGGGCGCGAAGGTATCCCGCAGCGAAGATGGACTGGTTGAAATTACCGGCGTCGGCGGGCGCTTCCAGGCCCCGTCCGGCCCGCTCGATTGCGGCAACTCCGGCTCGACCATGCGCATGTTGTCGGGCCTGCTCGCCGGGCAATCCGGAACCTTCACCCTGGTCGGCGATGCCTCGCTCTCGCGCCGCCCCATGGAGCGCATCCGCAAGCCGCTCGAGCAGATGGGCGCAAAGGTCCAGCTGAGCGATGGCCATGCGCCGCTGACGATCCAGGGCGCACAACTCACCGCCATCGACTTCGCCACGCCCATCCCCAGCGCCCAGGTAAAGACCGCCATTCTCTTTGCCGGATTGCAGGCGGCGGGCACCACCACCGTCCGCGAAGCTATCCGCACTCGCGACCATGGCGAGCTGGCTCTCCGAGCCTTTGGAGCGAAACTCGACCGCAGCCGCGACTCCATTTCCATCGCCGGCGGGCAGCAACTGCACGGCATTGAAGCTACCGTCCCCGGTGACATCTCCTCAGCGGCGTTCTTCCTGTGCGCGGCCGCGCTTTTTCCCGGGTCCAATCTGTTGTTCGACGATCTCGGCCTCAACCCCACGCGCGCCACGCTGCTCGACGTGCTTACCGCGCTCGGCGCACACATTGGCGTGCTCAATCTGGAGACCAAGAACGACGAGCTGGTCGGCACCGTGCAGGTCAACGCGCCGCCCAACGGGCTCACCGGAACCACCATCTCCGGAGCGCTCTCCGCGCAGCTGATCGACGAGCTGCCGGTGCTGGCCGCGATCGCGCCTTACACCCAGAACGGCATCCGCATCCGCGACGCGAAGGAGCTGCGCGTGAAGGAATCGGACCGCATCGCGCTGGTGGCCGCCAATCTGCGCGCCATGGGTGCTGAGGTCGAGGAGTTCGAAGACGGCCTCGACGTGCGCGGCGGGCAGCCGCTCCACGGGGCCGAAATCGACTCCGGAGGAGATCATCGCATCGCTATGGCTTTTTCCATCGCGGCTCTTCGCGCCAGCGGAGACACCCTCATTCGCGGCGCCGAATCGGCATCCATCTCGTTTCCGGAATTCTTCGATCTGCTCGAGCGTGTCGTTGAGCGCTAAAAAGCGCAACGGGCACAGAGAGGATTGTCCGCGCCCAGCGCTATACCCTGGTCCCTGCTTTTATTCCGCTTTCAGAATCGCATCCAGCCGGTCGGGGGTGCCGTCCACCCGCTCCAGATGCGGATAGCGCAGGCCACCGTGATAATCCACGTCAATCGATTTCACCTGGTCGCGGTCCTTCAGCAGTAATGTAATGGCTCCGCCCTGTTCCGCCTTGAGGATCGCCGCCTTCAGCTTGTCCCCTGAATACACCTCGCCATTCACGGCCATCAGCTGCATCCCCGGCACGAGGCCCGCCTTGAAGGCGGGACTGTCCCAGTTCACATTGCCCAGCGTGCCGTCCTGCATCACGCTGAAGCCCAGAGACGTCGCGAAGCTCGTCCCGAACCGCGCACTTTCCGCCCCCGCGTGTTTCTCCCACGAGGGAGGTGTGTCGTTATACACCAGCTTGTAGCCGCCCTGGGTGAAGCCCTCCTCCGGCACCTGGGGATGCAGCTGGTACACCCGCGTGCGCAGGAAGGTCGCCCAGTCGTACGGCTGCACCTTGTTCAGCGCCGCCACAATATCGTCGAAGCTGTAGGTTTTGGTCACAAAGCTGCCGTTCTCGATTCCGTAGAACTCCTTCGCGAAATCGTCCAGCGACTTCTGTCCATTGCTCAGCTCGCGAATCTTCGTATCGGCGTCGAGCCAGACCAGCAGCCCTTCCTGGTAATAATCCTCCGTACGCTGCCAGCTCACCCAGCTGATGGGCCGTCGCTCGGCGATGGTCGGCTGATTCGTGGTGTCCACCAGCGGCCGCCACTGGCGCCCGGGGCTTGCTTCAAAGCCGGCCGCGACGCCCGCCAGCACATCCCGCGTTGCCTCCTCCGAGCGCATGCCCGCGCGCGCCGCCAGCACATTGCCCCAGTACTGCGTCAGCCCCTCATAGACCCAGAGCAGATCATCACGCATGGGCACGTTAAAGTTCGGCGTCCACAGATCGTTCGGCCGGCGGAACTTCCCGTTCCACGAGTGGGTGTACTCGTGCGACAGCAGGTCCACGCCGCGCACCTGCGCGTTCCAGTCGGTAAAGTAGTTGGCGCGCGTCCCGTCTTCGCTTGACTGGTGATGTTCGAGGCCCTCGCCGCCTACTACGTCCGTCAGCATGAAGAGAAAATCGTAGTGGTTGTAGTGGTGCGAGGCGAACAGCTTCTGCGCCTGCACCGCCAGGTTCCTGTGAACCTGCAATTCCTCCGGGGTAATCTCCAGATCCTTTGCTTCATCGGCCACGACGTCCAGATACACCTTGTTGTCGGGACCGGTCGACAGGTCCACGCGCTTGAAATACTCGCCCGCAATCAGCGGCGAATCCACCAGGGTGTTCAGCGTCGTGTCCTTAAAGTGAATCGTGTCGCCATCCTGCGCGTCGGTCTCGAGGGCGGTCGCATACTTCCATCCGCTGGGCAGCACCACGGTCGGCGTCAGGTGAATGTCGCGGGAGAAATGGCCTGCCGGATAGAGCACCACCGTGTTCCACGAGAGGTCCAGCATCGCGTGCGACATCGTCACCCGCCCGTCCTGTGGACGGATGGGCGACAGATAATCGAAGTCCACGTCGAGCGACGTCACGCCCGGCGGCACCTGGATATGGAACGCATACATGTTCACGCGATCCCGCACCCACGGAATCGCCTGGCCGTTGGCCTTCACGAACAGCCCCGCGACCGCCTGAATCGGCCCGGTTGGCGAATGATTCCCAGGAATCCACTCGGGATAGAGCAGCGTCAGCTCGCCCGCTCGCACCGGAATCGTCTCGTGCACGTGCGCCACGCGATCCGTGGTGTTCGTCATATTGACCAGCAGCGCGATGGAGCCCGGATACGGCAGATCCGCGGGCGCGGCGATCGGGGGCGGCAGCGGAACCGGCTCCGGCCCCGCTGAATTCTGCGCAGCGGCGCTCAGGTTAAGGACGGCGGCAGCAACGGCAATCCACACAGGATGCCGAAAAGACCAGCTTGGGCGAGAAACGGCGAACATGCGCCAAATTTTACAGGAGCAACAGCAGCGCCATCTTTGCCTGCGGCCATCCCCGCAAATTTTCGGTACCCTGTCCACGTGCCCGATTCAAATCTGTCTGCATCCCGTCGCCTGTTTCTCCAGTCCTCCGCAGCCGCTGCCGTAGCTGCGGCGCTTCCGTCGTATTCTTCGGCCATGCCGCAATCGGTCCAGCCCGCCCGCATCCGCCAGTCCGTCTGCCGCTGGTGCTACAAATCGACGCCCCTCGACCAGCTCTGCCAGTGGGCCGCATCGCTCGGCCTCAAAGGTGTGGACCTCCTCGAGATCGAGGAGTGGGATGTCCCCCGCCGCTACGGTCTGATCTGCACCATGGGCTACGCCGGCGGAGGTACCATCCCCGATGCTCTCAACCGCATGGAGAATCACGCCGCCATCGAAGCTGCTTTCCGCAAGAACATCCCGCTCGCGGCCAAATCCGGCGTTCCCAACGTCATCACCTTTTCCGGAACCCGCCGCGGCATGTCTGACGAAGAAGGCGCGCGCAACACCATCGCCGGCCTCAATCGCCTCAAGTCCATCGCTGAAGACAACGCTGTCACCATCTGCCTTGAGCTGCTCAACAGCAAAGTCAACCATCCCGACTACATGGCCGACCACACCGCCTGGGGGGCGGGTGTGATGCGCGAAGTGAACTCACCGCGCGTGAAATTGCTGTACGACATCTACCACATGCAAATCATGGAAGGCGATCTGATCGACACCATCCGCGCCAACATCGAGGTGATCGCTCACTTCCACACCGGCGGCGTTCCCGGCCGACACGAAATCGGGCCGACGCAGGAAATCCAGTACGCGCCGGTGATGGAAGCCATCGCCGCTACCGGCTTTCAGGGATACGTCGCGCACGAATTTCTTCCCACCGGGGATCCGCTCGCCGGCCTGCGTCAGGCCGTCGAAATCTGCTCCGTGTAGGTGAGAATCTTTCTTGCAAAGAAAGGTGAAGTTCAGGCCTGCGCCGCCAGCGCTTCCGCGCGCCGTTCCTTCTCCCGCTCGAAGAAGCGCTCCATGAACTTCGTATCGAAGGCGCCGCGCTGGAACTCCTGATCCAGGAAAATCCGCTGGTGCAGTGGAATCGTGGTGTAGATCCCTTCCACGATGAACATCTCCAGCGCCCGCCGCATCCTCGCCATCGCTTCGTCGCGATTGACCCCATAGGCGATCAGCTTCGCGATCAGCGAATCGTAGTAGGGCGGCACCACGCCCTCGGAATACTGCGCCGTATCCACCCGAATCCCGTTACCCCCCGGCACGTTGAACGCCGTTATCTTCCCTGCCGACGGGGTGAACTTTTCCGGATGCTCCGCATTAATCCGGCACTCGATCGCGTGGCCTCGCATGGGGATCGTTTCGGGCAGAATGCTCGACAGCTTCTCGCCCATCGCGATCCGCAGCTGGGCCTTCACCAGATCGATCCCTGTGATCAGCTCCGTCACCGGATGCTCCACCTGGATGCGCGTGTTCATCTCGATGAAGTAGAGCTTGCCGTCCTCGTCCATCAGGAACTCGATGGTTCCGGCGTTCTGGTAGCCGACGGCCTCCATGCAGCGCTTCAGGGTTCGGCCGATCTCGTCGCGCATCTTCGGCGTCACCTGCAGCGAAGGCGCTTCCTCGATCAGCTTCTGATGCCTTCTCTGGATCGAGCACTCGCGCTCGTACAGCGAGGTCGCTGTGCCGTGCTCATCGGCCAGAATCTGGAACTCGATGTGCCGCGGCCGCTCAATGAATTTCTCCATGTACAGGTCGCCGTTGCCGAAGGCGTTCGCCGCTTCCATCTGCGCGGCCTGGTACAGCCCGGGCAGCTCCTCCGGCGCGCGCACCACGCGCATCCCGCGTCCGCCGCCGCCGGCCGACGCCTTCAGGATCACGGGATAGCCGACCGACTTCGCCCACTCCAGCGCTTCGCCTTCGCTCTGCACCACGCCGTCGGACCCTGGAAGAATCGGCACCTTCGCCTTCTTCATCGTCTGGCGGGCTTTTTCTTTTTCGCCCATCAGCCGGGTCACTTCCGGCGGCGGGCCAATGAACTTAATGTTGGACGCGCGGCAGACTTCCGCGAAGTTCGCGTTCTCGCTGAGCAGCCCGTAGCCCGGATGGATCGCATCCACGTCTGCGATCTCCGCCGCGCTGATCACTGCCGGCACGTTCAGGTAGCTCTCCGCCGAGCGCGGAGGCCCGATGCAGATCGCTTCGTCCGCAAAGCGCGCGTGCAGCGAGTGCTGATCCGCCTCGCTGTAGATGGCCACCGTGCGGAGACCCATTTCTTTGCAGGCACAAATCACGCGCAGCGCGATTTCGCCGCGATTGGCGATGAGAACTTTACGCATAGCTATCGGGGACGTACCGCAAACAGCGACTGACCGTACTCGACCGGCTGCCCGTTCTGGACGAGACGTTTGACAATCTCGCCGGCCGCGTCGCTCTCAATCTCGTTCATCAGCTTCATGGCTTCCACAATGCACAGCACCTGGCCAACTTCCACCTGGTCGCCGATCTTGACGAACGCCGGGGAGCCGGGCGAGGGCGACTCGTAAAACGTTCCCACAATGGGAGACTTCACCACATGCATCGCTTCTTCCGGCTCGGCCGTGGGCGCTTCACCAAAAGGCGCCCCTCCCGTCTGCATGGACGGAACCGCCGGCGCATGCGCGGATGCCGCAACCGGCGGCGCCGCGGCCTGCGCCTGCAGCAGCCGGGTGAGACCCGCCAGGTCCGCACCGCCCTCCTGGGCAAACTTGATGCGCACCTTCAGATCGCCGCGGTCCAGATCGAACTCGCCGATTTTGTTCTCTTTGAGGAACTCGATCAGTTCCTTCAGTTCCTTCATGTCTTCCGCATTCATCGTTTCGTCCGCGCGCCTCGCCCGACTATAACTCAATCCAGCCTTTGGTCACCGGGGTCAAAATCCGATGTCCCGTCTCCGTCACCACCACCATATCTTCAATCCGGATCCCAAAGCGGCCGGGCAGATACACCCCCGGCTCGATCGTGATCACCATGCCTGCAGCCAGCGGCACGTCCTGTCCGGCTGCGATGCGGGGCTGCTCGTGAATCTCCAGCCCCACACCGTGCCCGGTGGAATGGCTGAAGTATTTTCCCAGTCCTGCCTTGCGCAGCACGCTCCGGGCGGCCTCGTCCACTGCCCCGCAGGTCGCTCCCGGCCGAACCGCCTGGACCGCCGCCTCCTGCGCTTCCAGCACGGCTTCATAGGCGGCGCGTTCAATGCGTTGCGCCGGTCCGATGTGCACCGTGCGCGTCATATCCGAACAATAACCCTTGAGGATAACACCGAAGTCCAGTGTTACGAATCCCTTGCGCGGCAGCTTGGCCTGCGTCGCCCGCCCGTGCGGCATCGACGACCGAGCGCCGGACGCCACGATCGTCTCGAACGACATCCCCTCCGCGCCCCGCCGCCGCGCCCGATATTCCAGCTCCGCCGCCAGCGCCGTTTCCGTCATGCCGCTCTCCATGCGCGGCAGCAGTTCCTCGAACAGCGCGCACCCCAGCGCCGCGGCTTTCTCCATCTGCGCTCGCTCGCGCGCGTCCTTGACCATCCGCAGCGCGGAGATCACCGACCTGGGCAGCGCCACAAAGAATCCCCGCCGCTTCTTCGCATTCACCGCCGATCGCATCAGCGCCAGCTCCGTCACGGAAGTATGCTGCGGATCGAACCACGCCTGACCGAACCGGGCTTGCTTTGCCCACTCCTCCAGCATCCGGCAGGCCGCCTGCAGCGCCGACTTCTTCTCGATGGCCACCCGCGCGCCCTGCGTTTCCTCGCGCGCCTGCGCCGTGTACCGCCCGTCGGTGAACAGCGCGGCCTTGTTCGCGGTCACTGCCAGCGCCGCATTCGATCCCGTAAAGCCACACAGCCAGCGCACATCCGGCAGATGCGTGACCAGCAGCGACTCGACGCCCAGCTCGGCCATGGTCTCCCGCACCAGCCGGCATCGCACCCCATGATTTCCGCTCTTTGCCATCACGTCTGATACTAAAGTCTCGCGCGCGCGCGAACCAACCCGGCCTCGGCGTACCCCCAGGCTCAGGAATCGACACCATCACCCTGCGCCCGCATCAGCAGCGACGGAATCATCCCCACCCGCAAATCCCTCGCCGTGGCTCCGTCGCAGGTCTATACTCGGTCCGCGTCCTGTCTGAAGGCTGAGGTCAACTATGAAGAAAGCCATTCGCACCTGTCCGTTTGCCGGTTTCGTCCTTTCCGCACTGATTACCCTTCCTCTTCTGGCCGCCGCGCAAACCTCCGGCACGCTGCTGCACGCGCCCGAAGCCTCGAAGCTTCTCCCCGACGCCGTTTTCTTCGCCGGCAAAACGGCAACCACCCAGTTGCGCAACTCCGCGGGCATCCACTTCACCGGCGATCACTACGTCCTCGCCGTCCTGGTCGATACTTCCGGCTATTCCAGCACCGTGCAGCAAAAATACCAGGCGTACCTGTTCACGGAAGTTCCGCTCTCCATCGGCGGCCATGCGCTGCCCCCGGGAGCCTACGGCACCGGTTTTCTCGGCGGCCACTTCCTGGTTATGGACATTGGCAACCACACGCTGCTCGAAGCTCCCGCCGCCCATGACGCCCAGATGCAGCGGCCCACGCCGCTCCAGATCCTCGATGGCTCCGCGCCCGGCTCCTGGCGGCTTTGCTACGGTCGCGACTGCGTCGATTTCCGAGCCAAACAGCGGTAGCATCCAACCCGCTGACGGTGACGATTTCCTGTTCTCTTTCATCTAATTAAGTGAAAGAGTCTGAGCTTCCGGCCCCGGACCCCAGCCAACCGGTGAAGGGACCGCGTCCTGTTGGCCGGTGCCCCGAAAGAGGAATTCGTGAAGAAAGCATCTATCGCGTTCGCCGTCGCAGCCGCGCTGCTCGCCGTCTCACCCGTAGTTCCAGCCCAGAATGAAGGCCAGGCTCAGGGCACCGCGATCGTCACTGTCCTGCCCAAACAGAAGAACGCTCCCGCCCCCGATGTTTCCCGGCAAAGCGTGCGCGTCGAGGTGAACGGAAAATCCAGCGAGATTACAAGCTGGCATGCCCTCCGCGGCACGGATGCCACGGTTGAGCTGGTCGTCCTGATCGACAACAGCCTCCGGGAAAGTCTCGGCCGCGAACTCGACGACATCACCCACTTCGTCCAGAGCGCGCCGCCCAACGTCAAGATCGCGCTCGCTTATATGGAAAACGGTCGCGCCGCCATGGCGGGACCCCTGACTGCCGATCACGCCAAAACAGCGCAGGAGGTCCACCTGCCGCTCGGCGCGCCGGGCATCAGCGCGAGCCCCTACTTCTGCCTCTCCGATCTCGCGAAAAACTGGCCTTCGCAGGATCGGGCAGCCCGCCGCGAAGTCATCATGATTACCGATGGCGTCGATCCCTACGAGATGCATTACGATCCCGAAGACCCCTACGTCCACGCCGCCATCGAGGACTCGGCCCGCGCCGGCCTGGTCGTCTACTCCATCTACTGGCGCGGCGCCGGCCGCATGGCCGGCTCCTCGTATGAAAACGATGCCGGCCAGAACCTGCTCCAGGAAATCGCGGAGGCCACCGGCGGCACGACTTACTGGATCGGCACGGGTAATCCCGTCTCCCTCCAGCCTTAT
Source organism: Acidobacteriaceae bacterium (assembly GCA_036267095.1). Classification (GTDB taxonomy): domain Bacteria; phylum Acidobacteriota; class Terriglobia; order Terriglobales; family Acidobacteriaceae; genus Palsa-343. The sequence continues at coordinate 143,819 of DATAWS010000037.1, forward strand.
TTCGAAGATCTCACTCGCCGTCTCAACGACCAGTTCGAGCTGGGCTTCACCGCCCCGCTCTCAGGAAAAGCCCAGGTTGAATCCCTGAACATCAAAATCAACGCCCACGACGCCAAAGTGACCGCTCCGCGGCAAACCTTTGTCGCCCCGGCGGGAGCGGCGCCTCAGCGCTGACCGCGGGGCCGGCTGCAACAAAAAAGGCGCATCCTGGCGATGCGCCTTTCTCTTCTCTGAACCGGTTTTGTCTCTGAACCGGTTTTGCGCTTATCTTCCCGCCACCAGCTGATTTACCGGCAGGCTTTCCACGTCGTCGGACTCGGTCCCGTCGTTCAGCCCGCCATAGCGCCGCTCCCGCCGCTGGTAGTCCTCGATCGCCTCCAGCATGTGGATGCCGCGAAAATCAGGCCATAGCCGGTCCGTCACAAAAATCTCGGCATACGCGATCTGCCACAGGAGGAAATTCGAAATCCGCATCTCTCCCGAGGTCCGGATCAGCAGGTCAGGATCAGGCATATGCGCCGTATACAGTTGCCGGTGCAGGTCCACTTCCCCGATCTGCTCCGGCCGCAATCCCTTCCTCTGGGCCTCCGCCATCAACCGGCGGAACGCATCCACCAGCTCCGAACGCCCGCCATAATTCAACGCCAGCGTCAGCACTGTGCCTGTGTTGTGACTCGTCGCGTCTGCCGCCCAGCGCATCCGCTCCTGCACTTCTTCAGGCAGCTCGTCTGTCCGCCCGATGTACTGGATGCGCACGTTGTTGTCGTTCATGCGCTGCACGTTGTTGGTGAGATAGGTCTTGAGCAGCCGCATCAGGAAGTTCACTTCTGCCTTCGGCCGCTTCAGGTTGTTCTCCAGCGAAAACGCGTACAGCGTCAGCCACGGCAGCCCGATCCGCGACGCCGTTTCGACGACGAACTGCACCGCTTCGGCACCCTGCTGGTGCCCGAAAAACCTTTTCAGGCTGCGGCGCCCCGCCCACCGCCCGTTCCCATCCATGATGATCGCGACGTGGTGCGGCAGCCGGTCGGGATCGAGGCGGCGGTAGACCGCTGCCTCGTCAGCAGGCAGTTCATGAACTCGGCTGGAATTGAGGGTCAACAGTTCCTTTCGAGCCGCTCCCGAGGCGCATCACGGCCAGACGCCTGATCGCTCGCGTCCCGCCCGAAGCCCATGGCTGCCGCACGCCATCGCCGCGCCGCGGCATGCCGGGAACATTCCTCTCTGCCGAATTATACAGACCTGAACCGCCCCGGGACGCACGCCTCCCGCGCCCCGTGAAGCGAAGATCATCTTGCCGTGATCCTGCGTTCCTGCCCTACGCCGGCCGGCGGCGGCCGCACGCCATCTCCCGCACCTGGTTCAGGAACATCGACCGCTGGAAGGCATCCAGCTGCGCGATTAAGGGCGCGATCTCGGCCAGAAACGGATCGGCCAGCACCGCGGCGGCTTCCCGCGCGCGCCGGCTCTGCCCATCCCGCAGCAGATCGCAGATGCCGATCTCCAGCGCCGTCGCCAGCCGCTGCATCGAAGACAGGGTCGGCATCGCCTTGCCGTTTTCGATTTTCGAGATGTACGTACGCGGCACCTGCATTCGCCCCGCCAGCTGCCGCTGGCTCAGCGCACGCTCACGCCGCGCATCGCGCACCGCACGCGCCACGTCGATCCCTTCCTCTTCCGGACCAGGCGCACCCGGGGTTACCAGCTGGGGGATCAGCGGTTCCGGTTCATCGATCTCAAGGGGTTTGTGGCAGCGCCGGCACAGGGAATTCGCCGTGCGGAATTGCACCAGGCTACAGTATTCGCAACGAAGTACCTCGCGGGCCTCAACAGTTGCTAACGTAGTCGCCATAGATTGTGCGGAACGCCAGAGCGAGCGATCCGAGGTGACGGTCTGCGCAGAACTGGGACGCGCTCCTGTCAACCTTTGCAATACATTGCGGTCCAGGTATCCTTTTTGTCAAGTGAAAAACGAGGCGACTCCGGGAATAACCTTATAAATGCCAGGAAAAACCGAAATGGAGAACTCCTTCAATGTCCCCATCGCCTTTCTCGCGTGAGCGCGCCTGGTCGCTGCTCAACGAGCATACCCAGTCCCCCAGCCTCATCAAGCACGCGCTCGCCGTCGAAAGCTGCGTCCGCTCCTATGCGCTGGGTCATGCCGATTCGTCCGGCCTGGTGGGCGACGATCGCGATGCTCTCCTCGATCTCTGGTCCGCCACCGCGCTCCTGCACGACTTCGACTACGAGAAGCACCCGTCGAGGGACGAGCATCCCTTCGTCGGCATCGCCATCCTGACCGAACAGGGCTGGCCCGAAGAAATCCGCACCGCCATCCTCGGCCACGCCGAATACTCCGGCGTCCCTCGCGAAACGCAGCTTGCCAAAGTTCTCTTCGCCTGCGACGAACTGGCGGGCTTCCTTACCGCCTGCTCCCTCGTCAAGCCCACCAAATCCATCCACGACGTTGAGGTCGCCGGGGTAAAGAAAAAGATGAAGGACAAAGCCTTCGCCCGCGGCGTCAACCGCGACGACATGGTCAAAGGCGCAGCCGAACTCGAACTTCCGCTCGAAGACCACATCGCCAACTGCATCGCCGCCCTGCGCGACAATGCCGAAACCCTCGGCCTCCAGGGCACGGCCGCCTGATAACTGAAATTTGTGGACCCCATCGAGGACTATCCCTGTCTGATCCTGCGCGAAGCGCGTCCGCCACGCTTGCCCTGAGGCAACGTAAGCCGGCGAAGGATGCGGCCAGCCCTCGGGTGACCTTGCGCCCTCACCCCTCCTTCGATACAGTGGTCCCCGCGTGCTCCATCTCAGGACCCTCAACGACATCTTCTTCACCATCGCGGACGCCCGCCGCGAGCGCGCCATGCTCTTCGAGGACGCGTCCGGCGCATGGCAGCCCATCTCCTCCGGCCAGGTCTATCAGCGCGTCCGCGCCGTCGCGCTGGCCCTTCGCGGCTGGGGCATCGCCCGCGGCGATCGCGTCGCCATCCTCGGGGAGAACCGCTGGGAGTGGGCGGTCGCCGACTTCGCCTCGCTCGCCATCGGCGCCGCCGACGTTCCCCTCTACCCCACCCTCCTCGCCGAACAGATCGTTCCCCTGCTCGCCGACTCCGGCGCCCGCGTCCTCTTCCTCTCCACCCGCGCCCAATACGACAAGATCGCTCCGCATCGCGCCTCGACGCGCCTCGAGCACATCGTCGTCATGGACGACGTCTCCGCCGACGGCGCCGAAACCTTTGCTTCCCTCATGCAGGGGGCCGACGCCCGCGGCGCCCAGCGCGACGCCGATTTCGACGGCATTGCCCGCGAGGTGCAGCCTGCCGACCTGGCGACGCTGATCTACACCTCCGGCACCACCGGCGATCCCAAAGGCGTCCGCCTGACCCACGGCAACATCGCCAGCAACCTGAACTATTCCCTCGACCAGTTCGACCTCGGACCGGCCGACTCCTGCATCTCCTTTCTCCCGCTCTCCCACATCACCGCGCGCCACCTCGACTACGCGCTCTACGCCAAAAGCAGTCTGGTCGCTTACTGCTCCTCCTTCGATCTGCTGCCGCAGGCGCTGCTCGCCGTTCGCCCCACCGTCCTCGTCGCCGTCCCCCGCGTTTTCGAAAAGGTTCGCCAGGTCGCCGAACAAAAGGCCTGCGCATCGGGAATCAAAAAGCGCCTCTTCGCGTGGGCGCTTGCCACCGGCCGCGTGCATCGGGACGCGGTCGCCGGGGGACAAATTCCGTCGTCCATTTCCTGGAAGCTAGCCGACAAACTCGTCTACACGAAACTCCGCGCCGGCTTTGGCGGATGCGTTCGCTACTACATCGCCGGCGGCGCCCCGCTCGGCCTCGATACGGCTCACTGGTACGCCGACGCCGGCATCCGCATCCTCGAAGGCTACGGTCTCACCGAAACTTCGCCCGTCATCTCTCTCAACACCGCTTCTGCCAACCGCATGGGCTCGACGGGTAAACCGTTGCCCAACGTTGAATGCCGCATCGCGGAAGACGGCGAGCTCCTCGTTCGCGGTCCCAGCATTTTCCCCGGCTACTGGAGAAACCAGGGCGAAACTGGGACGATTGATGCCGACGGCTGGTTCCACACCGGCGACATCGGCCACATCGACTCCGACGGCTTCCTTTTCATCACCGACCGTAAAAAGGAGCTGCTCAAGACCTCGGGAGGCAAGCTCATCGCTCCCCAGCCCATCGAGAACAAGCTCAAGGCCAGCGTTCTGGTTGGGAACTGCGCGCTCGTCGGCGACCGCCACAAGTTCGCCTCCGCCCTCATCACCCCCAACTTCGCCGCCCTTGAGCCCTGGGCGAGGGAACAAGGCATCGTTGCCACCGGCCGCGCGCAGCTTGTCGAAGAACCGAAAGTCCGCGCTGAATTCCAGGCCGTCATCGACAAGGTCAACTCGACCCTGGCCAATTTCGAAACCATCAAGCGCTTCCGGCTTATCCCCGACGAGTGGTCGCTGGACAGCGGTGAGCTCACCCCCAGCATGAAGCTCCGCCGGCGCGTCGTCACGCAGAAATACGCTGCCGAAATTGCCGCCTTCTACGCCGACGAAGCCACCTCCAGCCGCTGAACCGAGTCCCCGCGGCCCCCTCGTTCCGGAGCGCTGTACGCTGCTTTCTGAACGCTGTAGGCTGAACCCTGTACGCTTTTTTCCGGAGAATTCCTCTTGCCTGAACTGCCGCCCTTCCCGCTCACGCTCGACGGATCGAGCCTGCTTCACCAGATGTTTCGCTTCGACTGGCCCGCCTGGCGCCGCCTCGACAGCGCCGCCCGCGACAGCGCACTCGCCGAAGCGGCTGCGCTCCTGAGCGCGCGGGAGCAGCCGGCCGGCGAAGGCCATCCGAATCAGTCCGCCGTCTTCGCGCAGCTCGGCCACAAGGGCGACCTGCTCTTCGTCCACTACCGCGACACCCTCGAGCAGCTCGCTCAGATCGAGCGCGACCTGGCCCGGACCGACCTGGGCAGCTTCCTCCAGCCGACCCACTCGTATCTCTCCATCGTCGAGCTGGGACTGTACGAGTCTTCCTCGAAGCTGTATGCCCAGCTCGCTGTTGAGAACATTGAGCCGTACTCCGAGCCGTGGGGCGCACGCGTCAGGGACACGATGGCGCGCCAGGCGGCAGCCATGTCCACCCGCCTTTACCCTGCGATCCCCGACACGAAATACCTTTGCTTCTATCCCATGGACAAGAAGCGCGGCGAGCAGGTGAACTGGTACTCGACACCCATGCCCGATCGCGCGCGCATGATGCAGGACCACGGTCTGATCGGCCGCCGTTTCGCCGGCACGGTCAAACAGGTCATCTCGGGATCCATCGGCCTCGACGACTGGGAATGGGGGGTTGACCTCTACGCCGACAATCCCGGTGTCTTCAAGCAGCTGATCTATGAAATGCGCTTCGACGAAGCCAGCGCACTCTACGGTCTCTTCGGAGCTTTCTACGTCGGCGTCCGGCTGTCCGTCAGCGAACTCGCCAACTGGCTGGCCGTGGGACATCGATGATCGCGGTCGCCCCAACTCCCGGCTCGCGGCTCGCGGCTACCCCATGACCGTTTTCCTGACCGGCGCCACGGGCTTCGTCGGAGGCCACGTGGCCCGTGAGCTCGCCTCCCGCGGCGCGGCGCTCCGCCTTCTTGTCCGTTCCACCAGCAATCTGGCCAATCTCGAAGGCCTGGCAGCCGACACCGTCACCGGCGACCTGCTTCAGCCCGAATCGCTGCGCTCGGCGATCCGGGGCTGCGATGCCGTCCTCCACGTCGCCGCCGACTACCGCCTGTGGGTCCGCGATCCCGACAGCATGTACCGCTCGAACGTCGAAGGAACCCGCGCGCTTCTCCGCCTCGCCGGCGAAGAAAACGTTCCTCGCTTCGTCTACACCTCGTCGGTTGCTACCATGGGCTTCCACAGCGACGGCACCATCGTTGACGAAGCCACCTCCGTCTCGCTCGACGACATGGTGGGGCACTACAAGCGTTCCAAGTTCATGGCCGAACAGGTCGCTCTCGAAGCCGCCCGCGCCGGCCAGTCGGTGATGATCCTCAACCCCACTACGCCCATCGGGCCCGCCGACCTGAAGCCCACGCCCACCGGCCGCATCATCGTCGACTTTCTCAACAAAAAATTCCCCGCCTACATGGACACGGGCCTGAACCTGGTCGACGTCGCCGAAGTCGCGCGCACTCACGCTGACGCCCTCAACCCAGCTCTGGGCCGCGCGGGCGAGCGCTATATCCTCGGCGGCGAAAACCTCACCCTCAAGCAGATCCTGGACAAGATGTCAGCCATCGCCGGCCTTCCCTCGCCAACCATGAGAGTCCCCGCGGCCGTCGCCATGGCCTTCGCCTTCTTCGACCAGACCCTCACTGGCAAGCTCCGCGGCAAGGAGCCGCGCGCCACGGTCGAAGCCGTCCGCATGGGCAAAAAGAAGATGTACGCGTCGTCCGCCAGGGCAGAGCGCGAACTCGGCTTCCGCGTCACGCCCGTCTATCCGGCATTGCGCGCCGCCATCGACTGGTTTCGGGAGAATGGCTACGCGTCGCAAACCTGAGCATCCAACATTCTCCTGACGGCGCAAACGCGCCCCCGATGGCCTAAGCTATTCCCAGATGAACCGCATCGGCATCGTCGCCGCTTTTCCCGGCGAACTCAAACCGCTCGTGCGCCACTGGCGCCGCCACGACCACACCTTCCGCGGCCATATCGGCTCCATCCAGGTGGCCGCCGCCTGCTCCGGCATGGGCCCCGCCGCGGTCGCCCGGGCTGTCGAACACGTCCTCGCCCCCGGCGGAGTCGACACCCTCGTCTCCATCGGCTGGGCCGGCTCGCTTTCCTGCGGACTGCGCGCCCCCGAAGCCGTCTCGGTGCGGGAAGTCATCGACGACGCCAGCGGCGAGCGCTTCCCCACCGCCTCAGGAGAAGGCCAGCGGCTGGTCACCTTCGATCACGTCGCCAATCAGGAGGAGAAGCGCCAGCTCGCCGAACAATACGAGGCCACGCTGGTCGACATGGAAGCCGCCGCCGTCGCCCGCATCGCCCGCGACCGCGGCCTCGCCTTCCTCTGCTTCAAGGCCGTCACCGATGGTCCCAACGACAAGCTCCCCGACTTCAACCGCTTCATCGGCGAACAGGGACAGGTTCACGTTCCCTCGCTCGCCCGCTGGGCCGCTCTCCATCCCTCCCACTGGGGCCCCATGCGGCGCCTGGGAAAAAACAGCCGCCTGGCTGCCCAGGAGCTGGCGAATTTCCTTTCCCGCTCCCTCGCCGGTTCGGTAGAGTGATTCTCAGAGTCCCCATGGCTACCGTTACCTCCAACGACCTGCAGGTGAGCACCCCTGCTTCTATCCCCACGATCATGCGCGCCGCGGTCTACCGCGGCATCAACGACGTCCGCGTCGAAACCGTTCCGGTTCCCGAAATCTCTGCCGGCGAAGTGCTCATCCGTGTCGCCTGCTGCGGCGTCTGCGGCACCGACCTCAAGAAGATCCACACCGGCTCACACTCCGCACCCCGCATCTTCGGCCACGAAACCGCCGGCGTGCTCGCGGCCATCGGCGAAGGTGTCCAGGGATTCGCCGTCGGCGACCGGGTCATGGTCTACCACCACGCCCCCTGCGGCCAGTGCTACTACTGCCGCAAGAAGACCTTCGCCCAGTGCAACGACTACAAACGGGTCGGCTGCACCGCCGGCTTTGAGCCCTCCGGCGGCGGCTTTGCCGAGTACGTTCGGGTCATGCCCTGGATCGTCGAGCGCGCCCTGATCAAAATCCCCGACGGCGTCTCCTTTGAACAGGCCGCGTTTGTCGAGCCGGTCAACACCGTCTACAAGGCGATCTACAACCTTGGTCTCCAGCCCGACGAAACCGTTCTCGTCATCGGCCAGGGACCAATCGGGATTCTGCACGCCGCCCTGGCTGCCCGCACCGGCGCTAAAGTCCTGACCTCCGATCTCTACCCGCAGCGCCACGCCATCGCCGCCCACTACGGACTCCATCACCCCATCGACGCCAGCAAGGAAGATGTGGTTTCGGCCGCCCGCGGCGGCAGCGAAGGCCGCGGAGCCGACGTCGTGATCCTCGCCGTCGGCGGCAACGCCCTCATCCGCACCGCCGTCGACGCGGCGCGCCCTGGCGGCCGTGTTCTTTTCTTCGCCCAAACCCAGCACGGGGACGCCACATTCGATCCCGCCGTGGTTTGCATGGACGAAAAGACCCTGCTCGGCTCCTACAGCTCCTCGTTTCTGCTGGAAAACGACGTGGAAAACCTCGTCTTCGGCGGGGCACGCTCCGATTTCGACCTCACCCGCCTCATTTCCCACCGTTTTTCGCTGGAGGACGCTGTGGAAGCCATCAATATCGCCTCAAATCCCTGCGCCGAATCGATGAAAATATTCATCCAACCGTAACGGGTCCGATTTTGAGAGAATAAAGACGATGGCAGCGCAAATGACAGCCGCTGTGCTGCATGGCCGCGAGGACCTGCGTATTGAGCAGGTTCCCATGCCGAAGGCAGCTCCAGGCGAAATCGTGGTTCGCGTCCATGCCGCGCTCACCTGCGGCACCGATCTGAAGGTCTATCGCCGCGGCTATCACGCCAAGATGCTCAAGCCGCCTATCCCTTTTGGCCACGAGCTGGCGGGCACGGTACATCAGGTCGGACGCGGAGTCGCGCTGTTTCGGCCCGGCGATCGCGTGGTCGCTCTGAATTCCGCGCCCTGCGGCGAGTGCTATTACTGCCGCCACGATCAGGAAAACCTCTGCGATAACCTGCTTTTCAATAATGGCGCTTACGCGGAATATCTCCTCATCCCCGCCCGCATCGTCGCCAAAAATACCCTGCGGATTCCACCCGGCATCTCGTTTGAACACGCGGCCCTGACCGAGGCCCTCGCCTGCGTGGTGCACGGGCTGGACGAATGCCAGCCTCGCCCCGGGGACACCATCGCCATCATCGGCGGCGGCCCCATCGGCCTCATGTTCATGCACCTGGCCCAGCTGGCCGGCCTGCGTGTCATCGCGGTCGTCAAGCGCGACGAGCAGGTGGAAGCCGCCCGCCGCTTCGGCGCCTCCGAGGTCGTCCAGATCACCAAGGTTTCCGATCCCATTACGGCTGTGCGCGCGCTTACGCACCGGCGCGGTGTCGATATCGCAGTTGAAGCCGTCGCCACCCCACTCGCCTGGCAGTGGGCCGTCGAAATGGTCCGCAAGGGCGGCACCGTCAATTTCTTCGGCGGATGCGCGATCGGAACGAAGGTCGAGCTCGACACCAACCGCCTCCATTACAACAACATCACCCTCCGCGCCAGCTTCCATCACACTCCTGCAGCTGCGCGCAAGGCCTTCGACCTCATCGTCAGCGGCAAGTTTCGCTCCAGCGACACCATCACCAGCCGCGCCCCGCTCTCTGAGCTGAACCGCGTCTTTCGCCGCCTCATGAACCGCGCCGGCGACATCAAGACGGCCATCATTCCCTGAGCACGCCATCCATGACCGTCGATCTCGCACAGCACGATCTGATCGAGAAGGGCTGGTCTGCGCTCCCTGCCGAATACCGCATCCCGGCCCAAGCCCCGACCCTCGACGAAGCGCAGGCGTGGTGCCGCCGTCTCGCCGAAACCCACTACGAAAACTTCCACGTCGCTTCCTGGTTCCTGCCCAAACGCCTGCGCCCTCACTTCCACGCCATCTACGCCTATTGCCGCGTCTCTGACGACCTGGGAGACGAAGTCGGCGACCCCGACGCATCTCTCGCTCTGCTGAACCTCTGGGGCGCGGAGCTCGATGCCTGCTACCAGGGCGAAACCCGCCATCCCGTCTTTGTGGCCCTCGCCGAAACCGTCCGCGCGTGCGACATCCCTAAAGAGCCCTTCGCCGATCTGCTCGTCGCCTTCCGCCGGGATCAGACCGTCAATCGCTTCCCCACCATGGCCGACGTCCTCGACTACTGCCGCTACTCGGCCAATCCGGTCGGCCGCATCGTCCTCTACGCCTGCGGCTATCGCGATGAAGAGCGCTTCGCTCTCTCCGACAAAACCTGCACCGCCCTGCAGCTCGCCAATTTCTGGCAGGATGTCCGCACCGATTACCTCAAAGGCCGCGTCTACCTGCCGAAGGAAGATATGGACCGGTTCGGCGTGGACGAGTTCAGCATCGCCGCCCGCAGCTTTACCACCCAGTTCCGGGAGCTCCTCCGCTGTGAGGTCGATTTCACCGCTGCCCTCTTCCGCGCCGGGCTGCCCCTCGCCAACATGGTCGATCCCGAGCTCGCCCTCGACATCGAACTCTTCTCCCGCGGCGGCATGGAGATCCTCAAAGCCATCGAGCGCCAGGACTACAACGTCCTCCGGGCGCGTCCTGCCATTTCCAAACCGCGCAAGCTCAGCCTTCTGCTCGACGCGCTCCTGAAAAAGTTTCTCGGCCGGAGCGCCGCTTGACCCCCCCGCCATCCTCCAGTCAGGATCCGCAGCTCCAGGCCGCCTATCGAACCTGTACCGAAATCGCCCGTCGGGAAGCGAAGAATTTCTACTACGCCTTCCTGGCCCTTCCCAAACCCAAGCGTGACGCCATCTGCGCCGTCTACGCCTTCATGCGGCACGCCGACGACCTGTCCGACGATGAGTCGCGCTCCCGCGACCAGCGCCGCGTGGACCTCGCGGCGTGGCTCGACGCCTGGCACCAGGCAGCCGCCGGCCAGGCCGCTGATGATCCGGTCTTCCTCGCGCTCAACGACGCCCGCCTCCGCTTCTCGATTCCCCTCGAGCTCCTCGACCAGCTCGTGCAGGGTACCGCCATGGACCTCGAAATCCAGGCCGGCAACGCCGCTTATGCCGAAGCCCGCAGCCCGGGCTCCTTCTTCACCTACGCCACCTTCGAGGATCTTCGCCGCTACTGCTACTTCGTGGCCTCGGTGGTCGGCCTCGTCTGCATCCGCATTTTCGGGTACTCCGATCCCCGCGCCGAGCAGCTCGCCGAGGAGACCGGCATCGCCTTCCAGCTCACCAACATCCTCCGCGATGTGAAGGAAGACGCCGCCCGCGGCCGCATCTATCTCCCGGTCGAAGACCTCGACCGCTACAGCGTCCGCATCGAAGACCTCGCTGCCCTGCGCGACGGCTCCGGGGTCACCCTCGACCAGCGCGAGCTGCTCGCGGGCGTCGCCAAGCGGGCCGAGGACTATTACCAGTCCGGCTTTCACCTGCTGCCCCTGGTCTCCCCCGACGCCCGCCCCGCCCTCTGGGTTCTGATCACCATCTACCATCGCCTCCTCGGCCGCATCGAGCGCCGCAACTTCGATGTCTTCACCGAGCGCATCACCGTCTCCCTCACGGCCCGCCTCTCTATCCTCTTTCGCGGACTCCTCCAGGTCCTCCGTTACCGTCTCTTCGGCTCCGCGCCACGCCATGCCTGATTCCGGCTCCGTGACCGTCGTCGGCGGAGGGCTCGCGGGCATCGCCGCGGCCTGCGCTCTGGCCGACTCGGGCTACCGCGTCCATCTCCTCGAGCGCCGTCCTTACCTCGGGGGCCGCGCCTCCTCCTACGAGCATCCCGGCACCGGCGAGGTCATCGACAATTGCCAGCACGTCCTCATCGGGCGCTGCACCTCGCTTCTCTCTCTCTACCGCCGCCTCGGCGTGCTCGACTCCATCCGCTGGTACGACCGCTTCACCTTCCTCACTCCTGATGGCGGACCGCCCAGCATCATCCAGCCAGGCTCGCTGCCCGCGCCCTTTCACTCCACCGTCGCCTTCCTGCGTGCCCCCGCCTTTTCTCTCCGCGACAAGATGGCCATCGCCCGCGGACTCGCCGCCTTCATGCCCGGCCTTCCCCCCGACACCACCGAAGACTTCGCTCACTGGCTCCATCGCCACGGTCAAACCCAGCGCGCCATCGACCGCTTTTGGAAACCCGTCCTCGTCTCCGCACTCAACGAAGACCTCGACCGCGTCTCCGTCCACTACGCCGCCAAAGTCTTCCGCGAATCCTTCCTGCTCTCTCCCGAATCCGGGCGCATGGGCATCCCCTCCATCCCGCTCAGCGAGCTCTACGGCGCGGCCATCGGCTATATCCAGTCCCGCGGCGGACAGGTCTCTCTCCGCGCCAGCGTCGAAAGCGTCGCTCCATCGGGAAACGGCTGGCTGGTGACCGCTGCCGGCCAAACCATCTCCTCCGACACAGTTATCCTCGCGCTCTCCTTCGAGGCCATGGCAACCCTGCTGCCGTCTCTGCCCCCAAACCCCGCGGCTGCCGGTCTCGCCGGCAAACTCGCTCAGTTCGAGCATTCCCCCATCACCGGCATCCACCTCTGGTTCGATCGCGAGATCACCGACTACGATCACGCCGTCCTCCTCGACACCACCATCCAGTGGATGTTCAACAAGTCCCGCCTCCAGCCCGCGCACCGCGGGAGCGAAGGCTCCTACCTGGAACTGGTGGTCAGCGCCTCCCGCTCGCTCGTTCCCCTGCAGCGCCAGGCCATCGTCGACCTCGCCCTCCGCGAGCTGACGCAGTTTTTTCCCCGAGTCGCTGATGCGAACCTGCTCAAAGCCGCCGTCATCAAGGAAGTCCGCGCCACCTACTCCATCCGCCCCGCGCTTGATCCGCTCCGCCCCACCCCCATGAGCCCCTGGCCGGGCATCTTTCTCGCCGGCGACTGGACGGCCAGCGGCTGGCCGGCCACCATGGAAGGCGCGGTCCGCAGCGGCTACAACGCGGCCTCCACTTTCACCCAGTCAACGGGCCTTTCACTGGATTTCCTCGCACCGGAGCTTTCCGCTCGCGGCCTCATGCGCCTCGTCTCTCGGCGACATTTTCCTTTAAATTATTGATTTGATGCGGCAAAACCCCTGAGAATATGGTCGCCCGCCCGCAGTGCCAGGAGGAACCTTTCTGGTTACGGACAACACCTTTTTCGCCTCGTTCATCTGGACTAAATGGGCATATCATCCTTCGCCGAAATTTGCGATGATGATCCCCAACCTCTCCCCAGAATGACGGCAGCCTGAAGCACGCTACAGGTTCCGAAGTTGCAGGAGCGGCCTATGAGTTTTCTTGATATGCGCGATCTGCTCGCCCATCTGTCGCACTGGAGCGACTACCTGCCGGCCATTGTCATCACGGTGGGAGTCGCAACTCTCATCGCCTGCGCAGTCGGCTGCTGCTCCTCGCCCTGCGAGGACAAAGACGACCTCTTCCATCGCGAAGTCTACTAAAGGAAGCTGTCAGCTCCGCAGCCGCTTCATTTCACCGCAAGATAATGGAAGCTGGCAAAGACCCTTTGCGCCATCCAGCGTAACCCCGCCCGGCGTAAAGCCCGCTCAGGCTGCCTTGCGGCGAATCCAACGCGGAAAAAGCGGATCCAGGAAAAAATACTGATCCTGATACCGGTCGAGGATATCTTTCGAGTCCAGCGACTGCAGCGCCTTTTGCACGCTCGAAGCCGGCCCCAGCCGAAACTCCGTCCTGACCGCCTGCGAATAAATCTCCCCGGCTCCCCGCGCGGCGATCGCCTGCAGCACGGCCCGTTGCCCCTGGGCCAGCTGCTCCCAAAGCAGCTCGTAGTACGTCGACTGTCCGGCCACCAGGCTATCCGTCACCGCATCGACATCCGTCGCGCCAAGATTCTGCCTGTCCCTGAGCTCCGCGTAGTCCCACAACTCGTGCGCCAGACGCTGGACGTCGTAAGGAATCAGGTCCGCCGTCGCCAGCAGCGCTTCCATTCCCTTCTCATCGAGCTTGCGCCCGCGCTTGCCAAACTGCCGTCCGATGAAGGCCCGCCAGTCCTCTGCCGGGATCTTGTCGAGAAACATCTGCGGTCCTGCCTTGTGAAACGGCCTCCTCGCCGAGAGCATCTCCCGCATCAGCGAAGGCTGCGATCCGGCAAACACATAGCCCACCTCCCGCTGCTCCTGCACCTCATTGCGGATCGCATTCTCCACCGACCCGCTGTCGAATTCGTTGATCTGCTGAAACTCATCCAGGCAGATCGCCATGCGAAAGCCCGCGTTCTTCGCCAGTTCACCCGGCATGGCAAAAACCTCCGGCGCAATTGGAACCGGATCGAACCCCGCTCCCCGTCCCAGCGAAACGCTGATCTCGCCGGAGGCCATGTTGTAGCTGATGTCGGGCTTCACATTCCGCCCAAAGCGAGTCACCCAGTCCTTGACTCGCTCCCACGGGCCCGCAGCCCGCAGCACTTTCTCGGCAAACTTCTCCAGAAACTGCGCGTAGCTCGCATAACTACTCACCGTCAGGCTTACGGTGCGGATTTGGCGTTTGCGCAGCTTCAAGAGCGCGAGCGCCACCAGTGAGCTCTTGCCAAACCGCCGCGGTGAAAGCAGAAATACCTTCCGCCCATCCGCGAGGTCGCGGACCAGCTGCTGCAGTTCGCTCCTGCGATCGATGAAGTTCGGCTCGTCGATCACCTCGCCGAAGATAAACGGGTTTTCCGGCATGGCCATATTACGCTATTCAGCGTAACGCCAATCGGCGTAATTATCAAGGAAGATTACGCCAAAGAGCGTAACGCCAGTCGGCGTAACCGATTGAACTCCCGGAACGCTATCCGCCAGGGCTATACGCGGCTCCATCACCCCAGCGCCGCCGCCAGCTCCGCCCCATTCGGCGACCCCAGCCCGGTGCACGCATCCCATCCCGGCCCCGCCTTATACGCGCCGTTGTTTCCCTGGGTGATGTCGCGAAAATCCTTACTGTCCGGATAGAGCGTCGGGTTCACAAATCCTGCCGGCGCTCCCTTCTTCTGATTGATCAGCGCCAGCAGCGCTGCCCACAGCGGAGCCACGGCGCTCGTTCCGCCCACCACTTCCTGCTGTCCATCCACCAGGATGTTGTAGCCCGACTCCGGCGACGCATCCCCGGCTACATCGGGCACGCCCCGCCCACTGCCCGTAATCCCCGCGCTGGTTTGCCACGAGGGCAGGGGAAACACGGCGCTGTACCCGCCGCCGGTCGCTCCGCCCTGCGTTCCATCGTTCCAGACGGTTTCGGCTGCAATCGTCGTTCCCGTCCCGACCAGCTCCGTTCCACCGCAAGCCAGCACGTAAGGACTCGACGCCGGGAAATCGACGTGGTTCCCGCCGCCACTCACGCCATCCGACGAACCGTTGTCGCCCGAGGCTACGGTGATGGTCACGCCCAGCGCGCCCGCCGACTGGCAGGCATCGTCGAGAGCGGTGACCGATGTCTGCACCCAGCTCGACTCCGGGCCTCCCCAGCTGATCGAAATCACCGACGGCTTGTTGGTGGTGTCGTGCACCGCTGTCGTGATCGCGTCGATGAATCCCTGATCCGTATTTGGCGCGAAATACACAGCAATCCGCGCCCCATTTGCAATCGACCCCGCCACCTGAATATCCAGCGCCACTTCGCCGTCCGCTCCATTGGGATCACCCGGCGCATTCGTTCCGCCGTCCACCGACACCGCCACGACGGTCGGCGGCGTGAGCCCCAGCCCGGAAAAATACGTCTGGATATCGCTCGTGGTGTACCCGCCACCCAGTTCGATCAGCGCAATCGTCTGTCCCGCCCCGGTTACGCCCGCAGGAAAGCCGTACAACGCCGCCACCTGCGGGGGATTGAAGGGCGAAGGATCGGCCGCCGCGGCCTTGCGCTTCTTTCTCTTCTTCAGGTTCTTCAGAAATCGAAAGTGCGGTTTCGCCACCGGCCGCGCGTCCAGCCCCAGCACCGCATCCACCAGGCCGACATGGCTCTCGGGCAGCGAGACCGGCCCGGTAAACGAGTGATACCGGCGCTTCGTCTTCGCCTCGCGGTAATCGTGCAGTTCCACGCCGAATGCCTGCTCCATGGCGCGGGCCGGCCCGCGCAGCACCAGCGTCCGCCGCGGCAAACTCGAAGCCGTCTCGTCCACCGCCAGCCCATGTTGGTGGGCAAACGTGCGCAACGCCTCAAAACTCGCGGGATCGGCGGCATACTGCGCGTCGAACTCATCGCGCGACAAAGTCCGGCCGCCCAGCGCTTCCAGGTGAAGGGGATTCCTGCGCTTCACGATCAGCGAAACGGTCAGGGTCTGTTGTGGCTGGGTTCGTCCGGTATCGGTAGCGTTCGCAGGAACAGCGCGTTCGGAACGCTGCAGGACAATGCGCTTTTGAGCGGGGGAACTCATCGCAGGGCCTCCTCGGGATGTGCGGCAATGCTAACGCAAATGAGATGCGCCGGCGATGAAAACCACGTCATCCGGAAACGGCAGCGTGAACCCCTGCAGATGCCAATGCTGTTGAAATCCGGAACTCCGGTTTTGTATCAGCGCACAACTTCGCCGCCTGCGGAAAAACGCCGCTGTTGTGAAAGGGCACAGCTCTTCCGTAAGGGCCTCATAATGAATCCGGCTTTAGCCGCTGACCACCGTTACTCCGCTACCCTGTCTGCCTGTGCAGGCGGCGTCGAGATCACCAGGAACCGGACGTCCTCACCAGACGCGTTCAAAGCCTGATGCCGCTCCCCTGGCGCAATCTCCAAACCGTGGTGCGCGGCGAGCGAATGTGTGCGCCCCTCGACCTCCATCGTCAGCTCGCCCGCCAGCACATAGAAGAACTGCCGCGCCCTGGTATGAGAATGCCGTTGCTCACGCGTGCCCGGCGGCATCCGCTCCTCGATGACGCTGAGCGATTCGCCGCGCGCCAGGTGCCACCCATCGCACACCTCCGCCCAGACATAATGTTCTGCCGTCGCCGCGCTGGCTGGCTCACTCACAGTGCCAATCCCTGATCCCTGTCTTTACAGCGGAATATTCCCATGCTTTTTGGCCGGCATCGTCTCCCGCTTTCCATCCAGCATCTCCAGCGCCGCAATCAGCCGCCGCCGCGTTTCCCGGGGATGAATCACCGCATCCACGTACCCACGCTCGGCCGCCACATACGGATTCGCGAACTGCTCGCGGAACTGATGCACCCGCGCCGCCCGCGCGGACGCCAGCACTTCCGCGCGCCGCCCCTCGCTCAGCTTGCCCTCGCTCGCTTCCGCCTGCTTCACCGCCTCCGCCAGCTCCCGTCCGTAAACGATGTTCACCGCGCCTTCCGGACCCATCACCGCAATCTCCGCAGTCGGCCACGCCAGGTTCACGTCGGTCCGCAAATGCTTCGAGCTCATCACGCAGTACGCCCCGCCGTATGCCTTGCGCGTGATCACCAGCATCTTCGGCACGGTCGCCTCAGCAAACGCAAACAGCAGCTTCGCCCCGTGCCGGATAATCCCGCCATACTCCTGCTGCGTCCCGGGCAAAAATCCCGGCACATCCTCCAGCGTAATCAGGGGAATGTTGAACGCATCGCAGAAGCGCACGAACCGGGCTCCCTTCACGCTGGCGTTGATGTCCAGCACCCCGGCCAGAAACGCCGGCTGATTCGCGACAATTCCCACCGAGCGCCCATTCATCCGCGCAAAGCCCACCACGATGTTCTTCGCGAAGTGCTCGTGCACCTCGAAGAAATACCCATCGTCCACAATGTGGGCGATGGCATCTTTGATGTCGTAGGGCTGCGCCGAGTCCTCCGGCACCAGCGAGTCCAGCGCCCGGTCCTCGCGATCGATCGCGTCCGTCGGCGTCTTCCGCGGCGGATCGTCGAGGTTATTCGACGGCAGAAAGCTCAGCAGCTCCCGCACCATGGCGAGGCACTCGGCGTCGTCGTGCGCCATAAAGTGCGCTACGCCGGAAATCTCGTTGTGCGTCGTCGCCCCGCCCAGAGCTTCCTTGGTCACTTCCTCGTGGGTCACTGTCTTGATCACGTCCGGCCCGGTGACGAACATGTACGAGGTCTTGTCCACCATCAGGTTGAAATCGGTGATGGCCGGCGAATACACCGCGCCGCCCGCGCACGGCCCCAGAATCGCCGAGATCTGCGGAATCACCCCGCTGGCCATCGTGTTGCGCAGAAAAATATCCGCGTACCCGGCCAGCGACTTCACGCCTTCCTGAATCCGCGCTCCGCCGGAATCGTTCAGCCCGATCAGCGGCGCGCCCACCTTCATCGCCGTCTCCATCAACTTGACGATCTTCCCCGCGTTCGTCTCCGACAGGGACCCGCCAAACACGGTAAAGTCCTGCGCGAACACGAACACCGTCCGCCCGTCGATTCGCCCGTACCCGGTCACAATCCCATCGCCCGGATAGCGCTTCTCCTCCATGCCGAAATCCGTGCAGCGATGCGCGACGAAGCGGTCGGTTTCCTCGAACGTGTCCTCGTCCAGCAGCAGCGCGATCCGCTCCCGCGCCCCCAATTTGCCCTCGCGATGCTGCCGCTCCCGCCGCTCTTCGCCGCCGCCCTCTTCCGCCAGGCGGTTCCGCCGCTCCAGTTCTTCCACCCGATCGTTATTCATCGTCACGGATTATAGCCGCCGTCCCCAGCCTCTCCTGTATTCAGGGGCAGGTGCTTTTTTGCTGCCCACGGGTCTCTGTAACTTATTAATTTGGCGAAGTTTGCCTCATTCCGAACCCTTTTTGCCCTGTTTCCGGTGCGGTCTGGTCGTGACTCCAGACCGGTTCCCGCAGTAATGTGGAGGGAAGTTACGCGGCCCGGACCGGCATCCTACCTCATGGCACTCAAGAGCCGTCCCACCCGCGCGGGCACTGCTGCAAGGGCTCGTTTGCACGAATACGGCGACGGATATCCCTTCCGGCCGAAATTTCGCTGGCTATGAAAGTTTCTGCCTCCGATCTTCGACGCCTTCGAGGTTTTGAATAATGCAGGAGAGGAATTCCCCCTCACGCTTCGCTTCCGTTCCCCTGGGACACAAGCTCATCGCCTTCCTGCTCGCCGCAGGCGTCGCCTGGGGTGGCTACACCTGGCTCCATCGCCGGGCGGTGCTCACGGCCTCCGCGGCTCACCTTTCCTTCGATCCGCGCGCGGCTCGCACCCTGGACTCCGGCCTCGCCATCGTCCACGATCCCGCCCTCGCCCTCGCCCAGTCCGTCCTGACGGACCAGGAGGTCGAACAGCTGGCCTCGTCCGCCCAGCTCTCCTCCACCTCCGTCACCGGCCGCATGGGAGAATTCCGTTCGCGCCTCCAGCTCACCGAACCCACGGCCAATACGCTCAGCGTTCGCTTCCTCGGCAAGAACGGTGTGCCGTCCATCCCCATGGCCAACAGCGTCGCCCAGGCGCTCGCTGACTGGACCCCGACCCTCAACGCCGCGCCTCTTGCGCCTCCGCCTTCCACCCATGCGGCTCCGCCGAGGAGCACGCCGCCCGTCAGGACTCCGCCCGTCTCACAACCCAATCCTTCCGCCTCAGCCCTCGCCGCCTCTCTGGGCGATTTGGAAGGCCTGCTCTCCTCCACCAAGAGCGATCTCGACAACATCGGGTACTCCGGGGCCGGCGGCCAGCACCGCTCCGATCCGGCCGCTTATCGCGAATCCGATCAGCAGCACCTGATCAAAGCCCGCGTCGGCGCCGCTGAGCAGAAGCTCGAGTCAATCCGTTCTTCGCCCGCGGCTAAGAGCTCGCCCGCCTCCAGCCAGATCGCAGAGATGCAGCAGGCGGTCGCCTCCATCCTGTCCGCCGGCCGTGTTGGCGGATTTGCCGCCGCGGGTGTCGACGCCGCCCAGATCCGCCGCGAACGCGCGCAGCTGGACGACGCCATCGCCGTCGTCCACCGCGACCGCCTGGCGGTCCAGAAAGAAGAAGCCGGGGCCGCCGACGAGACAACCGCACCGCCGCCTTCGAGCACCGCAGCCGCCCCGCCCCCGCAGCAAAACCCGGCTCCAGCCGAAACCAACCTGCCGCCCGCCAGCCACGACATCCTGCCCAACCCTCTCACCTTCACCAGCAGCGCTGCCGCCCCCGCGCCCACTCCCTGGTGGCCGTCGGTCGTCGCCGGCCTGGTCTGCGGCCTCCTTTACTGGAGCATCGCCGCTCTCGCCGACCGCGAGCCCGCCTACGAAGAAATCGACACCGCCGAGAGCACCGGCTCGATCTACAACTTCATCACCGCGCCCGCGGCTCCTTCTCTGCGCCCCGAACCCGAACCCACGCCGCGGTCGGAATCCTGGACCGCAGCCCCGGCCGCGCCCCCGATCGCACCGCAGCTCGCACCCCAGCTCGCACATCACGCGTCCCCCCGTTTTTACGAGGAAGAAGAAATCCCCGAGCGCTCCTCGCGCCGCGCCTCCTTCCGGTTTGAGCCCGCCGCTCACGAATCCGCCGCGCCCGAATCCGTTGCGCAGCCCGAACCGGAGCCCGAACCGACCACTTCCGAATCTCACTCCACGCCTGAACCTGCGCCCGAACTTCAGGCGCAGGAGCCGCAGCCGCCCGAGTCCGCCTCCGCACACGATCCAATCTCCGGCGCCGGACAGACCATTTCCGAGCACATCTCTGCGAGGAAGTCGATCTTCGCCCCCGATCCTCTCTTTGACTTTTTTGCTCCGTCCCATCCACCCGCTGTCGAGTCGCCTGCGTCGCCGGCCGAACCAGGATCCTCCGACCCACCGCCGCATCTCTCCGCCGAACCCCTCTCCGCCCCCGGCCCTCGCGCGCTCGAATCCCAGGCGATGCCCGAGCCTTTCACGCTCCGGCCCGCCGCTCCGCGCCCGCTGCTCTCCATGACCAGCCCTCCAGCCGACGGCAAGCCGCACCCGGCAGCGTCTCTTCCTGAAGCCCTGCTCCTCGCCTCCGACGAGCGCGCCCCGCACCAGGAAAACGTCGTCGAGCTCCCCGACACCTGGGTCGACGACGTCCGCCGCGCCATAGCGCAAACCGAGATCGGCCGCAGGTTTGAAGAAGTTCCCGCCGCCGAGGCGCCCGCGAAGCACGAGACCGACGGTCGGACGCAGCCCGCCCGCACCGATCGCCTTGCCGGCTAATCCGGACGCTGGCCTCCTCGCTCGTCAACCCGCAGCACGACATTCATCCGCGGCTGCCGCCGCGCCATAGTCCTTCAGGTGAATTGAATTCCCGATCCTGAGCGGAACTTCAATCATCATGTTTTTCCAGGGTGTGTACGGCAGGACCTTCCACATCTGCGTGCTCAGCCACAGCCGGAACCGGGTCCGCGGGACAAACCAGTCTGTGCCGCCATCCGCCAGCCCCTGGCACTTCTTCACGAATTCCCGCATCAGCGATTCGTACCGGTCGAATGCCACCCGGTAGTCGCCCTCCGCGTCGGCCAGTTCGCCGGCCAGAACATACGCCCCCACCACCGCCATCCCCGTACCCATTCCCGACAAAGGGGAAGCGCAGTACGCCGCATCGCCCAGCAATGCCTTCCGCCCTGCCGACCAGCGGTTCATCTTCACCTGGCTCACGGAATCGAAATAGAAGTCCGGCGCGCTCTCCATCTGTTCCAGCAGCCGCGGCACTTCCCAGCCCTCCTGCCGGAAGTGGTCGTGCAGAATCTTCTTCTGCTCAGCGCTGTCGCGCACGCGGCCCAGCAGCCCGGTGGCGAAGAAGAACGACGCCTTCGCCTCGTGCGGATCGCCTCCGCTGAAGATCCCCACTTTTTTGCCCAGGGTTGAGTAATACAATCCCGCGTGCTCCAGCTTCAGATAGTTGGGAATCGTAAAGATGGAAACGTAATACCCCAGATAACGGACGAATTCCTCTTCCTCGCCAAACGCCAGCGAGCGCACCCGCGAATGCAGCCCGTCCGCCCCCACCACCAGATCGAAGCGCCGCCGCCCGCCCTGCTCGAACTCCACCTCCACGCCGGCTTCGCTCTCCTCCATGCCCGCGATGCTGTCGCCGAAAATGTATTCGGTCGTCTCCCGGGTAGCTTCGTGAAAGATGGCAGCCAGGTCGCCGCGCAGAACCTCCAGCTCCCCGCTGGTGAACCCGTGCGGCATGCTGGCTACCTTGCGGTTATTTCGATCCACAATGGTGATGGCGCCGATGCGCGTCTGCTTCCGCTCAACCTCCGGCAGAAGCCCCATCCGCTCCAGCACCCGCAGCGACGCTCCCCGAAAGTCGATCGCGTATCCGCCCGGACGCACCGCCGGCGCCCGCTCCACAATCGTGGGCTGAAATCCATAACGATGAAGCCAGAAAGCCAGTACCGGACCGGCCACGCTCGCTCCCGAAATCAAAACGGTTCTGTTTCTCATTGCCGCTCCTCTGAGGCGCGTGTTGTACAGTTGTCTCACACATTTGTACTATACGTATGTCTGGTACAAATGTTCCAGGAGGCCGGCAAGATTCTTATGAGCAACCGCGACGCGCTGCTGCTGGCGGCGAAACAATGCCTGCTTGACAAGGGCTACAACCGCACCACCGCGCGCGACATTGCGTCGGCCGCCGGCGTCAGTCTGGCCGCCATCGGCTACCACTTCTCCTCCAAGGACGCGCTGCTCACCGAGGCTCTGCTGCTGGCCTTCGGTGAATGGGATCAGGATCTCCAGAAGGCGCTGCGTGCTACCGTCGCCACCGGCCTTAGCCCGGCGCAGAGGTTTGAGGCTAACTGGGCCGGAGTGATCGCCACCTTCGAATCCCACCGCCGGCTCTGGGTCGCCAACTTCGAGATCTTCGCCCAAATGGTGGCGCAGCCCGAAGCTCGGGAGATCATTGCCGGCAAACTGCATCTGACCCGCGCCGGCCTGGCCGCCATGTTTCTCAATCAGGACGAAAGCACAATCACCGAGTTCACCGTGCGCACCATCGGCACCTTTCTCCATGTGCTGCTTTCCGGACTCGTCCTGCAGTGGCTCATCGATCCCGCCAGCGCCCTCTCCGCCAAAAACCTGACCGAAGCCCTGCGCTCGACGGCCGCCACCCTCGAGCCCCGGCAGACGAAGGCACAGCACAAACCCAAGCCGCTCAGGACGAAACGCCTTCCTGCAAGAGCCGGAGCCCCACGCCGAAAAGCTGTCAAGTCCCCAGCTTTTACTGCGAAGTAATGACCTCACATACAAAGCCACTTATCCTCCTATAACTGCTAATAAAGTAGGCAGTGTTGAGCTCTTAACTCGATATTCTGTAGTTATAGAGTGAAAAAGAAGAAAGGGTCGCCTCAGGCGGCCCTTTTCCTTTGCCCGCTTGTTGCTCCGGAGGAGCTCCATGGCTCGCGAATGCCGCTTCATCCTCGCCATCGGCAGGAAATGCCGCTGCGCCGCTTCCGTTGTCACCATCGATAAGAGGGCCAAACCGCTGGAAACAGGTCACCGGCCCCGCCCGGTTCCTCCAGGGGGCAGATGCAAGCTCGGATCGCGCCGGCGTTTTACCATGGTCGCTGTATGGCTGACGCCGAAAAAAAGATCGCTGCCCTCCGCGAAAAGATCCGCCACCACGAGCACCTCTACTACGTTCTCGACGCCCCCGCCATCTCCGACGCCGAGTACGACGATCTGGTGCGCGAGCTCCAGCGCCTCGAAAAAGACCACCCCCAGCTCGTCACCCCCGATTCGCCCACCCAGCGCGTCGGCGGCAAGCCCAAAGAAGGCTTTCCCAAAGTTCGCCACTCGCGCCCTATGCTGTCCATCGATAACGTCACCAGCGAGGAAGAGCTCCGCGACTGGGATCGCCGCGTTCGCTCGCTGGCGGGCGACAAGGCGGAGATCTCCTACGTCTGCGAGTACAAGCTCGATGGCCTGTCGATGGCTCTCCAGTATCAGGAGCAGGCGGGCTCCGCGCATCTGCGCCGGGGGCTCACCCGCGGCGACGGAACTACCGGCGAAGACGTCACCACCAACGTCCGCACCATCCGCTCCATCCCGCTTTCCATCCCCGGGGCCACGCTCAAAAAAGCGCAGGTTCCCGGAACCTTCGAGGTCCGCGGCGAGGTCATCATGCCGCTGGCTGCCTTCCGCAAGGCCAATGAAGAACGCGAGGCCCAGGGCCTCGAGGCCGCCGCCAATCCCCGCAACTACGCGGCCGGAACCATCCGCACCCTTGAGCCCAACATCGTCGCCCAGCGCCGCCTCGACTTCTACGCCTACTTCCTCCTCACCGAAACCGGCGAAGACCTGCTCCCCGAACAGGCCGAAGCCCTGGACGCGCTCACCGCTCTCGGCTTCCGCGTCAATCCGAATCGGAAAGCGGTGCCCACCATCGACAAGATTGTCGCGTTCGTCCAGAAAGCCGAGCAAAATCGTGCCGACCTCGGTTACGAAATTGACGGCGTGGTCATCAAGGTCAATTCCGCGGCGCTGCAGCGCCGCCTTGGCTACACCGGCCGCGCTCCCCGCTGGGCGGTCGCCTATAAATTCACCGCCCGCGGCGGCATCACCCAGGTGGAGGACATTAAGGTCCAGGTCGGCCGCACCGGCAAGCTCACCCCGGTCGCGGTCCTCACCCCCGTCTCCATTGGAGGCACCACCGTTTCCCGCGCCACCCTCCACAACGCGGACGAGATCGAGCGCCTGGGCCTGCTCATCGGCGACCACGTCAAGGTGGAGCGCGGCGGGGACGTCATCCCCAAAGTGGTCGAGGTGGTCGAGGACAAGGAACACCCGCGCGGCCGCAAGAAGTTTCACTTCCCCACCCACTGCCCCGACTGCGGCAGTGAAGTGGTCCGATCCGAAGGCGAAGCCGACTATCGCTGCGTCAACCTTTCCTGCCCCGCTCGCCTGCTGGGCAGCCTTCTTCACTTCGCCTCGCGCGGCGTCATGAATATCGAGGGCCTCGGCGAAGCGGTGGTCGCCCAACTCCTCGAACGCAGGCTGGTTCGCTCCATCGCCGACCTCTACCCGCTCACGGACGAGCAGCTTGCCCAGCTCCAGCACGAAGTCGTGACCAAAGACAAAAAGACCGGCGAAGAGAAGCGGCGTACTCAGGCGCTCGCCGGACCCAGGGAACGCAAAGACCTGCTGGCCGAAATCGAGGCTTCGAAGAAGGCCCCGCTCAACCGCGTCCTCTTCGGGCTCGGCATCCGCTTTGTCGGCGAGCGCACCGCCCAGTCCCTCGCCGAAGAGTTCGGCTCGATGGAAGCCCTCATGGCGGCGACGCCGGAAGACCTCGAGCGCATCAACGACGTCGGGCCCCGCGTCTCTCAGGCCATCCACGAATTCTTCGCGGAGTCGCGCAACCGCGATCTCGTCCACCGCCTGGAAAAGGCCGGCCTCACCATGACCGCGGAGAAGCGCAGGAAGTCCTCCCAGCTGGAAGGACTCACCTTCGTCCTCACCGGGACGCTGCCCAACCTGTCACGCGAAGACGCGAAAGCAAGGATCGAAGCCGCCGGAGGCCGCGTCTCCGGCTCCGTCAGCAAGAAGACGAACTACGTCGTAGCAGGCGAAGAAGCCGGATCCAAACTCGACAAGGCAAAGGAACTCGGGGTCGCCGTCCTCGACGAAGGAGGTCTGGAAAAGCTGCTCAGTGTGTAGCCGCTGCGCGCTGGTTTCCTGCTCCGGCAATGGCCGTCGTCATCGCCGCGCCCAGCACGTGCCCCATATCCCCCTGCTGCACGAACGCCACCACCCGCAGGTTCGCCGGATCGGCGCCCGGCCACAACCGAATCGTGAACGGGTCCTCGAAGCTCTTGCCCTTCTCCAGCTTGCCCACCTTCACCAAACTCTTTACCACCGCGATGTTGGTCAGCTTCTTGCCGTCGTTCTCGCCCGCCAGCACATCGGTCTGCACCCGATTCAGGGTCACGGCCACGAACACATCGCCGCCGTGTTTCTCGGCGGTTGCGTCCACCGTCACCTTGCCGGTCAGCGATCCGGGATCGCCCGCCGCCAGAGCCACCCCGGAGAGATGCACCGGGACGGTGGCCAGCGTAGCCGCCTTTTCAAAGGTCTCTTTGATCTGCTGGGCCGGTTTGGCGACGTTGACCACGTCCGCGCCGTTCAGGATCACCTGCGGCGTATACATGCCGTCCGTCCCCATCATCTGCTCGTACTCGCGCTGCCGCGCAGTCAGCTGATCCGAGGAGAACGGATCCTTCCATCCGTCGTGGTCCCAGTAGTTCACGTGCTCGCTGAGCACGATGATCTCGGCCCCTTGTACCGGCTGGAAATGATCCAGCCGCTCGGCCCACACGTCGACCGGCGGGCAGCTCGAGCAGCCCTCTGAGGTAAACAGCTCCAGCAGGATCGGCGCAGGTCCCGCATGCGGCGTATCGGCGGCCCGTAACATGGGCGCCGCGGCAGCACAACCAACCACCAGCGCAACTGCCTGAGCCGCCGCTCGGCCGCCGCGCCCTCGCATCCGTTGAATCATGATTTTTCCCGATCGTCGCCCGGATCTGGGGAACGCGGCGACTTTAGACAGGAGTTTATTCCACCGCGGTGGCTGCAAGCCATAACCACATCGCGAGGGCTCGGCCTAACCAGTATTCGGCGCAGCGGCCGTCGTTCGCACGCGTTTCCCCTGCAACGGTTCCCGGTAACCTGTCTGCTTCTAACCCTTCGGCGCGAAATACCCCTGCCGCACGCGCACTGTATAGCGCCGGTCCAGACAGAACAAATAGATCGGCCGGAACGCTCCGTTTGCCTTGAAGTCCGCCGGCTTGTAGACGAGGGCGTACTGGCTCCGCAGCTCGTCCTGAATCTGCGCGAAGCTGTTCGGCATATCGTCCAGGCTCGACGGGAAAAACGCTTTTCCGCCGGTCGCAATCGCCATCTTTTCCAGCGTGTTATCGCCGCGGCTGTCGCGGCTCGGGCTCACATCCGTACTGATCGCGTAGATGATTGTTTCGGCCCGCTGGCATTCCTTAATAGCGTCGTCCAGATACGCGTGGCTCTGGTTGTCATCTCCATCGCTCACCAGCACGATCGCCTTGCGGACCGGTTCCTGACCGCGGGCCGTCAACAGCTTGTCGCGGCAGGCGCTGTACACGGCGTCGAACAGCGCTGTTCCGCCGCCCGGCCGCAGGGCCTGGATCCCCGCCGTCAGCGAATCCAGATTGTTCGTCCAGTCCTGCCGGTAATCCGGCACCACATCGAAGCCCTCGATAAACGCCCGGTCGGTTCGCGGCTTCAGAATCTGCAGCAGAAACGCTTCCGTCGCCTGTTGCTCGAACTGGAACCGGTTGCGGATCGAGGTGCTGGTATCGATCAGCATCCCCACCCGCAGCGGCAGGTTGGTCTGCTGGGTAAAGCTGTAGACCTGCGCCGGCGCCTTGCTGTCGTCCAGCAGCGCGAAGTCGCTTTGCTTCAGGTTGCGGATAAACTGGCCGCGCTTATCCGTCACGGCGAACTCCAGGTACACCTCGTTCACGCTCTCACGGATGGTGAACGGGTTCGTGTCCTGGCTGTTCTGCTCAGCCTGGCCATTGGCCGGCGTCTGGGGCTGACCTGTTTGGGTTTGGCCCGGCGGGGGGCTCTGACTCCCGGGGTTCGCCGCGCTTTGTCCCAGCGCCGCGACACCCGCTATCACGCACACAGCACACGTCAGGCTCGCTACCGGACGCACTATTTTTAAAACTGCATTTCTCATGGAGGCCTGTCCAGTTTATCGTGCGGCGGCCTGACTTGCCACACCCCATCGTCACCCGGCACAATCGGCACATGAGCGAAAAGACCGCTGTCTCCACCTCCGGTGCTCCCGGCGCCATCGGGCCCTACTCGCAGGCCGTCCGCATCGGCAGCCTGCTCTACGCTTCCGGCCAGATCGCCCTCGATCCCGCTACCGGCCAGCTGGTGCCCGGCGGAATCGCCGAACAGACCACCCGCGTTCTCGAAAACGTCAAAGCCATCCTCGCCGCCGGAGGCACCAGCCTCGCCCAGGTCGTTAAGACCGTGGTTTTCCTGAAAGACATGAAAGACTTCGCGGTTATGAACGAAAACTATGCGAAGTACCTCGCCCCCGACGGGACCGTCAAACCAGCCCGCTCCACCGTGGCCGTCGCTGGACTGCCCAAAGACGCCCTCGTCGAAATCGAAGTCATCGCCAGCATCCCCTAAACGGCAATCCCGGCCGAAGCGCTGCGGGCGCGCTGCGGAGGAACCTGCTTTTCGAGCCTGCGAAGGAGTTTCGCCACATGTCCGATATCCCCGAAAAAATCCAAAAGTCCGACGCCGAATGGCGCGCCCAGCTCACCCCGGAGCAGTACCACGTCACTCGCGAGAAAGGCACGGAGGCCCCCTTCACCGGAGCCCTCAACTTCAATCACGACGACGGCATCTATCACTGCGTCGCCTGCGGCGCCGACCTCTTCACCTCCGACACCAAGTTCGATTCCGGCAGCGGCTGGCCCAGCTTTTACATCCCCGTGCGCCCGGATGCCGTCGAGAATCACGAAGACATCAGCCACGGCATGCGCCGCGTCGAAGTCACCTGCGCCCGCTGCGGCGCCCACCTCGGCCATATCTTCCCTGACGGGCCCCGTCCCACCGGCCTCCGCTACTGCATCAACTCCGCTGCGCTCAACTTCGAGAAAGGGGCAGAGGAACCGAAATAGCTCCTGCTCGGCCGTCCGCTCTCCTCATGATGCAGCGCCGCACTCTCGCCCTCCTCTCCGCGCTCACGGCGCTGCCCTGTCTCGTTCTGCTGCTGGGCAACGGGACAGATCACGCTTATGGGAGTGGCAGGGGGGAGAATCAAACCGGTCAGGACCAACCCGAGCATCACCATGCCCCGCCCTGGCGCCTTCCCGTGGCCAGCTCACAATCGTTCACGATCGACGGCTCCACGATCCAGGTTGACTTCGCCTCCGGAAACCTCGATCTTGCCCCGCAGCCAATCCTCGCCTGGGTCGAGCGGGGCGCCACCGCCGTCGCCACCTACTATGGACGATTCCCCGTCCCCCGCGATCGGGTCCTCATCGTCCCCGCCGCGAGTTCGCCCGATGGGGGTCGCTCCGGCGTCCTGCAGGGAACGAGCTGGGGCGATGTGGGCGGCTTCCCCGCCTTCCACCGCATGCGCCTCGGCGAGCACACCACTCAGCAGCAGCTCGACGACGACTGGATGATGACCCACGAGCTCATCCACACCGCGTTCCCCTCGCAGGAAGACAGTCACCACTGGATCGAAGAAGGGATCGCCGTCTACGTCGAGCCGGTGGCCCGGGTCCAGGCGGGTTTTCTTACTCCGGAAAAAATCTGGGCGGATATGGTCCGCGACATGCCCCAGGGCAGTCCCCAGCCGGGCAACCCGGAGTCCGATGCGGGCCTTGACCAAGCCCATACATGGGGGCGCACGTACTGGGGCGGCGCGCAATTCTGTCTTCTCGCCGATGTCACCCTCCGCGAGCAGACCCACAACCGCAGGGGCCTTCAGGACGCGCTGCGCGCCATCGTCGCCGCCGGAGGCACGATCGATCAGGATTGGCCCATTGAAAGAGCCTTGGCCGCAGGCGACGCGGGCACCGGAACGCACGTCCTCGAAGACCTCTATAAGCGCATGAGCACCACGCCGCGCACCGTCGACCTCGACAGCCTCTGGAAGAAGTTAGGGGTAATCCGCACCGGAGAGGATCAGGTGCGTTTCGACGACCACGCCCCCGACGCCGCCATCCGCCGCGCTATCACGAAGACACCCGCCAGCGGGGTCATTCGGCGAGCGCCATGAGCGCAGCACAGCAACCGAACCGGGAGGAAGAAGCAGGCGGGCCAGAGCAGGGAGGGTTTTGGAATCCCTAAACCCTGATCCCTCTACCCTGCCTTTAGGCCTTGACGACCTTGCCAGCCTTCAGACAGCTGCTGCAGACCCGCAGCCGCTTGGCGCCGCCGTTCACCTTGGCCTTCACCGGGTGCAGGTTCACGTTCCAGCGCCGTCTTGTCACGTTGTGCGCGTGCGAGATGTTGTTGCCAAACTGCGGGCCCTTGCCGCAAATATCGCAAACCTGTGCCATGTTCTTCTCCGAATAGTGGCGGCTCGCGGGCACGTCGGCCCGGAAACTCGCTTGCTTGCCGCACTGCTGCGCGAACGCGCGAAGCGCGAAGTCCCAGTTTACCGGGAACTGCGCTCGCCGGCAATCACCGCCACCCTCCCACTCCTTTTGTTATCCTCTCCCCTGTGCGAGTTCTGTACGGCGTTCTCGTTCTCTGTACCGTGGCAATGATTTGGGCGGCGATTGCTACCGCCCGGCATATCCTGCGCCACCGCCGCGCCCCACGACCGCAACCCGAGCAGCACGACGAGATTCTCTGACTCTGAATCCTGAACCTGGAGCCGCCATGCAACCCGCTTCTGCCGCCTCGCCCAGCCTTGTCCGCACTCCCTCGCTGGCCCTGCGCCACCCGCTGCTTCGCTGGATGGGCGTTCCGCTCCTCGGCTCGCTGTTCATTGCGATTTGCGCGCACATCACTGTGCCGCTCTGGTTTACGCCTGTCCCCATTACCCTGCAGCCCTTCGCGGTTATCCTGCTCGGGCTGCTCCTCAGCCCTGGCCTCGCCGCGGTCACGATGGTCCTCTATCTTGCGGAAGGCATGTGCGGGCTGCCGGTCTTCGCTCCGGTGGGCGCGGCCACCTTGCTTCATCTCTTTGGACCGACGGGGGGCTATCTGCTTTCTTATCCCGCCGCCGCCGCCCTCACCAGCCTGCTCCGCCGCAGGCTCTCCTCAGGATTCACCGCATCTTTGCTGGCCGCGGCCACCGGCAACGTCCTGATCCTGCTCAGCGGAGCTGCCTGGCTGGCAGTCCTCACCCACCAGTCCACGGCCGCCATTTTCACCCTTGCGGTTCTGCCCTTCCTTCCCGGAGACACGCTGAAGGTCATCGCAGCCGCCGGCATCGCGTCGGGCTGGCGTCGATTCCGCCGCGCCTGACCCCGCCATCGACCCTGGATGACTTTGGTACCGCGGTTAGGTAAATAAGTATTGCCAATCGGGTAAACATGGGCTATCTTTCGGGACAAGATTTCCGAAAGGTTGTCCGTTTCCATGTTCTGCCAACGGCGGATGCGGGGTCGATCCCTGCTTTCTGCCCTGTTCTCCGTGTGTCTTTGTCTGGTCTGTGCCTGTGGCAATGGCGTCGAGGCAGGATCCGCTTCGCAGGCTTCCAGTTCTGCCCCTGGTTCTGTCTCTTACGGCTCCACGGCCACTGATCCCCTGACCAGCTACTCGCTGACAGGCGACGTCCAGCCGGTGCACGATCCCAGCATCATCCGCCAGGGCACGACATACTACCTCTTCACCACCGACGTTTACGGTCTCCCGGCCGGCAATTACCTGCCCATCCGCTGCTCCCAGGACAAAATCAACTGGACGGCCTGCGGCAGCATTTTTCCCAGCGTGATGCCTGCCTGGGTGGTGGCTCAAGTTCCCGGCATCGCGGGACTGTGGGCGCCGGATATTTCATACTTCAACGGTCTGTACCACGTTTACTACGCCGGATCGACGCTCGGCTCGCAGCGCTCCGTCATCGGCCTTGTCACCAACACTACCCTCGATCCCACCGACCCGGCTTATCACTGGACCGATCAGGGTGAGGTTCTCGAGTCTCAGCCCGGCGAGGATTTCAACGCCATCGATCCCAACATCCTGCTCGATGGCGACGGCAGCGTGTGGCTCACCTACGGCAGCTACTGGACCGGCATCAAGCAGCGTCAGATCGATCCTTCGACGGGCATGATCCTCGCCTCCAATACCACCCGCTACGACCTGGCCACGCGTCCCGGGGTCCCCAACAATCCGATTGAAGGCGCCTCTCTGGTGGCGCACGACGGCTACTACTATCTGTTCGTCTCGATCGACTACTGTTGCAACGCGGAGATCGCTACCGACAACTACAAAGAAGCCGTGGGCCGGTCCACCAGCCCGCACGGCCCCTTTGTGGATGAAAACGGCACGCCCATGATGAACGGCGGCGGCAACGTCCTGCTCGAGGGCGACGGCACGTGGAATGCTCCGGGCGGCGGCACGGCCTATCTCGACCCAGGGAGCGGCGACAGCCTGATCGTGTTCCACGCCCTCAACATGAATCAGAACGGCGCCCTCTACCTCTGGGTCAAGAACCTCGCCTGGACCAACGACTGGCCCTCCATCGCACCCTGAGTAACGCGATCCCCGCTTTCAGGCATTATGGGGATATGAAAGCTATCCGCATTCACCAGTACGGGGGTCCGGAAGTGCTCACCCTCGACGAGACTCCACGCCCCGAGCCCGGCCCCGGCCAGGTGCTGGTGCGGGTGCATGCCGCCGGCGTCAATCCAGCGGACTGGAAGGTTCGCGCCGGATACTTCAAAGAATTTCTCCCTCTGCAGCTGCCTGCGATCCTGGGATTCGACCTCGCGGGCGAGGTTGAGGCCGCAGGCCCGGGCGTCGCCGGCTTCAGCAAAGGCGTGCAGGTTTATGGCACCGCCATGGGCACGTATGCGGAATATGTGGCGGCCAACGTCGCCGAGATCGCGCCCAGGCCACGGTCGCTCGACTATGTGCGGTCTGCGTCGATTCCCGTCTCGGCACAGACCGCGTGGCAGGCGCTGTTCGATGCCGGCGGCCTGAAGGCCGGGCAAACGGTTCTCATCCACGGCGCAACCGGGGGCGTGGGCAGCTTTGCCGTCCAGCTCGCCAAAGCGAAAGGCGCGCATGTGCTTGGGACCGCGTCCGCGCGCAATCAGGCGTATCTGCGGGAACTCGGCGCGGATGAGCCCATCGACTACGAGACGACGAAGTTTGAATCCGTCGCGCACGATGTGGACGTGGTCTTCGACACCCAGGGCGGCGCAACCCAGCAGCGCTCCTGGCCGGTCCTGAAAAGAGGCGGCGTGCTGGTCTCGATCGCGCAGCCACCCTCCCAGGAAGAAGCGGCAAAGTACGGCGTCCGAGGCGTGTACCTCGGGCAGAAGGCGAGCGTGGAACAGTTGGTCGAGATCGCCGGAATGGTCGACGCCGGCAAGCTGAAAACCACGGTCGAAGTGGTTTTGCCGCTGGCCGAAGCAAGGCGCGCGCAGGAGCTGAGCGAGTCCGGCCACACCCGCGGCAAGATCGTGCTCACCTGCGACTGAGCGGTGGGCGGGAACGGGGTGGCCTTTCGGCCGCTCGCTGCGCCTGCCGGGCCAGCTTGCGAAAGGCAGCTCGCAGCTCTGCGGGGCGATGCACCGCGATGGGCCGTCCCATGGCGAGCAGCATGGCCGCAAACATCTCCAGACGATCGCGTCCGCAACGCAGGCGGGCCCCTGTCCCATCCTTCTCGACTGCGACTCGCCAGGGCGCAAAGCTGCGCTGGGCTTCCTCCAGCGGCATGTCGATCCACACGTCGATCTGGTAATCCGTCTGCAGAAACGGCATTCGCTCCTGCAGATACGCGCGCGGATCGAAGCCAGGCGGGCGGCGAAACTTCTCCCGGCCCACGGCCAGCTCGGTTACGCGATCCAGGCGAAAGGTGCGCAGCGCCTTGCGCGACAGGCAATAGCCGATCAGATACCAGCGCCCGTCGGTGTTCAGCACCGCGTACGGTTCGATCTCGCGCCGTGAGTCCGCGCCGTCGTGCGAGCGGTAGGCAAAGCGGATCCGGCGGCCTGCGCGAATGGCCGACGCGGCGTGGATGAGATCGTTGGCCGAGGTCGAAACCACCCAGGGGCCCGGCTCGACTGTGACCACGTCTTCGACTGTCTGCACGCTCTCGCGGAGCGCATCCGGCAGCACGCGGCCGAGTTTCGCGAGAGCTCCTTCGGTGGCGGGCGCGAACTCGGCCAGACCCAATTGCCGCAGGGCGCGCAGGCCGAGAGAAAGCGCGAAGGCCTCCTCATCGGTGAACAGCAGCGGCGGCAAACGAAAGCCTGGGCGCAGCCGATAGAAGCCGCCCAGCCCGCGCACGGCTTCCACCGGAATGAACAGATCGCGCAGCCGGACGATGTAGCGCTGCACGGTTCTCAGGTCGACTTCGAGGCGCTCGGCGAGCTCGGCTCCGGTGACCTGCTCGCGGGCCTGCAGGATTTCGAGCACGGTCAGGACGCGCATGACTGGGTCGTACATAAATTCGATTATTTATCAGAAATACGACAGAAGCTGTCGGGAATGTTTCGTAGTCTGGTTTGGAGCCCCTGTGGGGCCAAAAGGAGCAAACACCATGGCAACCGCGACAACACCGATCAGCGTCCTCAGCGCGGACGAAGTTCTCAAGAACTGGCAGGGCCATCGCCGGCTCACTCGCCGCGTTATCCAGGCTTTCCCCGAAGACAAGCTCTTTCAGTTTTCCGTTGGCGGCATGCGGCCATTTTCCGAAATGGCGTGGGAGTTCATCCGCATGGCGGTGAGCATCGTGGACGGCGTGGCCACCGGCAAGTGGGAAGAACACAAGGGCGCGAAGCCCACGACGAAGGCCGAAATCCTTCGCCTTTGGGACGAGCAGACTGCCGAACTGAACGAGAAGTTCCCCAAAATCCCGGCGCATCGCTTCAGCGAAGTGGACAACGCCTTTGGTCAGTGGAACAACCCGGGCATCGTGACCCTCCAGTACGCCATCGACAACGAGATCCATCATCGCGGCCAGGGATATGTCTATCTGCGCGCGCTCGGCATCGAGCCGCCGCCGTTCTGGGAGCGGGAGTGATCGCATGGTTGGGTATGGGGGCCCCCTGGTCCAGGGCTGATGACTAATATTCCATGACTTAGCGATGGCGTCGATCCTGCTATCACGGCAGTTAGCATATGGCTGTATCTGCAGACAACGCGGCCGTATATGCAGCAGATGCGGCCGTACCTGAGGCAGGTGCGGAGGCAGGGAGAATCCGTTGCGGCAGAGCGGGCATTCGCGGCTGGTGGTCAGGGTTCAGCAGCATGGAGGTTTCTCGGAAACAGAAAGGCTGCCCCTGGAGGCAGCCTTTTCATTTCTTACTCTATAAGTTCAGGATGCCAGGCTCGGAGGTTAATCCTGTAAACTTTCTTTGGGTAAGTTTGAGTATAAGTTGCCTGTTATGAAGAGAGGTTACTTCGGCGTTGGGGTTGGTCTCTTGACAGTTTTGGGCTCAGCGGCTCAAGCCTTGCTGTGAAAGTCGTGTCCTGATCCATGAGCGGCTTCTTAAGAGCTTTAAATGAGAAGCGCAGGAGGACGCCGAGAGAGTTCTGTGCGTTTTGTGTGCGGCCGCGCGTATTGCCTAGGATCGTTCTGCGCTGCCAGCGAAGCTTCCGTATAGCAGGTCATACGGCCAGAACGCCGCGTCGATGAGCGAATTGACGAGTGGGTATTGAAAAACTCGCTTTCCGCATAAGCGGCGTCAAATCCGGCGACAGAAAATGTGTGCCGGGCTGAGGAAATCGTTTGCAGGGCATCCTGGCGCGATGATTTTTCCGCGAGTTCTCAGAGGATGAGTTTTTCAACACTCACACGATGTATCACTCGTTGAGATTTTGGCATGCTCGATTTGACGGGATCGCTGGACTGAGGTCGGTTTGTCAGGACCACTCCGAAGATTGAATCGAATCTGCGATCCGTCCGTGACTCGTTCCGAAGTTCAGGGGGTCCTGCTCCTTTGCGGCCTCTTTCAGAAATTGGGCCGCCTTCTCCGGCTTTCCCCAGTTTTTATAAAGCTGCACGAGCCATCTGCGAGCCAGCTCCAAATTGTAGCGGTCGGGTATGTCGATCAAGCTCTTTCGGGCGAGCATCTCTCGATAGCCCTCTGCGAGCAAGGGCTCGGCCTGGGCGAATTTCTTTTGTCCGGCGAGGCTCGCCCCCAGCAGGCTCTGAGCGCGGAAATGCTGCCAGTCGTCAGGCTGAATTCTGCTGTCGATCTCGATGGCCTCGCGGGCGAGCGGTTCGGCCTCCGCGAATTTCTTTTGGGAGACATATGCCATCGCCAGGTCGGCTGCGGCGATCATCGTATCCCGGCTTTCGTTGCCCAGTGCGTGTCGGCGCCCGGCGAGGACCTGGGTAGCGAACGTCTCCGCCAAAGCGTAATTGCCCTGCATTTGATAGATAGCCGCCAACTCCGACAGGATTCCCAGGGTTTCTGGATGCTCGGGACCCAGCGTGCGGTGAGCGATCTGGAAAGCCTGATTGCAGAGCTGCTCGGCCTGGGTATATTTGCCGAGCGCGGCATTGGCAAAGGCGAGATTGGTCATGGTTATCAGCGTGTCGGAATGCTCAGGGCCCAGCAGGCGACGCTGGATTTCCAACACCTGGCTCAGGAGTTGCTCGGCCTGCGCGCTGTTTCCCTCTTCCCCGTATTCGGTGGCGAGGGAAGACATCGTACTGAGCGTAGCTGGATGCTCAGGACCAAGTACGCGGCGCTCAATCTGAAGCACCTGGTTGAAGAGCGCCTCGGCTTGCGCGTGTTTACCCTCGCTGGAATAGGTAATGGCCAGGTCCTGCATTGCCACAAGGGTAGAGGGATGCTCCGGACCCAACACGCGGCGGTCGGCTTCCAGAACCTGGCTATAGAGCTGCTCGGCCTGGACGTTCTTGCCTTCATACTGGTAAACGCTGGCGAGATTGACCATAGGCCTCAGCGTGTCGGGGTGATCTCGTCCCCGTACACGCCGCTCGATCTCCAGAATCTGAGTCAGAAGCGCCTCAGCCTGCGGGTACTTGCCCTGGCGGAAGTAGTCGATGGCCAGATTGTTCATGGTAATGAGCGTGTCGCGATGCTCGGGACCCAGGACCCGCCGCTGGATTTCGAAGGTTTGACTGTGAAGCGCCTCGGCCTGAGCGTACTTGCCTTCACCGTTGTAGGTATTGGCCAGACTGTTTGCCGTGGCAAGGGTGTCAGCATTTTCGGGACCCTGCACGCTGCGCTGTATCCCCAGAGTCCGGCTGAGGAGCTGCTCGGCCTGAGCGTGCTTGCCCTGAAGTTTATCGAGGTTGCCCAGGTGACTCATGGTTCTGAGAGTCTTTGGATCCTTTTCGCCGAGCACCATGCGATCGATATCCAGCGCGCGCTCGAATTGAGCCTGCGCCTGGGGGTATACGCCGAGATCCATGTAGGCCTGTCCAATAGTGTTTCGAATGGAGGCCTCCACCTCAGGTTGCTGATTGAATTCACCTTCGATGCGTTGCGCGGCGCGGTCGAGCGCAATGCGGACCTTGAGATCGGGATCGGGCTTCGACTGGTTGGACATGCTGGCCTGGCCGAGCAGGTCATTTTGCAAAAAGTCGTTCACTGCCCGGGCCATGGCAGCTTCCTTATTGGCGCGGATGCCCTGGCGGATGCTTACGGCTGCCGCGGCGATGAGCACCAGAGCGAAGGCGGCAGCAGTGATCAGGCCTACCCGATGGCGTCGCGAGAACTTGCGGGCCCGATAGCCAACGCCTGGCGCGTGAGCAGTCACCGGCTCGTTGCGGAGGTAGTGCCCGATGTCGGCGGCCAGCTCCAGGGGCGTGGCGTAGCGGCGTTTGCGATCTTTCTCAAGAGCCTTCAACACGATGGCGTCTGCGTCGCCGCGCAGCTGCCGGCACAGCGCGGGGATGTCGGCGCCGCGGTTATGCGCCGTGACGGCCGAGCCGGCGCCCAGCGTGCGCACCTTCGTGCTCGGCCGCGGCACATCCTGCTCGCGCAGTCGGCGCAGCACTTCATCGTAAGCCAGCTTGTTGAGGTCCAGAGGCAGCACGCCTGCCAACAGCTCATAGAGCACCACGCCCAGGGAGTACACATCGGTGCGGGTGTCCACGTCCTGACTGCCGGAGTCGGCCTGCTCCGGGCTCATGTAGCCGAGGGTCCCGATGATTTCTCCCAGTCGCGTGTACATCGGATCGGCGCTGAGCCGGGAGGTCGCCCTGGCTACGCCAAAGTCGATGATGCGCGGCATCGGCTTGTCATCGACTTCGGTAACCAGGATGTTCGAAGGCTTCAGATCGCGATGGATGATGGCCTTCTGATGCGCGTGCTGCACGCCCTCGCACACCTGAATAAACAATTCCAGCCGCAGCCGCGTGGAGAGCTTGTGCCTGTCGCAATATTCGGTGATCGGCAGGCCGACGACGTACTCCATGACGAAGTACGGCCGCCCCTCGGGCGTTGACCCGGCATCGAAGACCTTGGCGATGGCCGGATGGTCCATTAAGGCCAACGCCTGACGCTCGGATTCGAAACGCGCAATCACCTCGCGCGTGTCCATGCCGGTCTTGATGAGTTTGACGGCGACCCTCCGGTGCACCGGCTGCCGCTGCTCGGCTAGCCAGACCTCACCCATGCCGCCTTCACCGATTAGCTGGAGCGGGTGATACGGACCAATATGGATTCCGGAGGGCAGGTCGGTCGACGCGACGCTGCGAGTGGCAAATTCGCCTCCGCCGCTCTCAGCCTTCCCCGCGGTTTGCTCGGGCATGCCGAATGCGCCTCCTGGCGCAGCAATACGAGGCCTGTGACGGAGTAAGGACGCGGGGGGAAAGACGCCGACTCCGCAATGCTATACCCGCGCTGCCAGCGAATGGGAAAGCAATCCTCGGCCTACGCCCGAACTGAGATTGCTCCAGGTGTAATGGGCTATACGGAAATGACCCTGTGTAGTGCCTGAAGAGTACCGTTTTGAGTAACTACGACTATCAGTTGTTGAGAACAGGCCGATGCGTTCATCGAGCTATTTTCCCGGGTAGTGTCTGGTTGGTCGGCGGTACGGAAGTTTCGGCACCGGTCCGCCGCAAAACAGCAACCCCAGATCTTTCCGCCTCGCTTTGCGAGTCGTCAGGATGACAGCGTGGGTGAGGTTGCTCCTCGGGATGACAGCGCGCGAGGTGCCCGGATTTGTGCGCTTTTGTGCGGCCAGGCTGACATTCCCGATCATCCTGGCAATCTGGAGAAGGATGGGCCTCTGCGGACAAGAACAACCGCAGTCGTGGATGGACAGTGTTCCACCCGGAAAGCATGAAAAAAGCAACCTCGGATCCCTCCGCTTCGCGTTCGGGATGACACCCGTGGAGGGGCTGACGAAGGCTATTTTCAGGGCAGATGCCATTCGGCTGCGCTCAGGCCAGGCCGCGGTTTCCGCAGCGCAGATAGCTCGACTCGGCCTTTAGTCCTGCGGCGTGCGGCCCCTCGAAGTTAAGCGCGGCAGCAGGAACTCCTGCACGACGCCGTTGATCGCGCGTTCTCCGGTAGACAGCGCGAAGGAGGTAAACACCAGGCTTGCTCCGCGGTTCGAGTTGGGATACCAGGCGGTGAGCATTGCGCCGGTGGCCAGATCGCCGCCCATGCTGGAGAAGTTGATCTCCTTTTGCCCGTTGTCGCCGCGCGCGATCAGGGGAGCGGTAAGCGCATGCACGAGGCGCGATTTTCTGGTGCCCGTTCCCTGATAGAAGTAGCGCGGATCCTGATGCAGCACCGAGGGGAGAATCGCACCGCCGATCATGATGTTGGCGAAGCCTTCAGCGCCAATCGCGCCGACCCGCTCGCCGTATCCGGCAGCGCCCTGCTGATAGTCGGGCGTGCCGCCGGCCTGGTACATGCCGGCCAGAAGGAAGACACCGCCAATGGTCACGGGGTTCTCCGCGGTTTTCATAGCCAGCTGAAATTTCATTCGCGAGGTAAGCGGAGCCGCGTTGGCTCCGTCGTAGGTGACATAGGTATTCGGCACGAAGCCGAAGACTCGCTGGTGCTCTTCGAGACTGACCTGCTCGGTGGCGACCTGGTTCTCCGAGGCGTAGACCGTGATCGACGTGGTATCGGCTTTCACCCTGAGCCGCACTTCGCGCAGATAGAGAAATTGCCCGGCCTGGAGGGTGATGGGCGGAGAGGTCCAGTCGCTGAAGCCTTCGGCGCGCACTTTGAAGAGATACATGCTCCCGGGTTGCAGACCGTCGATGGTGAAGGCGGCATTGTCGCTGGCAACGGCCTCGTGGCGATCGTCGCCCGCGATGGTCTCAGCGGAGACCTTGGCGCCCGGGACCACGTTGTCGTTGGTGTCAAGAACGGTGCCCGAAACGGTGGCGGCCTGGGCAGCAGGCGCGCCGGGCAGAGCGGGGGGCCCGGAGGCGACGGTTTGTGCGCCCGCGGTCAGAGCCCAGGCCAGCAGGGTAAAGAGGAAAGCGAGCGAGATGGGGAAATTCCTGCCTCTCATCGAATCCGGGGCGGTTGGGCGTCGGTTGCGCATACGGAGAGCCTCCGCAACAATTGACGCGTAAGCGACAAGTGCCGATTCATAAAAATCGACAAATGTTGGTTAGCCGACATCTGATCATTGGTGCTACTGTGGTTCGGGAGTCGGAAATGAATCGGGAACCCAGCGTTGAGGAAGTGGATCCGCGCATCCGGCGGACGCGCGGGCTGCTGCAGGACGCTCTCGGCAACTTGTTGCAGAAGAAGAGCTTCGATGAGATTTCCGTGCAGGACATCGCCGAGGAGGCGACGGTCAACCGGGCCACTTTCTACGCGCATTACGACGACAAGTTCCGGCTGCTGGAGTCGATGGTGAGCCGGCGGTTCCACGAACTGCTGGCGGAGCGGCAGGTGCAGTTCGACACCACCTGCACGTCGATGCTGCAGACTTTCGTGCTGGCGGTTTGCGATTACGTAGTTGCGCTGCTGGGGCCTGCGGGCGACCGCCGGGTGGAGCCGCACATGGAATCGGCCGTGATTGGGGTGCTGCAGTTCACGTTTCTCACGGGTCTGCGGGCGCGTCCGCGCAAGGACGGGGCACCGGCGGATCTGGTGGCGGCGGCGGCGGCGTGGGCGATGTACGGCGCCGCGAAGGAATGGGCGCTGATGGACCCGCGTCCTGCGGGCGAGGAAATTGCTGGAACCATCGTGGCGCTGGTTGCGCCCGTGCTGCGGCTCTGCGCGCCTTCCTTATAGATACGTCACTGTTCTGCGAGCGGGAAGCGGTAAACGGTTACGCTGATGGGCGCGGCCGTGATGGTGTGTGGATGGTCGAGGGAGGTCTGGATGATGCGCACCTGCGGAGGCTGGCCGACGCGATCTGCGGAGTCCAGGCTGGTTCCGGTGAGCGTCCACACTTTTGCGGGCGCAGCCAGGTGCAGGCCGGTCACGTCGAGGGTGAATGGAGTTTCCTTATCGGTCGCGTTGATGACCGCAAGGGTGAGGAATTTGCGATCCGGGGAGAGCGCGGCGAACATATCCAGCGGATAGGTGGGGCTGCCGGAGTTCGTCTCCGGCTGGTCGCCGCCGATGGGAAATTTTGGCGCGGGCTGCGGCGCATTGCCGGTGAGCTCCACCGGGATGGAGCCGGGCTCAAAGGCGTCTCCGTAGAGCTTGAACATCAGGCCGGTGGTGTTGAAGGCCGCGGCCGTGGGCGTGTAATCCATGGTCGAGACGCCCATGGTGTGCGCCGACATGGTCAGGAAATCGGTGTGGCGCAGCATCTCGTTGAAGATCATGCCGTAGGCCAGGGCGAGTTTGAGGTTGGTGCCGCCACGGCCGGGAGCGCCGCCGAAATAGGCGTACTCGTCGATGGAGAGGAAGGTCTTGTTGGAGACCATCTGCGGGAAGCGCTGCTGGTAGCGGCGCCACTCCTGCGCCTTCAGGTGGACGATGTTGGCCGGATAGCGGGCGAACTCGAGGGGCGACTGCTGCACCTCGTCATAGCCTGCGGCGGTGGGGGCATCGAGGGGCAGACGTTTTGCCTTCTCCACGTCGAAGTGGTGGCCGGGCTGCGCGTACCAGTGTTGGGTGATGCCGGCGAAGTTGCCCCAGCAGTCCTTCAGCAGGCCGCCGGTCCAGTCTTCGGGGGTGCCTTCGAGGGCCTTCATGTTGTCGATGTCCTGGGCGCGCATCGTCCCGGTCAGATCCATGGGCTCGGGCATGTTGCCGGAGGCGAGCAGGGTGATGGTGGGATCGGCGGCGCGCATGGCCCGGGCGAATTCGTTGTGCTTGAGGACGTAGTACTTCAGGTCGGTGCGGCCGAGCTGCCATTCGCCGTAGGGTTCGTTGCCGATGTCCCAGAAGCGGATGCGATACGGCTGGGGATGGCCGTTGCGGGCGCGCTCGGCGCCGAGGCGTGTCTGGACAGAGCCGTTGATGTATTCGACTTCTTCGCCGGCGGAGTGCGCGTCGCCGAAGCCGGCGTTGACGGTGATGTAGGGCTCGGTGCCGATGAGTTTGCAAAGCGTCATGAACTCGTCGAGGCCGACGTCGTTTGACTGCATCGCGTTCCATGCGTGGTCGAACATCGGCGGACGCTTGTCGCGGTCGCCAACGCCCTGGTACCAGCTCCAGTTGGAGAGGAAGTTGCCGCCGGGCAGACGCCAGAAGCCGGAGTGCAGTTGTTTGAGCAGGGCGATGGTATCGGGGCGGAATCCGTCGACGTTGTCGGCGGGCATCAGCGACGCGGTTCCGATGTGGAAGTTGCCGGCGCCGGTGCCGGTGCCGGTGATGGCCAGCGTCGCGGTGCTGGTGTCGGCGCCGGCAGCAAAGGTGAGGGGAAACTTTTTCCAGGTCTCGGTGAGCGGGGCGAAGGACAGGGTCTGGCGGTTGTGATCTCCAGCGCCCCAGATCAGCGCTGCCTGGACCTTGCTGCCAGGAGTGGCCCGCAGCCAGATGTGGCCGGTGTACTTTTTGCCGTGCACAAGGCTGAGGCCGGTCTGCTCGATGCCGTGCGGGGTCGCGGCATCGAGGGCGATGCGCGGGCTGTGATCGCCGACGAAGGGATGATCGGCGTCCAACGTGACCGCGTTGTCTGAACCCACGGGCCGCCACTTGCGCAGCTGCATGCCGCGGAAGCCGCCGCCCTGGCGCGCCGGCGCCTCCGGCTCCTGCGCGGTGATGGGGAACCAGAACTTGCGATCGTCGAGCATTTCCGACCAGAGGCTGCGATAGATGAGCGGCCCGATGTGCTCGATGAACATGCCGAACTCATATTTCGAAACCGGCGGAGCGGTCTGCTGCGCGTCGATCCTGGCAACGATGGCGGCGGGTGGTTGGGCGCTGTGGTCCTGAATCACGGCTGGAGTCGCGCCTGGCGTCGCCGCCCAGGCGGTTCCCAGCGTTGCGGCAGCCAACAGCGCGGCCTTTGCAGTGCTGCTTGTCATGCGTCCCTCGCTCGCTGCGGTAAACCTTTACTCCAACATGCCGGTGTAAACGTCGCAATTGTACGCCTGATATTCTCCCGGTTCAGTACAAACTCGGCGCCATAACGAACAGTTCTGCCGGTCTGACCTCCGGGCAAAGGAAAAGCCCGCGATGTCCGCGGGCTTTTTATCTGTCGGGCCTCGGCTTTCTCGCCGGGCCGTTGGCTGGGCTACGAGGCGATGGCCGTCGGCGTCAGTTGAAATTGCTGTACGCGGGCGCGCCGCCGCGCCACTACCACGCCACTCTCTGACTGCTCCATGGCCAAACTTTCCGAACAGGCGCCGCACAGCCAGTAGTGTTCCAGCCGTCGCGTCCGCTTCCCGCTGCCGTCGGGAGTATCCGACGACAGATCGAAGACAAAGATTCGCCCCTCGCGCAGGTAGTGGAGAGGCTTTCGGCATTTCGGATTTGCGCAATGACTCAACATTCAAACCACCTATCCATCTGCGCTTCCTGGTACCGGCGAAAATACTCTCATCCGCCGAATTTGAGCGCTGCTGCTCGTCCAACCGCTACGCAGGAAAAGTCGTTTCTCCCCGCACGAAATTCTGTTTCACGAAACCTGGAAATAGGATGCGGAAACCGGCCACTTTCGTTTTCCGCCAAAAAAATGTGGAATCCTCGCTCGATTCCTGGCCGGGTGCGAAGCCTGACGACAGGGCCTATTCTTCCATCCCCCTCGGGTACTGTCGGGGAAATTCCTGAGAATTACCAGCGCCATGGTGCGACGCGTA
This sequence comes from Acidobacteriaceae bacterium, assembly GCA_036267095.1. GTDB lineage: Bacteria > Acidobacteriota > Terriglobia > Terriglobales > Acidobacteriaceae > Palsa-343. The sequence goes on from DATAWS010000037.1 coordinate 187,318, forward strand.
TGCAAAAATGGAACGTTTGCCCGAATTGATAAACGATGGCCCTTCTGCGTTCGACTTTCATCGCCCTCTCTCGCAATTCCCGCCTCCGTCATTTCTCCGAGAACTCCTCTCTCGGCCGCCGCATGTCGTCGCGGTTCGTGGCGGGCTTTCACCTTGAGGACGCGCTGGCTGCCGCTGCCGCTCTAAACGCCCAGGGGTTGTCGGTCACCCTGGACAGCCTGGGCGAGAACGTCAACACTCCCGCCGAAGCCCAGCGGTCGGCCGAGGTCTACCACCAGCTTCTGGACGCGATCGCCGGGCGCCATCTGGACGCCAACGTCAGCCTGAAGCTCACCCAGATGGGCATGGATCTGAGCCCTGATCTGGCGGAGGAGATCGTTTCCGGCCTGGTGGACCACGCCGTCCGGACCGACAGCTTCGTCCGCGTCGATATGGAGGGGTGCGGGTACACCCAGGCCACGATCGATCTGGTACGCCGGCTCCACGGCAAGCCTGCGAACGCCGGCCACGTCGGTATCGTGATCCAAAGCTATCTCCTCCGCAGCGCCGGCGATATTGCCCTGCTGCTTGGCGACCGGATCCGCATTCGGCTGTGCAAAGGGGCTTACAAGGAGCCGCCGGAGCTCGCCTTTCCTGAGAAGAAAGATGTGGACGCGAACTACGTCGCTCTCACCAAAGTTCTTCTCACCAGCGGCGTCTTCCACGGCATCGCCACGCACGATGAGGCGATGATCGACGCGACCCAGGCCCTGGTCCGCGAGCAGGCCATCGATCCGGCCAGCTTCGAATTTCAGATGCTGTATGGAATCCGCCGCGATCTGCAGCGCTCGCTGGTGAAGGAAGGCTACAAGGTACGCGTGTACGTGCCTTTCGGCGAGGAGTGGTACCCCTACTTCATGCGGCGATTAGCGGAGCGGCCGGCCAACGTGCTGTTCATCGCGCGGCAGATGCTGCGCAAGTAGCCCTGGCTCTCAGACAGGAAAGGCGCTCCGCGGAGCGCCTTTTGCTTGCTGATTCCTGAACTCTGCCCTTACCTCGGTTGGTACGGCTCGATCGACAGCATGCTGCCGAGCACGTGCCGTTCCTGGGGGGTAAAGGTGTGGGAGAAGCGGGCGGAGTTCAGAATCTCCTCGCGCTGCTCGGGGGGAATCTGCCGCAGGTCGTTGAACGCCCTTGCCATGATCGCGTGGCGCGCCGGCGGCATGGTGGCCATCGCCTGGGCGGCGCCGCGCACGTCCTGCTTCTGCTCGGGCGAGAGCCGCTCGAACATCTCATTGCGGGCCGCGGTCCGCTCCCGCTGCTGGGGGGTGCGGGTATCCAGCGAGCGGAGCCGGTTGAGGATTCGCTGCTGCTGCGGGGGCGAAAGGCGGTTGAAACCCGGCTCGCGCCGCAGCATATCTTCCTGCTGCTGGGGCGAAAGGTTCTGGTGCTGCGCCAGCCACTGGGGAAGATGGGGCTGCCCGGGGCGGCCATAGGGCCGCATCTCAGGGCCCATGCGCGGGCGGACATTGCTGTTCATGCGCGGTCCGGATCGCGGTCCCCGGCGTGGCGGCGGTGGCGCCTGGCGCGCGGCCTGCACGCGCCGGAATCCCCGCTGCCCCCACGCTGCGGGGCCGGCCAGCAGACTCGCCGCCAGCAGACACACCCCTGCGCACGCTCTCCAGGACACAATCCAGCGCCCGGGCGTCCAGCCCTGCCGCGTGTTCTTTCTTCCGGGGTTCATCGTTCCGCTCCCCACGGCAGACTGCAAAGGTTCTCCCGGGCTGGCTCTTTTCTCTGCTTTCCTCATCGCCTTGCCCGTCTTCCGTTTCTAATCCCTGATCCCTGCTTTACAAACTACTGCCCGCAGTCCCGCTGTTTCCGGTGTCCGACTGGTCCATCGAGTTCAGCTGCTGGAATACCTGCTGGTTCTCATCGAGGGACTGCAGATCCTGAATCACCGGCGAGGCCGCAGCCGTCGGCACGGGATGTTGCGGCTGTCCGGAAAAGTCCGCATACAGTCCGCCGCCCACCAGCAGCGCGACTGCCAGTGCGGTGGCCGCCACCGGCCGGAGGCTCATGTGATTGCCAAACAGCAGCCGTGCCCGCATCCGCTCCAGCCAGCCGGCGGGTGGGGCTTCCCGCTCTTCCCGCATCCGCACCGCCATCTTGCCGTCGAAATACGGCGACATCTCGGGCGCTTCCCACGCATCCAGCGCGGCCATCGTGACCTCGAGCTCCCGCAATTCCTGCGCGCAGTCCGCGCAGCTCTCCACGTGGGCCCGCACCTCCGCCGGCGCCGACTCCGGCGCCAGCAGCAGGTCGGGCAAATTCGCTTTCACTGTACGGCAGATCATACAAACCTCAGTTCGCAGCAGTGCAATCCCGCTTTAATCCTGCTCCACAAATTCCCTGAGCCGCTCCCGCAGCGTCTGATACGCCCGGAACAGCAACGACTTCGTCGCGGACTCGCTCAACCGCAACACCGCGCCAATTTCCTTGTAATCCAGCCCCTGATACTTGTGCATCAAAACCGCGGTCCGCTGCCGCTCCGGCAGGGCCATCACGTGCTTGCGTATGGCCAGCATGCGCTCGTCCCGCACCAGCGTCTCTTCCGCACCCGGGGTCAGGTCGGCCACGTCGGGGGTCGTCCCTGTTTTCGGATCGGGCTGGTCCAGGTAAATCGTCTGCGCCGCCCGCTCGTGTTTCGTGTCCCGCGCGTGGTTCACACCCAGATTCGTGGCGATCCGGTAGAGCCAGGTGGTGAACTTTGCTTCCGCCCGGTAGGTCTGGCGCGAGCGGTAGACCCGGAGGAACACTTCCTGCGCCAGTTCCTCGGCTTCCGCCTGATTATGCACCATCCGGTACATGAAGCTGATGATCGGCTTGCGATACTTCTCGATGAGAAAATCGAAGCCCGAGTCATCGCCTTCGCGCACGTGGAGCATGATTTCGGCGTCGGACATGGCGCGCCACGCGGCCGGCCCGAGGACCGCTGCTGCCGATCGTGCCGGCCTGCTTGCCTCAAGCAACCCCGGATTGAGAGCCGCGCTCGCCATATCCCTGCTAACCCCATTTGGGTCGTCAGGTTGCGGGGAAATTTCCGGGTCCTCCTCCTCGCCCTCCGGGTCGTCCCAGCCTTCGGGCTCTTCAGGGACCGGAACTGGCCCGGAATCCTCTTCTTCCGGGAGGATGTCGTCCGGCGCGGGCCGGTCCGGAGCGTGGCCGGGGTCGTCGTCGCGCGGGTCGTCGTCGGGAAACCGGCGTGAGGGGTCGCGGAGGGCCATGGCTTGCCTGCATCATTCTACGTTGGAACAACATCCGCAAGCCCCCGGGGGCGGAAGGGTACTGTCGGCGGCCGGCTCCGGGCTCCGGCAGGCGGCTGCCGGGCGCGTGGAGCGCTGTGGTAGGCTAAATCCTGTCCAGATCCAGTCCAGGCCGCCCTGCTCGGGGCGCCGGGTCGGGCGCATAACTCAGCGGTAGAGTGCCACCTTCACACGGTGGAAGTCGTAGGTTCGAATCCTGCTGCGCCCACCATAGTCCAATCCACCTGCATGTTGCGTCCGAGGTCCCTCGCTCCGTTCGGGATTTCGCCTGCGGGCTCGGACGCCCGCATGACGGCTCAAGTTCGAATCCTGCTGCGCCCACCATAGTCCAATCCACCTGCGACCGCCGGCCCCCGCCCCATTACCTCTCCATTACCTCTGCGTGGGCCCGTCCCTAGCCGTCTCGCCTGACCTGGGCGACAATATGCAGTGACACCTCTCGCCGAACCACCTGTCGCCCGTCGCTTCCTGCCCATCCCGGCTATTGCCCACAAGCTCGGCCTGTCCGATGCCGACTATGAGCCGCTCGCTGCGTGGGCCGCCAAGCTCCATCTCGACCTCCTCGACGACGCGGCTCGTCCTCCGCGGGGCAAGCTGATCCTGGTCACCGCGACCACGCCCACCGCGGCGGGCGAGGGCAAAACTGTTACGTCGATCGGGCTGGTGCAGGGGCTCGAGCGGATGGGCAAGCGCGCCGTCATCACTTCGCGCGAGCCCTCGCTCGGGCCGGTATTCGGCATGAAAGGCGGGGCGGCGGGCGGCGGGCTGTCACAAATCGAGCCGAGCCAGAAGGTGAACCTGCACTTCACGGGCGACTTTCACGCCATCACCTCGGCGCACAATTTGCTGGCGGCCCTGATCGACGCGCATCTCTTCCACGGCAACGATCTCGATATCGATCCCGACACCCTTTCCTGGCCGCGCGCGATGGATATGAACGAACGTGCCCTGCGCGCTATCCGCGTTGGAGTCGATGGCAAGCGGCAGGGCGCCAACCGCCGCACCGGCTTCGTCATCACGGCCGCGTCGGAAGTGATGGCCATTCTCGCGCTCGCCCGCGACCGGGCCGACCTGCGCCGCCGGCTGGACACGATCGTCATCGGGGCCACCCGCTCCGGAAAGCCCGTGACTGCCGCCGACCTTAAGGCCACCGGCGCCATGATGGCGCTGCTGGCCGACGCGCTGCTGCCCAACCTGGTGCAGACCACCGAAGGCGCGCCCGCGCTCGTCCATGCAGGGCCCTTCGGGAACATTGCCCACGGCACCAGCTCGGTCATCTCGCAGCTCATGGGGCTGCGGCTTGCGGACTATGTGGTGAACGAATGCGGCTTTGCCGCCGACCTGGGCGCGGAGAAGTACATCGACATCGTCACGCGCGTGACCGGCGTGAGCCCCGCCGTCGCCGTTCTGGTCACCACGGTGCAGAGCCTGCGCAACCAGGGCGAAGGCGATCTCGGGAAGGGCTCCGCCAACCTCGCGCGCCACATGCAGAATCTGCGGCGCTTTGGTTTACCGGTCCTGGTGGCCATCAATCGCTTTCCCCACGACACACCGGAGGAACTCGCTCAGCTTCGTACCTTTTGCGAAGAGAACGGCGCCCCCGGGGCGCTCGCCGAAGCGTTCACGCGGGGCGGAGCCGGCTCCGAGGCCCTCGCCCGCGCTGTGGTCGAGCTGATCGACAAGAGCGGTCCGGTCACGGCTCGGCCGGCGTACGCGCTCAGCGACAGCTACGAAGAGAAGCTCCACGCCGTCGCCACTCAGGTCTACGGAGCGGACGGCATGACCCTCTCCGACACGGCCCGCGAGAAGCTGAAACGCTTCGTGGACTGGGGCTATGCGGCGCTTCCCATCTGCATCGCCAAGACGCAGTACTCCTTTACCGACGACCCGAAAAAGCTGGGCGCGCCGAGCGGCTGGACGCTGCGCATCAGCGATGTTTCCCTCTCCGCGGGCGCGGGTTTTCTGGTGCCCATCGCGGGCAACATGATGCTGATGCCCGGGCTGCCCAAAGTATCCCGCGCCGAAGAAATCGACCTTGACGAAAACGGCGCAATTGTCGGGGTGTGAGAGCCGACAATCCGGTTCGCCGCTGACTTGCTGACTTGCTCCTGGCTTCCTCGAGGCTTCCCTTCCAACCGCGTCGCGCATCTCTTTGGGTATGGTTCGCAAACTCAAATCCGGCGAATACCGTCTTTATTCCCGCAAGAAGAATCCCGCCACCGGCAAGCGGCGCAACCTCGGCACCTTCTCCAGCAGAGAGAAGGCGGAAGAGCACGAACGCGCCGTCCAGTATTTCAAGCGGCATTGACCGGGGGGTTCTTCTCATCGCTGGCCCCTGATCGCTGGCTTTCCCCATGCCCAATCGCTCTACATCGAACCAGAAATCCGCGGCAACGAGATCCTCTGCGAAGAAGAAGTCAACCGCGCAGAAGCGCTGGGTGCGCAGCGTCACCACCGACTCCACCCATCCGCCCAAAGATCTCTTCACCAAAAGCGCGCCTGAGATCGCCCGCTCGCTGGCCTCAAAGAAGGTCTCTCCCAAAGGGCCGGGCTCGGGCATGCGCATGCTGACGTATTTCATCAATCGCGCCGGCAAAGGGCTAAGCGCCACGCGCCGCCGCGAACTGGAGCGCGCCAAAAAGCTTCTGCACGAACGCATGGAGAAAGAAAGGACGCGCGCCAGGAAGAAAGCCGCCTGAGCTTGCGGGGGGAATGCGGATCGCGGATTTCTAATCTCCGACCGCTAATCCCTGATCTCCGTACTTTCTCCGTTTCATCCGCCCAATCCAAAACACCACGGCGCCCACGCCCACGAGGACTGCGGTGAGGACCAGCACCTTCACCACCGCCATCGCCTTGTGCGGTTCCTCCTCGGCCGGAAAGACCGACAACACGATAGCCGCAGCGGTTGTTACAAATCCCAGCACGGCGACAGCGATCGCCACCGGCCGCTTTCCCGGCACCCGCATCACCTCCGGCCCGGCAGGCCGGCTCTGCGCCCACGCCATCGCGGCAAAGAGCGGGAGAAACGGCAGGAACGTAGTGATGATGGTCATGCTGACCATGACGTCGTAGGCGCCGCGCACGCTGGTTCCGGCCTGGCCCAGCGCGGCCATCAGCATGCCCGCCAGCCCGTAGACCACAATCGCGACCCAGGGCGTCCGGAAGCGGGGATGCACCCTCGCGAACACGGGCGGCAAATAAAGATCAATGCCTGCGACAAATGGCAGACGCGAGGTTGAGGACAGATACGCGGCGGCGCCGCCGATGGCTCCCAGCACCAACAGACCGGCCACCGCCACGGCCAGCCACGGCAGCCCGAGCCGCCCGCACAGCAGCGCGGTACCCTGCATAAATCCGTCGACGCCGGAAATCTGGCCCGGTGGCAGGGTCACCAGAAGCGCCGCCGTTCCCAGCACGTAGGCCAGCGCCAGCGCGACCCCGCTCACCAGCAGCGCACGCGGAATCGTCTTGCGGGGCTCCTTGATCTCTTCGCCCATAAACGATCCGGTCTCGCACCCCGAAAAGGCGCCAAAGATGGTTGCCCAGAAAGCCGCATTTCTGACGCTCAAATGCGGGGTCATCGCAGCCCACGAAAACCGCGTAGCCACTCCGAAGCGGGCCGCGACCACGGCCGCCAGCGCCACCAGCACCACCATCGACAGCCACATCCCCGTCGATCCAATGTTGTTCAGCCACTTTCCGGCGTTCAGGCCCAGGACGTTGACCGCGGTGATGACCGCCAGCCACGTCACCGCGAAGGTCATGAAGTACCAGGGACTGCCGGCGAGCCGATGTCCCCGCTCTCCAGCCGCAAACAGCGCTGCCCCTGCGCCGAAATAGAGGATGGCCGCAAAATACGGCAGGTTGGACATCCAGTAGGTCCACGCGCTCAGAAATCCCGCGAAGTCCCCAAACGCCTCGCGCGCCCAGATGTACAGGCCGCCCTCCTGCGGATAGCGCGACGACAGCTCCATCACGCTGGCGGCGAGGGGCACAAAAAAACCAAGCAGCGCGATAACCCACACGATCAGCGCGCTCGGTCCTGCCGCGGCCGCCGTCGCCACCCATCGCGCGCTTAGGGTGGTGGCAATGTAGAGCAGGGCCACATCCCGCAGCCGCAGCGTCCGCTTTAGTCCCTGCGCATGCCCATGCCCGGCCGCGTCGGTCGCGACGATGACCGGCACGAGGGGCGTCTCAGCCACGCGCGGCGCTATCCAGATCTCGCAGCACGGCCATCGCCGCGTTGCGTCCGTTTACGCCGATCACGCTGCCGCCGGGATGGGTCGACGCCCCGCACAAATACACGCCCTCCATCGGGGTCCGCGGGGTCAGCCGGCGCGACCACATGAACGGGGGCAAACATTCTCCCTGAAAAATGTGCCCGCCCGTCAGCCCCACCTTCTTCTCAATGTCGGGAGGGCCCAGCACCTGCGCCTCCACCACCGCGCTGTCGAGATTCGAGCAGAACCGGCCCAGCGAATGGAGCGCCAGGCGCCGCACCTGCTCGCGCCGCGTCTCCCAGCTGCCATTTGTAAAGGTGTACGGCACATATTGCGCGAAGACGCTCATGGTATGCATCCCCTCGAGGACCACGCTGCGGTCGTGGACGCTCTGGAAGTACAGCTCGCACCACAGGGCCTCTCCCAATTCGCCCCGTCTGGCCGCGGCAAATCCCTCCTTCCACTCTTTTGGGGTGAGGGGCGCGTTGATTTGCCCGTAATGATGCGGCCCATTTGTGCCGGGGCTGGATACAAAATTGGGCAGCTCGCGCAGCAGGACATTCAGCTTCACGGTGCAGCCTTCGATGGGCACGGATTCCACCTTCGCCTTCCATCCCGCATCCGCAGAGTCACCCAGCAACCGCAGCGTCACGCGCGGATCGGCATTCGACACGACGACCGCAGCCACAATCTTCTCTCCACCTTCGAGCAATACGCCTTCTCCAGGAAGAATCTCCGCCACCGGCACGCCGGCTGCTACGGTTGCTCCCGCCTCGCGCGCCGCATCGCAAAAGTAGAACGAGACCATCCCCATTCCACCGCGCACATAGCCCCACATGCCCGGCATCCCGCCCAGCCGGCCCGACGCGTGGTGGAACCGGATCGACGCCGTCCCCTGATTGAACGGGCTGGCGTTGGTGCCGATCACGCCCTGGCCGAGACAGGCAATTTGTAACCGTTCCTCCTGCAAATAGTGTTCGACGAACTCGGCCATGGACCACTCGCAGAGCAGCTTGCGCGCTTCCTCATCGCCCGCCAGCCGCCGCTCGATCTCCTCCGGTGACGGCGCATCGCCGATCCAGCAATCCCCCGCCCCCGCCGGACGCAGCTTGTCGCGCAGCCGGCCGAGGGTGGCGTTCATCGCCTTCCATCCGTCCAGGTCGCGGGGCGCGAAGCGGCGGATTTCCTCTTCGCAGCGGGCGTCATCGTCCCACAGCTGCACGCTGGTCCCGTCGAGAAAGGGCACGAACAGCCCGTTCACCGCCGGGGTCCAGCGGAAGCCGCGCTCCGGCAGGCCCAGTTCCTCCACCACCAGGGGATGGAGCAGCCCGGCGAGATACGCGCAGGGCGACATCTTCACCTCGGGGTACGTCTCCGGAAACGGCTCCTCGATGGTGCACGCGCCGCCCACCCGGGCGCGGCTCTCGAGCACCAGAATTTTCTTACCCGCGCGGGCCAGATACGCCGCGCAGGCCAGGCCGTTGTGTCCGGCGCCGACGACGATCACATCCCACCGCTCGCGGGCGAGTTCGCGCACGGGCCGGGGCAGCCCGATCTCGCCCAAAACCGCCGCTGTCGCCGATCCGCTCAGGGCCGCATCCTCCTTAAACGAAGTTCCTGCCAGTATCCACGTCGCGGGCACCGCGCGAAAGGGCCGTTTCCCCTGAACGCCGGATTCGGTTCGTTCCCCCAACAGGTTGGCGGCTGTTTCTCGCCATTTTCTCCCGATCCAGCACTATACTGGCGCTTCCGTTTCCCGACCCTTTTCGAGGAGTCCCAATGCTCCGTCCTTCCGTCCTCTGTGCCCTGGTCGTCACGCTCGCCATCCCGATCGCCGTTCCGGGCCAGCAGCCCACGCAATCGTCCGCGAACAGCCAGCCCTGGCTCAATACTTCCCTGCCCATCGACCGGCGCGTCGACCTCCTCATCTCTCGGATGACCCTTGAAGAAAAGGTGGGCCAGATGCAGGACCACGCCCCGGCCATCCCCCGCCTCGGCATTCCCAAATACGACTGGTGGAATGAGGGCCTTCATGGCGTCGCCTTCGCCGGCACGGCCACCAATTTTCCCCAGGTCATCGGGATGGCCGCTACTTTCGATACGCAGCTGGTCCACACCATGGGCGTGATCGACTCCACCGAGGCCCGGGCCAAGTATGGCGAGGCTATTCGTAACAATCAGCATGAACAATTCTTCGGTCTTACGTTTTGGGCTCCCAATGTGAACATCTTTCGCGATCCGCGCTGGGGCCGGGGGCAGGAAACCTACGGTGAGGATCCCTTCCTGACCAGCCGGATGGCGGTCGCCTTTGTCACCGGCATGCAGGGCGACGATCCTCACACTTTCCGTGTTGTCTCCACGCCCAAGCACTATGCCGTCCATTCCGGGCCGGAGCCCACACGCCATCAGGCCAATGTCGAGGTCTCCCCGCACGATCTTGAAGACACCTACCTGCCGGCCTTCCGCGCGGCGGTGACCGAGGCTCACGCGCAGTCCGTGATGTGCGCTTACAACGCCATCGACGGAGCCCCTGCCTGCGCCAACACCATGCTGCTTCGCGACCATCTGCGCAATGACTGGCACTTCCAGGGGTATGTGGTCTCCGACTGCGCCGCGGTCGCGGATATCGATACCGGCCATCACTACGCGCCCGACATGGCGCACGCCGCCGCCGATGCCGTGAAGGCCGGCACCGACCTCGAATGCCGTTATCAGCAGGGGTGGGCCTTTCCCTCGCTGGTCGACGCCGTCCACCAGAATCTCATTTCCGAAGCCGACATCAACACCTCTGTCCATCGCCTTTTCCGCGCCCGTTTGGCGCTGGGTATGTTCGACCCGGCGTCGAGCTTCGCTTACGGCCACATCCCTTTCAGCGTCGTCAATTCCGCGCAACATCGCCGCGAGTCCCTGCAGGCTGCCCGCGAATCCATGGTCCTGCTGAAGAACGAAGACCACATCCTTCCGCTGAAGACGGTCCACTCCATCGCGGTGATTGGGCCCACCGCCGAGCTTGTTCAGTCGCTGCAGGGCAACTACAACGGGCCGCCGCCCAATCCCGTCTACCCCGACGAGGGCATCGAGAAGCGCTTCGCGTCGGCGCAGATTCACTACGCACAGGGCTCCACGCTGGTCGAGGGGATGGCGATTCCCATCGAGCACTCCGCGTTGCATCCGGCCGAAAATTCAGGTGCTGGAGGCTACGGCCTCACCGGCGCTTATTTCGACTCAACCGATCTCAGCGGCTCGCCGGTCCTTACCCGCGTCGACCGCAACATCAATTTCAACTGGGATAAGGTCATCCCGGTTCCGGGGCTCGAGCGCAACAACTTCTCCGTCCGCTGGACGGGCACCTTCACGCCTCCCGGCCCGGGCGACTATCAGCTCGGAGTTCATATCAACTACTGTTACTCATGCGAGAACTCGGAGGGATTTCGCCTCTACCTCGACGGCAAACTCCTCGTCGCCAGCAGCGCCAGCCAGAAAACCGGCGAGCGCGGCGGCGGCTCTGAAGTAACTGTGCACTTCGCGGATACGAATCCCCACCCCATCCGCCTTGAATACCTCCACGGGACCGGCTCGGCGGGCATCGATCTCACCTGGCAACCGCCGGTTGATGTTCTCCGCAAGCAGGCCGTCGAAGCCGCGCAGCAATCGGACGTGGTGATCGCCTGCGTCGGCCTCTCGCCGAATCTGGAGGGTGAAGAAATGCCCGTCCACCTCGAGGGCTTCCAGGGAGGCGACCGCACTTCCATCAGCCTTCCCGCGGTTCAGGAAGATTTGCTCCAATCCGTTGCCGCCACCGGCAAGCCGCTCATCGTCGTCCTGCTGAATGGCTCGGCTCTCGCCGTCGACTGGTCCGCTCGGCACGCCGCCGCCATCCTCGAAGCGTGGTATCCCGGCGAAGAGGGCGGCGACGCCATTGCCGAAACCCTCGCCGGCGATAACAATCCCGCGGGGCGTCTGCCGCTCACCTTCTACGCATCGCTCGACCAACTCCCGCCCTTCCCCGACTACTCGATGCAGAATCGGACCTATCGCTACTTCACCGGCCAGCCGCTTTACCCCTTCGGATACGGCCTCAGCTACACCACCTTCGCCTACAGCGACGTAAAACTCCCGCATGAAGTCCGCGCCGGCGATCCCGTCACGGTGCAGACCGACGTCAGGAACACTGGCACCCTTGCCGGCGACGAAGTGGTGGAGCTTTATCTGAGCCAACCCAAGGCCTTCGAAACGCCGATCCGCGAGCTGGCCGCGTTCAAGCGCATCCATCTCGCCGCCGGGGCCTCGGCGCATGTCGGCTTCGCGATCGATCCGCGCTCTCTCGGACAGGTGGACGAGCAGGGCAACCGCATCATTCTTCCTGGCGACTACATGGTGTCGGTCGGCAGCGGCCAACCCGGCGAAGCCTCCAACGACCAAAGCGCGACCTTCACCATCACTGGAAAGAAAGAGCTGCCGAAGTAGCCGCGCCGCGCACCGCCACGGGCTACCGGCCGGCAGTGATCCGCTATACGCTAATAACGTGCCCTTCCGCGACTTTCTCGGCAACGAAGCCACCGTCCGCCAGCTGCGCGAATCCATCGCGGCCGGGCGTCTTCCGCACTCGCTCATCCTCGCCGGCCCGCGCGGAGCCGGCAAATACACGCTGGCGATCATGCTCGCCCAGGCCGCCAACTGCCTGCATCCGGAAAACGCTCCGCCCAATCCCGAAGGCCTGCCGGACTTCTGCGGCGTCTGCTCCAACTGTGTGCGGATCGGCGAAGCCCTCGACCTCGACACCCGCTGCGCCGAAGCCGTGGCTGCCCGTGAAGAGCTCCGCGACGCGGACAAGCGCGACACCCGCATCCTCATCCAGACGCACCCCGACGTTCTCGTGATCCCGCCCGATCCGCCGCAGTTGCTCATCAAAATTGGACAGGTCCGCGTGCTCACCCGCGAAATCTACCGCCTCCCCGCGGAAGCACGCCGCGCCTGCTACATCTTCACCAGCGCAGCGTTCATGAAGGAAGCCGCCAACGCAATCCTCAAGGTGCTGGAAGAACCGCCTGCGCATGCCACGATCGTTCTGCTCGCGGAAAACCCCGGCGAGCTACTGCCCACCATCCGCTCGCGCGCCGGTCTGCTCCGCCTCGGCGCTGTTCCCACCGAGCAGATCGAGAAGCTCCTCGCCGAGCGGAGACCCGACCTCAAGCCCACCGAGCGCGCCCTGATCGCGCGCCTCGCAGAAGGGGCCATTGGCCGCGCGCTCAGCTTCGATCTTGCCGCGTACCTGGCCGCCCGCGCGGACGCGATGGTCCTTCTGCGCAACACCATCGGCCAGGCTGACGCCTCGGACCTGTTCAAAATGACGGAAGCCTACCGTGCGGGCGCTGAAGGGCAGGAGAAAACTGCCGCGCTGCTGCGTGCCGCCGCTTCGATGCTTGAAGACCTGCTTCTCATCAAGTCCGAAACCCCACAACTGGTCCGCAACATCGACCTGCAGCGGGAGCTGGCGGAGATGGCCGCCGCCGTCTCCTTCGAATGGATCGAGTCGGCCGCCCGAGGGTTGCGGCAGGTCGAATCCGGCATGCGCCGCAACCTTCTCCGGTCTTTGTCGCTCGACAGTTTTGCCGCCCAGCTCGCGGGCGCGCCCCTGGAATGACGCGAGATGGCTCGCACCCTGCACAAATGTTCATCCACAAATGAAACTCCGGGAGCCGTTTAACAGTCTCAGGAAAAGCGCGCGGGGTCGAGGAACGGCCTCACTTGTCGCGATTTTCCGTCCCCTGCCATTTCGAAGACGTGTCTGCGAAATGCCCCCGCGCGCTCTGCGATGATACCTGGCCGAACGGTGAACCAGGAAGGATTTTCGGCTGTCCGGACGACCGGTCCTGTGCAAAGCGCGGTTACCGGATGCCCCGTCCTCGCTTTCCTCCTCCCAGCCGGGTTACTATTTTCACAAGGGACTCCCTCACTGACTTCTTCCCCCGTGCGACGCGGCCCCGCTTTCCCGCATCTCACAGACATCTTTGTCCGTAAGGATTGTGGGTCGCCATGTCCCAGTTACCTGCCTCTGCAGTCCGCACCCTGCGTGCGCCGTCTTCCAAAGGCGCAGCCCAGCGCGCGTCGGCGGCTCTTGCCGGATCGGCGCCGCGTCCGGTGGTTGTGCCTCCGCCTGCGCCTGCTGAGCCGGCGCCCCCGAAGACACATGACCTCGACGTCGTCGGACCTCGCAAGCTGATCCGTCCCACTTTGCCCGAGAGTATGCTACGCGAACGCCGCCAGTTCCATTACGACGAGTCCGCGCTCGTCTCGCACGCCGCGGCCACCGCGGCTCCGGCCCACCACGAGGCCTCGCACGCCGAATCCTTCTACTTCCAGAAGCAGGTTCAGACGCAGACCCCCATGGTCTTCGTCCTCGAAGACGGCGAACACATTGAGGGCTGCATCGAGTGGTACGACCGCAACGCGATCAAGGTCCGGTGTGGCGCGCCGGCCTCGTTCCGCACGGCTGGCCGCCCGGAGCCCGCCACCCGCGTCCTCATCTACAAATCCAGCATCAAGTACCTCTACAAAGCCGGCGAGAACATGACCCAGATCTGAAGCGGCCCGCTTGTTTGCCGCTCGCTACCGGCTGCTGTTCGCTGCTCTGAGCAGCCTGTCCCGCAGCGCGAGCCCGATCCCCTCCGCCGCCGGCAGAGGGCAGACAATCACGGAGCAGCCCGCCGCGTCCAGCTCCCGCATTCCTGCGAACAGCCGCTGCGCCAGTTCCTCCGCGTCCGCCCAGGGTCCCCATGGGAAGATCCTTACGGCCCGTCCCGCGACCGCGGCTGAGAATTCATTCGGCAGCATCACACCGACGCGCTCCCCGGCCGCCTCGCAATCCTGAACCGCGCGTGCGAACGCCTGCGCCTGCTCCGCGCCGTCGATCAGGATCATGCGCGCGCGTGGCGCATAATGCCGCAGTCCCATGCCGGGCGCCGGAGCCGATTCCTTTTCTCGCACGCTTTCCCGCAGCCTCACCGTTCCCCCGCACACCGCGCGGATCTGTTCGAGGGTCACCACCCCAGGCCGATACACCACGCACCCGTCCGCGCGGGCCTCGACCACGGTTGACTCGACGCCGTGGGTCGTCGCTCCTCCATCCAGGATCGCGTCCACCCGCCCTGCCAGGTCCTCCGCCACATGTTCCGCGGTTGTCGCGCTCGTGCGGCCAAACCGGTTCGCGCTGGGAGCGGCCACCGGCAGCCCCGCTGCCTGCAACAGCGCTCGCGCAACGGGATGGGCCGGCATGCGCACGCCCACTCGCTCCAGCCCGGCCGTTACCACCTCCGGCACGGCCGCGCTCCTGGGCAGCAGCAGGGTCAGCGGCCCGGGCCAGAACGCCTCCATCAGCCGCGCCGCGCTCTCCGGAACCTCGGCCGCCACAAGGCTCACCCGCGCTCGCTCGCCCACGTGCACGATGACCGGATCCCAGCCTGGCCGCTTCTTCGCAGCAAAGATCTTTTTCACCGCTTCCGCATCGAGCGCGTTGGCTCCCAGCCCGTACACCGTCTCCGTCGGAAACGCCACGGTTCCGCCAGCGCGCAGAATCGCCGCCGCCTGTAAAAGCGCAGCCCGCGCCGCATCGCTCTCGAGATCCGACGGATCCACTTTCAGCCGCAGCGTTTCCACCTCGCGCAAATCCTCCACCGCTATGCTATCGGCTCCAGGCTCCGCCGCACCCCATCCCCTATCCGCTATAGGCTGTAGTTATGCGCGAAATCGAGGTCAAATTCCCCGTCCCCGATCCCGAAGCCCTCCGCCGCGCGCTCCGCGATGCGGGCTTCCACGAGGACACGCCCCGCACCTTCGAGCGCAACGTTCTCTACGACACGGCCGACCGGCGGCTGCGCGCGAAGCAGACCATTTTGCGCATCCGCCGCTACGGCGAGCGGTGGATCGTGACCCACAAATGTCTGCCGGAGAACAACGACCCGGCTGCCCGGCACAAGCACCGCGAAGAAACTGAAACCGAAGTCCAGGACGGCGAGGCCATGGGCCACATCTTTTCCCAGCTTGGCTTCAGCGGCGCCTTTGCTTACGAAAAATACCGCACCGAGTTTGGTGATTCGACCGGCCACTGCGTGCTCGACGAAACCCCGATCGGCGTTTACGCGGAGCTGGAAGGGCCTGCGGAGTGGATCGATGCCACGGGGCAAAAACTGGGCATCGACCCTGCCCGGTTCATCACGCTCAGCTATGGACGGCTCTTCGAGGCGTGGCGCCAGGAAACCGGCAGCTCCGCGGAAAACCTCACTTTCGAGGAAATCCCGGCTCCTCATTCCTGAGGCATGGGCCTCATCTTCCGCGACTTTTTTCCGATACATCCTTGTGAGCGGCCTGACCGCTCCGCGGAGAATCGCCTTGGTGTCTTCCCTTTACGCTCCCAGCCGCCGCCGCGTCTTTACGTTATGGCGCGCGTACCGCCAGCCGCTCGCGCTGCCCGTTTCCGGACTCGCTCTCCGCCCACCGCAACCCGCGCCGCCCGGCGTGCAAACCCGGAGACCCGCATGACCTTCGCCGAACGCTGCTCCTCTCGCTCCCTTTCCTGCCGCTCCCTTTCCTGCCGCTCCAAGCTCCGCCTGGTTTCCGGCCTGCTCATCGGATCGACCATGGTCGCCGGACTCACAGTGCTGGTTCGCTTCAGTCCGGCTGTGACCGCGGTTCTGTGGGCCATCGCCGTCCTGGGCGGCGTCACCGCGATTGCCCTGCTCAATCTCGCCGGACGCAACATGGTTCGCTCCATCGAACAGCTGGCCGAGCGAGCGCGGGCTCTGGCCGCCGGCGATCTCACCGGGGACGTGGCAGCTCTCTCCGGCTGCAGCCAGACGGACGAGACAGGGGAACTGGCGCGCGCCATCGCTGCATTGCAGCAGACCCTCGACAGCGCGGTGGCCACTACTCTCGACACCTCGCGCGCGCTGGAGACGGACGCTGAAAATCTCTCCCGGGCGGGCGCCCAGGCATGGGACCGCACGGCCCGGCAGAGTCAGCAAACCCATCAGGCGGCCAGTGCCATGCAGGAAATGTCGATCTCCATCGCCGAAGTCTCCGGCCACGCCCAAAACGCCTCCGATTCGGCGCGCCAGGCGGCGTCGATTGCCCGGGAAGGGGGGGCCATCGTTGAAGAAGTTCTCTCCGGCATGAACACCATCTCCGCCTCCGTGACCGAAACGGCCTCCACGGTTGAGCGGCTCGGCAAGCAGTCCGAACAGATCATTCGCATCGTCAATGTCATCGAGGAAATCGCCGAGAAAACCAATCTGCTGGCGCTCAACGCGGCCATCGAAGCGGCGCGCGCCGGCGAGCAGGGCCGTGGCTTTGCGGTGGTTGCCGGAGAAGTCCGCCGCCTGGCGGAATCCACCCGCAGTGCCACCAGCGAAATCGCTGAGACGATCGACAGCATCACCCGCAATACCCGCGAAGCGGTGCGCGCGATGGGCTCGGGCACGGAGCGTGTGGGCCGAGGCATGGAGATCACCGGTCGGGCCGCGGACTCTTTGCAGCGCATCATCGCGGCCGCCGACCGGGTCGAGGCCATGATCGCCCAGATCGCGACCGCCTCCACCGAGCAGTCCGTCGCCGCGCAGGAATTCAGCCGCAATCTCGAAGTCATCAACCGCCTTGGCGAAGAGCACGCCGCGGCCACGCCTGTGACCCGGGCGTGCGTTGCCTCGGTGCACTCCGACGCCCTGCGGCTCCAGGAAGCCATGCGCCATTTCCGCCTGGGCGCCGGTCCCGCTGTGCTCCGGGCGCAGCCTCCACAGCCCGAACTGCGGGCAACCACGCCGCAACCCGTCGCCGGCGACTAACCGCTGACCTCTCTTCCGCTGACCTCTCCGCCCGGCTACTCCCCGGTCAGGGGATTCACGTCCGTCGGCTTCGCCGCAGTCGGATCCGGTTTCGTTCCGGCGGCAGCCTCAGCCTCCTCCGCCGCAATGCTTCCCCCGCCGCCCTGATCCCTGGTCTGTGCTCCCTGAACCCTGCCCTTCGAATACACCCGCAGGGGATCTCCCGGCAGCATCCCATGCTCATCCAGGGCCAGCCGGATGCGCCGCTGCGTCTCGCGCTGCGCGGCCCACTGCTGGTTCGGCTTGGTCTTCAGCTGCACCGGGTAGATCACCTGCGATCCCTTAATTCCATCCACCCCCAGCAGCGTGGGATCGGCCAGATACACATCCCGGTAGGTGGGATCGTTGCGCACGCTGAGTGCCGCTTCTTTGAGGACCGCCATCACCTCGTCGGGATTGGCGGAGAAATCCACCGACACGTTGATGGTCGCCAGGGAAAAGTCGCGGGTCAGGTTGGCCACCGTGGTGATCTGCGAGTTGGGCACGATGTAGAGCGTCCCATCGCCGGCCCGCACCTGGGTGCGCCGCAGGGTCATGGTCTCCACCGTGCCGCTTACGCCGGCGATGTTCACCACGTCGCCCACGTTGAACTGGTCGTCGATCAGGATCAGGAAACCGTTGAAACAATCCTTCACAATGTTCTGCGCTGCCAGCCCAATGGCTACGCCGGCCACGCCTGCGCTGGTCAGCAGCGGTCCGAGGTTCAGTCCGAGGATGGGCAGGACCTGCAGCAGCGCCAGAAACGCAATGATCGTCAGCCCCGTCGCGCGGATCACCGACATGAGCGTCCGCAGCTGTGCGTAGTGCCCCGCCGAGCCCGGCGACCGCTCCGCCATGCGCAGGATGTGTTTCGTGATCAGCTTGAGGATGCGCATGAGCAGCCAGGCGATCACCGCGACCGCGATCAGCTTGGGCAGCTTGTCGTGCAGGAACTCCTGCAGGTCGAGGACGTATTTGTCGCCCAGCCCCTCGAAGAACCCGTTCCACCGCGAAAACAGCAGTACCGTTCCCATAGCTCGTTGTCAGAATACCCACTTTCTTCTGTTACATTCCTCTAACCCAGGCGCCGGGTCGACCGGCCTATAATGCTTCTCACCCGGCAACCGCCCGGGTCTCTCGCTCGCTGCTCAACCCGCCAGGGAGGATCGCCATGCCTGTCCTGTCCCGCTTCGCCCGCCTGTCTCCCCTCGTTGTGATCGCGGTAGTGCTGGCCTTCGCCGCCGCGCCCGCCGCGGGCGCGCAGAAAGTTCCCGCTGCGCCGACGCTGCCGCCGATCGAGTCCCCGCCGACGACCGGGAGCTCGGCCAATTCGCCCTTCTCCACCGCTCCCGCCGGCGCCCCCGGAGATCCCTCGCGCGAGCACATGATGCACGCCATGATTCGCGAGCGCAACGAAGTGCGTCAGAAGCAAATCGTGGACGACACGCGGCAGCTCGTCACCCTGGCCAAACAGCTCAAGGATGCGGTGAACAAGAGCAACAAGGACGAGCTGTCTCTCGAAGTCGTCAACTACGCCACCGAAATCGAGAAACTCGCCAAGTCGGTCAAAGACAAGATGCGCGACGGGGAATGAGGTTAATCCTGAGCGAGCCTTGCGCTGACCGGTCCTGAGCCAGGCGCTTTTCAGCCAGCCTGGCTGGGGGGTTGCTCAGCGTCTCCGCACCAGCAGCAGCGTCTGATCGTCGTGCTGCCTGCCAAAGGCCGCCGCGCTTTGCAGAATCCGCTCCGCCACATCCTCCAGGCGACCGGGTGGGTCACCGGCAATCGTGCGCTCCACTCGCTCGAGCCCGAACTCCTCGCCCGAGGGATCGCACACCTCGAGCACGCCGTCGGTTGCCACCGCGACCAGATCCCCTGCCGCCAACGCCAGCGGCTCGCCCCGGAACCCTGAAACCGGCAGCAGGCCCACCGGATATTGCTCGTCCTGCACCCGCTGCGCGAGGGCGGCGCCCGCATGCCAGTGCAACACCGGTGGACTGGCCGCCATGGCCACCCACGCCCGCCCATCCGCATTCAGCCGGAGCGCGGTCACTGTGGCGTACATCTGCGGCTCTTTCACATCCGGCAGCACCCGGTTCAGCTTCTCCAGCAGCAGCGGCAGCGTTGCTTCCGCCGGTTCGTTTCCTGCCTCCAGCAGCGCCGTCCGCGCGGCTGTCTTCAGCATGCCCATGAGGATCCCGGCCGGCAGCCCGTGCCCGGCTACGTCGGCGACGTAGGCGATCACGTCGCCCCCGGGCAGTTCGAGCAGGTCCACCAGATCGCCGCCCACCTGCTCGCTCGGCTGCGAGATGCCGTACACGTCATACAGGGCCGTGCGCAGCCGCACCGGCGGCACCAGCGTCTTCTGGATGCCATGTGCCAGCTCCAGCTGCGTCCTGATCCGCAGCGTCTCCCGGCTCTCGCCCACAAAGAAACCCACGAACAGCCAGTACGACACCATCACTACCGCGAGGGTGCAGGTACTCGCGAAGGACACGCCGTGCTGGGCCGTCGGGTTGGCCAGCGAAAAGGTCGCCGTCAGCCAGTGCGCCGAGGTCGTCTCGATCGGCCCCAGACAGAACTCCAGCGCGATCAGCGGAATCACAAAGGGCCAGGACAGACGCGCGAAGGCCAGAATCCACAGATCTGCGTTCGCTCCGCTGATGATGGCCATGGCCACCGCGACGGCATAGGGGATGCTCCCCATGTGGATCAGATCGACATAGAACCCGATCACCGAAAACAGCAGGAACACCGCCGCCCCAAACCGCCAGAGCCGCCGGAATGGCACGTCGCGAAACGTCCGCCACTGAGCGGGCCATTGATACCAACGCCTCGATTGCGCCATAGCCAGCCACCATACCAAACTCTGCCGGCGGGAGGGCTCGCCGCCGGTTGCGGGCTACCGGGGGTGGGCAGTCTCGCACCCAGTACCCTGCACCCTGTCCGCTGCGATACAATTTTCGGTCGCCTTGGCTTCGAGCGCTTTTCCCCAGGCTTTCGTTCCTTCCCGCGCTCTAAACTGAAGGGGAAGATCATCTAATCCAGTACGAGGGGTCCGGATGGCCCGTACCGCAGTCTCAGGCTCTGCACTTAGTTCCAGTACCGCCGCGCCCTCCCGCAATGGGAGCGGCACCGGTGTCTCCGGCGCCGTTGCCGGCATCGCCAGGGAAACGCTGGTCGAGATTTACCGTCTGATGGTCCTCTCGCGGTCGACCGACGACCGCGAGATCATCCTCAAGAATCAGCAGAAAGTCTTCTTCCAGATCTCGGGGGCCGGTCACGAGGCGCTGCTGGTCGCAGCCGGCCTGTCGCTTCGCCCGGGGTACGACTGGTTCTTCCCCTACTACCGCGACCGCGGCCTGTCGCTCGCTCTGGGCACCCCTGTCGAACAGCACTTTCTGCAGGCCGTCGGCGCGGCCACCGATGCGGCCAGCGGCGGACGGCAGATGCCCTCCCACTGGGCGGATGCGAAACTGCACATCGTCACCCCGTCTTCTTCGACGGCGACCCAGTGCCTGCAGGCGGTGGGCTGCGCCGAAGCCGCCCTCTACTTCGCGGCCCATCCCGAGGCGGCCGAGCCGCCGGCTTCCGACGCCACCCCCGACTACCGCCCGTTCCACAACGCCAGCTTTCACGGCGACGAGGTCGTCTACGTTTCCATCGGCGACGGCGCCACCAGCGAAGGCGAGTTCTGGGAATCGGTCTCCATCGCCTCGAACCGCAAGCTCCCGCTCCTGATCGTGGTGGAAGACAACGGCTACGCCATCTCCGTGCCGGTGGAGGTCAACACGCCGGGGGGCAACATCTCGCGGCTGCTGACCAACTTTCCCAACCTGCACATTGCGGAAGTGGACGGGACCGATCCGATAGCGTGCATGCACGCTTTTGAAGCGGCCGTTGCGCACTGCCGCGCCCGCAAAGGACCCGCGCTGGTCCACGGCCACGTCATTCGTCCGTACTCGCACTCGCACTCCGACAACGACAAGCTCTACCGGCCCGACTCCGAGCGCCAGGCCGAGGCCCTCCGCGATCCCATCCACAACTTCCAGATGTTCCTGCTGCGCGAGGGCATCCTCGACGCCGAAGCCATCGAGCGCATCGAGAAGCAGGCGGAGGACGAAGTCCGCGCCGCCGCGGAGCGTGCTCTGAGCGCGCCCATGCCGGATCCTTCGCCCGCCGCCATCCTGCGCCATCGTTATTCCGAGGACTACGATCCCACCCGCGCCGAGATCCAGACCGCGCCCCAGGCCGAAGGCCAGCCCCGCACCATGGCTGACCTCATCAATGCGTGCCTGCACGACGAAATGCGCCGCGACTCGCGCATCGTGGTCTTTGGCGAAGATGTGGCGGACTGCTCCCGCGAAGAGTACCTGGCGCAGAAGCAGGTCAAAGGCAAGGGTGGAGTGTTCAAGCTCACCGCCGGACTGCAGTGCGAGTACGGCTCCAACCGCGTCTTCAACGCGGCGCTGGCGGAAGCCGCCATCGTCGGCCGGGCGGTGGGTATGGCGGTGCGCGGACTGAAGCCGGTGGCCGAAATCCAGTTCTTCGACTACATCTGGCCCGCGATGCACCAGCTCCGCAACGAGCTGCCGCTGATCCGCTGGCGCTCCAACGGAGCCTTCTCGGCACCGGCGGTTATCCGCGTTCCCATCGGCGGCTATCTCACCGGCGGAGCCATCTATCATTCGCAGTCCGGCGAAAGTCTCTTTACGCACACGCCTGGCATGCGGATCGTTTTTCCGTCGAACGCGCTGGACGCCAACGGCCTGCTGCGCACCGCGCTGCGCTGCGACGACCCGGTGATGTTCTTCGAGCACAAGCGGCTTTACCGGGAGAGCTACGGACGCGGGCCCTATCCCGGCCCCGACTACGCGATCCCCTTCGGTAAAGCGAACATCGTGCGCCCGGGCACGCACCTTACGCTCATCACGTATGGAGCCATCGTGCCGCGCGCACTCCAGGCGGCCAACCGGGCGGCGCGGGAGCTCCAGATCGAGACCGAGATCGTGGATCTCCGCACGCTGAACCCGTACGACTGGGAAGCGATCGCGACCTCGGTGACGAAAACCAACCGCGTGATCGTCGCGCACGAAGACATGATCAGCTGGGGCTATGGGGCGGAGATCGCCGCCCGCATCGGCGAAGAGCTCTTCGATTCGCTCGACGCGCCCGTGCGGCGCATTGGGGCGATGGATACCTTCGTCGCCTACCAGCCCGGGCTGGAGGACGCCATCCTGCCGCAGCCGGAAGGAATCTTCCGGGCGATTGCGGATTTGGCCAGGTACTGAACAACGGAGTGCCAGTGACTAGCGAAACGCCGCCTGGGGCTGGTATCGGCCGGCTACACGGGTGCGGCCACTCCTGTGCTGATCAGGCTCACGAATCAGGAGCGGCGCAATCAGCAGCGCGATGAGGCTCGAAAGAAATCTGCCAGGAGAAGCGAGATCGGCCTGTTTCCGGGATGGCTGCTCTCCAGGGTCTCGACCCTTCGCCCTCGCTTCCGGCATAATGGCTCGACATCCCCAGCGCCCGTCCTCTCCCCGGACACTTTCTGAGCTGTGCTCGGGTTCTTCATGAGCTGGCTCTGTCCCTGTCGCGCACGCGGTCGCCGGCGTCGCATCGTACGAAGGAGAACTGCATGACCGAGCACGCCGCCCACGACCATCCGGGTTCGGAGCACCCGACCCCGGCGCACATTCTCGAAACCGGCCTTGCTTTCTGGCCGGCGAAGGTTCTGCTGAGCGCCATCGAGATGGGCGTTTTCACCGAGCTTGCCCATGGCCCTGAGACGCTCGACGGGCTGCGCGACCGACTGGGGCTGCATCCCCGCGCGGCTCAGGATTTTCTGGACGCGCTGGTCGCGCTCGGCTTCCTGGCGCGACAGAACGGAACCTACTCTAATACCCCGGCCACCGATCTCTTCCTCGACCGCAAGAAGCCCTCGTATGTCGGCGGCATTTTGGAGATGGCCAACCACCGTCTGTATCCTGCGTGGGGACATCTGACCGAGGCCGCGCGCACCGGCAAGCCGCAGAACGAACTCCGCGGCGGCGGCGACACGGCCACCTTCGAGACGCTCTACGCCGATCCCGCCCGCCTCAAACAATTCCTCGCCGCCATGTCGAGCATCAGCCGCGGCGCGGCGCTGGCCATCGCGGCGAAGTTCCCGTGGTCGAAGTACAAATCCTTCGTCGATGTGGGCACGGCGCAGGGCGACACCGCGTCGCAGATCACGCGCGCGCATTCGCACCTGAGCGGCACGGGCTTCGATCTGCCCGAGGTTGGCCCCATCTTCGAGGAATACGTCGAGAACCTCGGCCTTTCCCGCCGGCTGCGTTTCGCCAGCGGCAGCTTCTTCGACGATCCGCTGCCCCGGGCCGATGTTGTGGTCATGGGGCACATCCTCCACGACTGGGATCTTGAAACCAAGCGCATGCTGATCGGGAAGGCGTGCGAGGCTCTGCCCGAGGGCGGCGCTTACATCGTTTACGAAGCGATCATCGACGACGACCGTTCGAAGAACGCCTTCGGCCTGATGATGAGCCTCAACATGCTGGTGGAAACTCCGGGCGGATTCGATTACACGGGCGCGGACTGCCAGGGCTGGATGCGCGACGCCGGCTTCCGCGAAACGCGGGTCGAGCACCTGACCGGGCCGGACTCCATGGTGGTCGGCATCAAGTAGTGGCCTGGTTCCTGTAAGATGCCGCTTCCATGAAAAACCGCCTGAACGTAGTGGCTTCCCTGGGTCTTGCGGCTGGAGGAATCTTCGGCCTGGCAGGAACCTTTGTTTCTTCGCGGCCTTTGCAGGCCGCCTTCTGGGCCTTCGATGGCACGGCCGTGGTGATCGCCGCCGCGCTGCTCAGCCTGAAGTTCCTGCGCAAGGAGAACGACTGGGTCGCAGCCGGATTTCTGATCTACGCCATCGGCGAGGCGATCATGTTGCCGGGAACTGCCACCTCCCTTACGGACAGCGTGCCTTCCTTCGCGGCCGGCATCGCTCTGTGGTCGGCCGGGCTGGTGCTGGTCAGCGCGCCGCGGGGATTCGCGCTTTGGGCGCGCATTACCGGCATCATCGCCGCGGTGCTCTTCGCCATTACCTCGGCAAAAATGTTCTGGGGCCAGCCGCTACTGCCTACTTCCGCGCCGCTGCCCTCGCTCGGCTACCCGTTTTTGGTTCTCACCTTCATCGGCTGGATCTGGACGCTGTTGCGGCCTGATTGAAACTCAGGAAAGGAACTTCCCACTATGGTTGCAAGTCCTGTACGTCCCATTGCCTTTGCTCCGGGTGAGGGCGAAACGTTTTGGGCCTTTGGCGCCCTGGCAACGATCAAAGCGAGCGCCGAGACGACGGGAGGGCGAGTCGCGGTGATCGAACACCTGGCCGCCCAGGGGGCGGGCTCGCCGCTGCACGTTCATCACAAGGAAGACGAATGGTTCTACGTGACCGAGGGAGAGCTCACGTTTTGGGTGGGCGGCCAAACCATTCACGCTCCGGCGGGTTCCTTTGTGTTTGGTCCGCGCGAAGTGCCGCACACCTTTCTGGTCAGCTCGCCGGTGGCGAAGTTTCTGCTGGTCGCCGAGCCGGCGGGATTCGAGAAGTTCGTGCGCGAGCTTTCGGAGCCGGCGCTGAGCCAAACGCCTCCGCCGCCGGGAGGTGCTCCCCCGGATATCGCACGGATCATCGCCACGGCAGCGCGCTATGGCATCGAGATCCTGGGGCCGCCGGGCATCCCGGGCCAACCGTGATCCCGGGCCAACCGTGATTGCGGGAGCGACCCTTTGCTGATCGCTGAACGCTGCACACTGTAGGCTGGTTGCTGATGAAAGTTCAGGTCCAAACCGCCTCCGCCAGCTACGCCGTCACGGTCGGGAGGAGCCTCTTCCCGAAAATCGCTCTTGAGGCCAGGAAATCCAAAGGGCGGGCGTACGTTTTGACGTCGCCCGAAATCTGGGCTCTGTGGGGAAAGAAGTTTCTCGCCTCCTTTTCAAAATCGGAGCCACCGACGGTGCTCTTCCTTCCCGCGGGGGAACGATGCAAGTGCCTGGGCGAACTCGAAAAGCTGGCCGATCAACTGGCCCGCGCCGGCGCTGATCGGTCTTCGCTGCTGATCGCCTTCGGCGGCGGGATCGTGGGCGACGCGGGCGGTTTTCTCGCCGCCATCTATATGAGGGGGATCGACTATCTCCAGGTTCCCACGACGTTGCTCGCCCAGGTCGACTCTTCCGTGGGCGGCAAAACCGGTGTGAACCTTGCCGCGGGGAAGAACCTTATCGGCAGCTTTCACCATCCGCGCGCGGTCTTTGCGGATATCGAACTGCTGCAAACTTTGCCGGAGCGCGAACTCCGCGCCGGGCTGATGGAAAGCGTCAAGACCGGCATCATCCGCGATGCGGGGCTGTTCCGGTTCATGGAGAAGAACGCGGCCGCGCTTCTCGCCCGCGAGCCTGCGGCTCTCGAAAAAGTGATCACGGCTTCAGTTCGCATTAAGGCTGAAGTGGTGGGCCAGGACGAGCGCGAGGCGGGCCTGCGCATGATCCTGAACTACGGCCACACGCTCGGGCACGCGATCGAAGCGGCCACCGGATTTCGTAAGCTGCTGCACGGCGAAGCGGTCGCGTGGGGCATGCTGGCCGCGCTCGAAATTGCGCTGGCGCGCAAGAGCGTCGCCCCCGACCAGGCTGAGCGGATCGAAAAAGCCATCCTCGCCTATGGGCCGCTGCCGCCCTTCCGCACCACGGGGGCCAGGCTGCTCGAAGCGGCCGGCCGGGATAAGAAGAACCGTGCGGGAACGCGCCGCTTTATCCTGCCGAAAGGCATCGGCAACGCGATTGTGGTTGAAGACGTGACGGAAGCCGAACTGAGCAGCGCGATCGGCTGGCTTCTGCAACGCGGCCGCCGGGCTGGGTGACACGCAGATGGTGACGCCCGGAGTTATTGCGACAACCGCCTGGCCGGCTTTGTGCAGAGAGCCACACGGAGGGACGGCATGAGCGACAGCACACGCAGAGGGCTGATGATCTCCCAGGGAGTTGCCATGGTGGTCGTCGGCCTGGTCGTGCTCTTCCTGCGGGCGACGATGACGATCGGGCTTTTCACGCTGTTGGGGACGGTACTCTCGCTGCTGCTGATCGCGGCATCGCTGCTGTTCATCGCAATCACCGACGTCCTGTCGAGCATCGGGCTCGACGCCCGTCAAATTCCTCATCTGCGCCATCTTCTGATCGCGACGGCGTTTGCGGCCGCCGCAGGCGTGTTCGTGATCCTGCTGGGACCGATGACCATTCGGTCGGCGTGCTGTCTGCTGGCCGTGTATTCGCTGATCCTCAGCATCGGAAAAGCTCATCTGGCAAGACACTGGGCGGGAACAAGACAGGCGCAGGCCGTGCTTTTTCTGCTGGCCGGCGTCGCCCTGCTCTTCAGCGGGCTGCTGGCGACGGTTGCGATGCTTGCGAAGGACGAGCGCGTCGCCTTCGTGTTGATCGCTGCGTACGCCATTTATATGGGGTTGCAAATGCTGCTCACGATGTACTACGTGCACGGCAGGGCGGCAGTCGCGCTGCGGCGTGCGGTCTGAGGACGGCGCGGATTTCGTGAAATAAGCAGCTCCGCCGGCGGGACAGCGGCGGCCAGGCCTGGACTTAGTCGGCCGCTGCGGAGCCCGCCGCGACGGGTTGGGCGACCACCGACGGTTTGCGGGCGTTGGGGGGAATCGACCCGGCCAGCAACAGCAGCGCCCCCGCGAAAAACAGCGTGTCGGCGAAGTAATTCATGCCCACATCGATGTTGGTGGGATAGACCACGAGGATGGGCAGGTAGACGCAGGCCACGGTGATGCATGCGACGATGCCCAGAAGCGTGGTCGCCAGGCGCGCATGCCAGTTGGCGAGCATCGCTGCTCCGCCAGCCACCAGCGCTGCGCCCACGCCATAGGCCCACAGGGGGTGGAAGGGAATCCATGCGGGCATGGGCATCTCGAGGGGAATGACGGGGACGAACTGGGGATGGAGGAAATGCTCGACTCCATAAAAGATAACGGCCACGCCGACGGTATAACGCGCGGCTGTGGCGATGCGCTGTCCGGTCGCCCACCAGCGTTCCGTCGCCAGCGTGGATGCGAAGGCGAGGGCGCAGGCGCTGAACGAGAGTTCGCGGAGAATGAGGGCCTGCATGAAGCGGTTGCCGGGGATGTGCGTCAGCTCGGGCAGGTCCATCAGCACGACAAAGAGGAAGAACATGAGCCCCATGAGCGCAGAGGCGAGTCCGGCGACGCGCCCGACGGCAATGCTGAGAGCCGCAGCCAGCAGGGCTAGGCCGACAAACAGGATCCAGAAGAGATGCCACGGGATCCAGTGCGGCACCATGCCGGTCATGGCGTGGGTGATGGTGAGGTGTTCCGCTCCAAACACCGCCAGGGGCACGGCGTAGAACACCGGACCGAGGCAGATGATTTTGTCGAGGCCGTGGGCGCGGGGGATGTCCCGGCGGAAGGCGACGGTAAGGCCAACGAGGAGGATCACCGAGCCGGCAAAATACGTCGCCACGACGATGGGAGGCATGCCGAACCAGGGAGCGGAAGAAAGTAAAAGCGCAGCCAGGAAAGTGGGCATCGGGGCATCCATTGTGCTTGATCCGCGGCGGCGAAGCCATGCCCACCGGGCGGTCCCTGGACCTGACCACTTGGTGCGCGGGCGGGCGGCGCTGTCCGTCGGCCAGCGGCTTCCGCGGCCTGGTCGCGGGCGCGGTCCCTGGAGAGTGCACACCTGTTTTCCCGTCCACTCCGATAGTCCTTTTGTGCTACTTTCCTCTTCCTCCGTTTGCGATAAAGTGACTGGCAACGATCACTTTTCCCCATGGGTTCGGTTGGTTACGGCCCCGTCGCGTTCACAGAGCTCCCGGCCCCGGCAACCAACCTATGCAGGATTCCTTCGGAACGAACTCGGTGCAGGCCGCAACCCGCCGACCCGCTGTCGCAAGAGCCTCGATACAGGCAAAACCGGGGCCGGCGATTCTGGCTTTGGCGACGCTGGCAGCGGTGGCGGTCTGCTGTGTCCATGCAGGGGTGGCAGGCGCCAACACCGTACGGGCGGCGTCCATTGGCTACCTCTGTTTCACGTTGGTGATGGCCGGCTGCGCGTGGGCCTTCCAGACGCGCGCGCGCCTGGCGCAGGGCGCACTGCGGATTCGCTGGTCGCTCATTGCCGCGGCGGCGCTGGCGGCGTCTGCCGGTTACGCGCCCTCTTTCACACAGGGCATCCTGCATGTGGAACCCGCGAGGCTTCTGCAAACCGCGTGCTTCAATGCGAGCGAAGCTCTCTACATGATGGCCGCGGTCCTCTTTTTCGCCGGTGTTGCCCGTTCCATCGTGCTCATCGATATGCTGCAGGCGCTGCTGTTCGCGGTGCTGCGTTTTTGCCTGGCTTACTCGCCGGCCAGCCACGATCACTTCACCATTCATCACCTCATTGTGGGGCAGTTCGTCGCTCTCTTTCTGTTTCTGGTGGCGCTGGTTGCCTGCCTGGGAGCGAGCTCGCGCGCCGAACTTGCGTTTCTGCGCACGCTTTCCTGGTTCTTCGGTCTTCGTCTGATCAGCTTCTTCCTCTCCGATCAGGTTTCCTACTCCTGGCTGGGCTACAGCAACTGCAGCCGATGGGATGTGCCCGGATTCGCACTGCTGGCGGGCTTTGCGCTGTACCTGCTCTACACCGGCCGCCGGACCAGGAGCGAAGCAACGCACACGGCGCCGCTGCCTCCTCCCAGCGTTATGGTGCGCAGCCTGATGCCGTCGTTTCTGGCGCTGGTCAACCTGATGCTGGGCCTGTTCCTGCTGCAAATCTCGGCGACGCTGGCGGCTGTCGCCATCTCCGTCTCGCTGGTCTGTTACGTGGTACGCACGGTTCTGCTGCAGGCTCAGGCGATGCACGACAAGGCACTTCTGCAAAGCCGGAATGAACATCTGGAAGGCCTGGCAGTACGCGATCCGCTCACCGGGATCGGCAATCGCCGATCGCTGGCCGGGGTGTACAACCGCCTCCAGTCGCTGGACGGCGGCAAAAGTCTCTCCCTGCTGCTGATGGATATCGATTCGTTCAAGCAGGCCAACGACCGGCATGGTCATCTGCATGGCGACAAAGTTCTGATCGTTCTGGCAAGAAAGCTGGAGAGCCTGGCAGGGGCGGTGGGCGGCAGCCACTGCGCGCGCCTCGGGGGAGATGAGTTCGCGCTGCTGTTGCCGGGCGTCACTCCTCAGCAGGCATCCGCGCTGGCAGAAAAGCTCCGCTTCCTGTTCAGCGCCCAGGTTTGCGAGGTGGAAAACGGCAGAGTGAGCCTCAGTGTGGGAATCGCCTCACTCCAGGCCGCTCGGGATCTGCCGCTGGAGACGCTGGTGACCTGCGCCGACGAGGCTCTCTATCGAGCCAAGCGGCTGGGGCGCAACCGGGTCGAGGTCCAGCCGCCGGGCGAGCCGGCATTGGCGGCCATAACAGCTGGCGAAGAGTCAGGAGCTTCCGCAGCGTCACGGACCCTCGAACTGCAGCACTCCGCAGGGTAAGCCGGGGCTGGGCGTCAGTTGATCTGCAATTTCCAGCGCCCGATCGCTTCCGCCATCTGTTCCGCCCGCCGCTCCAGACCCTCCGCACTCTCCAGCATCTCGAGCCGCAGCTCGGTATCTTCGACCGCTGGAGCCGCAGCCCGAACCTTCGCAGCCAGTTCACGCAGCGCGGAGGCGGTTTCTTCCAGCTTGCGAATCAGCTCCATCGGCGTCTCAGTCATTCTCTGCTCCGCGCCGGAAACAGAAACCGCAGCATCGGCCGGACTCTTTCGGCCCACGATGCCTCGTCGTGCGTCCCGTCGGCAATCGTCTCGAAGTGCACGTCGGCGTCGTTGCGCCAGCCGTGGGTCAGCAGCCGCTCATAGAGCTGCTCGGCGTTGGCCACCGTCCGACGGCCCTCGCGCTCGCCCGCATCGAGCCAAATGCGGGGACGCGGCTGCACTTCCGCCGCCAGGTCGTCGACATAGCGCAGGATATAGCGATGGTTCCACCAGATCGATGGCGACAGGACGGCCAGCCTGCCGAAGAGGTCGGGGCGGCGCATGCCCATCCACAGGGAAACGAGGCCACCGAGCGACGAACCGCCCAGCCCCGTTTCTGCTGCTCCTGCGCGCAGCCGGTACTCCGCATGCAGAAACGGCAGCAGCTCTCTGAGGATCATCTCCTCGTAGCGCGCAGCATCGCCGCCGCCGAGCTTCCAGTCGCGGGTCGGGGTGTACTCGGCCAGCCGCCGGTCGCCAGCGTTCGCGACGCCCGCAATAATCAGTGGTTCCACCTCGCCGGCCTCGATCGCGGCGTCGGCATGCTCGGCCACCTGCCATGTCCGGCCGCGAATGAACGAGGTTGCGGGATCGAACAAATTCTGCCCATCGTGCAGAACCAGGAGCGGATAGGCGCGCCGGTTGTCTTCCTCATACCCAGGCGGAACATATACGCTGATGGTCCGTTCGTTCCCCAGCGCCCGGCTGGCAAAGCGCTCATGGACGCGCACGCGCGGGTGCGGTGATTGCCGGGGCTCCTGCTGAACCGGACAATCTGCCGCTCGCGCCTCAATGGGACTCGCCAAATTCCGTTCCCGCTCCATTCCCGGCGGACGCCTGCTCGCCGGGTTGGTTCTGGTTGCTTTTTCCTGGCCCTTCGCTGCTCGTACGCTTTACGATACCGTAACGTTTCTCGCCAACCAACGATGAACCGCGAATATCACAAGTGGCATTCCGCGCGTCTGGGCCGGACGATGGAACTTCTTGTCTTCGGTCATGCCGGCCTGCCGGTGCTTGTCTTCCCCAGCTCGCAGGGCAGGTTCTATGAATTCGAGGACCGGGGCCTGATCGCCGCTGTCGCACACAAGATCGATGCCGGCCACATCCAGCTCTGCTGTATCGACTCGGTGGACGCCGAAAGCTGGTACAACCGCAACGTGCCGCCGCGCTGGCGCATCGCCCGCCACGTGCAGTACGAGAGCTACATCATGGACGAAGTGCTTCCCCTGCTGCGCTCCAGCAATCCCGACCCGCTGCTGATCTCGCTGGGATGCAGCTTCGGCGGCTACCACGCGGTCAACATCGCGCTCCGCCACCCCGACCGCTTCACCGGATTTCTATCCATGAGCGGGGCGTTCGACCTGAGCAGCTTCCTCGGCGGGTACTACGACCAGGACGTCTACTTCAACCTCCCGCCGCATTATCTGCCGAACCTGAGCGATCCCTGGTACCTCGACCACTACCGCCGCAACCGCTACATTCTCGCGACCGGATGGGACGACCACTGCCTCGCCCAAAATCAGAAGCTCTCCCGGATCATGGGCGAGAGATCGATTCCTCACGATCTTTACATCTGGGACGCGTGGAATGCCCACGACTGGCCGACATGGGCGCGCATGATGAATGAGTATCTATAAGGGGCAGGGTCGAGGGATTTAGCGATCAATGTCCGTGTCTGCGCGAATTCCAATTGATGAGAACTAAGGATCGTGCTCCGTCCCCGGTGACCTGTCTACGCGGTGGGAAAGACGCTGCCGCCGGGACCGCCGAGCAGATAGAGCAGCGAGGCCAGGACCAGGATCAGCCCCACCACGATGAGGACCGGGAAGATCCACTGCCAGCTCAGACGCGGAGACCGGGCCGGCTTGCTGCCAGCCGCCTGCAATCCAGGGAAGAATCGTTCGCGCAACATCGTATTTCCTCGTGAAACGGATCGCGCTCCACTGCCGCGCGCTTATCCTCTCCCACCACCATGCGCGAAGCGGCCCGGACCGCACCGTGACCGCCATCACAACGGCGATTTTGCCTGCGCCGTCACGCGCTATTCGCATTGCGAACTGTGACCGTTCCGGACGCGCATGTTGAAGCTGGAGCGCTACCATCGGCACGCCCTGCTGGCCGGCGGTCCGGGAACCTTTCGTCACTTTCTGCGTCTATACCCCACAGCGCCGTCGTAATCATGTACGGAGGGCTCCCATGCTGGTGCGCAGATCCCTGTCTGCTTTTCTGTTTGTGTCTTCTGCCGTTCTCTTCGGCCAAACCAATCAGTCGAAGCTGCCAACAACGCTCCCGCGGAGCAGCGAACCTTCCCAAGGTTCGCCCAACGGGCAGTTGCCGGTGCGCCGCGTGGTGCTCTACAAGAACGGCGTCGGCTATTTCGAGCATGACGGGCGGGTGACGGGCAATCAGGCGCTCACCATCGACTTCACCTCCGCGCAGCTGGACGACGCGCTGCAGTCGCTCACCGCGCTCGATCTGGGCGGGGGCCGAATCGCCGCTGTGGATTACAACTCGACCACTCCGATCGAGCAGCAGCTGAAAAACATTCCGCTCGGGCTCGACGACGATCCCTCCACCGCGGATCTCTACACCGCACTCCGCGGGGCGCGCGTCGAAGTCGCCGGCCCGGGGATTCCTGCGCTCTCCGGCCGGGTCGTCGATTACGAGACGCGCAGGGAGAAATCCGCCAGCGGCAGCGACACCGGGGCCAGCCACGCCTTGCTCACCGTCGTCAGCGATGAGGGCGCCGTGCGCACGTTCGAGCTCACGCCGGCTGTCAGCGTTCGCGTCCTCGACGGCACGCTTCGCCGCGACCTCGACGACTACCTCGCTCTGCTCGCCTCTACGCAGAGCCGGCAGGTTCGTCACCTGACTCTGCAGGCCGAGGGTGCGGGCACGCGCGACATTCGCGTCAGCTACATCACCGAAGTCCCGGTCTGGAAGAGCACGTATCGCATTGTTTTCCCGCCGGAAACGCAGTCCACCGCTCCGCAGACGGCGCTGCTGCAGGGATGGGCGGTCATTGACAACACCGGGGGTTCGGACTGGGACAACGTTGAGCTGTCGCTGGTGGCAGGGGCGCCGCAGAGTTTCACCGAGCCGCTGTCGCAGCCCATCTACACGCATCGGCCGGAAGTGCCTGTGCCCGAGGCGGAAAACGTTGCGCCGAGCACGCATGAGAGTGGCGAGGCTCCTCCCTCAGCCGCCCAATCCGTCATGGTCAACGGGTTCCAGGGACCGGTGGCGATGCCGACACGCATGGCTCGGGAAGCTCTCGGGCGGCCCGGCGCCGGCGGCGTGATGGGCGGCGTTCTCGGCGCGCTGGGTACCGGTCCAGGCTATGGGGGCGGGATGTATCACACGCTGCAGGACGAATCCGGCTCCGCGACCTCCGCCAAATTCGACGACTTCTTCCAGTACAGCCTGGCTCAACCCGTCACCCTCCACCGCAATCAGTCCGCGCTCGTACCGTTTCTCCAGAGCAGCGTTCAGGCTGAGCGGGTCACTCTCTGGAATCCCTCGCAGCCTGCATCCCTGCGCGCGCTGTGGCTCACCAACTCCAGTTCCGAGACGCTCGACCGCGGCAGCTTCTCCATCTTCGAAAACGGCGAGTTCGCGGGCGAGGGCCTCACCGATCCCATCCACGCGGGAGAAAAGCGCCTGCTCTCCTACGCCGTCGACCAGGCAGTGCACGTGTCTACCGAAGACCAGGCGAACTCGGGCCATCTGCTCCACGTAACGATTCACGACGGCGTGCTCACGGAGCGTGTGGAGCAGGTGCGGGACGTGACCTACGTCGTGCATAATGCCGCGTCCGACCCGCGCACGGTCATCATCGAGCGACCGATCGAAGACGGCTGGAAGCTGACCTCGGACGTGAAGCCCGCCGAGGTCTCGGTTTCGTACGATCGATTCAGCGTCGCCGCCCAGGCCGGCGCAACTGCCCGCCTCCGCGTGAGCGAGGAGCACACCGACTTCGAGCGCTATCAGATCGCCGATATGCAGGACAGCATGCTCGAATTGATCGTCAACGGCAGCAGCCCGAAGCCGTGGCACAAGGTACTGGCGCCGGTACTCGCCGCCCGCACCCAACTGCATGAGCTGCAGGCTCAGCTGGACGCGAAGCAGAAGGACATCGACCGCGTCACCGACGACTCGCGGCGGCTCCACGATAACATCCAGGGCCTGAAGGACAGCCCGGAGGAGCGCTCGCTCGCCCGCCGCTATGCCGGGGAGATGAACGCGGATGAGGACCAGCTGCAATCGCTGCGCAAAGAGCGTGCGGACCTCGAGCAGCAGCGCAATGCCGCGCAGCAGGGGCTCAACGACGCCATCCGCAACCTGGAGCTGGACGAGGATGTGTAGCCGACTCTGTCTTTCCGAGTCGCGGGGCGTCAATAGCTGGGAGAAGATCGATGCAACTGGCGGGTGCCCGAAGCGGATAAATTTAGCCGGGTTAGCGAGCTCGTCTGCCCCAACTATCGGCGCGCCGAAGCCGGCGAGAGCCGCATGAGCGGCAGCAGCGTTTTCCGGATCAGCTTTGAGGAAAATGTCGGGGGCTTTCGGCTGCCGCCCCCGGTGAACTGATTGCTGGTCTTACATCGCCTCGATGAGCTCCATTTTGCCGTCGCGCTTGCGGTGCAGCACGCAGACGGTGCCCTCCATGTTGCGGAAGACAAAGACGTCCCGGTCGCGGAACTCCGCTTCTTTGACGGCTTCCTCGATGGTCATCGGCCGCAGGGCCACTGAGTCGGCCGAGCGCACGATGTGCGGTTCGGGGATCGGTTTGGTTGCGGGGAAGGTGTGCACCGTGACCGGGACCATCACCCGCCCCATGCGCTTTCCATTGGCTTTCGCAGCGGCTAAAGCAGCGCCGTTCTCCGGCTCCGCCGCTTCGGAGCGGGTGCGGCTCGCCCGGCGCTGACGCACGGGTATTACTTCGTGCTGCAGCTTCTCTTCCTTGGGCTGCCGTTTGATCGCGTTCATCCGTTTCCGGTAGCGAACGGCCTGGGTCTCGGCGCGATCGAGCGCCTCCCGCAGCGCGGACTCCATGTTGTTCGATTCGGCAAAGCCCACGATCTTGGCGGCGCGCATCTTCACGGCGACGTCCGCCGTTTTCCGGTACTTCTCGGACGCCAGGACGATGTGCGCCCCCACCACCCTGGGCAGCAGCTTGGTGATCCGCTCGATGCCTTCATCTCCCATGCGCCGGAGCGCGGGAGTGACCGTGACCTGCCTTCCGGTATATTCAGCCTGCATGGAACGCTCCTTTCCCGGAATGACGCCTGCTCTGCGATGGCCGCTCAGCCGCGCACGCGCCGCTGGTGGGTGCTTGGGATGCGCAGGTCTTCGCGGTATTTAGCCACGGTCCGCCGGGTCACGTCGATGCCCTGTCCCTGCAGCAGGGTGGCAATCTGATCGTCGGTGAGCGGCTTCCGCGGATCTTCCTCCTCGATGAGCTTCTTCACTTTGCGCTTGAGCAGCATCAGGGGGGTTCCCGCTCCCTCCGGGCCGTTGACGCCCTCGGAGAAGAAGAAGCGCAGCTCGTAGACGCCCTGCGGGGTGTGCACGTACTTGCTCGAAACCGCGCGGCTCACGGTCGAGGGGTGCACGCCGATCTCTTCCGCGACTTCCTTAATCATCATGGGCTTGAGGGCGTCCACGCCCTTGTCGAGGAACTCCGTCTGGCGGCGCACGATGGCCTCGCAAGTCCGCAGGATGGTGTTCTTGCGCTGTTCGATGTTGCGCATCAGCTGCAGCGCGGAGCGGTACCGCTCCTTGACGTAATCCTTGACGTCCTTCTCGGTGCCGTCGCGGGTGAGCAGGCGCCGGTAGCCCTGATTGAGCCGGAGGGTGGGCAGGTCTTCTTCGTTCATCGCGACCATCCACTCGTCCCCACGCTTGACGAACGCCACGTCCGGCTCGATCAGCCGCGCTTCGCTGCGGTTGTAGCGCTGGCCGGGCCGGGGATCGAGCGTGCGGATAAAGTCGATCGCCCGCTGCGTTTCATCGATGCTTTTGCCCACGACCTTCGACAGCTCCCGGGGATCGCGCTTTTGCAGCAGCAGCATATGCGCATCGATGATCCGCGACGCCACTTCGAAAATCTCCAGCCGGCTCTTCTCCGCAGGCTTTTCGGCGCCCGCCTCGCTGCCGGCATGCGCGCCGCTATTTCCGTTGCTCCCGGGGCCGGCAGTTGTTCCGCCGGCTGCCATCGCGTTTTCCGGGACGCCATGGCTGGGCGCCGGCGAGTGCGCTTCCTCTGTCCCGCTGGTCCCCGGAACGGCGGCCGACCCGGCGATCGGCGCTGCATCCGCCGCCCGCGCTGCGCTGCCGTTGCGATGCGCCGCGGCTGTCCGGTTGGCCGCTTTGGTTGCTTTGCTGAAGATCAGCTGGAACTCGCGCCGCTGCGCCTCGACCTGCACCAGCAGGCACTCGCGCAGGTCGCGGGTTCCGATCCCGACCGGATCGAGGAGCTGCACCACCTCCAGCGCGGTTTGCAGGATGGCCCGTGCCCGCTCGGCCATCGACGGCGGCAGCTCGGCGACGCGGGTGTAGACGTCCTTCGCGACCTCGCCGGTATCCGGTTCCATCTGCTCGCGCAGATATCCGGCCAGCAGCTCGTCGTCGGTGGCCGTCAGATAGCCGTCTTCGTTCAGGTTCCCGATGATGTATTCCGCCGCTTCGCGCACGGCGGGCGTCAGGCTGAGGGCGCCGATTTGCCAGAAGAGGTGATCGCTGAGGGTGGCTGGCGCCGAGAGGAAATTCTCGATCGACGGCTTCTCGATTTCTTCGTAATTGTTGGGGGAGCGGAATCCGGGATCCAGGTAATCCTGGAAATACGATCCGAAATCGATTTCGTCGAAGGGGTCCTTTTCCTTCTTTTCGTCGGCGGTGGTGGCTGTCTGGGGCTCGACCGGCCGATCCCGGTCTTCCTCTTCCCGGGAGACATCGTCCAGCAGGGGAACGTTCTCGTCCATCTCCTCGAGGACGGGATTTTCGGCGATTTCCGCCTGGATCATCTCCTTCAGCTCCAGCTTGTTCAGCGCCAGCACGCTGACCATCTGCATCAGGCCCGGCGTCAGGATCTGCCGCTGCGCGACCTTCAGGCTAAGTTTTGGCTGGAGTAACGGCATAAACCTCGGCGGGTGAGCTTTGCGTACCTGTCGTGCCTCAAAGTGTACATCCGATGCACTCCCCCTGGATGGGGCATTCGCGGGCCGGAGGTAACCTGCAGCCGCGTCTAATCCAGCGAGAAGCCCTCGCCCAGGTATACCCTGCGCACTTCCGGATCGCTGCCGAGCTGCTCCGGCGTGCCGTGGCGAAAGATCTGCCCTTCATTGATGATGTAGGCGCGGTCGGTCACGGACAGCGTCTCGCGAACATTATGATCGGTAATCAGCACTCCGATGCCGCTGGTCTTGAGATCGAAGATGATTTCCTGCAGTCCCAGCACGGCAATGGGATCGATGCCCGAAAAGGGCTCGTCCAGCAAAATAAAAGACGGCTGGATGCAGAGGCTGCGCGCAATTTCCACGCGGCGGCGCTCGCCGCCCGACAGTGCGTATCCGCGCGTCTTGCGGATCTGGCCCAGCTTGAGCTGCTCGATCAGCTTCTCCGCCCGCGCCCGGCGGACCTGCGGCTCAATGGGCTGCA
>DATAWS010000038.1:0-40364 GCA_036267095.1 Acidobacteriaceae bacterium
CGGAGGTACCGGTGCCTATCTGGTTCAGCATGTCTTTTGCAGCGTCGTTGGTGAGGTCCTGGCCGAGGGCGAGGGCGCAGCCGGCGATGCCGAGAATGAGGACCGCCCAAAGACGGATCGTAGTTCCGTTCACTGGTGAGCTCCTTGCATTTTGTCTTGGGCGACGTGGCCGGGGAAGAGTTCACCCATCGTACGACGAAATTGGTTTTTGTGGGAGGGGAAGTGCAGGAGACCCAGTCCCGGTCAGAAGCCGGCTGGTATGGGCACTCGACAGACGAAAACAACCACAAGGTCTTTCGCGATTCGCGGTGGCGAATCCCTCAGCCTCTTGACGGGTGGACTTTGAGGATTTCGCGGCCGATGACCATGCGCTGAATTTCGCTGGTGCCTTCGCCGATGGTGCAGAGTTTGACGTCGCGGTAGAACTTCTCGACGGGGTAGTCCTTGATGAAGCCGTAGCCGCCGTGGAGCTGGACGGCTTCATTGCAGATCCTGACCGCGACCTCGGATGCGTAGAGCTTCGCCATGGCGGATTCCTGGGTGACGCGCTTGCCTGCGTCCTTCAGCATCGCGGCGCGGAGGGTGAGCAGGCGGGCGGCGTCGAGCTCGGTGGCCATGTCGGCGAGTTTCCACTGGATGCCCTGGAATTCGGCGATGGCTTTGCCGAATTGCCTGCGCTGCTTCACGTATTTCACCGAAGCATCGAGAGCGCCCCGGCCAATGCCCAGGGATAAGGCGGCGATGGAAATTCTTCCGCCGTCGAGCGTGCGCATGGCATCGACGAAACCTTCGCCCTCTTTGCCCAGGAGGTTTTGGGCGGGGATGGCGCAGTCCTCGAAGATGAGCTCGGAGGTATCGGAGGCGCGCAGCCCGAGCTTGTTTTCTTTCTTGCCGGGGCGGAAGCCGGGAGTGCCTTTTTCGACGATGAAGGCGGAGAGGCCGTGGGTCCCTTCTTCCTTATTGGTAACCGCGATGATCACAGATACGTCGGCGTAGTGGCCGTTGGTGATAAAGGTCTTGGTGCCGTTGAGGATCCAGTGATCGCCGCGACGGGCGGCGGTGGTGCGGGCGCCGGCCGCGTCGGAGCCGGAGCCGGGCTCGGTGAGGGCCCAGGCCCCGAGGTGTTCACCGGTGGTGAGCCGGGGAAGGTACATCTTCAATTGCGCTTCGGAACCGGCGAGGTAAATGTGGTTCGTGCACAGGGAATTGTGGGCGGCGACGATGATGCCGATCGATCCATCGACAGCGGATAGCTCTTCGATGGCCAGCATGTAATCGGTGTAGCCGAGGCCGGCGCCGCCGTACTCGGGCGGGAAGATAATGCCGAGGAGGCCCATCTGGCCGAGTTGTCTGACGACGTCGACGGGGAACTCGGAGGCTTCGTCCCAGCGGGAGACGTTGGGCGCGATTTCGCGGGCGGCAAAGTCGCGAATCTCGCGGCGGAGAGCTTCCTGGTCTTCGGTGAGGGTGAAGGGGAAGGTGGCGGCGGGGGCGGCGGAGTGGGTCGCGGTGGACATGGGTATCTGAGGTGCTCCAGGGAGATCGAGAAAACCCGGTAGAGTAGCAGGTTCGGACAGGGGTTGTCGCGGGAAAGGCCATTGAGCTAACCGCGAGTCCTTCGACTTGCGGCTGAATTGATGCAGCGCGCCCAAAGCAGGGCGCGCTGATTTTGCAGACGCTTCGCTCTTAGCGGAGGCTGGCGGGTGGGGGATCGAAGGCGTCGAGTTGTTTGAAGGCGGCGTCGGGGAGTTTGAGGCTGGCGGCGGCGACGTTCTCCTCAAGGTGCTCGGGATTGCTGGTGCCGGGGATGGGCAATGTCACCGGCGAGCGGCGGAGCAGCCATGCGAGCGCGACCTGGAGCGGCGAGGCGTGGAGCTGCTTCGCGATCGTGTCGAGGAGGTCGTGGGCCTGGCGGACCTGGCCCAGGGGCGCCCAGGGAATGAAGGCGACGCCGTTCTTCTCGCAGAAATTGAGGAGGAAGTCCCACTCGCGGTCGGCGAAGCTATAGCGATTCTGGACCGATACGATGGGCGTGATTTTGCGGGCGCGCTCGAGGTACTCGAGGGCGACGTTGGAGAGGGCGATGTGGCGAATCTTGCCCTGCTGGCGGAGCTGCTCGAGGGTCTCGACAGAAGCGGTGAAGGAGACGGCCGGATCGGGAACGTGGAGCTGGTAGACGTCGATGGTGTCGAGCTTGAGCCGGCGAAGGCTGCCGTCCACGGCTTCGCGGAGGTGTTTGGGGCTCGCGTTGTGCACCCACTGGCCGGGGCCGACGCGCTCCCATCCACCCTTGGTGGCGATGACCAGGCCTTTGGGGTAGGGATGGAGGGCTTCGGCGATCAGCTCTTCCGAGACATTGGGACCGTAGGAGTCGGCAGTGTCGATGAAGTTGACGCCGAGCTCGACGGCGCGGCGGAGGGTGCGGAGGGCGGCGGACTTGTCGTTTGGCGGGCCCCAGATGCCCTGGCCGGTGATGCGCATGGCTCCGAAGCCGAGGCGGTGGACGGTGAGCTCGCCAAGGCGGACATCGCCGGCGGCAGCGGCGTCAGGGGTGGCAGGGGCGGCAGGGGCGGCAGGGGCGGAGGTGCTCATCGATTCTCCTTTAATTCCTTGGATGATTTGGAGAGCGGGTTGGTTACGGGCCGGAGGGTCGAGAACAGAATCCCGGGTGCTGAATCCCGAATTCAGAATAGTCGCTTTGACGGAATGGAAAAGGCGGCGAAAGATTTTCGATTCCACGAGGCTGGACGTGCCGTTGGTTTTGTGGGATCAAAAAAGGGTGTTGCGGGGTGCACCAGGCGGAGTATCCTGGGGGACCGTAGCGATGGGCCCTGTGGCTGCGGTTAGGGGCGCCATTCGCGGAAGGGAGAGGAACGATGAACGGACTGTGGATGGCACATTTCAATGCCGGACCGGCGCACGGAGATGGACTGGCAGTGTTTCGCGCGGGGGAGATTCTGGGTGGGGATTTGGCCCACACGTGGACGGGAACGTACGAGGAAGAAGGCGATCATTTGTACGCGCGGGTGCGGGTGGCTCCGTATGTGCGGTCGGGAAACGGAGAACCGACGGTTCCGGACCGGCCGGTTATGGTGACGCTGTCGGGATTGTGCAGCGACTCCGACGCGAAGCTGACGGGCCATGCGGATGGCGAAGAAGGGGCGGTGTCGATCGAGATGCACAGGGCAGCGTAAAGCAGGGATCAGGTGTCAGGGATCAGGACTCAACCGGTTTGTCGGGCTGGGAGTTGTAGATTTCCTCGACGCGCTGGAGGGTATCGATTTCGGCGACGGGCTTGTCGGTACGGATTCTGAGGATGCGGGGGAAGCGCAGGGCGAAACCGCTGGCGTGGCGCGAAGAGCGCATCACGTTGTTGAAGGCGACTTCGAGGACGATGGTGGGCTTGACGGTGCGGAAGTGGCCGCGGTCTTCGAGGGTGTGGGCTTTGAAGAAGGCGGTCATATCGGCGATCTCCCGATCGGTAAGGCCGGAGTAGGCCTTGCCCACGTTTTTCAATGAAAGGCCGCCATCGGGAGCGGAATCTTCGGGGTCGCGCACGGCGAAGGTGTAGTCGCTGAGGACCTGAGCGCGGCGTCCGTTGCCGAATTCGACGCCGGTTACCACAACATCCAACGTGGCGAGTTCGCGCTTGAGCTTGAGCCAGGCGAGTCCGCGGCGGCCGGGCTGGCAGGTGGAGGCGAGGGACTTGAGCATGACGCCTTCGTTGCCGCGGGCGCGCGCGTCGAGGTAGGCGCGGTCGAGCGCCTGGGCCATCGCCGTTTGGGGTGAGTCGGCGGATGCGGAGGGGCTGGAGAGGCGGGTGGCTGGGGCGAGAATGAGGCGGGGGAAGGCCTGCTGGGCGGGGGGCTGCTCGGCGAAGAGCTGGGCCTGGCCATGGGTTGGGGAGGTGCAGGTGGCGGGAGACCAGCGGGCGCAGAAGTCTTCGAGGGGGGCACGGCGACGGATCAGGGGCTCGTCGAGGAAAAGGGTTTCGCCGCGGTAGAGGATGTCGAAAACGACAAGCACCGCGGGGATGTCGTGGAGCATTTCCGGCGTGACGCGTTTGCGGCCGAGGCGCTGCTGGAGCGAGGAGAAAGAAAGAGCGCGCCGGGTGCCGGGGTTCCAGGCAAGGATTTCGCCGTCGAGGATGGCGGGTTCGGCGATCGTCGAAAATGCATGGATGAGGTCGGGAAAGGCGGCGGAGAGGTTGTCGCGGTTGCGGGAATAGAGGGTGCGGCGAGTTAAGTCGATGTGGAGCTGGGCGCGGATCCCGTCGTATTTGTCTTCGAGCTGCCAGCCTTCATGCGAGCCCGCTTCTTTGGTTTCCTGGGAGACGCGGGCGATGGCTTCTTCGATCGACTGAACCGGGCTGGCGAGCATGAAGCCGATGGGGTGGAAGAGTTGCATGGAGGCTTCGCCGAGACGGCCCTGGGCCGCGAGGGCCACGACCTTGCCAAGATTGCCGAGGAGCATGGAGGCGCGGCGGACGGCTGCCGCCGAGGCCGCCTGGCCGGCGGGGGCGGGTGCCTTCGGCGTTTCGTCGGGAGAATTTCCGCGAAGCCAAAACGGCCATGCTTCGGCGATGGCTTCTTCGACGAGGGATTGCTGGACGCCGGTGCGCATGTCGCCAGTGACGAGCTTGATGAGATATTTGGCTTCGTCGGGTGTGGCGCGGCCGAGCAGGTCGAGGAGGATGCGGAGTTTGGGCTGCGGGCCGCGGGCTTCGGCGAGGGCGGTGAGGAAGGACTCGACGTCGGCGAGGGTGAGGGTTGCAGTCGCCGGTGTGTGGCCATAGAGAAGGTCGGCGGCGGCTGCTCCCAGATCGCCGTGGCGGCGGTAGGCGGGGGACATGGTATGTTCTGTCGCGCCCGAGAGCTGGGCGATGGCTTTGACGAGGAGGGATCCACCGACGTTGAGGATCCGTGGATCGGTTTCGGGGAAGGGCGTGCCGGAAAACCAGAGAGCGGCGCGGCCGGCGTCCTCGATGGGGAGGGTCAGGAGGCAGGCGGCGAGGAAGGCGCGCTTTTCAAGTTTTTTCGTGGTGGCGGCGAGCGCGTCGCTGAGCTCGGCGAACTGGAGGAAAGAAGACATGGAACAAACGGAGTTTAGAGTTCAGGGATCAGAGTTTAGCCAGTAGCTGGTAGCGACTATAGATGGTTCTGATGCCGGAGGATGCGGCTTTTTGGCCGGGACGACATCGAATGGAAGTAGACTAAAAGCGATGCAGCAGATGTTCCCCATTGGCGTTCTTCTCTAGCGGCTCCCGCCGCCCAGCCTGAGCTGCATCTTTCCCCCTGATTTTTGAGTGTGAATTTTTAAAGCCGGCGGTGCGCCGAGAGGATTTTATGTTTGAGCGTTTGGAGCAGATTGAGGCGCGGTTTCAGGATTTGAACCGGCAGATGGCCGATCCCGAGGTGCTGAGCGATCACGAGAAGTATCAGAAGATCGCGAAACAGCATCGCGACCTGGAGCCACTGGTGGAGAAGTGCCGCGAGTATCAGACGGTCCGAACCGGGATCGCCGATGCCCGAGCCATGCTGAGCGAGAACGACGCGGAGATCCGCGCTATGGCACAAGACGAACTGACGGCGCTGGAGGCGCGGGCTCCGCAGATTGAGGAGGACCTGAAGCTGCTGCTGTTGCCGAAGGATCCCAATGACGAGAAGAACGTGGTGCTGGAGATTCGGGCCGGGACGGGCGGCGATGAGGCGAGCCTGTTCGCGGCGGAGGTCTTCCGCATGTACACGCGCTTTGCAGAGCAGCACCGTTGGAAGGTGGAGGTGCTGTCATCATCGGAGTCATCGGTGGGCGGACTGAAGGAAGTGATCGCGATTATCGAGGGAAATCGGGTGTATTCGCAGATGAAGTACGAGAGTGGGGTTCATCGAGTGCAGCGGGTTCCGGCAACGGAGACGCAGGGGCGGGTTCATACCAGCGCGGTCACGGTGGCGGTTTTGCCGGAGGCCGAG
The DNA here is from genome assembly GCA_036267095.1 of Acidobacteriaceae bacterium. Taxonomy (GTDB): domain Bacteria; phylum Acidobacteriota; class Terriglobia; order Terriglobales; family Acidobacteriaceae; genus Palsa-343. The sequence continues at coordinate 5,970 of DATAWS010000038.1, forward strand.
GATGTGGATGTGAAGATCGAGGCAAAGGATCTGCGCATCGACACATTCTGCTCGTCGGGGCCGGGTGGGCAGTCGGTGAACACGACGTATTCAGCGGTGCGGATTACGCATTTGCCGACGAATACGGTGGTGAGCTGCCAGGACGAGAAATCGCAGATCAAAAACCGCGAGAAAGGCATGCGGGTGCTGAGGGCGCGGCTGTATGAGATGGAGACGGAGAAGCAGCAGGCGGCGCTGGCGAAGGAGCGTAAGCAGCAGGTGGGCTCGGGTGACCGGAGCGAGAAGATTCGCACGTATAACTTTCCCCAGAACCGGCTGACGGATCACCGCATCGGGCTGACGATTCATCAGCTGGCGGAGATTATGGAAGGCAAGCTGCAGCCGGTGATCGATGCGCTGATTGCGCACTTTAATGCGGAGCGGCTAAGGGGCGAAGGCGGCGAGGCAGCAGCGGTGGCGTAAATTGATCCCGGTTGCAGGTGACAGGCGGAAGCGTTAGCGTAACTGACCCGGATGAGGGATGGGAGATGCCCCGGCCCTGTCGTTCACTCGAATTATCTGTATGAAACCGGCGAATGTAGTGAGCGCGGTGCTGCATCGCGGCGTGGAGCGCCTGCAGGCGCTGCCCCAGGGGCGGCGCGATGCCCAGTTGCTGCTTCTGCGCGTGCTGAACCGGGATGCGGCGTGGTTGCTGACGCATCCGGAGGCAGCGCTGAACGACGAGCAACAGGAGCGTTACGACGCGTGGATTGCGCGGCGGGAGCGCCACGAGCCGATGCAATACATCCTGGGCGAGCAGGAGTTTTACGGGCTGCGGTTCAGGGTATCGCGGGATGTGCTGATTCCGCGGCCGGAGACGGAGCATGTGGTGGAGGCGGTTCTGGCCCGCGTGCCCCGGAATGCAACCGTGCGGATTTGCGATGTGGGCACGGGGTCGGGGGCAATTGCGGTGGCGCTGGCGTACACAATGCCAGAGGCAGAAGTGACGGGGCTGGATCGCTCGCGGGGGGCGTTGGTGGTGGCGCGAGAGAATGCCCAGCGGCATGGAATGGCGGAGCGGGTGCGGTTCCTCGAGTCGGACCTGCTGGAAGCGGTGCATGGGGAGCAGTTCGACGTGGTCGTGTCGAATCCCCCTTATGTGGGGGAACATGAGGTTTTGGAGCCGCAGGTAGCGGAGTATGAGCCGCGGGCAGCGCTCTTTGCGGGACCGACGGGGCTCGAGGTGGTTCGCAGGCTGATTCCGGAGGCGGGGGAGGCCCTGGTTCCGGGCGGGTGGCTGGTGCTGGAAATGGGGCAGGGGCAGAGGGATGCGGTAGCCGGACTCCTTGCGGGCTGGGAAGAGGTGAGCTTCGTCCAGGATCTGCAGGGGATTTCGCGCGTTGCCATCGCGCGGCGGCGGGCCTCAGAATAGAAGGTATGAGCGCAACCGCAACTGCTGAGACTTTGAAAACGACAACTGATTTCGAACAGAAGCTGGACCGCCTGGCGCAGGTGGCGATCCGGTCGGGGCTGGGGCTGGCCGGGGGGCAGGAGTTGGTGATGACTGCCTCGACCGACGCTTTGCCGCTGGCGCGGAAGATCACCGAGCATGCGTATCGCGCCGGAGCCTCGCTGGTAACGGTGCTGTTCACGGACGAGGAGTCGTCGCTGCTGCGGTACCGGTACGGTCAGGATGCGAGCTTCGACAAAGCGTCGTCGTGGCTCTACGACGGGATGGCGGCAGCCTACAAGAGTGGGGCGGCGCGGCTGGCGATTACGGGCGGGAATCCGTCGCTGCTGTCGAAGGAAGATCCGGAACACGTGAGTCGGGCGAACCGGGCGATGTCGAAGGCCTACCGGCCGGCGCTGGAACTGATTACGCGGCACGACATCAACTGGACCATTGTGTCGGCAGCGACGCCGGCATGGGCGGCGGCGGTGTTTCCGGCGCTGCCGGCGGACGAGGCGCTGGCGAAACTGTGGGATGCGATCTTCGCGGCGAGCCGCGCGGATCTCGCCGATCCGGTGGCAGCGTGGAAGAAGCATGACGACAAGCTGCATACATGGGCGGAGCGGATGAACGCGAAGCGGTTTGCAACGCTGCACTTCAAGGGGCCGGGAACGGATCTGAAGGTGGGGCTGGCGGACGACCATTTGTGGCTGGGTGGCGGGACGAGGGCGGGGAACGGGAACTACTGCATTCCGAACATGCCGACCGAGGAAGTGTTCACGACGCCCCACAAAGATCGGGTGGACGGGACGGTGACGAGCACCAAGCCGCTGTCGCATCAGGGGACGCTGATCGAGGGGATACGGGTGCGGTTTGAGGGCGGGAAGATTGTGGAGGCGCATGCGGCGAAGGGCGAACAGGTGCTGCAGCGGATGATCGAGACGGATGAGGGGGCGCGGCGGCTGGGCGAAGTGTCGCTGGTGCCGGCTTCGTCGCCGATTGCGGCCAGCGGGCTGCTGTTTCTGAACACGCTGTTCGATGAAAACGCGGCGTGCCATATTGCGCTGGGGCAGGCCTACAGCTCGTGCGTGAAGGATGGGGACAAGCTGACGCCGGAGGAGTTGAAGGCGAAAGGCGCGAATGACAGTTTGATCCACGTGGACTGGATGATTGGGTCGAACAAAATTGATGTGGATGGAATCGCGGCGGGGGGCGGGGCAGAAGCAGTGATGCGCGCAGGGGAGTGGGCCGACTAGCTGTCGGGGGCGGGCGCGCTTCGCGCCACTTCGGGCTACGACGGAATTGCAGCGCCACAGACAGGCGACACTTTTTCTGAAGAATCGCGTCTGAGGCGGTATGGCGTATCGACGGATTCGTGTGTTTTTAGGGGCGGCGCTGCTGGCGGGCGCTGCCTTTGTGATTTCCGGACAGGTGTCGGCGCAGCAGACAAGCTTGACGCCGCAGGGGATGGATGCCCTCGCGGCCCATGCCACGTTCAGCACCAGCTTCACCTTCAACAAGTCAATGCTCGATGCAGCGAGCCAGAACATGCCGGACGACCTGCGGCCGCTGGTGGCGAAGTTGCGCAGCATCACGGTGCATACGTTCCGGTATTCGGCGCCGGGGATGTACGACGCGGCCGATGTGGATGCGGTGCGGGCGCAGTACAGCGGCCACGGCTGGACGCACTGGAGGGGGCAGCAGAACGGGAGAGCGGCGGGTGGGGCTGGAGCTCAGAATGTCCCCGGCGATCCGAATGGGGCGGCAGGGCCGGATGCGGGGCAGGGTTATCCAGGGACTGCGCCTGTGAGGCCGGCAGATCCGGTGCGGACGGATGTGTGGGTGCGCATGGACCACTCCGACTTCGACGGGATTGTGCTGCTCGTGGCGAACGAGCGGAACGTCAACGTGGTGGTGGTGGACGGGAAGATCGATCCGATGGAGTTGCTGCACCTGCGGGGGCACTTCGGGATCCCGCGGGATGCGGGGGACGACAGCATAAAATAGGAATTGGGCTTAGGGTCAAGGTTTGACCGACGGTTGCGGTGAGGTTTCTCCCTGCCGCCTGGAGAGCGAAATGACGAACGGCGAACAAAAGATGCTTTGGCGCGGCGTGGGCGCGGGGACGATGATAGGGCTGGCCATGGGGCTCATGACAGCGTTGTTCATTGCGGTCAGGCCGGGACTGTTTGGGGCTCTGATCCACTAATCAGGCGGCTTCCGCATCCTCGACCAGCTTCACACGATCGGCTACATCCCAGGGCGTCGCTCGAGGGAGCTTGCTGCAATTTCGGGATGCGGTGGCTTGTGGCGCGAATACGAATATCGGTTAAGAACTGTGGAAAGTGGTCATGGTTGGTGCGCCGCTACGCGGGGTAGAATCGCCCGATGGCAAGAGCGGCGGGAGCGGTGCTGCGGATTGGACTGATCGCGGGCACGCTGGATATTGGCGAGAACCTGATCTTCAACGCGTTTCGGCACATCACGCCGACGCAGATTTTCCGCTACATTGCCAGCGGACTGACGGGGCCGTGGGCTTTTCGCGCCGGGATGGCGTCGGTGGTTTTAGGGGTTGGGATTCACTACGCCATCGCTCTGTTCTGGACTGCGGTCTACTGGACGGCAAGTGGGCGGTGGGGCGTGCTGGCGCGGCGGCCGGTGATCTGCGGTCTGGTTTACGGAGCGCTGGTGTATGTGGCAATGAATTTTGTGGTGCTGCCGCTGACGCGGGTGCCGCATTCGAAGGCAGCAATCTCGATGGCATCGCGGGTGAGCGGGGTGCTGGCGTTGCTGTTTTGCGTGGGAGTGACGGTGGCGGTCCTGACGGCGAGGGAGCGGAGAAGAGCGGGGGATAGGGCGTAGGAGAGAGGGTGCAGGAAGAACAAAGGCGCGGTTTTCGAACCGCGCCTTTGTTTTCATCCGCTGCTCAGATGTGACAGCTCACAGCGCCGCGTTTCTCGAGGTACTTCTGGTGGTATTCCTCCGCGCGCCAGAAGTTTTGGGCGGGAACGACCTGGGTAGCGATCGGTTTCGAGAATTTCTTTCCCTCGGTCAGGCGGGCGATGAAGGCTTTCGCCTCGGCCTCCTGGTCGGGCGAGTGGTAGAAGATGGCGCTGCGGTACTGTGTTCCATGGTCCGGGCCCTGGCGGTTGAGCTGGGTAGGGTCGTGGAGGGCGAAGAACTCCTCGAGGAGCTGCTCGTAGGTGATCTTCGCTGGATCGTAGTCGATTTCGACGGCTTCGGCGTGGCCGGTGCGGTCGGTGCAGACGTCGTGGTAGGTGGGGCGTTCGAGTGTGCCCCCCTCGTAGCCGACGGCGGTCGCGGTGACGCCGGGAAGCTGCTGGAAGCGGGCTTCAACGCCCCAGAAACAACCTGCGGCAAAGGTAGCTTTGGCCATTGGGGACCTCTCTTCGACTTAGATGGCAATCAGAATAACGGGATTCATCGGCCCCGTGCAGGCTTGTTTGCGCGAGAGGAGCGAGGAGTGGCGCGCCTGGCGGGCGTCCTGGGACGTCGATCGCCTGAAGGCTGGGAGGTGCCGGACGCGGCGGGCGCTCCGGCGGGCCGTCCAGCGGCAGGACGGGTGCGACCAGGACGGGGTGGCTTGGGCAGGCGGATGGCGCTGTTCTTCTTCTGCGCGGGGGACCTGCCCTCGGCGGCGCGGCGCAGCTGGGCCAGTTCATCGGGGTTGAGTTCGCGGGAGTGCCCGGGCTCGAGGTCGAGGATGAGAGGACCGTAGCCGACGCGGCGGATCTTCTCAACGTGATGGCCGACTTCCTCAAACATTTTGCGGATTTCGCGGTTGCGGCCCTCGATGAGAATCATTTCGTACCAGGGATTGTCGGCGTCGCGGAGGAGCCGGACGCGGGCGGGGGCGGTCATCACGCGGTCGCGTGGACGGTTGGAGCGGGCTTCTTCTGCTGCTTCCGGAGGCGCCCCGGGGCGACTGGGATTCAGGCGGGGCCGGATTTGCGTATCGCGGTCGATCATGACGCCGTGGCGAAGCTGGTTGAGAGCGGAGTCAGAGGGCTTGCCGCTGACTTTGACGAGGTAGGTTTTCTCGACGCGGGCGGCGGCGCGGGTGAGGGCGTTGGCGAGGGCTCCGTCGTTGGTGAGGAGCAGGAGGCCTTCGCTGGAGTAGTCGAGGCGGCCAACAGGAAACACGCGCTCTCCGCCTCTGATCAGATCGAGGACGGTGGGACGGCCCTCGGGATCGCTGGCGGTGGTCACGTAGCCCTTTGGTTTGTTGATGACGTAGTAGCGCGGGCGCTCTGGGCCGCGAAGGAGTTTGCCGTCGACGCGGATATGGTCGCGGGCGGGGTCGGCTTTGGCGCCCAGTTCGGTGACCGTCTCTCCGTTAACCTGGACGCGTCCGGCGGTGATCAGCTCTTCAGCTTTGCGGCGGGAGGCAATGCCGGCGGCGGCGATGATCTTCTGCAGGCGCTGAGGGGAACCGGCGTCGGCGGATGGCTCGGTCACGACTTGTGGTCCTCGAGAGCGGCATCCATTTCCGTTGTCGGCGCCGGTTCTGGTTGCGCGGGCGGCTCACCGATGGGCGGCTCAGGGACCTCCGGTTCGGGATCGTTCATGGGCGGAGCCGGTTCTTTGGGGTCCTGCGCAGACGGCGGAATGCCTTCGGCGCTGTCCTCGAACTCGGTGGCTTCCTCGAGGTCGGCGGCCATTTTTTCGAATTCGTCGATGGAGGGGAGCTCGTTCACATCCCTGAGGCCGAAGCGGAGGAGGAATTCCCTCGTAGTTTTGTACAGGATGGGGCGGCCGATGACCTGCTTACGGCCGGCGGTGGTGATGAGCTTGCGTGCGATGAGGGAGCCGAGGACGCCGCCTGAATCGACGCCGCGGATTTCGCCGATTTCGGGGGCGGTGACAGGCTGCTTGTAGGCGATGACGGCGAGGGTTTCGAGCGCCTGGAGCGAGAGCTTGAGGGGCGGCTTGAGAGTCTTGATGAAGGCGCGGACGGCGTCGTGGACCTCGGGGCGAGTGCCGATGCGGAAACCGCCGGCAACTTCGCGGATTTCGAGGCCACGGTCGGGAGAATTGTATTCAGCGATCAGCTCGTCAACGGTGGTACGGATTTCGTCGCGGACTTCGCGCTGAACTGCGCGCTCCAGACCTGCGCGTTCGGAGGGTTGCGCTTCGCGCTCGGTGGGGGACGAAAGTTCCGCTGCGACCCCGGCTGCGTCCGGTGACGGTGGCAGGAGTTCGTCGGCGAGCGCCTCGGCATCCTCTTCGGAAGATGCAGCGGCGTCGGCTTCCGGCGTCACGCGGGCCGCGCGCCGGGCGAGGGCTTCGTCGCGAAAGAGGGAGGCAAGCTGGGCGAGGGTGACGGGGTCCTCGGCGGCGTAGATGACGGCTTCGATGCGGGCTTTCAGACTCATGAAGATCGGGGGTTTTGCGCCGGGCAAGCAGAGAAAACCGGCGCCTCTTCGATAGTACAGAAGGGATGCGGGGAGGTGGAGCGTGGCGCGCGTGGAAAAAAGGCCCCGCCGGAAGGCGGGGCCCTGAGTTGCATCGAATTGGGAGGATCTCACATGAATTGGCGCATAACGAAGAAGATGCCACCGGCAAGGAGGGCGGCGGCAGGCAGGGTGAAAACCCAGGCGAGGGCGATATTGCGGATGGTGGCCATTTGCAGGCCGCTGCCGTTGGCGGTCATGGTGCCGGCAACTCCGGAGGAAAGGACGTGGGTGGTGGAGACCGGCATGTGGAAGTGGTCGGCGCCAATGATGGTCGCGGCGGCGACGATTTCGGCGGCGGCGCCCTGGGCGTAGGTGAGGTGTTCCTTGCCGATCTTTTCGCCTACGGTGACAACGATGCGTTTCCATCCGACCATGGTGCCGAGTCCAAGAGCGAGAGCGACGGCGACCTTAACCCAGGTGGGGATGAACTTGGTGGAGTTATCCAGGAACTTCTTGTAGTTGGTCAGGACCTGGTTGTCCGCGGCGGAGATGGCGGGCTGATGGCTCTTGTTCATCAGGCGGAGCGCTTCGCTCACCACGTACATGTTGTTGCGGATGTTCTGCTGCTGAGGTCCGGGGACGCTGGCCAGTGATTTGTAGCTGATGACTTCAGTCTCAATTTCCTGGACCATGGAGTGCAGCGCGAGCATGGTGTTGAAATTGAATTCTTTGGTGCGGATGTAGTCGGTCACGACTTCGCGCGGATCGCCATACGTGGACGTTCCGGGGACGATGTAGTGGCTAAGAACGCCGGCGGTCTGCTCGGAGACGGCGGCGAAGTTCTGCACCTGGCTGTAGCCGATGGCGTGGTTGAGGGCGTAGGCGGTGGGCACGGTTCCGATGAGGATGAGCATGATGAGGCCCATGCCCTTCTGGCCGTCGTTGGAGCCGTGACCGAAGCTGACGCCGGTGCAGGTGAGGATGAGGAGGCAGCGAATCCAGAACGGAGGCGGTTCGGTGCCTTTGGGGGATTCGTAAAGGGCCTTGTTCTTGACGAAGAACTTGAGGATGAGCAGGAAGACGGCTGCGCAGCCGAAGCCGACGAGCGGGGAAATGAGGAGGACCTTGAAGACATTCGCGGCCTGGCCCCAGTCCACGCCGCTGGTGCCGGTGTGGGGATTCATAAGCTGGTTGGCGACGCCGACGCCAATGATGGATCCGATGAGAGTGTGGGAGCTGGAGGCGGGCAGGCCAAACCACCAGGTGCTGAGGTTCCAGAGGATGGCGGCGATGAGGAGGGAGAAGACCATCGCGAAGCCGGCGCCCTTACCGACCTGGAGGATGAGCTCGACGGGCAGCAGGGAGAGGATGGTGAAGGCGACCGCGCCGGAGGAGGTGAGGACGCCGATGAGGTTCCACATGCCGGACCAGACGACGGCGAAGTTCGGTTCAAGGGAGTGGGTGTAGATCACCGTGGCGACCGCGTTGGCGGTGTCGTGAAAACCGTTGACGAACTCGAAGCCGAGAGCAATGAGGAGGGCCAGGCCGAGCAGCAGATAGGGCCAGGCGGAAAGCAGGTGGGTTCCGGAAAGGTCATGGGCCAGCTGCGAGCCGACATAGCCAAGACCAATGACGAGGGCGGCGCCGAAGACGAGGATTCCGAGCCGGTTAGGAGATTTTTTGAGTTTTTGGTCGAGAAGGGAACCGGCCGCGGCTCCCGGAGTGACGGTCACCGGAAGCGGTTCAGGAATGGAGAGTCGAGCTCCTGCTGCCATATAGGTTGTTGGCTCCAGTGTAGGTTCATGGGCGGAGTGGAGCCACGGTACCAATGGGCGTTACCCGGATGTGTGAAGGCCGAGTAAAGAAGCCATGAATTGGGGATGCAGGGTTAATGGCTGAGGGATCAGGGTTTAGGGAATAGCCGGAGAGCGGTAACTAGCTCCAGTCGTCCCTGACCGCGAGGCGATCGCTGATGACCTGCTCGAACTGCTCGTGCTTCTTCACATAGATTTCGCTGAAGTTGCGGTCCTGGCGGAGGAGGACAGCCTGGAGGCGAACCAGCTCCAGCAGAGCCAGGAACATCGCCACGATGGCGCCGGTGGAGCGGCTGTGGGAGAGAAGCCTGGAGAGGGCGACCGGGCGGTCCTCCATCATCATGCGGCGGCGGACGAAGTCGATCATCTGGCGGACCGTGATGGCGTCTTCGGAGACATCAAGGACGGGTCGGTTTTTGGCCCGCTCGATGACCTGGCGGAAGACGCGGACCAGGTCAAGGGTGTCGGCGGCGATGTCCTGATCGGCGTCAGCGGCCTCACGGAAGTCGCGCATGCCGGGGTTGGTCCAGGTAGCCTCTTCAAGCTGGCGTTTCTGCTGGAGCATCTGAGCGGCATTCCGGAAGCGCTCGTGTTCGAGGAGGCGCTCGACCAGCTCGTGGCGGGGATCCTCGGCTTCGCCTTCGGCGGGCTCGAGAGGGTCGCGCGGGAGGAGCATCTTGCTCTTGATGTGGATCAGCAGCGCCGACATGTAAATGAACTCGCCGGCGGTATCGACGTCAGAGGCCTTGAGGTGCTCGACATAGGCCAGGAACTGGGCGGTGATTTTGGCGATGGGGATGTCGTAGATATCGATGTTCTGCTTGCGGACGAGGTCGAGGAGAAGGTCAAGGGGACCCTCGTAGATTTTGCCGACTGTGACGGAGAAAGGAGAGGCGGACTCGTGGGCTTCGCGCCCTGCGATCGGCCCTTCTGGCTTTCCTTCGACAGGGATCTTTGGCTGGGCAGGAGTCCCATTGCCAGGTGAGTTCTGATCCGGATTGGGGGGCTGATCGGTCATGCGACGGGACTGCTTTCGGGGATGCCGGCCAAGCCCATGGCGGAGCGGACCTGCTGCATGGTTTCTTCGGCGCGGGTGGCGGCGCGACGGTCGCCGTCAGCGAGGATGTCGGTGACGAGGGCGGGGTGCTGTTCGAAGTGCGCGCGGCGCTGCTGGAGGGGCGCAAGATGCTGGACGATGGCGTCGGCGGCCCATCCCTTGCATTCAATGCAGCCGATGCCGGCGGTGGTGCAGCCGTCGTAGACCTTCGCCAGCGTTTCCTGCGACGAGAAGATTTTGTGCAGGTCGCCGACCGGGCATTTGTCGGGACTGCCGGGATCGGTGCGGCGGACGCGGGCCGGGTCGGTGACCATGGGCTTCAACTTGCGGCGAATCTCCTGCTCCGGGTCCGAGAGCAGGATGGTGTTGCCGTAGCTCTTGGACATCTTACGGCCGTCCGTGCCGGGAAGTTTGGGCGAGGGGGTGAGCAGGACCTGGGGCTCGGGGAGGATCTCTCCAGAGGCGGGGTCGTCGGGTTTGTAGAACTGGTTGAAGCGGCGGGCGATTTCGCGGGTGAGCTCGACGTGGGCAGTCTGGTCCTGGCCAACCGGGACATAGTGGGCCTGGTAAATGAGAATGTCCGATGCCATCAGGACGGGATAGCCGAGGAAACCGTAGTTGGAGAGGTCGCGGTTGGTGAGGTTCTCCTGCATTTCCTTATAGCTGGGCACCCGTTCGAGCCAGCCGAGCGGGGTAATCATGCCGAGGAGCAGAGGCAGCTCATAGTGCTGTTTGACCTGGCTCTGGACGAAAAGGACGGATTTTTCGGGATCGAGGCCGGCGGCGAGGTAGTCGAGGATGACCTCTCGGGTGTTCGCGGGGATCTGCGAGGGGTCGGCATAGTCGGTGGTGAGGGCGTGGACGTCGGCGATGAAGAAATAGCACTCGTACTGTGGGTCGTTCTGCAGGCGGACCCAGTTGTGGAGGGCGCCCATGTAGTTGCCGAGATGGAGCTTGCCGGTGGGGCGCATACCGGAGAGGACGCGCTTGCGGCTGAAAGAGGATGAGTTCGACACGGAATCCTTCGCGAGGGCAATGGCTCTGGATATTGTAACGGGAGCCTTGCATGCAGCGGGGCCGGATGGCCGCGGAAAAGGGGAGCCAGATGGAGGCCCCTTCGCAAGATCGGAGGCTGCGAGAGGGAGTGCCGGCTGTAAGCTAGAGGCTTGTGAAAGCGGCCATCAGCGTTTCGAAAGAAGACTACCTCAAGGCGATTCTGGAAGCCGAGAGCGAGGGGCACACGGTGATCGCCGCAACGCTGGCGCACTGGCTGGCAGTGTCGGCGCCGGCGGTGTCGATGGCCCTGCGGCGGCTGAAGCGCGATGGGTATGTCGAAGTGCGGGCGGATGGCGTGGTGCGGCTGACCCCGAAAGGGCATGCGGCGGCGTACAAGACGGCGCTTCGGCATCACCTGGTGGAGCGGATGCTGTCGGAGATGTTTGGCATGCCCTGGTACGAGGTGCATGACGAGGCGGAACGGCTGGAGCACGCGGTATCGCCTGAATTTGAAACGCTGCTGGCGAAGAAACTGGGAGAGAAGGGGACCTGCCCGCACGGGAACGCGGTGCTGCCGGAGAGCGACGAGAGGCGGCAGAAGCGCGGGGTGCGGCGGCTGGCGGATGGGTTGGCGGGGATGGGGTACACGGTGACGAGTCTCTACGAGCGGGATCCGAAGCTGCTGCGGTTTCTGCACCAGACGGGGATTGAGCCGGGGGGCCGGGTGCGGGTGCTGGAGCGCAATTACGATCAGACGCTGGCGATTGAGACGCCGACAGGACAGTTCACGATCGGTCCGGCGGCGGCGGAGCGGGTGCGGGTGAAGCGGGCGAGGGGCGGGCACGCACGATGATTCCGGAAACGTTGTCCTGCGCCGGGATTTAGCATGCAAACAGCGTGCATGATCGAGTGCCGTGGGGGAAAGCCGCAGGGGCTGAAGCCCCTCTTCGATTCCGGCGAACGATGGCTCCCGTTCGACTCGGTCGCGGCGGCGACCTCGATCAGGGCAGGCTCATGAAGGCGGCCCTCTCCAAACCACTACCGCTGACGCGAACGGGCAGCAGATTACGGGCGTTTGGTGTCATTTTCGCAGCCGGGATCGCGCTGGCGGGGATGTCGGCGCGGGCCCTCGATCCCCATACCGCGCTGGCGCAATACGGCTATCAGTCATGGCAAACCGACACCGGCCTGCCGCAAAACACAGTGCATGCCATGGTGCAGGGGCCGGACGGGTTTCTGTGGATCGCGACCGAAGGCGGTCTGGTGCGCTTCGACGGCGTCGGTTTCAGGGTGATGACGCACGCGAATACCCCGGAACTGCCGAGCGACCTGATCGACGATCTGATGCTGGGCCGCGATGGCACCTTGTGGGTCAGCACGTCGGGCGGGTTGGCGTGGCTGCGAGGCGGCAGACTGGAAGCCTTCGGGCCGGATCGAGGGATTCCTGCGACGCAGGTATGGCGGACGTTCGAGGACGGGAGCGGGCGGGTATGGGCGCTGACAGCGGCGGGGCTGTTCCGGATCGAGGGGGAGAGGGCCGCGGCGGTTCCGCTGGACCAGGACCTGACGGAAAACAGCACGATGGTTGCGGGTCGCGACGGAACGCTGTGGCTGGGAACGGCGGAGGGACTCCTGCGCGGCACCGGAGCGGGGCGTTTCAGGCTGGTCGGTGCGAGCGGGGAGGTGCTGGGGTTGACAGTGGATCGCGAGGGCACAGCGTGGGCCGGACTGCGCTCGGGGTTGGAGGCATGTACAGCGGCGGCGTGCAGGAGCGTGCAGACTCCGAACGGGGGCGCGGTACACGCTCTGGTGGCTGATGGGACAGGTCAGGTTTGGGTGGCCACCGATGCCGAGGTAGTTTCGCTGCGAAATGGGCATTGGTACGGAAAGCCGGGGACGGAGGGCGCGCAGTTTCTGTACTGCGATCGACAGGGTGCGGTTTGGGCCGGCACGCCGCAGGGTTTGGTGCGGTTTACGGGTCAGGGCGATCTGGAAACCCAGCAATGGAGATGGGGCCACGATGTCTATCTGGCGGCGACGGAGGATCGCGAAGGCGATTTGTGGCTGGGCACGGAGGCGGGCGGCCTGGCGGTGCTGCGCGACCGGAAATTTTCTACGCTGGGCACGCAGGATGGCTTGAACGACGAATACGCGCTGGCACTGGCGCAGGCGCCGGATGGCGCGGTGTGGGTGGGCACGAAGAATGGCGGCGTGGATGTTGATCGAGATGGAAAATTTCACGCTGTGACCACGGCGCAGGGACTGGTGAGCAATGTAGTGCTGGCGGTGGCGGCCGCTCCCAATGGCGATGTTTGGGTGGGGACGCCGGATGGTTTGAACCGGATTCGTGGGGACGAGGTGCGGGTGTTTACGACCGCCGATGGCCTGGCCGATGACTTTGTCCGGTCGCTGTATGTGGACGGCAAAGGCGGGCTGTGGGTGGGCACGCGTCATGGCTTGTCACGCTATGCGAACGGGGCGTTTACGACATGGACGGCGGCGGATGGGCTGGGGAGCGACCTGGTGGGCGCAATCCGTGGAGATGGGTCGGGGGGAGACGGCGGGGGTGGGCTGTGGATCGGGACGCTGGGTGGGCTGAGCCATTTTCGCGATGGCGAGTTCCGAAATTTCACGAAAAAGGACGGGCTCTCGAGCAATGTGGTGACGTCGCTGCATCGCGACCCGGATGGGACACTCTGGATCGGCACGAACGACGGGGGCCTGAACCGGATGCGGAACGGGCGGATTGTGGCGATCCATTCGGAACAGCTGCCGGTGCGGGTAATCGGGATTCTGGCAGATGGCAGCGGGTCTCTGTGGATCAGCTCGAACACCGGCATCTATCGCGTGAACCGCGCCGCGCTCGATCGCATGGCCGGTGGAGGTGGATCCGCGGAGGTGCTGCGGTTCGGGGTAGCGGACGGCATGCAGATCAGCGAATGTTCGAGCGGAGGACATCCGGCAGCGCTGCGGCTGCGGGATGGCGAGCTTTGGTTTGCCACGCTGAGAGGGATCGCGCGCGTCCATCCGGAGACGATGCCGGTGAACCGCGTGCCGCCTCCGGTGGTTATCGAGCAGGTGGATGTGGACGATGCGCCGCAGAGTTCACCGGCCACGCTCGCGGTCGCGCCGGGCCACAGTCATTACGAATTCGATTATGCCGGGCTGAGCTTTGTGGCTCCGCAGAAGGTGGAGTACCGCTATCAGCTGGTGGGGTTCGACAAGGGTTGGGTGGATGCAGGGACGCGGAGGACGGCGTACTACACGAATCTGCCGCATGGGCACTACACGTTTCGGGTGATGGCGCGCAACAACGATGGCGTCTGGAGCCGGGCGGCGGCGACGGCGGACCTGACCGTGGAGCCGCACATGTGGCAGACGTGGTGGTTCCGGGTGCTGCTGGCGCTGGCGCTCTTAACAGCGGCGTATGGGGCATGGCGCCGGCGCCTGGAGCGGGTGGAGCGGGAATTCCAGGCGGTGCTGGGGGAACGGGCGCGGATTGCACGCGAGATTCACGATACGCTGGCGCAGGGGTTTGTTGCCGTGTCAGTACACCTGGAACTGGTAGCACAGCTGATGCGCTCTTCCGGGGAAGCGGCGAAGCAGCAACTGGAGCACGCCCAGGCTCTGGTGCGATCGAGTCTGGAAGACGCGCGGATGTCAATTTGGGAGCTGCGGTCGCAGGCCACGGAGCGTGAGGAGCTGGCAACCCGGATGCTGCGGATGGCGGAAGACACGGTGGCGCGGGAAGGATCGCAGGCGCGCGTGCAGATGCGGGTGGCGGGAACGAATCATCCACTGGACGCGAGCGTGGAGCGGGAGCTGGCGCGGATTGCGCGGGAGGCGGTGGTGAACGCGGTGCGACACGGGAAGGCCAGAAACATACTGCTGCGCCTGGAATTCGATGGCAGTATGTTCGGGATGGAGATTCGCGACGATGGGAAGGGATTTGCGGGCTCGGCGCCGGGCCCGGAGAGCGGCCATTTCGGTGTGATGGGGATGGGGGAACGCGCGCAGGCGATCGGCGCCGAGTTGACGGTGGAGAGCGCCGAGGGAGAGGGAACCCGGGTGCACTTGAAGATGCCGCCGGATTTTACCGCGCTGGAAACGGGGAAGAATTGATAACCATGACGGATACGACAGCGGATTCAATCAAGATCCTGATAGTTGACGATCACGCGATCGTGCGCCAGGGATTCGCGGCACTGCTGAGCACGGTTCCGGGATTTGCCGTGGTGGGAGAGGCAGCAGACGGCGAGCAGGCGGTGGAAATGTTTCGCAAGCACCGGCCGGACGTAACGCTGATGGACCTGCGGCTCCCGAAGCTGAACGGTGTGGAGGCGATCGCGAAGATTCGCGGGGAATCGCCGGGGGCGCGGATCATTGTGCTGACGACCTACGACGGTGACGAAGATATCTACCGCGCTATGCAGGCGGGCGCGAAGGGCTACCTGTTGAAGGGCATGGATCTGAAGGATCTGACCGAGGCGGTGCGGACGGTGCACGCGGGGAAATCGCGGATTCCATCGCAGGTAGCGGAGAAGCTGGCGGAACGGATGAGCGGAGCAACGCTAACGGCGCGCGAGCTGGAGGTTCTGCAACTGATCGTCGCAGGTAAGAGCAACAAGGACATCGGGAGCGCGCTGTTCATTTCCGAGGCGACGGTCAAGACGCACGTCAACAGTCTGCTGGGCAAGATGGGCGTGGAGGATCGCACCCAGGCCGCAACGACGGCCCTGCAGCGCGGGATCGTACATCTGGAGTAAGAAAGGCAGCCGGTAGCCTGGAACGATTAGCCGGCAGGGATCAGGGATGATGCGATGGATGCGAATTAAGCTGGCGTGCGCGATTCTTCCGGCGTTGCTGCTGGCCATGGGGTGCGCGGCGTGGGCCCAGGATGGGCGTGGAACCGAGTGGCGCGCGGCCACCGATGGGGAGCTGCGGTCGGTGATCCCGGTGCGGGCGCCGGTGGTCACGGAGCGGATTGAGACGGAGATGCGCTCGGCATCGGGGATCACAAACAGCCACGGGAAATACGTTGCCGGGGTGGTGCTGATCACGGCGGGCTACTCGGCGGAGGGGAAGTACTCGCACTTTTTGGTCACGCAGGTGCCGCTGAAGATAGGAACCGACATACGGCTGGCGCCCGGCGAATACCTGCTGGGTTACGAACACAGCGGGGATGGGCTGGTGGTGCGCTTCTTTGAGGCGGCCTCAGGAAAGCCTTTGGGCAGCGTGCTGGCGAAGCTGATTCCGGGAAACACGCGTGTAGAATCGTTTCGCATTTGGCCGCCGGGGGACCGGTCGATGATGCAGATTGGGCGTTTTGGATTCAGCTACCAGATTGGGGGCTAGCACAGGGATGGCGCAGGCTTTGTCGCAAAAAGAGCAGAAGGTGCTGGAAGCGCTGAGTGAAAACTGGCGGGCGGAGATGACCGGCTTCCACACCTACAACACGCTGGCGGAGCGGGACGAAGATCCGATCCGGAAGAAAACACTGCGGCATATGGCCGAAATGGAAGCGCAGCATGCGGCGCTGTGGGCGAAGCGGATTAAGGAGCTGGGCGAAGAGGTGCCGCACTACGAAGGCAGGACGACGGGAGAAGCGGATTCTCTGGTGAACCGGCTGGGCGGTCCGCAGATGGCGCTGCGGCGGCTGGAGATCGAAGAGAGCCGGGACATCGCTCGCTACGGAAAGCAACTGAAGGAACTGGGAGACGAGCCGAGCGTAGCGATTCTGCAGCAGGTGATCGCGGATGAACAGGAGCATTATCGGGAGCTGAGCGAGCTGATCCGGCACCGCTATCCGAAGGTGGCAACCAGCTCAGAGACGGCGCGGGAGGAACTGAACGATCTTCTGACGCGGCGGCGCACGGGGCGGCAGACGGCGGGCTGGGTCGGGGATGCGATTTACGGAGTCAATGACGGCCTCGGCGCGATCTTCGGGATTGTGTCAGGCGTGTCGGGCGCGACCCTGGGCAACAGCAAGTGGGTGCTGCTGTCGGGGCTGGCAGGGATGATCGCCAGCGCGCTGTCGATGGGTTCGGGCGCATATCTGGCGGCGAAGAGCGAGCGTGAAATCTACGAGGCGGAGCTGGCGCGCGAGCGCGAGGCCATCGAGATGAACGGGCCGGAAGCGAGCGAGCTGCTGTCGCTGTATTACCAGGTGAAGGGAATTCCGCGGGACGATGCGGACCACGTGGTCGAGCATCTGGCAGAAGACTCGACCCAGTTCACGCGAGCGCTGGCAGCGGAGCGTCTGAACATGACGGAGGAAGGGTTGAGCCAGCCCTTCGTTTCGGCCTGGTCGGGGGCTCTGTCCACGGCGATCGGGGCGTTCATTCCCATCCTGCCGTTCTTCTTTATGAGTGGGTATCCGGCAGTGATTGTGTCGGCGGTCATTTCGCTGGCGGCCCACTTTGCGGTGGGCGCGGCCAAATCGCTGATCACGGTACGCAGCTGGTGGGCGTCGGGACTGGAGATGACGCTGGTGGGCGCGCTCGAGGGCATCGCGACGTATGTGATCGGGATCGGCCTGGGGCGCCTCGGCGCCTGATGCTTGCCAGGAAACGGTCAGCTAAGGAGCGGTTAGCTGAGAAGCGGTCGGCGTTCTGCAGCGCAATTATTTTTGCAGCTTTGCGTAGTAATCCTGCAGGGTGAAGAAGGCTTTCTTCTTTTCGCCCTTATCGGAGACGAGGCCTTTGCGGTTGTAATCGTCCTGGATGCCGGGAAGCTGGCGCATGGGCGAGCGGAAGTCCATGAGGGCCCAGGGCGTCATGCCGCGCAGGAAGGGTATTTTGTCGAGCATTTGGAACTGTTGCCGGTACACATTGTCCTGGTACTCTTCGGTGAACATTTCGGTTGCGGGACCGTGGAGGCCGGCTTTGGCTCCGGCGCCGAATTCGCTCATGATCACCGGCTTGTCCATGGGATCCTGCCAGGTATAGCTGGGGATCTCGCTCGCCGTGCCGTTGTACCAGCCGAGATATTCGTTGTAGCCGAGGACGTCGAGGTCTTTGCCGAGCGGATCGTCGAGAACGGCCGTGGTTCCGTGGAAATGCGTCACGATCGCTGAAGTGATGAGGCGAGTGGGATCTTCGGAGCGGGCCTGCTGGGCAAGCTGGTGGATGAAGGCATTTCGCTCCGGGCTCTCGGGCGTTTCGTTCGACATCGACCACAGGATCACCGAGGGGTGATTGTGATCGCGGCGGATCATTTCGTGGAGCTGCTGTTTGGCGACCGCGAGGGTCGGGGGGTTGGTCCAGTCGATGTCCCAGTAGACGGGAATCTCTTCCCAGACGAGGATGCCCAGTTTGTCGGCGAGGCGATATTCATTCTCGGTGTGAGGGTAGTGGGCCATGCGGACGAAGTTGCAGTGCAGCTCTTTGGCCCAGCCGAGGAGGGTGGCTGCGTCCTGCCCGGACCAGGCGCGGCCGGAGCGCAAGGGCGCTTCATCGTGGTAGCTGATGCCACGCAGGAAGATTGGTTTTCCGTTGAGCAGAATCTGGTCGCCGCGGACTTCGACGGTACGGAAACCGATGGAATCCGTCAGGTGGTCGGAGGCGGCGGAGAAATCGACGTCGTAGAGGCGGGGGTGGTCGGGCGACCAGAGCTCGAGGCCGGACGCGTCGAAGTCGAAGGCAGCGCGGCCATTGGTATCTGTGGCTGAGCTTTTTTCGATGTGCAGATCGGGAATGCGAAGGGTGACGCGGGTTCCTGGACCGGCGTTGACGACATGGACGAAGCCCCGGAGGTGGTTGGGCGTTTCGCGGTCGAGCTGGAGCGATTCATCATCGATGAAGGTGTCGGGGACTTCGACAAGGGAGACCGGGCGGGTGAGGCCGCCGTAGTTCCACCAGTCGAAGCGCAGAGTGGGGACGCGTTCGACCGTGCGGGTGTCGTCGACCGCCACGACGACGAAGTTGGCGCCATCCTTCACGATGCCGGTGATGTCGCAGTCGAAGGGCGTGAAGCCGCCCTCGTGATCGCAGGCGTGCCGATCGTTGACGAAGACGGAGGCAGCGTAATTCACGGCACCGAAGTGGAGGAAGACGCGGGTGTGGGGTTTCAGGTGATACGTGAAGTCGCGCTGATACCAAAGCAGGCCCTGGTAGTGAAAGAGGGATTTGTCCTGGGAGTTCCAGTCGCCGGGGACATTGAGGGTGGGCGACCGGGCGAAGTCGTACTGAACGAGCGGACCACCGGGGACATAGTGCGCGTTGGCCGCATAGCCGTGCGGGCTGGCATGGTCGGGATTGGAGCCCCAGCCTTCGCGGTACGCATCGACGATGTAGTGCCAGGGCCCATCAAGCGAGATTTGGGGGCGATGATCGACGTCGACGAGGAGCGTGGATTGCTGAGCGTGCACAGCGGAGGCGAGAAGAAGGGCAGAGAGGGCGATGCACAAGGGCAAACGGCGGAACATGCCAACCATGGTAATCCCAGGAAAAGGAAAAGGCCGGAGCGGAGACTCCGGCCCCTGGATCGAGGTGCGGGCTGGCTAGTGGATGCCCAGGGCATCGTGCTGGTGGTAGTTGGGGTAGGGCGGTTTTTGATACGTGGGCAGTGGATGCTCTTTCAGTTGCTCCATGACGTACTGAACGGCGCGATCGAGTTGCGGATCCTGGCCGGCGGCGACGTCTTTGGGATCGTATTCGACTTCGATGTCGGGAGGGATTCCGTGGTTCTCGACTTCAAATTGGCCATGGAGTCCGTAGATGGCGGTGCGCGGTGCGGTGACGCTGCCGCCGTCAAGCAGGGCGGGATAGCCGCCTATGCCGACGAGCCCTCCCCAGGTGCGGGTGCCGACGAGCGCGCCGAGTCCCGCTTTGCGGAAGTACCAGGGCAGCAGATCGCCGCCGGAGCCGGCAGACTGGTTGGTGATCATGGCTTTGGGGCCGAAGATAGCGCCGGCGGGATCGGTGACGTCGAGGCCTTCGCGAGTTTCGTAGCGGGACATGGGCACGCGGCGGAGCGTGTCGATGACCACGTCGGCGATGGCGCCGCCTTCGTTATAGCGTTCGTCGATGATGACACCCTGTTTGCCGACCTGGGAGTAGAAGTAGCGGTTGAAGTTGGTGAATCCGCCGCCTCCGGTATTGGGCAGGTAGACGTAAGCCACTTCCCCGTGGGTCATCTCATCGACCTTGCGGCGACTCGATTCGATGAAGGCGAGGTTGCGCAGGCCGTGCTCGGAATCGACGGCGACCACGGTGACGTCGCGCGCGCCCGAGCCGTCGGAACTGGGGCCGACGCGGAGCACGATCTGTTTACCGGCGGTGCCCTCAAAGAAGCTATAGAGGTTGTCGGAGGCATGGAGCTCGCGGCCGTTGACGGCGAGGAGGTATTCGCCTTCCTTGACGTTGACGCCGGGCTGGGTGAGCGGAGCGTGCAGCGAGGGGTTCCAGTTCTCGCCGTTGTAGATGTGGGCGAAACGGTAGCGGTCGTGGTCCGCGGAGTAATCCGCGCCGAGCAGGCCGGTCTTCGGCGAGTGGTCGGGATTGAACGGCCCGCGGATAAACATGTGGCCGACGGTGATTTCGCCGGTCATTTCTTCGAAGAGGTAGTTGAGCTCGTCGCGTGAGCCGATGCCGGCCAGGTACGGCTCATAGCGGGCTTTGGCTTTGTCGAGGTCGAGGCCGTGGTGGTTGGGGTCGTAGAAGAAGTCGCGCTCGATGCGCCAGGTTTCGTCGAACATCTGGCGGTACTCGGCGCGGGGATCGATGTGGGCCTCGAGGCCGGAGAGGTTGAGCGGCTTGCCGGCGTCGGTCTTCACGTTATCGGCTCCGGCGATGAGCCAGGAGTCGCCGCGTTTGTAGAGAATCTTTTCGCCGTTTGCCGAAACGGTGTAGGCGTCGATGTTGGAGAGGACGTCGTTCGTCTCGCGCTTGTCGAGCGCGAAACGCCAGAGGGCGCGAATCGGCGGACCGTCCTGGTGCGAGGGATTGCCCACCGGGCTGCCTTCCGCGATGTAGAGCACGCCTTCCTTGCCGGGCTGGAGATCGACGTAGTTGCGCGCGGGAATGGGCAGGGCGAGGATGCGCTGGTCGATGCCGTCGAAGTCGACTTTGACGACGGGCGGTTTGGCTTCTTCCTTCTTCTCTCCGGCTTTGGCGGATTCTTCTTTGCCGGATGATGCAGATTGGTCGCTGGAGGGCTTCGCGTTGTCGGTAGCGGGCTTGTTCTCGTCTTTGGCCTTCTCATCGTCGCTCTGCGGCGGCAGCGGCGAGGGCAAATCTTTGGAGAGCACAACGACGTAGACGCTGGAGGAGACGGCGCGATCGAGGCTCGAAAGATCGAAGCCGTCGGCCGATGGCCCCACGTTGGTGCTGGCAGTGAAGTAGAGGTACTTACCGTTGCGGTCAAAGACGAGGTTGCTTACGTCGCTCATGCCGTCGGTGATCTGCGTCGTTTTCTGCGTGTCGAGGTTATAGAGGCAAGCCGCGTGCATACAGCTGGGCAGGGTCTTGAGGTAGGCGATCCATTTGCTGTCGGGTGCCCAGACGGCGCTGCCCTGGAAGCCAAAGCCTTCGTAGTTATCGGTATCGATTTTGACGGGGTGGCCGGCGGCGACATCGAGGTACCAGAGGTTGAGCCTCTTGTCGGCGTAGAGGATCCGCTTCGAGTCCGGTGACCAGCGCGGAGAGTAGAAGAATGACGGCGAGGGGCCCAGGTTGATGATTTTGGGTGGGGCGATACCGTCCTGATCGCGGATGAAGAGTTGGTACTCGCCGGAGGCATCGCTGAAATACGCGATGGATTTGCCGTCGGGGGACCAGTCTGGATCGCGCTCGGCGGCATTGGAGGTGTCGGTGAGATTGCGGGCGTCGCCTTTTTCGGCGGGCACGGTGAAGATGTCGCCGTGCGCCTCAAAGACGGCGCGCTGGCCGGTGGGGGATATGGCGGCGTTCAGGATGGTGTGCGGGTCGATGAGGGCGAGAGCGGGCGCGAGCGCCGGCAGATCGCCGTGGAGAGTGATGGGCACGGCGTGTTCGGCGCGGGTGGCAGGATCGTAGAGGTGGATGCTGCCGAACTGCTCGTAAACGATGCCGCCGGGCCCCGCACTGGCGGACTTCAAATCGAAGGTCTTGTTGTCGACGAGTTGCTCGACCTGCTTTGTCCTGGTGTCATAGGCGAAGAGAGTGACGGGGCCGTTCCGATCGGAGAGGAAATAGACCTTGTCGCCAACCCAGAGCGGATTGGAGTCGTTGGAGTTGTCACGCGGGACTTTGGTGAGATCGAGCGTCGCGAGATTCACGATCCAGATGGGGTTGGTTTGACCGCCGCGGTAGCGCTTCCAGGCACGCTCCCACTGGTTGAAGGGCGTGTAGGCGATGGCCGCGCCGTCGGGTGAGAGGGAGCCGCTGTCGGCGGAGGGCAGCGGATAGGCAACGGGCATGCCGGAGCGGTCGGCAGCGACCCGGAATAGCTGGGAGTAATCGTTCCATGCAGCGCGGCCGCTGAGGAAGAGGATGTCTTTGCCGTTGGGCGCCCAGCCGACCACCTCATCATCACCGGGGTGGTACGTGAGGCGATGGGCGACGCCGCCGGAGACGGGCACGGTATAGACATCGACGTTGCCACGGATGCGCGCAGAGTAGGCGAGGGTCTGGCCGTCGGGCGAGAAGTAAGGGCCGGCGACCACGGACGACGTGGAGGTGAGGCGGTCGGCTGCGCCGCCGGAGCGGGCGACGATCCAGATGTCGTCGGCGTGGCGGAAGGCGATCTGGTCTTTGCTCAACGAGGGGTGGAGCAGGAGCAGCGGGGCTCCGTTGGCGCCGGTCGAGGACGACGGGATAGCAGTGTCCGACGCGGCCGGGGAGAGGATCGGCAGAGCGAGGATGGTCGTGAGGAAAACCAGCGTGGAGCGCAGCGCAAGGCGATGCACGGGAGACCTCCGGAGAAGGAGCAGTTTGATGAAGGGCAAGTGTACTCGCCGTCCTCGCCATGCGCTAAGGATTTTGCGTGAGATCCGGCCAGTGTCCGCAAGCGGACATTGGCGTCGCTTCAGGGCTTATTGGGCTGACGCAGACGGAATTGATTTGCGCGGTCGAATTCTTCGCGGAGTTGGGGAGATTTGAGGTTCTCGCGGATGTGGGCGAGGCGCTGTTCGAGGGCCAGGAGTGAGGCGGCGATGGCGTCGGTGTTGGTGTGAGCGATGTCGCGCCACATGGAAAAGGGGCTTGCGCCGAGACGGGTCATTTCGCGGAGAGCGCGTCCCCCGATGGGAAGCAAGTCGGCGTTGGCGGCGAACTCATCTTCGAGCAGCGCACACATGGCGGTGGAGACGAACTGCGGCAGATGGCTGATCCAGGCGCAGAGAACGTCGTGGCGGTCGGGGTCCATGTCGATGACGCGGGCGCCGAAGCGGGCGACCCAGGCGCGCCAGGTCTCTGCGGCCGGCGATCCGCCTTCGGCCGAGATGCATGGGGTAAACAACCAGACAGAGCCATAGAACAGGGCCGCGTCGGCGTTGGCGGCACCGCCGACTTCTTTGCCGGCCATGGGGTGGCCGGGGAGGAATCCGGGCTGGCCCGGGCCGTTGTATTTGTCACGGGCGTGAGCACAAAGGGCGCCTTTGACGCTGCCGACGTCGCTGACGAGCTGGTTTTCGTTCAGGATGGGCGCAAGGCGATCCAGGTTTTCAAGGATGGTAAAGACAGGCCCCGCGAGGAGAATAAGGTCTGCTTCGGCGGCGGCGCCGATGGGATCGTCCGCGAGGACGGTGATGGCTTCGCGGCGCAGAGCGGTGTGGAGTTCGTCGCGGTTGGGGTCCCATCCGGCGATGGAGCCCGAGAAGCCATGTGCGCGCAGCGAGAGGCCGACGGACGATCCGATGAGACCGGTGCCGAGGATCGCGATGCGGGAGATCATGGCGAAGTTAGTGTAACGGTTTGCCGGACTTCGACCTGGAAGGCATGACGTCGCAGTGGTGAGAGCAAGATGGCCGGGATTCCTGCCCTTCGCTGAAGGCTTCGGGTCAGAACGTACGACCGACGGCAGGGGCGATGATGCGCAGCGAGTCCATGAGGGCGGCAAATTTTTCCGGGAACATGGACTGCGCGCCGTCGGACAGCGCTTTATCGGGATTGGGGTGGACTTCGATCAGGAGGCCGTCGCCGCCGGCAGCGATCGTGGCGCGCGCCATGGCGGGAACCTTGTCGCGGCGGCCGGTGCCATGCGAGGGATCGCCGAGGATCGGCAGGTGGGAGAGCTTATGAACGACGGGGATGGCGGAGATGTCCATAGTGTTGCGGGTGTAGGTTTCGAAGGTGCGAATGCCGCGCTCGCAGAGGATGACGTCGTAATTGCCGCCTGCGAGGAGGTATTCGGCGGAGAGCAACAGCTCTTCGATGGTGGCGGCGATGCCACGTTTGAGCAGGACGGGCTTGCGCACGTCGCCGAGTTCGCGGAGGAGGTTGAAGTTCTGCATGTTGCGCGCGCCCACCTGGAAGAGATCGACGTACGGCATCATGAGCTCGATCTGCGAAATCTCCATGACCTCGGTGACGATGAGGAGGCGGTGAGCGTCGCCGGCTTCCCGCAGCAGCTTGAGGGCGTCGAGGCCGAGTCCCTGAAAGGAGTAGGGCGAGCTGCGCGGCTTGAAGGCGCCTCCGCGGAGAAATTTGGCGCCGGCGGCTTTGACGATCTGAGCGGAGGCGAAGATCTGCTCGCGGGACTCGACGGAGCACGGCCCAGCCATGACGACAACTTCCGTGCCGCCGATGCTGATGCCGTCGGGGAAGCGGACAATGGTGCCTTCCGGGCGAAAGCTGCGGCCGGCGAGCTTGTAGGGCGAAGAGATACGGATGACCTCCGCGACGCCGGAGAGGACTTCGAAATCGGCATGACTGAAAGCGCCGGGCGTGCCCACACCGGCGAGGATGGTCTGCACGGTGCCGGTGGTGCGATGAACGTTGAAGCCGATGTCCATCATGCGCTCGACGACGGCCTGGATCTCTTCTTCCGTCGCGGTGTCCTGCATGGCAACGATCATTGGTCTTTTCCTGTAGGTCCCTGGGGCTGAGCGGAGGCCTGGTCGCTGTGGGACGCGGGAACGCCGGGGCGCGAGGCAAGCTCGTTGCGCTGCAGGGCGCGCATCACGTCGACGATGCGCTCGTAGATGTGGACGAGCTCGATGTCGGGCAGGGGGCCGGGATTATGGGTGCGAACGTTTTCGAAGATGACGCGCTCGCGGTTGGGCTCGTAGACGGGCAAGTCGGTTTGGCGCTTGAGGCGGCCGATTTCCTGGGCGGCCGCGGCGCGCTGGCTGATGAGCGCGACAATTTCGCGGTCCAGTTCATCGATTTTGTGTCGCCAGGTTTCGATGTCCATGGTTCATTCCTGCGTTCGGCGCGGTGGGCCGGACGTCATTCAATGCTGCAATCCATAGCGTAAATGACGGGAAGAATCAGCGGGCGGGCACGGCGGTCTCTGTGGTCAGGCCGCGCACGCCCTCGATAAATCGACTGATCGCGGCGGCCGCATCCCTGGGGCCGGCCTGCTCGATTGTCGCGACCAGCGCGCTGCCGATGACGGCGGCATCGGCGAATTCTCCGACCGCGGCAAAGTGCTCGGGGCTGGAGATGCCGAAGCCGACGGCGATGGGGAGCTGCGTGTATTTGCGGAGGCGGCGAACGAGCTGTTCCGCATCGGTGGTGAGCGATTTTTGCGCGCCGGTGATGCCCACGCGGGAGATGGCGTAGATGAAGCCATGAGAAACAGCGGCGATCTTTTCGAGTCGTTCATCGGGGCTGGTCGGCGCGGCGAGGAAAATGGGGGCGAGATGGTGGCGGCGCAGTGCGGCCAGATAATCCTGCGCTTCCTCGACGATCATGTCGGTGATGAGGACGCCGTCGACGCCCGCTTGTTCCGCGGCGTCGCAGAAGGCTTCCAGACCCATGCGGAGGATCGGGTTCAGGTAGGAGAAGATGACGAGGCCGACCGCGGGCCGCTCGTTGCGGAGCTTCGCGGCGAGCGCCAGAACGTCGCGGAGCGAGGTGCCGTTCTTCACGGCGCGTTCGCTGGCGCGCTGAATGACAGGGCCGTCGGCCAGAGGATCGCTGAAGGGGACGCCGAGCTCGAGGACGTCGGCACCAGCGTCGATGGCGGCCAGCGCGATGGCGTGTGAGGTGGCGAGGTCGGGGTCGCCAATGGTGAGGTAGGCAACGAGGCCTGGTTTGCTGGCGAACTGGATCGGCATCGTGTCAGGCTCCGAGGTGCATCTCGCGGGTGAGGATGCCCATATCTTTGTCGCCGCGGCCGGAGACGTTGACGATGACGATGTCGCGCGGACTGAAGGTTGGCGCGGTGCGGATGCACTCGGCGACGGCGTGGGCGGATTCGAGCGCGGGGATGATGCCTTCCGTGCGGGCCAGACGCAGCGTCGCGTCGAGAGCCTCGGCGTCGGTGGCGGAGGTGTATTCAGCGCGGCCGGAGTCGTGGAGGGCGGCGTGTTCCGGGCCGATGGAGGCGTAGTCGAGGCCCGCGGAGACGGAGTGGGTGAGGGCAATCTGGCCGTTGTCGTCCTGCAGAACCCAGGAGTAGGTGCCCTGGAGGACGCCGGGAGATCCGCCGGAGAAGCGGGCGGCGTGCTCGCCGAGAGCGGGACCGCGGCCTCCGGCTTCGACGCCGATGAGGCGCACGTCCTTGTCGGGGATGAATTCGTAAAACGCGCCGATGGCGTTAGAGCCGCCGCCCACGCAGGCGATGATCGCGCTGGGCAGGCGATTTTCCTTCTCGAGAATCTGCGCGCGGGCTTCGCGGCTGATGACGCGGTGAAAGTCGCGAACCATGGTGGGATAGGGGTGCGCGCCGAGGACGCTGCCGAGCAGGTAATGCGTCGTGCGGACATTGGTGACCCAGTCGCGCATGGCTTCGTTGATAGCGTCCTTGAGGGTGCGTGATCCGGAGGAAACGCCGCGGACTTCCGCGCCGAGCAGGCGCATGCGGCAGACATTCAGCTCCTGACGGCGCATGTCCTCTTCACCCATGTAGACGACGCAGTCGAGCCCGAAGAGGGCGCAGACAGTGGCTGTGGCGACACCATGCTGGCCGGCGCCGGTTTCGGCGATGATGCGCTTCTTGCCCATGCGTACGGCGAGCAGCGCCTGGCCCAGGCAGTTGTTGATCTTGTGTGCGCCGGTGTGGAGCAAGTCTTCGCGCTTGAGATAGATCTTCGGGCCACCGAGGGTTTCGGTGAGGCGCGAGGCGAAGTAGAGCGGCGTAGGACGGCCGGCGTAATCGCGGAGGAGCGAGTCGAGCTTCAGGTGGAAGTCGGGGTCGGCCTGGGCCTGGGCGTACGCGCGGTCCAGCTCGTCGAGCGCGGTGACCAGCGTTTCGGGGACATAGCGGCCGCCGTAGGGGCCAAAGCGTCCGGCGATGGATTTGATTGCGGTCGCAGCCATAGTTCCAGCTTACAACCCCAGGACCAGAACCCGGGACTAGAGGGGATAGACGGCAGGAGTACGCCGGGTGAGCTTCTCGACTTCGGCGAAGGCGGCCCGGGCCGAGGTGATGAAGCCGCGGAGGCGAGCGGGATCCTTTTTGCCGGGCAAGGCTTCAACGCCGCTGGCGACATCGACGCCCCAGGGACGGAGGGTGTGGATGGCTTCGCGGACGTTATCGGGATGAAGGCCGCCGGCAAGGATGACGCGCAGAGGTCCGGCCTCGGCGCCGAGCACATCTCTGGCGCGTGACCAATCGAGAGTCTTGCCGGTGCCTCCGGAGGCGGTCGCGGTGCGGCTGTCGAGCAGAACGGCATCGACGGCGCTGTGGCGAGCCATGGCACGCAGCTGCTCGCGGAGGCGCTGTTCGGCGCGGGCCGGCTCGCAGCTCAGATCCCAGTGGAGGGTCTGAATCACGAAAAAGGAGGCGCCGAACTGGCGGCGGAGGTTCTCGGCCAGAGAGAAATCGAGTTCGCCGTGGAGCTGCACGCCGTCGAGTCCCGCGGTGCGCAGCGAGAACACGATTTCCTCGAAGTCCTGGGTATTGAAGATTCCGATTTTGGTGAGATCGGCAGGCAGATCGGGCATGAACTCGGCGATTTGTCCGGCGGTGACACGGCGCGGGCTGGGCGCGAAGACGAAGCCGACGGCGTCGGCGCCGTTTTCAGCGGCGAGGTTGGCATCTTCAGCGTTGGTGTTGGCGCAGATCTTGATCCACATGGGTCAGGCGGGTTCCGGGGCAGCTTCGGGCGTTTGCGAATGGACGGAATGGAGAAGTGACTGGAGGGCCGGGCCCGGATGGGCCTGGCGCATGAGCGATTCGCCGATGAGGCAGGCGTGGAATCCGGCGGCGCGGAGCCGAAGCAGATCGTGGGCGGTGCAGATGCCGCTTTCGGCGACGCGGACGGCGCTGGGCGGAAGCTGATCGACGAGGTCGAGAGAAGTCTCGAGCCGGATTTCGAAGGTGCGAAGATCGCGGTTGTTCACGCCGTAGCAGTCGCATCCGAGATCGCGGACGCGGACCAGCTCGTCGGCAGTGTGGACTTCGCAGAGGACCTCGAGCTCGAGCGTGTGGGCGGCGGCAGTGAAGCGGGCGAGGTCGGCGTCGGACAGCGCGGCCGCGATGAGCAGGATGGCGTCGGCATGGTGGGCGCGAGCTTCGATGATCTGATAGTCGTCGACGATGAAGTCCTTGCGGAGGCAGGGGATTTGTGTGGCTGCGGAGGCAATGGCGAGGTTGGCGAGGCTGCCCTGGAAGAAGGGCGCGTCCGTCAGAACCGAGAGCGCGGCAGCTCCGGCATCTTCGAAGTCGGCGGCGAGAGACAGGGGATCGAAGTCAGCCCGGATCAGGCCCTTCGAAGGGGAGCCCTTCTTGAGTTCGGCGATGATGGCCGGGGCAGCGCCGTCGACATCGCGAAGCGCCCGGGCGAAACCGCGGGGTGTGTGCTGCTCCGCCTCCAACTCAAGATCGCGCAGGGAGATGTGCTCGCGGCGCAGGGCCACGTCGGCGCGGGTCTGAGCAAGGATGCGGTCGAGATGCGGGATGGATTTGCTCCTGATTCAAGTATAGCGATCAGTTACCGGGGCGTGGCGGCCGAACAGACGGGAGGCGAAAGAGCCCACCCGCATCCCTTTGCGGCCTGACATTTGTCACCTGCGCTTGCTGAGGAAAAGCACTGCCGGGGCCGGGCGGGACGGGCGATGCTGAGGGTGTCAGAGAAGTGCAGATCCAGAAAATGCGAGAGCGGCTCTGTGAACAACCCCATCCCCCATACGATTTCCCAGTCGCAGGCTCAGCCGTGGAGCGGGTACGGGCGCGGTTCCGGGTCGAATTTGCTGTTTGGGCTCGGCGTGGCGCTGCTGGTGTGCGGTGCGGCCATCACCGGGCGCCACGAGGCTACCATGATCGGCCTGGGGCTGATCATCTTCAGCAGTTTTTGCGACTGTTAGGCAGGCGAACGCCGCCCTCCCCTGGCTAGCCCAGAATTCCCATCTTTCGGGCGGTCTTCTCCAAAATCTCCAGCGCCTGGTCGAGTTGTTCGCGGGTGTGTTCGCTGGTCATGATGGTGCGGATGCGGGCTTTGCCTTCGGGCACGGTGGGGAAGGCAATGCCGGTTCCGAGGACGCCTGCATCGAAGAGGGCGCGCGAGAAGTCCATCGTCTGGCGACCATCGCCGATGATGATGGGCGTGATGGGGGTTTCACTGGCCGGGGTATTGATGCCGCCGATGTTGAAGCCGAGGCGGCCCAGTTCGGTTTTGAAGTAGCGCGTGTTTTGCCAGAGGCGTTCGATGCGCTCCGGCTCGGCTTCCAGAAGGTCGAAGGCCGCGATGCAGGTCGCCGTGACGGACGGCGGGTGGGACGTAGAGAACAGGAACGGGCGGGCGCGGTGATAGA
Organism: Acidobacteriaceae bacterium; assembly: GCA_036267095.1. Classification (GTDB taxonomy): domain Bacteria; phylum Acidobacteriota; class Terriglobia; order Terriglobales; family Acidobacteriaceae; genus Palsa-343. Next base: position 35,525 of record DATAWS010000038.1, read on the forward strand.
GGTAGTCGATGAGATCCTTTGAGCCGCAGACGTAGCCGCCGATAGCGCCGATGGCCTTCGACAGCGTCCCCACCTGGATATCGACCCGGCCGTGGCATTGGAAGTGGTCGACGGTGCCGCGTCCGTTGCGGCCCAGCACGCCCGAGGCGTGGGCGTCGTCGACCATCATGATGGCGCCGTACTTCTCGGCCAGATCGGCGAGCTTGTCGACCGGGCCGATGTCGCCGTCCATCGAGAAGACGCCGTCGGTGATCAGGAGCTTGTGGCCGGGCTCGTTCTGGATTTCTTTGAGCTGCTCTTCGGCGTGGGCGACATCTTTGTGGCGGAAGACTTTGATTTTGGCGCGGGAGAGACGGGCGCCATCAATGATGGAGGCGTGGTTCAGTTCGTCGGAGACGATGAAGTCTTCTTTGCCAAGAATGCCGGAGACGGTGCCGGCGTTGGCGGTGAATCCGCTCTGGAAGACGACGCAGGCTTCGACGTTCTTGAAGCGGGCAATTTTTTCTTCCAGCACCATGTGGATTTTCATGGTGCCGGCGATGGTGCGGACGGCGCCCGAGCCGACGCCGTAGTCCTTAATGGCCTGGATGGCGGCTTCGCGGAGCCTGGGATGGTTGCAGAGGCCGAGGTAGTTGTTGGAGGCGAGGTTGATGACGCGCTTGCCGTCGTAGGTGCAGACCGGCGCCTGGATGTCGTCGAGGATGCGCAGGCGGAAGTGGGTGCCCTTCTGGCGCAGCTCATCAAGTTGGGCGGTGAGGAACTGGAGCTGCGGGCGGGCGGAAAGCGAAGGTGCCATAACGGTTTGCCTCGGAAGGTGGCGGAAGCCAACTAACGATCCTAACTCCGGCGCGTCTCGAAAGCAGGATTCCCCACGTCGCCGGGTTTCGGCTCGGATACAATAACCTTTCCAGCGGACGGATGAGGTCGGGGCCGGCGGGAGCCGGTTGCGGCGGCGGTTCGGCGCGGAAGGTTTTCGAAGAGAGTTCCTCACGAATGATTGAGCAGTTCGGGAAACACATCCTCCATTGGCAGACGGCCCGGCTGGGCTTTCCTGTTTGCCTTTCTCTCCTTCTTTGCGGCCTTGCCACGATGATCGGGACTCCCGCGCAGGCGCAGCTGGCCACGCGTACCCAGGTTTCTTTCGCGCAGAGCGGAAGCGGTGTCTGGTCGCTGACGGCTCACGTGGCCGACGTCCAGGGGGCGGCAATTTCCGAAGGGTCGGTAAGTTTCGAGACGGCAAAGGGGTCGCTGGGATCGGCGTATGTGCATGACGGGTCGGCGACGCTGAATCTGACGAATCCGCCGGCATGGGCGAGGGCGGTAACCGCGGTTTATCACGGCGACACGGCGTTTGCGGCGTCGGACGCGAGCACGGCGGTGACCACCGATGCGACGAGCGGCCTGCCGGGATTCACAGTGACGGCGAACCCGTCTTCGCTGACCCTGACATCTGGGCAGTTTGGAACAGTGAGCCTGGCGGTTACCTCGCAGAATGGCTTTTCAGAGCAGGTGAATCTGTCGTGTTCGGGTCTGCCGGCGTCGGCGACCTGCAATTTCAATCCGGTGGTGGTGACGCCGCCGGCGAACGGGACCGCGACCAGCGCGATGCAGATTACGACCACGGCGCTCTCGGGGGCGGGGGCGAATTCCTCCCTGCACCAGAGCGGATCGAGCACGGCATACGCGGTCGTGATTCCGGGACTGCTGGCGCTGGCCGGACTGGGCGCGCTGCGGCGGAAGAATTTTGCGGCCCTGCGCATGCTGGGACTGGCGGTGCTGCTGGTTGCCGGGACGCTGGGGCTGAGCGGGTGCAATCCGCGCTATTCGTACGAGCACTACAAGCCCTCGCCTAATCTCGGGACGCCTACGGGCAACTACACGGTGGTGATTGCGGCGTACTCGACCAATGGCACGGCCATCACCCAGGCGACTTCGTCGGACCCAAGTTGCTCGGGCGCGATCTGCGTGGCAGTCACAGTGCAGTGAAAGGGGCAGCCAGCGGATAGCGTTCAGCGTGTAGCAAGCACGGAAGGCTCAGGATTAATTCCCTGGGCCTTTGCTTTTTGGGGAATGAGCGGGCTCACTGCGCGTGCGATGCGACAGACCTGCGCGACGGAGTTGCGGAAGGGGCAGGGAAACGTGGTTGGCGCGGTGGGCGGGAGCAGGAGCCAGGTAGCGCCAAGGGGCCTGAGGACCGTGTGGCGGTCGGCGTCGTACATGGAGTCAACGGATAGCTCCGGGTTGCGCTGGGTAGCCCAGCGGCTGGCGAGCGCCGGAAAGACAGCTGCGACGCCCGCATCCTTGTCATCGGCCAGATGATCGCGCAAAGAAATGGCACGGAAGCCCTCCTCGTCTTCTTCGGGCAGATAGACGAGTTTGGGGTTGAAAGCAAAGACGGCGTCGCGGGGGGTGTGATCGCGGATCCATAGAAACGCCTGCTGCCATGGATTGCCAGGCCGGGCTCCAGGCCATTCGACGCGCGCGACGCCGGTCCAGGTGAGCGGTTCGGCGAGGAACATGCCCGCGAAGAGCAGAGCGAAAAGCAGAGCGGCGGAGGCGCGAGAGCGCGCGAACAGGGCGGCGATGGGGCCGGCAGCGAGTACAACTCCGAGAGCGTAGATCAGGTGGAAGCTGCGCAGGACCTGGAGGGGCACGAGCAGGTACGGGCCGGCGGGCGGAACGAAGAAGGCGGCGAGGACGACGCTGGTGGCGCCCAGCAGGAGACAGGTGAGGCAGAGCGCCCGTTTAGGATCGGCCGGGCGCAGGTAGCGGGTGGCGAGGACGAAGAACAGCAGGGGAAGCGCAAGGCCCAGGTCCTCATACCAGCGCCAGCGCGCGAGGAAGAGAAACGAATGCGGCGCAAGCAGCACCGCCTGTCGATAAGCGGGGTTCACCGGAAGGCGGTAAGCAAGGCCGAACGCGGCCCCGCAGGCGGCAACCGCGGCAGCGCAAAGGGCGAGTGCAATGCGGAGGCGTCGGGAAGCGATGAGCGCACACAGCGCGACCAATGCGCCGGTATAGACGGCCATCAGTGGATGGAAGGCGGCCGTGAGCGCCAGCAGGAGCGTCGCACGCAGCCAGCGGCGGTCGAGGCAGGCGGCGATGGCCAGGAGGCCGAGCGGGGTGGAGAACGAACGCGCCGTAACGTACGGATCCATGAGGACGAGGGCGGTTCCAGCGGCAGGAAGCGTGCAGCACGCCGCGGCGAGGAGCAGCGCACACCAGCGGGCTGAGGCGCTTTTGAAGAAACGCATGGCGAGCTGACGGCAAGCGGCGAGGAAGAGCCAGAGCGAGAGCAGATGGGCGCTGAACAAAGCCCAGGGCAGCGGCAGACGGGTGACACGGATGAAGGCGGCCATCGCCCAGGCGAAAACGGACCAGCGGGTAAAAGCCGTGATGAAACCGGCATTCAGCGGATAAAGCGAAGGGTCGAGGAGGTGACGGAGGCCGGCGACGTACAGACCGGCGTCTCCGGCGAATGGATGGTAGCCATGGACCAAAAGGGCAAAGGGCGTAAGGAGAACGGAAATCCACGGGGAGGGGCCGGTGTGTCGGGTGGGTGCAGGAGATGCGGTCTCCTTTTGCGCCAGCGGGTTCGCGGAAGCTGAGATCGCCATGGCTAACGATTTTGTTCCACAAGCGCGCGCGCCTGGCGGACGAGGTCGGGGTCGTCACCGAAGCTGGGGAGCCAGTGGACGTCCGGCTCGCGGCGGAACCAGGTGAGCTGTCGTTTGGCGTAATTGCGATGGCCTTGCTGGGTAGCGGCGATCGCCTTGGCTTCCGTCCATTCGCCGCGCAGCACGGCACGCGCCTGGCGGTAGCCGAGGGCGTCGAAGGCGCGCGGCGCATCGCCGTATTCAGAGAGCAGCGTGTCGGTTTCCTGAATCAGCCCCTGGGCGAACATGGTTGCGGCGCGGGCGTCGAGGCGGGCGTAGAGTTGCGCGCGCGGTGGATCGAGGCCGATGCGCAGGATGCGGTAGCCCGTGAGTGGATTGCGGCCTTCCTGCCAGGCGACGGTGATGGGACGGCGGGCGGCGAGGCAGACCTCGAGGGCGCGGATCAGCTTTGACTCGTCGTTGGGGTGGATGCGGGCCGCTGCGGCCAGGTCGAGACGACGAAGCACGCGGTGCAGCCAGCCGGATGGATGCCGCCGCGCTCCGGCGCGCAGGCGGATGCGGAGTTCTTCCGACCGCTGGGGCCCGGCGAAGAGCCCTTCAAGCAGCGCACGGAGATACAGGCCGGTGCCGCCGGTGACGATAGGCAGGCGGTGGCGTGCCGTGATTTCGCCGAGCGCCTGGCGGCCGAGGCGGCTGTAGTCTCCCGCGGTGAAGGGCTGGTCAGGCGGCAGGATGTCGATGAGGTGGTGCGGGACGGTCTGCCGCTCAGCAGGCGTTGGCTTGGCCGTGCCGATTTCCATGCCCCGGTAGACGGCGACCGAATCGCAGCTGAGGATCTCCCCGGAGAAGGCGCGGCCGAGCGAGAGGGAGAGCGTCGTTTTGCCGCTGCCGGTTGGACCCAGCAGCACAACCAGAAGTGGATCCATGGAGTACGCAAAGCTCCACCGGGCGAAGCCGCCCCGCAGAGTATCGGAAAGGCCAGAGTAGCAAAGGGAAATGGGAAGCGGGGCAGGGCGGAGACCTGGCGGGCAGAGGGGCCGGACGCGGAGGGGCCAGGAGAAAAGTGCGAAAGGAAGAAAGGGCTAGATGTGAGGTTTCAACAGGTTGTCCATCTGATCGAGAACTGGGAAGCTGAGTTTGCGAAGCAAAGCGACTCAGGAGACCAGATGGACTACCACCAGAATGCCCGACTGACGATGCACAGTCGAGAGCAGCTATCCAGA
>DATAWS010000039.1:0-75319 GCA_036267095.1 Acidobacteriaceae bacterium
CCCAGTTGTAGCGCTCGGCGATCTGCGAGCAGAGGCGGTTCACGTGGTCGTAGTTGCCATCGATGCGGACCAGATTAGCGCCATAGACTTGAGTATTGAGGATTTTTGCCGGCTCCAGATCGGCGGGGACGAGGATGTAGGTCTTCAGCCCAAGGCGCGCAGCCTGTGCGGCGACAGCGTTTGCCAGATTGCCGGTCGAGGAGCAGCCGACGGTATCGAAGCCGAAAATCTGCGCATTGGCCAGAGCCACCGAGACCACGCGATCCTTGAAGCTCAGCGTGGGCAGGCAGACGGCATCGTTCTTGATGTAGAGATTGGCGGCGGCGATGTGCTCGGCGAGACGCGGCGCGGGAAGCAGCGGCGTCCAGCCGGCGGGCGTCACCGGTTTATAGTCGTCCGGCACCGGCAGCAGAGCTTGATAGCGCCACATGCTCGACGGCCCGGCGGCGATGGCCTCGCGGGTGAAATTGCGGCGGGCGGCCTCCAGATCGCACACCACTTCCAGAGGAGAAAAACATTCGTCACAGATGGAGAGCGGCGCGTTGTCATAACGCTTGCCGCACTCGCGACATTGCAGTTCGTAAGATGTAGCCATCCTGCCCTCGATTCCGAGAGGGGCATGGGCGGTTCCACGATGAGGTGGAACTCGTGCGGGCGCGTGACGACTCTTTATGGCAACTACACTACTGCTGATGAATTTAGCGAGATGCGATACAATCTGCACCCCGAATCTCATGTTCCCCGCCTTTCGGCGAGAGAGAGTTGACACCGATGTCCCGAATTGCTCGAGCCGGTTGTCGTGGCGTCACAGGGCCCGTCCCTCAGCCACTCTGCATGAAATCCAGGCTCGCTCTTTAGGAGCAAACTTGAATACTCATTAGATATCACAGGGAAATTCTCAGCGCAACTCCACCTTCGCGGAAGCGCGCTAATCGGGCGCTGAACGGCGACTGCGGCGCCCCCAGTCTGTGCGCAATCCGCGCGAGTGTGATATTCCCGAATGTGATATCCCGAATAGGTACGGTATGAACGTTCCCGGCGAACTCAACGAGGTGGTTCTCCCCCAGACCGTGGTCGGTCCGCTCACGCGCGCCGCGATTTTCCTCGTCGTTTGCATCCACCCGGATGGCTACGACAGCGTGCGCTCCTTCTGCTCGGATCTTGCCGGGCTGGTCCGCGCCGTGGAGTTTCGCGACGTCGAGGCCGGCCTGACCTGCGTGGCCGGATTCGGCTCCGATGCCTGGGACAAGCTCTTCGGCGCGCCGCGGCCGGCGGAGCTGCATCCCTTTCCCGAGATTCGCGCCGGAAACCGCCACGCGGTTTCCACCCCGGGCGACATTCTCTTCCATATCCGCGCCAAACGGATGGACCTGTGCTTCGAGCTGGCCGCGCAAATCATGGACGCCATCGGCGACGTGGCGACGGCGGCCGATGAAGTGCACGGCTTCCGCTATTTCGACGATCGCGACGTGATGGGCTTTGTGGACGGCACCGAGAACCCTCGCGGGGACGCCGCCCGCGATGCAGCGATTGTGGGCGCTGAGGACCCGGCTTTCTCCGGCGGAAGCTACGTCATCGTGCAGAAATACCTGCACGACCTGAAGGCGTGGAACGCGCTGACCACGGAAGCGCAGGAGCTGATTATCGGCCGCAGGAAACTCTCCGACATCGAGCTGAGCGATGCCGAAAAGCCGTCCTCCGCGCACAGCGCGCTCACCGTCATCGAGGAGAACGGCCGGGAAGTGAAGATCCTGCGCGACAACATGCCGTTCGGGCGGCCCGGCCACGGCGAGTTCGGAACCTACTTCATCGGCTACAGCCGCACCCCGCGCATCACCGAGACGATGTTGCAGAATATGTTTGTCGGCCGTCCGCCGGGCAACTACGACCGTCTGCTCGACTTCAGCCGCGCCGCCACCGGCAGCCTGTTTTTTGTGCCGTCGGCCACGTTTCTCGACAACCCTGGTGTGGCTGCGCCGGAGCCCGCTGCGCCCGCGCCGTCCGATGTCCCAACCGCACCGCCGCCGGCGGCGCCCGCACAGGATACGTCGCTCAAAATAGGTTCACTCAGAGGAGAGAAAGATGAATAACCTCCATCGGGAACTCGCGCCCATTTCCGGCGCCGCATGGTCAGAAATCGAAGAAGAGACCAGCAGGACGATCAAGCGGTATCTCGCCGGCCGCCGCGTGGTCGACGTCCCTGCGCCGCCGGGCATCGCGCTGCCCGGCGTGGCCACCGGCCACCTGAAGCCGCTGACGGCGCCTGCCCAAGGCATCCTCGCGCATCGCCGCGAAGTGAAGCCGCTGGTCGAGTTGCGCGTCCCCTTCGAGCTCTCCCGCCAGGCCATCGACGATGTGGAGCGCGGTTCCGAAGACTCCGACTGGCAACCCGCCAAGGATGCCGCGATGAAGCTGGCCTTCGCCGAAGACCGCGCCATCTTCGACGGATACAAGGACGCTGAGATTGAGGGCGTCCGCGAAGGCTCCAGCAATCCCGTCGTCGCGCTTCCTGCGGACGTGCGCGATTATCCCGACGCCGTGGCGCACGCGCTGAGCCAGCTGCGCCTGGTCGGCGTGAATGGGCCCTACTCCGTCGTCTTTGGGGCGGACGAGTACACCGCGCTCGCCGAGACCCGCGATCACGGCTATCCCGTTCTCGAGCACGTCAAGCACATCGTCGACGGCAATCTTGTCTGGGGCCCGGCGATTAAAGGAGCCTTCGTCCTCACCACCCGCGGTGGCGATTTCGAGCTCAACATCGGGCAGGACGTCTCCATCGGCTACCTCAGCCACACCGACTCCGGCGTGCGGCTCTACCTCCAGGAAACCTTCGTCTTCCGGGTTCTGACCAGCGAAGCTTCGGTAGTGTTGTCGCGCTCGCAAAAGCCCGCGTGAGCCGTGCGATCGGAGCCTGCCATGATTACGATCCTCGGTGCCGGCGGCGTCATCGGCAACCACCTGACCGCGCTGCTTATCGCGCAGCAGAAGCCCTTCCGCCTTGTCAGCCGCAGCGCGCATCCCGCTTCCGGCGCAACCGAAACGATGACCGCTGATCTTGCCGACCGAGATCAAACCCTTGGCGCCGTCGCCGGCTCCTCGGTCGTGGTCGTTCTGGCCGGCCTGAAGTACGACCGCAAAGTCTGGGCTGAAACCTGGCCGCGCATCATGGCCAACACCATCGAAGCGTGCAAGCGCGCCGGCGCCAGGCTGGTGTTCTTCGACAACGTCTACATGTACGGCCGGGTGCAGGGCGCGATGACGGAAGAAACACCTTTCCACCCCTGCAGCATGAAGGGCGAAATTCGCGCTCAGATCGCCACCACGCTGCTCAACGAAGTCAAAGCCGGCTCGCTCACCGCGCTCATCGCCCGCGCCGCCGACTTCTACGGACCCGCCACGCCCACCGGCATCCCCAACGCCCTGGTCTTCGACGCTTACGTTAAAAACCAGGCCGCCTCGTGGTTCGTCAACGACCATGTCCCGCACTCGCTGACGTACACGCCCGACGCGGCTCGCGGCGTGCTCACCCTTGTGGAATCGGAATCCGCCTGGAACCAGACCTGGCATCTGCCGACCACGCCGAACCCGCCCACCGGCAAGGAATTCATCGGCCAAGCCGCCGAGGCCATGCACGTCGCACCCCAACACCGTGTTCTCTCGCGCCCCATGATTCGCGTCTACGGCTGGTTCAAGCCGGTCGTCGGCGAGCTTTACGAAATGCTCTACCAATACGACGGTCCCTGTCTCTTCGACTCGTCGAAATTCACCCGCGCCTTCGGATTCCCGGGCACACCCTACACTGAGGGCATCCGCGCCACCGCCGCCTCGTACGGCAAAACCCAGCGCCCCTGAACCCTGGCTGTGAAGTCCGCGCGAAGATCAGTTCTTCGGCAGCAGCAGCGTCCACCCCTTCAGATAGGCCGTCTTCGCCGCGGCCAGGGTCATCGTCTTATCCACGCAAACCTTGCGGTAGAGCAGATCTTCCACCTTATCCTTGGTGAACGACCCGAATGTGCCCGCGTGCGGTTCGAACCAGATGTTCTTCTGCGTATCCGATCCACCCATCCAGTGCGGGAACCAGTGATCGAACTCGCCCGAGTCCGGATCGGTGCCCGCAGGCCAGCCGTAGGCGGCCAGGATGGCCTTCTTCTCTGCGTCCGTAACGTCGCGCGGCCGTTCCTCATTCGAGACGCACACCAGCGACGCATTCATCGCCCCCGGCGTCAGCGCCGGATCCGGCACCGTGCAATACCCGCTGGACTTGTCGATATTCCCCTGGCTGCAGTGCTGCTTTGCCGAAGCCGTGCCGGCCGCCACACCAAGCATCAAGAGCAGGACCGCTGTCGATCGCATCAGTGCCTCCACGCCGAATCTGCCCTGCAGCCGCCCCGCCGCAGGATCACGATCCCTTTGTGCAGACACCCTGTCAGGGATGGGCGCCAGTCTAGCCCCGCCCTCGTTCTCCGTCAATCCGATTTTCGCGAAATCTCCGCCTACTGGCTGCGGGCTTGCCCCAGCAGCCTCTCCCGCACCCCCGCGTTCGTCGCCATGTCCACGCACGTCCACGCCATGGCCAGCGCTCCGTCGATCATCGCCTTGTCGGCGTCGGCCGTCACGCAGTGGGCCGTGAACTCCGGCTGATGGTTCACCGCCGGCAGCGAGTTGATCCCGATCATGGGATGGATCGACGGCATGGCCAGCGACACGTTACCCATGTCTGTTGAACCGGTCGGCCGCGACCCCCACTCGCCCATGTCGAGGAAGGCTCGCCCCAGCGCTTCCGCGTTCGCCCGGTAGAGCCCGGCCATGTTGAAGTCGTGCTGCATTTCCGCATAGGGCTTGTCGCCGCCGGTGATCTCGACCTTCGCGCCGGTGGCAAGACCGCCCGCCTCGAAGCAGCGGTACACCTTCGGCCGCAGCTCCTTCAGTTGCTCCAGCGTTTCTGAGCGAACGATGTACTTTGCCTTTGTGTGCGCCGGGACGACATTGGGCGCGTCTCCGCCGTGGGTCACGATGCCATGAATGCGGTCGGTGGCGCGGATATGCTGGCGCAGCAGCCCGATTGCAGTCTGCGCCACGGTCAGCGCGTCCGCCGCATTGATCCCGATCTCCGGAAACGCCGAGGCGTGCGACTCCTTGCCGGTGCAGCACACCTCGAACATCGACGCGGCGATGATCTTTGCTTTCACCAGGTCGAAGGGCGCGGGGTGCACCATCATCGACGCGTGGATCCCGTCGAAACCGCCGCGCTCCAGCAGCAGGATCTTCCCGCTGGCGTTGCCCACTTCCTCGGCCGGCGTGCCGATCACACTGATGGTCAGCCCCACTTCATCGGCCACCTGCGCCGCGGCCAGCGCCGCGCCCACCGCCGAGGCGGCAATGATGTTGTGCCCGCAGGCGTGGCCGATCCCCGGCAGCGAGTCGTACTCCGCGCAAATGCCGATGTGCAGCGGACCCGAGCCCACCTTCGCCCGGAACGCGGTGGGCAAATCGCACACACCCTTTTCCACCGCAAAGCCGGCCTGGTCGAGCATCTCGCACAGCCATTCCGAGGATTTTTCTTCCTCAAAGCCCAGCTCCGGATGCGCATGAATCCGGTGGCTCAGCCCGATCAGGGCATCCCGGCTGGCATCGAATCGCTCCCGCGCTGCTGCCTTCACCTGCATCGCCTTTTTCCTCCCAACGTCTATTTGTGTCTTGATCGGTTACGATTTTTGCCTGGGCGGCCGCTACCCGCATGGGCGACAGCTCAACCCGGTTCAGCCCTTCCGTCACCGAGGGATCGCCCTCCGCCACCTGCCGTGCCTCGGCTTCGCTTTCCACCTGCAGAACCGCGATGCCGAAGGCCACTTCCCGCGCCATCACTGGCCCATAGATCAGGACCTTGCCCGCGCGAAACTGCTCCCCGTAGTATTCGGAGTGCCGTTTCATGGTCGCCCGTTCCTCCGGCGTAATATCGCCGGGAAACGTCGCCCGCGGCGGAATCAGCTTCACAAAGTAATCCTGCTTCTGCATGCCAGAAACCTCGTCAGCGGCGCGCGCCGTTCCCTGCGAGACAGGCTGCAAGAGTAGCACGTCTTCGTTGCACACCCCGCTTGATCCGACGAGTCCTGATTCGGCCGCTGCGCCCCCACCCCGCACTCCTCCACGCCGGACCCCGAGCGCCGACGGCAAGGACGAAGATGTAACCTGAAAGCCCGCGTGCGTCAGCCCAGGATGGTTCAACTCAGCGTCAGGAGATCGCCATGAAAGCCGCCGTCGTCTCGTCCTTCGACACGCCCCCGCAATATGCGGACTTCGCTGACCCGACACCGCAAGCCGGCGAACTGCTGGTGCACGTCCACGCCTCGGCCCTCGCCCCGGTGGTTCGCTCGCTGGCCGCCGGCAAGCACTACGGCAGCAAAGCGCAGTTTCCGCTCATCGCCGGCATCGACGGCACGGGCACGCTGGAGGATGGCTCGCGTGTCTATTTCGCCGCGACCCGCCCGCCCTGCGGGGCGATGGCCGAGCGCACCCTCACCACCACTGATCGCATCCTCCGCCTCCCTGAACATCTCGATGAGGCGACCGTCGCCGCGCTTATGAATCCCGGCATGTCCTCCGCGGGCGCACTCTCGGAGCGAGCCCACTTCCAGCGGGGTGAAAGCGTCCTCATCCAGGGAGCCACCGGCACTGCCGGCCGTCTCGCCGTGCAAATCTGCAGGCGCCGCGGCGCTTCGCGCGTCGTCGCCACCGGACGCGATCAGCAGGCGCTCGAGGAACTCCGGGCGCTGGGCGCCGACGCCGTCATCCCCCTGAATCAGGATCGTCCTGCGCTGGTCAGCGCCTTTCGCGACGCGCTCAACGAGAACAAGATCGATGTAATCCTCGACTACCTGTGGGGCGCGCCCGCCGAAGCGCTGCTCGACGCCATCGCCCAAAAAGGACTCGAGCACCAGAGCCGCCGCATCCGCTTCGTTCAAATTGGCTCGGCCGCCGGCCTCACCATCACGCTTCCCGGAGCCACTCTGCGCAGCTCCGGCCTCGAATTGCTGGGCAGCGGATTCGGCAGCGTTTCTATCGAGAAGATCTTCGCCGCGCTCGCCGCCTTCCTCGAAGAAGCCGGGCGCGAGCCGTTCAAGGTCAACTTCCAGACCGCGCCGCTCGCCGACGTGGAAAAGCTCTGGAACCAGAAAACCGACGCTCGCCTGGTCTTCCAGCCCTGACCCAACTATCAGTGGTCAGCGCTTTCAATCTGCAATGGGTCGGCTGAGATCTTGTCCCCCGAAGACCGCCCACTTCCGAACACATTTTTCCTGGAACCCCGCCCTCCTTCCTCGCGTATCCTCAGCAGCCAAAGCTCCCTGGCGAGCACCCCCCGCTTGCCCGCCACGTGCTCGCCGCACCCAGACCCCATTCGAGGCCGCCATGCACAGCTTTCTCCAGGATCTGCGCTTCAGCTCCCGCACCCTCCGCAAATCGCCGGGATTCGCTATCACCGCCATCCTCACTCTCGCGCTCGGCATCGGGGCCGTCACCGCCATCTTTTCGGTCGTCGACTCGGTGCTGCTCAGGCCCTTTGCCTTTGCCAGTCCCGAACGCCTCGTGATGGTGCATGAGTATCTGCCCGATCTGGCTTCGGGTCCTCTGCCCGCCAATCCCCTTCATTACCTGAACTGGCAGAGCAACACGAAGACCTTTTCCGGCCTCAGCATCATGAACAACACCAACTCCAGCATCTCGGTTGGAACCGATCATCCGGAGCTGGTGGGGGGGCTGAGCGTTGAAACGAATTTTTTCGATGTGCTGGGGATTCACCCGTTTCTCGGCCGCGGCTTCCTTGCGGTGGAAGGAACGAAGGGCCACGAGGATGTCGTTGTCCTCTCGTGGAGCGCCTGGCAGCACTATTTCCATGGCGATCCGCAGGCCATAGGCCAGACGCTGCGTGACGGCGGCAAGCCGGAAACCGTGGTTGGCGTGCTGCCCCGGAGCTTCTCCTTTCCTCGCATCAGCGAACTCTCCTCTGCGGTCTCGCAGAATGCCGCCAATCCCTACGAGCTCTTCCACCCTCTGGTCCTCCGGGCCGACCCGCGGGACGACGATGGCGATTACAACTTCATGGTTCTGGGTCGGCTGCGCGCAGGCAAGTCGGCGCGGCAGGCACAGACAGAGCTGACCACGCTGCAGTCCGCGTTCAACCGTGCCCATCATCTGGCGACCCATCCCACCGTTCTGGTTTTTCCGCTCATCAGCGAGGTCGCGGGCAGCATCAGCACGGCGCTGTGGCTGCTGCTGGCCGCGGTGGGAGCCGTCCTGCTCATTGGCTGCGTCAATCTCGCCAACCTGCAGCTGGCCCGCGCTGTTTCCCGCGAGCGTGAACTGGCTGTCCGCGCCGCTCTGGGCGCAGCGCGCGATCGCCTGGTCACCTCGGCGCTCAGCGACTCGCTGCTGCTGGCGCTCATCGGAGGCGCGCTGGGTATCGTGCTGTCCTTTGCCGGAGTTCAGCTCTTCCTCGCAGCCGCTCCCAAAGACCTGCCTCGCATCGGCGCGGTCCAGGTCTCCTGGCCGGTTCTGCTGGGCGCGGCGGGGCTGTCGATCCTGACGGCCTTTTTCTTCGGACTCCTGCCCGCGTTGCGCTCCATGCGCATCGATCCACAATCCGCCCTGCAAACCAGTTCGACCCGCGTATCCAGCGGACGCGAGAGCCAGCGCACGCGCCATCTGCTGGTCGCCGCCGAAGTTGCCTGCACGGTCGCCCTGTTGATCGTCACCGGCCTGCTGGTGCGGAGTTTTTCCACGCTGCTCCATCAGAACCGCGATTTCGACGCCAGCCACGTGACCATCGCACGCGCCTTCCTGTATGCGCCGCAATACGGCGACACGGTCGACAAGGACGGCACCGCGCGCGCGGCCTTCATGGAGCGCTCGCTGGCTGCCATGGCCCAGATTCCCGGAGTACAGTCGGTCGCCACCACCTCGGAGCTTCCCCTGGGGGGCGATGTCTGGATCGACGACGTGACTCGTCCTGACCATCCGGTTCCGGCCGGCCACGAGCCGACCGCGAACATCCGCTGGATCAGCCCTGGTTACGCCTCGACGCTGCGCATCCCGCTGGTCGCCGGCCGGGATCTCAGCGCGGAAGACAAGAAAAACCCCACTAACGTCCTGATCTCCGCGGATGCCGCTCGTACCATCTTCTCCGACACGAACCCGGTCGGACACGTTTTCCATCTCAACGACAAGACCGATTTCACCGTGGTCGGCGTGCTGGCCGACGCCCGCATCAACCAGCTCGACCACACCGCGCCAATGATCTACATCCCCTACTGGCAGAATCCGTGGTGGCGTGTGACGTTCCTCGTTCGCAGCCCGCTGCCAACCTCCGCGCTGGCGTCGAGCATGCGCCGCGCCATCTGGGGAGTCGATCGCGAGGTTGCGATCACTACGGTCAAATCGCTCGACCAGCAGGTTTCCGATTCAGTCGCCACCGAGCGATTCCAGACGCTGATGCTCTCCAGCTTCGGCGGGGCCGCGCTCCTGCTCGCGTTGTTGGGAATTTACGGCGTGCTCGCCTACTCCGTGTCGCTGCGCCAGCAGGAATTCGGCATCCGCATCGCCCTCGGTTGCGACAAGCCTGCGCTCATGCGCCTGGTCGCCAGCCAGGCCGCGTGGCCGGTGATTGGAGGCGTGCTGACCGGCCTGGCGCTGGCCTTCGCGGCTTCGCGCCTGGTGCACAGCCTGCTGTACGAAACCAGCGCCGCCGATCCGGCCGCCATCGCCGCAGGAATTGGGCTCCTGCTGATCGCGGCACTCTTCGCTGCGTTATTGCCGGCGCGCCGGGCTGCGCAGACCGATCCCATGCAGGTGCTGCGTAACGAGTGATTCTGCTGCCATGGTTACATGTAACCATGGCAGGAGGATTCGATGCCCCCTCGCAATCAGCCCAGCTCTTCCCGCGATAAGGTTCGCGCTCACCGCGAACGCCTGCGCCGCCAGGGCCTCCGCCCCATCCAGATCTGGGTTCCCGATCTCCGCTCTCCCGGTTTCGCCAGAGAAGCTCGCCGCCAGTCAGTCGCGGTAGCACGGAGCCGGCATGCCGGGGAAGATCAGGACTTCATCGATGCGATCTCAGAGGAAGGCGCGGCGTGAAGCGTGGGGAAGTCTGGACTGTTGCCGGGGGTAAGGACTACGCCGGCAAGCCCCGCCCCGCCGTTATCGTCCAGGAGAACCGCTTCGATCGGACCGACTCCATCATGATTTGTGCTTTCACCTCGGATGCCACCGATGCGCCTCTCTTCCGGCTGGCGGTACAGCCCGATGCAGCGAACGGCCTGAAGACGGAACGCCGCCTGATGGTCGATAAAGTAACCACCGTTCCCAAAGCGAAGATGGGAGTCTGCATCGGGCGTCTCTCCGACGAAGACATCCTGCGCCTGAATCGTGCCGTCGTTGTTTTTCTCGGAATCGCCGCCTCAGGCCGCTGATCGCGGCGTCTGGAGCGTCCCGCTCCTGAATTCGGGCCAAAGTTTCCGCGGGACGAATGTCCCAAATCCAGGCGATGGCCCGGCGGCTGCTCACTGCCATCTCTGCGCAGCCTCTCACGGCTGCGCAGCAAACTCCACTCTGAGCCTTCGTCCCTGGCCGCTGCTCTCCCGCGCCAGCTCGATCAGCCGGGTCGTCTGCCACGCCTGCTCCGACGTCACGGCCAGTTGCGCGCGGCCCAGCAGCGCGTCGCGAACATTTTCGTAGAATCCACGATAATCCCCACGCAGCGTCGGCACCCGCCGCACCACCGACCCGTTCCGCCCATCGCAGATCCGCAGCTCGCCCCACGCGGTCTGCGCCTCCTCGCCAAACCCCGGCGCATCGAAGCCCATGCCCGCTTTCAGCTGACCTTCCTGCGGATCGAGCCCGCACTTTGTAAAGCTGCCCTTCATCCCATGCAGGACATATCGCGGCCCCGGCGTGCACGCCGTCATTGTCGCCCGCAGCAGCACGCTCATCCGATGGGGCGCCGCATACTCCAGGAAAATGTCGAACGCATCGTCCGCCCTGGCCTGTTCGCGTTCCACCCGCACGCTGGCCACAATGGTTTCCGGCTTGCCGAACAGGGTCAGCGCCTGATCGATGAGGTGCGGACCCAGGTCGAACAGCGTTCCGCTGCCCGGCCCCCCGCTCTCCCGCCACACATCGGTCCGCGGTTCCGGCCGGAAGCGGTCGAAGTGCGACTCGAAGCTCACCAGCTGCCCCAGTTCCCCGCTCGCGATCACCTGCCGCACGGTCTGGAAATCCCCGTCCCACCGCCGGTTCTGATACGCGGTCAGCAGCAGTTTCCGCTCCCGTGCCGTCCGCGTCAGTTCCGCCGCCTCCGCCGAGGTCAGCGTGAAAGGCTTGTCGATCACCACATGCCGCTGCTCCCGCAAACACTGCCGCGCCAGCTCGAAATGCGAGTAGCTGGGCGTCGCGATCACCACCAGAGCGATCCCCACATCCCGCAGCATCTCTTCCATCGAGCGCGCCTGCTTCGCCCGCGGATAGGCCCTGGCGGCATCGTCGCCGCTCCGCTCCACCACGCACTTCAGCTCCAGTCCGGGCGTCGCTTCCACCACGGCGGTATGAAAAACCCGCCCGGCGAGTCCAAAACCAACCACTCCCACCCCAATTGGCTCATGCATGACTGAAATTAGACGCACCCGGCTCGATTTCCGCAAACGCCGGTCACCGCTCCCGTTCCCCGCTGCTGTAACCTGTCACCTGTAACCTGGACCTGAACAGCCATGCTGCTCGAACTTCGAGCCGAAAATTACGCGGTCATCGACCACGCCATCGCCTCCTTCGGCCCTGGCCTCAATCTGCTGACCGGCGAAACCGGAGCGGGCAAGTCCATCCTGGTCGACGCCCTCGCGCTGCTCATGGGGCAGAAAGCTTCTCCTGGCCTGATCCGCCACGGCGCCGATCGCGCCATCGTCTCCTGCGTCTTCGAGTACACGCCCGGCGCCGAGCTCATCCTCGAAGCCAACGGCATCGACCCGGAAGGCTCGGAGATCATCCTGCGCCGCGAAATCCAGGAAGGCGGCAAGGGCCGGGTTTACGTCAACAACCAGCCCGCCACGGTTGCTGTGCTCCGCGCCCTGGCTCCCGAGCTGGCTCTGATCCACGCCCAGTCCGAAACCATATCCGGCTTCGACGAAGCGCAGCAGCGCGCGCTGCTCGACCGTTTCGCCGGCCTCGCTCACGAGCCCGTGCCGGGTTCGGCTTCCGCCGCTTATGCCCAGTGGCGCGAAATCCAGAGCCGCCTTGCCGAGCTCGAGCGCGACGAGCAGGACCGCCTCCGCCTCGCCGATCTCTGGACTTTCCAGGCGCGCGAAATCGGCTCCGTTGCCCCCCAGCCCGGCGAAGACCAAGCCCTCGAAACCGAAAAGCGCGTCCTCGCCAACGCGGAAAAGCTGCAGGCCGCCGCCGTTGCCGCCAGCAACCTCCTCTATGAGGACGACACCTCCGCCGAGGCGACCCTATCCGCCGCGCAAAAGCACATCGAAGAGCTCGCCCGCTATGATCCCCGCTTCACCGAACAGGCCCAGCAGCTGGCCTCCGCCCGCGCCGTGGTCGAGGATGTGAGCGCCACCGTGCGCGACTATGCCGGCTCCATCGACGCTTCGCCCGAGCGTCTCGCGGAAATCGAAGATCGCCTCGCCCTGCTCGATCGCCTCAAGCGCAAATACGGCGCGAGTCTCGCCGAAGTCATCGCCTTTGGAGAAGAGGCGACCCGCAAGCTCGCCGAAATCGAAAATCGCG
Organism: Acidobacteriaceae bacterium; assembly: GCA_036267095.1. Classification (GTDB taxonomy): domain Bacteria; phylum Acidobacteriota; class Terriglobia; order Terriglobales; family Acidobacteriaceae; genus Palsa-343. Next base: position 12,775 of record DATAWS010000039.1, read on the forward strand.
ATGAATCCCTGAAAGCCCTGCGCGCGGATCTCGAGAAGGCTGCGTCGGCCTACAAAACGGCCGCTCGCGCCCTCACCCAGAACCGCCTCGCTGCCGCCAAAAAACTCGAGAAGCTTGCCGAATCCCAGATCAACGACCTCGCCATGAAGGCTCGCTTCTCCATCGCCGTCAAGGCGAACGAAGACCCCGCCGCCTGGACCGCCCACGGCTGGGATCAGGTCGAGTGCCGCATCGCGACCAATCCGGGCGAGCCCCTCCAGCCGCTCGACCAGATCGCCTCCGGCGGCGAGATGTCTCGCGTTCTGCTCGCGCTCAAAGTCTCCGTCGAAGACGGCGCCGGCCGCGCGCACGCCCGCAAAATCCAGACCCCCCGGACTCTGATCTTCGATGAAATCGACATTGGTATCGGAGGCCGCGCCGCCGAAGCCGTCGGCCAAAAGCTCAAGGCCCTCTCCCGTGCGCAACAGGTTCTCTGCGTCACCCATCTCCCGCAGATCGCGGCCTTCGCCGATCAGCACTTCCTCGTCGAAAAGCAGGAACGCCTGCGCCGCACCCATACCTCCATCCGCCTGCTCACCGCAGCGGAACGAGCGGAGGAAATCGCCCGCATGATCTCCGGCGCCACAGTGACGGAGACGTCCTTACGCCATGCCGAGCAGATGCTGAAAACCAGCACAGGTGTGTGAGCGATCTAAAAACCGAAGCGTTTGGGTTTGTGCTTCTAAACTGATCCCTCAGCGCCCGCTGCGACCGCCGGTCCGGCGGCCGACCCAGGAAAAAATCAAAGCGGCCTGAGCCGCCCCGGCAGCCTAACCACGCTCGCCACCCCTCTACTGCGAAAGCGCCACTCCCGTTTTCGCCGGCATCCATTACCCTATCCCCAAAGACCATGCGCGGATTTAACCTTCTCCTCGCCCTCGTCGTCCTCGTCCCCACCCTCGCCCCGGCCCAAACCGCCGCCCCCGCGGCGCCATCGCTGCCCCCCCACGTCCCCTCGCAAAAAGAAATGGCCTCTCGCATCCGCGAGCAGTTCCTCCACGCCTGGGATGGCTACCACCAGTACGCCTGGGGACACGACGAGCTGCGCCCTCTCACCAACCAGCCCTTCGACTGGTACGGCACTTCCCTGCTGATGACTCCGGTCGACGCCCTCGACACCATGATCCTGATGGGACTCAACCCCCAGGCCGACGAGGCCCGCCAGCTCATCGACACCCAGCTCTCGTTCGACAAAGACATCTACGTCAAAAATTTCGAAATCACCATCCGCATGCTGGGCGGCCTGCTCTCTTCGTACCAGCTCACCAACGATCCCCGCCTGCTGGCGCTCGCCGACGACCTCGGCACGCGGCTGCTGCCGGCGTTCGACTCGCCCACCGGCATGCCCTACGTCTGGGTGAACCTCAAAACCGGCGCCGTCCGCGGCGAAAACACCAATCCCGCCGAAGTCGGCACCCTGCTGCTCGAGTTCGGCACCCTCAGCCGCCTCACCCACAAGCCCGTCTACTACGACAAGGCCAAAGCCGCCGTGGTCGCTGTCTGGAGCCGCCGCTCGCCGCTCAACCTCATCGGCTCCTCCATCAACGTCCGCACCGGCCAGTGGACCGACCCCTCCGCCAACATCAACGGCGGGGCAGACTCGTTCTATGAATACCTTCTGAAAGCCTGGCTGCTCTTCCACGATGAGGACTGCCACAAGATGTGGCTCGCCAGCGTCGCTGCCCTGAATCAATACGTCGCACAGACGGTGACAAATCCCGACAAAACCACTTCGCTCTGGTATACCGAAGCCGATATGACCACCGGCGCCCGCATCGGCAGCCAATATGGAGCGCTGGCCGCCTTCTTTGCCGGAACGTTAGCCCTCTCCGGCGACCTCGATCGCGCCCGCCAGCTGCAGGAATCCAATTACCGCCTCTGGACCCTCGCCGGCATCGAGCCCGAGTTGATCGACGTCACCAATCTCAAAATCCTCAGCCCCGGCTACCAGCTCCGCCCCGAAAATATCGAATCCGCCTACTACCTCGAGTACTTTACCCACGAGCCGGTGTACCGCGAGATGGGCCTCGACTACTTCGACTCCATCGTGCGCTTCTGCCGGACGCCCTCGGCCTTTGCCGCCGTCGCCAACGTGCGCCTGCTGCCCAACGCCGGCCAGCCCGTCTGGAAACTCGGCGAGGCCACCGAATCTCCCAACGCTGCCCACCTGTGGCAGCGCGACGACATGGAAAGCTTCTTCTTCGCCGAGACCATGAAGTACCTCTACCTGCTGCTGGCCGACCCGCAGCGCATCGATCTCAGCAAGACCGTCTTCAATACCGAAGCGCACCCCCTCAACATCCTGCCGGCGCAGTAACGTGCAGCGGCGCGCCGCAACCAGAGAGCGGCCAGGCCGATGGCGACCTGGCCCAGGGCTGCAGCCAGTTTAGAAAGAGACGCGCAGCGCGAACTGCATCACCCGCGGATCGCCGGCCAGGCTGGTGATGCTGGCCACTCCTCCGCTGGTGATGTTGCCGCTGGGCTGCCCGAACTCCGGAGTGTTGGTCACGTTGAAGACTTCCCAGCGTGCCTGCACGTTCCAACCCTCCCTGATGGGAAAATTGCGCAGAAGAGAAGCGTCCAGCACATCGACGTCAGGACCGCGCAGCGTATTGCGTCCCACGTTGCCGATTGCGCCTACCGCCGTGGTGGTATAGGCATCGGTCAGGCCCGCCGGAGCATGGGCCGCGCAGGCGGAGTCTTTGCTGGCGAAGAACCAGCAGTCGGGATCGCCGATGGTGTGCGGCTTCCCCATCAGGTTCGGCGTCGCGGTTGTATAGCCGTACGCGTCGAGAATCGAATTGTGGTTGCCATCGTTCTCGTTGACCTGGAAAGGATGCCCGCTGTAGTAGGTGTAGACGCCGGAGGTTTCCCAGTTGCCGAGAATCCATGCCGCCGGGCCGTGCTGCAGCATCGCCTGGCCACGGCCGAAGGGAAGATCGTAGACGTAACTGACGGCGACGCGGTCGGGGATGTCGAAGTCGCTGGGCCCGTACCAGGTTGCATAGTTGCGGCCGTCGGGGGCGTCGCCGGAGTTGGATTCGAGTTCTTCGGGCGTGTTGTCGAGGCTGCGGGAGTGGGTGAAGGCGGCGCGGACTTCGAGGCCCTTCGTCATGCGGCGGGTAAGGCTGGCCTGCAAACCGCTGTAGTTGCCATAGCCAATTGGAGAAGTCCATTCAATCTGGCCGAAGGTTGGATAAGGGACGGTGCCGGTGCTGACGCCGTTGGCGATGAGCGGCTGGTTGTAGTCGCGAATCACGTCGAGATGGGTGGACTTCGTCCCCACATAATCGGCCTCAGCGGCCCAGCTCTGGCCGATCTGCCGCTGGATGCCGAAGCTCCACTGCTGCACATAGGGATCGGGGTCGGAGACCGGGACGGAGCGAATGTGATACGAGGTCAGGTTGTTGTAGTTGACCGTGCTGGGATCGAGAAAGTTCGCAGCAAATCCGACGGAAGGGTTGAGAACCGGCGCCGTATTGCTGACCGGCGACTTGTTGATGAGGAAGGGCGGATTGAGGGCGAGCTCGTCCTCGCTGCCAATGCGCTCAAAGAGTGTGTAGTAGATGCCGTAGCCGCCGCGCAGAACGGTTTTCGTGTCGGGGGACCAGGCGAAGCCGAAACGCGGGCCGAAATCCTTCGTGTTGGGCTGAACGATGGCGCGGTCCTGCACCGAGCCGCTCTTCGCGAAGATCAGCGAGCCTGAGGCGGGGTCGAAGTCGGCCATGCGGTTCTGTCCTTCGATGGGCGGCGTGGCGAAATCGTAGCGGAGGCCAAGGTTCAGGGTCAGCTGCGGTGTCACCTTCCAGTCATCTTCGAGGAAGCCGGAAGCCATCCACAGACGCTGGTCGACGAAGAAGACGTTCGTGAGCTGGGTGGTCTGGACATAGCCGAGCAGGCCATCCGCATAGGAGAGGCCGGTGCCGGACACACATTTGCCCGGCGCGCTGTGCTGGCAGGTGAACACGCCCGTGTAATCGAGATCGCCGCGGGTGCCCTCTTCATCCTGGAAGAGGTTGCGCATGGGCAGGTAGATGCTCACCCCGGCTTTCAGCGTTTGGCGGCCGAGCACCTTCGAGAGCGTGTCGTTGTACTGGTACTGCATGGGGACCTGCTTCTTGGGCAGGTAGTCCGGCGAGCCCTCAAAGGCGTAGTTCGAGAACTCGGTGAGCGGAATGCCGCCGCCGTTGGCGGGGTTGTTGGGAATGCCGGGGACGAAGCTGCCCGCGGTCTGCGGAAGGCTGAACGGCTGCTGCACGGCGAAGGAATAATCGCGGACCCAGCCAAAGCGAAATTCGTTGACCATGCTCTGACTGAGGATGTGGGTCCAGCCGAGGACAGCGCTGTAGGCCCTGAGGGTTTGATTGCCCCAGGCGGAGGTGGAACTGCCGTCCTCGAGGCCGCCCAGATAGCCGGGGATGTCCCGCTGGCGCGTGGAGTAGTTGTAGCGCACGAAGACGCTGTCGGCGGAGGTCGGATCCCAGTCCACCCGCGCATCGTAGTTGTCTTCGAAGTCGGTCAGCGGAGCGTTGCGAATGTAGTTGTTGAGGTCGGGTGGGCTGCCCGCGGTGGTGGTATTCGGTTGCGGGAAAAGAGCCATCAGCTTCTGCATCGTCTGATCGAGACTCCCCTGCGGCACCTGGTTGTTGTTGAAAGCCTGGCAGTTCGATCCGGAGAAGGCCGGCTGGCAGGTGGTCGGGTCGTAGATGGTCGAATAAGTAAGGCCCAGGTGCGCGGCGGTCGCAGGGCTGAAGTCGCCGGTGCGCTCGTTGGGCAGCGGCACCGTGCTGGTGCGCAACACACCCTGCTTGATCCGCGTACCTTCGTAGTCGAAAAAGAAGAACAGCTTGTTCTTCACAATGGGACCACCCAGATTGGCGCCGAACTGATTCTGGTTGTACTTCGGCTTGGTAAGGCCGTGACGATCGGAGAAGAAATCGTTCGAGTCGAAGTAATTGTTGCGGACGTATTCGTAGGCGAGCCCGTGAAACTGGTTCGTGCCGCTCTTGGTGTTGACCGAAACCACGCCTCCCGGGCTGCGTCCATACTCGGCTGAATAAGGGTTCGTGATCACGTTGAACTCGGCAATGGTATCCAGCGAGGGGTGAGCGGATTCGGTACTCAGTTCCTGCACGTTCTCCGAGAAAGTATTGTTGTCGATGCCGTCCAGGATGAAGTCGTTCTGCAGAGAGTGAATGCCATTCACATTGAAATCGCCCACGCGTCCCGCCGAAGTGGCGCCGCTTTGCTGGGTAAACCGGCTGATCTGTACGCCCGGAACCACGCGCAGCAGATCGTCCCAGTTGCGCAGCGCAAGAGGCGTTTGCTCAATCGTGGTCGAGCCGATCTCATCGGCGATCGAGGCGTCGTCCGGTGAGAGCAGCGGGGCGGCGGCCTGGACCTGGACGGTCTGCTGGGTCGAGCCGACCTGGAGATGAAAGTCGACCCGCGCCCGCTGGCCGACGGTGAGCGCGATCGGCTCGCTGAGGGAATGGAAGCCCTGATCGCTCACATCGATGACATATTGTCCGATGGGAAGATCCTGCAGGGCGTACGCCCCGGCAGCATCCGTCTGCACGGTCCGCTTGTAGCCGGTCGCGTTGTCGGTCGCGGTAACCGTGACACCCGGCAGGGCGGCCCCGCTGGGGTCTATGGCCAGTCCGGAAAGGCTGGCGGTGTTCACTTGTGCCTGTAGGGTGAGCGCTAACGCAAACAGCGTAAGAATCGCTGCAACTCGGGAGGAGACAGAAACCATGGAGCAATCCTCTCTTCGTTTCGTGATTGATTTTGAAAGGGGATTATTGGGATGAGGTCGACCCAACCTCAATCGCTTTGGTCCGTGCCTTCAATTTCTCCGGGGCATATTACTCTCTGGTAAACATTCGGTAAAGACGACGTCAAAACCGCGATGGGGCGGTTCAATACCGAAGCTGCCGGGCTGGTTTGATCAGCACATGGGCGGCGCGACGAAAGCAGCCGCGGGCGCACCGGGAGGCGGCGTGGTCCACAACGCGACGATTGCGGTGGTCCTCGACCCTTAACCGCGGCCGCGGAAAAGGCGGCCGGCTACCGGCTCCCCATCACTCATAGGCCAGCGCATCGATGGGATCCTTGCGGGCCGCTTTCCACGCCGGATACAGCGCTCCCAGAATCGACCCGACCAGCGCGATCGCCGCGCCGGCCAGCATCCAGTTGCCGGTCATCAGAAACGTCAGGGTGGGAAACTTCACCGCCATCAACAGCCGCACCAGTTCCGTCAGCCCGATGCCCAGCCCGATCCCGACCAGCGCCACCATCCCGGCTTCGCGCAGCACCAGGTTCACGATGTACCCCTTCGACGCGCCCAGAGCCTTCAGGATCCCGATCTCCCGCGTCCGCTCCATCACCGCCGTGTACATCGACTGGAAGATGACGAGGAAGCCGACGATCACCGCGATTCCGATCACCACCCGAAGCGCGATGTTGAATCCCGGCAAATGCTCCGGCGTCATCATCGACATCCACTCGGCCAGGGTCTGCACCTGGTAGGTGCTCAGCTGCGGCGTTTCGTGAATTTCATTGATGATGAGCTGCTCGTTTTTCGGATCGTCGCTGCGCAGGTAAAACAGCGACGCGTTGTGCGGCGCGCCCATCAGGTTGTCGAGAGTAAAGATAGGCACGAAAACCCGGCTTCCCTTGCCGTGCTCCACGATCCCGGCCACCTGGAAGACGTGGTTCAGCAGGTGGATCGCTCCTCCCACATCGACGTGGTGGCTGCGCGCGTACAGATCGTCCACCAGCGCGTCATCGGCGCCCTTCGGCGGTCCGCCGGAGAGGAAGACGAACGGCCGCAGCGCGTTATAGCTGGGGTAATCGATGCCGTCGATCGACTGCACCCCGCCGCTCACGTTCAGCTCCACCGTCACCGGAGCGGCCACCGCCACGTGCGGCAGTTTGGCCAGAAAATCGGCGATTTTGGCCGGTACCGGCGCTCCGCCCACCGACTGGATGAAGCTGGCGTTGGGCGGCTGCACAATAATGTCCGCGCCCACGCCGCTGGTCTGCGTGGCCGCTCCCTGCACCTGGCCCACCATAATCGCCACGATCGAAAGGATCATGATGACCTCGATGGCAACCGCCAGCACGCTGATGGCGGAACGCATGGGACGGTACAGGATGTTGCCGACGACAATCTTGTTCATGTGATCCGTTGGATGGCGCCAGGCGCCTTCTGCGATGGAAACTTCAGAGTAGCAAAGGGAGCGCCGGTGCCGCCGGTTTGTTAATCCAAACGGTATTGGCGGTTCCGTTATGACCCCTGAACTCGGTACTTTCTCCCCCAAACGAGGGATTTGCGCAATAGGTTACTTAGGTACTATCATTTGCGCAGGAAAATTCTGGGTCGATGCCGATAATTCTTTTGACGCCTGCGCAACCGTAGTCTTATGGTTACAGAGGCTTGGTCCTTAAGCGGCATGGAAGGAAGCCGGATCGTGGGGCAGTTCGGTACAGAGTTACGACGGGAGCGCGAGTCCCGAGGGGTCACGCTGGAGACCATCAGCCAGAAGACCAAGGTCATCGCGCGTTACCTCACTGCTCTGGAAGAAGACAACTTCGCAGTCCTGCCCGGCGGCATTCTCAGCAAAGGAATTTTGCGTGGCTACGTCCGCACGGTTGGCCTCGACGAAACCGTCTGGATCGAGCGCTTTCTGGCCGCCACCAACCCCCGGAATCCCGCTCCCGGCGAAGACGGCTGGGTCGAGTTCGTCGAGAATGTCGGCCGCGCCCGTCCGGCTCGCACCGCCCACTCCTTCCGCAAACACTGGACCAGCGTGGCGGTGCTGCTCCTCCTGCTGGTCGGCTTCGGCTGGATCGTTTGGCGCTTCGTCAGCAACCGCGTCCTGGCTGACGAACTGCCCCACCACGCAGTGACGGCCGCTGCCTCCGCCACTGCCGACAGTCGCGCTCTTCAATAAATCCAGGCCTCCGCAGAATCCCCACCCCTGCCGCGCCCTGTTGACGCACCAGCAGGGAGTTACTTCTGTGACCTGTCGCCGTCGCGGGTCCCCTCCGTAGCCTGCAGGTATGTTCCCCCGACACTCTGCGTGCGCTCTGGCGCTGCTTCTCGCTGTTCTCCCGCTGGCGCGCGCCGCTGCCAGGCCGCACGTGGTCGGGCTGGGCGCGGCGCGCCATGAGCCGTATTCCGCCGAAGGCGATCCCGCTGGCGCGCAAAAGGGCGAGACCACCCTCGCGGTCCGCCCCCTGATCGTCGATGGCAAGGTGAAGGAGTGGACCACCGGCGAGGCCCACGACGTCACCGAGCGCAGTTTCACTGTGCGCCGCGCCGTCCGCCTCAACGATGCCCTGCCCTCCGACCGCGCGCCGCGCTGGGTTTGGCAGCGAGGACCCTGGCTGCTGATCGACCGCACCAGTGGCAAGGTCGCCGCCCTCCACCTGCCCGACTTCGACCCCGCCGTATCCCAGGCAGTCTGGTTTCGCGACAACGTCGCCTATTGCGGCCTGAACGCCAACGGAAAGCAGCTCATCGCCGTGGTCGCCCAGGTCGAGGCACGCCGTCCCCTGCTGGCAAAAAAGCTGACCGCCTGGGATGCCGCCGATCGCCCCTCCCCCGCGTGCGCTCCCGCCGTCTGGCAGAGGGAGCCGCTCAAGGTCACTTTTCAGCCCACCGGCGCTGCGCAAATCGGCTTCGACCTGGTTGGCGCTTCCGCCGTGCTGGTGGAAGACGACGACAGCCAGGAATAAACGGAGCAGCTCGCATTCGGCCTCCCGGCGCGGCCCGCGCGGCGCAGCCTGGCATTCCCCATAGCCCTGCTGGTTGGCATAGCATGACGGAATGGAATCTCAGGACGAACTGCTGCGCCAGGCCGAGGTCGCCCACGGCCATCTCTGCGCCGGACAGGTGCTGGGCGTTCGCATGGCCATGCTGGGCTGCCGCCGCCTCGGCCTCTCCGACCCGCGCGGCGGCGATCGTAAACGCCTCGTCACATGGATCGAGATCGATCGCTGCGCCACCGACGCCATCGGCGTCGTTACCGGCTGCCGCCTCGGCAAGCGCGCTCTCAAGTTTCGCGACTGGGGCAAAATGGCCGCTACCTTCGCCGATCTCCAGACCGGCCGCGCCATCCGCATCGTCGCGCTCGAGTCTTCCAAAGACCGCGCCCGGCAGCTCTACCCCCACATCGAAAACAAGAATCAGCAGCAGATGCAGGCCTATCGCGAGATGAACGACGCCGACCTCTTCGCCGAGCAGTGGGTCGAAGTGTCCGTCGAAGCGCGAGAGATGCCCGGCTACAAGGGCGAGCGCGTCGCCTGTGACGAATGCGGCGAAGGCATCAACTACGATCGCTTCGTCGAGCGCGAAGGCCAGCGCCTCTGCCTCTCCTGCGCCCATCCGGAGCAGCGCTATTACCGGCCGGCTGAACATTCCGACGAACAGGCCGCCGATGCGCCGGGCCCCGAACGCGCGTGCGCCTGACGGTGCTCGCCTCCGTTCACATTTACAATTGCGGTGCTGGGCGCATCCGAGTGCGCCCCGCCACGAAGCATCGAACGCAAGACCGGGAGCAGAACAACGCATGCTGAATCTGGAAGGCCGCGTGGCGGCCGTTTTTGGACTGGCCAACAAACGCAGCATCGCCTGGGGCATCGCCCAGAAACTGCACGAAGCCGGCGCAAAACTGGCCATCAGTTATCAGAACGAGCGCATGAAAGCCGAAGCCGAGGGACTGATCCTCGACCTGCCCGGCGCCGAGCCCTTCCAGTGCGACGTCTCCAATGACGCCGAGATCGAACAGGTCTTCGCCCGCATGAAGGAGAAGTACGGCAAACTCGACGTGCTGGTGCACTGCATCGCCTTCGCCCCTGCCGACGACCTCAAAAACGATTTCCTCCAGACCACCCGCGAAGGCTTTCGTATCGCCCACGACGTCAGCGTCTACTCGCTCATCGCCCTCAGCCGCGGCGCCGCCCCGCTCATGACCGAAGGCGGCTCCATCCTCACCCTCACTTACTTCGGCGCGGAGAAAGTCGTCCCCCACTACAAAGTGATGGGCGTCGCCAAAGCCTCGCTCGAAGCCACCGTCCGCTATCTCGCCTGGGACCTGGGCAAACAGAACGTCCGCGTCAATGCCATCTCCGCCGGCCCTATCAAGACCCTTGCCGCCCGCGGCATCGGCTCCCTCGGCGAGATGCTGAAGTACCACGCCGACCGCGCCCCGCTCCATCGCAACACCGAGCAGGAAGAGGTGGGCAAAACCGCTGTCTACCTCGCCTCCGATCTCGCCAGTGGCGTCACCGGCGAAGTCATCTACGTCGACAGCGGATACAACATCATGGGCTTCTGAGCCATGAAGAGCGGACTCGAAAGACTCCCCCCACGCATCGAGGTCGTCCCCGCGACGCGGGAACAGGAACCGGCCGTCGATAATCTGCTCGAGCTCTACGCCCACGACTTCAGCGAGTTCCACAACCTCCTCCTCGGACCCAGCGGCCGCTTCGGCTACAAGAACCTCTCTCTCTACTGGCGCGATCCGCATCGCCACCCGTTCCTGGTGGAAGTCGACGGCCGCCTCGCGGGCGTCGCCCTGGTCAAGACCGATCCACCCGCCGCAGGCAGAGAGCCCTTCTGGGACATGGCGGAGTTTTTCATCGCTCGCGGCTATCGCCGCCACGGCGTGGGCACGGCCGTCGCGCGCAAACTGTGGGAGCGCTTCCCCGGACGATGGGAGATTCGCGTCATCGAAGCCAACTCCGGCGCGCATCATTTCTGGCAGAAAACCATCGCCGAGTTCTCGGGCAGGGAAATCGAGTCCGCGCGCATCGAGATAGCGGGCGTTCCCTGGCGCCTCTTCTCTTTCGACTCCCGCAAGTTCGAATCCGGCCAGCGCACCGCCTCCGGCCGGTGACCGGACCGACCCCTCCAGGACGCCGCAGATTTCACATGGCGGGACAGGACCGCTCGGCTCCGGCGACAGGCCGCCCCCTCTTCTGCTTACATAAACAGTGTCGCGATCGAGAAACCCATGAGGAAACGCACGTCCGTCTCGCCCCTTGCCCGGATCACCATCGCTGTGTGGGTGCTGGCCATCGCCGCAGCCTCCTCGCCCCGCACCGCCGCCGCACAGCCCCTGCCCCCATCCCAGAGCATGCAGCGCATGGCCCAGTCCACCATGCACCGCTGGCCCGACGGCCGCTTTGTCGCCGCCAACCAGCCCTGGCACTGGAACTATGAGCTGGGCACGCTGCTGATGGGCATGGACGCGGCCTGGTACAACTCCGCCGATGGCGACTACTACCGCTATATCAAATCATCCGTTGACCAATTCGTTCAGCCCGATGGCTCCATCTCGACCTACAAGCCTGAGGAGTATCAGCTCGACAGCATTCTCCTCGGCCGCCAGCTGCTCCTGCTCTGCGAGGTCACCCAGGACAAGCGCTACTACAAGGCCGCGACCCTCCTCCGCGACCAGCTCTCGCATCAACCCAAAAACGCTTCCGGCGGCTTCTGGCATAAGCAGATCTACCCGAACCAGATGTGGCTCGACGGCATCTACATGGCCGAGCCCTTCCTCGCCCAGTACGCCGACGACTTCCAGCAGCCGCAGGACTTCGCTCAGATCACCCATCAATTCACGCTGATCTACCAGCACACGCGCGATCCCAAAACCGGCCTGCTCTACCACGGCTGGGATGAGTCAAAGCAGAAGGTCTGGGCCAACCCCACCACCGGCGCCTCGCCCGACTTCTGGTCGCGGGCCATCGGCTGGTACATGATGGCCCTCGTCGACACCATTCCGCTGTATCCGGAAAATGATCCGGGACGCGCGCAACTCCTCGCGATCCTGCAGCGCCTGACCCCCGCCATCCTCCGCGTGCAGGATCCCGGGACCGGCCTCTGGTATCAGGTGCCTGACAAACCCGGCGCCAAAGGCAATTACTTCGAGTCCTCTGCCGCCTGCATGTTTACGTATGTGCTGGCCAAAGGAGTCCGCCTCGGCTATCTGCCCGCTGCCGACAAAGCCGCCGCCGAGCGCGCCTGGCACGGCATCCAGACGCACTTCCTTCAGACCGATCCCGATGGCAGCCTCACCCTCACCGGTACCGTGAAGGGCGTCGGTCTTGGCAATATCAAGAGCGTGGCGGACGCCTACACCTACTACGTCACCACGCCGGTCATCAGCAACGACTCCAAAGGCATCGGGGCCTGTCTGCTGGCTGCCAGCGAAATGGAAATGGCGCCCCACGCGAGCGAAGCCCGCGGCAAAACGGTCCTGCTCGACGCCTGGTACAACAGCCAGCACCGCAAAAATGCAGCCGGTCAAATGGAGCTCTTCCACTACAAGTGGAATGACTACGCTAACTCGGGCAATTCGCTCTTCGGACATATCCTCCGTAGTTATGGCGTGAAGACCGAAACCCTCACAAGCGCCCCCGACCTGAATAACTTGCGTAAATCCCAGTTCTATCTCATCGTCTCGCCGGACAACACCGCGAAAAATCCGAACCCCCATTACATGAACGAAGCGGATGCGGCCAGGATCTCCGCCTGGGTCCGTCAGGGCGGCACGCTTCTGATGATGGAGAACGATCCCGCCAACGCGGATATCACCCACTTCGACATCCTCGCCGACAAGTTCGGTCTGCACTTCAACAACGTGCTCGTCCACCATGTCATCGACGACGACTTCGCCATGGGCCGCATCGATCTGCCCAGCCCAGCACCGCCTTTTACCCATCCCCATGTGCTGTACATGAAGGACACCTGCTCGCTGGCACTCTCCGGCAAAGCCCAGCCGCTGCTCCACTACAAAGGCGATCTGCTGATGGCGTGGACGCGCTACGGCAAAGGGATGGTCGTCGCCGTCACCGATCCATGGCTCTACAACGAGTACACCGACGGCCGCAAACTCCCGCCCGAGTACGACAACTTCGCCGGCGGACAGGATTTTGTCGCCTGGCTCCTGCACCAGCAGGCGCAGCTGCCGCATTAGACCGCTTTTTACGACGCGCTCGTTTGGCGCTAAAAGAACGCGATGGTCCCCAGGGCAAATGAGTTCGAAGTACTGACCGCCCCACCCTGCGACTCGGAGCGGGTGTGCGTGTACTCTCCCACCAGGTTGACCCACGACGTCAGATGATAGCGGCCCTGGCCGATGTACGACAGGTTGTTTCTGGTGATCGAATCGGTGCACAGCGCGATGGTGCTGGTGCAGGTGGTTTCGCCCGACCCTGCGCGGTGCAGACCGCTCTCGCCGTAGCTGGCGCCCAGCGTCCACCTCCTGGCAATCGTATCTATGGCCTGCGCATAGTAGCCGTCGGAGGGGCGCGTGGCTCCCGAGGGACTGGTGGCCAAAAAGAGCAGACCTTCGGTTCCGATGCCCGAACCGTTGTAGCCATAGAGGACGAGGCTGGCTCCTTTGAAGTCGACCTTGCCGCCGTAATCCACGCCATTGGCACGCACGTGCTGACCGGCCGCCAGCTTCAGCAACGGATCGGTCGCCCCCGTGTTGGCTTCCATGCTCTGGGTCAGATAGTTGGTCCAGAGATTGGCCTTCACCGGCTGGTTCCCGACTGTGGTCCAGGTCAATTTGGTCTGGATCTGCGGCTGGCCATCCCCGGTCAGCGGCGCCGAGAGTTGCGGCAGAGCGAGAGTGGTCGCGATCGCATCGTTGAGGGGCTGGAAGATGGCGCCCGCAACCTGGACGCCGCGCATCAGGGGCGACGTGTATCGAATCTGAGGCATGAAATCGGTGTAGAGATACCCCAGGCCGATGCGGCCCAGGGTCACGCTGCCCGGCCCAGGGCCCGCGTTGCTGCCGTTGGTGGTGCCCGCGCCGAACAGGGTCATATCGTTCAGGATCGCTTCCTGGCCAAACACGCCCAGGTCGCGCCCGGCCTCGAAGGTTCCTATCCTGGCGCTGCCCACCGTCAGATACTGCTGGCGGAAATCGACCCCGGCTACCCCGAATCCTGTGGAGTTGCCGGAAGACAGGTTGATGCCGCCCGGATTGAGCATGAGGCTCTCGATCCCCGGCCAGATGCCGAAGACAGCGGAGACATCGAGGCCGTCCTGTTTGGTGGAGGCCTTGATCGTCAGATCGCCGGGAAGCAGCCCGTTGCGGATGGACGAAGTGGGCTGTTCGCCGACACTGGCGAGGCAGAGCACGCAGCCGCCTGCGCTCGGATCGGGATGATCGTAGACGTAGAATCCGTTGATCTCGCCGGAGAAGGTCAGGTCCACCTGGCCGATGTGCAGGCCGATCCCGTTATCCATGGCGGTGACCACTTTGGTCGGAGTCTCCGCTGGAGTTGCGGGAGGGGCAGCGGTGGTGCCGGAAGCCGCCCCGGCGGCTGACTCGGAATCCGCTGGTGGGGCCGCGGCGGGAGCCTTCGCCGGCTGTTGCGGGGGAAGCGATGGCACGGCGGCCGCCGCCCGCTTCTCCGCGTAGTGCTTTTTCAGGGTGTCGTACTGCTGGTGGGTGATGGTTCCGTTGGACAGCAGAACATCGAGCAGCTCGTCCACGTCGCTCTGCGATGCGGAAGCAGGCGGACCCGTTTGGCTGAAGGCCGGACGGCCGGCGGCGCCGGCAGTCAGCACGAAGATAAGGGCGACGGAAACGACAGATTGGCCGAACCAGCTTTTCGCTGGAGGCATGCCGATCCGCGTGGCGCGAGCAGAGAGAACATTAGGCATGGGTGGACTTTCGAAGGTGCTTGGTCCGGAACCGAGGCTGGGACGGGTGAAGGATGACGGCAACGGTTTGTTCCTTCATCCTTCCCCAGGGCGGCGAAGCACGCACACAGGCTCGGCGGGGCATGCCCGCGCCGGCCGGGGGTCTTCGCTATAGGTTGCTGCGATTACTATCCGGTAAGTGACCACACGCCGGATACAACCGGATGTGACTCGCATCACAAGGTGCACATGACCGAAGTAAGACATCGATGCCTGAGTTGTCACGCCCGGTAGGTCGGCCGGCTCGGAAACCTTTCAGCACCAGTTACGCCGGCCCGGCAATGACAAGTCATCCCGCCAACACCAGTGAGGATCCTGGCAAACCTGGCTTCTCCGCCCAGCTACCGGCTCCCAGCTTCCGGCCGACACAACAAAGCGCAGCCGGCAACAGGTGCCGGCTGCGCTTCTGGCTGGTCTGTTGTCAGCCTTCGTTCGGGTGCAGGACCCGGAAGGTATCTCCCCCATTCGACCACACCAGCACCAGCGCATCCTGCCCTTTGGCTACGCTGGAGAGCTGCTGCGCCACGTCGGCCGCGGTGGGCGTCGGCTTGCGATTCACCGAGACGATGATGTCGCCCCGCTGCAAATCGGCGTTATCCGCCGGGCTGCCCTGGCGGACGCCTTCCACTACCGCGCCCTGTACGCTGGACGGCGCCTGCACCTGCTGGCGAACATCCGGCGTCAGGTTGGAGAGCTGGAGTCCCCATTGGCCTTTGCCCTTGCCGTTCTGCGCCACTTCTTCCGGGTGGCCGTTGTCGAACGAGCCGAGCGTGACCGGCAGGTTGATCTGCTTGCCCTCGCGCACGACTTCCAGCTGGATCGTGGTGCCCGGCTGCTTCAGGCTGGTTTCCATCTGCAGCTGGCCCATGTCGGACACCGGCTTGCCGTCCAGAGCCACGATCACATCGCCGGTCTTCAGGCCGGCTTTGCTGCCCGGCGAGTCCGGCGTTACGTCGGACACCACCGCGCCCTCGGCCTTTTCTACGCCGAAGAACTTCGCGTTGGTGGGCGTGACATCGTTGATGGAGATGCCGATGTACCCGTGCTCCACCTTGCCGCTCCTGATCAGCTCGTTCGCGACCGGCTCGGCAATTTCGGTGGGAATGGCAAAGCCCATCCCGGAGAAGGCGCCCGTCGGCGAGATCAGGAAGGTGTTGATCCCGATGAGTTGCCCGCGCGCATCCACCAGCGCTCCGCCGGAGTTGCCGGGATTGATGGCCGCATCCGTCTGGATGAACTCGCCCGGCTTGCGGCGATCCGCCTCCGGATTGGGCCGGTTCAGCGCGCTGATGATCCCGCGCGTCACCGTGAATTGCTCGTTATAAGGATTGCCGAACGCGAGGACCAGTTGACCCGGGTGCAGGTTCGCCGAAGTGCCCCACGGGATGCTGGGCAGATTATTTCCGTCGATTTTGATGACCGCAATGTCGGTCAGCGGATCCGTGCCGATCAGCTTCGCGGGGTACACGTCGCGGTTGCTCATCGTCACCCGGATGTTCACCGCGCCCTGCACCACGTGGTTGTTGGTCACGATGTAGCCGTCAGGCGAAATGATCACGCCGCTGCCGATGCCGTGCTCGATGCTGGGCTCCTGCTGCTGTTGCATTGGTCCCTGGAAGAACTGCCCGAAGGGCGAACCAGGACCAAAGAACTGCTGCATCTGCTGTTGCTGCTCCTGTCCTTGTCCGCCGCCTTCCTCGGCCAGCTGCTGCTGGCTCAGCTTTGAGGTCACCGCGACATTCACCACTGCCGGGGTGACATGGGCGGCCAGGGATTCCATCGCCTGATCGAGCGAAAGCAGCGGCTGAACGCTGCTCTGGTCCATCGGCGGAGCCGGGGGTGCGGGAGACGCGGCCGCCGAAGCAGCCAGACCCCAAACGCCTGCCCCAATCAGTCCGGCGACAGCCACCACCGGGATCACCATCTTCCGGGTGAGAATTGCTTTGATTTGTCCGAGATTCATGTCCGATTTCTCCTCATGTAACTAACGAATTAGTTGTTTGAATCAAAAAAATTCAGATCGACTGCGCGGTCAGGCCCTGCGCGGGCACAACCAGCACCAGACGAATGATCTGCACTCTCTGCACTTGCCCGCCCTGCTGCTCCCGGACTTCCTCGACGATCTGCACCACCTGGATCTGCATGCCTTGCGCTTCCCTGCCCGTCAGGGCCGCAGCAGGCCGTGCGCCAGCCCCCGGGCCAGCCTTCGGATTGCTTTCCGCCTGGGTGAAGAACAGCAGCGTCGGCGCGTCCAGGCTTCCTGCCGTCCGATCGCTCGCCGGCTTCCGGTCGGCGTTCAACCGAGCCATCACCACCGGAGCCTTCTCCTGGCGCGACGCCATCAGATTCCGAACCTCCGCCGGGCGAGGCTCAGGCCTGCGGCGATGCGCAACCCCTGTCTTTCCCAGGACCGCCTGCCGCTGCTCCGGATGAAACGCGGCCGGAACCACGCGGGCCGTGGGGAAACGCATGTCGTTGTTCGCCAACGGCTGCGTCAGACGCGCCGACACGGGCAGCGTCGGACGTGCAAATCCAGGCGCAAAGCCCACCAGGCCTGGTGCCCAGACTGCGGCTACCGTGCAGGCCATCGAAAGAGCCGCCGTCACACCCAGTGCCGCCCGCCCAATCCGCGTGGTCGCCGGCTGGCCACTGCGCAGAATCCGCGTAATCCGCATCGAAGCATCGCGCGCGCGCGGCACCAGCGCCTGCGCCATGGTCCATCCGCGCCGCGCGCAGCCGCGCTCCAGCAGATCGATCAGGCACCCCGCATAGGCCCGGGGATTCCCGGTCGCCGCCAGCACGGCATCGTCGCAGGCCAGCTCCCGCTCCAGCGAAAGCCGGGCATCGATCCACCACACCGCGGGATGGAAAAACAGGATCGCCCGCACTGCCTTCTGCAGCAGGTTGGTCCAGTCGTCGCGCCGCCGCAGATGTTCGAGCTCGTGGATGAGGATCGGCCGCAGCTCTTCCGGGCTTAGTTCATCGAGCGCCCACGCCGGCAAAACAACAGCCGGCCGCAGAAATCCGATCGCCGCCGGAACCCGCGCCGTGTCGGACACGAGCAGACGCACCAGCCTTTTTGTCGGACGCAGAGCCTCCTGCAGCTCGGGGTCAAGCTCGTCGATCGCCACCTCGCGGCAATCTCTGCGCAGCCGCCGCACCTGCCAAACGCCGGCCGCGACCCGCGCCAGCGCGACCGCTCCCACCCCGATCCAGAAAATCAGAAAAGCCATCGCCCACGACTCCGGCACAGTGAATTCCGGATGTCCATAGGCCGCCAGGCCGTGCCATCCCAGGGCCGGGCTCCCCAAACCCAGGCTCGCGAGCACCGGCAGCGCCACCACGCCTGCCAGCGCCGTCAGCCAGACAGCAAACCGGGTTCCCGAGTTCTGCGCACCCATCAGCCGCAGCAGCAGCCACGCGCCCACGGCCAGCAGCACGCCTTCGGGCAGCGAGTTCAGTACCGGCGCCACCAGCAACTGGGCGAATCCCGTCATCGCGCTGCCCTCCGCGATCCACCCCGTGCCTGATCCGGTCCTGCCGTGCTCTCGGGCGTAGTCTCCAGCATCTTCCGCAGCCGTGTCAGTTCCGCCGGGTCGATCCCGCGCTCTTCAAGGATATTGAGCACCAGATCCTCGTGCGAGTTGCGGAAGAAGCGGCTCACCAGATGCCGGATCTCCGACCGGCTGGCCTCTTCTTCGGCCACCACCGAGCTGTAGACGTGGGCGCGCCCTTCCTTGGCGTGCTGCACATAACCCTTGCGCTCCAAAATCCGAATCGTGGTCAGCACTGTGTTGTAGGCCAGCGCCGGGTCGCCGCCCAGCGCGTCGAGGACATGCTGCACCGTGCACGGCTCCTTCTGCCACAGCACCTGCATGATGCGCAGCTCGGCTTCGGTCAGAGTCTGGGATGTCCTGCGAGCCACGGCGGAAAAGCCCTCCACTTGATTCGACGGCAGAAATCCGGAAAAGTAACTAATTGTTTAGTTTTTACCAGGAAAGCCTTGCTCCTGGCAAGGCCCATCCTGATTTTTGGTAGGAAATCCCGCCTTTTCAGCGAGTTAGAGGGAAGCCGTGGCCGTGGGCTCGTCCTTGAAGAGACCAGCGTACTTCGCGATTCCCACCATGGTGAAGACCTTCTGGAAATGGGGCGTCAGTCCGAAGGCTGCCACCTTCTGCCCGGTCTTGCCGGCTTCCATCAGCATCTGGATGATGAGCGCGATCCCGCTGGAATTGATGTACTCCACCTTGGAGAAATCCAGCAGCACGGGACCGGATCCGTTCACCGTCTCCCACGCGCCGATCACCGAGTCGCGCGAGGTGCTGGAAATGTCGCCCGTGAACCGCAGCACGCTTATCGCCTTACCGTTCGATGAGGGCAGGTGGTCAATCGTCGTTCTGGTCTCGGCTTGCATTTATTCACTCTCCTTATCCAGCCGGATGACCAGCCGCACGTAACTGTTTTTCCCCTTGCTGTCTTTTACCCACTCGGCTTCGTCCACCAGCGCCTGGATAAGAAACATGCCCATGCCGCGCGGATCTTCGTCGCCATGCACCTTGCGGTCGATATCCGGTTTAGCGATCTTGCGATCGATCCCGGAGCCGGTGTCGATGACTTTCACTTCCAGCTCGTCGTCGGTGGCGGAAAGAATCACGCCGACGGAAAGCTTTTCGTTCAGATGATTGCCGTGCTCGATGGCGTTGATGCAGGCCTCGGCGACGGCGGTCTTCAGGTCCTCGATGCGTTCGGCGGGGAAGCCCATCAACTGCGCCACGCTGGCCGCGGTGCCCATGGCAACTTTCTCAAAGCCGAGGCGCGATGGCAGCCGCACCTCCACCGTCGTGCCCGTGGTGGTAATCATTGGAAACCTACCCCCTGTGCGCCCGTCCGCAACAGAGCCAGCGCCGTCATATCGTCATCTTGGTGAGACTCTTCCCCGGAGAACGCGCGCAGCTCGGTCCACAGCGTATCGAGGATAGCAGCAGACTCCGGCGCCTTGCACTCAAGAAATGAGGCCAGCAGCCGCTCAGTACCAAATTCTTCATCGCCGCGGAAGACCTCGGTCAGCCCATCCGTATAGAACAGCAGCCGCGACCCGGGCAGGAAATCGAGAATCTCCGACCGATAGTCGGCCATGGGCAGGATGCCGATGGGTGTGGCGCTCGCCTTCAGCTTGTGTACGCCGCCGTTCGGAGTGGCCAGAAAGCCAGGATTGTGGCCCGCGTTCACTACTTCCATGCGGTGGGTCTGCGGATCGAGCTTGAGGAAAATCGCCGTCACATAGCGGCCGCGCGCTTCCTGGCCTTCGGAGCAGTGCTGCCGGTTGAGCCGCGAAACCAGATCGCACAGCGGCAGGCCGGCGCCCACGCTGGCGCGAAAGGCGGAGCGGAACGCCGTGCTCACAATCGCCGAGGCCAGCCCCTTGCCGGCGACGTCGGCCACCGCCATGACCTGTACGCCATCCGGCAGAGACACGATGTCCACGCAGTCGCCGCCCACTTCGTAGCAGGCGCTGTAGCGTACCGCCACCGAATAGCCCTCGATCTCCGGCATCTCCTGCGGAACCAGGCTGCGCTGGATGGCGCGCGCGGCATGCAGATCCTGCTGCACGCGGGCCCATTCGAGACTGCGCTCGTAATAGCGGGCATTCTCCACCGCAACCCCGGCCTGCAGCGCCAGACTTTCAAGGAAGTCCTCTTCGAAAAGGCTCAGCGGGCGGCCCTGGGGCGTGGCCACGACCAGCTCGGTCAGATGCCGCCCTTCCTTATCGTGCAGCGGAAAGCGGAAGCATCCTTCCCACGGTTCCGGCGGCAGACTGCCGAAGCTGGTGCGCGGCTCGGTCACCAGCGCTCCGGGCAGCTCCAGCTCGCGCACCACAATCCTCAGCACCGTCGAGAGCACCTCATCGAGGCAGATCGTCGAGTGCACCTGGCGCGAAGTTTCAAGCAGCGCCTGCAGCCGCGCGACCTCCTGCTGCAGATCGATGGTTTCCACGCCTTGCGCGGATTGGGATGGAAGGCTCATGAACGGCGCTCGGGGCCAGGGGAATTGCACCACTGTAGCACAGGTCCCGGACCACAAGCCCGGGCACATCCGCCCCGCTCCCAACCCGGGTCCGTGACAGCGTTCCGGAACCGGTCTCACAAATAGTTCAGCGGCTTCGATAGACTGCATGAGCCCCGCTTCGGCGGCGGGTCTCACGCGGAGCGCCACTGGGCGCAGAGGGTTTATGAGACCAGTTCTATCCGAAATGCTTTCCGTTTCTCGCTCGCTCAGGATCGTCTATGGGACAGCGATCTTTCTGGGCGCGTTTCTCCTCTTTGCCGTCGAGCCCATGGCGGCCAAACGCCTGCTGCCGGCACTCGGCGGCTCCTCCGCCGTCTGGATCACCTGCCTGGTCTTCTTCCAGACCGTCCTGTTGCTCGGCTACCTTTACGCGCATTGGCTCGGGCGCCTGCGGTCAACCCGGGTGGCCGGAACCGTGCACATTGCGCTGCTCGCCATCGCCGCCGCCCTGCTCGCCGTGGTCGCGCTGCCGGACCTCAGCCAGGCCGCCGGCCATCCGCTCACCGCCATCTTCCAGGCGCTCACCGTCACCATCGGCCTGCCCTTTCTGCTGCTCGCGTCTACCAGCCCGTTGTTGCAACTCTGGCTGGCCCGGCAGGCAGGCTCCGGGGTGCCGTGGCGGCTCTTTGCGCTTTCCAATGCCGGATCGCTCCTCGCCCTCATCCTTTACCCAACCGTGATCGAACCGCACTCCACCCTCGCCGCACAACGCACAGCCTGGGGCGTGGGCTTTGGCCTTTACGTTCTGCTCTGCGCGTGGCTGGCAGGGCAGACGCGTGGCCTTGCGCCCCCGGGACCGGTTGCATCGCCCCCAGTGGAGGGGCCGCCCAGTCCTCTCCGCAACCGGGTGCTCTGGTTCTTGCTGCCCGCGGCAGGCGCCATGCAGTTGTGCGCTGTCACCAGCCACCTCAGTCAGAACGTCGCCGCAATTCCGCTGCTTTGGGTGCTGCCGCTCGGCGTCTATCTGCTGACCTTCATCGTCGCTTTTGAAACACCGCGCCTCTATCGCCAATGGCTGGTGGTGCGCCTGCTGGTCATCCTGCTGGCCAGCCTCGGCTACATGCTGTCAAAAACCGACGTCAGCCTGCCCATCCAGATTGCCATCGGGTTCTTCCTCGGCGAATTGTTCTTCGCCTGCTTCTTCTGTCACGCCGAAACCTACGCGCTTCGCCCGGAAAATCCAGGCGAATCCACCCTCTTCTACCTCCTCGTCGCCGCCGGCGGCGCAGCCGGGACCATCTTCATCGGCATCGCCTGCCCGCTGCTCTTCGATGCCAACTACGATGTCGCGCTGGCGTTTCTCGCCACCGCGGCGCTGGCGCTCGTCGTCACCTGGGAAGGTGGATGGGGCCAGCGCCTTCTCTGGTCCGTGGGAACCGGACTCCTGCTGATCCTCGTCATCGCGCTGCACGTCGTCTACGCGCGCGATGCGCTGGTGGAGGAACGCAATTTCTACGGCGCGCTGCGGGTGAAGCAGTCCTACGTTCCCCCGCAGGGCGAGGTAGTCCGAACACTGCTCAACGGCACCATCGAGCACGGCACCCAGTGGTTTGCCCCGCAGTTTCGCCGCACACCCACCACCTACTATGCCACCGACTCCGGCATCGGCCTCGCGCTCCGCTTCTGCTGCGGCGACCGCCCGCGGAACATCGGGGTGATCGGCCTGGGTGCCGGCACCATCGCCGCCTATGGCCAGCCGGGCGACCACATGCGCTTCTACGAGATCAATCCCGCGGTGCTCCCGATCGCACAACATCTGTTCACCTACCTGCGCGATTCCGGCGCGCAGATTTCCTTTGCCTCCGGCGACGGCCGTATCGCGCTCACCCACGAACCTCCGCAGCATTACGACGTGCTGGCGATCGACGCGTTTACCGGCGATGCCATTCCCATCCACCTGCTGGCCATCCAGGCGATGCAGGTCTACCGCCGGCAACTGGCTGCGGGCGGCATCCTCGCCTTCCATGTCTCCAACCAATATGTGGACCTCGCCCCCGAAGTCGGTCTGCTCGCTGCTGCCGCGGGCATGCAGGCGCGCGTCGTGGACACGCCGTCCAACGATGCGCGCGGCGAGTATCGCGCCACCTGGGTGCTGGTCACCAGCAACGCTGCCTTCTTCTCGCAGCCGCAACTCCTGCTGGCGACGCTGCCCGTTCATCCCCGGTCCGGCCTGCGCGCCTGGACCGACGACTACTCCTCGCTGTTGCCCATCCTGCAGTGGCATTTGACCAGTTCTGGCCGCTGAGTCCCTTTCCAGCGATAATGGCTTCGACCTTCTATGAGACTTCGTGGATTGCTTCTTTCTCTGCTGCCGGTCTTCATCGCCGTTCCCGCTTTCGCTGCGCAGCATCCGGTGGCGCTCTTCTACATGACCGACGACCCGCAGTCGATCCGCGATTTCTTTGCGCATTCTTCGCAGATCGATCTGCTGGTGCCCACCTGGTACCAGGTGGATGAAAACGGGCTGGTCAGCGGCGAACCGGAGCCGGCCGTGCTCCAGCAGGCGCAGAGCGAAAAACTGCCGGTGATGCCCATCGTGAGCCTGGCTAACAAGCGCAGCTTCCATCTGCTGGCCAGCAGCGCAACGGCTCAGGCCACGATGAACGAAGCGCTGGTGCGGGAGTGCAAGCTCCACGGTTATTCCGGTTTTCAGTTCGATATCGAAAACATTGACTGGACCGATCGCGATACGCTGACCGCTCTTGTGGCAAAGACAGCGGACGCGCTGCACCGGGCGGGATTTCAGATCAGCATCGCCACGGTGCCCAACGCGCCCGGCTACGCCCAGGGCGACGGCGGATTTGCGAAGTGGATCTACTCCGACTGGCGCGGCGCTTACGACCTCGCGGGCCTGTCCAAATCCGTCGACCTGATTTGCCTGATGACCTACGACCAGAACACTCGCTGGACTACCCCCGGCCCGGTTGCCGGCTGGCAGTGGACACTCGACAACATGCACTACGCGCTCCAGTCCGTGCCGAAGGACAAGCTGTCGCTGGGCATCCCGCTCTACGGCTACCACTGGTTCACGGGCCCACCGATCGTCACGCCGCCAACCCATGAGGGTGGCCCTCCGGTTGAAAAGCCGAACCCCACCGCCGACTACATCGGCGCGGAAAACGCCGAGCAGCTCGCCCACGACTGGGGCGGCCGCATCCAGTGGGACGACCAGGACCACACCGCCTGGTTCTATATCAATCGCGACCAGATGCGCGAGTGGGTGTTCTTCACCGATCTGCACACTTTCCGCGATCGCTACGAGCTCACCCGGCAAAACGGTCTCGAGGGATTCTGCTCCTGGGTACTCGGCCAGGAAGATCCGGCGATCTGGACCATTCTGCCGAAGCGCCAGTGACGACTGATCTTTCGCGCGAACTTTAACTGTGCGCGCTTCCCTTTCGAATCGGAGTTTCACTCGATGGGCTATTTTCTCGGCGTGGACGCCGGCGGCACGAAGACGACCCTGGTCCTGGGCGATGAAGCCCGGGAAATGGCGCGCGTCCGCATCGGCACCATCAAGCGCATGAAGGCCGACGCCGCGACCGCCGCCGCCAATCTTGACGAGGGCCTGGCGCTGCTGGAAGCCGCCAGCGGTGTTCCCGCCAGGGCCGTGACGTGCTGCTGCATCGGCACCGCCGGAGAAAGCGTTCCGCTGGTCGTGGACTGGTTGCGCGAAGCCTTCGCCCAGCGAGTCGCCGGCTCGCTGACCATCGTTGGCGATGTCGAGATCGCGCTCGATTCCGTTTTCTTCGGTGGCCGCGGCGTGCTGGTTCTCGCCGGTACCGGATCGAATGTTGCGGGCCGGGCGGCCAACCGGCAGATTGTAAGAGCCGGCGGCTGGGGACCCGCGCTGGCCGATCAGGGCTCGGGACATTTCCTCGGACTCGAAGGCCTGCGCCGCGGCTTCCTCGCCATCGATCAGCTGCGCCAGACGACGCTGCTCGACCGCGCACAGTCGTTCTGGAATCTCGGCTCACGCTCTGAGCTGATCGAGTTCGCCAACGCCAGCCCGGCTCCGGAATTCTCCCGCCTCGCGCCGCTCGTTGTCGCGGCCGCCGAAGACGGCGACGCGGTTGCGCGGGAAGTGGTCACGCAGGCGGGCGCGGACCTGGCCCTGCTGGCCGGCCTTGCCATCGAACACATCCGCGGGATTGAAGACGCGCCCGGCGCACCGTTTGCCCTTCCCGATGTCGCCGTCGCCGGCAGCATTCTGGAGCATGCTGCAGCGGTGCGCGCCGCGCTGGCTGCCGCATTGCAGGCGCACTACCCCGGCATCGTTCTGCGCGAAACGCCGGCCGATCCGCCCGCGGGCGCGTTGTGGGCAGCACGCAACCAATAATCCGAACATGACTCAGCCATCGACCATGGACTTTCGCGCCCGAACAGCAGACCATGTGCAGGTGAGAAAGTTCCCGCGTCTCCTGACCCTTCTCTGCTTCTCACTCTTCCTCTTCGAGCCGGCGGCCTTCACCGCATGGGCCGCAGCGCGTCCGCCGCTGATTCCGCAGCCGCGCGAATACACCGCGCGCGCCAGTCTCTCCCTGCGCAACGGCGTCCGCGTCCTCGTTCCCGGCGGCAGCGCCGACGACCGCTTCGCAGCGGATGATCTGCGCCAGGCGCTGCGGGAGCGCGGCGTTCGCGTGGTTGATGCGGCGACGGCTGTCCAGGTCGAACTGCTGCGGGATGATTCGCCCCTCGCCCGCACCATCCTCCATCGCGAACATCTGACCCTCGACGCAGCCATGCAGCCCGAAGGCTACGTTCTGGTCACCGACACGCATCGCGCGTTCATCATCGCCCACACCGCCGCAGGCCTTTTCTACGGCGCGCAGACGATGAAGCAGCTCGCCATCCCCGGTGGAAAGGGCCCGCTGCTGGCCGGCGCTCTCATGCGCGACTGGCCTGCCATGCGCTGGCGCGGCGTGCACGACGACCTGTCGCGCGGTCCCGTGCCCACGCTCGAATTCCAGAAGCAGCAGATTTGCACCTTCGCCGCGTACAAGCTCAACGTCTACTCGCCTTATTTCGAGAACACGATGCAGTACGCATCCAATCCGCTGGCTGCGCTGCCCGGCGGATCGATGTCCGCCGCCGACGCGAAAACCCTGGTCGCCTGCGCGCGCCGCTATCACGTCACCATCATTCCCGAGCAGGAGGCCTTCGGCCATTTGCATCACGTGCTCACCTGGCAGCAATACGCGCCGCTCGCGGAGATTCCCAGCGGCGCGGTGCTCGCGCCCGGTCAGCCGGGATCGATGCAGCTCATCACACAGTGGTTCGATGAATTAGCCGGCCTCTACCCCGGGCCGTTCCTGCACATCGGCGCCGACGAAACCTTCGAGCTGGGCCAGGGCCAGACCGCCAGCGAAGTGCACCAGCGCGGCCTGGGCGCGGTCTACATCGATTTCCTCACCCGGATTCATCAGTCGCTGGCCCCCCTTCACCGCCGTCTGCTGTTCTGGGGCGACATGGCCATGCGCTCGCCCACGCTCGTGCCCCAACTGCCGCACGACATGATCGCCGTTCCCTGGGTCTATGAGCCACATCCCGAGGGATTTCACCGCTGGATCGCGCCCTACACCGACGCGGGCATGGAAACCTGGGTCGCTCCCGGCGTGAATAACTGGAACCGCGTCTGGCCGAATTTCAATATGGCTCTGGCGAACATCCAGCGTTTCGTCGCCGACGGACAGCAGGCGGGCAGTACCGGCATGTTGAACACCATCTGGAACGACGACGGCGAGGGGCTCTTCCTCGAAGACTGGTACGCGGTGCTGTTTGGCGCGG
Source organism: Acidobacteriaceae bacterium (assembly GCA_036267095.1). Classification (GTDB taxonomy): domain Bacteria; phylum Acidobacteriota; class Terriglobia; order Terriglobales; family Acidobacteriaceae; genus Palsa-343. Next base: position 39,398 of record DATAWS010000039.1, read on the forward strand.
AAGCTGCATGGCAGCCGGGCACCGCTGGCATTGCGCAGTTTGAGCAGGACTACGGCCCCGTCTTCCACGGAGATCCCACCGGCGATATCGACCGGGCGCAGCGAGCCCTGATGGATGCCCAGCAGGTTCTCCACCAGGCCGGCCTCGAGGATGCCCGCGACGCGGATTTCTGGATGGATCCCTGGAGTCCTGAAGGCCAGGCGATTGCCGCGAAAATTCGCCCCGTGAGTGCGCAGGTGCGCCTCGACGCGGAACGCGCACTGACCCTCCTTGCCCAGGCGCAGGCTGCCGGACCGCTGCACGAAAGCGATGCCCTCGATGCGATCGACCTGGGCGCGCGGCGCATCGACTTTCTTGCCTTCCAGTTCCAAACCGCCGATCAGATCGCCGACGGCTACCGCCGCCTCTATAACGGCCAGAAGACACCGGGCATCGCCGAGCATGTCTCCCGCGATCTGTGGAACCTGGCCGGCATCAACGGCCGCTGCGAAGATCTCCGCGACGGTTACAAATATCTCGAAACCCGCTACAGCGACGTCTGGCTCAGGGAAAACCGCCCCTTCTGGCTCAATATCGTGACTGCGCGCTACGACGCTGCGTCGCAGCGCTGGGCCGATCGCGCGGCGAAGCTCGCCGCCGCCCGCAACGCCTGGAATCAGCATCGGCCTCTGCCCACGCCTGCCGACATCGGCATCGCGCCGGGCCCCGCGGAGCCCTGAAAACTTTCATGCATCTCTTCTCCAGCCACGCCATGCATCTGCGCCCCGTCGACCTGGCTCTGGTCGGCGTGTATCTCGTCGGCATCACGCTTTTCGGCCTGCGCTTCCGCCGCTCCGGCGAACGCTCCCTGCGCTCCTATTTCCTCGCCGATCGCAACCTGCCGTGGTGGGCCATTTCGCTCTCCATCGTGGCCGCGGAAACCAGCACGCTCACCATCATCAGCATCCCGGGCCTCGCCTTCTCGGGCGATTTCGGATTCCTGCAGATCGCCCTGGGCTACCTGGTCGGGCGCGTAGTCATCTGTATCCTTTTTCTGCCGCGCTATTTTCGCGGAGAGTTGCTCACCGCCTATCAGGTCATCGGACAGCGCTTCGGCCAGCGGCTGCGACACTGGACCGCGCTGCTTTTCCTGGTGATGCGCGCTGCCGCTGAGGGCGTGCGCGTCTTTGCCGTCGCCATCGTCGTCGGCGTCTCCATCGGAACCGGCGACGTCGCCTCCATTGCCATCCTCTCCGCGCTCACGCTGATCTATACCTTCGAAGGCGGCATGGCCGCCGTCATCTGGACCGATGTAGTCCAGATGTTTCTCTACGTCGGCGGCTCGCTGGTGGCGCTGGCTACCGTCTGCCACCGAATCCCCGGCGGCTGGCATGCCCTCATCGCCGGCGCCTCGGCCGCGCACAAGCTCACCATGTTCCACCTTTCCTGGTCCTTGACCGAAACCTATACCTTCCAGGCAGGCCTGCTTGGCGGATGTTTCCTCACTATGGCCAGCCACGGCACCGATCAGCTGATGGTGCAGCGGCTGCTCGCCGCAAAAAATCTCAAGGAGTCCCGCATCGCGCTCCTCGCCAGCGGCGGCGTCATCTTTTTTCAGTTCGCCCTGTTTCTCCTCATCGGAGCCGGCCTGTTCGTGTACTACCGAGCCATGGGGACCGCCCCGCATCTCAGCCCCGATCGCCTCTTCCCCGCTTTCATCGTGGAGCAGATGCCCGCCGGCATTGCCGGCCTGATGATCGCAGCCATCCTGGCGGCGGCCATGTCGAACCTGAGCGCTGCGCTCAATTCTCTGGCCTCGACCTCGGTGGTGGATTTCTACCTGCCCCGCTATCCCGATATTTCCGAGCGATTGCGTACCCGCTTGTCGCGCCTGATGACCGTGATCTGGGCAGCGGTGCTGTTTGCCCTGGCCATGTTCTCGCGCCGCGGCGGCCATGTTGTCGAGATCGGACTGTCCATCGCTTCGGTGCTGTGGGGCGCGATGCTCGGCGTCTTCCTGCTGGGCACACTCAGCCGGCGCGCGGGCGAAACCGGCACCCTCATCGGTATGGCCGCCGGCGTCATCATCAATCTGCTGCTCTGGTTGCAGCCCCACGCCATCGCTCTGCCAATCGCGGGCTACAGGGTCACAGTGCCGAAAATCGCCTGGACGTGGTGGGTCCTGATCGGCTCGCTGGTCACCTGCGCGGTAGGCTACACAGCCAGTCTTATTTTCCCGGATCGCATGCCGGCAGAGGAGGAAGTCGCGTGAGTCGTCGCTGGATTTGCGTTGCAATTGTTTTGCTCACCATGGTGCGTGGAGCCGCCACGGCGCAAACGTCGCGGGAAGATTTTTCCGCCATCGATCGCCTCGTCAATCAGGCCGTCGACGAACATCGGCTGCCCGGGGCAGTTGTCATCGTCGGCCACGACGGCCACGTCGTCTACCGCAAAGCCTTCGGATCGCGCTCGCTCGAGCCGACCCAGGAGCGCATGACCCTCGACACCATCTTCGACATGGCCTCGCTCACCAAATGTCTGGCCACGACAACCGCCGTCATGCAGCTGTATCAGGAAGGCAAGCTCAGTCCGAATGATCCCGTCGCGAAGTATCTGCCCGACTTCGGCGCCAACGGCAAGCAGGACATCACTATCCGCGATCTGCTCACCCATTACTCCGGCCTCCCGCCCGACCTCGACCTGCTGGAGCCCTGGCAGGGCAAGGAAGAAGGCTACCGCCGCGCATTCGCGGTCGCGCCCGTGCGGCCCCCCGGCGTGCGCTTTGTGTACAGCGATATCAACTTCATCGTTCTCGGTGCGCTGGTCGAAAAGCTCTCCGGCCTGACGCTCGATGAGTACACCCGGAAATACGTTATGGCCCCCATGGGCCTCGTACACACACGCTACCTGCCGCCCGCTTCATGGATTCCGAAGATCGCGCCCACGCAGTGGGAGCACGGCGCAGCTGCGTTCGGCAATCCGCAATCGCACACCTTCCCCGGCGACACCATGCTGCGCGGTGTCGTCCACGATCCCACCTCGCGGCGCATGGGCGGCGTCGCAGGCCATGCGGGACTCTTCAGCACCGCCGACGACGTCGCCGCTTACGCACAGAATTTGCTGGACCGCCTCGCCGGACGGCCCAGCCGCTTCCCGCTCTCGCGCATCGTTCTCCAGAAAACGGTCGCGCCCGAGCAGCCTGCCACCGGCACCGCCCTGCGGGCCTTCGGATGGGATATCGATTCACCCTATTCCAGCAATCGCGGCACGCTCTTCCCTGTCGGCTCCTTCGGCCACACCGGCTTCACCGGAACTTCGCTCTGGATGGATCCCACCAGCGACACCTACGTCGTCATCCTTGCCAACGCCGTCCATCCCAACGGCCCAAAGAGCATCACCGCTCTGCGCAGCCATATCGCCGATGCGGCTGCCATCGCGGTCGGCATCCATGCCGACGGCGGCTCTCTGGCGGCGCACATCACCGGCTACAACGAGTCGCTGAGCGGCATGCGCCACTGGCCAGTCCGTAATGGCGATGTGAAGAGTGGCATCGACGTTCTCGAAGCCGATCATTTTCGCGAGCTGGCCGAAATTGCGAAGCGCCGCGGAGGTCACCTGCGCCTCGGCCTGCTCACCAACCAAACCGGCCTCGACGCCCAGGGCCGCCGCACCATCGACGTCCTCTTCCACGACGCGCCCCACGACGTCCCTGGCCTCGCGCTCACCACCCTCTTCAGCCCCGAGCATGGTATCCGCGGCGCCTATGACCAGCCGGATGTACCCAGCACCACCGACGCCGCCACCGGCCTTCCCGTCGTCAGCCTCTATGGAGCCACCGCCGCCGATCGCCGCCCCTCGCTCGACACGCTGCGCAAACTCGATGCCGTGGCCATCGACCTCCAGGACGCCGGCGTGCGCTTTTACACTTATGAGGCGGTGGTGCGCTATTTCCTCGAAGCCGCTGCGAAAACCGGCACCGAGATCATCGTCCTCGACCGCCCCGACCCCATCAACGGCTCGTTTGTGCAGGGCCCCGTCTCCGATGCCGGCAGCGAAAGCTACGTCAACTCCATCCCCATCCCGGTGCGCCACGGGATGACCCTCGGCGAGCTGGCCCGCTACGACAACCAGCAGCTTGCCCTCAACGCCCCGCTCACCGTCATCGCCATGCAGGGATGGCAGCGCGGCGACTGGTACGACTCCACCAGCCTCACGTGGGTGAATCCGTCCCCTAACCTGCGCGATCTGGAAGAAGCGACGCTCTACCCCGGCATTGGCCTCATCGAGACGACCAACATTTCTGTCGGCCGCGGCACCGATACCCCGTTCGAACTCGTCGGCGCTCCCTGGATCGACGCCCGCGCACTCGCCGAGCACCTGAACCATCGCCAGCTACCCTCCGTGCGCTTCATGCCGGTGGACTTCACTCCGCAAAAGCCCTTCCCCTACGGGGGCGAGCTGTGCCATGGCGTCCGCGTTCTTGTCGTGGACCGCAACGTCCTCGACGGGCCCGAGCTGGGCGTGGAAATCGCCTCGGCTCTGCACCGCCTTTACCCGGATCAGTTCCACCTCGACAGGATCAACACCCTGCTCGCCAATCGCACTGTGCTCGACGAGTTGACGGCCGGCGACGACCCGGAGAGGATCGCCGAAGGCTGGCGTCCGGCGCTCGACGCCTTCGAACAGCAGCGGGCGAAGGCACTCCTGTATTAGCGTTCCCCCCCGCTCCACCCAAATACGGCATCGATCGACCAGGTGTTGTACGGAAGCAGGAAAAGCAGCGCCCCATAGGCCATCCCGTAGATCAGCTGCAGTCCCGCGACCTGCCAGTTCTGCGCGAGGCAGGTGCCGAACATCAGCAGCAGCATCACCAGAAATCCGGCGGTGAGTGCGGCGCGGGTCAGCAATCCCAGGGTGAGCAGAAATCCGATGACCGCTTCCGCCCAGGGAAGACCCAGTCCAAAGACCGCCACCAGCCCATGCGGCAAAATCGTCTGTGAAAACTGCGCGACGATGGTTCCCGCAAATTTCGAGTCTCCGGCCGCCAGCCGCGTCATCCCGTGCAGACAAATATTGATGCCGAGCAATGCGCGGAAGAGCAAATACGCCAGCCGGCCATCCCGCGGAGCAACCTGCTCCTCCATCGACCCGTCCTCCGAAGCTGAGGTGTCCTCCTCTGCCTGGATGATTCTCGGAGTCGATCCGCTGCTTTTTCCAGTGACTTGAGCGATTTCCGAAACAGTTTGTCCGGCGCGGCGTCCAGGCCCGACCCGCTACGCCCTGAGCCGGATCCCGTTGGTCGCTTCCCGGCACTGTTCACAGAGGACGAGGTGATCGCAGTAGACCGAGTGAGCGCTGCGGTACTCGCGTTTGGCGTGTTTGAGGCGTTGAAAACGCTCCGCCAGCGAGCCCGGGCCGTTGCGCAGGTCCCCTTCCGCCTTCACCCACTCGGCAGACCGGTTCTTGTACTCGGAACGAAGCCGCGTACCTTCTTCGCAACAGGTCATCACGGTCACGGCTGCCTCCCGGCGCTCACGCTTGGTTCGGTGGCATCCACTGTAACCCGGAATTCATCTGCCGGTAAACGGAATTTGGGTAACCACATGGATACGATCGCTCGCCTGGGGGCCGCCCGGGCCTCTCAAAGTGGCCCTTTTCCTGCATTCCAATGCACCGGAAGCCGTTGAGACCGGAATGCCTCCCCCTCTCCGTCGACGCGGAAAGAGACGGAACAAAGGGGGCCGGGAGAGTCCGACAGCACGCCCACGAGCTGACGAGCGCAGCGCTCCAGGCGTCAATCTCCGCCCAACCAGCTCTGCGGACATGCAGGAACCCACCTCCTTCAACAGGCGTCCATTCCTGAACCCGGATGGCGGTTCTGCGTTTCTCCATCCGGCTGGAGCATCCTCGAGAACGGTGAGTGATCCCTGTCTGACTCTGCCCAGTCCAGTGCCGCCGCTTGCCACCGATCATCGCGTCCAGGGTAACGGGTCGATCCCCTGCTCGATAACCGCACGCTGTATCTGCGATCAGCCGCGCGCCGATGGTAACGTCATGTTCGCCATCGAGTGACGGCGGTCACAGCCAACCGTATTTCGCACTGCCTAGTGTTCCCTTCATTGCCTGTACTACCAGACGGGCTGTCATGAAGCCGGCTTTTTTGTGAATAACCAGCACAGGGCTCCGGCACACAGACCAAAGCAGCATCTCCGCATAACTGCGAGTTATCAGAATTCACTTATAGGAACCCGGGAGTCCTGCGGCACGAACAAGCGGACACCAGGCTGGATTTGAAAGGGAAAACGATGGCATTAGCTGATCAGGTGTATGGATTTTATCTTCCGACCGTCTCCCTCATGGGAGTTGGTTCTTCCAGGGAAACGGGAGTGCAGGCCAGGGCTCTCGGCGCTACAAACTTACTCATCGTGACCGATGCCGTGCTCAACAAGCTGGGCATGGCCGACAAGATCAAAGCGATGATCACCGAGGCCGGCCTGAAAGCTGCCATCTATGCTGGCGCGGAGCCGAATCCCACCGACAAAAACGTTCACGATGGAGTGAAGGTCTACCTCGAGAACAAGTGCGACGGCATTGTCACCCTGGGCGGCGGAAGCTCGCATGACTGCGGCAAGGGCATCGGCCTGGTCGTCTCCGGCGGCGGCAACATTCGTGACTACGAAGGCGTGAATCAGTCGACGCGGCCCATGCCGCCCTTCCTCGCCATCAACACCACGGCCGGAACCGCCAGCGAAGTCACCCGCTTCTGCATCATCACCAACACCGACACCCATGTGAAGATGGCCATCGTCGACTGGCGGGTCACGCCCAACGTCGCCATCAACGACCCGGTTCTGATGGTGGGGATGCCTCCCGGCCTCACTGCCGCCACCGGCATGGACGCCCTGACCCACGCCATTGAGGCGTATGTCTCGACCATCGCCACGCCCATCACCGATGCCTGCGCGATCAAGGCCATCGAGCTGGTCCGCGACTTTCTCCCCTCCGCCGTGGCCCATGGCCAGAACATGGAAGCGCGCGACAAGATGGCCTATGCCGAGTACCTGGCCGGTATGGCCTTCAACAACGCCAGCCTCGGTTATGTGCATGCCATGGCCCACCAGCTGGGCGGCTTCTATAACCTGCCGCACGGCGTCTGCAATGCCATCCTGTTGCCGGTGGTGTGCGAGTACAACCTGATTGCCTGCCCCAAGCGCTTCCGCGATATCGCCATCGCGCTCGGCCAGGATGTCAGCGGGCTCTCCGATCTGGAAGCCGGCGAGAAAGCCATCCGCGCCATCCGGCGGCTGTCTTCCGCAGTCGGCATTCCCTCCGGTCTGGCCGAACTCGGCGTCCGCGAAGCAGACCTCACGATCATGGCTGAGAACGCAAAGAGGGATGCCTGCCAGCTCACCAATCCCCGCACCGCAACCCTGTCCCAGGTAGTGGGCTTGTATCGCTCTGCCATGGGGCCGGCCGATACCATCAGCATCGCTGCCGAACGGGTAGCCTAACCCAGCTGCATCAGGACGTCACGCTCCCGCCGGATCTATCCGGCGGGAGCGAACGTCAATCCGCCAGTTTGAAGATGCGGATCTGCACCAGCTTGCTGATGGTGAGGTTGCCCAAACCCCGCGCCTGCATGTGCTGGATAAACTCCGGCGTGATTTTGAAAAGGCGCATCTGGATCAGCTGGTTCGCGTCAGGCTGGTAACCCAGCGCGCGGTACTGGCGAACTTCGTCGGGATTGACGCCCTGGACTTTGAAGGCGACGAGCTTGCCCGCCGGGAGATGCGGATAGCCGAGCGCATCCATTTCACGGACATAAGCGGCATCCACCTTGAAAATCCGCAGAGAGAGGATCCTGCTGCTGGTCATCTCCGTTACGCCGGCCGCTTGCAGCGACTGGACCCACGCGGCTTCGATGTGGAAGAGGGTGTAAGCCTCGAGCTTGTGCGAATCCAGATCGGTAAACCCCATCTGCCCCATGCGCTCGACAAACGCCGGATTTGGGGCGAAGGTGGAGTCGCCCTGCAGGGTGAGGTCGTGGACCACGCCGGAGCAGGTGAGCTTGCCGGCTTCGGCGGCCAGGACCGCGTCGACATGGGCGCCTTCGTGTTGGAAGTCGGCCAGCGTGATCCCGCTGAAATTGGCCAGCGGCATGTCGTCGCTGTCGTGATTGTGGCAGCTGTTGCGATCGGCGTCGCAGCCTTCTTCGAGTTCAAAGCGCACCTTGCCGGGATCAGTGGCCGGCGCGAGGCTGCAATGGCCGTGCAGCGCAGAGAGCTGATCCTGCGCAGGCACAAGAGTCGTGCCGGCGGCAAACAGCAGAGCAAGCAGCAGGGCGCGTGGAGTCATGGCTGGTTCTCCCTGGCGTCCTTCGCATCGTCGAGGACGCCCGAAATGCGGAGGCGGATGAGCTTCTGAAGGGTCAGCTGGGCGAAGCCGTGCCGCTGGGCCGAAGCGATGAATGCCGAATCGATGTGGAAGACGCGCATCTGAACCAGGTCGTTGACGGTCGCGTCAGGAAACTGAGCTTTCACGCTGCGCGCGAAGTCGGGCGTCACACCCTGCACGCGCAGTGCGATCAGCTGATGCTGAGCAATGGAGGGGAAACCGGCGTCTTTCATCTGCACGACGAATTCCGGCGTCACCTGGAAGATGCGATCGGAGATGAGTTCGTTGAAGCTGGAGGAATCGATGCCGGCGGCGCGCAGCTTCGCGGCATAGTCCGGCGTAACCCTCTGCACCCGAAGCGCGATAAGCTGCGCGGCAGTGGGCTTGCCGAAGCCCACCTTCGCCATCTGCTCGGCGTAATCCGGAGTAATGTCCTGCACCTTCATCGCGATGAGCTGGTGCACGGGAAGCTCGTAGCCGGCAGCTTTCATCTGAGCAATGTAGTCCGGCGTGATCCCCTCCACCTTCATGGAGATGAGATCGCGGATGGTGAGGCTGGAGCCGACAGATTTGGCGATGGCAGCCGCGTCGGCGGACGTGATGCCCTGGACTTTGGCGGAGATGAGCTCTTCAGCGGTTAACTGCGTGCCCAGGGCCTGCGCCATTTCCCGGGCGTAGGCCGGTGTGACGCCCTGCACCCGCATCGCGACATATTTGTCGATGTCGACGTTGTAGCCGGCGCCGCGCATCTGGTCGATGTAGTCGGAGTGGTCCTGATCCTGGTCCTGGTTCTGGTTCTCGTCGGCAGCGGGTGGCGGCCCGGGCCCATCCGGGGAGGGCTTCGCCTGGACGGGAGCAGGCGCCCTCGCGGGAGGCGGCTCAGGGACCGTTTGCCGAAAAGCGGCGGCAGGCGCGTGGATCGCGTGCGTGGCCAACGAGACTTTGTGAGTGAGCGAGGCGGCAGCCTGGGGCACCGCCCGGAAGCCGGCGAAGACCTTCGGCATGGGACAGAAGAAGATCGCGACGGCGAGCGCAGTGCCGGCGAGCGAGAGCGGGCGCAGCGAACGAGGAGAAGGATCGGCATCCCCGAGGATGCGGAGGATGCGGGCGCGCAGGCCGGCGCGGGACCGATGACCGTCAAGCGCCATGGCCAGGCGCAGATGATTGCGGCGCTGCTCTTCGAGCCGCAGCAGGGCCGAGGCGTAGACCGAGGGATCGGGGCAGCGCACAAGCGCCGCATCGTCGCAGCAAAGTTCTCGCTCTTCGCGGGCGCGGCGGCTGATCCACCACACGGCGGGGTGGAAGAAGAAAAGGGTTTCGACGACGGTCTGCAGGATGTTCCAGAGATAGTCGCGGCGCCGGATGTGAGCCAGCTCGTGGGAGAGGACAACCTCGATCTGTTCGGGACTCAGGTGGGTGAGCGCGGCGATCGGCAGCAGGATCCACGGGCGGAGCACGCCGGCGGTGAAGGGACTGGCGATGCGGCTGGAGAGACGCAGGTCGATGAAATGGCGGATTCCCATCTGCAGACGCATCACGTCGAGACGCAGCAGCAGCGTGTGCGGGGCGGGATGCAGCGGGCTGAGGCGGAGACGGCGCAGGAGCCACCAGCCGCCCAGCGCGCGCAGGGTCAGCAGGAGCACGCCCGCGAACCAGACCACGTCGAGCACCGGCAGCACCCGATCGACGAGGAAGCGATCGACCGTATGGGGAGGCGTCGCCGAAGCGGCCGCAGCGCGCACCGAAGCAAGCGGCACGGAGGTCCAGACCACGCGCGCAGCGCTGCCCGTCGAGAGATCGGACGGATGCAGGCTGGCTTCTTCGTACGCCAGCGTGGTGAGCGAAACCGCGACCATGCCCAGCAAAGCTGCGAGCGCCACCACGTAGCGCGCATTGGCGCTGCGGCGGGCGAGAACCAGATCGACGACACGGTAGACGAGGGCGATCGCGGCGCCCTGCCACAGGAAATGCACCAGAGTCCAGCCAAGAACCTGCCAGTGATGATTCATGGACGTTGCCTCTTTCGCTCGAGAAGAATCCGCAGCTCTTCAAGCTCGCGCTCGTTCACCGGCTGCAGGGATAAAGCATGCATGGCCAGCTGTGCGGCGGAGCCGGCAAAGAGGCGCCGGCTCATGTCGCGGAGAAGCTGGTCCTGAGTCGCGCGCTCCGTGGCAGCCGCGCGGTACACGTGGGCCTTGCCGGACTCCTCGCGCTCCACCAGACCCTTTTCGGTCATGATCTGAAGCAGCTTGAGGACGGAGGTGTAGCCAAGGGGACGCGTCTGGCTGACCTCCTCGTGCAGATCGCGGACAGTAGCAGCGCCTCGCTGCCACAGGATGCGCAGCAACTCCAGTTCGCCTTCAGTGGGACGGGGCAGCTCGCGGCCTGGACGTTTCATGTTGAGCACCATATACGAAGCGATTCGTAGTTGTCAACGAAGCTCTTCGTAGATTGTTGGGCGGAACAAATAAAGTGGCCGAACCAGCCTCGGATGCAGGACGGTTCGGCCAAATTTATTGCGCCCGCCAAATCTTTGCCCCGGCGTTGAGCCCTCTAGCGTTCGAGCACTTGTTCGAAATAAGCCAGCGCCCGCGGGTCGTGCGTCTGCCCGAGCCAGAAGATGGCTTCCCTGCGAACGGTGGGATCGGAATTGGTTTGCGCGACGTGCAGCAGTTCGGGAACTGCCTCATCCTTCGGCAACTGGCTCAGGGCGAAGACTGCCTTCTTTTTCACCGCGATTTCGGGATCGTTCTCCACCGCATCCTTGAGCGTCGCCACTGCCTTCTTTCCCGCTTTCTGAGCCACCCAGAAAATCGCCTGTTCGCGGACCCGCGGGTCGCTGTCCGATTTCGCCAGGTGAATCAGATCGTCAACCGCCGCCGGCTCGTGGCTGACGGACAAATCGAAAGCCAGCTTCGCGCGGAATTCCGGATCGGGATCCGCCGCGAGCTTCTCGAGGGCCAGCAGGCCATCGTGACCCCGCTCGACACCCAGCCAGAAAGCACCCTTCTCGCGCAGCCACAGCGGATTCGCCGCAGACGCAATTCCCGCCAGCGCGGCGGTTGCCGTTTCCGATTGATGCATGGCAATCGCGGCCAGAGCCTGGTCGGTGTGTTTGCGGTTGTCCGCCGTCACAAGGCTGGAAAGCCATGCCACGCTGTCGTCAGCTTCGATGCCGGTGAGCCAGGTAAAGGGCAGCCCTCCAGCATCGAGCCGGCAGCCGGCGCCCACGAATCGCACCTTGTCCACCCCGCCCTGATCGATGCGCACCAGAATGTCGATGCTGGTGGGGACAGCCGCGTTCCCATCGCCGGACCGGACCGTGTTCTCTTCGTCCTCTAGTCGATAGACACCGCAACAGCCATCGTCCATCGATCCATCTGTGTCGCCCGAACAGTCAGAGAAATGCGATCGTGGAACAGCAGCCACCTCATAGCCAAGCCAGAGCGGTCCATTTGCATGCTGAAATCGGGCTACCGTCGCGGACAGTCCTGCGCCGGCCGGCTCAGTGTGAAACTGCGCGTTCACCACCTTCGGCGGCTGCTGGGCCGTGGCCAGCATCGACACGCCGAGTACGACTGCTGCGAACCATTCCTGTTTCATGGGGATTCCTCGCTACTTGTTCAGAATTTCGAGCATGTACTGCGTGGCCTCCTGGCTGTGCATCAGGCTCAGCTGCTGGACCAGGTACTGCTTCATTTCCGGGTTCTTCTCCGCGCGCGCCAGGAAGACCAGATCGTGCGCGTCATTTGCCAGGAAGAGCGCCTGGGCCGCGGCCCGCTTCGTTTCCACGTCCGCATTGCTTTGGTAAGTCGACACCAGCGCCGGAGCCACTGATGCGCCGCCGGCAATTCCCAGGTTGCGAATAGCCTTCCGCCGCAACTCGGCGTCCGGTTCCGACTGCGCGATGCTGGTCAGCGGCGCGACCCCGTTGTGGCCGCTGGCAATCAACGCGTTGATGATGTCGGCTTTCGTGCCCGCGCTGTTCGTCGAGCGATAGAGGGTCAGCAGATCCTGCCCGGCGCTCATCGCGCCCAGGGTCTGCACCGCGGCCTTCACCAGATCGGGGTCCGTCTCCTGACGCACCGCGGACAGCAGCTTCGCCGAATCGCCGGTAATCAGATACGACTGCAGGACGGCGCGCTTCACCTGCGCGTCAGTGGAACGCTGGTAGATGTCCGCCAGCGTGTCGTTCGCACCCCTGCCCTGGGCCGCTGCCAGCATGCGAATCGCCTTGATCTGCAGCGCCGGCCCCGACTGCCCGTGGGCAATCTGGCTGATGAGGGCTTCGGCCTGCGGCGAACGGCTCTGCGCCAGCACAAACAGCGCGCGGCTCTTTAGCTCCTCCGGCTGGTTGCCGGAAAGAATCTTCTCGAGGATCGGCACCGCCTGCGCCTGGTCCTGCTGCATCAGCGCACTCAGCGCCAGCAGCTTCAGATTCTCGTCCGGCTCCGCCTGAGGCGGAACAGGATCGCCGCTCCTGCCGCGAATCTCGATCTCCAGCGCGCCGCACTCCCCCAGCCAGCGGCTTTGCGGATATCGCCTGCGCAGTTCTCCGCAGGTGCTGAGGGCGCTCGCCTGCTGCCCCTCCTTGTTCTCGGCGTACGCCTTCCAGTAAAGCGCGCCTTCGGCATGCTCGCCGCGCATCTGGGCCACGCGGTCGAAGAGCCCGGCCGCATCGGACCAGCGGCTTTCGTTGATGGCCCGCGTGCCATCGGCATAGAGCCCGGCATCGTCGCTGGCCGCGCTCGATCCGTTGCCGGCCGGTAAAGGCTGCGGCTGCTCGGCAGACAATTGCCACGGCGCGCCGATCACCGCCGCGGCCAGAATCAGGACCACTGCTTCTCTGACTTTCATTAGATCGATGCTCCTTTTGCGGCTTTCGGCCCGCCTGCCTGTTCCGGCTTGCGTGCCATCAGCACGCGAATCTCGAAGAGAATTCCCTCCGCGTTCATCTGGTCGCGCACCCGACGGAGGTCGGCGGGAGTAAGGTTCGGATCGTTGGCCACCTCGGCCAGCACGCCCTCCAGTTGATCCAGCGCCCCCGCCAGCAGAGGATCGTCTGCATGGCTGGCCGCGGTCCGATACAGCTGATTCGACGCCAGCAGTTCCTGCGCCGACGACTGCAGCTGCGCATTCTCCGCGTGATCCGAAGGATTCGCATGCTCCAGCGCCACCAACAACCGCTCCGTGCGGTCCAGGTGATCCGCCAGGACCACCACCACCACGCGCTGCGTCGCTTCCCTGCCTGGATTCGCCGCCACATCGGCTTTCCTGGTGGCGATCCGCTCCCAGTAGCGCCCGCCGAAAAAGGCTCCCGCCAGCAGCAGTGCACAACCCATGGCGACCAGGGCTGCGCGCCACTGTCCCCATGCGCGCCAGCCCGCCGTCTTCTTCTCGCAGGGGACCAGCCGCGGTCGCAGCGATTCCCACACGCGGTCGCCGTAATCCGCGCGGCGCCGCACCCCCTCCGTGGAACGGATCGCATCCAGACTCTGCCGCAGTTCGGCAAATCGCGTCGAGCACTCGCGGCAAGCCTGCTCGTGCGCCGACACCCCGCGCGAGGCTTCGCCGTAATACAGCTCGACCAACTGGTCTTCGCTCAGATGCCTCATGCCGTCCCCCGCAACGGCGCCAGTTCCCGACGCAGTTTCTGCACCGCGCGAAACACCGCCTGCTTGGCGGCGTTGGGGGCGATGCTCAACACCTCCGCGATCTCGTTCATCGAGCGGTCCTCGAGATGTCGCAGCACGAATGCCGTCTTCTCGGTCGGCGTCAGCCGCTGCATCGCCATCTCCTGCGCGGCGCCGATCTCTCGGGTCAGCAACAACCGCTCCGGATCGGCGTCCTTTGCCGCCACCTGCACCGTCTTCTCCTGCGGATCGCTGTCCTCGCCGTGGCGATATTCCGCTTCGATACCCGGCTGGCTGAGCCGATTCAGGGCGCAGTTCACCGCGATCCGGTAGATCCACGTCCCGAACCCGGAGCGCTGCTGAAAACTCTCCAGCCTCTGATATCCACGCAGAAAGGCTTCCTGCACAATCTCCTCCGCATCGGCTTCGTTGCCGATAATCCGAAATGCCACTCGGAAGACACTCCCACTGTGGGCGCGGACCAGAGCGCCGTAGGCGTCCTTGTCCCCGGCTAATACAGCCCGGACAACCGAGTGGTCGGGTTCCTGCATTCAGCGCTTTAGACAGAGCCGCAGCTTTGCGGTTAGGAGATTATTTTGCGCCCGCGCCGCTCCCGCCGGCGGAGGTCCGCCCCTCCACCCGGATTCATGGAGGAATGGCGCCTGGCGGACCTGCAATGAAAGGGCACGTTATGCAGATTGCGCCAGCCCGTCTGCGACGACCGGCCTCGCCTATTCCACGGTGACGGATTTCGCCAGGTTGCGTGGCTGATCCACGTCGCACCCGCGCCGCACCGCGATGTGATACGCCAGCAGCTGGAGCGGAATCACCTCGAGGATCGGCAGCAGCAGCTCCGGAGCGCCCGGCACGAACAGAACGTGATCCACGAGCTGTCCGATGTGGTCGTCGCCTCGCGTCGCAATCGCGATCACCTTCCCCGAGCGCGCCGTCACTTCCTGGATATTGGACAGCGTTTTTTTGTAGCGCTGCACCGAATCCCGATTACTCTCGTCCTTCGTCGCCAGCACCACCACCGGCAGCGTCTCGTCGATCAGCGCGTTGGGGCCGTGCTTCATCTCCCCCGCGGGATAACCCTCGGCGTGAATATAGGAGATTTCCTTCAGCTTCAGCGCGCCTTCCAGCGCAATCGGATAGTGAATGCCGCGCCCCAGGAAGAGAAAGTCGCGGGCGTTCGAATACAACCGCGCCAGCGGCTCGCATTCGTCGTCGCAGGTTCTCAGAATCTCCTCGATCTTGCCCGGCAGCAGATTCAGCGCCTCCACCAGGGTGAAGCTGTCGCTGTCCTGGATCGTTCCCCGCACCTGAGCCACATGCAGCGCAAACAGGAACAGCGCCACCAGCTGCGCGGTGAATGCTTTGGTCGAAGCTACCCCAATCTCCGGCCCCGCGTGCGTGTAGATCGTCCCCTGCGCCTCGCGCGCCACCATCGACCCCACCACGTTGCAGATGGCCACCGTCGGCGCGCCTTTGGCGATCATCTCCCGCTGCGCGGCCAGCGTGTCTGCCGTTTCCCCCGACTGCGTGATCAGCAGCCCGACGGTCTTCTCGTCCACGATCGGGTCGCGATAGCGGAATTCGCTGGCGTAATCCACTTCCACCGGCATCCGCGTCAGCCGCTCGATCATGAACTTCCCCGCGGTGGCCGCGTGCCAGCTGGTTCCACAGGCAGCAATGTGGATGTTGCGCGCCTTGCGGAATGTCTCATCCGGCACATTCATCTCCGCCAGAAAAACCTTTCCTGAATCCAGCGAGACCCGTCCCATCGTCGTATCGCGGACCGCGCGCGCCTGCTCAAAGATTTCTTTGAGCATGAAATGCTTGTATCCGCCCTTCTCCGCCTGGATCGGATCCCACAGGATGCGCTGCAGCTGCCGCTCGATCGGACGCCCCTCGAAATCCGTCAGCACCACGCCCTGGCAGGTCAGAACCGCCATGTCGCCGTCAGCCAGAAAGTAGAGATCGCGGGTATGGTGCAGGATGCCGGGCACGTCCGACGCGACGAAGTATTCTCCCTTGCCCACCCCGATTATCACCGGCGGTCCGTTGCGCGCTGCCACGATCTTGTTGGGCTCATCGGCCGAAAGCACGCTGATCGCAAACGCCCCCGTCAGCCGATGCACCGACTGGCGCACCGCCTGCTCCAGCGGAATCGCCTGTCCGGCGCTTTGAGCCGCCGCCAGCTGCTGCTCGATCAGGTGCGCGATGATTTCTGTATCCGTCTCGGTGACGAATTTGTGACCCTGCGCCGTCAGCTCCTGCTTCAGCGCCAGGTAGTTCTCCACAATGCCGTTGTGCACCACCACCAGCCGGCCGGTGCAATCGCGGTGCGGATGCGCATTTTCCTCGGTCGGCCGCCCGTGCGTCGCCCAGCGCGTGTGGCCGATCCCAAACGTCCCGGCCAGCGGCCGCTCGCGGAGCGCCTCTTCCAGATGACGCAGCTTACCCGGCGCCCGCCGCACGTCCAGCCCGTAGCCATTGCCGCCCACCGCAATCCCCGCCGAATCGTACCCGCGGTACTCCAGCCTGCGCAGTCCCTCCAGAATCAGAGGCACCACTTCCTTACTGTTGCCGACGTACCCAACGATGCCGCACATGGTTTCCCTTCAGAGTACCGCAGGCACTGCGGAAACCCGCACAGGACAAAAGTTGTAGAGGAGCCGCCAGCAGGGTGGCGGGCCGCACCCTGCGCCCCGGCCGCACCCTATTCCAGCCGGAACGAATACTCTTCAATTACTGGATTCGTCAGCACTTCCCGCGCAATCCGCTCCACTTCCGCGCGCGCGGCGGCTTCCGGCATCCCGTCCTCCAGCGTCAGCTCGAAATGCTTCCCCTGGCGCACATCCGCCACCCCCGCATACCGCATCTTCCGTAATGCGTTGTGGATCGCCTGCCCCTGCGGGTCGAGAACGGTTTTCTTCAGCGTCACATAGACGTGGGCCTTCATTGTGCCCGATTATAAATGCAGGGGCCTCTCCCCCGGTCGCGGCATCCCCGCTCATCCCAGCCGTAAGAGATACTGGATTTATCTATGACGAATTACCTCGAGCTCCCGGTGGGCGAGAAAGCGCCCGAAGTGTTCAACGTCGTAATCGAGATTCCGGCGGAGGGCATCAACAAGTACGAGTACGACAAGCAGCTGCACGTCTTCCGGCTGGACCGCAACCTCTATTCCCCGGTCCACTACCCCGGCGACTACGGCTTTGTCCCCTCCACCCTCAGCGACGATGGCGACCCCCTCGACGTTCTCGTCCTTGTCGATGCCCCCAGCTTCCCCGGCTGCGTCATGCAGGTCCGTCCCATCGGCCTGCTGCAGATGCTCGACCAGGGCATCCTCGACGAAAAAGTTCTTGCCGTCGGCCGCAACAATCCCCGCTATAAGGACGTGTGGAACTACTCCGAGATCTACCCCCACATGCTCAAGGAGATCACCCACTTCTTCTCCATCTACAAAGATCTCGAGGGTAAGCGCGTGGAAATCCAGGGCTGGCAGGATGCCTCCCACGCCCGCGATCGCGTCATGTACGCCGTGCGCAATTTCACCGAAGCCCGCGGCACCGTGAACCAGGGGAAAAAGCTCGTCGAGGCAAGCACCGCGCGGTAGCGCTGGTCAGGGAATCCCCACCGTCCGGCGGCTGCGTGCAGCCGCCGTTGAAATCCAGTAGAACAGCGGCCCGCCCGCGGCAATCAGCGAACCCAGAAACAGCGCCGGCAACCCCGCCATCCGTTCGCTGCGCGACGTCCATGCTGCATAAAAGAGCAGCAGCGTCGGCGCCGCGCCAATCAGGCAGGCGAATACAAAATTGCCTGCGCGGAACGGCCGCTGCAGTCCCGGCTCTCGCACCCGCAGCACCACCAGCGCGGCAAACTCCAGCACCAGGCTCGCCCCATACAGCAGGATGTCCAGCGAGATCAGCCGCTCGAAGCTGAACTGGAGCGCCACCGCCCACCCCGCCGCGCACGCCAGCACCGCCACCCACGGCACGCCATGCCGGTTCTTCCGCTTCAGCGCCGCCGGCAGCAGACCGTCCTCCGCCAGCACCATCGGCAGCCGCGCATACGACATCATCAGCGCGTTGAACATCCCCACCGCCATCACCGTGCCGCCCACCACAATCGCCACCCCCAGCCAGGGGCCCGCCAGGCCCGCGGCCACATCGGCCCACGACCCGGTCTTGAACTCCCCTGGCGCAATCCCCGCCCATGCCATCGCCGCCAGCGGAACCACGTACACCACCGCCGTCGCCACCGTCGCCACCAGCATGGCCCTGGGATAATTGCGCTGCGGATGATCCACTTCCCGCGCCACCGTCGAGGCGTTGTCCCATCCCATGTAATTCCACAGCGCCACCAGAACTGCGGTGCTCAGGCTCCCCTCTGCTCCGGTCGCAGCCCAGGCCCCATGTCCGCCGCCATGCCCAGCCAGATGCGCTCCGTGCCACGCCGCCACCGCCAGCAGTACCGCGAACGGCGCCAGCAGCGCCACCCCCAGCGCAACCGATCCCTCGCCGACCGCGGGCGCTCCCAGCAAATTCCACGCACAGCACAGCGCAATCAGCCCCAGCTCCCACGCCACTGCGTGCCAGCCCGCCGTCCACGCCGGAAACAGCCGTCCCAGATACAGCACGAACAGCGTCGGGTAAATCGCCATGTCGAAGATGCTCGCCGACAGCGACAGCCACGCCTCCTGGTATCCCCAGAAGGGCCCCAGCGCCCGCCGCACCCATACGTAGAAACCGCCTTCTTCCGGCAGCGCGCTGGCCAGCTCCCCAATCATCAGCGCCGTCGGCAAACTCCACACAAACGGCACCGTAACCAGCAGGATCAGCCCCTTCACGTACCCCGCGCCGAGGATGTCCTCGATGCCGTAGGGGCCGCCCGACACCATAAAGAAGGTCGCCGCCACCAGCGGCAGCAGCCGCATGCCTCGCCCAGCCTGAGATCTGTGCCTGATCCGAAATTCTCCGCGTCGCAGAAGGTGAGATTCCGAATCTACTATCCTTTCGCCTTCCCCGCAAAACGAAAACGCCACCCCCAAAAGGAGTGGCGCCTTCGTACCGGCTCCGGTGTGGATCTGCCGCAGGGGCAGTCTTCTATGACGCGCGACGCCGGGCCTGCTCGCCCGGATACCACGCGCACATCGACCCATATACCTCCACCGGGCTTTCCCGATCGGACTCCCGCGCGCCTGTGCCGGCACTCTCCAGCCGCACCCGCCCGTGATTCCGCTCGACAATCTGCTCCGCCAGCGCAACCCGATCGCCCGCCCGCACCGAAACGATCGCTCCGCCGCGGCCCAGTTCCCCGCTCATCCGCCGCGCCTCCTCCGCGCTCAGCCCCATGCCCTGAAACGAGCTCTCGAAGGCCGGCGCCGAGTAGTCGTGCTCCGGAACCAGATCCAGACGCCCTTCGCCCGTGCCGAATTTCTGGCTCGACCGTGACGCGGACTTGCGCCCCGCCGCTGGGCTGCCGTACCGCTCGTCCAGCCGCCCCATCCATACACCCCGCGTTCCGATTTCCCGCACCTCCGTGCCCTGCGCCTCAGCTGAGGTTGCGGGCAAATCGTGCGGCAGATCGTGCCGCAGCGTCGACGGAAGCTCCGCCCCCGGGATCGGTCCCGGATTCGAAGGCGGCGCCGGAAACGCATTGCCCGATCCCGGAGCCAGCCCCGCCGGCGTCACCGCCTCATCGTGCGATCCCGCGCCCCCCACCGATCCGCTCAGCGCCGGATTCGTCTCCGTCACCTCGCGCAGGCTCCTGATCTCGTCCACCTCTTCGTCTGCCGCCGCCATCGCGCCACCTGTCGCCCGCGGAGTGCGAAACGCTGCCCCCACTTCCGACGCGCTGAATCCCTCATCCATCAGTTCGTTAATGGCGCGATACGCTTCCCCGCCATCGGAAAAATATCCCACCACCACACGTTCGCCGGTATTGCCCGAAGCGTTGCTGCCCGGTACGGTCCTGTCAGGAACGGTCATAGATCCCTCTCTCGCTGTTGGCTTTCGGCCACCTGAGATGGGATGCACGGAAAACCCCTGGCGCTTGCTCCTCCGCACCTCGAATCGCTTTGGATTCGCAGCAGCCCCCGCGGCGGGAACATCGGACGACCGGCAGGCCTCCCAGCTCCTGGCTCCAGACTCCCGGGTCCAAACTCCCGGCTCTTCCTATATACTGACGACAACCGAGCCGGAGAGATGGCCGAGTGGCTGAAGGCGGCGGTTTGCTAAACCGTTATAGGGTTGAAAAGCTCTATCGAGGGTTCGAATCCCTCTCTCTCCGCCATCCTGTCAAAAAAACCCAACAAACTGTTCGCGCCCGAGGGGTTTCGTCCACCAGAAACCTCAGGAGTTTCGCGGGCCGCGGCGCCGGTCTCATGCCGGACGACTTACCAGCAGCGGCCAGTTGGACGGTTGGATCCCCGGGCGGCTCCGGTTCGCGAAAGTCTGACATTGAAAATGTTTGTGATGGAGAAAGATTCGCCGCCTGACTCCCCGGAAACGACGGCAGCATGACCCGACCGTTTCAGTAGCGTCAGGTTGTCATGAATCGGGATGCGCAGCGTGACCGAGGTTCCATGGCCGAACTGGTGATCTCTGCGCGGCCGCCATGAAGAATCATGATGCTCTGCGCGATTGCCGGATCGAGCCCTGGTGCTGTACAACCGCAACCAATCGCTGGCGCCCTGATTGAGTGGTCCTTTCCTCACGATTCGACCACTCTTCCCGGAGACCTACCAGAAGTAGACAGCTTCCATTTTGGGCGTCCCGGGCTCTCCACCAATGATTTCGGTGCTCAGCACTGCTTCCATGTTCTTCTTGTCGCCGGCCTGGCTGGCGGCGCGCATCAGCTGCGCCAGATCCGAGTTTGTGGTCAGGAATTCGCCGGCGACCCGCGTCCCCCCGCGGCCAACGCCGGCGATCACGACGGCGACATTGCCGGTGTTGCTGTCCGTGAATCGCGCGATGATGGCGTAATCGCGATAGTTGTCGGTGGCCATCTGCACGTTCCGATCCACGACCCAGCGAGACTGGCCGGGCGCGTTGCTGTCTTCGATCCAGAGCCGCGTCATGTCAGCGTTGTTCGCAAAACGGTAGCGCAGCGGGCGGGTCAGGCGGAGCGTCCAGGCATTATCAAAGGCGCCCACGAAGATGGTGGGGCCGCGCCGCAGCTGGTCCAGATTGGTGGCACCTTCGCTCTGCAACACGTACTGCTTGCCCTGCGACCGTAATATCCCGGCCACTTTGACGATCGCGTCGAGATCGTCCATCACGATCGCAGTGAGATGATCCTTCAGCAGGAATTGGTGTGAGGGATCGGCAGCGTCACGCAGCTGGATCTCCGAATAGTCGAGCTGATCGGCGATGCACAGAAGCACCGGTTCCTGGGGCGACAGCACCGGCTGCCAGAAGGAGTCGAAGGGAGACGGCTGATCGCGATGCCACCCCACCACGCCGGCGGCAACGGCAGCCACAACCACCACTGCGACCGGTCCCCAGCGCAGCAGCTTGCCCCAACGCTGCCCAACCTTGCCTGCGGGAACCGGCTCGCTGGAGACATGCTCCGCGTCGACAAGAGTGCTCTGCCGATGGACCAGGGCGACTGCGCTGCTCTCGCTGACTGTTTCCTGCTCGAGCGGCCCGGGCGCCTCGCTCGATGGCCATTGGAAGTGGGGTACGTACGATCCGGACGGCAGGCTGATGCGCAGCTCGTCGCGGTGAGCCGGATCCTGATAGTACTGTGCCACCCGCTTCCGAATTTCCGCCGCGGTCACGCGAACGATCGGATCCGAGGCGGTGTCGTAACCGGCATCCCGGCCGAAAATCTCGATGCCCAGGGTGCGCTCTTTGATATGGTCAACATCACCCTCCAGGGCGTGCTCAACCACGAAGCGAAGAAAGTTCGGGAAACGCCGGCTGTGGTTAAAAAAAGGACTGGCCAGCAGCCGGTCGAGCTCGTCGCGGACGGCGTCAGCACTTGGTGATTCGATCAGTTCCTGGTGGCCCTGCATCGTCGGCTCGGTTCGCAATCGTCCGGATCGAAGCGATTATACCCCCGAACGGCGCTCTTTACCGTCCCTGCGCGTTCCATGTCAAACCGATGAAAAGGAAGATGTTAATAAAACTTATCAGGTAAAGGCATGCCGTAAGCACCTTGGCTGCGATGCCGTAAAGAGCTTTTCAGGCCTTCGGCGATGAGGCTAGAAAGATCGCTGAATTTGCGGGGCCACCCGGACTGAAACATCACGGTGACTCGGCTGCCCGACAAGTTCCGCAACACACGCCGAAAAGCTTGAGGAGGCACCACCTTGGCAATCAAGATGAGCTCGAGACCAGGTTTTCCCTGCCACTGGGCGCGGGTCGCGATCCTGCTCGCCCTGGCGACCGGATCCATATGCAGCATGCAGGCGCAAATCGCAACCACCACCGCCAGCATTTCCGGCACGATCAGCGATCCGACGGGGGCCGTCGTTCCCACCGCGGCCGTGACTCTCGCCAGTCCTGAAAAGGGCATCACGCGCAGCTTCACCAGCGGCGATACCGGACGGTATATCTTCACCCAGCTGCCGCCCTCCGCCTACACGCTGACGGTGAAGATCAGGGGCTTCAAAACCTATGAGCAGTCCGGCATCGTTCTCAATGCCGCCCAGTCTGCGACCCAGGATGTGGTGCTCACGGTAGGGGCTGAGACCCAGAGCATCAGCGTCGTCGCTGATGCCTCTCAGCTGAACACCGACAATGCCAACGTCGCCACGGACATCCCCGGGAAAGACATCGTGGAATTGCCTCTGAACATCCGCAACGTTTACAGTCTCGCGTTGCTCAACTCTTCGGTCAGCAACACCTCGGAAGGGCAGATGCTTCTGGGCGGCGGCACCAACACGACCGACGATGCCGATCAGGACATCTCCTTCCTGAATTTCGCCGGCGGCTACTTTGGATCCACCGGCTTCCTGCTGGATGGCGCCTGGAATACCGACACCGAGTGGGGAGCCGTGACCTTCGTTCCTTCGGTAGACGCGGTGTCGGTGTTCAAGGTCCAGAACAATTCGTTTACCGCGCAGTATGGATGGAGCACCGGCAACATCATCAACGTGGTTACCAAGTCCGGAACCAGCTCCTTCCATGGCGATGCCTGGGACTTTTACCAGAACCAGGATCTCAATGCCGTCCCATACTTCTCTGCTTCCAACCAGAGCCTGTCGCGCCAGGAAGGCGGAGTGGCCGCGGGAGGACCGCTGTACATCCCGGGTATCTACAAACAACGGCAAAAGACCTTCATCTTCGGACTGTACGAGCACCTCACCATCTCCAGCCCGACCGTGGATACCTACACGGTTCCGGACAGTAAATTCCTGAGCGGCAATTTCTCCGAGATCCTGGGCACCACCTCGGTGGGCACCGATGCGCTGGGCCGGCCCATTTACTCGGGCCAGATCTACGATCCACGCAGCGGCCACCAGATCTACGCGGGCCAGCCGGATACGAAAACCGCGGCCAATCCCTATGGCACCGGAATGGTAGCGACGCAAAACGGCTACATCCGCAACCCCATCTCCGGCAACATCCTCACCAATCTGCCGGGCTACACCCCGGATACGATCGGGGCGAAACTGCTGAGTTACTATCCCACGGCCAAGACCTCCGGTCTGACCAACAACCTGATCGTCTCCGGCACCGCGCCGGCCCATTCCAACGAATACACCCTCCGCGTCGACCACAACATCAACGACAAATCGCGCGCCTATTTCCGCTACGCCTATAAGGAGGAATTCAAGACCGGCGCGGCCGCGGACTGGGGCAACGATCCGGCGGGTCCGGGCAACGCCCGGCCCAATAACCGCTGGGGCATGTGGGCCGGATACTCCTACGTCTTTAGTCCCACCTTCACCATGAACCTGACCTCGGGCGTGACCATCTGGCACGAGACTTCGGATAACCAGTCGTTCGGCTTCGATCCCACAACCATTGGATTACCGGCGTATCTAAAGCAAAACGATCCGCTCTTCCCGATGGTCACCGTGGGCAGCCAGTCGTCTCTGGGACCCGGAGCCAACGACCAGCAGGCGGTCACCAATCACGGTCCCATCGGCACCGTGTCCGGCGATTTCATCAAAGTAAATGGCAAACACACGCTTAACTTCGGCGTCACAGGCGTGGAACAGGTCTTCGGCCAGCATCCCTACTACCAAAATGATCTCTACTTCAACGGCCAGTTCACTTCCGGCCCCGACCCGCTCAGCGGCTCCGGATTCGCCAGCGGCAACGGCGTCGCCGAGATGCTGCTCGGGGTGATCGACTCCGGTACTGACGCCGGCTATTCCGACAGCCCGCTCGAATCGAATCACCTGATCGGCGAGTACCTGCAGGACGACTGGAAGCCGACGCGCAATCTCACTCTGAATCTTGGCATGCGCTACGAAATGCAGACGCCCTACACCTACCGCCATAACGCAGCGTCCATCTTTAACCCGAATGAGCTGAACCCGCTCAGTGCGCTGGTCGGACGGCCGCTCATGGGCGCGTTGCAATTCCTCTCACCCAACAACCGCTACGTCTATAACCCCAACTGGGATAACTGGGCGCCACGCTTCGGCTTTTCGTATGCGCCGTTCGCGAAGGCTGTAATCCACGGCGGCTACGGGATCTTCTATCCGGAATCGCTGACCAGTTCCGGCGCCGGCGACCAGGACGGGTTCTCCACGGCAACCTACTCCGACGTGACCCTGGATGGCGGCATCACGCCTAATCCCAACATCAGCACCGCCAGTCCCTGGGGCGGCGTCTACGCGCAGGCTACGGGAAATGCCAACGGCGAGTTCCAGCAGGTGGGCAACGGTGTTGGTGGCACCTTCCGCAGCCGGCCTTCGCCCTACGTGCAACAGTGGATGTTCGGCGTGCAGTACGCCCTGACCCCTAACGACGAGCTGGAAGTGGACTATGTCGGAAACCGCGGCGTGCGCATGATCGGCAGCCGCAATTCCAATCAGATCAATCCGGCCTACCTGTCCAAAGGTGCAAACTACCTCGGCGGTCCGGCGGCATCCAATCCGTTCGCCATTCCTCTGAAGACCCTGGAGGCTTCCGGAGCCATCGCTCCCAGCTCCTGCAACCTCGACAACGCCAGCGTAACCAACGCGCAGTTGCTCTCGCCCTATCCGCAATACTGCGGCGTGGCGGAAGCCGATGCTCCGGTGGGCCAGTCGCTCTACAATGCCATGCAGGTCACCTACAATCACCGCGTCAGCAAAGGTCTCACCGCGTTGGTTTCCTACACCTACTCGAAGTTCCTTGACAACGTCGAGGGCAACAACGGCTGGTCCTACAACGGGCCGACCAACTGGGCGGTAACTCCAGCGAATAACTACAATATGGCGGCGGATAAGAGCGTCGACGCCGGAGATATCCCGCAGGCGCTGGTCGCCAGCTACATCTATCAGCTGCCCGTGGGCCGCGGTAAGGCGGTCGGCTCCGGCTTGGGCCGCGTCGCCGATGCCGTCGTCGGCGGATGGGAACTGTCCGGCGTCGCCACCTTCAAGGGCGGAATCCCGATCGGCGTCTTTGGCAACGATCAGCCCACCTACGGCGGCAATCCTCGTCCCAATGTCGTCGGCAACGTCCACGTCTCCCACCCATCCGCCCACGAGTGGTTCAACACCGGAGCTTTCGCGTACGCTCCATATGGAAGCTTCGGCAACGCCCCTCGCTACTTCTCCGATCTTCGCGGCCCGCACTACCAGAACTGGGACACGGCGATCGAAAAGAACTGGCTCCTGGGAGAACAGATGCGCATCCAGTTCCGCTTCGAAACCTTCAACACCTTCAACCACCCGAACTACTACACACCGGAAGCGGGCGCCACCGCGTACGGGGGCTGCGATCCCAACGCAGGCACCGGCTGCGCCAGTAGTTTCGGCACCATCACTCAGACCTTCGCACCACGCAACGTCCAGTGGGCAGGGAAGTTCTACTGGTAGAGGCGTCGTGACGAGGATCGGCAAATCCATGCTGTCGATGCTGCTGGGCGGGTCCCTCTGCGGATTCGCCCAGCGACACCCCGTCCCCCTGGAATCGTTGTTCGCCGCCGCACAGCGGGCGCAGGCCAGCGGTGATTACGCAACCGCCGTCAACGACTACACCCAGGCGGCAAAAATGCGACCTGATATGGCGATCATCTGGGCCAACCTCGGGCTGTCCCAGCAGCAAGCCGGGAATATTCCCGCGGCCATCGAGGCGTTTCAGCGGGCGAATCGCCTCGACTCTACACTCTATGTCCCTAACCTTTTCCTCGGCATCGACTACGCGCACACCGGAAAAACGCCCGCGGCGTTCCCGTTCCTGATTAAAGCCGAGAAGACCAATCCCTCGGATGCCCAGGCGCCGCTGGCCCTCGGTCGCTCATACATCTCGGCGCGTGAATACGGCAAGGCAATCCCCGAGCTGGACCGCGCCCTGACCCTCAATCCGAAGCTCGCCACCGCCTGGTTCGATCTCGGCATCGCGCAGTTAGATCAGGTGGAGGCCGACGCGCTAACCATCTCGGACGAATATAAGCAGTCTCCCTGGGCTGGCGCTCTCTACGCCGAATCGCTGATGAAGCAGGCGCGATTCGCCGAGGCCGCGAGCCTTTATAAAACTTTGCTCGACGAGCCGTCGCAGCCGCCTTGCCTGCATTCCGAACTGGGCTTCGCGCTCATCCGCAACCGCGACGAGTCTTCAGCTGCGGCGGCCTTTGCCGCGGACCGCGCTGCGCATCCGGAGTGCAGCATGGCCCTGCTCGGCCAGGCGCGCATGGATGTTGACGGCGGAAACTCCCCCGCCGCCTTCAGCCTGCTCGGGCAACTGTGGCGGCGCGATCACGGATTCTTCGCGTGCAACGCCGGAGCCATGCTCGACGGCATGTCCCCCGGACAGCAGTCCGCATTTTTCGCGCAATGGACCGATGCGAATCGCAACCCCATCCCGGACGATCTCCGCCAGGCCATGGTGACGGCCTTTAACGCCGAAGGAGAATGCTCCGCCCAGACTTCCGGCGCCCCCGCACCGCATAGCACCGCCGAGGAGGATTACGCGTCGGGACAATTCGCCGCCTGCGTCCAAAGGTTGCAGCTGGACGCGGCTCCGGAAAGCCCGGCAAAGCTCCGGCTGCTGGCGGCCTGCTCTTTCCTCACCGGCGATAACCGGACCGCCTCGCGCGCCGCAGCGACTTTACGCCTTCGCGAGCCGCATTCGGTCGAGGCGCTGTACTGGTCCATCCGCGCAAGTGAAAAGCTGGCCTTCCAGTCGCTTGCTCGCTTCCAGCAGATCGAACCGGACTCGGCGCGCAGCCATGTGCTCCTCGGCGATATCTACGAGCAGCTCGAGCGCTATGACAACGCACAGACCGAATATAAGAAAGCTTTGGCAATTTCTCCGGCGAATGAAGCGGCGATGCTCGGTCTCGCCAATGCCTATCTCAATACTTATAACTCCCCCGGAGCCATGAGTGTCGCTCAGGCCGCCCTGGTGCGCAACCCCGACGATCCCGAACTGAACCTGGTCATGGCCCAGGGATTCATGAATCAGCATGAATTCGCCGAAGCGGAACCTTATCTGCAAAAGAGCCTCAAAGCCAAGCCGCAGATGCTCCCGCGCATTCACGCCCTGATCGGCAAAGCGGACGCCGAAACCGGCAAAACTCAACAGGCGATCGAGGAGCTGAAACTCGGCGCGTCCAGCGATGAAGACGGCTCCGTACAGTATTTGCTTGCCCATCTCTATCTGAAGCAGGGCGACAAAAAGGATGCCATGGCGGCCATCGCGCGCATGGAAGCCATCAAACGCCAGCGCGCAGCCCACGGCATGAAGCGCGTCGAGGATCCCGACCTGTCTCCCGTCGAATACGCTTCAGCCCACCCTGGCGCGCCCTGACCGCCGCCATTTTCGCCAACTCAATGTTCAGGCCTTCACCCTGGAGTCGTGATGCGTGCTCAGTGTCTTTTTGTCGCAGTCATCGTAACGTTTTATCCTGCAACGACCTGGGCGCAGCCGTCCGCCGCGCCTGCCTCCGCTGGTCAGGTTGCGGCTCTGCCCAACGGAATCGAGGTCAGCGATGCCGAGGTGCATGAGCAGATCACCGCCCTGCGCCAGGATGTCGTCCGGGTGCGCCTGTGGCGCGGTAGCCAGGCTCCGGAAGACGCCTCCTGGGCGGTTCTCGCTTCCGCGCGCCACGCCTCAGTTCCGGTTACACCGGTCGACACCGCAGATCGCGCCGGCTTTCGCACGCCCCAGCTAACCGTCGACGTCGATCCGCACACACTGGAGTTGACGGTGCGCGATGCGGCCGGAAATATCCTTCAGCAGGATGCTCGCCCGATCCGCTGGGACGGCGATGCCTTCCGCCTCTATAAGACGATGCCCCTCGATGAGCATTACTTCGGCCTCGGCGATAAGAGTGGGCCGCTCGATCGCCGCAACGAGGCATTCACGCTGTGGAACACCGACGCTTACCGGTTCCAGGAATCCACTGACCCGCTCTACAAGAGCATCCCGTATTTCATGACGTTTCGCGCCGGGCGCGCTGTGGGCGTGCTGTTCGACAACACCTGGCGCAGCAGCTTCGACTTCGGCAAGGAGTTACCGGACGCCTACTCCTTCGGAGCCGTCGACGGCCCCGTCGATTACTACGTGTTCTATGGCCCAACGCCGAAGCAGGTCGTTGAAGCTTATGTCTGGCTGACGGGAACCCCTCCTCTGCCGCCGCTCTGGTCGCTCGGCTACCAGCAGTCGCGCTACAGTTACATGACCCAGGCGCGCGTGCTCCGGATCGCCGCTCGCCTGCGCACCGACCGCATCCCTGCCGATGCCATCTATCTCGACATCGACTATCAGGATCACAATCGCCCGTTCACTGTAAACCGCGCTACCTTCCCCGATCTTCCCGGCATGATCCGCCAGCTCAAGGCGGAGAACCTGCACGTCGTCATGATCACCGACCCGCACATCGCCGATCTCCCCGGGCAGAACTATGCCCCCTATGACAGCGGCATTGCGGGCGACCACTTCGTCAAAAAACCGGACGGCTCGGTGTACGTCGGCAATGTGTGGCCGGGCCCCAGCGTCTTTCCCGATTTCACCCGCCGCCAAACCCGCGCCTGGTGGGGAAAGCTCTACAGCAATTTCGTGCGCGATGGCGCCGCCGGCTTCTGGAACGATATGAATGAGCCGTCGATCTTCGACACGCCGACGTTCACCATGCCGCTCGATACCGTCCATCGCATCGACGAACCGGGCTTTGCGCCCCGGAGCGCCACCCATGCCGAGATTCACAACGTCTACGGTATGGAAAACTCGCGCGCCACCTACGATGGCCTGCGCGCGCTCGATCCCGGCATGCGTCCCTTCGTGCTCACACGCGCCACTTACGCCGGCGGCCAGCGTTATGCTGCCACCTGGACCGGGGACAATTCCAGCACCTGGAATCATCTGCGCATGACCACGCCCATGCTGGAAAACCTGGGCCTCAGCGGCTTTGCCTTCAGCGGCGCCGACGTCGGCGGCTTCGCAGGCACGCCCTCACCTGAGCTGCTCACGAAATGGTTTGAGCTCGGTGCCTTTCAGGCCATCGACCGCGACCACACCGAGAAGGGAACCGCCGATCAGGAACCGTGGGCCAGCGGCCCCGAACAGGAAGCCATCCGGCGGCGTTTCATCGAAACCCGCTACCGCCTCCTTCCCTACCTCTATACCCTCGCCGACGAGGCCTCCCGCACCGGGCTTCCCCTGATCCGGCCTCTGTTTCTTGAATTCCCCGACGCCACCCCCGATCGTCACCCCATCGACATCGATGGCGAAGCGTCGAGTGAGTTCATGCTTGGTCCCGATCTGCTGATTGCTCCGCCGCAGTTTCCGGACGAACGCGACGATTACACCATCGAATTTCCTGCGCCCGTCTGGTACGACTTCTGGACCGGAGCGAAAATCGATCTCGCTCCGCCTGACCCGCCGGCGCCCGGAGCACCCGATCGCGCGGTGCCCTACTCGATCCGCATGACGCCCGCCCAGGACCATCTCCCCGTCTACGTGCGCGCCGGCGCCATCCTGCCCATGGAGCCACTCGTTGAGAGCGCGAACGAAACGCCCTCCGGCCCACTCACCCTGCGGGTCTACGCAGGAGACGATTGCACTGGACAGGTGTATCAGGACGACGGGCGATCCTTTGCATACGAGAAAGGGGCATTCCTTCGGGAGCGCTTCACATGTCAGGTGCGCCGGGAGAGCATGCAGATCACCCTGGGCCCGCGCGATGGGACCTATCCTGCCTGGTGGAAGGGCGTGCGCGTCGTAATTTACGGCTGGACGCCCTCCAAAGATGAGGTGCGCATCAACGGCGCCGTCGTGCACACGCAGATCGAGCGGGGAGATCACAGAACCGTCTTCACCGTAGCCGATGATGGCCAATCGACCCGGATTGACGTGCAATAGTCGCCGGGACCGCGGAGACTTCGGATGAAGTGAAGGTTTAATTGATTTCTGAAGCAATCCACAGGTCTCTCATCGAGCGGTCGAGCTCACACCCGGGCGGCTGCTCCCCCAAACCCTGACAAAGTCGCGAATATCTTGTAGGAGGAGATGGCCGAGCCGTCGGTAGCGGTGGCGGGCCCGGTTTCCGAAACGATGAGGTTGCCGCTGGGACTGAAGTTGGCTGAGAAGGCGCCTGCGCCGGGGCTGGCGTTCACAACAGCGGGAGAGAGGGTGCCATTCGCATTAACGTGGAAAATGTCGATGTTGTTGGCGATGCGCTCGACGACAGCGACAGTGCGGACGTCAGGGCTGACGGAGATTGACGAGCCACCGGTGGCATTGGCAGACAGGAACTGAGTGGAGTTGGGGATCTGCTGGAGGCTCCCGAACGGCGTGATGTGGAAGGCGACGACGCTGCCTGCGCCTCCGGAACCGACCCGATTCTGTCTCGCGGAGCCGATGTGTGGTCGACAGTTCGCAGACGCAGATCGGTCACCGATCTGCTGGCGACGCTCACGGAGTCGAACCTCCCGGCAGTGCATAGCCGAGGAGCCATCCCCGTAAGCGCACCCAATAGTGATGTTCAGTCTTTGTGCAGCACCTGGCGGGAAACTGCTCGGTAAGTTCCTGATTCAATGGAGCCGACGACCGGACTTGAACCGGTGACCTGCCGATTACGAATCGGCTGCTCTACCAACTGAGCTACGTCGGCTTTCGCCCTCACGATTTTACAGGAAGATGGCGTCACAGATGATCCCCCCGCCCTAATGAAGTCGGGTTCACAGGGGACACCTGCATCCGAGCCATACCTTGTGGAATGGCGGGATCGGGGAGCTCCGGTCGTTGATTGGGCGAGGTTGATAGAGGCGCTGGGGGCCCTTAAACAGGGTTCATGGACCGAAGCGAGAGGCGGCGGGTGCGGCGGAAGATGCCGGGCGAGACCCGTTCATCGCATTCGCGAGGACACTTCGACCCCCGAGCTAGACTGGTGTCACGGTAACCTTGTCGAGGAGTTCCCATGGCTCGCCAGATCGTATTTACCCCAGGAGCTGCAAAGCCTCCCGCAACATACAGCCAAGCTGTCAAGGCCGCGGGGTTGATATTTGTATCAGGAACAGGGCCCCATGATCCTGCAACCGGGCTCATCAAGGGCACAACTATTCAGGAGCAGACGCGACAGTGTCTGCAAAATATCGCCGCGATTCTTGTGGAAGCCGGCAGCTCACTGGACAAGGTGGTGAGTGCAACCGTCGTGCTGGCTGAAGAAGAGGAGTTTTCCGGCATGAACGAGGAATGGCTGAGGTGGTTTCCCAACGATCCGCCTGCACGTCAGGGCGCCATGCTTCCTGTGAAGATTCCGGGCTTCAAAGTGTCCATTGCTGCGATTGCGGAAGCCTGATCGGCAGCAGACCGAGCGAGTTTCCGTGCGAGCCCAGGGAGACGCACCAAATTGTCGAAAATCCGGGATGACTAGACGGGTGCCCCCGGTCCTGCAAGTTTTGTAAACCACAGATGAGGGTGCCCCCCGGTCCACTTGGGGACCGGGGATTCCACCGGCCTCAACAGGCCAAAGCCTAAATCCCGATAGATCCCGATAAACGCCGAAGGGTCCCGGGATATTTCTGAAATGATGCAAATCGCCAAACCACGTTTCCGGGCGCTCTCGCTCCTACACGAGCTCAAGCCGGAATTCCCGTCCTAAGACCGGCGCCGCTTTACGCAACTTGCTGAAGCCCACGGCTTCGCACTCGGGATCGGGCAGCCGGTCACGAGGGGCCCCCGCTCGTACGCCATTCGTCCTGTCATTTCCGCTTTGGGAAGTTGCTTCTCCTTCATGCCGGATTCGACCTGCCGCACCAGAATGCCTTTCAGACGCTCGCTGGCGTGGAGGCCGGAACCGGCATGGCCGTGATGGCCGTTAACGTCCTCAGTTGGCTTTGGGGCATCTGAACTTGAACCATTCCAGAGTCACAACTGCCACCGTTCGATCTTTCGAGTGTGAGGGGCAGCGAAATATGTGTCGATGGCGGAATGGCTCAGATCCAGATCTGCGTTATCGAGTTGAATACAGGCGCGCATGCGCGCGGTGGCGCTCGTGCTTGTGCGTCGAGCTTGTAACCACTGTGCTGCCGCGGTGTGCCGCCCGCTTCCACATCCACGCCAAATCCCTTCGGTGGGAGCGAACGGTCAAGGCTCGCCGGCAATCCGGATCTGGCTGCGTCTAAGATCGGTGAAGCGCGTGTTGGCCTGTTTGGTATACCGCTTACAACAGCGTCGCGAGGAGGCGTCAATGTCCGCCCCGGGTTTTGTTCCTCTTTCCACATACCGTGAATTTCCTGTCCAGGAAATGGTGAGCCGTGCGAAGTCATTTCGCGATGAAATGCTCCGACGCCGCACTGTCCGGCAGTTTTCCTCACGTCCTGTCCCGCGGGAGGTGATCGAGGATTGCCTTTGCGTTGCGCGAAGCGCTCCGAGCGGCGCCAATAAGCAGCCATGGCATTTTGTAGTCGTCAGCGATGCGGAGGTAAAGACCAGGATCCGTGCTGCTGCTGAAGAAGAGGAACGACTTTTCTACCATGGACGCGCCCCGAAAGAGTGGCTCGAGGCTCTCGCCCCGCTGGGGACAGACGAAAACAAGCCGTATCTGGAAACTGCTCCCTACCTCATCGTCACCTTTGCGCAACACTACGAAATTTCGACAGAGGGGCGCAAAATGAAGAACTACTATGTGACGGAGTCGGTTGGTATTGCCACGGGCATGCTCATCTCGGCGATTCATATGGCCGGTCTTGTCGCGCTTACGCACACGCCGAGCCCGATGGGATTTCTGAACCAGCTCCTCAGACGTCCCGTGCAGGAAAAGCCCTTTCTCGTTCTTGTCATCGGGTATCCAGATGGAGAGGCCTCCGTGCCGAACATTTCGAAAAAGCCGTCGGAAGAGTCCGTGACCTTCATATGAAGGTCGCGCTTCCAGACGGACATCGTGGTCGCGACAGGAATGCGGTTGTGCTGGCCATGCTGCGCATCGCCGTCGGGTTCTTCTTCGTCGTCTTCGGTCAATACAAGGTCTTCGGATCCGGATTCGTGCACTCCGGCTTCCACGACTATGTCGAGGGATTCATTCGCGATGGAGCGTACCCGTTCATGGTTCCGGTTCTGCGTTGGATTCTGGCCCACGCAGCCACTCCCATGGCTCTTGCGGTAGGCTACGGCGAATTCCTGATCGGCGTGTCGCTGCTGATCGGGCTGCTCTCTCGCGTGGCCAGCCTCTTTGGTTGCGCACTCATGCTGGCCATGTGGCTCTCGGGCGGCTACCCCGGTCCGCACGCAGCCTTCTGGATGTACGGGGGAACCTCGCTCAACTGGTCAGTATTCGCCATTTGTTTCGCCGTCCTGGCAGCCGGCCACCCGGAGGAAGTGGCCTCGGTGGGCCGCATGATTTCTTCCGGGCGCCGCTCCTCCGCTCGCTCCGTGTAACCTTTCCTTCCCTCAGGACTCTGATTCAGCACCCGGCCTTCAGTGTGCGCGACAAACGTGTGCGCTTCGGCCAAATTCCAGGTATCGGAGTTGAATAGAGATGAAAAATCTGAAGCTACCCTGCGCGCTGTCGCTGGTCGCAGCCGCCGTTCTGGTTATCGCACCGCACCACGCCGCCGCGCAGGACTACCGTGACTCCTCTGGCGCGGTCTTCGTCATGACGAATGCCGCATCCCATAACCAGATCGATGCATACACCCGTCTCGCCGACGGCTCCCTTGAGTTTTCCGGTTCCTTCGCGACCGGAGGCAATGGCAGCGGCGGCACTGTCGATCCGTTGCATTCACAAGGATCGCTGACGCTGAGCGCCGACCATCGCCGGCTTTTCGCGGTCAACGCGGGCAGCGGCACCGTCTCATCCTTCGCCGTCGAAGGCGCAAGACTCGCCCTGCTCGACACGGAAGCGACAGGCGGCAGCTCTCCCACGTCCGTCACCGAGGCAGGAGATCTTCTCTACGTTCTTAACTCGGGTGGCAACGGCAGTGTCAGCGGCTTCTCTGTTCTCGGTAACGGACATCTTTTGCCCATCAAGGATTCCACCCGCAATCTCAGCGGAACGGCTAGATCGCCCACCGACATCGCTCTTAGCCCTGACCGGCAATTTCTTGTCGTTGCCGAAAGCGCGACGAACAAGATCGATGTTTTCCGCGTTTACCCCAACGGCACGCTGTCTGACATCGTTGCCAGCCCCAGCGCCGGTGCCACGCCGTTTGCCGTCACCTTCGCTCCAAACGACGCCCTGATCGTTGCTAATGCCTCCAACACAATCTCCTCCTACCAACTCAGGTGGAACCAGTCTCTCACCACGATCTCCGATGCTCTCCCGACCGCTGGGCTGGCCACCTGCTGGAATGTAATTCTGCCCAACGGCCGGTTCGTTTACACCGATAACGCTACATCCTCGAATCAGTCCGGATTTGCAGTTGATGCCAGAGGTTCCCTTAAGCCTGTTGGGGACACCATTGTCAGCTCGAACCCGGATAACAGCGGGAACCTTGGCATGGCTGTAGGCGCTGACGGCCGCTATCTGTACACCTTGAATGCCGCTACCGGCGCCATCGGCGTGTTCGCCGTCCAGGAGGATGGAGGTGTGGCGAGCCTTGAGCTGCAAGACGGCTTGCCGGCATCCGCTGGCCTTAACGGCATCGCTGCGTACTAACGATGAGCTGGGGCGTTCTGCCTGGGACGCCCCGGCTTTCTTCGCTCTTCGCTTAATCAGGCGCTTTCAATATCGGCGCGCGATTGGGTCGCCCCGTCCGGAGTCATTTCGATACACTGAGGACGCGATGCCCGAACCAGAGCTGGAAGTTAACCTGGCAGAGCCGAAGCATCATGAGGGCCGCAGCCTTGCGGTCGGCCTCACAAGCTTGTTTTTTGTCCTTCTGCAAAGCGCGTGTACCGCGTTTATGGCCATCAGCGGTTTGCGCCTGCTGCTCGGCGTGGGCGCGCTTGCCGCGGCAACAACGGGGCTCAAATTCCTGGTGGCGCTGCATGGCGCGGCGCTTCGCATCCCCATGGAAATCGTTGCCATCGCCGGCTCCGTAGTGAATCTGTACGCCATCCGGCGGATTCGCACGCTGCGTGCGCGGCCTGCGTCTCAGTGGAGGATGAAACCCGCTACCACGAAGCAACTGCGTTCGGAGGCATGGCAGATCGGCCTGGCAGTTCTGACTCTGTTGCTGGTCGCGGTGGAATGGGGATTCCACATCTATCTTCACGGCACTCTTATCTAGTCCTGCGTGGGTTTCTCCGGTCGGCTGTTCGCGCCGTGGATCTCTCGCGCCAGCCGTGCGTGCAGGCGCTCGCTGTAGCCGGCGGGCAGCTCAAAGACGCGGTCATCAGCAGTCAGGACGAGAATGTTG
>DATAWS010000040.1:0-92885 GCA_036267095.1 Acidobacteriaceae bacterium
ACCAGCGCCCACTCCTCATCCGATACGTCGCTCGGATAGCCCCGCCGCTCTCCCTGCCTCACACCGCCAGGATCACTCCCCAGCAGCCATTTCGCTCATCTATTTCAAATCACGGGAACAAACTTAATAACAGCCTCTAGGCCGCGGCCGGCTTGAGGGCGGCTTTCGCCTGGGTGACCAGCGCCGTGAATCCCGCGGCGTCGTTGACGGCGAGATCGGCGAGGATCTTGCGGTCCAGCGTAATGCCCGCCTTCTTCAGTCCGCTGATCAGCTGGGAATACGAAATCTGGTTGATCTTGGCGGCGGCGTTGATGCGCACGATCCACAGGGAGCGATACTGGCGCTTCTTGTTCTTGCGGCCGCTGTAGGCAAACTTCAGCCCGCGCTCAACGGCTTCCTGGGCTGCCTGGTAAAGCTTGGATTTGGTGAGGAAGTACCCGCTGGCCCTTTTCAGGATTTTTTTGCGGCGGTCGCTGCGTTTGGTTCCACGTTTGACGCGTGGCATAGGAATTCTCCTTTTTAACTGCGGTTGAGCGGCTGGAGGCGGAATGAGCCTCTTCACGCGCCTGGGTTCTGCCTGTCTACTCTCGGCCGTTCAGCCGAGGGAGCCGAAGCCCGGAAAGACTAGGCGTAAGGAATCATGCGGGCCACCTTCTTATGGTCGGCGTCCGAAACCAGCACGCTGTGAGCCAGCTTGCGCTTGGTTTTCGTCTCCTTCGACGTAAGAATGTGCCGCATTTTCGACTGGCCGCGCTTAAATTTGCCCGTGCCGGTCTTCTTGAAGCGCTTGGCCGCGCCCCGGTGCGTTTTGAGTTTGGGCATGGTTATCCTGCTGTGAATTACGTGGGTACGACTTCAGCCAGTATAGGGGAATCCTCACGCGCCCGTCCAGGCCAAACGGCGGATATTCAGGCAGTTTGGCTACGTCAGGAGCCGTCCCTGCCGCCAGGGTTCTTTACTTTGGACGGCCAGCCGGGCTAGTATCGGACGGTCGTCATTTCAATAGGCAGTTTGTTTCCCGATTTTGAGGGGGCATGCGGTGAGCACGCAGGCAGAGCGGATCAGCAGAGCACTCGATACATTCCGGATGGAGATTCCTTCGTGGGGATTCGCAAACACCGGGACGCGATTTGGCAAGTTCCTGCAGGCCGAGGCCGCGACCAGCCTCGAGGAAAAATTCGCCGATGCCGAACAGATCCATAACCTCACCGGTGCCTGCCCGACCCTGGCGCTGCACGTCGAATGGGACCTGCCCCACGGCGCAGCAGACGTGGCGGCCATCCGGCAGATGGAGCGGCAGTACGGCGTGAAAGCCGGCTCCATCAATCCCAATCTGTTCGGGCGCCAGGAATATAAGTTCGGGTCGATCTGCAATCCCGACCCCGGCGTGCGCAAGCTGGCCATCCAGCACCTGCTGGAATCGGTGCAGATCGCCAGGGAGCTGCGGTCCCGCGACGTCTCCCTGTGGGTCGCCGACGGATCAAATTATCCCGGGACCCAGAGCATCCGCCGGCGGATTGGGTGGATGGAAGAGGCGCTGGGGCAAACCCATGCGGCGCTGGCCCCCGAGCAGCGCATGCTCATCGAGTACAAGCCCTTCGAGCCGGCGTTCTACCACACCGATATCGCCGACTGGGGTATGGCCCTGCTGCTGGCCCGGCATGCCGGACCGCAAGCCGTCGTCCTGGTCGATACCGGCCATCACTACCAGACCCAGAACATCGAGCAGATCGTGGCGTGGCTCCTGCGGGAGGCGGCGCTGGGCGGCTTCCACTTCAACGACCGGCGCTATGCCGACGACGATCTCACCCTCGGCTCGATCGATCCGTATCAGGTCTTCCGCATCTTCCACGAGATCCTTTCCGCCGGGGATGACGCCGCCGAGGTGGCCTACATGATCGACCAGAGCCACAACCTGAAGGGCAAGATGGAAGCCATGGTGCAGACCGTGTCCACCGCCCAGGAGATCTACGCGCGCGCCGCGCTGGTCGATCGCGAAACGCTGGCCGGGCTGCAGGACAGTTGCCGCCTGGTGGAAGCCGAAGAGTGCCTGCGGCAGGCGTTCTGGACGGATGTGCGCCCTGCGGTGCGCGCATGGCGGAAGGATCATGGCCTGCCGGAAGATCCGCTGGCGGCGCTGCGGGACAGCGGGTACGTGGAACGGATTCGCGCGGAACGAGGTGCGCGGAACTCGAAGGCGGTTTCGTCCTACGCGTAAAAAGCAGAGTTTAGGGATTGGAGATTAGGCTCGGGAAACCATGAAAGGCGCGCCTTCAAAGGCGCGCCTTTTTGCTTTTGCAGCCACCAGCTTCCTAGCGGAAGCGGCGGATGCGCAGCGTGTGCCGGCCCGAACGGTAGAAGCCGGTGACGTAAACCGTGGCGCTCCCGGTGGTGGAGAAGATCAGCTGGCGGATGCGCAGCAACGGGGTGCCGCGGGGAATCTGCAGCAGCTCGGCCATCCGGCTGTCGGCGTCGGTGGCGTCGATTTCCTCGTCGGCGTAAGCCAGCTCGACCCCGCATTCGCGTTCCAGCATGGAGAATAGAGAAGTCTTGTCCAGGGACGCGTGTTGCAGCGCCGGATATTGATCGGCGGACCAGTAGCAAATCTCCAGGGCAACCGCCTCTTCGCCCGCGAGCCGCACACGCTCCAGCCGGCCGAGCCGGGCGGTGGGCGGCAGACCCAGCCGGGCCGCAATCTCGTGGTCGCGGTTGACCACCGCCGAGGAGACGATCCGCGAACGGGCCGTCAGGCCCAGGCTCGCCATCTGCTCGGTGTAGCCCAGCAGCTTGTTGAACTGCACTTTGGGCGGAGCGACAAAGGTGCCGGCTCCATGGCGACGCTCCACAATGCCGTCGCGAGCCAGCTCGGTGAGCGCATGGCGCGCGGTCATCAGGCTCACCCCGTGAATGCGGGCGAGCTCCCGCTCCGAAGGCACCAGGTTGCCGGGCTTCAGCTGTCCGGCGTCGATGCGGCGGCGGATGGCCCCCTGGATTTTGCGGTAAGCCGGTTCGTCGCTGCGTCCTGGCATCTTGTTGAGAGAGCGCCGGTTGCGGCGTGCGCTGGATACATCTGCGGGCAGGTTCACCCAACCGTTCCTGATCACCATACCAGAATCCAATACTCAAAATGCAGGGCTATAGCACCGTTTTGCCATTCTGCCGAGTGCTATAGAGCGGACAATAACATCGAATCTCGGTTCTGTAAACAGGGAAGAGTCGCCGCGCCGGCGGTAATCACCCCCGGGCGCCGCCCGCTCGGGGCTCTGCTCGGGGCTCCCGGCAGACCATCCGGCGCCAGCGGCCACCCACCCGACAATGCCGCCCGGGATAGCCAGCCCGCCTGATGGCGCGCAGAAATCATTTTTATAAGGGCACAATCCACAGGCGGACGGGAAATGCGCGCTTGACAGCATTCTCAGAGTTGCTATATAGCATTAAGCAACGTGCTATATAGCGCGCTGATCGCGCCCACCCTGTCATCGCCCCCGGGGACTTCGTGGATGCTTCTTAAGGAGAATCCAGTGAACATGAAGATCAGGATCATGCTGTTCGCGATGGGGATCGCTGCCTGTCTGCTGCTGCTCAGCGCACCGGCGATTCATGCCCAGCAGGCTGCCGGCTCCGTCACCGGATCGGTCACCGATCCTTCCGGGTCGGCGATTGCGGACGCCACCGTTACCGCCCGCAACGTGGACCAGGGTACCACCTGGAGGACGAAGACCGACAGCGCCGGCATCTACGATTTCCCCCAGATCACGGTCGGCAATGTCGCCGTCAGGGTCGAAGCGTCGGGCTTCGCAACCCAGGAACGGACAGCCTTTGCGCTGACCGTCAACCAGGTGGCGCGCATCGATTTTTCGCTCCCCGTGGGCAAGGTGAATGAGACGGTGAGCGTGACCGGAGCTCCTCCGCTGCTGCAGACCGCCTCCACCGACGTGGGAACGACGCTGAGCGCGCGCGACGTGGCAGCCCTGCCTCTGGCGACTCGCGACGTGAACGAGCTCACGCTGCTCGCGCCCGGCGCGGTCAGTCCCAACATCTTCGCCTTTGAATCCTCGCAGACCACCTTTGGAACCGGCCGCCCCTACGTCAACGGCGCCCGCGAGCAGGACAACAACGCATCCCTCGACGGCATGGACATCAACCAGCCGGACAATAACGACGTGGCCTATGTGCCCAGCCCCGATGCTCTCGCCGACCAGGACATGATTACCAGCAATGCGCCGGCCGACTACGGCAACTACATCGGCGGCGTGCTCGTCTACACCACAAAATCGGGGACAAATCGGTTCCACGGAGACGTCTTCGAATACCTCCGCAACGGCGATCTGAACGCCAACACCTGGCAGGACAAAGCGAACGCCTACCTCAATATCCCCGGAGTGACATCGACCACCCTGCCCCGCCCCACGCTGCAGTGGAACGTGTTTGGCGCCACCGTCGGCGGTCCCATTTTCCGCGACAAGCTCTTCTTCTTCGCCGACTTTCAGGGCGAAGTCAACAACACGCCGAGGACCGCGGAGACCAACACCGTTCTACCCTCCGCCTTCCTGACCGGCGACTTCTCGGCGCTGTGTACCAGCCAGGGCGGGACGTTCGTGAGCGGAGCCTGTTCCAATCCGGCTTACCAGCTCTACAGCCCGACCTATCTGAGCGGGCCAAACGCGGGGCAGGTGGCGCCGCTGAATGCCCGCCAGCCGTTTGCCGACAACCAGGTGCCGATCAACAGCAAGGTGGCGGCTGCACTGGTGAAGTCGAACCTGTTTACCACCCAGGAAGAGAGCCCGACGTATTACACCAGCGGCTACGTCCACTCCTGGCAGGGCGACCTGCGCATGGATTGGCAGGCGACCGACAGAGATCACATCATGGGTCGTTATTCGCAGATGTACACCATCAACACCAGCAGCAACGGCATTGATGCGCTGACTCCGAATCTCACCCGCGAATACCCGCTGAAGAATGTCGTCGCGGACTGGGCGCGGACCATCTCCCCATCCCTGGTGAACGACCTGCGCGCGGGCATTCAGATCTTTCCCGCCAACGATCAGATCTACACCAACGCCACCTCCGCCAACCTGCCCCAGGAGTTTGGCATACCCGGCGTGCAGGAGGACATCCTGCCGGCGCTCAGCTTCGGGTACACCGACGTCGGTAGCCAGGATGGAGTGGAAATCTTCCACGATACGACGATCGAAGCGGAAGACTCGCTGACCTGGACCCACGGCCGGCACACGGTCCACGGCGGATTTCAGTACTACCGCTACATCATGAACGACGTGTATGCCGGCAACCAGGGCGCCGCTGGCGGATTTTCGTTCAACGGACAGTACACCGGCACCGGCGGAAATTACGGGAATGCCTTCGCGGATTTCCTGCTGGGCCTGCCGGACGGCGTGCAGCAGGGCGTGCCCTTCAACTTCCATCTCCGCAACAGCCTCTTCGCCGGATTTGCGCAGGATAACTGGCGGGCCACCCCGACCCTTACCATCAACGCGGGCGTCCGCTACGAAGTAACAACCCCTCGCGGTGACACGAACTCCAGCAACAATGTCAATTACGACCGCGTCACCGGGACTCCCGAGATCGGGACCAACTACAACACTTACTGGGGCATCGATAACGTGCAGCCCCGCGTCGGGCTGGCCTGGCAGCCGTCCTTTGTCCCCAACACCGTCTTCCGCGCGGCCTACGACATCTCCACTTATATGGAGGGCAACGGCGTCAATAACATGGCCGTCGTCAATCCCCCCAACGTGGAGTTGCATAACGAAGTAAACAATTCCGGTGCAGCCCTCCAGTATCCCGTCACCACGCTGGACCAGGGCTACACTCCGTTCTCCGCGGCCTGCACCTCCACCCAGCTGATGGCGTTCGCGCCCCAGTGCTTTGCTTCGGGGCAGGCGCACGCCACCGATCCCAACCTGCAGCCCGCCGTCGATCAGCAGTGGACCGCAGCCGTGCAGCAGCAGGTGAAAGCCAACCTCACCTGGACCCTCCAGTATGTGGGCAATAAAGACGACCACATGTCGGACATCTACCTCTACAACCAAAAGATTCTGACGTCGAGCCACACGGTCGTGCCCGGCCCCTTCATGCAGCCCATCGTGCAGGCCGGCGCGCAGGCCCGCTACAACGCCTCCGACGGCATCTCCCGCTACAACGCCCTCGAAGCGATCCTCGAACAGCGCGACTTCCATGGCATGGATTTCCGGGCCAGCTATACATGGTCGAAGTGCATGGCCAATTCCCTCGGCTACTTCGGGTCATACGGCGACGAGGAGGGCGCCGGCGAATCGCAGACCCAGGCCACCCAGAACTTCTTCCAGAACGAATACGACCCGTTAGCCGACTACGGGCGCTGCACCATCGACGTCACCAACAACTTCCAGGGCTACGCGGTCTATAACCTGCCGTTCGGAAGAGGCCGCACGTTTGCCAACGATGTCAGCAAGGCTGTGAACCAGGTCATCGGAGGCTGGCAGGTGGCGCCCGTGGTGTTGCTGCACTCCGGCTTCGCAATCACCCCGTTTGCCGGCGCCTACATGGGCGACGAAAGTGCGCTCTCCGCCTCAACTCTCACCGGCTCCTACGAGCCGCGGCCGGATTGCGTGGGAGGTGTGCCCTCGACGCTCCCCATGCAGACCGTGCAGATCGGCGGCAGCATCGGCCGAACGAATCTCAACCCTGCAGCGGTGACCGAGGTCCAGAACTACTCCTATGGCAACTGCCAGAACGGCGCGCTGCGCGGTCCCGGCCTCAAGATCGCCAATCTCAACCTGACCAAACAGTTCCCCGTGACCGAGAGCATGAACATCGCCTTCGCCGCGGAGTTCATCAACCTCACCAACACCCCGGTCTTCAGCGTGCCGGCCAGCTGGTGGGGACAGTACAGCTCCTGCGGCGCCTGCAACGGCGTCCGGACGACCGGCTATTACGGAGGTGGGTCCGGCACCGTCGGGTTATACGGGTTACTCGACGGCTCGAACCCCGGCCGGGAAGTCGTGATGTCGCTCAAATTCAACTATTAGCTGCGAACCTCGTCCTGCAGATGCCACCTCTCCGGAGGTGGCATCTGCCTTTTGGGGGAAGCGAATTCGTGGGGGCGTAGAATCCCTGCCGAGCGCGCTCCATGGCCGAAAAGAATCTCAAAAGTCGGCTGGTTATCGTTGGCGGAGCGATCCTGATTTCGGGGCTCTCCTTTGCCCTGATCCTCTGGACCGCCGCCTGGCTGCCGGCAGTCTTGTTCCACTTCTGGCTGCACATGACGCCGGCGGCGCGAACCCTGGCGCGAGCCGTGCCTGCCCCTCTGTTCATCATCCTGATGATGTTTGCCGCATGGGTGCCCATCGCGGCCATCCGTCCCGCGCGGCGGGCGCACTCGGGCCGGCAGGCTCCTCTCTCACGGTGACTGCTGGGCAATCGGCGCCAGGTCTTTAGCAAACTCGAACAACAGCATCCCGAAGAAATCCTGAGTCCGCCCGGTCGGGCTGTAGCCATTGCTTCGGTAGAAGGCGATGGCCCGGGTGAGGGGAGCCGTCGTGTCGAGAGTGACGCGGCGCACTCCCTGCGCGCGAAGCGCCGATTCGACCCAGCCGAGCAGTTGGGCCGCGACACCGAGGCCCTGCCACCCAGGCAGAATGGCCATGCCGCGGATGTGGCCCTCGCCAGCGTCGAAGTTGCATCCCACCGTCCCCACGATGCCGCCCCCGGGAATCGTCGCGACCACCACCGTCATCCTGGTCATCCGATCATCGAGCGCGCTGGCTGAGAGGATCGTGTCCGCGAAAGCTTCCGCGGTGTATGCGCCCTGAAATGGGGCAAAGGCCTGGTGGAGACACTCGAGGATGCCGGAGCAATCGGCCGCAGCGGCCCGGCGAATGGAGAAGCGCGTGGGCTCGGTCACGGGTCCGCCTTCAGTGCGTGGCAATTGAGGCGGATTCGGGCTGGCCTGTCCCCGCCGAACGCATTTCCTCGACGATCGCCCGAGCGGCAGCCGCGGGATCGGCCGCCTGGGTGATCGGCCTTCCCACCACCAGGTAGCTCGCGCCGGCGGCCAGCGCCGAGGCCGGAGTGGCCGTGCGCTTCTGGTCGCCCACCGCCGCGCCGGCCGGGCGAATCCCGGGAGTCACCAGGGTCGCGCCCGGATAGAGCCGCCGGAGCGACGAAACTTCCTCGGGGCTGGCCACGAAGCCCGGGATGCCCGCCCCCGCGGCCATTGCGGCCAGCTGAAGCACCTGGTCCGCGGGCGAGCGATCCACACCGATCGCGCTCAGCTGCGAGCGATCCATGCTGGTCAGAACGGTAACCGCAAGCAGCTGCGGAGCATCCGCGACCGAAGCCGCCGCCTGAACGGCGGCCTCCAGCATCGCCGGACCGCCGGCAGCGTGGACCGTCAGCAGCTCAGCGCCGAGCGCGGCAACGGAGCGGACTCCGCCGGCGACCGTGTTGGGGATGTCGTGGAGTTTCAGGTCGAGAAAGACAGAGAAGCCGCGCCGGCGCAGCTCGCGAACGACCGATGGACCCTCGGCCGAGAACAGCTCGAGGCCGACTTTGCACCACCGGCACAGCCCCTGCAGGCGATCGGCGAGCGCAAGCGCCGAGCGCGCATCCGGCAGGTCGAGAGCGACAATCAGGCGGGAATCCATCATGGATAGCGTACAGCGTGCGGACTGCACGGGGCAGGACCCGGGAGATCATCGCGGGTGCGGTTGTCGTTCCGGGGGTGCTGTCCGGGTGCACGGTGGGATCGAGTGCGGGGCGCGATCCGCCCTCGAAACAGACGGACAACGGAGCCATCCCGAACAACAGCATCAGTGGAACCGTCTCGCTGCAGGCCAGCCCTCTCGCGGCCGTAGGTCCTCGAATGCCCAAAAAACCGAAGGCCCTTCATGACCGGATGCCTGGTACCCGGCG
The DNA here is from genome assembly GCA_036267095.1 of Acidobacteriaceae bacterium. Taxonomy (GTDB): domain Bacteria; phylum Acidobacteriota; class Terriglobia; order Terriglobales; family Acidobacteriaceae; genus Palsa-343. The sequence continues at coordinate 8,917 of DATAWS010000040.1, forward strand.
CCGCTGTCCACAAACCAGCGCGGAAATCGCGCTCGCTCGCATGGTGACATGAGTGTTAGTGCTTTGAGAAAAGTAATTCCCCGAAAGAGCAATCGGTTTCTGACGCGAAATCGCTTCTAATGGCAGCGAAAGACTGCGCCGAAGAGAGAAACAGGGAGTTTTGCTGTGAAACCCACGAATGCCGCGATTGAATCGCGTCTGGAGTTCATTCGGACAGCAAGTCGTCCGGAGTACGACCGGCAGGAAGAGGCCGGAGAAGGGGCCATATCGACGATTGAACCGGTGGCGCTCGCGGTGGAGCGCTTCAGGCTCGAGATGGCCGCCCAGGAAGCGAAAGAGTGCCTCGACGGGAGCCTGGGGCCCGAGCAGCGGCCACGGTCGGTCGCCGAGCTGGGCGTGCGCCGGGCGTTTCTCGAAGAACTGGCGCTGAAGACGCTGTACGTGTCCGGAGCGGGTTCGACCCGCGAGCTGGCACGCCAGATGCGGCTGAGCCTCAATGCCGCGGATGAGATCTTTACCCGCCTGAAGACCGAAGCTCTGTGCCAGGCAACCGGCATGACCGGAACCGTGCCGACCATCGCGCTCACCTCCCAGGGCCGGACCCGGGCGCTCGAGGCGCTTTCCCAGGGACAGTATGCAGGCGCGGTGCCCGTATCGATCGAGCGCTATGTGGAACAGGTGCGCAAGCAGAGCGTGCGCAACCTCGTCGTGCGTCGGCCCGATGTGGAGCGGGCCTTTGCCGGAATGGTTGTCGATCCCAAAATCCTGGGGCAGATCGGGACTGCCCTCAATTCCGGGGCGACCATCTTCGTCCACGGACCGGCCGGAGTAGGCAAGACCGCGATGGCCGAAACCATGTCGCGGGTCCTGGCCGAGGACGATATCTGGATCCCCCACGCCGTCGAAGTGGACGGCCAGGTGATCACCGTCTTCGATCCCATGATCCACAAGCAGGTGGAAGAATTCGGCGAGGGTACCCACGACGAACGCTGGGTCCGCTGCCATCGGCCCTCCGTCCTGGTCGGCGGCGAGCTGACCATCGAGATGCTCGACCTCCAGTTCAATGCCAGCACCCGCTACTACGACGGGCCGGTACAGATGAAGGCGAACAACGGAGTCCTCATCCTCGACGACTTCGGTCGGCAGCGGGTCAGCCCCGAGGAACTCCTGAACCGCTGGATCGTGCCTCTGGACCGGGGTATCGACTTCCTGACCATGGCCGGCGGCAAAAAGATCGAGGTCCCGTTTGAAATGCTGGTGGTGTTTGCCACCAACATGGACCCCGCAGAGCTGGTGGACGCCGCCTTCCTGCGCCGCATGCAGACCAAGATCCGGGTGGAAACCGCCACCGACGAGCAGTTCTCGGCCATCTTCCGCCGGGTCGCCGAAGATCGCGGCCTCTGCGTGGACGAGAGCGTCCTGAAGCAATTGATTGTGATGATCCGGGAGCATCTGCACCAGCAGCTGCGGGGATGCCAGCCTCGGGACCTGGTGAACCAGGTCTGCTGGGCGGCGCAATATGAGGATCGCCAGCCGAGGCTGGATCAGGGATCGCTGCAGCGCGCGGTGGAGGCCTACTTCCTGGCCGACGCCAGCTAACGTCGCCGGGCAGACGCGCGCCGGGCTCAGCGGATTACCATCCTATTCAGGGATGCGATCGCATCGGCTCACATTCTCGCTGGCAGTGACCGGAATCAGCCGGTTCTGTCTGGCGCGCGACTGGGTCCTGCGCCGCGTGGAGCCCCTCAGAGAGGGGGAGCCGCTCGGGCCGGGAGCCTCCCGTCACCGGATTGCCAGCGGACGGAACACCCTGGATGCGGTGCTGGTGAGGCCGGCCAAAGAACCCGCGCGGGCCGTCGTCCTCATCTGCCACGGAATCGCCGAAATCATCGATCACTGGGTTCCCGTGCAGCGCCTCCTGGCCGACCACGGCGCCGCATCCCTGGTCTTCGACTATTCGGGATACGGCCGCAGTACCGGGCGGGTCGACGCTGCCCAGTGCGAGCGCGACGCGATCGCCGCCTTTGCCTCCCTCCAGGAGCTGACCGGGGCAAAATCGATTGCCATGCTGGGATTCTCGCTGGGCAGCGGGATTGCCGCCGCGGTGACCCGCCAGATTCGGCCCAGCCGATTGGTCCTGTGCGCCGGCTTCACCTCCTTCCGGGCAGCGGCGCACTCCATCGGCCTTCCCGTGGGGCTGGGCCACCTGATTCCCCCGCTGTGGCACGCGGAGGAGTTATTGCGCGACTGCTCCCTCCCCATCCTCGTCGTTCATGGCGAAAAGGACCGGCTGTTTCCCGTCGGCATGGCCGAAGAACTGGCCGCCTGCTGCAAGGCCGATTCCATCATCGTGCCCCGCTTGGGACACACCGAACCGTTTCACCGGCCGCAGATCGAGTATTGGGGACCGATCCTCGACTGGCTCGAAGACGGCCCGGCCTGAAGACCTCGCCCGGACCCCGGCGCACGACAAGCGATAGCGCCCGAAGGCGCTTCCGGGGACAGGAAAATCAACAACTTACCGCGACAGCGCGATGCCGGTGGGGGTGTTCAGCTGGGCCAGTTCGGATGTAGGACCGATCAGCTCCACCTTGACGGGAGCGAGGCCACGTTCGCTGAAGCCGAGATCTTCGGCAGCGGCTCGGGAGAGGTCAATCACGCGGTCCTTCGGAACCGGTCCGCGGTCGTTCACCGTCACAATGACGGTGCGGTTATTGCGCAGGTTCGTGACCTTGAGCACCGAGCCAAGAGGCAGCGTCCGGTGAGCGCAGGTCAGCGCGTCTTCGTTGTAAGGAACCCCGCTCGCAGTCGCCTTTCCCTGGAAGAAGCGGCCATACCAGGACGCAACGCCGAACTGGTACCAGTGGTGGTGGGCCGGTTTAACGGCCAGTTGGTCGGCTGGGGAAGCCGCCCGCGCACCGGCAACGCCAAGAAAAATGGCAAGCACTACACCGGTAAAAGTCAGAATACGGCGAGGACGCATCCCGTTATCGGGTCTTCGGATAGCGTGCATAATCCTCCTCCTGAAATTGTAGGAATCAAATGCGCGTAAGTCAAACATCCAGAATGATTTATTTAGTACCTGCACTTGCCAAAACCGGCGTAACGTGGTAGCCGGAGGAGCGACTTTCGGACCCTGAAAAACGAACAGTCTCCAATCCGGAGCACCTCGGCGTGCGCTCCCGGACGCGAGACCTGCAAGTTACGATGGCAGAAAGAGGCAGCGTGCTGCCTGGAAACCAAGGCGGTCAAGACTGTGCGCCACAAACCTTCTGGTGTCAAGCAGTTAGCGCGACGGCCAATAGCGCTGACGATAGCCGGCCTGGACCCCTCCGGAGGAGCCGGCACCACCGCCGACCTGCAAGTGATGGCGGCTCACGGCCTTTGGGGGGTGACCGCACTAACGGCGCTGACCGTCCAGTCAACCCAGGGGATCCGCCGGGTCGCTCCCGTCGAGGGCGCCCTGCTGGGGGAGACCCTTCAGTGCCTGGGGGATAACTTTGGGGCCGGTCCGGGTGGCATCGCCGGCGTCAAGGTCGGCATGCTGGCCACCGCCGGGAACGTCGGAGTCGTGGCCGCCTGGCTGCGCGGCTCGGGCATTCCCCGAGACCGCGTGGTCCTCGACCCAGTCCTCCGGTCGAGTTCCGGAGCCGAGCTACTGGAGCCGGACGGGGTCAGCCGGCTGATCGAAGACCTGCTCCCGGCTACCGGTTGGGTGACCCCCAACGTGGACGAGCTGGCAATCCTGTCCGCGGAACCCGTTTCCGCGCGGGAGGCGGTTCCGGCGGCCGCGCGGAAGCTGGCCCGCCAGGTTCCGGGCCTCAACATCGTCGTGACCGGCGGACATCTGGAGCCGCCCGACGATTGCCTCCTGGCGGCGGCGGGTCAGGAAACCTGGTTCCCCGGCAAGCACGTTGACGCCCAGGGGATCCATGGCGCCCACGGCACCGGCTGCGCCTTCTCGACCGCCCTGCTTTGCGGACTCCTGTTGGGCGACAGCCCCGAGGAAGCCGTGCGCCGGGCGAAAGCCTGGGTTCTGAAGCGGCTCCAGGGCGACTGACCTGAGGCTCGCTTCCTCCAAAAAAACCAGCGCAGACCCGAAAATTCCGTGGCGTCAAATCCTTCCCTGGTGACAGGCGATCTACAATCGCGTCGATTCCCTGGGGACAGCCGCCTCGGCGGCGGAAAGGGATTTTCCCATGAAGAGGCTTCTGGCTTGCGTTCTCTTACCCCTGCTCGGATCGGCCGGCCTCGCGGCCCAGCCGGCCCCGGCCAATCCGGCAACCGCCGACCAGGCCGCGCTCGCCAGAGGCAACAACGCCTTTGCCGTCGACCTCTACGGACACCTGAGCACCCAGCCCGGCAACCTCTTCTTCTCGCCCGCCAGCATTTCGACCGCCTTCGCCATGGCCTACGCCGGAGCCCGCGGCCAGACCGCGGCGCAGATGGCCCACGTCTTCCACTTCACCCTGCCGCCGGACCGCCTCAACCCCGCCATTGGGGCCCTGCTCAGGAAACTCAACGCGCCTCATCCCGAGTACGAGCTGCGCGTAGCCGACGCCCTCTGGGCCGAACGGAACGCACCCTTCGCCCCCGCCTACCTCAAGGTGATGCAGACCGACTACGCCGCCGACTTTCGCCGCGTCGACTTCCAGCATGCCCCGGAAGCCGTCCGCGGGACCATCAACCAGTGGGTGGCTCAGGAGACCAATAACCGCATCGAGAACCTCATCGGCCCCGGAGTCCTGACGCCCCAAACCCGCCTGGTCCTCACCAACGCCATCTACTTCAAGGGAACCTGGGCAAAGCCCTTCGAGAAGAGCGCCACCAACCTGGACGGCGAATTTCACCTCTCCTCCACCCAAACAGCCAGGACCCCCCTCATGCACCGGAGCGGCCGCTATCCGTACTACGATGGCGGCACTTTCCAGGAGCTGGAACTGCCCTACGCAAGCGGAAACCAGGCCGCCCACCCGGCCGACGAACTGGCGATGATCGTCCTGCTGCCGAAAGAGACGGATGGCCTGCCCGCGCTCGAGAAGCAATTCACGGCTGAGGCGGCCAGCCAGTGGCTGGCGAAGCTGGAGCCCGCCGACAAGATCATCCTCACTCTGCCGCGGTTCACCATGACCCAGCAGTTCGAGCTCAGCGGAGTGCTCGCGTCGATGGGCATGCCCCAGGCCTTCACCGGCGCGGCCGACTTCTCCGGCATGACCGGCAAGCCGGAGTTCTCCATCTCGGCCGCGATCCACAAGGCCTTCGTCGACGTCAACGAAAAGGGAACCGAAGCCGCGGCCGCCACCTCCACGATCATGATGGCCACCGCCATGCGCATGCCGCAGCCCGAGCCTCCCCCCATCGTCTTCCGCGCCGACCACCCCTTCCTGTTCCTGATCCGCGACACAACGACGGGCGAGATTCTCTTCCTCGGCCGCGTCGAGGATCCGGCAAAGAACTAGCCGTCCAGGCGGACCCGCCTCCCGCCACTCCAGGGCCCAGGCCAAACGCAGGATTTATTTTGGCGGCGCCGGCGCTTCCGGCCACTCGTGCGTCACTTTCCCGGCCCCGTCCAGAAACTGCATCGAAGGCGTCCCATCCGCGGCGACGCGCAACCTGATGCGAATATGACCCTCGGGGTCGCGCAGCAACAGCACGGCGGACTTGTCCGACATGCGCCCGAGCATAGCGCGCTGCGGCAGCTGAACAGGGTATTTCGTCAGAAGATCTTTCCACGCCTGCTGCTTCCCCGGTCCATCAGGCAGCGCCTTCACTGCGGAAAACGCCGCGAGGACCTCCGGAGTGAAAAGGGTCGTGCTGGCATTGTCGTTGATCTGGTACGACGTCTCGCGATCCTGCCCATCCTGCTCGGTATCGAGGGACATGGTCTGGTCCTGCTCGTACTCATCGAAGCTGAGGTGGCCGGAAGAGTGGAACTGGCCATCCTTGCTCCGCTCGCCGCCGAACATCATCCCGCCGTTCTCCGTGCCTTCATCGTTCATAAAGAGCATGCCCGCCTCGGCGCGGTCGGCCCGGGCGAGCTCCTTGCTCTTGAAAAAGCCGCCCGGGAACTCGGCCTTGTCGGAAATGACCAGGCGCGGCGTGCCGTCCGGCTCCACAATGTTGATCCGGTGCACGGTGAGCTGGTCAAAGTCAGGATGGCGGAAGTCGTGCTGCTCGGCAGCCGCGACCCGGTGCGATCCCTGCCAGACGTTGACGGCGGTCGTGGCGACGAAGGCGACCGTCAGCACTCCCGAGTAGACGGCAAGAAAGCGCGGGTGCGAGAAAAGCTTGAACATGGCTGGGGATCTCCGTGGACGAGGATACGCGAGCCTCAGGAGCAAAGTTCATCGGCCCAGCCCTGATCCGCCCGATCAGCCGTCCCAGCCAATGCAAGAATGACAGAGAGCGAACCTGAACCGGCAAAACCGGAACCGAGAGGCGCAGACGAATGGTGCGATGGATTGCGGTGGCAACTCTGGCGGTCCTGGCCTCCAACCTCGGGGCGCAGTCCGCACGGCCCAAATTCGAGGCCTTCGAAGTGGCGACCATCAAGCCCACGGAACCGGGCCCGAAGAGCGGCCGCTTCATCGCCATGCAGGACAAGCATCACTTTGTCGAAAAGAGTTATACCCTGCAGTTGCTGATCGCCGCGGCGTGGAATCTCAATCCCCGCACCGTCTCCGGCGGTCCTTCGTGGGTCAGCTCCGATCACTACGACATTGCCGCCCTCACCCCCGGCGACGTCCAGCCCACCCACGACGAACAGATGACCATGTTGCGTACCCTGGTGGCCAACCGCTTCCAGCTTCGATTCCACCGGAAACAAAAAGTGTTCGCGATCTATGCGCTGACTGTCGCCCGCGATGGGCCAAAGCTCAAAAACAGCACCTCCGCCGCCGGCGACCCGGTCGTTGTGGGACCGGGTATGGTCTACCCGCAGCGCGTCGTGCTTCCCGCCCGCAACGCCACCATGAGCGACTTTGTCTCGCTGCTCCAGCGGGCCATTCTCGATCGCCCGGTCGTCGACCAGACCAGTCTCACCGGAAGGTACGATTTCGATCTGGACTGGGCGCCCGACGAGACCCAATTTGACGGATCCCTGGCGTCTCCCTCCGCAGGCACTCCGAGCCCGCCCCTCTTCACAGCGATCCAGGAGCAACTCGGCCTGAAGCTAACGGCAACCCGGGGCCCGGTGGAAACCCTGGTCGTCGACAAGGCAGAACAGCCAACGCCAAATTGATACGAGTTCTCACCCGCCGGCAGTGTCCTGTCCCGAGGTTCGTTCAGCAGTCGTCACCACAGCTCGCGGAAATGCCGCTGTTTTGAAGGGGCACGGCGTCGGGAGCCTGCCTGCGAGCAGCGCCGCAAGGCGCGAAGTCGAACGGGTGCCGAAAAGCCTCAAAAAAGAACCGGGCTTCAGCCGCCGATAAGCTTTTCTTTCATTCGGGATTCTTTCCGCAGCCGTTCAACCGTTCATTGCGGCATCTCCTTCAGTTCCGCGGGCAATTTCTCAAACTCCCGGCGAGCCGCTTTGATCCAGGAAATGGGCCTGGCTTCTTGTCTCATCAGCCAACGAGCGCAGTCACTCGATCGGTGGAGTCAAATATGACGCGTCAACAGGTTCGTTGCTCCAAAGAAATGCAAACTCACTCGCATCGACTCCTAAATTCGGGTCCAGTCGAGGATCACCTTCCCGCACTCCCCACCGATCATCGCCTCGAATCCCTTCTCATACTCCTGATAAGAAAACCGGTGCGTGATCACCGGAGAAATATCCACGCCCGACGTGATCAGAACCGACATCTTGTACCAGGTCTCGTACATTTCGCGGCCGTAAATGCCGCGCACCGTCAGCATGTTGAAGATGATCTTCCGCCAGTCGGTCTCCATCGGTTTCGAGGGCAGGCCGAGCACCGCGATGCGCCCTCCATGCGCCATGTTGTCGATCATCTCGGCGAAGGCGAGCGGGCTGCCCGACATCTCGAGGCCGACGTCGAAGCCTTCCTGCATCCCAAGCTGCTTCTGGACCTCCCGGACGGGCGTCTGGCGAGGGTCAACCGCCATCGTCGCCCCCATCCGCCGGGCCAGATCGAGCCGAAAGGGGTTCAGATCGGTCACCCCGATGAACCGGGCGCCGGCGTGGCGGACGATCGGAATCGCCATCAGCCCGATCGGGCCGGCTCCGGAGATGAGCACGTCCTCGCCCAGTACCGGAAACGCCAGCGCCGTGTGGACCGCATTCCCAAACGGATCGAAAATCGCCGCGATCTCTTCCGGGACGCCCGCGTGGTGGCGCCAGATATTGGTCATCGGCAGCGTGATGTATTCGGCGAAAGCGCCAGGGCGGTTGACGCCCACGCCCGACGTCTTCGCGCACAGGTGCCGGCGCCCCGCGAGACAGTTCCGGCACCGCCCGCAGGTCACGTGACCTTCGCCCGAGACGAGATCGCCGACGTGGAAATCCGAAACATTCGCCCCAACCGCGGCGATTTCCCCCACAAACTCATGGCCGATCACCATCGGCACCGGGATCGTCTGCTGAGCCCACTCGTCCCACTGATAAATATGAACATCGGTGCCGCAGATGCCGGTGCGCCGCACGCGAATCAGAACGTCGTTGATGCCGTATTCGGGTTCAGGCACATCCTGAAGCCACAGGCCACGCTCAGCGCGGGCCTTGACGAGAGCACGCATGTAAACTCCTCGAAAAAGTCATCTTCTACGGTACAGCAGGGCAGCAGAAGCGTTCAGCGTGGAGCGTTCAGCATCCGTCTCCTGTAGCGCACAGAATCCATGACCTCCGTACTCCCCCCGGAGTCGATTTCCCTTGCCTCCACTTCCGCCGTTTTCTACGCTGGAATCAGGAAAGCTCTGTCTGGCCCAGGCCAACAGAGCTTTTCCCCTTCAGGGCGTCGCGCGCGCGTTTCCAAAACGTGATCGCTGCATCCTGAATTCGTCCCGGCCCAGGCCGGGACAACACCGCTCTTTGATATCCAGACCGCTTTGAATCGCCGGTATTCCCCGCGCAGTATCCCGGAAACGCCCTCCGCAAACTCTGTAAAGTCAGCAGCTTGCCGCAGTCCCCGAAAAGCCTCCGGCAACCCGAACGAAATCAGTAACTTGCCGGTGTCACGGGGGAGGGTAGAGGAGACCAGGTCCGAGACCATCAGCCCTAGCTCCAATAGCTTCGATCGAGGGTTCGGTATTGGATCGCTTCCGCTATATGGGGGACCGTGATGTTGGGCTCCCCGCCCAGATCGGCGATGGTCCGCGCAACTTTGAGGATGCGGTCGTGAGCCCGCGCCGTGAGCCCCTGCTGCAACATGGCGCGCTCAAGCAGCTTTTCCGCGTCCGGCGAAAGCTCGCAGTGGGCCCGAATCTGACGCGTGCTCATCTGCGCGTTGGAAAAGACCTTTTCCCGGACGCCTTTGGCAGGCGCAGCGGCGAAGCGCTGGCGCTGGTTCTCGCGCGCTGCGAGGACCCGCGCGCGAATGGTAGCCGAATTCTCAATGGCCGCGGCTCCCCGGAGTTCCTTGTACTGCACCGCCGGAACTTCGATGTGGATGTCGATCCGGTCGAGCAGCGGTCCCGAGATTTTGGCGATGTACCGCTGGATGATGGGCGGAGTGCAGTGGCACTCGCGCGACTTGTCGTTGAAATAACCGCACGGACAGGGATTCATAGCGGCAGCCAGCATGAAAGCAGCAGGGAAAGTGAGCGACATCGCCGCGCGCGCGATGGTGACATGGCGGTCTTCCAGCGGCTGGCGCATCACTTCGAGAACGTTGCGCGGAAATTCCGGCAGCTCGTCGAGAAAGAGCACGCCGTTGTGGGCAAGGGAGACTTCGCCGGGCCGAGGGATCGCCCCGCCGCCGATCAGGCCCGCGTCCGAGATGGTGTGGTGCGGAGCGCGAAACGGCCGCTGCGTGACCAGCCCCGCTTCGGCGTCAAGGACGCCGGCCACCGAGTGGATCTTCGTGGTCTCGAGCGCCTCGTCGAAGGTGAGCGGCGCAAGGATGGACGGCATGCGGCGCGCGAGCATGGTTTTGCCCGAGCCGGGAGGGCCGATCATCAATATGTTGTGGCCTCCCGCCGCCGCCACTTCGAGAGCGCGCTTCGCCGTCTGCTGGCCGCGGACATCCGCGAAATCCAGCGCAAAGTGCTGCAGCTCGCCCAGCACCTGAGCGGCTTCAACTTTGAAGGCAGGCGTGTGGATGCCGCCGTTGCCGGCCTGGTTGAGCAGCTCCCGAACCTCGAGCAGAGAATCGCTCGGATAGACGTTGACGCCATCGACCACCGCGGCTTCGCGCGCATTGGCCCGGGGGATGATGAGATTTTTGATGCCCCGCTCGCGGGCGGCAACAGCCACCGGCAGCATGCCGGGAACAGGCCGCAGCGCACCGTCGAGGCCGAGCTCGCCAATCAGGAGGAAGTCGCCGAGGTTGCGGAGCTGGAGCGCTCCATAAGCGCCGAGAATGCCGACCGCCATCGGCAGATCGAAGCCCGAGCCTTCTTTCTTGAGATCGGCGGGGGCAAGGTTGATCGTGATGTGCGTCGGCGGCAGGTCGAAGCCGGAGTTGCGGATAGCGGAGCGGACGCGGTCGCGCGATTCGCGCACGGCTGCGTCAGGCAGCCCCACGGTATTGAACGTCTCATGCTCGGCTTTGAAATTAGAAAAGTCGACTTCGACATCGATGATGGAGGCATCGATCCCGTAAACAGCGGCACTGCGGGCGGTAAAGAGCATGCGGTCGGGATTCTGCCGGGCAGTGTAGCAGCGGGAAGCAGCGCTTTTCGGTGATGGCGGCAGCAGCGGCCGGGCTCCGATAAACCGAGGTAACGCCAAGCAGGTTTCAGGTGCCCGCGATCGTCAGCCCTGTTCATCGCCGGTTTCGCCGCGTTTCCTCTGCTGACGGAGGCGCAGCTTACGCAGGGGTTCGCCAAACAGAATCATCAGGGCGACCGCCGCCATGATGATGGCGGCTTCGCGCGGGGTCTGCATGATGCCGGTGGCAATGAGCAGGGCGGTGGCGATCGCAGCTGGCTGGCCGGCGCGGAGCAGAAGGGTGCCGAGCACCGTCAGCGCGGCAGCGAGCGTGGCAGCCCAGATCCGCAGGTAAGGAACCCCAGCGGTGGAGACCGCAGAAGCGTGCCAGGCATGGGTGAGAAACAGAGCAAGCCAGCCCGCGCCAATGCCGGTGAGGTGCCCAACGAAAATATTCCACGGCCGAGCGCTGCGGCGGTGGGGGGTCTCGATGATTTCGTACGCGGTGGGACCGAGGCTGGCGAAAATGAACGGCTGATGGCTGAGCCAGCCGGCGAGGGCGGCGATGAAGAGAAGAAAAGCTTCGCCGACGGGGGCGATAAGAAGATCGCGTTTGTACATTGTTCGTGGAGTGGGATGCAGCCAGGAGGGAAAACGGAGGGAAGCTCGGGCAGGCAGCGGGCGAGGAGCTGAGGATGAAGGGACCCAACCGGAGTAGGCTGGCGGTAAGGCACGTCTCAGGAATCGGCGGAGAGGATCTGATGAATCCAAAGAAGGCGGTATTGCTGGCGGGTGCCGGTGTAGCCGGTGCAGGGCTGTTGTGCGCAGCGGCGACAGCAGCGGCGGCGTACGGATGTGTGCGACGGATGGGCGCGCGGCGGCTGCGGGGCAAGGTGGTCCTGATCACCGGGTCGTCACGGGGGCTGGGCCTCGCGCTGGCGGAGGAGTTCGGGAAACGCGGCGCGAAGCTGGTGCTGACGGCGCGGAATCCGTGGGAACTGGAGCGGGCGAAGCAGTCGTTGGTAGAGCGCGGGTTCGTGGAGCGCGAGGAGGATGTGCTGGTGGCGCCCGCGGATCTGCGCCAGGCCGGCGAAGCGCAGCATGTCGTGGAAAATGCAACAGAGCACTTTGGCCGCGTGGATGTGCTGGTGAATAACGCCGGGGTCATCACCGTGGGTCCGGTGGAGAATCAGGGGGTGGAGGATTTCCACGAGGTGATGGAAGCGAACTTTTTCACTGCCGTGCACTGCGCGCTCGCCGTGGCGCCGCAGATGCTGAAACGGCGGAGCGGGACGATCGTGAACATCGCGTCGATCGGCGGGAAAGTGGCAGTGCCGCACATGCTGCCCTACACGGCGAGCAAGTTCGCAGCCGTGGGCTTCTCGCAGGGACTGAACGCCGAGCTGCGGTCAAAGGGCGTGCATGTGATGACGGTATGCCCAGGGCTGATGCGGACGGGGTCGCATGTGGCCGCCCAGTTCTCGGGCGACGCGAGCCGCGAGTACCGGTGGTTCAGCCTGGCGGCGAATGTGCCGGGGCTTTCGACGAGCGCGAAGAACGCGGCCCGGCGAATCGTGCTGGGCGTGCTGCTGGGGGAGACGGAGCTTGCGATTACGCCCCAGGCAGTGGCAGCTTCGCGGCTGGCCGGTCTGGCGCCGGAGGCGGTGACGCTCGCGTTGGGCCTGGTGAACCGGCTGCTGCCGGGGCCGGTGGCGGAGGGAGCGCGGAAACAGCGCGGGGCCGAAGTGCGGGGTCTGGAGACGATGCCGGCAAGCCGGATTGGCGCGGCGGCCGCGCGGCGGTATAACCAGACGGCGTAGGACCGGGCCCCCGCCCATCGTCAGGCGTGGTACATCCGCTCGATGATCTGCCTTTTGAGGGCTTCGAAGCGGGGGTCGCCGTTGAGGCGGGCGAAGGAGGGATTGGCCTCGATATTAAAGATGTAGAAGTCGCGGGCAGCGAAAGCGGCTTTGAGATCGGCGATGGCCTCGTTGTTGCGGCCCAGCATCGCGCAGGTGCCGGCGAGCGCAAATCCTGAAGACTGGCCGTGATCGAAATAACGTTGCTGGACCGTGCGCATGGCTTCGAGCATGGCCCGGGACCCGCCGCGAGCCAAGCCGGCTTGGGCGGCCTCGACGACGTCGGTGAGTTGCTGGTCTTTGGAGAGGGTGGCGACGCGGAGCGACTGCTCGATCCAGCCGGGGTAGTCCTTTTGCGTCCATGCAATCTCGGCGAGATAGCGGGGCGGGGAGGCAAAGTCGGGCTCGGCCTGTTCAAGCTCGCGCAGGCGAGCGATGGCGGCGGTGGGGTCTGCGGCCCAGAAGCGGATCAGCGCCTGATCCGAAAGGATGGAGCGGGAGGCAGGGTTGAGCTGCTGGGCCCGGTCGATTTCGACCATAGCCTCACGGTAGCGGCCGAGAGCGAAGAGGGAGGTGGCGTACCAGTGGTGCGCTTCCTCGTCGAGAGGGTCGAGTTGGAGGGCGCGCTGATATTCTCCCAGCGCGCTCGGGACTCTCCATTCCCAGTAGAAGAGAGCGAAAGCCAGAGCGCGGTGAGCCGCGGATAGGGAGCCGTTGAGGGCGATGGCCTTCCGGGCGGCGGCGATGGCGCGGGGAAAAGCCTCGGAACGCGGCGTGGAGGTGAACTCCGGCATGACGTCGTAGCACTCGGCCAGGCCGGCGTAGGCCTCGGCGTACTCCGAGTCATGGACGACAGCCTGGGTGAACGCATCAACGGCGAGGGAGAGACTGCCGTCGGTGCGGCGGCTCCAGTAATAGCGGCCCCGCAGATAGAACTCCTGCGATTCGCGGTCGGGAACGTGCCCGATGCCGGCCGCCTTTGCGCGCTGATGGCGAAGGACTCCGCGCACGCCATAGAAGGAACCAAGGACGAGGAGGATGGCGGCCATGAGAAACAGAGCGATACGGGATCGTGCCGGGAGGCGGGGACTGCGGCCGGGCAGAACAGGCGATGAGGGTTCCGGGGGCGGAGGGGCAGCGGCGGGGAGGGGCGGCGCGGGATCGGGGTTGCGGGGAGAGTTGAGCCAGCGGGTGAGTTCTTCGGCATAGGCGAAGACACCGCCGCGCTCGCCGGGAAGGCGATGAACGGGCAGCCCGCGTTCTTTCTCCCAGCGCTTGACGGTGCGTTCGTCACGGCCGAAGAACGCGGCAATCTCTTTCCAGGAGTCGATCCGCCGGTTGTCGGCGGAGCTGCCTGCCGTCGGGGACATGGGTTGGGCCCTCAGGAGTGAGAACCAGTATAGCGAGGTGCGAACAAAGGGTCGAAAAGGCCGGTCCGCCGGACCGCCAGGAGAGGCGACACGAGTTGCCACGAGTTGCCCTGCGGTGTCTCTTGGCGCGCACGGAGTGGGATGGCACTTTGAGGGCACCCACGATCTGCGGCGGCTTGGCCGCACAGCAGATGGGGGAATGGATCCACGCAAGGGAAGAAAAGCAGGAAGCCAGTGGCTGGCCCGAAGGCGCCTTCGGTGCAGCTGAGCAAGCACGCGGGTATCCGGCAGGAGAGCCGATTTGCCCCAACGAAGACAGCGATGCCAGAGGAGAAAAGACCCATGAGAAAGCCCGGTTTGGTTTTTGGCGTTGCATGCGCGATTGCGGTTGTGGCGGCCGGGTGTTCGTCGAAATCGAGTGCGGCCAGTGGGGGCGGAGGAACGGACGCCGCCGCGGCTGCAGCGCCGGGATCGGGATCGGGCGGAGGTAAGGCGGGCGGGGCGAGCTACGTCGGTTCACCGTTGTCGGGGCAGTTGACGACGGGCACGATCACGGACCCCTCGCTCAACAATATGGTGGCAGCGACGCTGACGATTCCCGCGGGCTGGAAGCTGCAGGGGATCGAGGCGATCATGCCGTGCACGCCCGGGCCCTATCCGGTGTTTCGAGCCTATTCGCCGGACGGACTCATGCAGATGCGGGGCGAGCCGATCATCGGATGGAAGTGGAACCCGCAGTACAAAACGAACCAGACCGGCTGCGCGAACATCTCGAAGCCGATTTCGGCAGCGGATTTTCTGACCTACTACATTGGCACGATGCAGGGAGGAGTCCACGTGGTGGGCACCATGCCGGTGCCAGCGGGTTTTTCGCAGTGGGCGGCGGGCTTTGCGGCACAGGCGGACCAGAATAACGCCCGTCTGCCCCAGATGATGCAGACCACCAACACAGCCGACACGGCGGCGTTGCGGGTGGAAGTGGTGGACGGGTCGTTTGTGGTGGAGGAGCGGGTGCTGGCCGGCGTGGTGTGTTCGGTGATCAGGGCGGGAGCCGGGAATGGCGGGAGTTGCTTTGCCCGCGTGAGTGTACTGACGGCGCCGCAGGGCCGGCTGGATGTATTGGTACAGCTGGTGGACAGCAACAATCTGCCTAACGGGGTGGCCACGCAGCAGTATAAGCAGGTAGTGATGCAGCGAATGTCGCAGAAAAACCAGCAGCAGGCCGACCAGAGAATGGCGGCTGCGAACGCCAGGGACGCAGCATTCAGCCGGATGATGTACAGCGCGTTCCAGCAGAACATGGCGATGTCGGCGGCCCAGCATCAGCAGTTCATGCAGCAGCAGGAGTCCTCGTTCGAGAGTTCCATGAACAATGCGAATGCATCGATGAATGCGCAGACGACGGCGGCGTCGGACTGGGTCGACTATTCGCTGGATCAGCAGACGGTGGAGAGTCCGAACGGTTCGATCAGCAAGGTGTCGAGCGCGTATTCGCAGACGTGGACGAACGGGTCGCAGTGGTACCAGACCGGCGATCCCAATTCGAATCCCAACGGAATGCTGCAGGGGAACTGGACGCTGACCACCCAGGTGCATGGAAACGGGCAGCCAAAATGACGAGAGATATCCTTTCGGACGAAATGCTGGCGCGGGCGGAGATCCTGTGCCGCGCGGCTCGTGAGCGCGGCGCGGGCATTTTCAGCGGCTATGATGGGAGTGAGGGAACGGCGGGCATGCTGCGCGCAGTGGGTCCCCAAAGGAGACACAATTTTGGCCGATCTGATGAGGACCGCGAACCCGGCGCTGAACGATAAGGTTTTCCGGGGCTTCCCGGGCGCGCTGGGCGAGACGATGACGCTGGAGGGGACGGTCAACAAGACCGGGATCCTGCTGCTGTGTACGGTGGCGACGGCGGCGTGGACGTGGCATCTGGCGATGAACCCGGCGACGCTGCCGCTGGATTCGCTGCTGCTGATCGTGGGGGTGATCGGGGGACTGATCTTCGCGCTGGTGACGGTGTTCAGGAAGGAATGGTCGCCGGCGACGGCCCCGGCTTATGCGCTGCTGGAAGGGTTGGTGCTGGGCGGGATTTCGGCGATGTTGAATGTCCGCTATCCGGGGATCGCGATCGAGTCGGTGTGCCTGACGTTTGGGACCCTGTTCGTGCTGCTGCTGGCGTACAAATCGGGGATGATCCGGGTCACGCAGAAATTCCGGCTGGGAGTGGTCGCGGCGACGGGCGCGATTTTCCTGTTCTATATCGCAGAGATGGTGCTGGGATTTTTCGGGGTCCACTTCGCGGCGATCAACGGGAACGGGGCGCTGGGGATCGGCGTAAGCGTAGTGATCGTAATCGTGGCGTCGCTGAATCTGGTGCTGGATTTCGACTTCATCGAGAGCGGCGTGGCGGCGGGGGCTCCGAAGTACATGGAGTGGTACGGCGCGTTCGGACTGATGGTGACGCTGATCTGGCTGTATCTGGAGATTCTGCGGCTGATGGCGAAGCTCAGAAGCAGGGATTAGCGATTAAGGTTTGGAGATCGGGAGGCGCGGGTGACCGCGCCTCTCTTCTTTAGCGCCCTTTTTCCACCGGCTGGGGTGGGGACAGCATCTCGGTCTGTGCATCGGCTCGCTCGAAGGTAAGGTTGACCGAGCGGCGGCCGATAGGGCGGGTGCGATGACGGACGCCGCGGTTCACGGTGATCATGTGGCCGGGGCGCAGTTCAATTGTGCGGTCGTCGAAGTCAACGAAGAGGCCTCCCTCCAGGACCAGAAAGCTCTCATCGAGTCGGGATGACAGTGCCAGGCATACGCTTCGGTCATTATGCTGATGCGCACTTCGTGATCGTTAACCTGAGCGATGGGATGGTTGTTGTAGACCGCAGGCATTGACGATTCGCGCGCGAGATCGATGATTTCGAAGGAGGCATTCCCCATGCGTTGCTCCCTGTTTTCCCCCTGGTGCGGGCCCATTTTTTTCGATGCCATCCTGCACGATGGCGACGCGCTTTCTTCGAGTCTGAGCAGCGAAGTCTCAGATGGAAGGGCTGGTCTCAGCGGCGCTTTTCGAACGGCTGGGCGTGGACAACGCCGCCGCCTTCGCGGACGGTGATGATCTGATCGGCCTGGACGTTGGTGAGGCGATCGACCGTGCCGCTGGGCCAGTGGACCTCGACGACGTCAGCCTTCGGTGCGATGCCGAGGCCGAAGGTGAGCACGAGTTCACTCGAAGAAAGATAGCTGGAGCCGCTGCGCAACATTTTCTTCTGGCCGAAGGTGGGGGTCTTCACCCAGACGACGGAGCCGATGCCGTCGCGATTCGATTTTGTCCCGATGAGCTTGATGCGGAGGGCGTGGTTCGTCGCGCCTTCGTTGAGAAAGAGTGTGGCGGGTCCACCATTGGTGGCGATGAGGATATCGGGGGCGCCATCGTTGTTGATATCGCCATAGGCAGCGCCGCGGGCGACGCGAGGCGCGTCGAAGGACTGGCCCATCTGGGCGGCGACGTCGGTGAAGCCGTGGCCGTCGAGGTTGCGGTAGAGGTGGGCGGGTTCGGCGTAGCGGACACGCTGCTGGATTTTCTCAATGTCGGGATCCAGATGGCCGTCAGCGACATAGAGATCGGACCAGCCATCGAGGTCGTAGTCGAAGAAGAAGCAGCCGAAGCCGAGAGTGAGCAGACTGCTGCGGCCGACTTCGGAGGTGGGGGCTTCGTCGACGAAGAGACCGTTACGCTCGTTCTGGTAGAGGCCGATCATCTGGTTCGAGAAATTGGTGATCACGAGGCTGGGGTAGCCGGAGTGGTCGAAGTCGCCGGCGTCGATGCCCATGCCGGCGCGGGCGACGCCGTCTTCACTGTAGGCGATGCCGGCAGGGATGCCCTGCTCGGTGAAGGTCCCGTTGCGATTGTTGATGTAGAGCTTGTTGGGCTGGGTGTCGTTGCTGACAGCGATGTCGGGCCAACCATCCTGATTGGCGTCGAGGATGGCGATGCCGAGGCTCTTGGAGGTGGGATCGTCAAGGCCGGACTGCTTCGTGACGTCGGTGAAGGTGCCGTTGCCGTTGTTGTGCCAAAGGCGGACCGACGTGCCTTTGTAGGATTCGGGCGTGCAATAGGATTTGTCGCTGCCGTCCATGGTGCAATACAGGTCCGTCTGCGGAGTCCACTGAACGTAGTTGGCGACGAGCAGGTCCAGGCGCCCGTCTTTGGTGGTGTCGACCCAGGCGGCGCTGGTGCTCAGCTCGCTCGGTCCCCAGAGGCCGGCTTTCTTCGTGACATCGGTGAATGTGCCATTGCCGTTGTTACGGAATAAATGATTCTGACCATAGGCGGTTACAAACAGATCGTCATAACCGTCGTTGTCGTAGTCGCCGACAGCCACGCCCATGCCGTACATGGGAATGTCGAGGCCGGCTTTCCTGGTGACGTCGGTGAAGGTGCCGTCGTGGTTGTTGTGATAGAGGACAGGCGTGGAAACGCGGCCTGGGTGGCCCGGCCAGCGGGTTCCGTTGACGATGAAGATGTCCTGCCAGCCGTCGTTGTCATAGTCGATGAAGGCGACGCCGGGGCCCATGGTTTCCGGAAGCCATTTTTTGCCGAAGGCGCCGTTGTTATGGACGAAGCGGATGCCGGCGGCGCGAGTGATGTCGGTGAAGTGGATGTGCGCGCCGCTGGGGAGGGGAGGCTCGAGTGCGCCGTTTGGAGCGGCCGGAGCGGCAGGAAGCAGAGAAGGTCCGGCGAGAAGAACCGTGGCGGCGGCCAACGCTGCGGCGCAGAGGGGAAGCCTCAATTACCACCTCCGCGGACGCCGGAGAGCGGCGGAGCGACGGCTGCGAGCCGTGCTGGGGCGGTTGTTTCCCTGGCCGGCTGATTGTTGGCGTTCGCTATGTTGAGCGGGACGGATTCGTGTTCGTGGATGGGCTGGCGCTCGTTGTTGTCGTCGGGATGCTTTTCGCGATAGGGGCCGGTCAGGGTTTGCGCCGCCTCGTCGGCTTTGAAGCGGAGGTAGCGCTCCTCGTAAGCGGCGGAATCCTTGTGATCGCCGAGGCCCGTGAAGCAGAGCATGAGGTTGTAGTTGGCTTCGAGGTCTTCGGGATCGATGGACATGGTCGTCAGGAATTCGTCTCTCGCTTCAGCATATTTGTGCTGGAGGAAGAGGACGCGGCCGAGATCGTCGTGGACGACGCGGTCTTCAGGATATTGCGCGAGGACGACGCGCAGATGCGCGATGGAACCCTCGTAGTCGCCCGTTTGGCGCAGCATGCGCGCGTAGAAGTAGTTGGCGCGGGCGAGTTGGGGGGCGATTGCGAGAGCGCGATCGAGGACCACCTTTGCGCCGGCGAGATTGCCTTCCTGCACGCGCACGCGTCCGATGTTGGTCCAGCCATCGGGATTATTGGGATCGATTTGGGTGACGCGCGCGAAGGCCGCTTCGGCGGCTTTCAGGTCACCCTGGAGGAACAGGCCGATGCCATAGTCGTTCCAGCGCTGCCAATCGGCCTGGTCGAGGACCACCCGAGGTTTGGGATCCGAGCCCTTAGCGAGCACGTCGAGATCGACTTCAGACGTCGCCATGACGACGATGGGCAAATTGGGGATGGCCTTGATGGTCCCGGCAACTTCGTTGGTGTCGCCGGTGTATTCCATCTTGCGGTCGTCGTAATCTTTCGTGACGTCGTGGGGGCCGGTGGGCAGAGAGATGCCGGCGAAGGCGAAGTGTGTATTTATCCAGGCGAATTTGCGGTAGTTGAGTTTGGCGACAAGGTGGATGTGTCCGCGAGCGTCCTTCGGGATCTGCAGGCGGAAGTGGACGGTATCGGCGGCGCCGGGGGGGATCAGGTGGGCGTACACGGTGGCGCGGGTGGCCCAGGCGTTGCGCTTGTCGATGGGGTTGCCGTGAGCGTCGATGGAGAGGGAGCGGTAGAAGTGGGCGCCGGGCTCGACCGGTCCTTTGCCGTGGCCTTCGACCATGCCGCTCCAGAAGAGCACGCGGCCGTTATCGTCGGTGGCCTTGAGTTCGAGCCAGCAATCGAAAGCATCCACCGTTCCACCGGGGAAGAAGTGGCCGACGCCGAGGGTGCGAACGACAACATCGACGCGGGCGGTCTCGCCGGGAACGACCTGACCCTGGACGCGCTCGAGGGGCGCGGTGATGGGGGCGAGATTGGTTTCGCCGAGTGAGGTGGTGGTGACTTCGTTGGCGGATTCCTCCCCGACGGCGAAGGAAGTTTCGAGCTGCGGCTGAGAGGACAGGGGCGTCGCGTTGTTGGCGGCCAGCGGTTGAGTTTCGCGGGAGATGGCGAAAATGTCCACGCGGACCTTGTGGTCTTCGAGGAACTTTTCTGTGTCGTCCAGCTGAATCTTGTCGCCATTGACGAACGGGAGAGCAGTGTTCGCGGCGATGAAGCGGTGCGAGTGGATCATGCCATCGACGTTGCCCGCGTCCTGGGAACGGACTTCGGTCATGTGGCAATCGATGCAGTTCTGCGGTTTGGGCGGGTAGTAGAAAGAACGCGCGCCGAGGCCGGAGACGCCGCTGGCCTGCCAGTTGTCATAGTCATCAAAGCCACGGATCCAGCGGTAGTTGTCAACCGGTACGTCGAGGTGGACCTTGTGGCAGATCGAGCAATACTCGGCAGACTGGGAGTCGCGCATGAAGCGACGGAGGAAAGTGCGGCGGTGGGGCTCGGGGTTCTCTTCGATCAGGTAGTCTATGACGCTGCGCAGGTAGGGATTCCTGCTGGCGACGAGTTTCTGGAGTGCGGGGTACTCGAGGATGAAGTCGCCGTTGCCCATGGTGCTCTTGACCCGGCGGACGGAGTGGCAGACGACGCAGCTGATGCCGACGTTGGCCTGCGGCGTATGGACACGAGGTGCGATGGGGGTGTTGAAGTTGCCCGGGAAGAAGAGGGCGGCATCGTGACAGCCGGCGCACCATTTGGAGGATTGCACACCATCGACCTGCTGCATGTAGACGACGGCCTGGCGATACCACTGGTTATTAAACGAGGAGAAGTGATGGGCCGAGCTGTCCCACTCCTTATAGATGTCGGCGTGGCATTGTTTGCAGGTCGCCGAGTCCATGAAGTAGTCCTCGGGAACCACCTTGCCGGTGTTGGTTTGGGCCGAACTCGGGAAAAACGGACCGTTCGGGCCGTCGCCTTCCTGATCCATGGAGGCGGGGGCGATGGAGGGATTGCGGATGACATAGGCGCGCTGCCAGGGGGCGGTGCGGATCCACCAGGCGCCCCATCCGATGAGGGCGACGAGCGCCACGCAGGCGGCGATGCGGAGCGAGGAGCGGAGGCTGAAGGGTTGCGAGGCGGGAACCGCGGCAGCAGTCCTGGAACCGCTGCGGTGTCCAATCCATGCTGCGAGGAGCAGCGCGCAGGCGAGCGCGGAAACGATTTCGTGCGTGTAGAGGATAGACCAGCGATCGCGCCGCGCGCCGGTAAAGAGGATAACGGCGCCGAAGGCTCCGCCCGCCAGGAACACGATCCAGCCAGTTTTCTCCAGCAGGCCGCGGCCCCGCACGAGGCGGGAGATCCAGGGAAGGCCGAGGAGGAGGAAGACGGCTCCGCCCAGGATGTGGAGGACGACGATGGCTTCGTAGTAGAGGGTCGCGGTGGGGAAGGCGACGAGATAAACGGCGGAAGCGGCCAGGCCAAGGGCCGCGGCGATGAGAAATCGTCTCATGATTCGTTTTCAGATTCCGGAGTGCGGAGCCGGGGATTGCGAAATCGAGCGCCTCTTTTCTACTCGATTCGGCACAAGCATGGTAGCGGTTGGGACAAAGGACTGGCATCCACCTTTCGATGGAGATTAAGCCGGGATGCCGCGGTTAGTGGGCCGGCTGGAAGAGCGCGAAGGCGGCTCCCTGGGGATCGGCGAGGACAGAAAAATGAAGCTGGTTCTCCACGGTCGTGGGCGGCAGGAGGATGCTGGCACCCAGTTCTCTGGCGCGCGTAGCGAGGGCTGTGCAGTCCGTCACCTGGATGTAGGCGAGCCAGTGGGGCGGCACTTGAGGCGGTAGAGTGCCCGGGCCGGGAACGCCGCCGATGTGCTCTTCGCCTTTACGGATGTGGAGGTAGCCGCTGGGGTCTTGGTCTTTGCCGAGGGTAAATTCCCATCCGAAGAGAGAGGAGTAGAAGTGGGTGGCGGCGGTGCGGTCGCGGGTCTGGAGGTCGGCCCAGCAGAAGGCGCCGGGCTCGCCAATCACGCCCATGCCTTTGTGCATGCCGGGCTGGAAAACAGAGAGCATGGCGCCGGTGGGATCCTGGAGAACAGCCATGCGTCCGACGTTGGGAATGTCCGTTGGGAGCTGGACGATCCTTCCGCCCAGTTCGGAGGCTCGGCTGGCGGATTCGTCCGCGTTGTCGACGGCGACGTAGATCTGCCAGTGCGGCGGGATTCGGTGCTCTTCTGCGGAGATTTGGAAAGCGCCACCGACGTCGCGTCCGTTGAGGCGAAACATGGTGTAGACGGCATCAGGGCCCATGGGCGAATCTTTCGCTTCCCAGCCGAAGAGGGCGGAGTAGAAATTCTTTGCGGCCGACTGACTGGTGGTGGCGAGCTCCAGCCAGACGAAGTGGCCGGCGGGATGATGGTCGATAGTGGACATGGCGAGGATTGTAGGACGGCGCGAATATGTTCGGGGGTTAAATTTGAGGCTGAGAGGAACGTGCGAGGCTCGGACATGGCGAAGGCGAAGGCAGTTCGATTGACGGAGAAGCAAATCGCGCGCATTGGGCGAGCTCTGGCGGATTCCCGCAGGCTTCAGATTCTGCAGCAGATCGGAAAATGCGGAGGATGCGCGTCGTGCACGGCGATTCGCGAGCGCCAGCCGGTAACGGCAGCCACGCTTTCGCACCATATGAAGGAGCTGGAGACGGCGGGGCTGATCCGGATTGTGCGGGAGGGCAAGTTCGCGCGGCTGGAACTGGAGCGGGAGGTCTGGCAGGGGTACCTGGACCATCTGGCTCGAATTTAGGAGAGAAAAATTCACAACCGCCTCTGAACCCTTTGGCCGTGGTGGGTCATCTCCTATTCGACACTTTGACAACCGTCTAAGTGAAGATTTGAGGAGGGTGCAGAGATGGCAAGGCTCAAGAACAAAGTGGCAATTGTGACGGGCGCGTCGAAGGGCATCGGCGCGGGAATCGCGAAAGGGCTGGCAGAGGAAGGCGCGGCAGTAGTGGTGAACTACGCAAGTAGCCGGGAAGGCGCCGAGAAAGTGGTGGCGGAGATCCAGGCCAGGGGCGGGAAGGCGATCGCGGTACAGGGAGATGTGGCGAAAGCGGCGGATGTAGAGCGCTTGTTTACCGAGACAAAGAAGGCCTTCGGCGGTGTCGATGTGCTGGTCAATAACGCCGGGGTCTACGAATTTGTGCCGCTGGGCGATGTAACGGAGAACCATTTCCACCGGATCTTCGACACCAACGTGCTGGGGCCGATTCTGGCGACGCGCGAGGCGGCAAAGTATCTGGGCGAAGGCGGGTCCGTGATCAACGTCGGATCGGTGGCGAGCACCTCGGGACCGGCCACCAGCGTGGTTTATTCGGCGACCAAAGGGGCGCTGGACACGGTGACGCGGGTACTGGCAAACGAACTGGGGCCAAGGAAGATTCGCGTAAACTCCATCAATCCCGGACCCGTGGAGACGGAAGGCACGCACACCGCAGGGGTGATCGGGTCCGATTTCCTGAAGGGCGCGATTGCCCAGACGCCACTGGGGCGCATCGGCCAGCCGAACGACTTCGGGCCGATCGCGGTCTTCCTCGCGTCGGACGAGTCAGGATGGCTGACGGGAGAGACGCTGCTGGCGAGTGGCGGTCTGCGATAGTTGCAGATCACCGCGTCCAGGGTGCCAGGGGAGCGTGCGCCGCTCCCCTTTCTGTTCAGGAAGGCCGCGGGAACGAGAGGTTCGCGTTAGCGGAAGACCCTTCAGCGCGTTTGCGGAGAACGACCCGGCAATTCTGACGCCAGTGTTCGTCGAGGGCGTTGATCTGCCAGGGAACCGAGGGCGCGAGGTGGCGAAGGACGGTTTCATTGGCCGGATGGATATGGAGGGAGGGAGCGACCAGACACAGGAGCGGGTCGTCGGGGCTGAGGGAGAGGCCGGCCTTCTGCCAATCCGGGAAGTAACCGCGGCGGGCGATTTCGCCGGAGCGATGAAGGCTGCGGATGCGGGACCAGTAATCGAGGGCCTGGAGTGGAAGGTGGAGGTCGTCGTCGGCTTTGATTTCGAGGATCGCGAGGCGCCCCTGGCGGGTAACCGTGAGGAGATCGAGCAGGCTGCGGCTGGAGGAAGTCAGCGAGAAGAGCTGGGAGTAGACAGTCTGGGAAGTGAATTCGGAACCCAGGACGGAGAGATCGCGTCGCAGGACAGACTCGAGCCAGCGCTCCGGCTGCCGCCTGAAGAGAGGGTCCTTGGCAGACGCCTCCGGATGACGCCCTTGCAGGAGCTGATCCATGAGGTCGAGAAAGAGGTCCTGAGTCGTGTCGTCAAGGAGGGTCTCGCTGGGCCCGGCGCCGAAAAAGATTTGGTCCTGATGCCGGAAGGAACCTGGGATGAGGGTGTGACGGATGCGCGCATATTCGAGTCCGTGCAGAGAGAAGGATACGTCGGTAGCGCTGCGCGGGCGGATCTCGCTGGCGGTGAGCAGGCCGGAGGGTAGCAGGGAGCGAAGGTGCGCGACGGCGACCGCGGCGCGATCGAGCGCTGCCTGTGGATCGAAAGTGTGGGGAAGCTGGATGTCGACGTTCCCGTCAATGGCGACTGCGCATGGCGTTAGTTCGGCGGTCGATGGGTGGAGCTCGTAGAGCTCCCACTGGGCGAGGGATGGGTTGAGCCAGGCCATGCGGGAGCGGGCAACGGCTGCCGAGCCGGTGGGGACGATGAGCTTGAGTCCATGGAAGATAGGTCGGCCGCTGCTGTGCTCGCGGGAGTGCGCGAGCCAGAGGATGCCAAGGGTGAGCGCGCCTTCGATGGTGGCGGGAGGCTCCTCAGGACCGACGCCGAGGACAGCCCAGGAACCCTGGCCTCGGATAAGCAAGCCGCGCGCGTAGGCAGGACCGAAGCTGTGCTCAAGGTCCATGGCGGAGCGGAAGGAGGCGGGTGTCCAGCCGGGGAATTGTGTGGCGAGAGCCTGCTCCAGGGTGCGCAGGTAGCGGCGGCGCGCGGTGTCGCGGGCGGTGGGGGTGCGCGTCTCGGGAGTGGGGACGAGGGTGAGGATTTGAGGCTTGGTCTGGCCAAAGCGGCGGGTTTCGAGGCGGAGGGTGTCGCGACGAGGCTGGATGGCGGAAACCGAGCGGACCAGATTGCGCTCGGAGGACCAGAGATGGAAGAGGCAACGGCCATGGTCGGCGGAGACGGATGCCTGGGCGAGACGTAGGTCGAACAGGAGACGGCCGTCTTCAAAGACTGCAGCCAGGGGGTGGTCGGCGAGGAAGTCTTCAATCGCGCGGCCGAGCGCAGAGGCGGAGGACGCCAGATCGCGAACGGGAGCGGCAGGCTGAACGGACATTCCTTTTCAGGGTCAGCGTTCCGCCCGGCGCAGACAAGAGAAAAGCCTACCAGCCACAACCCTTTCGTAATTCGATAATGTGGGCGACGTGGTGACGGGAGTGCCAGTCGTAGAGAGCAGTGGCCTCGGCGACAGACTGGCGGCCGTTTTCCGGATGCGTATAGCCACGCTGCCACTGGTCCTCGCTGAGAGAGCGGAGGAGGTTGGTCCAGCGGGCGTGAAGCCCCTCGATCAGGTCGAGGGACGGCTGGATCGGTGCGTTGCAGGCGTCGGGCAGCTCGGCCCAGAGCTTTTCGTTGTAGGGCTTGATGGTGGGCCACTCTTCGGTGAGGGCGAGACGGATACGCACGTACGCGTTCAGGTGGCTGTCGGCGACATGATGGACGAGCTGGCGGACGGTCCAGCCACCCTCGCGGTAGGGGGTGTCGAGCTGGGCGTCAGTGAGGCCGGCGACCGCGGAGTGGAGGTTCTGCGGAAGCGCGGCGAGAACGGCGATGGACGCGGCGTGGTCGGTGACGTTGGCGTCAGCGCGGCGAAATTTTCCAACCGGGTAACGGGGATCTCTCTCGGCGGCAGTGGGTGTCGCGGCAATCGTCATACCCGCAAGGTACACCGCGGGAATCGGCGCGACAAATCGCGAAGAGATTTGCGGAGGCGGACCGCTCAGAGAGGAAACGGTGGCGTGCAGAGGAGTCGCAGGATCGCCATCTAAGCCCCCGGGTGGTGATTCGGCGTTCCGTTGTGGATTTTGTGGTGCTTTTGGTGATGGTGGTGCGTGGCAGCAAAGGCCGACGCAGAGAACAGTACGAGCAGAGTGGCGAGCACGAACTTCTTCATGGTGGCATCAGGATGGCACAGGAAGGTATCGACGAGACAGAGGAATCTGTTGAAGAATCAAGAAAGAGACTGGATCGGACTGTTACTGTGGTGACAACGGCGGCGGGTGGCAGGATTCCGGAGCGGTGGCGAGGGATTTCGAGCGATTAGAGAGGGTGAAACGTGGATCATCGGCGGTATTTCTTTGACAAGTTTGGGATTACGGAGCGGCTGCTGGAGCGCTGCCTGGGCGAGGCCCTCTCGGCCGGTGGGGACTATGCAGATCTGTACTTTGAGTCGGTCGCGGCGACCTCACTGGGGCTCGATGAGCAGATTGTGAAGTCGGCAAGCCAGGGCGTGAGTGCCGGTTGCGGCGTGCGGGTGGTGAGCGGCGAGCGCACTGGCTACGCGTATACGGACGACTTGTCCGCGGACCGGCTGCTGCGGGCGGCACGGACCGCGGCGCTGATCGCGAGCGGGCCGGCGAAGCAGACGGTGCAGGGTTTCACCGAAACGGTTGCGCCGAGCTTATACCCGGCGCCGGCGGCGGATCTGGACACCGATCTGTCGGCGAAACTGGACTTGGTGAACCGCGCGGACAAGGCGGCCCGGCGCTACGATCCGCGGATTACGCAGGTGCGGGCCAGCTACGCGGACGAGCTGCGGCGGATCCTCATTGCCGCGTCGGATGGGACATTTGCGAGCGATTCGCAGCCGCTGGCGCGGATGAGCGTGTTCGTAATCGCCAGGGATGGGGAGCGCGCGTCACGCGGCAGCTCCGGCGGCGGCGGGCGCGTGGAGATCGGTTTCTTTACCGGTGCGAAGGGTCCGGAGCACTTTGCCGAGGAAGCGGCGCGCACGGCGATTCTGCAGTTGAGCGCGGTAGCGGCGCCGGCGGGCGAGATGGAAGTGGTGCTGGGACCCGGATGGCCGGGGGTTCTGCTGCACGAGGCGGTGGGGCACGGCTTGGAAGCGGACTTCAACCGCAAGAAGACCTCGGCGTTTGCGGGGCTGGTCGGACGGCCGGTGGCGAGCAGCAAGGTGACGGTCGTGGATAACGGGCGGATGCCGTCACGGCGTGGATCGCTGAATGTGGACGACGAAGGATCCGCTACGCAGGAGACGGTGCTGATCGAAAACGGAGTGCTGAAGGGCTATTTGAGCGACAAGCTCAGCGCGCGCCTGATGGGGATTCCGAGCACCGGAAATGGGCGGCGGGAGAGCTATCAGCAGATTCCGATGCCGCGGATGACGAACACCTACATGCTCGCCGGCGATGATGCGCCGGAGGATATTCTGCGCAGCGTGAAGCGCGGGCTGTATGCGGTGAATTTCGGCGGCGGCCAGGTGGACATCACCAGCGGGAAGTTTGTCTTCTCCGCGTCGGAAGCGTATCTGATCGAAGACGGCAGGGTGACGGCGCCGGTACGCGACGCGACGCTGATTGGCAACGGGCCGGAGGCGCTCAAGCACGTCTCCATGGTGGGGAACGACCTGGCGCTGGACGAGGGGATCGGGACCTGCGGCAAAGACGGGCAGAGCGTGCCGGTGGGCGTGGGTATGCCGACGGTGAAGCTGGACCGGATGACAGTGGGCGGCACGCGATCCTAGCCAGACGGGCGCGCTGCGCGCAAGAACAAGCAAGTGGAAGTGAGGGTGGTTCGTCGAAATGAGCACAGTCGTTGATTCTGAAACCGCGTTGCAGCAGCTGGCCGAGGAACTTGTTGCCCGGGCGCTGGAGGCCGGTGCGTCGGATGCGGAGGTGACGGTCCGCGAGGGGGACGAGTTCTCGACCACCGTCCGAATGGGCGAGGTCGAGACACTCAAGGAGTCCGGGTCGCGCGGGGTAGGGCTGCGGGTGCTGGTGGAGGCGGAGAACGGATACCGCGTGGCCAGCACGTCGTCGAGTGACTTTACCGAGGAAGGCCTCGAGCATTTGGTGAAGGGCGCGGTTCAGCTGGCCCAGGTGACCTCGGTAGATCCCTTCGCAGGGCTCGCGGAACGCGAGGAATTTGGGCAGCTGATGGGCGACCTTGGGTTGTATCACGAGGACGTCTACTCGCTGCCGACGGAAGAGCGGATTGCCTGGGCGCGGCGCGCGGAAGCAGCGGCCATGGCAGTGGATACGCGGCTGGTGAACAGCGACGGGGCGAGTTTTGATGTAGCAACCGGGCGGAGAGCCTTCGCGAACTCGCGGGGTTTTGTGGGCGATTCGCGGTCCTCATGGTGTTCGATTGCCGCGAGCCCGATTGCCCAGAGCGCAAACGGGGAAATGCAGCGGGATTACTGGTGGTCGCAGGCGCGGTCGATCCAACAACTCGACAATCCTGAGAATGTAGGCCGTGAGGCGGCGCGGCGGACGTTGCGCATGCTGGATGCGCGGCGCGTGCCGACCCAACAGGTCCCTGTGGTGTTTGCGCCGGAGATTGCGCGGGGTTTGGTGGGGGCGATCTTTGACGCCGCGTCAGGCGATGCGATTTACCGGCAGGCGTCGATCTTTGCAGGAAAGCTCGGCGAGCCGGTGGCGGCGGAATCGGTGACCATCGTGGATGACGGGACGATTCCCGGCGGGTTCGGGACTTCGCCCTTCGATGCGGAAGGACTGCCAGGCCGGAGGACGGTGATCGTGGAGAAGGGCGTGCTGCGCAGCTACATCCTGAACACGTATGCGGGGCGCAAACTGGGGATGAAGAGCACCGGGAACGCTGGACGCGGGCTGGCCGGGAATCCATATCTCGATGCGGGGAATTTGTATCTCGAGGCTGGGAATAAGACAGTCTCTGAGATTCTGGGCGGCGTGCAGCAAGGGCTTTATGTGACGCGGCTGATGGGGCAGGGCGTGAATCTGGTGACGGGGGATTATTCACGCGGCGCCGCTGGACTATGGATCGAGAATGGAGAGCTGGCATACCCCGTACACGAGATCACGATTGCCGGCAATCTGAAGGACATGCTCCGGAACATTACGGCGGTGGGCAGCGATCTGGTGTTCCGGGGAGCGACGGCATCGCCCACGCTGCGAGTGGATGGGATGACGATCGCGGGGGCCTAGCGACAGGTACGGGGCCGAGGTTCAGGCGCAGAGCACAGGCGACCCGCAGTGCCTGTAGTCTGGTGCGGACGCTTCTCCTCGCAGAGTGATGTCCATGTTTCCGAATCAGCTTCCGTTCGACGCGGCGCAGCCCGGTTGGGAGGAGATTCCCCCGGCGGCAGGCGTGTTCGCCCTGTTTGGCGCGGACCAGCGGGCAGAGCCTTTCATCAGCCGGACTCCCAATCTGCGGCGGAGAATCCGGCGGCTGCTGGATCCCCGGCCTGATCAGACAAAACGGCTGCAGCTGGCTGGCCGGGTGGCGCGGATCGAGTACGCGCGCACCGGGTCGGATTTCGAGGCTTTGCTGCGAATGTATCAGGCATCGCTGGCGGCGTTCGGTGAGCGCGCGCGGAAGCGGCTGCATCTCAGGCCACCCTCGTTGTTACGCATGACGGTCGAGAATGCGTACCCGCGGGTATATGTCACCAACAAGGTGACAAAAGCGGGGATGGAGGATCTGTACGGCCCGTTTCCATCGCGAGTAGCAGCCGAGCGGTTCTGCGAGGACATGCTGGACCTCTTCTGGCTGCGGCGCTGCGTGGATGATCTGGCCCCCGATCCGGCGTTTCCCGGCTGCGTGTATTCGGAGATGAAGAAATGCCTCGCCCCCTGCTTCAAAGGCTGCACCGATGAGCGCTATGCGCAGGAAGCGGGCGCTGTGCGTGCCTTTCTCCGAACCCGAGGAGCGAGTCTGGTGGAATCGCTGGAGCAGGAGCGGGCCGCGGCCTCAGAACTGCTGGAGTTTGAGAAAGCGGCTGAGCTGCACGCCCGGCTGGTGAAGGCGCAGGCGGTAGCGGCCGAGGCGCAGGATGTCGTGCGTCCGTTGGCACATCTGGACGGAGTCATCGTGCAACCAGCGGCGGACGCGGAGCATGTGGCCCTGTTTCTGCTCACGAGTGGGGCGCTGCGAGGGCCGGTGCTGTTTTCCGTGACGGGGATGCGGCATCCGAACGAGGCTGCGGGATCCACGTCCCTCTTTGCCCAGCCGGTAGCGGCGCCGGAGGCGATTCCACTGGAGGCACAGGTGGTGACGGCGGCCTCGCGCGACGAACTGGAACAACGGCTGGAGACGTCACTGCGGGAACTGCATCCAGAGTCAGGTGCCAGGCGGAGCGCAAAGCATCGCACCGGGGAAATCCCGGATTTTCTGTGTTTGCTGGCCCGGTGGTATTACCGCCCGCAGCTGAAGCGGGAAGGGGAGATTGTCTTCGCCGTCGAGGACGGAAAGGCGCCCGCTAAGGCGGTGCTGCGGGCGATTTCGCGGGTCTGGACCAGGAACAGGGATCAGAGGGCAGGGGACGGGGAAAGAGCACCGGAGATCACAGAGATCTCCGGCGTTTTGGGAGGACAACAAGCCTGAACATGGAGTGAGCTGAAACGCGCGGCCTTGCCGCTATTTCTGCTCCTCGAGGACAGCTACTCCGTATGCGGGCAGATCGACGCTGTTCTCGCTCCCCTGAGTGCCGATCAGGTCACGCATAGGAGCGGGCAGCGAGACGTGCTCATCCTGCGGGTTGTGGTTGATGAGGATGAGGATCGATTTTCTGTGACCCGATGGATCCTGGCCGCTCCGGCGGCAGACTTCGACCCCTGGCGGGGCGAAGGGCAGGATGGGCTGGACGCCGGACTGCTGGAGCGATTCCTTCGTGAGCGCATCCATCAGAGTCGGGTCGAGCCAGGCGCCGATGTAGGTGATGGTTCCTTTGCCGACCTGCCGGGAGATGACCGCCGGCTGGCCGTCGAGCCAGCCGTTGCTCTTGCCGTAAGCCATCAGCACTTTGGTGTCAGGGGACTCGACGCTGAGCTGTTCGGCCCATATGTTGGCAGTGCCGGAGCCGAAATCGCCGCTGACGGGAATGTTGGCGTCGAGAGCGTAAAACTGATCGACGCGGCCGCCGAGGAAGTTGACGAGCGGGCCCGGTTGGCGCTCGGGCTGAAGGGCATTGTCCTCGTTCTTCATGGCCGTGCGAGGACCGAGGATCAGATGGCCGCCCTGGCGAACGTACGCCATGAGGCCGTCGGCGGTGGACTGGGAGATAACGTTGAGCGAGGGCAGCTCCACCAGCTTATACGGGCTGAAGTCGGTGCCAATGGGAACGATATCGACCGCCTGGGACTGCTCGCGGAGTGGACTATAGAAGGCCAGCATTTCCTGCACGGGATCGAAGGCCGCGCTGTGCCGCTGGAAGTCGATGGCCCAGCGGCTGTCGTAATCGTTGACGAGGGCGACCTGCGAGTGCGGTGAGGTTCCGGCAAGCTCCGGTCCGGCTTTGGCAAACTCTTCGCCGATGCGCCTGACTTCGTCATAAACCGGGACGGGGGTGCCGTCGGCACCGACGAGCACTCCGTGGTATTCCTCCTGCCCATTGGGGGCGCTGCGCCATTGCCAATACTCGACGGCTTCGGCGCCGTGGCCGACGGCCTGCCATGCCATATCGCGGACCACACCTTTGTGTAGAGCTGTATTCGTCGGGCGCCAGTTGACGAAGGCCGGCTCGGTCTCCATGACCCAGAAATTCTTCATTTTGTATCCACGAGTCAGGTCATGACGGGCCGCGTTGTCGATGGAATCGAAGTGGTCGGAGGAGATGTAATCGTCCCAGGCGGCGATGTCGAGAACAGAGTGAACGGTGTATTCGTCGAAGCCGTCGAACCAGCCCATGGTGTTGGTCGTGATGAACTGGCGCGGATCGGCGTGGGGGTGGATGGCGGAGATTTGGTTGAGCGAGTAGCTCTTCCAGGTGTCGCTGACGAAGCGCTTCCAGTCGAGGAGGAGTGCGGGATTCTCGTGATCCTGACGGACCGGGATCTCATCGAAGTTGTCGTAAGTTTGCGACCAGTAAGCGGCGGCCCACTTCTGGTTGAGATTGGCGATGGTGCCGTATTTCTTCTCAAGCCAGGCGTGGAACTGCGTTTGCGCGCTGGGATCGAAAGAAGGGGCGGCGTATTCGTTGTCCAGCTGCCAGCCGACGACGTTGGGGTTGTGGCCGAAGTGGATGGCCATCTGCTCCGCGATGTCGTGTGCGAACTGGCGGTATTTTGGATCGGTGAAGGAGAACTGCTGGCGATTGCCGTGCTCGTCCCGGCGGCCGTTCTCATCCACGCGGAGGGTCTCCGGATATCGGGTGGTCAGCCACGCCGGCGGCGCAGCGGTGGGTGTGCCGAGGACGACGCAGATATGATGGCGGGCGGCATCAGCAATGGCGCGGTCGAGCCAGCCAAACTGGTAATCGCCTTCGGAAGGCTCCATCGTGCTCCACGCAAATTCGCCGACGCGGACGACGTCGATATGGGCGGCCTCCATCAACGACAGGTCTTTGTCCCACTGCGATTCGGGCCATTGTTCGGGGTACCAGGCAGCGCCGAGCAGGAGCGGCGGCTTGTCCGGGTATTTCGTGGCCTGGGAGGAAAGCCGGGGAGAGACGCAAAGAAGAAGGGCGATGAAACCGATTGCAATCTTGGAGCGGGAAGGCATTGCCAAAGTCTCCGAATGCTGAACTTTTGCGCGAGGCGTTCCGGGTGATGCAGAAGGCCAGTGGAACGGCGTTCAGTGAAAGCGAGAACCCGCGACTCTGTGTCCTGTTGAGATTCGTTGTGCTGCTTTTTTCGGCCGAAAGCATCGCCCAGGGCGACGACTTCTGATTCGTTTTCGCTGTTTTTCGCTAGGGGAGAAAAACCCCAGCAGAACGATATACCTGCCCGCCGACGTTTGTCTCGATGACCGGAAGCGCGGGCGTGGCGGTGAGGATCTCGATGGCGCCGTTGTTGAGCAAAGCCGTGTCTTCGGCTTTGGCGCCCTGCAGGCTTGGGTTCCAGGCGAAGGCCTGCGGGTCGACGACACACTCGGTGCCATCGGGAGTGGCGATCCAGTCACGCTCCTGATAGCCGCAGGAGCCTCCCTGGTGATGCTGCGCAATTTCGTCGGGGACTCCGGCGGCGGCATAACCTTTGCCGGCGACCGCGTAGAGAGCGGCGGAGCGGGCTCCGGCGCGGGTGGCGTGGAGCAACTCGGCGTTGATGCGGGCGGCCTTTTCGAAATTGGCTGCGAGAGCAGCCGGCATGGCGCCGAAGTGGACGAAGCGAGTGATGGAAATGGCGAGGCCGCAGCGGCGGGCGCAGAGGTTGACCATCCCGTAGTTCCGCAGGACGCCTTTCCGCGGTACGGCGTGTTTGAAGCGGAAGATGCGTTCATCGGTGCCCATGAGAAGAACGGTGGGCGTGATGTGCTGCGCGAGGAGGTCCGCGGCGACGCGGGCGGCCATTTCATCTTCGCTGACGCCAGGGCGGAGGGACTGGAGAACGCGCGTGGTGGATTCGGCGACGGCGCGTCCGAGGGTGCGGAACCGGGCTATTTCCGAAGCGGCCAGCGGCGCGCGGAGCGCCGTAAAGCGAGCGGGATAGAAGCCGGGCTGGACGGTGTCCGCGCCGATTTCCGGGCCGGCGATCTCATGGGCGAGCTCCGCGACATCGCCGCCCGTCCAGGGATAAAGGACAGGCTCATACCCGAGCCCCGGAAACTCTTCGGCCGCCAGACGCGGGCCTTCGTTTTCCGGCGCGATGTAGTAGCGCTTGCCGTCACGGGTGATGAGGAGGGAGCAGACGGCAGTTTCCACGGGACCCACGCGGGCTTCAACGCGCCCGGCGGTCGCCCAGGCAATGTTCTCGTTGCGGCTGAGAAGAACCGCGGACCAGCCATTCTCGTCCATGAAGGCAAAGAGGCGCGATTGCTTTTGTTCCAGCTCCTCCACGACTTCAGCGGCGATGGGAGGAACGGTTTGAGCGGTAGAAGTCACGTGGGCGACCTTTCGGGATTCGGAGCGAGAAGTAAACCGATTGCGCGCTCCTCTGCAATCTAATTGCCGAGGGAAAACGAAGCAAGGTTACTGGTTCGGCAAAGAGAGACATCAGCCCGAGGAGGGCAGATCTTTCGAGACGAGGCAGAGGCGGGCGGAGAGGATAACGAGGGCGATCCAGAGCAAGTCGGCGCCGAGGAGATGAGCCATCTGCATCCCGACAGGTGTCAGCAGAGCGATGTCGGCAACGCCCAGCAGATATTGGGTAAACAGCAGGCAGATCACCGCGATGGCCAGGGGATGGTGTGCGGGACGCGCCAGGCTGCGGAAGACCAGCCACACAATAAAGACTCCGGCGATCAATGCGACGGCAGGGTGCATCCAGCGGATGCGGAGCAGCCAGGAGCCGCCGGAGGAGAAATCCTGAGCGATGGCGTTGAGCAGATTGCGGGCGGGATAAAGGGTGTCGCCGAGAGCCGCGAGGGAGCCGGTTACGCCGACGATGAGGGTTGCGATGAGGCCGGTCAGGGCGAGAGCGGGACGGCTGAGGGCGACAGCTCCGCGCATGGCCCCGGCGCCCCGGGAGAGGAAGTGCGCGGTGACCGCCAGCGCGGCCAGCAGGAGCAGGGTGTTCGTGAAGTGGAAGCCGAGGTAAATGGCGCGGAGGGCGGAATGGTTATTGGCCACAAGGCCCAGCTCGACCAGCATCGCTCCCAACAGGGCTTCGATGAACGTGAAGAGGACGACGCAGAGGACGAAGCTGCGGGCCAGGTGGCGGCGCTGGGTAGCGCGAAAGGTCCAGACGAGCAGGGCAAGCACACACAGGACGTCGATGCCGCTGGTGACGCGGTGGGAAAGCTCGATGAGAGTACCGATGCCAGGGTGGCGCACGATCAGGGTGCCGTTGCACAGAGGCCAGTGCTCTCCGCAACCGCCCCCGGAGCCGGTGGCGCGAACCGCTGATCCCCAGACGATGACGGCGACATTGTACGCCACCACCCCCCAGGCGAAACGGCGCAGCGCCGGCGAGGGACGGGTTGCCTGGGCTGCGGCTGGATTGGCGGCGGAGGTCGTCACGGAAAGAGTCCGAAAGTCGATTTTAGTCCGACAACTCGGGGACGGTGAGGGACCATCCTCCTGAGAATGAGAAGAAAACCGTCACTGATAACGGCATTGTTTGGAGCGGCACTGATGCTCACTCCGATGGGTGTGTTGGCTTCGCCTGCGCCGCAGAGCGCGAAGCAGGACATGAAGAACGCGGGACACGACACGAAAGACGGCGCAAAGGACGCAGGCAAGGGTATTAAAAAGGGGACGAAGAAGACCTACCACACGTCAAAGAAGGACACCAAAAAGGACTGGAACAAAACGAAGAACACGACGAAAGGCGCGGTAAACGGCGGCAAGCAGGGCGCGAAGGAGCCGCCCCACGGAGACAGCCTGTAGCCCGGGCCGGTCAGGATTCGCTGTGGCAGACGTCGGCGTCGGCGTCAGGATCCCGATGAAGCCGTTTCCGTCGATGAAAAGGATGCGCACGACCCCGCTTATCCGGCGGCGAGCTCTTTGGCGCGCTGGCTGGCGCGCATCACAGCCTTGATCAGCGTGACCCGGAGGCCGCCTTCTTCGAGCTCGAGGATGCCGTCGATGGTGCAGCCGGCAGGCGTAGTCACGGCGTCCTTGAGGAGTGCAGGGTGGTAGCCGGTTTCGAGAACCATCTTTGCCGCGCCGTAGGTGGTTTGGGCGGCGAGCAGCGTGGCGATGTCGCGGGGCAGGCCGACCTTCACGCCGGCTTCGGCAAGCGATTCGAGAATGATGTAGATAAACGCGGGCCCGCTGGCGGAGAGGCCGGTGACCGCGTCCATGTGCTTTTCATCGACGATGACGGTGCGGCCGACAGCGGCGAAAAGGCTTTCAGCCAGAGCCATGTGCTCAGGCTGGACGAAGCGGCCGCGGCATAGTGCGGAGATGCCGGCTCCCAGCATCGACGGCGTATTGGGCATCGCGCGGATGACCGGGACTTCCTCGACCGCCACGCGCTCGATCGCTTCGGTGCGAACCGAGGCAGCGAAGGAAATGAGGAGCTTGTCGGACGTCAGGACGGGACGGATTTCCTCGATGAGCGCAGGAACCTGAAAGGGTTTTACGCCAATGAGGATTACGTCGGCTTTGCCAGCGACCGCCGCATTGTCGGTGGAGACGTCGATCCCCCACTGCGCGGCGAGAACCTGGGCGCGGTCGGCGTGCGCAACGGTCGCGGAGAGCCGCTCGGGGGCAAGGATCTGCTGCTTGAGGAAGGCCTGGAGCAGGATGCCGCCCATTTTGCCGGCGCCAAGGACGGCGACGCGGGAGTTTGCAAGATCGGACATGGATTCAGGATAGCGTCTTCGGGAGCCGGTGGTCTGGTCATGGCGATTTTGCGGAATCGCTCTGGCTTTGGATCCACGCCGTGATGCGCTGGCCGAGCACGTCCATGGGCAGCGCCCCGGAGTCGACGACCTGGTCGTCGAAGGCGCGAATGTCGAATTTGGGGCCTAGCTCTTTTTGCGCCTGGGCGCGGAGCTCCAGGATTTTCAACTGGCCGATTTTGTAGCCCAGTGCCTGCGCCGGCCAGGCGACGTAGCGATCGACTTCAGCGTTGACTGTGGCGTCAGGCAGGCCGGAGTGCGCGTGGAAATAGTCGACCATCTGCTGGCGACTCCAGTGCTGCGAGTGGACGCCGGTATCGACAACCAGGCGGATGGCGCGGAGGTTGTCGGCTTCGAGGCGGCCAAAGTCCGAATAGGGATCCTGATAGAAGCCGATGTCCTTGCCTAACTGCTCGGCGTACAGGCCCCAGCCTTCGGTGTAGGCGGTGTAGTGGAGATATTTGCGGAAGGTCGGCAGCCCGGTAAGCTCCTGCGCGATCGAGATCTGGAGATGATGGCCGGGCAAACCCTCGTGATAGGCCGTGGACTCGGCGTCCGAGAGCGAGCGATGGGTGCAGTCATACGTGTTAACGAAGACGGTGCCGGGGCGAGAGCCGTCGGGCGTGCCTTCTTCGTAGTACGCTTCGGCCTGATCTTTGGCCATGTAGGCGGGGACGGCCTCGACGACGAGCGGCGCTTTGGGCAGGCGGGTGAATAGGTCGGGGAGTTTCGGGCGCATCTGGTCGAGATCGGCGCGGAAGGCGTCGAGCAGGGCCTCGGCGCTGGTGGGGTGGAGTTTGGGATCGGCCTTCATGGCGGCGCGGAGCGCGTCGGTGGCTGGGTAGCCGAGCTTCTTTGCGATGACCAGCATCGCGGCTTCGTCCTGCGCAACCTGATCGACACCGATCTGGTGGATCTGGGCGGGTGTGAGGTCGGTGGTGGTGCTCTGCTTCACCAGAAAGGCGTAGTACGCGTCGCCGTCGGGAAGCGACCAGGCTCCGGGATCGGCGCGGCCGGCGGGAATGTAGACACCCTGGAGGAACTTCGCGAAGCGCTGATAGGCGGGATAGACCTGCTTCGTGATGGCGGCGAGAACCGCGTCGTGGATGCGCGCCTGGTCGGCCGCGGAAATCGAAGCGGGGAATTTCTTCAGCGGCTCGGCGAAGGGACTGTCCTCAGGCTTTTGGGCGACGATTGCGTTGACCTGGACAAGAACTTTTTCGAGGAGATATTTGGGCGGAACGCGCTGATCCTGGACGCCGGTCAGCATGTTGTCGGTGATCTGACCGAAGGCGGTGGGGATTTTGTTGAGGCGCGCGATGTAGTCGTCGTAGTCCTTTGCGCCCGCAAAGCTGAGCCGGCGGACCAGCTGAGGCAACGATAGCTGGAGGCCGTTGAACTGGTTCACCGGCATCTCCCAGGGCTTGAACTGGGAGGCTTCCTGATCCTCGATCAGCTGGCGAAGCAGCAGATCGCAGGAGAGGATTTCCTGGCCTGTCATGCCGGTGGTGTCGATCTGGCCAAGGCGCGCAATGAAGTCGCGGCCGCGGGCGAGCTGCTGGTTGTAAGCCTCAACGGAGTGATCGGTGAGCTGGTCGTTCCAGCGCTTGTCGCCGATGGACGAGGCGAATTCGGGCGAATGGCTGAGGCGGTCTTCCCAGTATTCGGAAAAGATACCGTTGAGAGCCTTTTCGCGCGATGCGAGGTCGGCGGGCGTGTTGTTGGGCGCGAGCTGGAGCTTTTGCGGAATTGCGGGAAGGGCGGAGACGACGACAGCCAGGGCAAACGCAGCGATGCGGAGCTTCATAGGGTGAACCAGGTGACAGGTTACAGGGAACCGGGCAGTGAGAACCGGGTATGAGGTAGACGGCTCCCGGCTCTCGGCCGGCTAAGGCCTGCTCAGGATGGAGTCTTCACGCCCCTGTGGAGCAGCTTAATGGGCTTTGTCGCCGAACCTTGAAGCGCCCATTTCGATGCAGAGGAAGACGGGCGAAGTTGGCCGCACACAACCGGCCTGCCGAAAGGCTTTCCAGACAGGATCGCAAAGGCTTTGGGGATCAAGCCGGCAACCGTAAAATGCGCAGAGAAGCAGGGGGAATGATTGATGAATGCAGAGAGCCGGTCTGGGTTGGACCGCAGGCGGTTTATGCAGAGTTGC
The DNA here is from genome assembly GCA_036267095.1 of Acidobacteriaceae bacterium. Taxonomy (GTDB): domain Bacteria; phylum Acidobacteriota; class Terriglobia; order Terriglobales; family Acidobacteriaceae; genus Palsa-343. Next base: position 47,700 of record DATAWS010000040.1, read on the forward strand.
ATGGCACTGGGCGCCCTGGCGCCGGCAACTCCCCTGGCCGAAGCAGCGGCGAGCCTGACGCCCGCGCCTGTCGACGATCGCGCAGTCTGGATCGAGATCGTGGAGAAAATTGCGCGACCGGTGCTGACTGCGGCGAGCACCGGCCAACTCAAGCTGGAGATGCCGGTCGAAGCTCCCCACGGGAACGCCGAGGACCGCAGGCACTACACATATCTGGAGGCGTTTGCGAGGCTGTTATGCGGGATCGCACCCTGGCTGGAGTCGGGAAGCCGCGAAGGTGCGGAAGGGAAGCTGCGGGAGCAGTTTGCGGATTGGGCGCGGACCGGACTGGCCTCGACGACGGATGCGGCATCGCCGGATTTCCTCAACTTCAACCAGGGAGCGCAGCCGGTGGTGGACACGGCGTTCCTGGCGCTGGCCATTGTCCGAGCACCGACGGAATTGTGGCAGAAGCTGGATGCGAAAACCCGGACGCAGGTGATTGCGGCGCTTGAATCCTCCCGGGTCATCCGGCCGGGATACAGCAACTGGCTGCTCTTCTCCGCGATGGTCGAGGCGGCGCTGTGCTTTATGGGAGTGCAGTGGGACGCGATGCGCGTGGACTACGCGATCCGAGCCGTCGACAGCTGGTACAAGGGCGACGGAGTGTACGGCGATGGGCCGTCGTTTCATTGGGACTACTACAACAGCTTCGTGATCCACCCTTTGTTGCTGACGGTGCTGGATACGGTGAGCAGGGCGTCGCCGGCGTGGGACTCGTTCCAGCCGCCGATGCTCGAACGGGCGCGACGATATGCTGCAATTCAGGAAAGGCTGATCGGGCCGGATGGGAGCTTTCCGCCGACAGGACGGTCGCTGTGCTACCGCTTCGGCGCCTTTCATCTGCTGGCGGCCGTCGCATGGCGGCGCCAGCTTCCCGATGCAGTGGCCCCGGCGCAGGTGCGCGGCGCGCTGACAGCCGTGATGCGGCGGATGACGGATGCGCCGGGGACGTTCGACGCGAAGGGATGGCTGAGGGTCGGATTCTGCGGGCATCAGCCGGAGATGGCGGAGGCTTACATTTCAACGGGTAGCTGCTATTTGTGTTCGGCGGCATGGCTGCCGCTGGGGCTGGCGGAGACGGATCCGTTCTGGGCAGATGCGGCTGCGCCGTGGACAGCGAAGAAGGTGTGGAGCGGGGAGGAAGTGCCGGCGGATCACGCCCTGGCGGATGCCCCGTAGCGGATGACGTGACGGAAGGTTAGGCGGGCAGCCAAAGCGAGGGGGCCCGGGCCGTGTCGAGAAGGCGGTAGAGGGTGGAGCGGCTGATGCCGAGCATGCGTGCGGCCCGCACTTTGTTGCCGTTGGCGCGCGCAAGGACGCGGACGATGTGGCGAAGGATGGCGCGGTCGAGATTGGAATCCTCGGCAGAGAGGTCGGAGGAGACTGCGGAAGCCGCGGCAATGGGCCAGTCAAGGCGGGGCAGATCGATGGGACGAATCCACTGGCCAGGGCACTCGAGGGCAGCGGCGGCGATCACGGACTCCAGCTCGAGGACATTGCCGGGCCAGGACCAGTCGCTCAGGCGGCTGAGCGTGCCCGCGGCGAACCCGCGGAGCGGCTTGTGGTGCTCGACGGTCCAACGACCGAGAAAAAGACCAGCCAGCAGAGGGATGTCGTCGTGGCGCTCGCGGAGCGGAGGCAGAACGAAACGAATGGCCGTGAGATGACCAGCGAGGTCGGAGCGAAAGCTGCCAGCAGCAGCGAGGCGGCGTAGCGGCTGTGCCGAGCCGGCGACGACCTGCAGCGGGCCGGAGTCCGGGCGGCTGCGGATACGGTCGTGGGCGGCGCGTTCGAGGAAATCGCGGAGGCCACGCTGCTGGTCGGGCGGAAGTTCGTCCACCCGCGACAGATAGAGGAGGCCGCCCCCCGCCTCTCTCCAGTGAAGGTCGGGCGCTTCGAGAAAACGGGAGGCCAGCCACGGAGCAAAAGGGCCGGCAGCCGCCGGGCCGATCGGATGCAGAGTACGGGCCGTAAGCAGCTTGCCGGAACCGGGTTCGCCTTCAACGCTGGCGAGGCGAAAATGTGGTGCCGTGTACCGCATGCGCGCAAAGAGATGCTGCATCGCGGCACTCCGCCCAACCATGGGGCCGAGCATCCACTTTTCGGAGTTAAGCGTTGAAGGTTGGAGGAGATCGAAACTGAGCGGGCTGGTGGAAAGCGCCTGATCGACCTCTTCATCTGCCGCCATCGGTGCAAGAGCCACGTTTCTTCCTATCCTGCTGCTGGGTTTATCGGCAGAAGGGTGAGAAGGATGAAGGCAGAAGCCGCTACGCCATCAGCAGCGCGGCGGTTCGGAGAGTTCCTTTGCCCGACCCGAGGGCTGATCAGAGAAAATCCTGCCGTCGCGAATGTGGACGACCCGGTGCGCGTACTCGGCGATATCGGCTTCGTGCGTCACGAGGACGATGGTATTACCCTTCCTGTGCAGATCGTCGAACAGAGCCATGATCTCCTCGCCGGTCTTGGAGTCGAGGTTGCCGGTGGGCTCGTCGGCCAGGATGATCGACGGAGTGTTGACCAGAGCGCGGGCGATGGCGACGCGCTGACGCTGACCGCCGGAAAGCTCGTTGGGCTTGTGGTTCATCCGAGATTCGAGGCTGACCGCGGCGAGAGCGCCCTTGGCGCGGGCGGTGCGCTCTTCGGCCGGCGTGCCGTTGTAGATGAGGGGCAGCTCGACATTGTGCAGGGCGCTGGCGCGGGCCAGCAGGTTAAAAGTCTGGAAGACGAATCCGATTTCCTTGTTGCGGATGCGCGCCAGCTCATCGTCGTTGAGCTCACTGACGAGATGGCCGTTGAGCCAGTATTTCCCGCTGGACGGCGTATCGAGGCAGCCGATCAGATTCATCAGCGTGGATTTGCCGGAGCCGGAAGGTCCCATGATGGCGACGTACTCGTTGCGGCAAATCTTCAGGCTCATCCCCTGCAGGGCCTGAACCTGCTGCTCGGAGCCCATGTCGTAAGTCTTCCAGAGATCTTCGACCACGATCATGCCGGCGGGCCCGGCCGCAGGATCGGATCGCACTTCCGCTTCGGTTGATGTCTCTGCCGCCATGAGCACTCCTGTTGCCATGCTAAACCGGTACGTGCCGACAAGCCGGCCGGTTCCCGGTTCCGCTTATGAAGATGATCCGGAAGTGCTCGGAGGAGCCGCCAGCGAACTGTCCTGTTTGACCAGAGAGTTCTCCTTCAGGTCGCGCAGGACACGATAAGTGCCGGTGACGATGCGATCGCCGGACTTGAGCCCCTTGAGGACTTCAATATCGGTGGCGCCGGTGATCCCGGTGGTCACGGGCACGAAGTGGACGCGGTCTTTGCCGTTCACCTTGCTGACGACGAAAACCCCCTGAATCAGCTGAGAGGGCTGGGTGGTCGTGGTGGTCGCGGCGGAAACCGTTCCCGGGTGCTCTTCCTGCTCCTTCAGCTGTTTGGGGTCGCGCATGACCAGCGCCTCGATGGGAATCGCGACCGCGTCGTTCCTGTGAGCGGTGGTGATCTTCGCGGTGGCGGAGAGGCCGGGGCGGAGGTCACCGGCGGGACCGTCGAGCGTGACGACAACTTTGAAGTCCTTGGCTTCCTCGACGCCGCTGGTGGACTGGCTGGTGGCGACGCCGGTGGAGCGCAGGAGCGCCTGGTCGCCGACTTCCGTGACGTGGCCCTTGAAGACCTTGCCGGGAAGGGCGTCGACCGTGACGTCCGCCGGCTGTCCGATCGCCACGTTGACTATGTCAGTCTCATCGACTTTTACCTCGGCTGTAATGACGGACATGTCGGCAAGCGTCATGAGGGTGGATCCCTCGGTGTTCTGGATGCCGGGCACGACCATTTCGTCCTGGCGAATGGGCTCATTGGTGACGATGCCGTCGAATGGAGCGATGGAGATGGTCTGGCGAAGAAGGTCCTTCTGGACCTTCAGGGCAGCTTCCTGGGTCTGGAGATGGCCCCGCTGGGATGCCGTCTGAGCGCGGGCCTGGGCGAGGCCGGCCTGGGCCTGGGCCAGCGAAGCGACGTCAAGATCGTAAGCCGCCTTTTTGGCGTCGAAGTCCTGTTTCGACATGACCTGATCCTTGAACAGCGCCTCGGCACGCTGATAGTCCAGCCGCTTCTGCTCGAGGTCGGCCTTCGCATGATCGACGTTGGCCTGCGCCGTCTTCTCGGCCGCGATGTAGGAATTAATGTCGGTGCGCGCGGCGGAGATGGTGGCTTCCTGGGCAGCGACGTTGGCTTCCTGCTGGACGTTTTCGATGGTGGCGACGATCTCGCCCCTCTTGACGTGATCGCCTTCGCTGACAAAAAAGTGAGTGACGCGGCCCATGGCGTTGGCGCCGATGTTGACGTAGGTCTTGGGCGTGATCTGGCCGGTGGCGCTCACGATGGAATCGAGATTCTCGCGGTTCACGGTACCGATCAGGACCTTGGTATAGCCCGACTGCGCGCGGACGATCGAAAGGGTGACTACTCCGCCCAGAACCAGGACAACGCCAACAATGATGAGGATTTTCTTCAAGACAGTAATTCCTTCGGTGAACGGTTACGCAAATCCGGTGGCGGCAGTTCCGCGGAAACGACGGGCGGAACGCAGGTCCTGGCGAGGTTGAATCCTCTGAAAACAATGGTCTGTTCGAGGATTTGGACGCCTGCCGCAACGGCCGGTGAGTTGCCCGAGGAGATTTCCACGCCATGATAACAGGTTGGGGCGCAGGTAAGTCTTACTAAACAGCGAAGAAGGGCCATTCCGAAGGCGCGGGGTAAAGGAATCGCTTGAAAACGGCCTCAGCCACTTCTAGAATCATAAACACCCCGAAGGAGTCGCCGTAACGCAATGTTCAGGAACCGTTTCTCCCTCCATTCCGCGATCCTGATCGCATTCCTGGCTGGCGCGAGCAGTGCGAAAGCTCATGCACAGACGCCGGCACAGCCACAGCAGGACCAGGCCCAGAGTTCGCAGGACAATTCCCAGGATACTCAGGGTAACCAGAATCCGCTGTCGCGGAAGCTTTCAGACAAGCAGCGGCGGGACCAGCAGAAGGAACTGGGAAAGGAACTCAGCACAACCTACCGGACGTGGCTGGATCAGGACGTTCGCTGGATCATCACCGACCAGGAGCGGAAGGCGTTTTTGAGCCTGAGCAACGACGAGGAGCGGGACGCGTTCATCGAGCAGTTCTGGCGGCGGAGAAACCCAAACCCGGATTCGCCTGATAACGAATTCCGGGAAGAGTATTACGCGCGCATCGCCTACGCCAATGAGCATTTTGCCGCCGGCAAACCGGGCTGGATGACGGACCGGGGGATGATCTACATCAAGTTCGGTAAGCCGGACTCGATCGAATCGCATCCCGCGGGCGGCGAATACGAGCGTCCCATCGAGGAGGGCGGCGGCGAAACCTCGACCTTTCCCTTTGAGACGTGGCACTACCGGTATCTCGAGGGGATTGGGGAAAACATCGATATCGAGTTTGTGGACTCGTGCATGTGCGGCGATTACCACATGACCATCGACCGGTCGGAGAAGGACGCGCTGCTGCACGTGCCCAATGGTGGCCAGACCCTCTACGAACAAATGGGGATGGCCAAGAAAGCGGACCGCTTTAAGGGTGGACTGGAGAACCTGGGGCCAGGGCCGGATTCAGCAACGAACCAGTCGAAGGAGTTCGACCGCATTGAACTGATGGCCAAGCTGGAAGCGCCGCCGGTGATCAAATTCAAAGACATGGATTTGGCTGAGTTCCTGTCGAGCCATAAAGTGCTGAACGGGCCCTTCTTCCCCTTCGAAGTACGCACCGACTTCGTAAAGGTGACGGACGATACAGTTCTGGTGCCGATCACCCTGCAGATCCGGAACAGAGACATTACCTTCAATACGAAGGATGGGGTTTCGAAGGGTGAGGTCTCGGTCATCGGGCGCATCTCGACGATCACGGACCGGGTGGTGCAGAGCTTCGAGGAAACGCTGGAAGTGGAGCAGCCGGCCGAACTGCTGGCGAAATCGCTGGACAATTCCTCGCTCTACTGGAAGGCGTTCCCACTTCGCCCCGGCCGGTACCGGATCGACATCGCCATTAAGGACGTGAACAATAAGGATCACGTGGGGGTGTGGGCCCAGGCGGTTACCGTGCCGCGGTACGACGATGACCGGCTGGCCGCCTCGTCCCTGATTCTGGCGGACAAGATGGCGCGGGTGCCATCGAAAGAGATTGGGGCTGGGGAGTTCATCATCGGGAACACGTTTGTGCGCCCGCGGGTAACGACCAATCCAGCCTCGCCGGCGACCTTCCACCGCTACCAGAACCTGAATTTCTGGATGCAGGTCTATAATCTTGGTCTGGACGATAAGAGCAAGCAAAACAACGCGGTGATCGATTACCAGATTCTGAATGCGGCAACGAACAAGGCCATTCTGGACACCCATGAAGATTCAAAAAAGCTGGGTGCCAGTTCCGATCAGCTGACGCTCGAAAAGACCCTCCCCCTTGCAAGTCTGGAGCCTGGGAAGTACATAGTAAAGATCAGCGTGAACGACGACGTGACACGACAGCAGATTGCGGAGTCGGCGCCCTTTACGGTGGAATAGCAGGCTTGACAGGTTTCCGGGCAAGGCGCCCGGAAATTCGGAGTTCCAGTGACCTCTAGAGCCACGGAGCGGGGAATGGATTCAGGGAGTAGCGCCAGGGAGCAACCGCGACGAACTGAGCAGTGAACAGACGTTTTTCCATTTACGTTCCCCTCTCGCTGGCGATCGCCCTCCTGTGGGCGGTCGGAATGCCGGCCGAGGCGCAGACAAACAACCTCACCGGAGTGGTGCGGGACAGCCGGGGCACGCCCCAGGCGGGCGCGGTGGTGCAGTTGTTGCGGTCCGATTTCTCGGTGGTCAACGAGGTCTACACCGACGACCACGGACACTACCGGATGGACGCGATTCTTCCCGGGATCTACGAAGTCAAAGCTGCCGGATCGCTGTTCCTGCCCACGCTGCGCGAGAACCTGCGGGTGCTGGGCGGCTCAAAGCTGGTCGTTAACCTGACCCTGAATACCCTCTACGAAGCGTTCCGCTGGCTGCCGGCGAAGCCGCGACCCGCCGATGAGCCCAGGGACGACTGGACCTGGACCCTCCGGCTGAGCGCCAACCGGCCCCTGCTGCGTCTGCTGCAGAACGGACCGCTGGTGGTGGTGGACAGCGGGGACGGATCGGCTCCGGAGTTGAAGGCGCGGGTGACCGTGCGCGGCGGCGAGAGCGGATTCGGAGACGGCGGCGTTCACAACGATTTCGAGATGGAGAGGACCCCGGATGACGGGCGGGCGATGATCTTTCGCGCCGACCTGAGCCAGGCAGAGGCGCCGGCGGTGAACTCAATGCTGGGGTACGAGCAGCAACTGGCGCCGGGACGGACGTTCCGCGCGATCGGCGCCATTGAATCCCGGCCGGATGTGCGGGGCGGTCCGGGTAGCCAGGGTCTGCAGGCGATCGAGATGCGCAGCGGCGAGACGACCACCATCACCGAATCGCTGCAGGCCGAATTCGGCGACGAGACCGAGGGCGTCCATCTGTCCAACACCGTGCTGGCGAACCATCCATTCGCGGCGCTGACGCTGCGTCCCGGCAACATGATGGTCGCCTACCGTATTTCCACGGCGCCCGGGATTCAGCAGGTGAGCGATCTGGATCGCGAAGCCACGATTGAGCCGGCACTGGCCGAGCGCAGTGGGCGCCTGGCGCTCGAGCAGGGCATGCACCAGGAGTTTACGGTTGGGCGCAATACCGACAATCTGCACATGCGGATGACAGCCTGGCACGAGCACGTCGAGAATCCCGTGATCAGCGGGGGAGGCACAATCTCGCCCGCGGACTGGTCGCAGGGCAATCTCCTCTACGACCAATCCAGCGACCTGCTGCGGGCGGCGGGGCCGAACTTCACCGGCAGCGGGCTTCTGGGGGAAGTGGAAGAACAGGTGAACAGCACTACCTGGATCTCGTTCGACCTGGCGCTGGGCGACGCGCTGACGATGGCTTCGGCGGCTCCGGGAACCGAAACCGTAGCCGAGGCGCTGGACGGCGCGAAAGCGCGTCCGATGTCCATGTACAGTGCGGCGGTTCGTGGAAAGCTGGCGTCCACCGGCACGCAGTGGCGGGCGTCGTATCGATGGCAGAATTCGCAGACAGTGACCGGTGTGGATGCATTTGCAGCCGGCCGTCCGGACCCGTATCTCAGCCTGCTGGTGCGCCAGCCGATTCATTACCACGGCATTCTTCCGAACGGCGTGGAAGCTCTGGTGGATGTGACGAATTTGCTGGCGGAAGGGTATCGGCCGTTTGTATCGCGCGACGGCAGCAGCCTCTATTTCGCGCAGGCCCCGCGGTGCATTGAAGGCGGCTTGTCCTTCACGTTCTGAGGCCGAACGCGTCCGAATTTCAGCTTGAAAGAGAAGGAGGAAACCAGCTCTGCGCCTGCCGGAGAGCGCGGTTTTGCTGCTATAGTGAGGGAGGTGCGGCGGAATTCTGCCCGTCCTGCGGGGTCCTCCCGCTTCGCCGGCCTTCTGTGGACGCGTAGCTCAATTGGCAGAGCATTCGACTCTTAATCGACAGGTTGAAGGTTCGATTCCTTCCGCGTCCACCACTTCGATCCGAATTACGATCCTGATGGGCCAGGAGGCGAGGAATGACTTTCGGGCGAAGCTGAATGGACGGGCGAGGGTGAGTTGGTGACAGGCTCCTTTGCGACGATGTTTCAGCGAGTTCGTCATCTGCTTGGAATCGACCGTGCGGTTGGGTTCACCGTTCTGGCGCGCGGCTGGAGCATTCTCTCTGGAGCAGTGACCATTCTGCTCATCGCAAGACTCCTGACTCCGGCCGAGCAAGGATACTACTACACCTTTTACAGTCTCGTGTCCCTCCAGATTGTTTTCGAGCTGGGATTCTCGTTCGTCATTCTGCAATTGGCCGCTCACGAAAGCGCACAGTTGAAGATTGCTCCAGACGGTGTAATTTCAGGGAGCGAAGTTGCTCATTCACGGCTGGCATCGATCCTGCAGAAATCAATTCTGTGGTATTCGTTTGCGGCTCTGGTGATGGCAGCTGGTCTTGTGATCGCCGGTTTCTACTTTTTCTCGGCGCATCACCAGGCAACGGGCGCCGTCGCCTGGAAGGCCCCATGGATTGGCGTCGTCTTCGCAGCCATCTTCACATTCCAGATGGATCCGATTTTCTCGTTCTTGGAGGGTTGCGGATTCGTTCCTCAGGTAGCACGTCTTCGATTCGCGCAGATGGCAACGGGGACCACGCTGGCCTGGGTAGCCTTTGCGGCACACGATGGTTTGTTTGCCCCCGCCGCGATGATCGCTGGTCAGGCGCTTGCCGGGTTCATATTCGTGTTTTCGAAACGACAGCTGCTGCTGCCACTGCTCCGGCGAAGAAACACAGAGCACAGCGTTGGATGGCGCACTGAAATATGGCCGTTTCAATGGAGGATCGCGGTGAGTTGCATGTGCACCTATCTCGTGTTCCCGCTTTTCAACCCGGTCTTGTTCGCCTATCGTGGCGCTGCCGAGGCGGGGCGCATGGGAATGTCTCTGAACATTGCGAACGCGCTGCTTGCCGTTGCTTCGGCCTGGATCAATACCAAGGCTTCACCCTTCGGCAATATGATTGCGCGTCGCGATTTTGCCGCTCTCGATCACACGTTCTTCCGCACTCTGGTGCAATCTGGAGCCTTGCTGTTGTTTGGAGAGGCCGTGATTCTGAGCGGCCTGTTCTTCGCCGAACCGCATTTCCCGCATCTGGCATTGCGTATGCTGCCGATTCCGCTCTTTGCCCTGTTGATGTTCACGCTCTTTCTCAGCCATATCGCAGCGAGCGAAGCAGCGTATCTTCGCGCCCACAAGCAGGAGCCGTTTCTGATCCTCTCGGTGCTGGTGGGGATATTTACCGGAATCAGCACCCTCGTGAATGGCAAAATGTGGGGTGCGTCAGGGGTGGTGATCGGATTCTTCTTTTGCGGGGGGCTCTTCTATCTCTGCGGTGGAACTTACATTTTTCTGCGGTTCCGTCGTATGTGGCACAGCGGAGTTCCCGGCCCAGCGATGGATATTCAGGAGTTGGTATAATCTTTCAAACTCAAAGACGAATCGGAGGCCCATTGTGGCGAGCGGAGACGTCGCTTTGCTGGCCTTCATGAGGGGCAGCGGAGGGTATGCGCGGAGATCCTGCTTACTCGGTCTCTGGCTTTAACCAATTAGATGGCGCTGCATGGATGATTCCGGGGATATCAGAGCTTCTCCACAGGAATAAACTGAGCCGGCTGAATGATGGAAGGAATAAGATCCGGGCTACTCGCGATCGGCCTCTATGCTGCGGGCAGAACGCCATCGCGCGATCTGTTGGGGCTAATCAAAAAGCTGAGGCCGCAGGACTGCGGTAAAGGACTCGTCCGAATCGGAGGACAGGGCGACGGTGGTTATCTGATCCCCGATGACTTTGAAGGTATCGAGTATTGCTTCTCTCCAGGAGTGAATACCGTCAGTGACTTCGAGAACGATCTGGCGGAAAAGGGGATCCGGTCTTTCATGGCCGACTACTCGGTCGACGGGCCACCCATCGCGCGGCCCGAATTTACCTTTGATAAAAAGTTCCTGGGATCGGCCGACCGGGGTCACTTCATGACACTCGCATCCTGGAAAGACAAATACATCCCCGATTATGCAGGGGATCTGATCCTGCAGATGGACATTGAAGGCGCCGAGTATGAGGTGCTCTTTAGCCTTCCTGACCGTCTGCTGAACCAGTTTCGGATCATGGCCATCGAGTTCCATAACCTTGATCGTCTTTTCGATCCTGTTGTTTTCTCCATTTTTTCCTCTTGCTTTGACAAAATTCTGCAGTACTTCCATGTCGCGCATATCCATCCCAACAATTGCTGCGGCAGCTGCAAGGTTGAGGGGATCGAGATTCCGAGGGCGATGGAATTCACATTTATCAATAAGCGCAGAGTGGGTTCGGCCGAGCCTCGAGTGAGATTTCCACATCAGTTCGACGTCGACAATACGTCGGCAGCATCACTGCCTTTGCCGAGTTGCTGGTATTCACCGGGAGAGTTTTCGTAGGGTTTGAGCCTTCTGTATGACGGAACTTCTATCGAATGAGGCGCGGCTGACCCAGCCAATCAAGGCTATAGCCGCCAATCCTCTCATCAGTATCGTTACCCCCTCCTTCAATCAGGCGGCCTTCATTCAGGAGACTCTGCGTTCGGTCGAGTTGCAGCACTACCGGCCCCTTCATCAGATTGTGATCGACGGCGGATCGACAGACGGCACAGTGGAGTTGCTGCAACGCTGGGAAGCGACGGACCATGGTCCGGATTACGCCTTCGAATGGATTTCCGAGCGTGATCGCGGACATGCGGATGCTCTGAACAAAGGATTTGACCGAGTCCGTGGCGAGATCGTCGGGTGGCTTAACTCGGACGATGTGTATTTCGACCGGGATGCTGTGGGTAGCGTGGTGAGAGCGCTTGCATGTCATCCGGAGGTCGATGCCGTTTCGGGCGATGTGGCGTTGATCTCGGAGAGCAGCGGACTCCAGATGATCCTTTGTTATCCGCAGTTTCGATATGATCGCGCGCTGCGCGGATATATGCTGGCGCAACCGGCGGTTTTTCTACGGCGGGCGGTGACCGACAAACACCGGCTGGACCCGAGCCTGAGAGTGTCGATTGATTTCATCTATTGGCTGCAAATCGGAAAACAGCACCGCTTTCTGCGGATCCCCCGCATTCTGGCTGCAGACCGGGACCAGCCAGCGCGGATTTCCAGGGTGAGTTCGGCGGCGATGAAGGAAACCATGACGAAGGTATATGCGGATTTCGAGGCACCGGGACCGCAGAGCCGCACGGCGCTGTTTCTGGATGTGCTGGTGCTGCGATGGCTGCGGGTGACAGCGTTCTTTCGCCTGCTGCCATGGCTAAAGCGGAGGGACGATCTGGCGTTTCCCATGTGGATCGACAGCGTGCGGAAGATGCTGCGGAGGCAGTTAACAATGCGGGCCAACAACCGGAATAGTCTCGGGCCCCGTCCTTCGCGGACCGATGCGGAAAGCTGAGTGACGAGGAGAATGGGTGGCTCTCCCTGGTAGCGCATTCTCGGGAACATCGGCGGGTACAAAGCACACACCGCTTGGACAACTTCCATGGATGGTTTGTTGCATGCCAGTTCTCTACGCTGAGCGAGCCGGCAACCATGTGAGAACCACGAGAATTACAAGCAAGATTATCTTCCACGTTCACAAGCGAACAAATTGGCAGGAGGGTCAATGCCTGGTATGGGAACCTTGGATTCAATTCACGCTTTGCCGCCAACCTGGCACGCGAATGGTTCGCTGAACCCTGAGGTTGTCGATTATCTCTTTCATTCCGCCGAAGGGGCACTCTGCACGGCGGAAACCGGGTGCGGCCGCAGCACTCTGGCATTGTCCTGCGCTTCTAGGCGGCACCTCGTCTTTGCATGCGACGTGCCCTCAGGTGAAAACCCGGAAACCCATTCGCTCAACCAGGTCAGGACGAGCCCTCTCCTCAAAGTTGGGGTCTGCGAATTCGTGATTGGGCCGACGCAGCAGACTTTGCCGGCTTATCACTTCAATCAGGAGATTGACCTGGTCTTTCTTGACGGGCCGCACGGCTATCCTTTTCCGGAGCTGGAATATTTCTATTTTTATCCACACATCAGGGCTGGTGGCTTCCTGGTGATCGATGACATCCAGATCCCGACGCTAGCCCATATGGTCGATGTACTCAAAGATGACTCGATGTTCCATTTGGAGAAAGTCGTGCGAAGTACGGCATTTTTCCGGCGTACGAACGCTCCCACGTTTCCTCCATTTGGCGACGCCTGGTGGTCGCAGGGATACAACAGCCGACGTGGATTCGCAATCCGGAACGTAAGCCTGAGTTCCCGACCTCGCGTGTTCGTTCAGGGGCTTCTTAGGCGGATGGGAAGATATTCCTGAAGCAAACAATGAGCCCAGTAAGACAGCGGTTCTCCGCAAATTACTGGAAGGACTGATTCTATGAAGCCACGAAAGGCCCTTTACATTTCGCCGATCGATATGTGGTCAGAGAACGGCATTGCCCACGGCCAGCGGCAACTGCTGGCGGCGGTCTGCTCTGTATACGACGAGGTCGATGTGCTTTCGGCGGGGGCGCCGATCCGAAAAGCCCGGGGCTGGCTGGCGAAGTCGGGATTCCGCGTGAATCTGCTGCAGGGCTTTTATCCCTGGCTCACCTGGCTGAATACGATGGCGTGGTATGGCGGCGGGGTAATTCTGTGCAACAAGTTGCGCTGGATCGACCGGTTTTACTTTCCGCTGCGGACGCCGCTGCCGAAGCGCTGGATCGAAAAGTATGACAGGATCGTGTGCTACTACGCGTGGCATTTTCAGCTTCTATCCCTGCACCGCGCTGGGGCGAAGGTGGTGGTGGACACCAGCGATGTGATGGCCGACCGGCACGAACGGATCGGGACGCGACGGTGGATCAGTCTGACGGCGGCCGATGAAGGCGCGCTGTTGCGATCCGAGGCTCGGTGTCTTGCGGTCTCGCAGGATGATGCCGCCGAATTCCAGCGGATTTACGGAGTGCGGCCGCAGGTGCTTTCCTTTGTGCCGCAGGGCTCAGCCGAGTTGATTGCGGTCGCGTCCGGGGAGCGGCCCAGGCGGCTGGGATTCATGGGTGCGCCCAGCTATGTGAACGAAGAAATTCTGCGGCTGCTGGCGAGGCGGGAGTTCCTGGAGACACTGACGGAGGCCGGAATCGAACTGCTGATTGCAGGAGGAATCTGCGCGACGGCGGATGCCGCAATCCTGCGGAGTCTGGAGCGCCAGGGAGCGCGGATTCTGGGCCGAGTTGAATCGGCAGCGGAGTATTATGCGCAGATTGGCGCGACGGTTAACCCTGTGGGACCGTCGACCGGCGTGAAAATCAAGTCTGTGGAAACCCTGGTGGCGGGGAGGAGCCTGATCACGACACAATGGGGCGCGGACGCAAACCTGGCGGCGGCGTTTCCGGGGCAGGTTGCCTACATCGACTGGCCGATGGGTGCCGGCAAGCTGGGGAAATTGTGCACGCAGGTGGTACTGCAAGCGCCGCAAGTGGGCAGTGTGGCGGGGGAAGCGTACGTGCTGAACGCGACGCGAGCACTTGAGGAGATGCTGAAACCGTGAAGCGTCTCTCCCTCCTTCATTTCATCATGGCCGGCCTGCTCTTCTGGGGACTGCCCGGTGTAGCTGTCCTGGGACCGAAGGCGGTCCTCTATACTCTCGCAGCGGTATTGCCGGTCTGGCTGTTTTCGCTGCGAATGCCCATGATTCCCCCGATTCCACTGCCGCGGTTCGGAACCACGACATGCGTCATTCTGGTGGGAGGCTCAATGATCTATCTGATCACTGATGCCTTATTCGGCCAGAAGCTATTCCAGGCAAATTTGTTTCTGGTGGGCACGGAGTCCATCGATCGGGTAATGGCCGGAGTCAATGCCGGTGTCGGCGAAGGGCGCGGCGCGGTTGCTCTGCTGGGAACGCTCACAATGCTGCTGCCGTTCTGCCTGATCGATACCGCAGAACGAGCCCCTCGCTATGGGCGCTGGGCTCTTTGGACAGCGGCAATCCTGCTGATCTTTTACAACGTGACGAGCAGCCGCGGGCAGGTCTTGTTCGCTGTCGCGGCAATTGTGTTGGCTCGAACCTCGAACTGGCGTCGCATTGCTGTGGCAGGCGCACTCGCACTGAGTGCATTCAGTCTCGCCAGCGTCCTTCGGGGGGACTACGGTAACCCGGGGAGTCCACTGGCGGCCGGTATCGCCAGTCCTTTCCTCAATCTGCTTCTCATGCTGACCTCCCATTGTGGGTCGGCTCCGTGGTACACCTTTATCCTTGAGTTCCTGAAGAAGTTCATACCAGGATTCGTTTTTCCCAAGTCGGTCTTTTCCTTCAATGTTGAAATGTCGTGGTGCATCGACCCGACCGGGAGCAGGGAATTATCGGCCGTATCTATCTTCACGTGGCTCGGAGAGGTCGTATATTACCGTCCTTCCGTCCTGACCGCGTTGGCGGCAGGGATCCTGCTGGGAAGTATGGGCCGCATCGTTGATCGACAGTTGGTAAAGAGTCGGCTTTTTTCTTCGCGAATGTGGAGCGGATTTGCCTGCATCATGATGCTGCGCTCGCGCGTTCTCGACGTAATGTCGTTCCTGATCGCGCAATGGGTATTCCTCTTTATTTGGCCCTATATCGCGGAGTTGGCCCGGTCTCTTCGCTTCTTAGTTACTCCCCGCGAGCAGAAAGAGGCGCAGCCGAAGCCATATCAGGAGTTCTCGTGAACGGCAAGGTTGCCATCGTATCGCTACGCTTTAACGCAGCATTCCTGCAGCACATGATTGCGTACGCAAAAGCGGTCACGGAACTCGGAATGCAGGCAACGTTTGTCCTGGATACGGTCTACCGGCGTTTTGCGGAGCTGGAGGCGGTGGCGCCGATCATAGGACGGGCTGAAGCGCTGACCGTCAATGACTGGACCCATGCGATTTTCTTCAATGTTGCGAAAGAAAACCGGATGGCCGCGGGCGCACTGAAGAGGGGCGGTGCGAAGGTCTACTGTCTCTATCATGAACCGTGGCAGATGTCGGCTGCGTATCTGCGCAACGAGGGGTTGAGCGCGACCGTGAAGGCAGCGCTGGCTCACAGGATGACCGTTCCCCTCCTGAGAATGGCGGATATGGTTATCCTCCAGTCGCAGTGCGGACTGAGGATCTATCGCCAGGCCGACGCGCGGTATAGCCCTTCTGCTGTGTATATCCCGTTGATGTACGATGACGACGCCGGGAAGGAGAGAAACGGAGCCGCAACTGAGAAGCAGTACTTCAGTTTTATTGGGAATCCGTGCCGGGCTCACGGTTTCGACCAATATGTAGAAGCCATACGCTATGCGTGTGCGGCGGGCCGGGATCTGCGGTTCCTGATCGCGTCACGCCATGCGGCGCCGTCCTCTCTGATGAAGGATCCCATACTGCGTGCTCATTCAGACCAGATCGAGTTGCGCTGCGGCCGCCCGCTGAGCAATTCGGAGATGAATCGCTGCTACGAGGAAAGCTTCTGCATATGGAACGTGTATCGGCGGTCGACCCAGAGCGGCGTGCTGCCGAAGGCCTATATGTTCGGAACGCCCGTGATTGCAAGTCGAATCGGATCCTTTCCGGAATACGTGCAGGAGGGAATGACAGGACTGTTTGCCGATGGTAGCGAGGCGCATGAAGTTATCAGCGGTGTGGAGCGAATCCGGGAAAATCTGAGTAGTTTAGGTGCGATATGCAGAAAGGAATTTCTGGAGACGTTCTATTATCGGTCTCGCCTTGAAGATCTTCGACAGGTGCTCTCCTGATGGCGATGGAGTTACCAAAGTGGCAAATCCCGGCGAAAGCCGGTTTGCAGGCGGGGAGTCGGGCGAGCAGGATCTGTAGAATACAGGAACGAAGCAGCGACAGGCCGTGCGCGGGCTTGGTTTGAAGGAGGACCCTCTTAGATGAAGAAGGCAGTCGTCGGCGGCGCCGGCGGATTTATCGGCAGCCATTTGGTGCGAAGGCTGAGGAACGAAGGTTTCTGGGTTCGCGGCGTGGATCTCAAACACCCTGAGTTCTCCGAGAGTGCCGCGCACGAGTTCGTGGTCGGCGACCTGCGCGAACGTTCCGTCGCGGCTGCCGCGGTGGAGGGCATGGATGATGTCTACCAGCTGGCGGCAGATATGGGCGGGGCAGGCTACATCTTTACCGGCGAACACGATGCCTGCGTAATGCACAATTCCGCCACCATCAACCTGAACATCGTGGAAGCAGGACGCAAGGCGGGGGTGCAGCGGTTCTTTTACTCGTCTTCTGCGTGCATCTACCCGGAGTACAACCAGAAAGATCCGGATAATCCAATTTGTTCCGAGGAGTCCGCCTATCCCGCTGCCCCGGACAGCGAATACGGATGGGAAAAGCTCTTCAGCGAGCGGCTGTATCTCGCATATATGCGGAACTATGGTCTCGAGGTGCACGTCGCGCGCTTCCACAACATTTTCGGGCCGGAAGGCACCTGGCGCGGCGGGCGCGAAAAAGCACCGGCCGCTATTTGTCGCAAAGTAGCCGAAACTTCCGACGGCGCGGAGATTGAGATTTGGGGCGACGGGCTCCAGACGCGATCGTTTCTATACATCGATGAGTGCCTGGAAGGGGTACGGCGACTGATGGAGTCCCGCTTTGAGGGACCGGTGAATATCGGTTCGGAGGAGATGGTCACCATCCATCGGCTGGCGGAGATGGCGATGCGAATCGCCGGAAAGAATCTGCGGATCCGGCATATCCCCGGGCCGCTGGGTGTCCGCGGCCGCAATTCCGATAACCGGCTCATCGCGGAGAAGCTGGGATGGGCACCGGCACATCCGCTGCAGGACGGAATGCGCAACACCTACCGCTGGATCGAGGCTCAGGTAAATGCCGCATTGGCCGAAGCGGCCACGCCTCCAGCCCGCGTAATTACTGGTACTTCTGCCAGTTGACCGATCGTTGTTGCGAACCGTCCGGATATACTTTGCACCAAAGCCCTGCGGAATGCAGGTTGAGACAAATACGAAGTGGCTGTGAACAGCGGTGGCGATGGTCAGGATGGCTGAGCAGATAGGTGGAATTTCGGTTCTCATCTCGGTCTACAGCGGGGAGTCGGCTGCTCATTTTAAAGAGTGCCTGGAGAGTTTAGCGCGCCAGACAGTTCCCGCCGGCGAAGTTCTCATCATCAAGGATGGACCGCTCGGGGAGAATCTGGAGGAAGTGATCGCTCTCTATTCCGGTGGCCTCCCTATACGGACTGTTGCATTGCAGCAAAACGTGGGATTAGGAAGCGCGCTTTCCGCTGGCGTAGAGGAATGCCGGTTCGACAAGATTGCTCGAATGGACGCCGACGATATATGCGCGCTGGACCGGCTGGAATTGCAGGCGAAGTTTTTCGAAGCTCACCCGGAGATCGATGTCGTGGGAGGCAGCATCCGGGAATTCGATGCCGATCCCTTACTGGGAGCGACGGAGCGCCGACTTCCCTCGGAGCATATGGCCATCGAGGCCCTCGCAGCAACGCGCAATCCGATCAACCATATGACGGTTGCTTTTCGGAAGCGAGCCGTACTGGCCGCGGGAAATTATCGTCCCAGACAGGGATTCGAGGACTACGATCTCTGGGTGCGCATGCTTCTGAATGGCTCGCGGTTCCATAACCTGCCCGATGTGCTCGTTTTCGCACGGTGCGGAAATGGCATGCAGCGCCGGCGGGGCGGATGGGATTATGCGCGACGAGAGGCAGCGCTATTTTGGTCCTTTCGCAGCGCCGGATTTCTAAGCACCGGCCAAGCGGCCCGGACGATCATCTGCCGTACTCCAGCCCGGCTGCTTCCGGCTTCTCTGAGAACGCAGCTCTACAACTACTTCCTGCGTCACAGAGTAAGTCGCGAGGGCTTATTGTGGCGCGGCTAAAGAAGTCGCTGTGGGAGTGCGACTCACCATTGCGAACTGCTCACATCGCGTCGGAGCGAGGCGCTCCTGGAATCAGGGCGTAGCTCAATGAGGAAAGTGCCGAGTCGGTGTCGGATGGGTGGGGATGCAGCGTCTGTGTGGCTTCAGGCAAGATTAAGGAGCTCCCATTATGAGCGGGAACGTGCTGAAGGTCGTTAAAGGGAATATGCGTGTCGCAGCGCGCAAAGCAGCAAGGCTGGTGAGCGCTCGTCAGCCAATGTTGTTTCCAACTTACCCGAAGACCATCGCAGATTACATCGAACGCTACCACGATGATATCCGCTATGCATCTGTCGCCCTGGCTGTTCAGTGTCTCCTGCAGGAAGGCATCAACGGCGCCTTTGCGGAGTTGGGCGTTTATCAGGGGACCACGAGTGCCTTCCTTCATCGGCTGGCTCCTGAGCGTCGGCTGTATCTGTTCGACACATTTGTCGGATTTCCGATGGAAGCTCTCGAAGGAAGAAGAGACGGACGTTTCAGAGATACTTCGCAGGAGGCAGTTGCTGCAAATATCGGCGACAGCAGAAATATTGAATTCCGAAAAGGATATTTCCCGGCCACGTCAGTGGGCATGGAAGGGGAGCGCTTTGCATTTGTGATGCTGGATTTTGACCTCTATCGCCCGGCGCTTGACGCCTTCACCTTCTTTTACCCGCGGCTGGTGCGAGGGGGCTACTTCTTCCTGCACGATTTCAACTCTCCAGAGTCCGACCGGGCGATTTCGCGCGCGGCACGAGAATTTCTGGCAGACAAGCCTGAGCTGCTGGTCGAAATTCCTGACCGATATGGATCTGCCGTGTTTCGGAAAGTCAGAGAAGCGGACGTGTGAGCGATGGTCGAGGCGTGCCCGGGCGCGTGGCGCTCTCGGACAATCAGGTAGGGGGGAGTCATTGCATGGGGCTCCTTACCGAATACCTCACCACATCACGCAGATTGGTCCCGTAAAGCCGATCGCTTCGTCAGAGGGAAGCGTTCTTTAGTTTAAAATCGCGGGTGTGACTCCCGACATCGACTCTTCCCCGCGCGCCACCCCCGGACCAGTCGTCGTTCTCGGTGGATCCGGATTTATCGGCGCGCGGCTGGTGGGCCTGTTGCAGAAGCAGGAAATCCCGGTCCGCATCGGCGATCTGCGGCGGAGCGAGACGTTCCCGGATTTGTGGACGGAATGCGACGTGCGGCAGCTGGAGCCGCTGCAGCGAATTGTGCATGGAGCGGCGGCCATCATCAATCTCGCCGCCGAACATCGCGACGATGTACGGCCGTTGTCGCGGTATCGCGAAGTGAATGTCGACGGAGCCGTGCAGGTTTGCCAGGCCGCGCGCCTGGCAGGAGTGGAGAAGATCATCTTCACCAGCAGCGTGGCAGTCTATGGCTTTCAACCGCGCCCAGTCGACGAAAGCGGCCCCTTCGATCCCTTCAATGCCTATGGCAAAACGAAACTGGAGGCGGAGGGGGTGTATCGCACCTGGGCCGCGGAGGATCCCCGGCGGACGCTCGTGATGGTGCGACCGGCCGTGGTCTTTGGAGAAGGCAATCGCGGGAATGTCTACAATCTTCTTCACCAGATTGCATCCGGCCGGTTCATGATGGTTGGGTCAGGCGAGAATGTGAAGTCGATGGCGTATGTGGGGAATGTCGCGGCGTTTCTCGCTCTTACCCTCGACCTCAAGCCGGGGGTCCATATCTTCAATTACGTCGACGGCCCCGATATGGCTACAAAGGATCTTGTGCGACACGTGCGGCGATGCCTCGCGAAGCCCGGCCGGCCACTCCGCATTCCCAGGTCCGTCGCTCTGCTCGGGGGACATCTGCTCGACGTGGCCGCGCGCGTCTCCGGCAGGAGTTTCCCGATCAGCGCAATCAGAGTGCGCAAATTCTGCGAAAGTACTCAGTTTCGCGCCGAGCGAATCAAAGCGGCCGGATTTGTTTCTCCATATTCGCTGGCTGAGGGACTGACACGCACGATCGAATTCGAATTTGTTGAGAAGCCGGACGGCTCCGGATCGTCGCTGGCCATATAAAAATCGACTTATGCCGCATTTTGAAAACATCCTTGTGACAGGAGGCGCAGGGTTCATCGGCTCGAATTTCGTGTTGGGCTGGATCGAGACTGCGGGCTCCCCAGTTGTCAATCTGGATAAGCTCACCTATGCCGGCAATCCGACAAATCTCAATGCTCTGGCCGGGGATGAACGCCATCGATTCGTCCCTGGCGATATTTGCGACGCTGCGTTGATCCGCTCCCTCCTGCGCGAGCATCGACCGCGGGCGATCGTTCATTTTGCTGCGGAGAGTCATGTGGACCGGTCGCTTCTCGAACCGGATACGTTTATCCGTACCAACGTTCACGGCACGTTTACGTTGCTGGAGCAGGCCAAAACCTACTGGGCGGAACTAAGCGCAGAGGAGAAGAAGCTGTTCCGCTTCCTGCACGTCTCCACCGACGAGGTCTACGGGTCGCTCGGGCCCGAAGAACCGGCGTTCTCCGAAACCGCGCCCTATGCGCCGAACAGCCCGTATGCCGCGTCCAAGGCGGCCTCTGATCACCTGGTGCGAGCGTATCACCACACCTTCGGTCTGCCGGTGCTGACCACGCATTGTTCCAACAACTACGGCCCGTTTCAGTTTCCCGAAAAACTGATCCCCCTGATGACCCTGAATGCTCTGGAGGGCAAGCCACTGCCCGTCTACGGGGATGGTGGGAACGTGCGTGACTGGCTGTATGTGGAAGATCACTGTGCTGCGATTCGCATGGTTCTCGAACGCGGCCGTTTGGGTGAAACCTACAACATCGGGGGCACCAGCGAGCGGAAGAATCTGGACGTGGTGCAGACGATCTGCGATCGGGTGGACGAGATGCGTCCCGATCGAGAGAGTGGTTCGCGGCGCAAGCTGATCACCTTTGTGAATGATCGACCGGGCCATGATCGGCGCTACGCCCTCGATTCCTCAAAGATCATGCGCGAGCTGGGGTGGCAGCCGGCGGAATGCTTTGAGAGCGGACTGCGCAGGACGGTGCGCTGGTATCTGGACCAGCCGGCCTGGGTCGAGAATGTCCGCACCGGCCATTATCTGCAGTGGATCGAACGGAACTACGGTGAGCGTCTGAAGACATAAACGGGACCAGTCCGGCAGGCGGTCGGGAAGCGTCTTTACCCCGGCACATCGCGCTCAGGCCGCCCGCAAGCGGCGCCCGCTGAACACCCTCGCGCACCCCGCGCTTTGCCGCTGGGCGCTGGCCGCCTGAATCACAGCGTTCCACGCCGGCTTTGGCTGGCCGGTGCGATCGAAGAGCAGCGGGTAGTTGGTGCGGCCTCGGACCGGCCAGTCGTTCTTCCAGGAATCGGCGTCCGTGACTCCCCAGAACGTCACGCGATTGATCACGTTGCGGTATTGGAGAAAAACTCCAAAGAGATCGGCGTAGCGTTTGCCAAGTTGCTCCTGAATATCCGCCGGCAGGCCGCTGGGCCAGGGATTGAGTTTCGGGTTCTGCGCGATGCTGACGCTGACGTCGGCGGTTTGCTGGCGCGTGGCAGGTGGCAGCACATCGATGTCGAGCTCGGAAATGGCCACCTTGACGCCGAGCTTGCCGAAAGCGGCGATCGCGGCGCCCTCCTGCTCGGGTGTTGGCCAGGTAAGGTTGTCGTGGTCCTGGATGCCGACCGTGGCAATGGGAATGCCCTGCGCCTGCAGCTGCTTCACAATACGAATAGCGCCATCGAGCTTGGGCTGATTCTCCAGGTTGTAGTCGTTGTAGTTGAGTTGTGCGCCGGGGTCAGCTTCGTGCGCGTACTCGAACGCTTTGGCGATGTAGTCCGGCCCGATGATCTTGTACCAGAGCGACTGGCGGAGAGTGCCGTCTTCATTCAGCGCCTCGTTGACGACGTCCCAGGTTTGGATGCGGCCCTTGTAGCGGCCCACCACGGTGTCGATGTGATCTTTCATGCGCGCCAGCAGCGCATCACGCGTAAGGAGATTGCCCTCGTCGTCACGAAAGACCCAGGCCGGCACCTGGCTGTGCCAGACCAGGTTGTGCCCGAGGATGAACATGTGGTGTTTCTGCCCAAAGGCGACGTACTGGTCGGCCAGAGTGAAATCATATTTGCCAGGCTGCGGGTGGACGATCGCCCACTTAAGACAGTTCTCCGGCGAGATGGAATTGAACTGCGCTGTGATGATCGCATCGCCGGCATGATCCTCGCCGGTGATTTGCGCGGCATTCATAGCGGTACCGATGTAGAAGTCGCCTTTGTAAGCCTGTTTGAGAGAGGTGGGCGCCCTGGCAACCACGGGCAGGCTGGCTGCAAGAACCACGGCGACGGTTGCAGAACGAATCCCCATGAGGACAAAGACTCCTTCGCACTAGCGGGATGCGGGGGCGGTCTGCGGCGCATAGAGTTTGCGGCGGCCGGCCAGCTCATCGGAGATGGTTTTGTTGATCTGTCGCGAAATCGGATAGAAGAACAGGCAGATGGCAGCGGCGAAGAAAAACAGGCCGGAGTAGATGCTGGCGGTGAGACGAATGCCGAGCAGCGCGTGCGGCGTCTGCGCAGCGTTCGAGACGTAGCCGTAGAACGAGAAGAGCCAGCCGGCAAGCGCGCCGCCCAGCGCAAGCCCGACCCAGAGCGCAAACACCACCGCGGCTGTGACGGTGCCAGTCGCGCGGCGGCCGGTCTTCCACTCGCCATAATCGGCAACGTCGCCCATCATCGCCCAGATGAGCGGCCCAGAGGTTCCATAGCAGAACTGGCGCAGGACCTCCGATGTGATAATGGCTTCGGTGCCGGTGGGCGGCAGGAAGAGCAGCGCCACATTGAATACACCGGTCAGGACCATGCTGAGGATGAAGAGACGCCGTTTCCCCAGACGTATGGAAATGGGCGTCGAGACCGCAACGCCGATAATCAGCGAGGTCAATCCGAAGCCATTGAACCAGCTGAATAAGTGCTCGTTGCCGGCGTTGTATTTGAAGAAGGGCAGCATGACGCTGCCGCGCATGGCGATGGCGGCGAAGTAAAACGTGGTCACGAGAAAAAGTACGATCCACGGACCGTTGCGGAAGAGGTCGGCCATGTCCTGGCTAAGCGAAGTCTTCTGCTGCGGATCGGGCTGGATGCGCTCCTTGCTGGCGAAGAACGCAACGATAAAGAAGATGACGCCCAGCACCGACAACAGCCCCATCGTCAACTGATAGCCGCGTTTGTCGTTTCCGTGGCCGAAGAACGCGACCATGGGGATGGCGAGGCTCTGCACGATAAACCCGGCAGTGTTGGCGAAGATCTGCCGATAGGAGGCAATACTGGTGCGCTCGTCGGGATCGCCGGTCAGCACCCCCGTGAGCGAGGCGTAAGGAACGTTGTTGACCGTGTAGATCATCCGCAGCAGGAAATACGTAGTCCACGCGTAGATGATTTTGCTCGTCGGGCTCAGGCTGGGTGTGGTGAAGGTGAGGACGCAGAGAATACCGAACGGGAGTGCGGTCCACAACAGCCACGGACGAAACTTGCCCCAGCGCGTGCTGGTGCGGTCGGCGATCACACCCATGACGGGATTGAAGGCGGCGGCGAGCAGACCGACGACGAGGAAGAGCGTTCCCGCCTGCGCCGCACTGAGGCCGAAGGTGTCGGTGTAATAGCTGAGCTGCAGGGCCAGCATCGCCTGGAAGACGAAGTTGGCGGCCATGTCGCCCAGGCCGTAGCCGATTTTCTCTTTGACGGAAAGCTTCTCGATCATGGAGCCTCGCACTCTTCTGCGTTGGTGGCTACTTCGTGACCTGCAGGATAAGCTTCTTCAGATCAGCGTCGCGGGAGGAGTTGCCGACCATCAGCTCAAAATCGCCCGGCTCGACGGCGTACTTCATGTTGACGTCATAGAACGACAGCGAAGCGGGCGTGATGTTGAAAGACACGGTAGTGGTTTCGGCTGGCTGGAGCTGCACCTTGCGAAAGGCCTTCAGCTCTTTAATGGGTCTTGTCACGGAGCTGACGAGATCGCGGATGTAGAGCTGCACCACTTCGGAGCCCGCGCGCTTGCCGGTATTGGTGACCTCGACGGTCAGCTGAGTCGACCCTTTCGTCGTAATCTTCTTTCTGGCTAAGCGCGGGTTCTTGATTTCGAAACTGGTATAGCTCAGCCCGTAACCGAAGGCAAAGAGCGGCGAGACGTCGTCGAAAAGATAGCCGCGCCGCGCCGATGGCTTGTAGTTGTAGAAAACCGGCAGATGTCCGACCGAGCGCGGGAACGAGATCGGCAGCTTGCCGCTGGGATTCACGTCGCCAAAGAGAACATCGGCGACGGCATGCCCGGTTTCCTGGCCGAGATAGAAGCACTCGAAGATGACCGGGACATGAGCGACCAGGTGGTTGATGGAGAGCGGGCGGCCGTTGAACAGGAAGGCGATTACCGGCTTGCCCAGCGCGGCTATGGCTGCGACCAGCTCATCCTGGCCTCCGATCAGATCGAGGCTGGTGCGGTCGCCCATGTGCTGCAGATTCCACGCCTCTCGCGACGTCTGCTCATTGCCGCCGATGGCGAGGATGACGAGATCCGCCTGCTTCGCCACGCGGACCGCTTCCGCGATCTGGCGGCGATCCTCTTCGGGGTCGCTGGGGACGACCTGGTCCTGATTCCAGTTGCCACCGATGGTGATCTTGCAGCCTTCGCTGTACAGGACCTTCGCACGCTTGCCGACCCTGGCCCGGATTCCTTCGAGGACAGTGACCTCGTGCTTCGGCACGCCGCTGTATCCGCCCAGCAAAGTGCGGTTGGCATTGGGACCGATGACCGCGATGGTCTTGTACTGATCCAGATGGACCGGGGCGAGGTTGTTGTCGTTCTTCAGCAGAGTGATCGCTTCCCCAGCCGCGGTACGAGCAAGTTGGACGTGCGCGTCGCAACCCACAACACGTTCGGCCTCGGCAGGATCGACGTACGGGTCATCGAAGAGGCCCATCTCGAATTTCCAGAAGAGCATCGGCGCAACCAGCTCATCGAGCTGTGATTCTTTGAGAACGCCCTTCTTCACCAACTCGACAAGAAACAGATAGCAGTCGGGATCAGGCAACTCGATGTTGACCCCGGCTTCGACGGCCAGGCGGCAGGATTCCTTCTTATCCTTTGCAACGAAGTGGCCGTGAGTGTCAGGCCGGTAGCCGAGTTCCCAGATGGCGTAGTAGTCGGAAACAACGAAGCCCCTGAAGCCCATCTCTTTGCGGAGGACATCACGCAGGAGCCACTTGTTGGCGTGGGAAGGGACACCGTCGACTTCGTTGTAGGAGGCCATGACAGTGACGGCGTTCGCCTCGCGCAGTGCCTCTTTGAACGTGTAGAAGAAAGTCTCGCGCAGAACTCGCTCCGAAACATTGGCAGGAGCGCAGTTCATGCCGGATTCCGGCTGGCCATGGCCCACGAAGTGCTTCAACGTGGCGAGGATGTGCTGCTTGTCACGGAAATTGTGGTCACCCTGAAATCCCCGAACAGCAGCAATGCCCAGGCGAGAGACAAGATACGGATCTTCCCCGTAGGTCTCTTCGACGCGCCCCCAGCGCGGCTCGCGTGCGACATCGACCACCGGCGTGAGCGCGTGGTGCGCGCCGCGCAGCCGGGCCTCGAGCGCCGTCATCGTGAAGAGCGATTCAACCAACTCAGGGTTGAACGTGGCGCCAAGAGCGATGGGCTGCGGGAAGCTCGTGCCGTCGGGCGCGGCGTGACCATGCAGACATTCCTCGTGGTACATGACCGGGATGCCAAGGCGGCTGTTCTCGAGGAAGAACTTCTGGATGGCGTTGGTCAGCTCAGCCATCTGGCGCGCATTGCGCCCCCCTCCGGCATCGCTGGGCCGCCCGACCTGACCGAGACCGCGTCGACCGCGGAAGGCCTTCTTCGCCTTTGCCGGGTCGAATTCGCCCCTCTCGTTGATAAGTTTCTGGGCCTTCTCCTGCCATACGCAGAGCATCTGTGCCGCCTTCTCTTCAAGAGTCATGCGGGAAAGAAGGTCTTTAGTGCGGCGTGCGGAGGACAGGTTGGGTTTCTTATAGGCGGGAATTGACTTGCGGCCGAAAGCAACGGGAGCGGAGGGCTTCTTCATGGAAATTCCTGTTTTCTGATCGATGAATCGGCGCGTGCAGCGGGAATTGTTAGCGTGCCGAACTAAATGTAGTCGTCCGACCTCTAAAGAGCAACCGGAAAATCGACGTTCCGATTGCGATTGTGAAACTTACGAACAGTCACGCGCAGCCGCGAAGGAGGCGAGTCGCGGCGGCCCGCCTGGTTCGAGTCCGATAAAATAGAGCCATGCTCCAGCTTTCGGGTGCCGGCAAGCGCTTCGGCCCCAGACTCCTCTTTGAAAATGCAGACTGGCTGATTACTCCCACAGAGAAAACCGCCCTGGTGGGGGCCAACGGCGCAGGCAAGTCCACGCTGATGAAGATTCTCGGCGAGATGGAGTCGCTCGACTACGGCTCGATGCAGCGCATGAAGGGGATGAGCATCGGCTATCTGCCGCAGGACGGCCTGGCGCTCTCCGGCCGCACGGTCTTCGAAGAGTGCCTGAGCGTGTTCGACGAGCTGCGCGCAATGGAAGGCGAGTTCGAGCGGCTCGCGCACGCGCTGTCGGA
Source organism: Acidobacteriaceae bacterium (assembly GCA_036267095.1). Lineage (GTDB taxonomy): Bacteria > Acidobacteriota > Terriglobia > Terriglobales > Acidobacteriaceae > Palsa-343. The sequence goes on from DATAWS010000040.1 coordinate 74,930, forward strand.
ACTGGATCCGGAGAGCCCCGAGTATGCGGCCGCGGCAGATCGCTATTCGCACGTGGAGGGCCGGCTGCGGCACCACCACGTCTATGCACTCGATGCTCAGGTAGGAACGGTGCTCGCCGGCCTGGGATTCGGCAAGGAAGACTGGACGCGTCGGACCGAGGAATTCTCCGGCGGTTGGCAGATGCGCATCTCGCTCGCTAAGCTGCTGCTGGAGCAGCCCGATCTGCTCCTGCTCGACGAGCCAACCAACCACCTCGATCTCGAGACCCGCAACTGGCTGGAAAACTACCTGAGCACGTGGCCGAACGGCTACATCCTGATCTCCCACGACCGGTATTTCCTGGATGTCACCGTGAACAAGATCATCGAGATCTGGAACAAAGGCCTGCACGTTTATCACGGAAACTACGAGAAGTACCTGACCCAGAAAGCAGAGCGACGCGCGCAGTTGGAGGCCGCCTACAAGAACCAGCGCGAGCGCATTGAGCATCTGGAAGTGTTCATCAGCCGCTTTCGCTACCAGGCGACCAAGGCCAAGCAGGTGCAGAGTCGCATCAAGGAACTCGACAAGATCGATCGGATCGAAATTCCGCTGGAAGAGCCGGTGCCGCACTTCAGCTTCCCGCAGCCGCCGCCGTCCGGGCGCAACGTGGTCGATCTGGCCGGCCTCTCCATGCAGTACGGCGAGAAGCGCGTACTCGAGAATGTGAATTTCACCATCGATCGCGGCGACCGCATCGCCCTGGTGGGGGTGAACGGAGCGGGAAAATCGACGCTCATCCGGTTGCTCTCCGGGCAGGAATCGCCGACCACCGGCACACTGAAACTCGGCCACAACGTGGTCGCGGAGTACTTCGCACAGGATCAATACAAGGTTCTCGATCCCGATGCGCGCATGCTTGAAGACATTGGGCGAGCGGCGCCCAAGGTTCCGGAGAAGGACCTGCGGAGCCTCCTCGGCTGCTTCCTGTTCTCCGGGGACGACGTGTTCAAGCCGCTGGGCGTGCTCAGCGGCGGGGAGCGCAACCGTTACGCGCTGGCCCGGATTCTTGTGAGCCCGGCGAACTTCCTGCTGCTCGACGAGCCGACGAACCACCTGGACCTGCGAGCCAAAGACGTGCTGCTGGAAGCGATTCGCAAATTTACCGGAACGGTAATCTTCGTTTCGCACGATCGCTACTTCATCGACGGGCTGGCGGAGAAGGTGTTCGAGGTGGAGCGGAACGTCGAAGATCCCTCGCGCGGGTCGCGGATGAACGTCTATCCCGGAAACTACGAAGATTACCGCTGGCGCAAGGAGGGCGGCGCGGCCGAATTGGCGGCACAAACGGCTACGGCCGTGGTCGCGCCGGCCGCAGTTGCCGCCGCGCCGGCTGCAGAACCGGCGTCGGCCGCTCCGAACGCGCACGTGAAACGCGTAAATCCCATCCGGCTGCGGCAAATGCAGGAGCGCCTGGTGCAGGTGGAGGAGGAGATTCCGCGCGTGGAAGGCTGGGTGGCGGAGACGGAACAGGCGCTGGGCGTCTACGTGAGCGCCGAGGAGACGCAGCGGCTGACCGAGGTGCTTGAAGCGCTGAGGGACCGGCATACAGAGCTTACCCGCGAATGGGAAAAGCTGGCGACCGAGCTGGAAGGTCAGCTGGAGGGCCAGGGCGCGGCAAACTGACCGCGACTCCGGCCCCCGCATCCATCCAGTTACCGCGCCGCTGCCGTTTTCAGACTGGCAATCACCGCTTCGGCCGTCTCCGGATTTACCCGAAAGCCCGCCATGAACCGGTTCCACGCGTTGATCGTGGTGATGGCCAGCGTCAGGTCCACGAGTTCGCGGTCAGTGAAGGCGCGGTGCGCCTGCTCGTAAACATCATCCGGCGCATGGCTATGGGCAATGTCAGTAAGCGCTTCCGTCCAGGCGAGAGCCGCTCGTTCGCGGTCGCTGTACCAGGGCGCTTCACGCCACGCGGGCAGACCGTGTAGGTGATCGTCGCTCAGGCCATCCTCCTTCGCTTCGCGCCAGTGCATCGCGATGCAGAATGCGCAGCCGTTCATCTGCGAAGCGCGCAGATAGACGAGATTCCGCAGCGAAGACTCGAGCGTCGTGGAAGTGCGGAGATAATTCCCGGCAATATACAGCGGCCGCAGGGCCTCCGGCGCCACAGCTGCGGGCGCAATTCGCTCACTCATCGGTAACCTCACTGGCGAAAAGGTTCGCTTCTCTTCGATGAATGCAGGCCCCGGGGGATTCGCCCTGAACTACTCGCTCTTCGGCGTGGTCGAGGGTTTCGTGGAAGAGGAAGAGCTGCCGGAGTCAGAAGACGGCGCAGCCTTGTCGGCGGCCTTCGATTCGCTCGCCTTGCTGCTGCCATCGCCCGACGCCTTCATCGAGGAACCGCTGCCCTTCGAGGCATAGTCGGTGACATACCAGCCGGAGCCCTTGAACTGGATGGCGGGAGCAGAAATGAGACGCTCCAAAGGCCCGTGGCAGACGGGGCACTCCTTCTCGTCAGGAGCACTGAAGCTTTGGATTTTTTCGAACTGATGACCGCAGTTTTTGCAGCGGTATTCGTAGAGGGGCACGAACGGTTTTCCTCTGAAGATTGGATGCCTGCAGCTATTCTACCGTTTCGCGGCCTGCCGTTCAGCCGGCGGGCGCGGCACGGCAAAGGCGGGTCCCAAACAAAGGTGGATTCCTGCGGGACCGCATCGCCTTGGCTTTGTATAATCACCGCAATTTCCCGGGGGGCTTCGATCCGTGCAGGCGAAGGTTGGAAGAGCGTCAAAGGACGGATTTCAGCGAAACGGAGGGGGAACTTTCGGCCTCTCTGCAAAGGATTTGCGTGAGCTGCGCGCGCTGAAAACGCCGGCCCACATTCAGAAGTTCGTCGACCGACTGGCCTATCAGTACGCCAACACCGCCTGGTCGCCGCAGCGCGTGCTGCGTGAACGCAAGGGGCATTGCCTGGAAGGAGCGCTGTTGGCCGCGGCCGCTTTGCGCGTCAACGGATACCGCCCGCTGGTGATGGATCTGGAGGCTGTCCACGACGACGATCATGTGGTGGCCCTCTACCGGGAACGCGGCCTCTGGGGAGCCGTCGCCAAGTCGAATTTCGCAGGGTTGCGCTTTCGCGCGCCCATCTACCGTACCCTGCGTGAGCTCGCCCTCAGCTACTTCGAGCATTACTACAACCTGCGCGGAGAGCGCACGCTGCGGGCCTATTCTGGACCGGTCAATCTGGAACGCCTGGACACCAGGGACTGGATGACGTCGGAGGACGACGTCTGGTGCGTTCCCGAACTGCTCATCGCCTCAAGGCACTATCCGCTCTTTCCCCATCCCGTGGCGCAGACTCTCCCGCGTCTCGACCGCAGGAGCTTCGAAGCCGGCATGCACGGCTGGACCAAGCACTGACCCCAGCCTGATCCGGCCCATTAGAGAGTTACCTGGCGGACCCCTGTAATGGCGGACACAGCACGGAGTTCTTTGAGAACCGCCTCGTCAACCTCGCCGTCGATCTGCAGGACGGCCAACGCTGTGGCCGGAGCCGCTTCGTGGCCATTGGAGCGGCCCAGGGCGAAGTTCGCGATGTTGATGTGGTGATCGCCGAGGATGGTCCCAATGCGGCCGATGACCCCCGGAACGTCGCGGTTGCGGATGGTGAGCAGCGTCCCCTGGAGCGGCGCTTCAATATCGATGCCGTCCAGGTGGAGCAGGCGGGGCGAGTCGCCGTGGAGGATGGCGCCGCTGGCAGCGATGTTCGTCTCGCCGGCGTGCAGGGTCAGTTGCAGGACGCTGCCCGATCCGCCGAAAGGCGCTTCCTTCTTTTCCTCGTGGATGCGAATGCCTCGCTCGGCGGCTACCGACGCGGCGTTGATTCGGTTGACCTGCTCTAAATGACCGAGCACGCCGGCAATGGCGCAGTTGCGGATGAGCTCCGTCTTCGACTCGGCCAGGCGCCCGTGATACGTCATCTGCAGGCAGTCGATATTGCCTTTGGGGAACTGCGCGAGGAAGGTGCCGAGGCGCTCCGCGAGCGTCATCCAGGGAGCCAGCTCCTGGTATTCCTCATGTGTCAGCGACGGCAGGTTCACGGCGTTCTGCGCCACACCGGATTTGAGATATTCGCGGACCTGGAGGGCGATCTGGATGCCGACAGCTTCCTGGGCTTCCGTAGTAGAGCCCGCAATATGCGGCGTCAGGATCACGTTCTCCATCGCCGCGAAGGGCGAGTTCTTCAGCGGCTCTTCGTGAAAGACATCAAGAGCGGCGCCGGCGACCGCACCAGACTTGAGAGCCTCGGCCAAATCGGCCTCGACGACCAGCTCGCCACGCGCGCAGTTGATGATGCGGACACCCTTTTTCATCGTGGCGAGCGTGGCTCGGTTGATGATGCCGGAGGTCTGGGGCGTCAGGCCAACATGGAGCGTGAGATAGTCGCAGGATGAGAACAGCTCCTCGGTCGTGACCAGGCGGATGGCGTTCTCCCGTGCGATCGAGCCGGAAACGAAAGGATCGTGGCCCAGCAATTCCATGCCGAAGTTACGCGCCCGGCGAGCCACTTCGAGGCCGATGCGGCCAAGGCCCAGAATGCCGAGCTTCTTGCCGCGGAGCTCCGATCCCTGGAGAGACTTTTTCTCCCACTTGCCCGCGTGCATCGTGGAATCGGCCCGCGGCAGCTGGCGGGCAAGGGCGATCATGAGGCCCAGAGCCAGCTCCGCGACGGCAATGGCGTTGGCGCCCGGGGTATTCATGACCACGATGCCCCGGCGAGTGGCGGCTTCGGCGTCGATATTGTCCACCCCAACACCGGCGCGCCCGATGACGCGCAGTTTCGGGGCGGCCGCCATCAACGCATCGTCCACCTGAACCGCGGAGCGCACCACAAGAGCATCGGCATCGGCCAGCGATTCGGGGAGCTTCGAGATTTGGTCGTGCGTGAGGACCTGCCACCCCGGCTCAGCCTGAAAGACAGCCAGAGTTGCGGGAGACACCTTTTCCGCAAGGACGACTTTCATGATTCCCTTTCCATGTGGTTCCGGCCCGACGGTTCGGCTCAGGCGTGCACGGCTTCCGGTTCGACGGGCTTCGGACTCGCCGGCTTGGCGCTGTGCTCGGCGAAGACCTGCTGCGCCGCGGCAACGGCGCGGCCAAAGGCGAAATTCGGCAGATTGAGCGATCTGGCGGCAACCTGCTCGAGCGCACCAAGGATGGCGATCGTGTCCATGTAGTCGAAGAGGCCAATGTGGGCGATGCGGAAGATTTTGCCTTTCATCTCGCCCTGACCGTTCGTAACAATTGCCGCAAAACGGCTCTTCAGTTCTTTGACGACCACGCCGGAATCGATGCCGGCCGGCGCCAGGATGGCAGTCGCCGCGGCCGAAGGAGCCGAGGGCGCGAACAGTTCGAGGCCGAGAGCCTGAACGGCCGCGCGCGTCATGGCGGCGCAGGTCTCAGCGTTGTCAATCAGAGCGTCGCGGCCAGCCGCCAGATCGCCTCCCCCCTGCGCGGCGATATAGTCGAGGGCTGCACCCAGGGCGGCGATCAGAGCCACGGCGGGCGTATAGGATGACTCGCCTTTCCTGGCGTTTTTGCGCTCCTTGCGCAGGTCGAAATAATAGCGCGGATTCTTTGAGGTCTCGGCCGCCTTCCACGCGCGGTCGCTGAGGCTCAGGTACGCGAGTCCCGGCGGAATCATAACCGCCTTCTGCGAGCCGCCAATGATGACGTCGACGCCCCAGCCGTCCATGTCGAGTTGAGTGGTCCCGAGGCCGGTGATCCCATCCACGATGAACAGAGCCGGGCTGCCGGAGCCTTTCAGGAGCTGACCGATGGCGCGGATGTCGTGGCGGGCGCCGGTGGAGGATTCGGTGGCCTGCACAAAGACGGCACGCGTATCCGCCCGCAGAGCCTTCTTCACCTCGTCGAGCGAGAAGGTTTCCCCGTAGGGGGCGCTGAGGAGATCCACCTGACAGCCGAAGGCTCTGGTCAGGGATTCCCAGCGCTCGCCAAATTTTCCGGCCGACAGAACCAGGACCCGGTCGCCGGGCGAAGTCAGATTGGACACAGAGGCTTCCATCGCGCCGGTGCCGGACGAAGCCAGCAAAAGGACGTCGTTCTTCGTACTCACAAAGGTGCGAAGCTGCCCCAGAACGCGTTCGTACAGGACGCGGAATTCAGGGGTCCGGTGGTGGATATCGGCGGCTGCCATGGCGAACTGGGCAGCGGGGAGGAGAGGAGTCGGGCCAGGAGTAAAAAGGCGGGTCTTCCGGATCATAGGGACGAGTCCTTTCCCTTCGATTTTAGCGTGGCGAAGGCGCCCCCATTCGTTTCTATAATGGGAAGGCTGAGTGAAGAGAGGCGCAGAGATGGAACTTGCAAAGCGAGTGGATCAGGAAATGGTCGCGGCCATGAAGGCGCACGATGCGGAGCGGACGTCGACGCTGCGAATGATGAAATCGGCGCTGAAGAACCGCCAGATCGAGAAGCGCGATGCGCTGAACGATGCCGAGTCGCAGCAGGTGCTGAACACCATGATCAACCAGCGAAAGGATTCCATCGAGCAGTTCACGAAAGGCAATCGGCCGGAGCTGGCGGCGAAAGAGGCGCGCGAGATCGTGCTGATCGAGAGCTTTCTGCCGAAGAGCGCGAGCGAAGAAGACCTGAAGAGCCTGGTCGAGGAGGCGCTCGCGGGCGCCAGTTTCGGTCCCCGCGATATGGGTCCGGCGATGAAGGCGGTGCAGGCGCGCGTGCAGGCAGCCGGGCTCCGAGCGGATGGACGGCAGCTCAGCGAACTGGTGAAGGCAAAGCTGGGCCAGGCGCAGAGCTAGGCGATCGCCCGAAACGGCGCGGAGGAGACAGTCCCCTGCTCCCGGGTCAGATCGCCCGAGGCGCTGTCCCCGGAACTGGGAAGAAAGACCCGGAAACACGTCCGCGCGCCGGCCCTGGAGCGAAAACAGCGGAAGCGGATATTCCCTTCGTACTTCTGGACAATGCCTTTGCTGATCCAGAGACCCAGTCCCGTGCCTTTCGCGGACTTTGTCGTGAAGAACGGCTGAAAAAGCCGATCCCCATCTTCGCGTCGGATGCCGTTCCCGGTATCCACGATGGAGATCGCAATGCCCCGGCGCTGCGTTTCCCAGTGGGTGGCCTCGGCTACCCGCAGGCGGAGAGTTCCGCCCCCCGACATCGCCTGGATGGCATTGCTGATGAGGTTCAGGAAGACCTGGCGAAGTTCCCCGGGGAAACCGCGGACCACGCCGGGGGAAGCATACTTCTTCTCCAGCGCGATCCGATTGGCAAGGATCGGCCGCTGCTGCAGTTCGATGACGTTGTCCAGCAAATCCGTGACGGAAAGCGAAATGGGCTGCTTGGAGTCGCGGTAGAAGCTGAGAGTCTGGCGGGTGATGTGCGCGGCGCGTTCCAGCTCCTGCTCGGCCATCGACGCGTAGTACCGCGCCTCGTCGTCGAGAGAGGGATGGTTGCGGAGCAGATAGAAGGTGTTGGTGATGGCCTCGAGGGGATTGTTGATCTCGTGGGCGATGATGCCCGCCACACGGCCCATGGCGGCTAACTTTTCTGCCTGGCGCAGGGCCTCCTCGGCCTCGATCTGCGAAGTGATATCGCGCTGAATCTCCAGGACCGCATCCCCCCCGCGGTTGCGAACTTTACGGGTTGCGGCAATGACCTCGCGCCCGTCCTGGGCGCGCTGCACCAGATTTCCCTGCCACGATCGCCCGGCCCCCAGCGAACGTTCCACATCCTCTCTCGATACGGGAAAGACGGTTCGCAGAAGCTGATGGAGGTCGCGCCCCAGAACTTCCTCGCGGCGCCAGCCGTAGAGCGCTTCTGCCCCTGAGTTCCAGAAGCGGATCGCGCCGTCCAGACCGCGGACAATGATCGCCTCCGTCGCCAGCTCGAGCAACTCGGCCCGTTCGCGATGATGGGCTTCGCTCTGGCGCAGTTCTTCAGTGCGCTCCTGAATCACCCGTTCCAGATTGCTGTTGAGCCGTTCGAGCTGGCGGGTCTTGCGGTGCAGCTCGACGAAGACCCCGATCTTGGCGCGCAGCACTTCGGGAATGACGGGCACGGAGATGTAGTCGACGGCCCCGCGGCGGTAGCCATTGATCTTGTCGGAGTCGGTGAGATGAACGCCGGAAATGAAGATGATGGCGGTTTTGCCGAACCGCGGATGCTCACGAATCATGTCCGCCAGCTCGAAGCCATCGAGCTCCGGCATGCTCACGTCCATGAGAACAACCGCGACGTCCTTCTTCAGAAGAATGTTGAGGGCCTCTCTGGCTGAGGCGGCCTTGATGAGGTTTTCGCCCAGGTCGGCAAGGATAACCTCGTAGCTCAACAGCTTCGAAGGCTGGTCGTCCACCATCAGGATGTTGACTTTCTCGTCTGCCGTCATCGATCTCTCCGGGGCCCCAACAAGGTCCTTTCTACCGATGCAGCCACATGCGCAGCGCGGAGAGCATCTGCTCCGTGTTCACCGGCTTGGCAAGGTATTCAGATGCGCCTGCCTCCAGGCATTTTTCCCGGTCGCCCTTCATGGCCTTGGCGGTCAGGGCGATGATCGGAAGCCGGCGGAGCGAAGCATTCTGCCGAATCACCTGCATCGTCTCGTAGCCATCCATCTCCGGCATCATGATGTCCATCAGCACGATGGCCAGGTCGGGGGTGGATTCGATAGTAGCAATCGCCTCACGTCCGGTGCCGGCAGTCAGCACCGTCATTCCGCGACGCTCCAGAACGCTCGACAGCGCAAAGATGTTGCGGATGTCGTCATCGACGATCAGCACCTTGCGGCCATACAGTGCCTCGTCGGACTGGTGCAGCCGATCCAGCATACGCTGCTTGTCCTGCGGCAAGTCGGCGACGACCCGATGCAGGAAGAGGGCGGTTTCGTCGAGCAGCCGCTCGGGGGATTCCACGTCTTTGACCACCACGCTGCGGGCCAGCATATGCAGGCGAGCATCTTCTTCCGGATTGAGCTCGCGGCCGGTGAAGACCACCACCGGCAGATCCACCAGTTTCTCGTTCTCGCGCAGCTGATCGAGCACCTCGAAGCCGCTCATATCGGGAAGGCGCAGATCGAGCACGGCGCAGTCGTAGGCGGACTCCTCCAGTTTCTTTAAGGCCGAAGCGCCCGAATCGACGACATCGATGTCGATGTCATCGTGCCAGAGCAGCTCTCGGATGCTGAGCTGTTCGGCGGGATTGTCCTCGATCACCATGAGTCGCTTCCGGCGCGGCAGGGAGTAGTCGCGAATGCGCGTAAGCGCCGCCTCCAGATCCTCCGTGGAGGTGGGCTTGGTGACGAAGGCGAAGGCTCCGCGGGAGAGCCCGTGACGCCGATCGTCGTCGAGGGTGAGCATCTGCACCGGGATGTGGCGGGTGCTGGAATCCTGCTTGAGGTGGTTGAGGACCGTCCAGCCCAGCATGTCGGGCAGGAAAACGTCCAGGGAAATGGCGGTCGGATTGTATTCGCGGGCGAGGGCGAGCGCCTCGGCGCCGGACATTGCAACAAGCACCTTCAATCCCTTGTCGTGGGACAGGTCGGCGATCACCCGGGCGTAGTGCGGATCGTCTTCAACGATGAGCAAAACCGTATCGCCTTCCTGAAGATTTTCGCGATCATCCTCGATGCCCGCATCCTGCTCGGAGACCACAGGATTCGCCAGGAACACCGGGGCCGAGACGGACGCGCGATTCTTCTCCGGGATCGGCGTTGCGGATCCGACATAGGTCTGCGGCAAATAAAGCGTAAACGTGCTGCCTTTGCCGGGCGTGCTGCGAAGCTGAATCTCGCCGCCCAGCAGGCTGGCAAGCTCGCGGCTGATGGCGAGGCCCAGACCAGTGCCTCCGTACTTGCGGCTGGTGCCGGCGTCGGCTTGCTGGAAGGCCTCGAAAATGATGCGCTGTTTTTCGGAGGGGATGCCGATGCCGGTATCCGAGACTTCAAAGGCGACCACCGCTCCGGCCCCGGAGAGGATGGGGTGATCGACGCTCCAGCCGGAGGCAGCGCTGGACACAGTGAGATGAACGCCGCCCTGTTCGGTGAACTTGAAAGCGTTGGACAGCAGGTTCTTGAGTACCTGCTGGAGACGCCGCGGATCGGTAACAAGGCTGCGGCCGAGTTTGGGATCGCTTCTGACTTCGAACAACAGCTTGCGATTCTCGGCCTCGTGACGGAACGGGCGCGAAACAGCTTCCAGCAAGCTGCCGAAGAAGAGCTCTTCGGGCTCGACGGATACCGTTCCCGACTCGATCTTCGACAGATCGAGAATGTCGCTGATCAGGTTGAGAAGATCGGTTCCCGCGCCGTGAATCGTGCGCGCAAATTCAACCTGGCGCCCGCTGAGATTGCCGTCGGGGTTTTCGGCCAGCTGCTGTCCGAGGACCAGAATGGAATTGAGCGGCGTCCGCAGCTCGTGGGACATGTTCGCCAGGAATTCGGACTTGTACTTCGACGTGAGCGCCAGTTCCCGCGCCTTTTCTTCGAGGGCGCGCCGGGCCTGCTCGATCTCCTGATTCTTGCGCTCCACCTCGGAGTTCTGCTCGGCGAGCTGCTGAGCCTTTTGGGCCAGCTGTTCGTTGGTTTGCTGGAGCTCCTTCTGCTGCGTCTGCAGTTCTCCGGCCAGCTGCTGGGACTGCTTCAGCAGCGCCTCGGTCTGCATGGTGGCTTCGATGGAGTTGAGCACGATGCCGATGGACGACGTGAGCTGCTCCAGGAAGGCAAGATGAGATGCGGTGAAAACGCTGAGACTGGCCAGCTCAATGACCGCCTTCACGCGATCTTCAAAGAGCACCGGGATCACAATGACGTTGCGCGGCACTGCTTCGAACAGCCCGGAGCGGACGGGCACCGTGGTGCGTGGGAGCTCGGAGATCAGCATGCGCCGCTTTTCCGCTGCGCACTGTCCGATCAGGCCCTCCCCCACCCCGATCTCCCGGCTGTAACCGTCGGGTGTATTGGCGAAGGCGGATAGCAGAACCAGGCCGCTGATATCCTCCGTTTCCGGCTGGGATTCCGTCTGGTAAATGACACCCTGCTGCGCGTTGACCAGCGGAACCAGCTCGGAGAGCAGCATGCGGCCCACTGTGACCAGATCGCGTTGTCCCTGCAACATACCGGTAAACCGGGCGAGGTTGGTCTTGAGCCAGTCCTGCTCGGTATTGCGGTCGGTGGTGAGCCGGAGGTTGTCAATCATCGTATTGATGTTGTCCTTCAGCTCCGCCACTTCGCCGCGGGCTTCTACCTGAATGGAGCGGGTTAGATCGCCCTTGGTGACGGCCGTGGCCACTTCCGCGATCGCTCGCACCTGGTTGGTGAGGTTATCTGCCAGCAGGTTGACGTTGCCGGTGAGGTCCTTCCAGGTTCCGGCGGCGCCGGGAACATTCGCCTGGCCACCCAGACGCCCCTCGACGCCGACCTCGCGGGCCACCGTGGTCACCTGATCGGCGAAGGTGGCCAACGTGTCGGTCATGTTGTTGATGGTCTCGGCCAAAGCGCCGACTTCGCCGCGGGCGTTCACCGTGAGCTTCTGCTTCAGGTCGCCGTTGGCCACCGCAGTCACGACTTTCACAATGCCGCGCACCTGCTCCGTGAGGTTGGTAGCCATCACGTTCACATTGTCGGTGAGATCTTTCCAGATTCCGGCGACCCCGGGGACGTTGGCCTGCCCACCGAGCTTGCCTTCCGTGCCCACTTCGCGGCCCACACGGGTGACTTCGCCGGCGAAGGCGTTGAGCTGATCGACCATGGTATTGATCGTGTTCTTGAGCTCGAGAATCTCGCCTTTGACATCGACAGCGATCTTGCGGGAAAGGTCGCCGCGGGCCACGGCCGTGGTGACTTCGGCGATGTTGCGAACCTGCGCGGTCAGGTTCCCGGCCATGGCGTTCACCGAGTCGGTGAGGTCCTTCCAGGTGCCGGCCACGCCGGGGACCTGGGCCTGGCCGCCGAGCTTGCCGTCGGTGCCGACCTCGCGGGCGACCCGGGTGACTTCCGAGGTGAACAGGCCGATCTGGTCGGTCATGCCGTTGAAGACGGAGGCGATCTCGTCCATCAGCGGATCGCCCGTGTGCGGCAGGCGGGTACTGAAATCACCGCCGCGCACCGCGGTCAGGCCCTCCAGCAGCAGCTGCAGCCGTGGGTCAGCGGGCTGGCTGCTCAGCGCGGCCTTCTCCATGACGGATTCCTCCATGCCTTCCGGTCCCATGGCATCCGGTTCCTCGGATCGATACTGCCAGGCTGCGCCGATGAGGCAAAAATAACGGTTGAGCACCGCCCGCGGCGGGTAACGTGGATGTCCGGCCCCCGAGCCGACCCAGGGAGGGGTCCACCTATCGTGACGGCACCCGGCGGCGGCGAGTTCCGCCGGCTGAGCGCGCTGGTAGCGCGGCAGCGGCACGACCTCGACCGGATGCAGGCCGAAGCCGCGTCCCGCTCAGTCATCGACCTGGCCCGGGGCGTCCTCATGGCTCAGCTGGGCTTTTCCCCGGCTCAGGCCCGGGACCAGCTTATTCGCCTGTCCCGGGACTCGAACACCAGCGTGGCCGACCTCGCGGCCCAGATCGCGGGCCAGCCCCAGCCGGGCCGTCCCGCGGCGGGCCAGGCCGTGCCGGGTCGGGGTGCACCGGGCCAGGGTGCACCGGGCCAGAGTGCACCGGGCCAGAGTGCACCGGGCCAGGCCACGCCGGGCCTCCGCCTGTCTGCCCCGGCCGCGTCAGGCGAGCCGGACGAGAACGCCGGGGACGAGCAGGCCGCCGGCACGGCCCTGGCCGCGGCCACGGCGGAATTCGCCCAGGACGGCGACGAGGTGGCCGCCGCCCTGCTGGAGGAGGCCCTGGTCCCGGTCGGCGCGGCCGCGGTGGCGCTGTGGGTGGCCGAGCCCGACGGCGGCCTGGAGCTGGCCGGGGAGGCCGGCTTCGGCCCGCGGGAGGCCAGCCGGTGGCGCCGGATTCACCCTGATATGGAGACCGCCGCCCAGCGGGCCGCGCACCGCGGGCTGGAATCCTGGTGGCCGGCCGGCCGCCCGGCCGGCGAGGCCGCGCCCGCGATCGGCGGGTGGCCGGAGGGCGCGCGGGCGGTGCTCCCGATGCCGGGCGCGGCGGGGGTCCTCGGCGCCCTCGAGATCTGCTGGCCGGAGCCCGTCGCGGAGTTCTCCGACGCGCTGCGCCGGCTGCTCGACTCGCTCGCCGATGTGGCGGCCCAGGCGCTGGGCGCCGGGGCCGGGCGCGGCGGGGGGGCGGCCGATCGGCGGGCGTCGTGGGCCTTCGCGCTCCTGGACAGCCTGCCCGGCTCCGCGCTGTTCGCCGACGCCGTCCGCGACGACGGCGGCGCGGTGGCCGACCTGCAGATCCGCTACCTCAGCGACGAGTTCAGCGACCCGGCGGGCCGTCCCCGGACGGACCTGGCCGGGCGGCCGCTGCTGGAGGTGTACCCGGCGGCGGCGCTGCCCGGCGGCCTGCTCGACATCGCCGCCGAGGTCATGGCCACGGGCGAGCCGCAGGCCATCTCCGGCGCCGTGATCGGCACGCCCCTCGGCGACGGCATCGCCGCGCCCGTGCTGGAGGTGCGGGTCACGCCGCTCTACGCCGGGGTCGTCATCGCGTGGCGGCACGCCGACGAGGTGGAGCGCCTCACCGCCCTGCTCCAGCAGGCCCAGCGGCTCGGCCGGATCGGCGGCTGGGAGGAGAACCTGCTCACCGGCGAGGTCCTGTGGACCGACGCGACGTTCGCGCTGTTCGGGCAGGCTCCCGGCGCGCCGGTGCCGATCGCGGAGCTCGATGCCCACGTCCCGGCCGACGACGTCGCGGTCGCGGCGGGCTTCCGGGACGCCCTGCTGAAGGAGAACCGGCAGGCCGCCGCCGCGTTCCGGGTCATCCGTACCGATGACCTCAGCATCCGGCAGATGCGCGCCTTCGCCGAGCCGGTCACCGACCGGGCCGGCACCCTGATCGCGGTGCGCGGCGCCTACCAGGACGTGTCCGCCGACTATCACACCCAGGTCGCCTTCGCCGCGACCCGGGACCGGCTCGCCGACACCGAGGAACGGGCCGAGGAGGAGCACCGGCTGGCGCTGCGGCTGCAGCGGGCCATCACGCCGCGGACCGCCGTCCCGGTGCCGACCCCCGGCCTGGACGTGGCCGCCCGGTACCGCCCGGCCGGGCCGGGCAGCCTGGTCAGCGGCGACTGGTACGACACCGTCCCGCTGCCGGACGGGCAGATCTTCCTCGCCGTCGGGGACATCGCCGGGCACGGCATCGACGCCGTCACCGGCATGGTGGCCCTGCGCAACTGCCTGCGCGGCCTGGCCATCACCGGGGCCGGCCCGGCCGACCTGCTCGACTGGCTGAACAAGATCGCGTTCCACCTCACCGACGGCATCATCGGCACGGCCGTGTGCGGCCTGTTCGACCCGCAGACCCGGTCGCTGCGCTGGGCCCGGGCCGGCCACCTGCCCCCGGTGCTGGTCCGGGACGGGGCCGCGCAGACCCTCCCGCTCCCCGAGGGCGTCCTGCTCGGGGCCGACCCGGAGGCCCGCTTCACCGAGGAGACGCTCCCGCTCCGCCCCGGCGACGCGCTCGTGCTGTTCACCGACGGGCTGATCGAGCGGCACGACGAGCCCATCGACGATTCCCTCGAGGGGCTGCTGCGCCTGAGCGAGGCGGCCGCGTCGCCCGACATCCACGGCTTCGCCGACCGGCTGCTCAGCCAGGCCCGCTCCGACACCAGCGACGACGCCTGCCTGGTCGCCGTCAGCGTCCGTTAGCGCGTCAGCGGCCCGCGTGCCAGCGCGTCAGCGGCCCGCGTGCCAGCGCGTCAGTGACCCGGGCGGCGGGCGCTCAGCCGGCCGGCCCGGACGCCGGCCCGGGCCGCGACCCGCGCCGTCCGCCGGGTCCGCGTGACGTCCCGGCGGGCCTCGGCGGCCGCGTGGCGGCCGCGCCAGGCCAGCGACGGCGCGCCCGCCGTGTCCCCCACGGCCAGGAGCAGGCCGCCGAGGATGGCCAGGTTCTTCAGGAAGTGGATGCGCTGCTGCGCCCGCCGCTGCGGATCGTCCTCTTCCCAGAACCGGTGCCCGGCCAGCGTCGTCGGGACCAGGGTCCCGGCGATGGCCAGGGCCGACAGCCGCGGCATCCGGCCGAGCGACAGCAGCGTGGCGCCGGCCAGCTGCACGGCGCCGTTGATGCGGACGGCCTGCTCGGTCTCGGCCGGAATGGCGGGCACGTGCTCGGCGAGTGGCCGCACCACCGACTCGGCCCGGGCGGCGACCCGGTCCGGGTGCAGCAGGGACGATCCCCCCTGGACGGCGAAGATGGACGCGAGCAGGGGCCGCGCGAATGCTCTCAGTACTGGCATAGACCACCCCTGCCCGGCAGCTGAGGCTTGTAACACCGCCCGCCGCGCATGGCGCTGGCCGTAACCGGGCGAGTCAGCCCATTAAGGGTTCGGATTACCCGCAGAAACTGCGCGTGATCCGAACCGCTGAGCCGGCGCGTCCCTTCGCCCCCCGCGCGACACCGGCCGCCGCGAAGGGGCCCGGGCCAATGGCCACCGTTCTGGCTGGGTTTCCTGACACTGTCGGTGCCGGGGTATTGAATGGCCGGCATGCCGATAATGCCCGGCTTTACCGAGGCCGATCTGCGGCGGCTGGCCGGACCCGCGTCGTTCGAGCGCGGCCTGGGCTACGTGGGCCAGGTCACCGACCTCGATATCACCGCCGCCGAGGTCACCGCCACCGTGTCCGGCACCGATGACTACGCGGTGATCCTGGCGCCCGGCCAGCCGGGCCTGCGGTGGGACTGCTCGTGCCCGTTCGGCCAGGAGGGGGCCTTCTGCAAGCACTGCGTCGCGGTCGGCCTGGTCGTGCTGGGACCGGACGCCGGCGAGCAGGCCCGCGCGACCCGCGCCCGGCGCGACAGCGTGGACGCCTGGCTGGAGTCCCTGTCCCGGGAGGATCTCGCGGCTGAGCTGCGCGGGCTGCTGGACGGCGATCACGGGCTGCGGCGGCGCTTCGAGCTGCGGGCCGCGGCGGCCAGCGGGGACACGCTGGCCATCCGGCGGACGACCAGGGAGCTGATCACGCCCCGCCGCGGCGGCTACGTCGCCTGCGACGAGGCCGACGCGTACGCCGACGGCGTGTACGAGGTCGCCGCGGTGATCGACGGCCTGGCCAAGGCCGGCGCCGGGGAGCAGGCGATCCAGGCCGCGCGGGAGGCGATCGGGGAGCTGGGCCGGGCCTTCGACCGGCTCGACGACTCGAACGGTGCCGTGCGCGGCGCGGCCGCCGAGCTCCTGGCCGCCCACCTGCGCGCCTGCCAGGCGGCGCCGCCCGAGCCCGCGTCGCTGGCCCATTACCTGGCCCGGCTGGCGCTGCACGACCCGTTCGGCATCGCGCCCGACCTGAGCGACTACGCCGGCCTGCTCGGCGCCGCGGGCCTCGGCCGGCTGCGGGAGCAGGTCACCGACGCGGGCGCGAGCACCGCGAACCCCGGCGACCGGCCCCTGCTGGAGTCGCTGCTGCGGGCCGAGGGCAACGTGGACGGCCTGATCGCCCTGCGCGCCGCCGACCTGGACGACTACGGGTGGGCCCACCTGGCCATCGCCGGCGAGCTCGACCGGACCGGCCGCGACGACGAGGCGCTGGCCTGGGCGGAGCGCGGCCTGCGCGAGGCCCGGCGCCCGGACGGGCGGCTGGTCGAGTACCTGGCCGACCGGTACGCGGCCGCGGGGCGGGCCGGCGACGTGGTCGCCCTGCGGCGTGACCGGTTCGCGGCCGACGCCACGCTGGCGGCCTACCAGCGGCTGCGCCAGGCGGCCACGGCCGCCGGGCGCTGGCCGGCCGAGCGCGAGCGGGCGCTCGCCGTCCTGACCGCGAAGGCCGGCGCGGCGCCGCCCGGCGCCGGGCTGGGGCTGGACTGGACCGGCCCGGTCCTGGTCGACGCGCTGCTGGACGACGGCGACGCCGGCGCGGCGTGGACGGCGGCCGCGGCGATGCCCGACGCCACCTCGCCCGCCCAGTGGCTGCGGCTCGCCGACCTGGTCGCCCCGGCCCGGCCGGCCGACGCCCTGGCCGTGTACCGGAAGCTGATCGAGCCGCTGCGCTCGCACACCGGCGACAAGGTCTACGAGCTGGCGGTCCGCCTGCTCCGCTCGGCCGAGGCCTGCCACCAGGCGCTCGGCACGAGCGAGGAGTTCGAGCGGTACCTCGCGCTGTTCCGCGCCGACCAGAAGCGCAAGCCCAGCCTGATGCGGCTGCTCGACCGGCACGGCCTGACGGCCCGCCGCGCGGCGTCCGGGCCGGCCGCGCCGAAACTGGCTTGAGCACCGGGGCCGGCGCCCGGGAGAGTGCGTCCATGCCTGATGCGCCTGACCCCGACCCGCGGAGCGTGCTAGCGGCGCTGGACGGGGACGAGCGGCTGCGGCCGTTCGTCCGCGACGGGCAGATCGCGGTCCTGCCGGCCCGGCGGGCGCGGCGCCTGCTGCTGCTCGATGCGGTCGCCCAGGGGTTCGAGCCCGGCATCCGGTACCCCGAGCGCCAGGTCAGCCTGTTCCTGCGGGAGCTGTACCCGGACTACGCCGCTTTGCGGCGGTACCTCGTCGATGACGATTTCCTGTCCCGGTCGGCGGGCGAGTACTGGCGCAGCGGCGGGGCGGTCGCGCCGGGCGACGGAGCCTGAGCCGGCCGGCCGGGCAGTGGCATGATGGCGGAATGACGGATTCGTGGAGAAGTGCCCCCGCGGCGGACGTGCAGCCCGGTGACCGGGTGCGGCTCGGGCCGGGCCGGGAGATGCTGGTGTCGAGGATCGAGGCCAACTTCTTCGGCCGCGAGGCCATGGTCGCGTTCATCGAGGACACCCCCGAGCGGTGGTTCAAGCAGCCCGTCCCCACCGCCACCGAGATCGAGATCCTGAGAGCGACCTGAGCCCGCGCCGCCGGCGCCGCCCGCC
>DATAWS010000041.1:0-8239 GCA_036267095.1 Acidobacteriaceae bacterium
CCTTGTCGTTCTTCGTCACATGCGGAGTTACATGCAGCTCCCGTACCGTGCGCACAAAGTCCTCCGTGTCGTAGGCCTTGTCGGCGCCGAGGGTAATGCGCCGGGAGCGACCCTGCTGCTGCTTCTCCAGCATCAGCAGCCGCCCATGACCTAAGTAATGGCGGCCAAGGATAAGCCACCCATCAATCGGCGCATCGCCCCGCGTCGGCGATAATCAGTCGCAGGGGCACGATAATGGCGAAGCGGAAGCTCTTTACCGAGTTGATGGAAGCCGTCGACGAGACGAAGGCGCATCGCGAGGGCAAGATCACCCGATGCGGCCGCATCTGCCTCACATACAACCGCGAATGCCACAGATACGGCCGCCACGCAGGCAATCACGGCCGTATGTGAATCACTTGCGCCCCAACCGCAAGTGACTCCGCCGCAATCATCCAGCCGCATCACGGCGGTACCTGCCGCAGATACGGCCGCACCTGAGGCAGCTGCGGCCCAACCCCAACTGACCTGCAATCCAATGCCTGCCCGGGAGTATCGAGGTTATCCCCGAACCAACTCCTTCTTTCTCAATCACAAGCCGGTATGGGCGGATACCCCCAGGGGGAAGTGGCCGTCCCCAGGTCCCCGCACTACACTGGAACCGATGTCCGACCCGGTCCCACAACTCGTCGCCCCGGTCACCATCCGCACCTCGGAAAAGGACTGGCTCGCGCGCCTCACCGAGGCCTATCGGAACCACGCCCAGGTCGACCTCATCGACGACGCCGGCGCCGGCATCGACCCCGCCCGCCAGTCCCTCCTTCAGATGGGCCTCGCCGGCAAGCTCACCCGCCGCGAGTGGACGGCCGTCTCCCTTTCCGCCGGCATGTCCGTCCTCGGCGCCGGCATGATCATCGCCGCTCTCCTCGACCCCGACCCCACCTCCAAGCTCGGCCTCCTCGTCGGCAGCGGAGCGCTGCTGGCCCTCACCGGCGGCTTCCAGACCATCCGCCTGCTCACCCGCCAGCGCCCGCCCTCCATCACCATCTCCGCCAAAGGAATCCACATCGACTGGGACTGATTCTCCCGATTTCAACAATCTTTTCCGCTCCGCCGGAATCCAACAGGCGCTTGTCTCGCAAACCGCAGAGGCCCCCAACCCACGCAAGGAGAAAGCCATGCCAACCATCCGGACCAAAGACGGAACCGAGATCTACTACAAGGACTGGGGAACCGGCCAGCCCATCACCTTCTCCCACGGCTGGCCCCTCAACGCCGACGCCTGGGACGCGCAGATGCTCTACCTCGGCCAGCAGGGCTACCGCGTCATCGCCCACGATCGCCGCGGCCACGGGCGCTCCACGCAAACCTGGGACGGCAACGACATGGACACCTACGCTGACGATCTGGCCGCCCTGTTCGACCACCTCGATCTCAAGAAGGCCGTCATGATCGGCCACTCCACCGGCGGCGGCGAAGTCGCCCGCTACATCGGCCGCCACGGATCGAAGCGCGTCGCCAGGGCCGTCCTTATCAGCTCCGTGCCGCCCATCATGCTCAAGTCCGCCGCGAACCCCGGCGGCCTCCCTATGTCGGTCTTCGACGACATCCGCAAGGGCGTCGTCCAGGATCGCTCCCAGTTCTGGAAGGACCTGTCGATGCCCTTCTTCGGCTACAACCGCCCGGGCGCGAAGATCTCCGAAGGCGTGCGCGAGAACTTCTGGCTGCAGGGCATGACCGGCAGCATCAAGGGCCATTACGACTGCATCAAGGCCTTTTCGGAGACCGACTTCAACGAGGACCTGAAGAAGATGGACGTCCCCACCCTGGTCATGCACGGCGACGACGACCAGATCGTGCCCATCGCCGATTCCGGACTGCTGACCGCGAAGATCGTCAAAGGCGCGCAGCTCAGGGTCTAGAAAGGATTCCCGCACGGCATGCCGATCATCCACGCCGACACCATCAACCCTGACCTGCTGGCCTTCATCCGCAGCTAACCCGCAAAACAACCGGCCCCGGAGCATTGCTCCGGGGCCGAGTTTTGGAATCGCCGCTAGCTCTGCGGCGCAGCCTGCTCCGGCACTGCGTCCGGATACAGATTCTTCACCGGCGCCATCTGCTGCTGTTGCAGTTCCGGATGCGGCAGAGGCTTGCGCGGCAGCATTTGGTCGCGCATCGCCGCGTTGTAGACGAAGATCGCTTCCACCACTGCTGCCTGCTGCAGGTCCGCAGGCCGCAGTTCTTCGTACACATCCATGTTCGAGTGGTGCGTCCGCGTCTCGTAATCCAGCGGATCCTGGATGAACTGGAAGCCCGGGATTCCGACCGCATCGAAAGAGAGGTGATCGGTCCCGCCGGTGTTGCGCATCGTCATGGTAGTCACACCCAGATCTTTGAGCGGCGCCATCCACTGCGCGAAAATCGGCCCGACAGCGGCGTTCTCCTGCAGATAGACGCCGCGAATCCTGCCCGATCCGTTGTCCAGGTTGAAATAGCCGGAGATCAGCCGCTGCTCTGGCAGGATCGTCAGCGGCCCCGCTGCGCGCCGCATAAACTCGGGCAGCGCCGCCTGGTCCGGCGTGGTCGATAAAGGTGCATACCCGAAGTGTTCCTTCACATAGCCCCGCGATCCGAACAGCCCTTCTTCTTCGCCGCTCCACAGCGCAATGCGGATGGTCCGCCGCGGCTGCACGTGCAGGGATGTCAGGATGCGCATAACCTCCATCGCAACCAGAGTCCCCGCACCATTGTCGGTCGCGCCGGTGCCGGCGATCCAGCTGTCCAGGTGACCGCCCACCATCACCACCTGCTCCTGCAGTGTCGGATCGGTGCCAGGAATCTCCGCGACCGTGTCATAGCCGTGCTCGTGGTCGCCGGTGAACTTCGCTTCCACGTCCATCTGAATCGATACCGGCACGTGCGCTTCCAGCAGCCGGTAGACGCGTCCGTAGCTCTCGATCGCCATCACCACCGTGGGCACCTTCATCTCGTGCCCGCGAATGTAGGGAGTCCTTCCCATCGCCGCCCCGTTGTCATCGAAGATGGTTCCCCCCGATCCGCCGCCGTCGTGCGCGTCGCGGCTCGGCCGGATCACCGCCACGGCTTTCTCATCGGCCAGGAACTGCACCAGTTTGTCGGTCAGCTTCATGCGCTGCATATAGGTGGCCAGGCGCGCCCGCATCTCCGGGCTCATCCCGCCACCGCTCACCGGATAGCTGGCGATTTCCTCGAGCTCCTTGTCTGTGTAGCGCGACAGCAGCGCCTCATCCACCGGCGGCACCGGGCGCATCTCGCCCAGCATCACGATCTTCCCCTCCAGCTTTCCCCGATACTTGTCGAAGTCGCTGTCGTTCTGGATATCCACGTACACCGCCGGCGCCGTCACCGGCCCATGGGTCGCGGGCGACCACGGCGTTGCCTGGGCAATGAACACCGCCGTATCCGGGTCGGTCATCCGTACCCAGGTGTTTAGCTGCTGCCAACCCATGCCGAACTCGCCCCAGTCGTCCAGATGCGCGTTCACGCAGCCCATGGCCGTCAGCTGATCCCGGGTCCACGCATTGGCTTTCGCCATGTTGGGCGACCCCGTCAGCCGCGGCCCAATGTCATCGGCCAGAGCCGACGCGTACTGCATGATATGCGAATGCTGGAATCCTTCTTCGCGGATGCGCTGGTACATCGTCAGGTCGAGCTTTTCGACCGCCGGCTGCGGGTCGTCCCACGGCCCCTGATCGGGATTGGCCGCGGCCTCGGCTGCCGGCGCAGATGTGGCGGCGGGCTTGTGTTTCCTGTCCGCCGCAAACAGGGGCAGCGTGGCGGCGAGCAGCAGGACAGCGAGACAGCGCAGTCGTGCGAACATTCGTGGGGTTCCTCCGGTGAATTCCTGGGAAGCGGAAGAATACCATTCGCCTCCGGGAACTGCGAATCATGGCTGTCGTTGTGACAAACCCGGCCCTTCGCCTCGCCACGGGCGCGGGTTCACGGCTTATTCTGCGGGAGAGAATTCGCCCTGCGAGAGCGTCCGTTCTTCCTGCGGGTTTTCTGCCGGTTCTGCCAGCGCCGCCGGTACCGGCTCTGACTCGAGTCCCGTGGTTGGAAAGAAGATGCTGAACACCGTACCTGTTCCCGCTCCGTCACTGCGGCTGCGGACTCGCACCGATCCATGATGCTTGCGGATGATCTGCTCGCTCACCCACAGTCCAAGACCCGTGCCGGTAGCTTCTTTGGTCGTAAAGAATGGCTCGAAGATGTGCCGGCGCGCTTCGGTCGTGATCCCGCAGCCGGTGTCCGCCACGGTTACGCGGATTCCCGACACCGGGTTGCCGGGTGTCTCGTCGCGTCCCACTCTCTGCGCCCGCACCACCAGCCGGCCGCCGGCCGGGGTCATCGCGTCCAGCGCGTTCCCGATCAGGTTGGCAAACAGCTGCCGCATCTCTCCGGCAAAGCAAAACAGCTCCAGACCCTCGCCGTATTCGCGCTGCAGATCGACCTGCAGGGTCTGAACCCGTCCCAGGTGGAGGGTCAGGACCGAATCCAGCAGCTCCCGCACGTTTGCCCTTCCCGGCAGCGTCGATTGCCGATAAAACCGCAGCGTCTGCTGCGTGATCTCCGAAACACGCGTCACCTCCTGCTGCGCCATCTCTGCAAAGTGTGCGGTGCTCGGAGTCAGGTTTTCCTGGCGGATCAGATACAGCAGGTTCGTGACCGCTTCCAGCGGGTTGTTGATCTCGTGCGCGATCGAGGCTGCCAGCCGCCCCGTCGCGGCCAGCTTCTCCGTCCGCCGCAGCGTTTCCTCCGCCCGCTTCTGCTCCGTGGTATCTACGAGGATCGCGCCTACCCAGCGCGTCGTGTCCGCCTCCGTCCGCACCGGATACAGATGCGCCACCCAGCTGCGGTGCCGGCCTGGCTCCGGCTCCCACTCGAGATCCACATCGCGCTGCGGCTCTCCCGAGACAAACACCGTCTCGATGGCCTGCTCCAGCTTCCGCGCCGTCGCCGGCGGCAGAATCCCTTCCACCCCGCGTCCCAGATGGAGCGCGAACGAATAGCCGTTCATCTCCGCCAGAAATTGATTCACCCGCACGAAGCGGTACTTGCGATCGAAGAACGCGAACCCGATCGGCGCGTTCGCCAGCATCGAGTCCAGCAGCGCCAGGGTCTCGTTCAGCCCCGAACGCTGGTCCTGCATAGCTGCCACCATGCGGTTGAACGCTATTGTCAGGTCGGCCGCTTCCGTCGCCGACTGCACCGGCAGCGGAAAGTCCCGCGTATCCTCGGGGTTTTGGATCAGCCGCCGCGTAGCCCGGGTCAGCAAGCGCAGCTGCTTCGAGATTGACTGCGCCAGAATCCCGGCGATCGCGGTGCACCCCGCCAGCACGAACAAGGCCCATAGCAGCGTGATGCGCAGCAGTGAATGCAGGTCCGTCCTGTCCTGCGTCGCGCTCGGATAGATCCAAACCAGATCGGTCACGTGGCCGTTCTTCCGGATCGGCGCCACCGCCTCCAACTTTTGCTGGGTCTGTCCGGGCAGCGAAAAGATCACCGGCTGGCCCAGCTCCCGCAAGTATGTCTTTTCCTTCGCCGAGAGGGTCAGCTTGCCCATCATGGTCGGGTCCGTGCTCGCCAGCGTCCGCCCCTGCATATCTGTGATCTGCGCCGCGGCGACGCTCGGCGCCTGTGCCACGCTCGCGATCACCCGGCCGAACAAATCCGGTTGCTGATCGGCCGCCGCCAGATCTCCCTGCGCCGCCACAAGGTACGCCTGGTTCTCCAGCCGCCGGCGCAGCCGCTCATTCAGTTCCGTCCCCTGCTGATGCACCAGCGTGAACGTGAAGATCCCCACAACGATGAGCTCGAACAGCACCAGCGCGGCCATCAACTGGCCGCGAATCGTTCTCGGGCGTGGCAAGGTCATATCCGGGGAAACTTCTTCTTCGCGGTTTCTCTGCGTAACGCGGAAAACGCTCCGGGCCCGCAGATGTTTCTAAACTCGGGCCAGTTCACCGGCGGGCGCAGTCAGCTTCTGCTTCAGGTCCTCAGCAATCTGCCGCCCGTGGAATCGCCCATTCTCAATGAAAATCTCGCTGGTTCGATCGCCGGCAATAATCACGCCCGCCAGGTAAATCCCCGGCACGTTGCTCTCGAGGCTCCGTGGATCGCACTGCGGGCACCGGTACTCGCCCTCGATCTCCACCCCCAGCGACTCCAGGAATTCGAAGTCCGGCCGATAACCCGTCAGCGCCAGCACCGCATCGTTCTTCAGCACTCGCTCGCCCTCGGGCGTGGCCAGCGTCACCATGTCCGGATCGATCCGCGTCACCGTGGTGTTGAAATACGCCGTGATCTCGCCGTTCTTAATTCGATTCTCGATGTCCGGCAGAATCCAGTACTTCACGTGCCGGTGCATCGCCGGCCCGCGATGCGCCAGCGTCACTCGCGCTCCGTGCCGCCACAACTCCAGCGCCGCAATCGCCGCGGAGTTCCTGCCTCCGATCACCAGCACGTCCTGCCCGTAATAAGGATGGGGATCGTTGTAGTAGTGCAGCACCTTCAGCAAATCCTCACCCGGAATCTTCATCAGATTCGGCAGATCGTAGTAGCCGGTCGCCACCACCACTTTTTGCGTCGCATAAACCCGCTTGCGGCCGAATTCATCCCGCGTCCGCACCAGGAAGTGCAGATCCTCGCCTGTCACCTGCTCCACCCGTTGGTAAGCCCGCACGTCCAGCTTGTAAAACATGGCGACTTTGCGGTAGTACTCCAGCGCCTCATTGCGGGTCGGCTTCGCGTTCGGACTGGGGAAGGGAATATCGCCAATCTCCAGCAGCTCCGACGTAGTAAAAAACGTCATGTGTGACGGATAGTGGAACAGGGAATTGCACAGGCACCCCTTATCCACCAGTACCGACCGGAATCCTGCCCGCTGCGCTTCGATCGCGCAGGCCATGCCCGTGGGGCCCGCGCCGATCACCAGCACGTCAAAGTTTTCGGCGTCCAGGTTCCCGTCCGCCCCCGCACCGTTACCCATGTGTAATAGCTTAGACGAAGCCTTCCCGCTGCCGTTGAGCGAAATGCCGCTGGGGTCATTAAACTGGAATCAGGACAACACGATGGCCACCATCCGGCAGGAAGACTTCGTTCAGAGCGTCGCCGACGCCCTCCAGTACATCAGCTACTACCACCCGGTCGACTACATCACTAACTTGGCCAAGGCCTACGAGCGCGAGGAATCGCCGGCCGCCAAGGACGCCATCGCGCAGATACTGATCAACTCGCGCATGGCCGCCGAAGGCCATCGCCCGCTGTGCCAGGACACCGGCATCGTCACGGTATTCCTGAAGGTCGGCATGAACGTGCGTTGGGATGACGCCACCATGTCGCTGGAGGACATGGCCAACGAGGGGGTGCGCCGCGCCTACACGGACCCGGACAACAAGCTGCGTGCCAGCGTGCTGGCCGACCCGGCCGGCAAGCGTATCAACACGAAGGACAACACGCCGTCGGTGGTCAACATGTCGATCGTGCCGGGCGATACGGTCGAGGTGATCGTGGCGGCGAAGGGCGGCGGCTCGGAGGCGAAGTCGAAGTTCGTCATGCTGAATCCGTCCGACTCGATCGTCGATTGGGTGCTGAAGACCGTGCCCACGATGGGCGCCGGCTGGTGCCCGCCGGGCATGCTCGGCATCGGCATCGGCGGCACCGCTGAAAAAGCGATGCTGATGGCGAAGGAATCGCTGATGGATCCGATCGACATTCAGGACATCATCGCGCGTGGCCCGAAGGACTGGATCGAAGAACTGCGTATCGAACTGCACGAGAAGGTCAACGCGCTGGGCATCGGCGCGCAAGGTCTCGGCGGCCTCGCCACTGTTCTCGACGTGAAGATCATGGCGGCGCCCACCCATGCCGCATCCAAGCCAATCGCCATCATCCCGAACTGCGCAGCAACGCGCCACGCGCACTTCACGCTGGACGGCTCCGGCGTCGCGAAGCTCGAAGCGCCCTCGCTCGACGCATGGCCCAAAGTTCAGTGGGAACCGAACACGGAGACCAGCAAGCGCATCGACCTGAACACGCTCACGCCCGCCGAAGTCGCTTCGTGGAAGCCGGGCCAGACGCTCTTGCTGTCGGGCAAGATGTTGACGGGCCGGGACGCTGCGCACAAGCGCATTGCCGACATGCTCGCCAAGGGCGAAAAGCTGCCGGTGGACTTCACCAACCGCGTGATCTATTACGTCGGCCCGGTCGATCCGGTGCG
>DATAWS010000042.1:0-138535 GCA_036267095.1 Acidobacteriaceae bacterium
ACGCTGGAGGCGGCTTTGGAAGGCAAGCAGGAGAAGATTTCGACGGAGTGAGCGGAGCAGCGAGTTAGCAAGTCAGCGAGTTAGCGGCGGCGCTGAACGAAAAACCGGACAGTCGCTTTTGACGCACATGTTTATTAACAACCAAACCGTTCAACTGCAGCGCGACTGCGCGGCGATTGCGATCCCGGCGGGGACGAAGATGGTGCTGCCGGCGGGGACGACGGTGCGGATTACGCAGGCCGCGGGGACGAGCTACACGGTTGCGTCGAGTGGCGCGCTCTATCGCATTGAAGGAACGGACGCGGATGCGCTGGGGTTGAGCGGGCCAGCTGCGGAAACGCACACGCCTCCGACATTCAGCGAGCGGATGGTGTGGGATCAGCTGAAGACGGTGTACGACCCGGAGATTCCGGTGAACATCGTCGATCTGGGGCTGATTTATTCCTGCAACATTGCGGATCTGGAGCCAGTTGGGAAGAAGATCGATGTGGCCATGTCGCTGACCGCGCCGGGGTGCGGGATGTCGGACGTGCTGAAGGCGGATGTGGAGAAAAAGCTGGCGCGGCTGCCGGAAGTGAAGGAAGTGCAGGTGGAGGTTGTCTTCGATCCGCCGTGGAGCCCGGCGCGGATGTCGGAGGCGGCCAAACTGCAGCTGGGATTCGACCTGGATTACGACGGCGGCGGACGAGGCGCATTTCCGATTCTGCGCTAGCGGCCGCCCAGCGCTCCCACGGGTGTGGCTGCTTTCCTCCTGCTTCCCAAATTGCCCATCAGGGCTCGATCGGTTCCACGTAAAACATTTCGTTGGTCGGGCGGAATCCGGTCGCTTCGTAGAGGCGCCGTCCCTCATCGGTTGAGTGCAGGGCGACCACGCGGATGCCGCGGCGGCGCGCTTCGGCAAGAGCCAGCTCGATGAGGTTGCTGGCCAGGTGGCGGCGGCGATATTGCGGCTCGACGTAGACGTTGAGCAGGTAGCCGCGGGTGGTGGAGCGGGGATCGAGGGGGTGCGGCGGCCAGTCGAGGAGCAGCAAGCCGGCTCCGGCGATCACGGCGCCGGCGTCCTCGGTGAGCCAGCCGATGTAGCGGCCGTCGGCGATCATTTTCGCGACCCACGGCTCGTGGGCCTGGGCCATGACGTGCAGCACCTGGTCGTCGCGGCGGCCGGCATCGACGAACATGCGGCGGCGATGGCGGGTGATGAGTGCGGCGTCAGCGGAGGTCGCCAGCCTAGTGTTCAGCATGATGAGAAGTATAAGACGGGGCGGCAGTCGCTGGCTTGTGCTGACCTGTGCCAGGATTAAGGCGTGGTGCGAGCACCCCAATTCGACCGGAGCGGGCTGCGTGCGGGGATGCGGCTGGCGGTGGCGGTTTCCGGAGGGGCGGATTCGGTGGGACTGCTGCGGGTGTTGACCGAGGCTGCGCCCGACGTTGGTCTGGTCCTCTCCGTGGCGCACCTGCATCACGGGATTCGAGGAGCCGCGGCGGATGAGGAGGCGGCCTTTGTGGCCGAGCTGGCGCAGCGCATGGGGCTGGCGCTCCATGTGCATCGGGAGGACACGCCGGAGCGCGCGCGGGAACGGGGCCAGAGTTTGGAGGAAGCGGGGCGAGAAGTCCGCTATGCGTGGTTTCGGGCGCTGATGGAGGAAGGCAAAGCGGAGGCGGTCGCCACGGCACATACCCTCGACGAGCAGGCGGAGACGGTGCTGCATCGGCTGCTGCGTGGCGCCTGGACGGAGGGACTGGGCGGGATTCATCCCACGGTTGCATGCCCGCACGGTGCGATTCTGCGGCCCTTTCTCGAGACGCGACGGGCGGACATTCGGGCATGGCTGGTGGCGGTTGAGCAACCGTGGCGGGAGGACGCTTCGAACCAGGATGCGAGGTTCACGCGGAATCGCATCCGGCATGAGTTGTTGCCCCAGATGGCGGGGTTCAATCCGCGGGTCGGGGAACAGCTGGCTCATCTGGCGACGATTGCGCGCGACGAGGAGGACTGGTGGGAGGCGGAATTGCGGCGCGTCCTGCCTGGGCTGGTGTTGCCGGGAAAGCCCGTGCGCGGAGGCGGACGGGCGGTGTCGACGCATCCCGAGGAAGCCGGCGCGGGGATGGAGTTGGAGCGATTGCGCGCGCTGCCGCCGGCGCTGCGGCGGCGGGTGCTGCGGGCGGCGGCAGAACAGATCGGTTGCAGGCTCAGTTTTGAGGAGACGGAGCGGCTGATGGCGATGTGCGGCTCCGAGGCTCCCCGGCGCGAACAGCTGGCGAGCGGCTTGCGGGCAGAGCGGAGCGCGCGGGAGCTGCGCCTGACGCGCGAGGCTGGACCGTCAGAAGGCGGAAGGGAGGAAGCCGGCGAGAACGAGGTCGAGGCGCCGATTCCTGGTCAGGTTTCAGGTCTGGGTGTAACGCTGCGACTCTCGCTTGCTGAGGATGCCGGGTCCGGAGCAGTGCCTGCGGCGAGGCTGCGGACTGCGCGGCCGGGCGATCGGGTTCAGTTGCGCCATGGGCGCGGGGCGAAGCCGCTGAAAGAAATCTTTGAGCGGCTGAACATCGAAGCTGCGGCGCGGAAGAGCTGGCCGTTGCTGGAGTGGGAAGGCCGGATCGTCTGGATGAAAGACGTGCCGGTGGAGGTGGATCCGCCTGTTCCCTTTCGTGTCGAACAGAGGAGCAACAGCGCAGGTTCGTGAAGCGCGTCAGTGAGTGCCGGGCGAGGGCCAGTCGTAGACGACGATGCCCAGGTCGCTGAGCGTCTGCTCGGTGAATTCGAGATTGCGGCGCAGCTGGGGGCGGTCGGCGGGGGGAGCGGTGGGATCCTCTTCAACGGCGATGACGCGGCCATAGGGCCAAACGTTTTCAGGTGCTGCGACCAAAGCTTCGGGCAAATCGGAAAGGCGCAACTCGAGGACGCGGCGGCGCGCAGCGACCGGGCGCAGGAGACTGTCGCCGGGGGCGTGGGCCGGGCCGTAATCCGGATAGAGGATGCTGAGGCTCACGGAGGACTTGCTGACGATGAGGAAGGGGTTGGTCCAGCTCTGCCGGGTATGGATGCCCATGTAGACGTTTTTCGAAGGCAGAGGAATGCCGTCGAGCTGCTGGCGGTCGCTGTCGAGCGCGGCGGCTCGGGCGCGGGCTTTTTGAGCGGCCTCTTCGCGGGCCCGGGTCGCGGCTTCAATCGATGAAACCGGATGGGGCGCGGAGTGGGAGCAGGCGACAGGCAGAGCCAGAAGAACGGTGATACCGAGGGCGAGAGTCGATTTCATGGAGCGGAGGTGGCGATGGACCGAAAGCCGCCATTGCAAGAATATCAACTTGGGAATCTCAACCCGGGAATATCAACCGGAGCGCGGGTTCTCTCCGGAGACGGGTTCAGTGCTGCGCGAAACAGGCTTGCGCAGAAAAATCTCCGGCTGGGGCGAGTCTGTGGTGTGATGGCATTTCACATACGCTGTATTTCCTGGAGACAATGCGCGCGCAACTGGAAGGCTATTTTGAGTTTGCCCGGCTGAAGACGACCTGGAAGACGGAGATCTTTGCAGGGCTGACGACGTTTGTCACGATGGCCTACATCATCGTGGTCAATCCCTCCATTCTGGGCAAAGCTGGGTTGCCGATTCCGGCGGTGACGGCGGCGACGTGTATTTCCGCCGGATTCGCGAGCATTTTGATGGGCGTGATCGCGCGCTACCCGCTGGCCCTGGCGCCGGGCATGGGGTTGAACGCCTATTTCAGCTACATCGTGGTGATGAAGATGCATGTGCCCTGGCAGACGGCCCTGGGCGCGGTGTTTCTTTCCGGCGTGATCTTTCTGCTGTTGACTGTCACGGGGCTGCGCCAGGCCATTCTGCAGAGCATTCCGCGTGAGCTGTATGCATCGGTGGCGGGCGGCATCGGACTGTTCATTGCGTTCATCGGCTTCAGGAACGCCGGGATTGTTGTGGCCGATCCGGAGACGATCGTCACCCTGGGAAATCTGCGGCAGGCGCAAACGTTCCTGGCGCTCGGCGGCGTGCTGCTGATGGCGGCGCTGCTCGCGTGGCGCGTGCGGGGGGCCATCCTGATCGGAGTGCTGACGATTACCGCGGCAGCCATCCCTTTCGGGCTGGTGCGCTGGAACCCCGCGCCGTATGGTCTTTCGGCGATCGCGCAGACCGCCGGCAAGCTCGACATTCGTGGGGCGCTGCACATCGGACTGGCAGAGATCGTCTTTGTCTTCCTGTTTGTGGATCTGTTCGACAACCTGGGCACGCTGGTGGGAGTGGCAAAACATGCCGGCCTCATCGGGGAGGATGGAGAGATTCCGCGGCTGAGCCAGATTCTGTTTGCCGATGCGACGGCGACGGTTGCGGGATCGCTGGTGGGAACGTCGACGGTGACCAGCTACATCGAATCCGCGGCGGGGGTGGCGGCGGGCGGGCGCACGGGCGTGACGGCGATGGTGACGGGACTGCTGTTCCTGACGTCGCTGGTGGCGGCGCCCTTCGTGAGCATGGTGCCCACGGCGGCGACAGCTCCGGCGCTGATTGTGGTCGGCAGCCTGATGCTGCACACGCTGGGCGAGATCGAATGGAAGCATCCACTGATTGCGTTTCCGGCGTTCCTGACCCTGGTGCTGATTCCGCTGACGACTTCGATCGCAAACGGGCTGGGGTTTGGGATCATCGCGTACGCCACACTGCATCTGGCAACTGGGCGATTTCGGCGGCAGGACTGGCTGTTGTATACGCTGGCGTTCCTGTTTCTGGTGCGGTTTGTGTATTTGGGTGCAAGCTGACGGGAATTCGGTTGCCGGTTGGCCCTCTAATGAGAAACGGGACTGGGCGAGCGATTATTGCCAGGCGGAGAATAGAATCGGTCCGGTGAAGACGAGTCTTTTCGATTTGTACAAGGTGGGCATTGGCCCATCGAGTTCCCATACGATGGGACCGATGCGGGCGGCGCGCCGCTTTGCCATGGAACTGGAGGCGGCCGGTTTGCTGGCGCAGACGGCATCGGTCGAGGTGGAACTCTACGGATCTCTGGCGCTGACGGGGCGCGGCCACGGTACGGATCGGGCCATTTTGCTGGGGCTGAGCGGCGAAGAAGCTGCGACGATCGATCCCGGGACCATCGAACCCAAGCTGCTCGAGATTCGAAGCGCAGGCCGGCTGGCGTTGCTGGGGAAGCAGGTGATCGGGTTTCGCGAGCCGGAGCATCTGCTGTTCCACACAGATGAGATGACACCGCCGGGTGCGGTTACCCAGCATCCAAACGGCGTGCGCTTTCGCGCGTTCGACGCGGCGGGAGTTGAGCGGCTGGCCCGGACCTTCTTCTCGGTCGGCGGAGGCTTTATCGTTGCCGACGGGGACGAGGCGGCTCCTGCGCTGGCCACGGTCGGCACGGTGCTTCCCTATCCATTTGCCAGTGCAGCGGAACTGCTCGATAGGGCAGCGGAGGCAAAGCTTGCGATCTGGGAGCTCATGCTGGAGAACGAGAGCGCCTTACGGAGCCGCGAGGAGGTGCGGGCCGGAGTTCTCCGCATTTGGAGCGTGATGCAGGCTTGTATCGAACGCGGCATGACGACCGAAGGGATCCTGCCGGGAGGGCTGAACGTGCGGAGGCGGGCGCCGCGGCTGGTTGCGCGGCTGCGCGCAAAGGCGGCCGGCAATGAACCGGGTGATCCGCTGGCGCCGCTCGACTGGGTAACCGTATGCGCGATGGCCGTGAACGAAGAGAACGCGGCTGGCGGACGGGTGGTGACGGCGCCGACGAACGGTGCGGCGGGGGTGATTCCGGCGGTCGCGCGCTACTACCGCGACTTTATTCCGGGCGCGGATGAGGCGGGAATTCTGCGGTATTTTCTGACGTCGGCGGCGGTGGGCGTGCTGTACAAGGAGAACGCATCGATCAGCGGCGCGGAGGTTGGCTGCCAGGGCGAAGTGGGCGTGGCGTGCTCGATGGCGGCGGGCGGACTGGCGGCGGCGCTGGGTGGCGGCAACGATGCAATCGAACACGCGGCGGAGATTGGCATGGAACACAACCTCGGAATGACGTGCGATCCGATCGGCGGGCTGGTGCAGATTCCGTGCATCGAGCGCAACGCGATGGGAGCAGTGAAGGCCGTCCACGCGTGCCGGATCGCGATGAACGAGACGGAGGGGCACAAGGTGTCGCTCGATCAGGTGATCCAGACGATGTATCAGACGGGGCTGGATATGCAGTCGCGGTATAAGGAGACGTCGCTGGCGGGTCTGGCGCTGAATGTTATCGAGTGCTGAACTCCGCGTTCAGCGGGACGCGCTTCGCGCAAAAAAAAGGACCGGATCAGGTGAGCCGTCCATAGCAGACGACGCAGTCGTGGTGCATAGTGACGACTCCGTTCTGTTGGATTTCGGCGAAGAGATGTACGAGGGCTGCGCGCATCGCTTCGAAGCGCGGGTGTCCGGGCTGCGGGCTGTAGGACGAGGAGAGAACGCGGCCTTCTAACGCTTCCATGGTCAGCGGCTGGGGATTGGGGAGGGTGGCGCACTGCATGGGTGCAGGCGCGAAGAACTGCGCGAGGCGCTTGCGGCCGACGTGTTGCTGCTTCACAGCGGCGTAGTCGTCGCCGTATTCGAGCAGAAACTGCTCGTACGCGTCGTGAAACGGGTCGCCGGAGAGGCGGCGGTTGTTGTAGATGACGGCGCACCAGGCGCCTGGCCCGAGGACGCGGAGGAATTCGGCGCGGGTGCGATCGAGATCGAACCAGTGCATGGCCTGGGCCACGGTAATGAGGTCGATGGAGTGATCCGCCAGGCCGGTGGATTCGGCGACGCCATCCACGATCGTGAGTTTCGGATAGTGGGAGCCGAGAGCAGCGCAGGCGGCCCGCATTTCATCGTTGGGCTCGATGGCCGTGACGGAGAAGCCGGCGGCGAGGAATCTTTCCGTGAGGAGACCGGTGCCGGCTGCGATGTCGGCCATCTGCGCATCAGCGCTGAGGCCGCATTCGCGCCTGAGAAGGTCGACGACCGCTGGCGGATAGGTGGGCCGATAACGGCGGTAGGCTTCGACGCGGCCGGTGAAACGCTGGGTGGGGTTGGGGATCATTGTCCTGCTTCCCTTTCCATCCTGCGCGAGGCGGGACTGCTACTTCAGGGTCACGTTGACGCTGTGGCCGTCGTAACGGATCGTCCGATCGGCGGTGGCTGCGATCTGCGGGCCGGTCCCGTGGCCGGGTCCGACGAGGATAATGCGGAAGGTGCGCTGCTGCGGCATGCCTGGGTAGCTCCCGGTGCGGGCGCCGAGGGTGAGGGTCGAGGATGCATCGTCCCATCGCATGGGGATGGTCGCGCAGGCGCCCTTCTCGTAGTCGTAGTTGTCGCCCTCGTCGTTGTAGAGGGTAAAGGTGGCGTCGGCGCCACGATAGATGCGCAGTTCGATGGGCGCATCGGGCGACTGTCCGGCGTATTCTTCCGGCGGGCCGAGGGGAAGGATGGAGCCGGCTTTGATGTAGAGGGGAATGCGATCGAGCGGGGCCTGCGCCTGGATGTGCTGGTCGGCTTTGAGTTGAGCGCCTGTCCAAAAGTCGTACCAGGTGGGGGCTGGCGGCAAGTAGATCGCGCGGCTGGTGGCGCCCTGCTGGGTGACCGGGCTGACGAGGATGGCAGGGCCGAAGAGATATTCGTCGCCGATATCGCGGACCTCCTGGTTGTCGCGCCAGTCCATGACCAGGGGACGCATCATGGTGTAGTCGTCGCTGGTGACGCGCCACGCGAGCGAGTAGATGTAGGGGCGCATGCGGGAGCGTAGTTCGTCATACGCGACCAGGGTGGGCGTTTGCGGGCCGTAGGAGAAGATTTCGTTGGTGTCGTTGGAGCGGTGGCCGTGGGTGCGCATGATGGGGCAGAAGACGCCCCACTCGAACCAACGCGTGTAGAGCTCCTGGTAGGCGGGATCGCGGGTGTCGCGCTCGTACGGGTAGCCGTAGCCGGCGATGTCGGTGGTCCAGTAGGGGAGGCCGGAGAGTTCGAAGTTGAGGCCGGCGGGGATCTGGCGGCGGAACGACATCCAGGATCCGATCACGTCGCCCGACCAAACGGTTGCGGCGTTGCGCTGCTGGCCGAGGAAGGCGGAGCGGGTGAGGATGAAGACGCGCTTGCGGTCGGTAGTTTGGCGCCAGTGGTCGTAGACGCCGCCGGTGTGCAGGAGCGGGAAGACGTTGGTGTAGCGGGCGCCGTTTCCGATGTGGAGGTGGGTTTCGTCGAGGGCGGCATCGCTGAAGCCGTCGTGGATTTCGGGCTCGGAGCTGTCGAGCCAGAAGCCGTCCCAGCCTTCGGCAAACTTTTTGCCCACCAGGTGGTCCCAGTAGAAGTCGCGAGCGGCGGGATTGGTGGCGTCGTAGATGTCGGTGCCGGGAACGATGTAGCCGAGCTTCTGCATTTCCTGGAAATTCTCTGAGCGCGGGTCGAATTTGGCCCAGACGGAGATCATGGCGTGCACGTGCTCGTCGTGCAGGCGGCGCAGAGCTTCGGGAACGTCGGGATACGGCGTGAGGTAATCGGGGTTGTATTCGGGATCGGCCTGCAGCTTCCACCAGAACCAGTCCTGCACGATGAAGTCGAGCGGAGCGGGGTGGTCGCGGTATTCCTGGGCGATGTCGAGCAGCTCTTTGGCGGATTTGTAGCGATCTTTGGACTGGATGAATCCGTAGGCCCAGCGGCCGTAGAGTGGGGCGTGGCCGGTGAGGTCGCGGTAGCGATGGATGATCTGGTCCATGTCCGGTCCATAGAGGAAGTAGTAGTCGATGGCGTCGGCGGCTTCGGCAGTGAGCTTCATTTCGAGGAAGAAGCGGTCGTCGAAGAGGGAGCGCGAGGCGGTGTTCCAGAGCAGGCCGTAGCCCTTGGTTGAGACGAGGAAGGGGATGGCGACGTTGGTGTTGGCCTGCGCCAGGCTGACGACGGCGCCGCGGTAGTCGAAGACGCCGGACTGATGCTGGCCGAGGCCGTAGATGCCCTCGAGGGGGTCGGCGAAGAAGCGCTCGGTGACGTGGTAAACCTTTTCGCCGTTGAGTTCCGCCGGCACGTAATGGCGCGGTTGGCGATTGTCGAACTCGCGGAGAAGTTCCTTGCCGGCGGCGTCGTCGAAGCGCAGGGTTGCACTCTTCAGATCGATGCGGACTCGCAATTTCGCGGTGCTGATGGCTGCTGTCTCGGCGTCGCTGTGGAATTCAAACGCGGCCTGCTTGCAGGGGTTGAAGATCCAGGGCGTTGCTGGAGAGGCTCCGGTTGGATCTCCGGGGCCGGCGACGACGTGGATGAGGTCGGGACCGCAGACGGTGATATGCAGGGTCTCAGAGCCGTTGTGGACGACGACGCCGGAAGATTGCCGCTCTGCCGTGACCTGCGCTGCGCTGGTGGCACAGAATGCTGCCGCGGCCAGCAGGAGGAGTCCCAGTCGATCCGATCGCATGCCGCGCCTCCGGGTGAGAACCGCAACCATAGTAGAACGGCAGGGCTGCAGCGTTACAGCCGTTCGAGGGCCATGGCGACGGAGTTGCCGCCGCCGAGACAGAGGGCGACGACGCCGCGGCGGGCTTTGCGCTGGGCCATTTCGTAGAGCAGCGTGACCAGGACGCGGGCTCCGCTGGCGCCGATGGGATGGCCGATGGCGACCGAGCCGCCGCTGACGTTGAGCTTCTCGTGGGGAACACCGAGCTCGCGGCTGATGGCAATGGCCTGGACGGCGAAAGCTTCGTTCAGCTCGAAGAGATCGACGTCGGCCACGGACCATCCGGCGCGTGCCAACGCTTTGCGGACGCCGGTGACGGGAGCCATCATGACCCATTTGGGATCGACGCCGCTGGTGGCGTGGGCGACGATGCGCACCATGGGCTGGAGGCCGAGCTCGCGGGCTTTCGCGGCGGACATGACGACGACCGCGGCGCCGGCATCGTTGACCCCAGGCGCGTTGCCGGCAGTGACGGTGCCGTCCTTTTTAAAAGCCGGTTTGAGGGCGCGCAGGGCTTCGATGCTGGCGTCTTCGCGAACCGATTCATCGCGATCGAAGAGGGTGGGCGGCTGGCCTTTCTTCTTTGCGGGAATTTCGACCGGGATGACCTCGGTGGCGAAGCGGCCCTCGCGCCAGGCGCGGGCGGCTTTCTGGTGGGAGAGGAGCGCGTAACAGTCCTGTTCATCGCGGGTGATGCCGTATTTTTCGGCCACGAGTTCGGCAGTCTGGCCCATGTGAAAGTCGTTGAAGGCGTCCCACAGGCCGTCGTGGACCATGGAGTCGACGGCGACGCTGTTGCCCATGCGAAAACCGCTGCGCGCCTGGGGAAGCAGGTAGGGGGCGTTGGTCATGGACTCCATGCCGCCGGCGACGACGATGTCGGAATTGCCGCTGCCAATGGATTGAGCCGCGAGAGCGACGGCGCGCAGTCCCGAGCCGCAGACCATGTTGATGGTGACGGCGGAGACCTCGGGGGGGAGTCCTCCATAGAGCGCCGCCTGACGGGCCGGGTTTTGTCCGAGGCCGGCGGAGACGACGTTGCCCAGGATGCATTCGTCGACCTGTTCGGGACGGATTTGGGCGCGGCTGACGGCTTCGCGCACGGCGATGGCACCGAGACGGGTGGCGGGGAAGTCGGAGAGCGAACCCTGGAACTTGCCAACCGGCGTGCGCACGCCGGACACGATCACAATGTCTTCCATGGAAAATCCTTCGTATTATTCGATGCGGGAAGCCAGCCGTAGAATCCAGAGGAAGATATCAGACGGAGAGGACAGCGTGCACGATATGCCGGTGGAAGGCCCGTCGGAGGATCGAAGGCCGGGGAGCGGCGCGGTAGCTCCGTGGTGGCACACGCTGCTGCTGATCGCGTTGCTGGTGGGCGGTTCGGTGCTCAACGCGCGGCAGGTCCAGCGGCACGCGATGGGAACCCATCATACGGCCCGCTACCTGATGGGGATGGGCGTGGAGGGACTTTTTCTGCTGCTGGTGTGGTGGGGCCTGCGTATGAAGCGCGTTCCGCTGATGGAGCTTGTGAGATTTCCGCGAGGAATGCGCGCGCTGGCGGAGGATATCGGCGCGGCAGCGGTGTTCTGGATCATGGCGATGGCGATTCTGGCAGCGGTCGGTGTAGCTCTGCGGCTGCTGCACTTCAGCGTGCCGCAGAAGACGCTGATGGCGCTTGCCCCGCGCAACGCGCTCGAGATGGCGCTGTGGATCTGCCTGAGCGCGGCGGCGGGTTTCTGCGAGGAAGTGGCGTTCCGCGGATATTTTCTGCGCCAGTTCGGATCGCTCGCGGGCGGTGTGTGGATGGGTGTGATCTGTTCTTCGCTGCTGTTCGGGATCAGTCACGGCTACGAAGGCGCAGCGGGAATGATCGCGATCACCGCGTACGGCGCGATGTTTTGCGTTCTTGCCATAATGCGAAGAAGTCTTCGTCCGGGAATGATCGCGCATGCATGGCACGACATTTTCAGCGGCGTCACGCTCGCGTTGCTGCAACATTTTCATCCGCCGGGATTTTGAATTGTCATTGGCTGGGACGCGCGCGATGCCGTGAGCGAGAAGTTGTAGCGAAAAATTGAATTTTTTTCTTGACACTCCATGCGCGGAACTCTATACATTCGTTAACTGCAGCATTTTATGTTGCAGACTTCGATGTAGACATCGAAAAGGGAGAATAGAAAACATGGCAACGAAAAAGGCAGCTAAGAAGTCCGCGAAGAAGGCAGCCAAGAAGACCTCAAAGAAAAAGTAAGAGGTTAACAGGCAACAGTCGGGGGGACGCGATAAGCGTCCCCCCGATGTTTTTGGGGCTGATTTTTCAGGGTGCGCAGGCGGGGGCCCGCAATGCGAAGCGCAACGGAGAGCGGAGCGGTAGGCTACCTGTATGACGCGGCGGCGCTGGATTGCGGATACGTGGGATGAGGCAACGGCCTCGATTGCGGGGGAGCAGGCAGGGCATTTGATTCGCGTCCTGCGCGCCCAGGCGGGGATGGAATTCGACATCGTGGCCGGCGGTCACGTGTGGCACGGGGTAATCGCAGGGATCACCGGCGACACGGTGCGATTCAATCTGATTGCCGAGGTCCAGGCAGATCCGGCGTTGCCGGTCACTCTGCTGCTCTCGATCTTCAAATTCGATCGCATGGAGTGGGCGATCGAGAAGGTAACGGAACTGGGCGCGGAGCGCGTGGTGCCGATCATCGCGCGGCGGAGCGAGAAGCATCTGGCTTCGTCGGCCGCGGCACGCGCAGAGCGCTGGCGGCGGGTGGCGCGCGAAGCCTCGCAGCAGGCGCGGCGGTCCGACATGCTGCAGATCGACGATCCGGAGCCGTTGAAAACAGCCGTGCGCCGCGAGCCGAACGCGGTTCGCCTGGTGCTGGCCGAGCAGGAGCGCTCGACGACGCTGCGGGCTGCGCTGCACGCCGCGCTGGAGGCGGCGGGGGACAGCGCACCGCCGATTCGTCTGGCGATCGGACCGGAAGGCGGATGGACGGGGGAAGAAGAAGCGCTCTTCGACGCGGAGAACTGGAAGCCGGTGAGCCTGGGGCCGCGCATCCTGCGCGCCGAAACCGCAGCGATGACGGCCATGGCGGTGGCGGCAGCGATGCTGGAGTGAGAAGGGCGGGGGCAGGGGATGGTAAAAGCAAAGGCGCCGTGGGTTGCGGCGCCGTTCACTCCGGAGCAGGACCCTTTCGTTCTCGTTAGGAGAACATCTCTTTTACTTTGTCCAGAAGACCGCGGGAGGTGGGGGTGTTCTCGACGGTGACGGTTTGGCCGAGCTCGCGCAGCAGTTCCTTCTGAGCCTTGTTCAGTTTGGACGGTGTGCGCACGATGACCTGTGCGATGAGATCGCCACGGCCATATTCGTTGAGGTGGGGAACGCCCTTGCCGCGGATGCGGAACTGTTGACCGCTCTGAGTCCCCTCCGGGATCTTCAGCCTGGTATCGCCATCCAGGGTGGTGATGCCGATCTCGGTCCCCAGTGCCGCCTGCGGGAACGAAATGGGGATGACGCAGTGCAGGTCGTTTCCTTCGCGCTCGAAGAATTTATGGGCGCGGACTTTGAGCACGATGTAGAGATCGCCGGAAGGACCGCTGAAGCGGCCGGCATCGCCCTCCCCCTGATAGCGGATGCGGGTGCCATCTTCGACGCCGGCGGGGATACTGACGCTGATCTCGTGCTGCCGTTCCACTCGCCCTTCGCCGCGACAGGCGATGCAGGGGTCGTTGATCACGGTGCCGGCGCCGCCGCAGGCAGAGCAGGTACGGGCAATGGAGAAGAATCCCTGCTGATAGCGAACCTGGCCTCGGCCCTGGCAGTGCGGGCAGGTGGAGGGACCGCGTCCGGTGGCGGTTCCGGTTCCGCGGCAGTCTTTGCACGCCTCCATGCGGCGGATGGTGACCTTCGTCTCTTTGCCGAAGACCGCTTCCTCGAAGTCGATGGCGAGATCGTGGCGCACATCGCGGCCTTTTTGCACGCGCGAGGAACGGCGGCTGCCGCCCATGTTGAACATCTCGCCAAAAATGTCGCCGAAGATATCGCCGATGTCCTGGGCGCCGAAGGGATTGCCGTCGAAGCCCCCGGATCCGACCCCGGCGTGGCCATAGCGATCGTAAGCCGCTCGCTTTTGCGGATCGCTGAGCACCTGGTAGGCTTCACTGCAGGACTTGAAGCGCTCTTCGGATTCGGCATTGCCGGGATTGCGGTCAGGGTGATGCTGGAGGGCCAGCTTGCGGTACGCTGCCTTCAGCTCCTGATCGGTCGCCGTGCGGATAACGCCAAGAACTTCGTAATAATCGGCTTTAATCACGTTGTCGGTTCTGCTCATGCTTCCTTCTGTTGCGAGTTGCTGGCGACCCGGACCAAAGCCGGGCGCAGGAGGCGGTCACGAATGCGATAGCCGCGCCGCACCTCCTCGAATACCTGATGATCGGGAAGATCGTTGCGCTCCACCATTTCCAGCGCCTCGTGGACGCGAGGATCGAACACCGAGCCGACCGTTTCCACCCGCTGCACGTTGAGCGAGCGCAGCGCTTCTTCCATCTGCCGGGCGATCAGATCGACGCCGGTGCGGAGTTGCTCTGCCGAGCCGGTGGATTTGAGCGCCAGCTGGAAGTTGTCGAGTACCGGCAGGAATTGCTCCACCGCATTGGATACGGCGAAGTCGCGGAACTCGGCACGCTCTTTGGCTTCCCTCTTGCGGGAGTTGTCAAACTCCGCCTGCAGGCGCGCAAGCCGATCGAAGAGCAGATCGCGCTCGGTCTTGAGGCGGTCGTATTCTTCCTGGGGAACGGTTGCGGTTTCGACCACGACCAGGGGCTCGGGGTTTTCCGAAGTGTCGGCGGTGGCAACGGAGCCGGGGTTTCCGCGGTCGGGCTGGCTGACGTGAGCCGGCGATTCTTTGTCGTGGCTGGCGCTTTTGGCCTGGATATTGATTCGAGGCATAATTTAGAACTCGATTCGACGGGCAGGCGGATGTTCCAAGGGGCGCCTGCTGTGGGTGGTTGGGTGTGCAGGCCGCCGCATTACTGCGGAGGCTGGAAAATCCTGCCGGAAAGCTGTGCGATGTACGACACCGCGTTGATCGTTTCCTGATAGCGAATGCGGGTCGGTCCGATCACCGCCACGGTTCCCAGATTCTCGCCTCCGAGGCGCGCGTTGGCTCCGATGAGGACGAAGTCCCGAAGCTCGGGAATCGCATCTTCGAGGCCGACCACCACCCGCACCGAGCGCTGGTGAGCATCGACGTAAGCATTGAGCAATTCAATGAGGCGCTCTTTGGCTTCGAGGGCGCGGAGCATGGTGCGCAGGCGATCGCGGTCGGTTTCCCCGGCCAGAAGATTGGCCACGCCCTCCATGAAGATGGCGGGAACGGAGACGCTCTCGGTAGCCAGGGCACCCTTGAGGTACAGCTCTTCGAGAGAATGCAGGATGCGATCGTATTCGCTGCGTTCCGCCTCCAGACGCCGTGCCAGCTCGCCGCGAATGCGGTCGATGGACCAGCCATGGAAATTCTCGTTCAGATAGCGCGCCGCCGTTTCCAGCTCGCTGGTATTCAGATCCTGGTCGAGCAGGAGGACCCGATCGAGGACGGTGCCGGTTTTGGTGATCACGACCGCCAGAACGCGGGCCGCGCCGATGCGGGAGAAATGGATGTGTTCGAGGGCATGCACTTCCCGGGTGGAGGCCAGAGCCACTCCCAGCCCGCTGGAGATCAGCGCAAGCACGTGAGAGGTGCGCTCCAGATACTGCTCGCTGGTGCCGACCCCGGCAAAGCTTTCCTCGATTTGGTCGAGGCGTTCAGGGGTAAGGATGGTGACCTGAGGCCCGCTGAGATGCTCGACGTAGAAACGAAACGCCTGAGCGGTGGGAATGCGGCCGGACGAAGTGTGGGGCTGATCGAGCAGGCCCGCGTCGGCCAGCGACGCCATGACATTGCGGATGGTCGCCGAGCTGAGGCCGTCGCGATTGCCGAAATGGCGAGCCAAGCCCTGCGACGCAACCGGCTCTCCAGTGGCGATATAGGTCTCCACGATGGCAGTGAGGACCGTGCGTTCTCTTGGACTTAACCGAGGCTCAGGAGACATGAAAACTCATAGAAAGTCGGACCAAAGGGTAAATCCCCCCTCTATAGATTGTAGGTTTGGCGAAAAGGTGGGTCAAGAACGCGAAGGTGGGAGGCGGTGGCTGATGGCAAAGTCGATCCCTGCGGGCGGGAAGAGGCGCAGATTCAGCGGAATAGAGGTCGAGGGTCAGGGCCGGCGTCCCCCGTTGGAAGCACAGCTCAATATTCTCCCGAGACGATGTTCTCGAGCGGCTCGCCGCGAAGACAGCGGCCCGCCTGCTGGCCGGCGAAGGCCATGGCACGGGCCATGAACATGGGGGTGGAACCGGCGATGTGCGGGGTGATGAGGAGGTTGGGCGCACTCCAGAGGGGATGGCCGTCGGGCAGAGGTTCGGGGTCGGTGACGTCGATGGCCGCGCGGATGGGTTGGGCATGCAGGGCGGCGATGAGGGCGTTCGTGTCGACGACCGGGCCGCGAGCGGCGTTGACCAGGAGAGTGCCGGGTTGCAGCAGGGCGAGCTCGTGGACGCCGATCATGCCGCGGGTATCGCTGGTGAAGGGGACGGTGAGGACGAGGATGTCCGCATGGGGCAGCAGCTGGGGAAGTTCCTGGACAGCGTGAACGCCCGCGCGCGCGGCTCGGGCGACCCGGGTGACCTCGACGCCGAACGGCTTGAGGCGATCTTCGATGGCGGAGCCGATGGCGCCATAGCCGACGATGAGGACGCGCTTACCGTGGAGTTCTTCGCAGAGCACGGGAGGGTAGAGGTGTGGTGCGCCGGGATGGAGTGCGAGGTAGCGGCTCTCAGCATCGCGTCGGCGGGACCAGACGCCTTCCAGCTGGACCTCTCCGTAAAACGGCAACTGCTTCAGCGAGGCGAGGATGGCGGCGACGACCCACTCCGACGTGGAGATGTTATGAACGCCGCGGGCATCGCAGAGGGTGACGTCGCGCGGCAGGAGCTTCAGGAGCGCATCGACGCCGGCGAGCACGGATTGCACGACACGGACGCCGCGGAGATGGGCCCAAACTTCCTCGGCGTGTTTGCCCCACGGGGCGATCCAGAACTCGACTTCGTGGATTCGCTCGGGGTGGGTGGGGATGACCTGGAGGTCGATGCCGTCGGGCAGGAGGCGATCTAAACCGCGATCGAAAGCTTCCGGCACGCCGACTCTGAGCTTGTTTCCTGGTTCCATGTTGTGCGCTGCTTCGATCCTACCGCCGTGGAGGGCAGCAGGGGAGAAACGAAGGTCATGTGAGGACGCGGGTTAGTGCAGAACCTTGCGCAGCGCTTCCAGGCCGGCCTCGACGGCTTCAGGCGTAACCGCGTAGCTGAAGCGCACGTGACCTTCGCCCTGAGCGCCGAAGACGACGCCAGGGATGGTGGCCACGTGCGCTTTTTCGAGGAGCATGGCGGCGACGCGGCGGCTGTCCTTATGGAGTTTGGTGACGCTGGGAAAGGCGTAGAAGGCTCCGGCGGGCGAATCGCAGGCGAGGTCCAGCTCATTGAGGCCCTTGACCAGAAGATCGCGCCGGCCGCGGTATTCTTCCCGCTTCGCGACGATGGCCGATTCCGGGATCGCGAGTGCTTCGAGAGCCGCCCACTGCGTGGGAGTGGAGACGCCGTTGGTGGAATAGAGCACCAGCTTACGCAGGGCCGTCATGAACGGTTCTTTGGCGACCGCGTAGCCGATCCGCCAGCCGGTCATAGCGTAGGTTTTGGAGAAGGTATAGGTCGTAATGGTTCGCTCGGCCATGCCTGGCAGCGAAGCGATGGAGACGTGTTCGCCTTCATAGACGAGGTCTTCGTAGGCCTCATCGGCGACCACGACGAGGTTGTGCTGGATGGCGAAAGCGGCGACCTGTTCCGCCTCCTGGCGCGTGAAAACGAAGCCAGAGGGATTCTGGGGGGTGTTGAAGTAGATGGCGCGGGCTGCGGGAGTGGTGAATTTCTCGAGGGTTGCGGCGATTCCGTTGCGGCGAGCGGTGGATGTTGGAATCATGACGGGCCGCGCCTGAGCCATGGTGATCATGTCGCGAATCGGCGTCCAGTAGGGCGAGAAGAGGAGCATGTCGTCGCCGGGATCGAGGACGGCCTGGAAGGCGACGTACAGGGCGTGGGCGCCGCCGGCGGTGACGAGGATGTCTTCCGGCGTCGCATCGATATGGTTTTTGCTGTGCAGCTTGTGGGCGATGGCCGCGCGCAGCGGATCGATGCCGGAGGACGCGGCATAGCGGGTCTTGTTCTCGACCAGCGCGCGGACGGCGGCGAATTTGATGGCGTCGGGCGTTTCGAAGAAAGGCTCGCCACCGTGGAAGGCGTGGACGGGCTGGCCTGCGGCGCGGAGTTCGAGGACCTTGTTGCGAATCTGCACGATGTCGGAGAAACCGACTTCGTCGAGACGTTTGGCGACATGGAGAGCTTTTTTCTTTGAGAGCATGGTGGCCTCGCAGGCAAACCGGACGTATCAGCTTAGAGCATTTACGGGATATCGGGGAGAGAATCGGCGGGGGTTGGGTGGATCAGGTCGCGAGAAGACCGGAGTACACGGCCATTCCGGCGACGGCGTCGATGCCGATGGAGTCGAGCATGTCGATTTCGGCCTGGGCGCGGATGCCTCCGGCGACGATGAGCTGACGCGCGGTGAGCGGACGCAGCGCGCGCGCGACGTCCATGGGGAAGCCGGTCATGGTGCCTTCGACGTCGACGTGGGTGTAGAGAAACGCGCCGCAGTATGGATGGAGAGCGGCGATGGCCTGCGCGGGCGTGAGATTGACCTGGTCGCGCCAGCCGCGGACAGCGATCTTGCCGGCTTT
Source organism: Acidobacteriaceae bacterium (assembly GCA_036267095.1). Lineage (GTDB taxonomy): Bacteria > Acidobacteriota > Terriglobia > Terriglobales > Acidobacteriaceae > Palsa-343. The sequence continues at coordinate 18,349 of DATAWS010000042.1, forward strand.
GGTGTCGATGCCGGCGACGAAGTGTTTGGGGCCGATGGCGGCGGAGAGAGCGGCGGCGGTTGCGACGTCGACGGTGTCGTCGCGAAAGAGAACGGAGCCGAAGATGACACGGCGAGCGCCCGCGTCGAGGAGGCCTCGAGCCTGCTCGGCGGTGCGGACGCCGCCGCCGACCTGGACGGGCAGGCGTTGGGCGATCTGCTCGATGAGCAGGCGGTTATCGCCGGTGCGTTTGGCTGCGTCGAGGTCGACGAGCTGGACGAGCGGATAGCGGGCGAAGCGCTCGATCCAATAATCGAAGTCGTCGAAGGCGAGGCGGAGGTCTTCGCCTCGTTCGAGCTGGACGATGCGGCCGCCCATGAGGTCGATGGAGGGGATCAGCATGGCAGTCTTACCGGGATGCCGTCGCGCTGCAGCTCTTCCTTCAGGGTGCGGACGTCGTGGATGCCGAAGTGGAAGATGCTGGCCGCGAGGGCTGCGTCGGCTTTGCCTTCGCCGAAGACCTGGGTGAAGTGGGTGGCGTTGCCGGCTCCGCCTGAGGCGATGACGGGGATCTGAACGGCCTGGCTGACCGCGGCGGTGAGCACGCAGTCGAAGCCGGCGCGGGTACCGTCGGAATCCATTGAGGTGAGAAGGATTTCACCAGCGCCGCGGGATTCGGCTTCGCGGGCCCACTCGACGGCGCGGCGGCCGGTGGGCTTGCGGCCCCCGGCGACGAAGACCTCGGCGTCTTCAGGGGAGCCGCCCTTGCGTCGTGCGTCGATGGCGACGATGACGGCCTGGGCTCCGAAGCGGGCGCCGATGGCGCCGATGAGGCCGGGGGTCGCGAGGGCCGAAGAGTTGATGCTGATCTTGTCCGCGCCCGCCTCGAAGATAGCGGTTGCGTCGTCGGCGGTGCGGATGCCTCCGCCGACGGTGAAGGGAACGAAGATGCGTTGCGCGGTGCGGCGGACCGAGTCGAGGAGAGTACCGCGGCCTTCATGGGTTGCCGTGATATCGAGGAAGACGATTTCGTCGGCGCCTGCGGCAGCGTGGCGCGCGGCGAGTTCTGCGGGATCGCCCGCGTCGATGAGGTCGACGAACTGGACACCTTTGACCACGCGGCCGTCGCGGACATCGAGGCAGGCGATGATGCGTTTGGTCAGCATGCGCGCCACTCCAGAAAATTGCGGAGGACGCGGAGGCCGGTTTCGCCGGATTTCTCGGGATGAAACTGGACGCCCATGACGTTCCGGTGTTCGACGGCTGCGCTAAATGTTTCGCCCTGCAGATCGCCGGGCTCGCCGTAGTCCGTCACCGCAGCGGTTGCGGACGTGACCGGAGCTCGCCAGGAATGCGTGAAGTAAGCAAAGCTGTTTTCCGGAATGCCCGCGAAGAGACGGGATGCAGGCCGGATGGCGAGGGAGTTCCAGCCGACGTGGGGTACTTTTTTGCCCGGGGCGAAGCGTTCACACATTTCCGGGAAAGCGGCGAGGCCGGGGCAGTTGGGGGCTTCGCTGCTGCCGGCGAAGAGCCACTGGAGGCCGACACAGATGCCGAGGAAGGGGGTCCCGGCAGCGATCTTTTCCTGGATTGCGGATTTGAGGTGGTGGTCTTCCAGAAATTGCGTGGCGGCGAAATGGCCGACTCCCGGGAGCACGATGCGCTCGGCGGACCCAACGTCGGCGAGGTTCTCGGTAACGGTGACGTCGGCGCCGAGGTGGCGCAGCGCCTTCACCACAGAGGTGAGGTTGCCGGCTTTGTAATCAATGACGGTGACGCGCATCAGAGCAATCCCTTGGTGCTGGGGAGTTGTTCGCGGAGCTGCGGGTCCCGCGAGCAGGCGAAGCGCAGGGCGCGGGCGAAGGCTTTGAAGAGGGCTTCGATTTTGTGGTGGCTGGAGCGGCCGTACATGGTTTTGACGTGAACGTTGGCGCGGGCGCCGCGGGCGAAGCCTTCGAAGAAGTCCTCGACCAGCTCGGACTGGAGGTCGCCGACAAGGCGGGTCTTCACTTTGGTTTCGACGTGATGCGCGGCGCGGCCGCTGAGGTCGACGGCGGCGAGGCCGAGGGTCTCGTCCATGGGCATGAGGAAGTAGCCGGCGCGCAGGATGCCGCGCTTGTCGCCGAGCGCCTTGTCGAAGGCTTCGCCGAGGGCGATGCCCACGTCTTCGACGGTGTGGTGCTGGTCGACGTCGAGGTCGCCTTTGCAGGTGAGGTCGAGATCGAAAGCGCCGTGGCGGGCGAAGAGCTCAAGCATGTGGTCGAAGAAGCGAATGCCGGTGGAGATGCGATAGCGGCCCTGGCCTTCGAGGGTGAGCCGGAGGTGGATCTCGGTTTCTGCGGTCTTGCGGTTGATGGCTGCGGTGCGATTCTGCTTCATCGGGCACCTCCAATCTCGGCGAGGGATTGTTCGAGAGCGGCGATGCCCTGCTGCATCTGCTCGCGGGTACCGACGGTGATGCGGACGCAGCCGACGCAGCCGGGGTCGGCGGAGCGGTCGCGGGTGAGGACGCCTGTGGCACGCATGGCGGTTACAAATTCGCGATGCCGCGGGCCGATGTCAGCGAGGACGAAATTGGCCTGCGAGGGCCAGTAGGGTACGCCGAGGCGACGGAGAGCGGATTCGAGCTGCTCACGGGCGGCGAGGACTTCGGCGACGTACCAGCGGAGGTAGTCTTCATCGTCGAGCGCGGCAGAGAGGCAGGCGAGCGCGACGGAGTTGACGCTGTAGGGCGAGATGGCGCGGCGCATCCACTGCATCTGGTCCTCTGCGGCGGCGAGAACACCGATGCGCAGGCCGGCGAGTCCGTAGACCTTCGAGAAGGTGCGGGCGACGACGAGGTTGGGGACCTTGCCAGCGAGGTCCATCACGGTCTCGCCGTAGAAGTGGAAGTAGGCCTCGTCGATGAGGACGGCGGCGTGGGGTGCGGCTTCGAGGACGGCAAGAATGTCGCGGCGGCTAACCGTCTGGCCGGTGGGGCTGTTGGGATTGGCGATGGCGATGAGGCGGGTCGCGGGTGTGATGGCGTCCAGAAGGGCCGAGAGTGGAAACTGAAAATCCTTTTCGGCCGAGACGGTGACGATGCGAGCCGGTGTGCCCGACGCGTAGACCTCGTACATGGAGTAGGTGGGCACGGGGAGGAGCATCTCGGTGCCGGGATCGAGGTACGTCTGGCAGAGGACATGGATGGCTTCGTCGACGCCGTTGGTGAGGAGGACCTGCGCGGGAGCGAGGCCGAGGTGGGCGGCGACGGCGCGCTCCACGGGCTCGCGCTCGGGGTAGCGAGTGAGATCGCCGCGGGAGATTTTGCCCAGCGCTTCGAGAACGCGGGGCGAGCAGGCGAAGGTGTTCTCGTTGAAGTCGAGGCGCAGACCGCTGCGGTCGCCGAGCGGCGGGTGATACTCCTTCATGCGCTGTACGGCAGTGGAGGGCTGGGGGCCCTTGATTTTGACGCCGCTCATCGCACACCTCTCTGGCGGGTGGCAGCGGCGTGGCTGGCGAGGCCTTCGGCTTCGGCGAGCGCGATGGCGGCGGGGCCGAGTTGCCGCACGCCGGCTTCGGTGTATTCCTGCACAGTGATCAGCTTGAGGAAGTCCATGACGCTGAGGCCGCCGCGGGTGCGGGCGAGGCCGCTGGTGGGCAGCGTGTGGTTGGGGCCGGAGACGTAATCGCCGAGCGGCTGCGCGGACCAGGGGCCGATGAAGACCGATCCGGCGTTGCGAACCCAGGCGAGGTCGGCGGAGGAGTCCACGGTGAGGTGCTCGGGGGCGATGCGGTTCGTCAGCTCGCGGGCTTCTTCGACAGAGCGGGCGATCAGGGCGAGACCGTTCTTTGCCAGGGACTGGGTTGCGATCCTGTTGCCGCGCGCTTGCTGACGGACTTCGGCGACCACGTTTTTGGCGAGCTGCGCCTGGGTGGTGATGAGGATGGCGACGGCGTCGGGGTCATGTTCGGCCTGGGCGACAAGGTCGGCGGCAAGGGCGGCGGGGTTGCCGGTTTCGCTGGTGATGACGATTTCGGTGGGGCCGGCGAGCATATCGATGGCGCTGTCGAAGGAGACGAGCTTCTTGGCGGCGGTGACCCAGGCATTGCCGGGGCCGACGGTTTTATCCACGCGGCCGAGGCTTTCGGTGCCGTACGCGAGGGCGGCGACGGCGTGGGCTCCCCCGAGGTGCCAGAACTCGGTGATGCCGAGCAGGGCCGCGGCGGCGAGAGTTTCGCGGGTGGGGCGCGGGGAGACGACCACGATGCGCTCGACGCCGGCGACCTGCGCGGGGATGACGGTCATGAGCAGCGTGGAGGGGAGCGGATAGCGGCCGGAGGGAACGTAGCAGCCAGCGGATGCGAGCGGAATGACGCGCTGGCCGGTGGTGACGCCGGAGGCTGGCTTCAGGGAGAAGTCCTTTGGGCGCTGGCGCTCGGCGAAGGCGCGGATGTTGCGCGCGGCGAGGGTCATGGCTTCGCGCAACGGCTTGGAAGTGGATTCCCAGGCGAGGCGGATTTCAACTTCCGGAATTCGTAGCGGGGATTGGGATGGAGTGCCGTCGAGTTTCGCGCGCAGGCGAAGCAATGCGCGATCCCCGCCTCGCCGCACCTGGTCGATGATGCGCGCTGCCTGGGGCAGGACGCGCTCGAAGGCGGCGTTGCGGCGATCGGTGAGAGCCGCGATCGTTTCGGATGCGGCCCGTCCGGACGTGCGCAGGACCTTCACGGGGCAACCTCGCAAGCGTTCTTCATAAAACGACCTTATTGAGCGGGTATTCGACAATGCCGGTGGCCTGGGCAGCTTTGAGTTTCGGCATTACCTCGCGGACCGCGCTTTCTTCGAGGATGGTGTTGACGGCAACCCAGTGGGGGTCGCTCAGTTCGGAGATGGTGGGCGAGTTGAGGGCGGGCAGCACGCCGAGGACGGCGGGGAGATTCTTCTTCTCGACATTGAGCATGAGGCCGACCTGGCCCTGGGCGTCGATAGCGCCGCGTAACATCAAAGCCAAATTGTCGATCTTCTGTTTTTTCCAGGGATCGGCGGTGGCTGCGCGGTTGGCAATGAGGCGAGTTTCGCTCTCCATCACGGTGTCGATGATGCGGAGGCGGTTGGCGCGGAGCGAGCTGCCGGTTTCTGTGACTTCGACTATGGCGTCGGCCAGGGTGGGGGGCTTCACTTCGGTAGCGCCCCAGCTGAACTCCACTTTGACGGGGATGTTTTTGCCGGCGAAGTAGCGTTTGGTCACCTCGACCAGCTCGGTGGCAATGATTTTGCCCTCGAGGTCTTCGGCCTTTTGCCAGGGGGAGCTTTCCGGAACGGCGAGGACCCAGCGGACTTTGCGGCGGCTCTGTTTGGCGTAGACGAGGCTGGTGACGGACTCGACGTCAAGGCCGCTTTCGACGACCCAGTCGATGCCGGTGAGGCCGGCGTCGAGGACGCCGTGATCGACGTAGCGGGCCATCTCCTGCGCGCGGATGAGCATGCACTCGATGTCGGGATCGTCGATGGAGGGGAAGTAGGAGCGGCCGTCGGCATAGATGTTCCAGCCGGCGCGTTTGAACAGGGCGATGGTGGAATCCTGAAGAGAGCCTTTAGGGATGCCGAGGCGGAGTTTGTTCGTCATGCACGCACCCCATTGCCGGCGGTGAGCGGGCGGGTGAAGCAGCTCACGGTGCCTTCGTGGCAGACGAGGCCATCGCCTTCGACTTCGACGCGGAAGAGGAGGGTATCCTGGTCGCAGTCGGTGGAGACCTCCACGATGCGGAGGCGATTGCCGCTGGTTTCGCCTTTCATCCATAGCTTTTGGCGGGTGCGGCTCCAAAAGGTGACGAAGCCGGTTTCCCGGGTTTTGCGCCAGCTTTCCTCGTTCAAAAAGCCGAGCATGAGCATCTGGCCGGTGCGGGCATCCTGCACGATGCCGGGGACGAGGCCGTCCATTTTGGCGAAATCGATCTGCGGTTCAGTCATGGCGTGTCCTTATGATTTTGGCCCAAAAAATCGAAAGCCCGTCAGCGCTCTCTGCGCCGGCGGGCTCTTTCAATCCTGGGGTTCTGTCTCTCTAACCTGGGATGCGAAAGTTCGCCGGCACACTCGTCGCGTGATGATGGTGGTGATGGCGATGGTGGACCCGGACTTGCATCTCTTTCAACTTAGGGTTTTCAGGCTCCGGTGTCAAATGACCAGCGGTGGATTGGCAAGCACGACGGAGGTTTCGATCTGGGGGTCGGAGATAGTCCAGTAAGTGCATAGGAGCCGGTTCTTTGTTTCCGGCGAGACCGGCTGAAAGCCGTGGCGCTGATAGAAGCGAATTGCCCACTCGGCCGCCGCCCAGGTGCCGACCAGCATCTGGCGCGTGTTCAGGCTGCGCAGGTGCTCGATGAGCACGCCTCCCACCCCGCGTCCATGATAGGCGGGCAGCACGTAGGCGTGGCGGATCAGATCGACGTCGCGAACGGGCTGAATGCCCATGACGCCCGCCAAAGCGCCGTCGATGTCGCATCCCCGGAAGATGACGCCGGCGGCGATCTCCGATTCCAGCTCCTCCATCGGCATATAGGGTTCATGCCAGCGATCGGGAGGGATCGCACTGCGATAAGCTTCGGCGGCCGCGTTCACAATGGCCAAGATCGCGGCGCGCTCGTCGTCGCGACAGAGACGAACCTGGCCTGTTTCGCTCATCGCTGGCGGTTATCCGCGATGACTTCGGCGAAGTGGACGGCGCGGCGGCTGGTGTTCTGCGCGATTTGTTCACGGCAGCTGAAGCCGTCGGCGACGAGGATGGTTTCGGGCGCGGCGGATCGGACCGCGGGCAGGAGAACGCGCTCGCCGAGGGTCTGCGAGACCTCGAATTTATCCCGCTCGAAGCCGAACGGTCCGGCCATGCCGCAGCAGCCGGAGTCGAGGAGCTCGACCTCGGCTCCGGTGCGGCGGAGGAGTTCGACTTCGTCGTTCATCTTCATCATCGATTTGTGGTGGCAGTGGCCGTGGAGGACGATCTTCTCACCCGCATGCTGTGCGGGCTGGAAGTGGGGCGCGTGGCGGACGAGGAATTCGCTGAGGAGGAGGGTTTGAGAGCGGAGTTGCCGGGCTCGGGGATCGTCAGGGAAGAAGTTGACCAGCTCGTCGCGGAAGACGCTGGCGCAGCTGGGCTCGAGGAAGAGGAATGGCATGCCGGCGTCGATTTGCGGGGCGAGGGTGCGGAGGATTTTCTCTAAGTAGGCACGGGCGGCGGGGAGGAATCCGAAATCGTAGAGAGGTCGGCCGCAGCAGAGGTGGTGGCGGGGAATTTCGGGGGTGAAGCCGGCCTGGGTGAGGACGCGGGCGGCGGCTTCCAGAGATTGGGGGTGGTAGTAGTTATTCCACGTGTCTAAAAATAGAAAGACCGCTCGATTGTTGCTATCCCCGCTGAGGGTAGCTTGCGCTTTGCGAACATCCGATTGAGCGGACCACATCGAGCGGAAGCTGCGGGGGGCAAATTGCGGGAGTTTGCGCTGGGGGGCGACGCCGAGGATGGCTTTGATCAGTTGCGAGACGCCGGGTGTGGCCAGGGTGAGGTTGGCGAGGCGCGGGGTGACGTTAGGGATGAGCGAGGCGAGGTGCGCCAGGCGGTCCATGAAGCCGAAGGCGTAGTGCTGCAGCGGGCGGAGGCGGTGGTCCCAGTAGTGAGCGAGGAATTCGGCTTTGTAGGTGGCCATGTCCACGTTGACGGGGCACTCGGTTTTGCAGGCTTTGCAGGAGAGGCAGAGGTCGAGGGCTTCGTGGACTGCTTCGTTGTGCCAGTCGGGGGTGGTGGGTGATCCGAGCACTTTGCCTTCGAGGAGTTCCCAGAGCAGGTGGGCGCGGCCGCGGGTGGAGTGCTGTTCCTCGCGGGTGGCCATATAGCTGGGGCACATAGTGCCGCCGCTTTCTTTTCTACAGGCGCCGACGCCGACGCAGCGGAGGGTGGCTTCTCCGAACGAGCCATGCTCGGCGGGGAACTGGAAGAAGGTCTGGGGGCTGGGGGACTGGTAGCCGGCGCCGAGGCGGAGATTGTCTTCGGGCTGATAGACCGGGCGCTGCGCGTCCGGCTCCGATGGGTGCAGAGCCTCGATCATCTTGCCGGGGTTCATGCGGTTGTCGGGATCCCAGAGGGATTTGAATTCGCTGAAGGCGCGCATCAGATCTTCCCCGAACATTTTGGGGAGCAGGGCGCCGCGGGCCTGGCCGTCGCCGTGTTCGCCGGAGATGGAGCCGCCGTGGGCGAGGACGATATCGGTTGCTTGGTCGAGGAAGCGGCGGAAGTTGCGAATGCCGGGAGCGGATTCCAAGTCGAAATTGATGCGGGAGTGGACGCAGCTCTGGCCGAAGTGGCCGTAGAGCGGGCTGCGGTAGCCGTATTCCGCCATGAGCGCCCAGATTTGGCGAAGATAGGAGCCGAGCTGGTCGGGGGGAACGGCGGCGTCCTCCCAGCCTTCCCATCCATGGGGCTCGCCAGGGACGAAGACCATGGCGCCGAGGGCGGATTCGCGGACGAACCAGACGCGGGCCGCGTCGGCGGGGGAGTAGAGGCGGGCGGCGATGGGGCGTGTGCTGAAGGCGGAGGAAGCGGCGGCGAAGGCCTGGGCTTTGGCGTCGGCTTCGGCGTCGGATTCCTCCCCGAACTCGACGAGCAGGAAGCCGCCGCCTTCGGGGAGGAGCTTTACGTTGTCGGTGGCGAGATTCTTGCGGCGCATGAAGTCGAGGAGGAGGGCGTCGATGCCCTCGAGTCCGATGGGGCCGTGGAGGATGACTTCGGGCACGGCGTCGGCGGCGAGGAAGGCGTCGGCAAAGCTGAGCACGACGAGACGCCGGCAGGGTGGCGAGTGCATCAGGTCGAGGGTGGCGCTGAGGACGGTGGCGAGGGTGCCTTCGGCGCCGACGAGGGCCCGGGCGACGTGGAAGCCGTTTTCTGGGAGGAGCTCGTCGAGGTTGTAGCCGGAGACCCGGCGGGGAATGCGGGGGAAGCGGCGGCGGATCTCGTCGGCGTATTGATCGCGGATGCGGCGCATGCCGGCGTAGATCTGGGCGGGTCGGCCGCCGCGGGCGATGATGGCGGAGATTGCTTCCTCGGTAGTGGCGCCGACGGTCATGCGGGTGCCGTCGTAGAGGAGGATGTCGAGGGAGCGGATATTGCTGGCGGTGAGTCCGCCCATGACGCTGTGGGTGCCGCAGGAGTTGTTGCCGATCATGCCGCCGATGGTGCAGCGGGAGTGGGTGGCGGGATCGGGGGCGAAGGTGAGGTGGTACTGCTCGGCGGCTTCGCGAACGCGGTCGAGAACGATACCGGGCTCGACCACGGCGCGTTTCTGCTCGGGATTAAGGGAGACGAGCCGGCGCATGTATTTGGAGAAGTCGAGGACGACGGCGACGTTGCAGCACTGGCCGGCGAGCGAGGTTCCTCCGCCGCGGGGGAGGATGGCGGCGCCGAGGGCGTGGCAGGCGGCGACGGTGGCTTCGACGTCGGCGGCATCGCGGGGGAGGACGACGCCGATGGGGGTCTGGCGGTAGTTGGAGGCGTCGGTCGCGTAGAGGGCGCGGTCGGCGGCGGAGAAGCGGACTTCGCCCTGGAGGGTGGCGCGGAGTTTGGCTTCGAGTTCGCGGGCCGCGGCGAAGGTTTCGTGGGGACGGGTGGGATTGTTCAGGATGGGAAGATCGAGGCCGGGCGGCAGGGTCGTCATGGGAGGACGCTTTGAACCTCAGGGGCTAAAGCCCCATTCTATTTGCGGCCTTATCGGCACGGCTGAAGACATGCCCCTTCAAAACAGGAGCGCTCAGCAGGGATATCACAGCTCCTTGCGGAGATAAGCGACTTCCATGGCTTCGGGGTCGCGGATCACCGGGTTCTGTATGTATTTTTCGACCGGGGCAAAGCCCATCGCGCGGTAAAGGGTGTAGGCCGCCTGCATGGTGGCGGGCATGGTGTCGAGGTACATGGCTTTGTAGTTGCGTTCGCGGGCTGCGGAGAGGATTGCTTCGGCCAGGGCGCGGCCGAGGCCTTTGCCGTGATGGGCAGGACGGACCCAGAGGCGCTTCATCTCGCACGCATTTTCTTTTTCGCTGTGGAGGGGCTTGAGGGCGATGCAGCCGGCTGGGTCATCCTGATCGAAGGCGAGGAGGATGGTTCCGGCGGGCTCGGCGTAGGGGCCGGGGAGCGCGGCGAGTTCCTGGTCCATGGTGGCGACGCAGATGTGTTCACCGCCGGCGGAGTCGTTGAGGAAGGTGGTGTATTCGCGCATCAGGGTGCGGCACAGATCGGCGTCGGTGGTGGTGGCGCCGAACGGGTCCGGAAACCGGGCCGGGCGGATGATGAGCATACTCGAACCATCTTGTCGCCTTCGCGCCGGGACGGCAAGACCTGATATAAAAGCGCCCATGACCCCAGTGCGTTCTTTTGTTCTCCCTTGTGCGCTTGGCGCTGCGTTGTGTGCCGCTCTTCCTGTTGCTGCGCAGACGCCGCCGGTGGATCCGCCGCACGATCCGCGAGTGACGCAGTTGATCGATGGGCTGGGCAAGGTGAAGAACATCAGCGAGACGAATTTGTCGCCGGACGGCAAGCTGATCGTATGGGTGATGGGGGGGCGGGGCGGATCGGACATTGAAGTGGCGCAGCTCGAGAATCCTGCGGGAGCGCGGCAGGTCACAGCGTGCGCTTCAGGCACGAAGGGGATGGAGAGCGAGGCAGTGTTTTCGCCGGATTCGAAGCAGCTTGCGTTTCTTTCCGACTGCACGGCGGATCACAGGACGGCGGTGTTTCTGGCCGATGCGTCCGGCGCGACTCCGCCGCGGCAAGTGGCCGAGCTGGACGGGTATGCGCATGAGCTTAGCTGGTCGCCGGATGGAAAGCAGGTGAGCTTCCTGTATGTGGAGGGGTCGATGCGGCGGCCCAGCCCGGTGGCTCCGGAACCGCTGCCCGCGGGTGTGATCGGCGTCGAGGATGTGAAGGTGCAGCGGGTGGGGACGGTAGATGTGAGCAGCGGGACGCTGCGGTCGTTGACGCCGGATCATTTGTACGTGTACGAGTTCGACTGGTCGCCGGATTCGTCGAAGGTGGCGTATGTGGCGGCTCCGCCGCCGGGGGAGAACAACTGGTGGGTGGCGAAGCTGTACACGCAGGCGCCAGGTGGAGAAGCGACGGCGGTGCTCGATCCGCAGACGGTGGCGGGGTCGATGCACGGGCTGCAGATGGCGGTTCCGCGGTGGTCGCCGGATGGGACGAAGATCGCGTTTATCGGCGGCCTGATGTCGGATCAGGGATCGACGGGCGGGGATATTTATGTGATCCCGGCGGCGGGCGGAGAGCCGGTGGATGTGACGCCGGACTGGCATGAAAGCGCCGCATGGTTCCAGTGGGAAGGCGATGAGCAGATGGGAATCGCGGCGATTCAAGGGGGATCGTCGCATTTGTTTGGCTACGATCTCGCGTCGCACGAACCCTCGACCCAATACAACCTGACACTGCAGGATGGCGTGGGTGCGGGCGGGCTGGAGATGCGAGGGGCGACGTCGAGAAACAACGAGGTCGCGTTTATTCGCTCGTCGTTCTCCGAGCCGCCGGAGGTTTGGGCGGGCGATCTGATGGACATGAAGCAGATTACGCACGTGAACGACGGGCTGAAGCCGATGTGGGGCGAAGCGAAATCCATCGAGTGGACGAACGATGGATTCCACGTACAGGGATGGCTGCTGCTGCCCGCGCACTACGATCCGTCGAAAAAATATCCGCTGATCACGTATGTGCACGGGGGGCCGTCGTCGGCCAACATGCCGCGCTGGCCGGGGGCGGGGTATGGACCGGTTCCCTTTTCGGCGCTGGACTATTTTGTGCTGATGCCCAATCCGCGGGGCAGCTATGGCGAGGGCGAGAAGTTCACGCAGGCGAACCGCAAGGACTTCGGGTATGGGGATCTGCGGGACATTCTGGCCGGCGTGGATGCGGTCGAGAAGCAGTATCCGGTGGACGATCACCGGGTGGGGATCACGGGGTGGAGCTACGGCGGGTTCATGACCATGTTCGCGGTGACGCAGACCCACCGGTTCCGTGCGGCGGTTTCGGGGGCGGGGCTGTCGGACTGGCTGAGCTACTACGGAGAAAACTCCATCGACCAGTGGATGATCCCGTTCTTTGGGGCTTCCGTTTATGACGATCCGGCGGTGTATGCGAAGAGTTCGGCGATCGACTTCATCAGGAATGTGAAGACGCCGACGCTGTCCGTGGTGGGGGACCGGGACGGGGAGTGTCCGGCGCCGCAGTCGTTTGAGTTCTGGCATGCGCTGCGGGATCTGGGGGTGCCGACGGAACTGGTGGTGTATCCGAATGAAGGGCACGGCTTTGTGAAGGAGCAGGACCGCGTCAACGTGCTGGAGCGGGCGCTGGGCTGGTTTGAGGTGTACATGCCCTGAGGGGCGGGTAAGGGCCGGTCACCGGCAGGGGGATTTCCTGGTCCGCCGGGCGCGTGGCCATGGCCTCGCCCCGTGCTCTGTGCCCAGCCCCCTATCCTTTGTTATTCTGAGACGCACCCGGTATTTTCTGGTGTTTGGACCGTTTGAGCGGCTCGACTGCCCAGACGGGGAGGTTTCATGCGGCGGTTCTTTGCTTTTGTAGTGCTGTTGGCGTGTTCGCTTCCGGTTGGTCTTTCCATCGCGGGCTGTGGCCACAATCCCAATAATTACTGTGTGAAGAACGGGCACGCTTATGGTCCGACCACCAACCAGGTCGCGTATGTGACCCTGGGGCCGGAGACGGTGGGATTGTCGCTGACGTGGGGGCAGACCGGGAGTCTGGGCGCGCCACAGGCCTACAACTGCAATGGGAGCTCCGAGAGTGTTGGGAGTTACACCTATGGCAGCTCGAACCTGCTGCTGGCCGATGTGTCGCCGGGCGGGCAAGTCTGCGCCGGGACATGGAACCGCAACAGCCCGGGTGGCGTCCCGAACTTCACCATCTGCACGCCTCCCTCGGGATCGCAGCTAAGCTCGTTTTCCGGCTGCACCACCGGCACCTGCGGCACAGTGCAGCTCACCGCCGTAGGGGGTGGAGTCACCAGCAATCCGGTCGACGTCTACGTGCATCCTCCCATTACGTCGATCACGATTCCCACGCAAACCGCCTGCGTGTCTCAGAATCAGACGCTTCCGACATCCCTGCTGGCCGAAACGACGGTCAACGGTCCGGGGGGCATGACGTTGTGCAGTCCCACCACCACCGCCTGCACCAGCCCCAACGCGAATATCGGAACGATCGATTACACCGCAGTGACGGGCAACGTGGTGACGATTGAGAATACGACGCAACCGTCCAACGCCAATCCGGTGACGGGAAACACGTCCAGCAATCCCAACCCGAACGGGATTGCGACCGCCAATCTGCCGGGATCGACGGTGGTCTTCGCAACCACTTCCAACGTCACCTCCGCCAGCGGCTACTTTTCGACCTGTCCTCCGAAGAATATTCAGCTTTCCATCAACGGCAGCAATTCCGCGACGGTGACGCCCAGCTCTCCCCAGACCGCGGTAGCGGTGGTGACGGACAGCGCCGGGAAGCCGATCAATGGTTTGCCGTTGAGTTATGTATCGACGGAGCCGCAGAATCTGGGCGTGAGCAGCACAGGGCTGATCACCAACACATATCCCAGTCATGCGACGGTCAGCGCGATCTGCGCGCCGCCCGGATGCAATCCGGCCCCGGTCAACCTGATCGGAAATCTCGGTAACGGGATGCCGGTGACGGGAAATAATGTGACCGTGAACGCGACCGGCCGGAGCAGCAATCAGATCTGGATGGCGTCTTCCCAGTCGCCGTATTTTTCCTATGTCGATCTGACGACCGGTCTGCAGGGATCGCCGGTGCGCCTGCCCTACACGCCCAACTCCATGGTGATGGATGAGACCGGAGACACACTGTACTTCGGCAGCTATCACGAGCTGATGGTCTATGGTGCGCAGAATAACTCCCTGACGAAGGAAGTGCCAGGGGTTCCGGGCGTGGTGCTGGCGGTGGCGCCGTCGAATAACCAGGTGGTGATCAACGATCAGTTGCGGCAGGTGATTTATCTGTACAACACCACGGCCGGAACCTATACCAGCGTTTCGGGGATTGCGGATCACGCGCAGTATTCTCCGGATGGAACCACGGTTTACATTTCGGGGGTCGATCCGGCGACCGGGCAGAATACGCTGTTCGTCAACAACGCCAGCACGGGGTGGTCGACCTACCCCCTGAATAATCAACCGGCTTTCAGCTGTGCGCTGGAGGCTGCCGGGACTGCGGCCATTCCCGCCTACAATCCGTCCTTCGATCCGTTCTGCGGACAGGCGGCGACGCTTACGGTTCCCAACGTGGGAACTTTTCTGACAGGGAGCAGCACGGCGATTCGGAGTTTTTGTCCGAACGCGGCCAGCGCCACTGCGACGCCGACCTACTATCCTGCGGCAGGGGATGTAGGGGTCACGACGACGCAGCTGAACGCAACGGCGGATGGTCTGCACGTCCTGGGCGCGGATCCTTCGACGTTCTCCGATATCCTTCTTGGCGCCGCTTCGGGGCCGGCCACCGGCGTTCCTGCGGGGGCCTGTCCGGCGTTTATCGGGCCGCCTCTGACGCTGACGACCAATGCGCTGACAGCAACTCTGCCAGTCACTGCTTCAGAAATCGATCAGGTGGTTTCGTCGCCGGATTCCAGTCTTGCGTTTGTCACGTACAACGGCAATACGGGGACGGGAACGGGTGTATTGCCGTACTATCAGCCGCTTGACTCCGGCGCGCTGGGGACCCTGAGCACCCTTCATCTCTCCGGCACCGCGCAGGCACCGGTGGCCGGAATCTTCAGCCCGGACGGCACCATCTTCTTCACCAGCACCAGCGGTGACAATCTGGTGCACATCATCAACACCACCACGCTGACGGACACGCAGACATTCGACCCCAAGCTGACCAACGGAAGCGGAGTTGCAGTGCCGGCGCAGTTCCTCGCCGTCAGAAGCCGTTCGACGACTTAAGCGAAGCGCGGGCCCTGAAAGGGGTCTGCGCGGCCAGTTTCCCATCCAGTGTGGTTCGGGCCGGGGCAGTACACTAGACCTCATGCCGCGTGTGGCGATCATCTCGAAGCCCCAGAAAGAGGAGCTTCGCCAGCTGCTGCCGGAGCTCGTGCTCTGGCTCAAGGCCCACGGTTATGAGCCTCTGCTCGATCCGGTCAGCGCCAATTACGTGCTGGATGAGCCCATCCACCCGCGTCCCTTGCTGTCATCGCTGAATCCGGAGCTGGTCATCGTGCTGGGCGGCGACGGGACGCTGCTGGCGGCGGCCCGCGTGTTCGCGCGCAGTGGTGTTCCCATTCTCAGCGTGAATCTGGGCGCGCTGGGTTTTCTGACGGAAGTGCGCCTCGCCGATCTCTATCCCCATCTCGAGGCCTGGAGCAAGGATTGCTGCGCGATCGAACGCCGGGCGATGCTGCACAGCGAATTGTGGCGCGACGGCAAGATGCATTGCGAGCATGAGGCGCTCAACGACGTGGTGGCTGCCAAGGGAGCCATCGCACGGATGGGGAACTTTCGCGTGGAAGTCGACGGCCAGCTGGCCGCGACGTTTCGCGCGGACGGCGTGATCGTCGCTACCCCTACCGGCTCGACCGCCTATTCCCTGGCGGCTGGAGGACCGGTGCTGGTTCCGGGAGTGGATGTTCTGGTGATCACCCCGATCTGTCCTCACCAGCTGACGCTGCGGCCCATGGTTCTGCCGGGAAGCGCAGAGATTCAGGTGGTGATCGAGGGCGTTCCCGACCAGACTTTCCTCACGGTTGACGGACAGGAAGCCATCCAGCTGCGAGTGGGTGACGAGCTGCGCTGCCGCCGGTCGGAGCATTCCGTGAAGCTGGTCCGTCTGGGGACGAACGGCTTCTTCGATCTGCTGCGCTCCAAGCTGAAGTGGGGCGAAAAGTAGAGTCGGCGCGGGAATCGCTGGTGATGCCGCTTACCTGGTCAACTCGAGCAACAGCAGGTGTGCCTTGGTGGAAGTGTTGCGGGCGCCCGCCAGATCGTCATTCTTCAGAGCTTCACGAGAGACCTTGATATAGGTTCGGATCTGCTCGACCGTCTTCTGCTCTTCCGCGCTGAGTGGCCGCTTGATGGCGTTCAGCGCGTTTTCCGTTTCGTCGATCTGCTTCGAGATCTCGTTATGGTCCGTAATATTGGCGTCGTCGTTCGAGGTGGAGAGCTGGCCGATGGGGGACATTTCCGAGGGCTGACCGGTGGTGGCGGCAGCCTGCTCGTTCTGAGCAGGCTGCTCTGCCGGGGTCTGAGCGGGTGGTTTTGATTCCTGTTGCGCAGTCTCCTGCCCGCTCGACCGGGTGTGGCGGCGGGGCGGACGATGCGGTGGTGCGACGGCTACCTCGGGCTTCGGTTCCGGAGGCGTCGTGGTGTCAAGTTTGATGGGGCGCTCCCACACTACGGGAAGCAACGGGGGCAGCGGAGAGATGAGGACGGCCATTTGCGACGGGGGCAGGGAAGGAGCCTGGGCCGCCACCGGCAACACGGCCTTGTGCGGTCTGAGACCGCATCCCGTCAGCAGCGCCAGCAAAACAGCCGGCCCTGCAATCCTTCTTCCGGAGCTCATGGCCCGGACCTTTCTGGCTGGGTCTCACCACCCTGGCGAGCGTACTCGCTGGACATCGCGTCCCCCGTTGTTTCCGGGAATGCGCGCTGTCCCGAACCGGCAGAAATCAATGGGAGCCGCAGCACAAACGTTGTTCCGCTCCCAGGCTTCGATTGTACGTCAATCTGGCCGTGGTGCATCTGCACGATGCGGTAGGTCATGGCCAGGCCGATGCCGCTCCCTTCCTTCTTTGTTGTGAAATAGAGATCGAAAATCCGTGCCCGAATCTCGTCCGGAATACCCTCTCCGTGATCGCGCACCAGGATCGAGGCCCAGCGGCTGTCTTCGCTGAGGCGAACTTCCAGGGGGCCACCGGCAGCCATGGCCTGGGCGCCATTGAGAACGATATTCAGCAGCGCCTGTTCCAGAAGATCGGCGTCGACCCGGGAGATGACCGGCCTCGCCGGGACCTGGCTTTCCACGATAATGCCTCGGGTGCTCAGCTCCGCCGATGCGAGCATCAGGACGCTGGACACGACGTTGCGCAGGTCCTGATCCCGAAGCTGCAGTTCAACGGGCCGCGAGAAGTCGACCAGGGTCTGCACGACGCGGTCGAGACGGCGGATTTCGCTCTGGATGATGTCGAGGTGGCGGAGGGCGTCGTCGCCGGCGTGAACCTTGTTGCGCAGCAGCTCAAGGTGCACCACGATCGCATTGATGGGGTTCTTGACTTCGTGGCCCACGCCTGCGGTGAGCCGGCCGATGGAGGCCATGCGCCGGGAAACCTCCAGCTCGCTTTCGATTTCGCGAACCGATTCGAGATCATGCAGGGTGAGCAGGGCGCCCAGCGACTGGCGGTCGCGCGACTGGGTTTCGTGGATGAAATCGAGGGATACTTCGACGCGCCGCCCGGTCTCGGTCGTCACCTCTTCCTGAACAATCGACATGCCGCCCTCGAAGGCGTCGCGCACAATGCGGCCGAGGCGGGTTTCGCGGTCGAAAATGTCGCGAACCTCGGCTCCGAAGATACGATCGCGCCCGATATTCAGGAAGCGCTCCACCGAGCTGGACACCATTACGGCGCGGGCATCGCGGGTGAACAGCATGACCCCATCCTGCAGATTGGAAAGGATCTGATCGAGGTTCTCGCGCAGAGCGGAGAAGACTTCCTCGACGTTGCGAATGCGCTGGCCGAGGCGGTCGATCTTTCCCGACACCTGAGCGACTGCATCGTCGCCGCGCCGCAGCGGATCGAAAACGGTCGCGAGGGTGCCGGGGGATTCCGCAGGATGGGGACGCTGCAGCTCGCGCGCGGCGTCCGCTTCGGCGCCGGTCTCCTGGGCGGTGAGAGCGTCGAGCCGGCGACTGATCTGTTCGATCGGCTGCAGCGCCAGGTTGGCGACAAACGCCGCCACCACGATGGAAATGATCATGGCCAGGCTCATGAAGCTGAAGGACTCCAGAAGCCAGGGTCGGAAGGCGTTGCGCAGAAACGTGGTGCGGATGCCAATGCGGATGGTCAGGAAGGGCTGGTTGTTCAGGTCGATCCCGAGGGAAACGTTGTAGACCCGGGGCGGCCCGAAGACGATGAGCAGGGTGCGAACGAGCGACTGGTGGCGCAGCACGCCGTAGTCAGGGCGGTTGGGCAGAAACTGGTCGTCCTGGGTGGAGTCCGGGGCAGACACCACGGCGCGGTTCTGGCGGTCAGCCACCGCGATGTCGAGAACCGTCGGCGAGTAGTTGACGATGGAGTTGAGCAGCGAGTTCAGGCCGGAATCCTGGCGAAGCGATTCGGCAACCGCGGCGCGGACGGCGGCGGGATCGTGCGAGTCCACCTGGCGGCCGCGCAGGCCGGAGTCGATGGCACGGTTGACCTGAAAAGAGATTTGATGGGCCAGAATGTCGGTGGCTTCAAAGGACTGGTCGATGTGCTGCTGGAGCAGCTGGCTCAGCCAGATCCAGGAGAGAAAGACCACAACCGCAAAAACCAGGCCGGTGATGGCAAGGACGAGTTTGGTCTTGAGGCGCATAGGTCGGGGGGGACAGCGCTCAGAACACAGGAATCGGTAAGGGGAGCATACTCAAGTTGCTCCGCAGGCGCCACATCAATCTTCCCCGGCGCTGGCGGCGGCAGCGGCGCTGCCATACTCCCTCAGCTTGTTGTGGAGGGTCTTGAGGCTGATGCCCAGGATTTCGGCAGCTTTGGTTTTGTTGTTGTGCGTCGATTCCAGAGTTTTGAAGATCAGCATGCGCTCGGCGTCGTCCACGGTTGCGCCCACCTCAAGCTGAATGGCGTTGGGCGGCAGTTCGCTGGCGGGGCGAGTGGGTTTGGTGCCGAAGCCGGGGGGCAGATGGCGGGACTGGAGCTGGCCCTCGCCGCACAGCACGATGGCGCGCTCGATGGTGTTGCGCAGCTCGCGGACATTCCCTGGCCAGTCGTGGGCGACGAGGCGGGCCAGCATCTCGCTGTCGATGCCGGCCACGCGACGCTGATGCTTCTCGTTCATGTCGGTAATCAGAGAATCGGAGATCAGGGGGATGTCTTCTTTGTGATCGCGGAGCGGCGGCATGTGGATGTTGAAGACGTTGAGCCGGTAAAAGAGGTCGCCGCGGAGGTGGCCATCGGCAACCGCCAGCTCGGGATCCTTATTGGTCGCGGCAAGGACCCGGACATCGACCGGAGCCTCGACCTTGCTGCCCAGGCGGCGGAGCTTGCGGTCTTCGAGAACGCGCAGAAGCTTGGCCTGGGTGCCGACCGGCATTTCGCCGATTTCGTCGAGCAGCAGGGTGCCGTCTTCGGCCAGCTCGAAGCAGCCGGCGCGGCGCTCGATGGCGCCGGTAAAGGCGCCCTTTTCGTGGCCGAAAATCTCGCTCTCGATCAGAGTTTCGGGGATGGCAGCGCAGTTGACGGCGACAAAAGCCTTGCCCCGCCGGGGGCTAAGGTCGTGGAGGGTGCGCGCAACCAGCTCCTTGCCGGTGCCGCTTTCGCCGGTGATGAGGACCGAGACGTTGCTGGGAGCGACTCGTTCGATGAGGGCGAAAATCTCCTGCATTTTCTTCGAAGCGCCAACCAGGGAGCCGAGGACGCCGGTCTCGCGGAGCTTGCGGCGCGTGACTTCGAGCTCGCGCTCGGTTTCGCGCTGGCGGGCGGCGTTGGTGAGGATGGCCCGCAGGCGGGTGGGGTCAACGGGCTTCTGAATAAAGTCGTAGGCGCCGTTTTTCATGGCCTCGACGGCAGCTTCAATGGAGCCCTGGGCGGTAAGCATGACGACCGCGATCTTGTCGCTGGTTTCGCCCACGCGGGCGAGCAGCTGGAGGCCGTCCATGCGCGGCATTTTGAGATCGGAGACCACGATGCCGGGCTGCCAGGAGTTTACTTTTTCCAGTGCTTCGAGGCCATCGCGCGCAGTTTCCGTGCGGTAGCCCCAGCCGGAGACGAGCTCGGCGAGGCCGGAGAGAGCATGGGGCTCATCTTCGACGATGAGAACTTTTTCCGGACTACTCATGGCGCGGCGTACCAATCTGGGGGATCACGGTTTGTTGTATCACCTTTGGGGGATGCGAACCAGGCGCGCAGGGCACAGGAACCGCAGATGCGCCGTGTATTCTGAAGCTTGCCCTCATTCGGGAGAAACGTGAGCCGACGTCAACAACGCGTGCTGCTGCACTGGATTCCGGCGCTGATCGGGATTGCGGTGATTCTCGCCGAATCGACGACGATGATGGGCGCCGCCAATACCAGCCGCTGGCTCCTGCCCATCTGGGAGAAGCTGTTTGGACCGGTGACCCCGGAACGATGGGACTTCATCCATTTTTGCATCCGCAAATCCGGGCATTTTATTGGCTACGGCTCCGTAAGTCTCGGATTCTTCAATGGATGGAGGGTGGCCATGGAACGCAGGTACCCGGTCTGGGCGATACGGTTCCGCTATGCCGCAGCGCTGGCTCTGGCCTGCACCCTGGCGCTGGCCAGCTGGGACGAATGGCATCAGAGCTTCCTTCCGGGACGCACCAGCTCCATCTACGATGTGGGACTGGACTTCTGCGGGGCCTTGCTGGCTCACCTCGTTCTTTACGGATTGACGAATCGGTTCCGCAAGCGCCCCAGGGTGCAGGTCCAGCCAGCCTAGTTTGAGGGTCGATTCTGCCGGGACTCAGCGCGATGGGGCGGCAGGAGTATTCGTGGCTTCGGGGGCTGCGGCAAGCAAGCCGCCGGCGCTTTGCGGGAGGATCTCCCGGAGCGCCCAGTCGATGCGGGCCACCGCATCATTGATCTGTTCCAGTTCCGGAGTGTCGCGCTGATCGAGACTGGCCCGGGCGACGATCACCTGCAGAGCATTGCGGATGTGGTGATTCATCTGGTCGATGATGGCGGCGTTGCGCTGCTGCCTCAGCAATTCGCGCTCTTGCTGTCTCTGCAGCAGGAAAGCCATGACTGCGGCGATGATCCCCAGCAGCACATTGTCGATCCAGGTGGATTCAGCGTGAAGTCCTTCGGCGGCCAGCCAAATGTCGACCACATACACCGCGACAAACATGCCGATGCCAATCAGCAGCGTGATCACATGGCGGCGAGCAGGCATCCCGGAGCCTCCCTGGCAAATGGTACAGGGGTTTGGACGGGGGGCGGTGAAATGGGTCAGCGAAACCGGTTGCGGAAGTCGCACGGCGGCGCAGATGGTTCTGACCGGCTCTGGTTGACCGGTTGACGAAGGCCGAGTCCTGCCCTGATACTGACTGGTATGCGCTTCCGCCACTTCAGCGCGGGTTTCCGGAGGGCCATGTGTATGGGCATGTGCCGGGAGACCGTGCGCGGGAGCGGACGAGCGCGATAGGCGCAAATCCAAAAGTTCCGGCGGCCCACGGTCAGCACCGATCGCGGGCCGTTTTGCTTTTAGAGAAGCAGCCGGCAGCGAATCAGCGAAAAGAGACAAGGAGAAGAGCGATGGCGGACGAGACGAAGCAACATCTGGCAACAGTCGCAGTGCATGGGGGGCAGACGCCCGATCCCACGACTGGATCGCGGGCGGTGCCGATCTATCAGACCACCTCGTACGTTTTCCAGGACGCGGATCATGCGGCGCGCCTGTTTGGCCTGCAGGAGTTTGGGAATATCTACACCCGGATCATGAATCCGACGACCGATGTCTTCGAGAAGCGGATGGCGGGGCTGGAAGGCGGCGCCGCGGCGCTGGCCACCTCGTCGGGCCAGGCGGCGGAGACGCTGGCCATCACCACCCTGGCGAACGCGGGCGACGAAATTGTCTCCACCACCTCGCTCTACGGCGGGACCTACAACCTGTTCCACTACACGCTGCCCAAGCTCGGCATGACGGTGCGGTTTGTCGACGGGGATGACTTCGACGGTCTGAAGAAGGCGATCAACGCCAAAACCCGGGCGGTGTACACCGAGACGCTGGGGAATCCCAAGCTGGACATCGTGGATGTGGAGCAGATAGCGCAGATTGCGCACGCGAACGGGCTGCCGCTGATCATCGACAACACCAGCGTGACCCCGGCGCTGCTGCGGCCCATCGAGTGGGGTGCCGATATTGTCGTGGAGTCGGCGACCAAGTACATCGGGGGGCACGGCACCTCGATCGGCGGCGTGATCGTGGACGCGGGCAAGTTCGACTGGAAGGCTTCCGGGCGGTTTAAGGATTTTGTCGAGCCGGATCCTTCATATCACGGGCTGTCGTTTGTCGAGGCCTTCGGGCCGCTGGCCTTCATCCTGAAGGCGCGGGTGCAGGGCCTGCGCGACACCGGCGCGGCGCTGTCGCCGTTCAACGCGTGGCTGTTTCTGCAGGGACTGGAGACGCTGCACCTGCGGATGCAGCGCCACTCGGAAAACGCGCTGGCCGTGGCCCATCACCTGGAGAAGCATCCCAGCGTGGAGTGGGTGAATTATCCGGGGCTGAAGTCGAGCCCGTATGCCGAGCGGGCGAAGAAGTATCTTCCGGATGGCCAAAGCGGCCTGGTCACCTTTGGGATCAAAGGCGGCTACGCAGCAGGCAAGACCTTCATCAATTCGCTGAAGATTTTTTCCCTGCTGGCGAATCTGGGAGACGCGAAGTCGCTGGTGATCCATCCAGCCTCGACCACCCACCAGCAGCTGAGCGGCGAGGAGCAGGCCACCACGGGCGTGACACCGGAGCTGGTGCGGCTGTCGGTCGGCATCGAAGACGTGCGCGATCTGACCGCCGATCTCGATCAGGCGCTGGCCGTCGCGGCGCCCAGTCCGGAGCTGGTTGGAACGCGATGAGTCAGCAGGTCGGCGAGTCAGCAGGTCAGCGAGTCAGCAACGGCTCGGCGATCCAGCCGGACTTTGAAGGGGACTACCTTATCGACGAGGTGGTCCCGCTCGAAAGCGGCGAGCGGCTCGTGCGACCGACGCAGCATTATGCCATCTACGGCAAGCTGAACGCGGCGCGCGACAACGCCGTGCTGGTCTGTCACGCGCTCTCCGGCAACGCCGAAGTGGCGACCTGGTGGCCGCAGCTGTTCCATAAACCCGAGCCTCTGCTCGATCTGGAGCGCGACTGCGTGATCGGGATCAACATGCTCGGGTCCTGTTATGGATCGACGGGCCCGGGCAGCATCGATCCCGAGACTGGCCGCCCGTATGGACCGACCTTTCCCCTGATCAACGTTCGGGACATCGTGCGGGCGCAGGAGCAGCTGATTTCCTGGCTCGGAATCCGCAAACTGAAGCTGGCCATCGGGGCCTCGATCGGGGGCATGCAGGTGCTGGAATGGGCCGTGCTGTTTCCAGAGCGGGTGGCGCGCGCCGTCAGCATCGGAGCGGCGCCGCTGGGCGCGATGGGCCTGGGCCTGAACCACCTGCAGCGCAAAGCCATCATGCTGGACGCGAAGTGGGCGGGCGGATATTACCAGCCGGACGACGAGCCGCGGGGCGGTCTGGCGATTGCGCGGGCGCTGGGCGTGATCAGCTACAAAAGCGTGCCGCTCTTCGAGGAGCGCTTTGGCCGGAAGCCGAATCGGACGGGGGAGGAGAATCCCTGGATTTCGACCGCGGCCGGGCAAAACGGGCGGTTCGATATCGCCGGTTTCCTGGACTATCAGGGGAAGAAGTTCAACGAGCGCTTCGACGCGAATGCTTATATCTGCATCACGCGGACCATGGACACCTTCGATCCGGTGCGGGCGCATGCCTCGCCGTTTGCGGCGTACAGCCGGGTTCAGGCTCACGTCACCCTGGTGGGAATTTCGACCGACTGGCTCTTCCCGCCTGCGGATGTCCGCTCGCTGGCAGCGATGATGGCCGCGGCCGGCGCGCGCTGCGATTACCGGGAGATGGCGTCGAACCACGGGCACGACGCGTTTCTTGCCGAGCCGGACCATCTGGTTCGGCTGTTGACGCCGGTTTTCGAGTAAGCACCGTCAGCCGAGAAGGCGCTGCGCTTCCTCCCACAACCGGCGGGCGAAGGCGCCTGCGGGTTCTCCGGTTGCGAGTTTCGATGCCTGGCCCGCCCACATTTGCATGCGTTCGTGATCGCCGGCGAGGGTTGCCGCTTCGCGCATCGCTCGCGTGAGTCCGCGCTGGACGGGGTAGGGCGCGGGCGGGGGCGCATCGAGCGCGAACGAGGCGTCCACGTAGCGATTTACGGCGGCGCGTCCGGTGCGTCCTGTGAAAGCACGAGTCAGAGTCGTCTGATGGGCTTCGATGCTGGCCAGTCGCTCCGCCCATGCCGGGGCCAGTTTCGCTTCCGGCGAGCGCAGAAAGCCGCTGCCGATCATGACTGCGCTGGCGCCGAGGAGGAGCGCCGCCGCGACGCCGCGCGCATCGGCGATGCCACCCCGGCGGCGATGACCGGGACGCGCACTGCATCGGCAACCTGCGGAACGAGCGCAAACAAGCCAACAGCCTGGCGCTCCGCGTCTTCCGGACGAAAGCTGCCGCGATGGCCGCCGGCTGCATCAGCAACGCGCCGCAGGCGCCCATTCCTCCCGCGTTGGCGACGGCAATGGCGAGCGACGGCGGGCAGGCTCCAGCTGTGGGCGCAGCCAGAATGGGCAGCGAGAGGCCGATGCGCTGAGCGAAGCTTTGGGCGCGGGCGAGCGGTTTGGCAGCGGGCGCGGATGCCATGCGGAGTTCTCCTGAGCGGAATCGAGCCGGGGATTTTTGGATTCGCGGAACGGAGCCGGGATTCGCTGTTCCGGGTCTCTAGGGTTTTTGTGTGGGCCGCATCAGCACCTCGCTGATGAACGACTGCGGCGCCTGGGTGACGAGGGTGGCGACGACGGCGGCGATGTCGTCGGGCTGGAGTTTTTTGTTGGGATCCTTATCCGAGGAGGGATCGCCGAAATGGGTGTTGATGGAGCCGGGAGCAATGGCGCTCACACGGATATTGTCTTTTCGCAACTCTTCGGCGACGGAGTAAGTGAGGCCGTTCAGGCCCCATTTGGACGCGGCGTAGGCCGCGTTGCCGGGGAGCGGATTCCGCCCGGCCAGCGACGAGAGGTTGATGATGTGTCCTGAGCGGGCAGCGATCATGAGCGGCGCCAGCGCGCGGATCATCAGGTACGGGCCGCGCAGGTTGGTATTCATCGTAAGGTCCCAGTCGTCAGGCGCCATTTCGTGGAGCGGCTTGCCGCCGCGCGCGATGCCGGCGTTGTTGACGAGGATGTCGCATCGCTGGTGGTCGCGAGCGATCTGCCGGCCGAGATCCTCGACCGCGGCGACGTCGAGCAGGTCGCAGGGGAGAACCGAGGCCTGGCCGCCGGCGCTTTGAATCTTCTGCTGGACCGCGGTGAGCCGCTCGCGATCGCGAGCGACGAGAACCACGCGTGCCCCCATGGAGGCCAGTTTGCGGGCGATGGCTTCGCCGACGCCGCGGGCGGCGCCGGTGACTACGGCGATTTGGGATTCCAGAGCGGACATGTTTCTATTGTTCGATGCGCAATGCGGCGAGGGGAAGCAGAATCGTCGAGGGAAAGGATCGAGAGCCATGACACGCGGAACGAAGCAGCGCTGTTTTTGGTCGGAGAGCGACGCACTGATGCGGCAGTATCACGATGAGGAGTGGGGCGTGCCGGAGTTTGACAGCCGGGCGCTGTGGGAATGCCTGGTGCTGGAAGGCTTTCAGGCCGGCCTGGCGTGGATCATCGTGCTGCGCAAGCGGGAGGCATTCCGGAAGGCGTTTCGGGGATTCGATCCGAAGAAGGTCGCGCGGTTCGGCGAGAAAGACGTGGCGCGGATGCTCGAGAATCCAGGGATCATCCGGTCGCGGGCGAAGATCGAGGCGACGATCGGCGGGGCGCGGGCGTTTTTGGAAATGCAGGACGGGGGCCAGGATTTTTCGAAGTGGGTTTGGGAAATGGCCGGTGGGCAGCCGATCCAGAACAAAATTCGGAACCGCGGCCCGGCGCCCGCCAGCACGCCGCTGGCGGAGCAGTTCTCGAAGGAACTGAAGCGGAAGGGTTTCAAGTTTGTGGGGCCGGTGATCGTGTACGCGTGGATGCAGGCGGCGGGGATTGTGAACGACCATGCGGAGGACTGCTTCCGGCGGGGATTCTGCGCGCGCACCCGGCGGAAGATTTGAGCGGCGCCGCGGTTGTAGGAGTACCCGTGAGCCTCTCCATCCAGCCACGGTTCTCAACTGCCGGCTAGAGCTCGATTTTCACCGGCCAGGTCTTCCAGATGTCGGAGCAGTAGTCGCGAATCGCGCGGTCGGAGGAGAACTTGCCGATGCGGGCTACGTTGAGGATCGACATGCGCGTCCAGCGGTCGCGGTCGCGCCACGCGGCATCCACGGAGTCCTGGCAATCGATGTAGGACTGATAATCCGCGAGGAGCATGTACTCGTCGCGGTTGAGCAGCGAGTCGACCAGCGGCTGGAACAGGCTGCGGTCGCCATGCGAGAATTCGCCCGCGGCCAGTGAGTCGAGGACCTCGCGCAGCTGCGCGTTCTGCTCGTAATACCCGCGCGGCAAATATCCTTCCCCCTTTTTTTTCTCCACTTCCTGCGCGGTTAAGCCAAACAGGAAGAAGTTGTCGGCCCCGACTTCCTCGCGAATCTCGATATTCGCGCCGTCGAGGGTGCCGATGGTCAGGGCGCCGTTCATGGCGAATTTCATGTTGCCGGTCCCGGAGGCTTCCTTGCCGGCCAGCGAGATCTGCTCCGAGAGGTCGGCTGCGGGGTAAACCCTTTGGCCGAGCTTCACGTTGTAGTTGGGCAGAAAAATAATCCGGATTCGATTGCGCACAAGCGGATCGCCGTGCACCACGGCGGCGGCCGAATGGATGAGCTTGATGATCAGCTTGGCCATGCGGTATCCCGGCGCGGCTTTGCCTCCGAAGACAAAGGTTCGCGGCTGCATGTCGACGTCGGGGTTGTGCTGGATACGTTTGTAGAGGGTGAGGATGTGCAGCACCTGCAGATGCTGGCGTTTGTACTCATGCAGGCGCTTGACCAGCACGTCGAACATCGATTCGGGATCGATGGCAATGCCCAGGCTGTCGTGCACCCAGGCCGCGAGGAGCGCCTTGTTGTGCTGCTTGATGGCGCGCCACTCTTCAACCAGCTCGGGGTCGTCGGCCATCGATTCGAGACGGCGTAGTTTCTCGAGGTCGTGGATCCATCCGTTCCCCAGCCGGGCGCTCAGCAGGCGCGCGAGGCGCGGGTTCGCCAGCACCATCCAGCGGCGCGGCGTCACGCCATTGGTTTTGTTGGTGAACTTCTCCGGGGTAAGGTCGTAGAAATCGCGCAACACTTCGGTCTTGAGCAGCTCAGTGTGCAACTCCGCCACGCCGTTGATGGCGTGGCTGCCCAAAGCGGCCAAATGCGCCATGCGGACGTAACCTTCGCCATTTTCCTCGATGAGAGACAGCCGACGAATCCGGCCCTCGTCGCCTGGGAATTTCGCGCGAACCTCCTCCAGATGGCGGCGATTGATCTCGTCGATGATTTCCAGATGCCGCGGCAGCAGCGCTCCAAACAGCTTCAGCGGCCAGTGCTCCAGCGCCTCGGGAAGCAGGGTGTGGTTGGTATAGGAAAGGGTGCGGGTGGTGACGTTCCACGCCGTCTCCCATTCCAGGGCATTTTCATCCACCAGCAGGCGCATCATCTCGGCGACGGCAATGGCCGGATGGGTGTCGTTCATCTGGATGGCAAAGTTACGGTGCAGATCGGCGAGCGGGCGGTCGCTGTTCTTCTGGATCTGCAGAATGTGCTGCAGCGAGCAGGAGACAAAGAAGAACTGCTGCGCCAGCCGCAACTGTTTGCCCCGAATCTCTTCATCGTTGGGGTAGAGGATTTTGGAGATGTTTTCCGAGGAGACTTTGTCCGCCACGGCGCCGAAGAAGTCGCCGGTATTGAAGGTGCTGAAATCGAACGACTCGACGGCTTCCGCGGACCACAGCCGCATGGTGTTCGCGGTATTTGTGCGGTAGCCGAGGATCGGCGTGTCGTTAGGAATGCCGCGAATCACTTTTTCGGGAACCCAGCGGACGCGAAACTGGCCGCCGGCGTCGGCATACCTTTCGGTGCGGCCGCCCATCTTGACCTCGAAGGCGTCCTCGGGCCGCGCCAGCGCCCATGGATCGCCCAGCCGCAGCCATTTGTCGGTGGTTTCCACCTGCCAGCCATCGCGAATTTCCTGATCGAAGATGCCGTATTCGTAGCGAATGCCATAGCCGATGGCGGGGATGTCCAGCGTGGCCAGCGAGTCCATGAAGCACGAGGCCAGCCGCCCCAGACCGCCATTGCCCAGACCAGGCTCTTCCTCCTGCTCGATCAGCGTGTCCAGGTCGAGACCGAGCTTGCGCATCGCCTGTTCGGCTTCGTCGTACATCCCCAGGTTGATGAGGTTGTTGGGGAGGTGGGGGCCGGTGAGAAACTCGGCCGACAGATAGCAGACCACGCGCACATCCTGCGCGCGGTAATTCAGCACGGTTGAGATCCAGCGCTCGATCAGACGATCGCGCACGGTATGCGCCAGGGCCATGTACAGGTCGTTGACCGTGGCGCGCTCACGCGACCGGCCCTGCACAAAAAACAGATTGTCCACAAAGGATTGTGCAATCGCATCCACGGTGGCCGCCGTTCTCTGGCTCTTCAGGGAGTCCTCGTGATTCAGGGCGGCGGGGGGAAGGCTCATGGTACCCCTCCTTGAGTTGGGGAGATGGTGGCAGCCGGATCCGGCTGACGGACCGACCTCACATCCAATTCTGCGACATGGATGGATGGGGGGATCAAATGACCATGCGCGATTGTGAACGGTCGTACTCTTGTGCAGGACTTCCGCGCCGTATACTCGATTGTTTGCTTCCGATGGTGCGAGGTGGGAGATGAGTCCTGATGCTGTTGGCTATGCGCGCGAGAATGCAGCGCGATTCCTGGACGAGCTGAAGAAGCTGCTGCGGATTCCGTCGGTGTCGACGACGCCGGAACACAAGGCCGATGTCGACAAGGCCGCCGAGTGGGTGGCGGCGGAGCTGCGGCGCATCGGCATGGAACATGTCGAGGTGATGCGCGCGAAGGAAGGCCATCCCCTCGTCTGCGCCGACTGGTTGCACGCGGCCGGCAAGCCGACGGTGCTGTGCTACGCGCACTACGACGTGCAGCCGCCCGATCCGCTGGACGAGTGGGTATCGCCGCCCTTCGAGCCGACTGAGCGCAATGGCAATCTCTATGCGCGTGGCGCTGTCGATGACAAGGGCCAGCTCTACTCCCAGGTGAAGGCGCTCGAAGCACTGCGGGCGGGGGAGGGAAAGCTCCCGATCAATGTCAGGGTCATTTACGAGGGTGAAGAAGAAGTGGGAGGCGAGCGGATCGCGGCCTTCGTCCGGGAACATCCGGATCGGCTGAAGGCGGACTTCGCACTCATTTCCGACACGGAGATGTTTGCCCCGGAGCTGCCGACGTTGTGCGTGGGATTGCGGGGCATGATCTACACCGAACTCGAGGTGCGCGGCGCGAAGGCTGATCTGCATTCCGGGATGTACGGCGGCACCGCGCCGAATCCGTTTGTGGCGCTGGCGCAGATCCTCGCGGGGTTGAAGGATCGTGAGGGAAAGATCCTCATCCCAGGTTTCTACGATGACGTAAAAAAGCCGAGCGACGAGGAATTGAAGGCGTGGAAGAGCCTGCCCTTCGATGAAGAGGAATACCGCGAAAAGGAAGTGGGCGCGCTGCAGCTGGTCGGCGAGAAGGGCTACTCGGCGATCGAGCGTACCTGGGCGCGGCCGACTCTGGACGTGCATGGAATCGTGGGCGGGTTCATCGGTGCGGGCGCGAAGACGGTAATTCCCGCGAAGGCGACCGCGAAGGTGTCGATGCGGCTGGTGCCGGATATGACGCCGGAGAAATCGTTCGCGCAGTACAAGGCTTTTGTCGAAAAAATTAAGCCGGAGGGCGTCACGATCGATGTGCGGCTGATCCATTCCGGCGATCCGATCGTCATTGGGACCGACAATGCTTACGTGAAGGCGGCCACGAAGGCGCTGAAGAAGGTGTGGGGCAAGGACACGGTGTTCATTCGCTCGGGCGGGTCGATTCCCATCGTGGGGGATTTCGAGCGGCACCTGAAAATTCCGTCGGTGATGATGGGCTTCGGTCTGCCCGACGATGGGCTGCACGCTCCGAACGAGAAGTTCCACATCGCGAACTTCCACCGCGGGATCGAGAGCCTGATTGTGTTCTTTGAAGAACTGGGGAAGTAGCGAGTCAGCCGGTAGCCGAAATGCCAGCCTACGACCCGTAGAGATCTTGTTCGGGAACGACCGGATCTCCAGTTCCGGATCGTCCGGCGCGATGGGCGGCGGCGAACATGGAGCCGCGAGCGGGGATGACCGGCGCGAAACTTGAAAAGCCGATGGGTGGCGCGATGTCGTCGTAGATGGCTTCCATGCCGCCTCGCATGGTGTACGTCTCGTGCCAGAAGCCGGTGCCGCCCGAATCGCGCAGGAAGTTCTTCCACCAGGCGCGATGCGGTTCCGAGCGCGTCCACGCCAGCAGCGAGTCCAGATCGCGCCAGTATTGGCGCATGCCTGCGTGCATGGGAAACAGCGAGAAAACGAAGTTTTCGTGGCGGAGTAGTCCATCCGGCCCCGCCTCGACGGATTTCGCGATGCGCGGACCGAAGCCGATCAGCGTTTTCAGACCGGTCATGCGATTCACCCGCATGCCCAGATAGACCACCACCAGATCGGGGTATTGCGTGAGGTCAACGGTGCGGCGGGTCACGGGAGTCGGCATAGGTCGCGTCCCCTTCTGGCGGTCAGCATGGCACAGACACCCGCGGAGGGTCCAGCGCTCGGCAGCGCGAACAGGGGCGCACCCCCCGCGGGAACCGGCCCATAACTTTGGTGTTTGCGCCGTTTGCAGGGTCCCGCGCATCTGGTAATGTGGTACGTCGGGGTGGGGTACCGGGCGAAGGAAGAGAGAACGATGGCGAAGGCAGTTTGGAACGGCAAAGTGATTGCGGAAAGTGATACTTACGAGACGGTGGAGGGGAATGTCTATTTCCCCGAACGAGCCGTGAACCGGGACTACCTGCGCCCCAGCTCCACCACGTCCACTTGTCCGTGGAAGGGGCAGGCGCGGTATTACAGCCTGCTGGTGGACGGGCAGGAGAACCAGGACGCGGCCTGGTACTACCCAAACCCGAATCCTGCGGCGCGTAACATCAAGAATCACATCGCTTTCTGGCGCGGCGTCGAGGTAGAAAAGTAAGCCGTCCCGGCGCGCCGTTCATCCCCGGCCGATCGATCATGGCCCTCGGGGACAGGCGGTGGCTTCGACGCTTCCTGGCGGCTCTCCGCTCGCCCCTGAGCGCGGGTTCTCGCGCTCGGCACCGTGTACCCGATACACCCGGATGGGCATTTTTTCCACCAGCCATTTTGTAGTCACTGCCGACAGCGGCGGAAGACGAAAATCAGGCATCAGAAGCCTTTGGTGGGCTGGAGCTTGGGCAGATTCCGGCTGCGAATATCGGAACTCGCTTTTATCCGGCTCAATGACCACCGCGAAATCAAAAAATTTCGCCGGGCGCAGACGAATCGCTCGTTGAGCTGCCCTGGCGCGCTCTGCCGGCCCTGTCGAACGGGCTCTATCCCCGTCGAGTCTGTGGCCGCGCAGACAAGAGGAAGTGCTCCGAGGCAGTCCGCGCTGCGCCCTCCGATTTTTTTTGTTGATGAATTAGTTTGAGCTCACTCGCCGCGAAATGCGTCTGAGTTCTTATAATGGGGAAAGTGAATTCCCCCCGATCCCCGCAAAATAAGCGGAGACGGCGCATCTCTTCCCCGAGAACGCTGCCGGAAGCAGAGGCGTGCACAGGGTGCGGGCACGAAAGATTTCCGGGGGCATGGAGAACTGGGGGACAGTAAGAGCGGACGCGGGGACGCCAGATTGAGCGGAGATTGTCCCGGGCGCGTCGCTTCTTTGGCCACTCCACAAAGGGTTTAGGGGTGTGCCTCGTTCGTGTGACTGTCCAGAGTGCTCCATTCGTGTACGCTAAAGTAACCTTTTGCGCTCAAAGAAGTACCTGTACAAGTAAGCTATTCGTAACCCCTCGCGCATCGGGTGCACTTGCTTCCTCCGTGAAGCTGGCAGGAAATTGGAGCGAGCCCGGCGCCAGCCTCGCGGGTCATCTGGAATGACCGATTTGGCCATCGAAGTGCATCGAAACCCAATGCACGATGGCGAGCGCAACTTCTTTTTTCAGGACTGGTTGGAGAAACAGGGCAATGGCAACCGACAATACACTCAACCGCGGAACGTTCGGACTGCTTCCCGAGCCTGAAGGACGCATGGGCTCTTTCGGGATGAGCATGGTGCTGAACGTGACGATCGCAGGGTTGGCCCTGCTGCTCACCGTCGCGCAGGTGCACCAGCAGGTGCAGCAGCGCAAATATCAAACCACGCAGCTGATCTTCCCGGTCGAGCAGCCCAAGCCGTACGTGCCGCCCGCGCCGAAGCTGCATGAGCTGCCGCCGCCGCCGGTCGTTACCCAGGAAAGACCCAAAATCGAAATGCCGAAGCAGCTTCCGCCGCCCCCCAGGGTAGCGGAGATCAAGCTGCCAACGCCGGAGATGCCAAAGATGGAAGCGGCGCCTCCCAGGCGGTTCGCGCCGCCCCCGCAGCCCAAGGTGGGCCTCTTCAAGAGTGAGACGCCGACGCTGGTGGCGAACAATCAGTCTGCTCCTTCGATTCATTCCGGGGGATTCGGCGATCCTCAGGGCGTGCATCCCAATCCAAATGCTCAGCGGCAGCAGACGGTGGCCGCGCTGGGATCCTTCAATGCGGCGCCGGGAACCGGGAGCGGCGCCGGAGCTGCACGGCAGGGCTCCGTCCACGGAGTTGACTTTGGCTCGGGCGTCGCCAACGGCGTTGCCGGCGGCCGGGACACTGGGGCGAAGGTAGCCTCGGCTGGATTCGGCAACGGAGTTCTGGGCGGAACCGGGCAGCAGAACAGCCACGGAACCGTCGCGCGCGGGAGCTTCGGCGACAACATGTACGGGACGGGTGCGGCTCCGGCGGTGCGTCAGCTAGCGCCTGCGACCACCCCCATCGTGGTGCTGGCGAAACCGCTGCCCACGTACACTGCCGAAGCGCGGCAACTGAAAATCCAGGGCGATGTCACCCTGGAAGTGCGTTTTGGGGCTTCGGGCCAGGTGCAGGTGCTGCGGGTGGTCAGTGGCCTGGGACACGGACTCGACGAACAGGCTAAAATCGCCGCCGAGCGCATTCGGTTCAGACCCGCGACCCGGGACGGACACCCGGTTGACGAGGTCAGCATCATTCACGTGACATTCCAGATGGCATAGCCATGCGGAATCGTAAAGCTGGAAGGCGTGGCGAACCATCGGGCCAGAAAGATTCCTGAGGAGTAAAAGCATGTATCGAAAGTTCATGATCCTGGGTATGGCGGTGCTGCTGGGTGCGCCCCTGTCCCAGGCCAAATCGAAAGATCGTCAGCGCGTGCAGCCCCCGGTTCCCCTGACTCCGCAGCAGCAGCGGCTGGTGCAGCAGGCGATTGCCCGGGAAAAGGTCATCGTCTCGCAGGTGGAGAAGAGCACGCCGGTCGTTCAGTCCTACATCCAGGACATGAAAGCGGACCCCAAGCTTTATCAGATACCCGTGGACGACCAGTACATGATCGGGCGCGTGGATTTCGGCAAGGCGTTTTCCGCCCAGGAATATTCAGGACGGAACGAGTCGCGGGGATGGTTCCACGGTTCCCTGCACTTCATGTCGGATCTGACCAAGGCTTTTGAGCTGGAGAATTCCCCCACCGGTTTCATGGCGATGATGTTCATCGATCCGACCGGCTTCGATCAGCAGCGCTACGATTTCAGCTTTGTACGGCGCGAATTCCTGGGAACGGTGCGGACCTGGGTTTTTGACGTCCGGCCCAAGCAGAGGGGCCCGGGGCGGTTCTTCGGCCGCATCTGGATCGAGGATCAGGACGGCAACGTCGTCCGCTTCAACGGGACCTACCTGAACAATCCCAACGATGAGGTCTCGCACTACTTCCACTTCGACAGCTGGCGCATGAACGTGCAGCCGGGCGTTTGGGCACCGGCCGCCATCTACGTGGAAGACACCCTGCACGATCAGGTGGCTCACGCGGAGACCTTCCGCGGACAGACTTCTTACTGGGGCTACTCCCTCAAGCTGCCCACCCGGGAGTCGGACGCGGAATCGATGGAGATCGAGAACGCGCAGGACCAGAGCGAGAACACCGCCGACGTAAGCCCGCTCGAAGCAGAGCGGGAGTGGGTCTCTCAGGCCGAGCAGAACGTGCTCGACCGGCTGACTCAGGCCGGGCTGGTGGCGCCGCCGAGCGACTATGACAAGGCGCTCGAACAGGTCGCGAACAACATCATCATTACGAACAAGCTGGTGCTGCCGAGCGATATTCACGTGCGGGTGATCCTCACCCAGCCGCTGGAATCGCTGGCCGTGGGCAACACCATTCTGCTCAGCAAAGGTCTAATCGACGTGCTTCCGAACGAGCCCGCGCTGGCAGCGGTGATCTGCTTCCAGCTCGCGCACATCGTCACCGGGCACCACATCGACACCCGCTACGCCTTCAACGACCGACTGTTGTTCCCGGATTCGGCTACCTTCCAGCGGATCACGATGAACCACTCCACAGCCGATGACGAGGAAGCCGCGAAGAAAGCCGTGGACCTCTTCCGCCACTCCAACTACGGTGCGCAGATGGCCGATGTGGGCATCTTCCTCGAGCAGCTGGAAGCCCGTTCAAAGGACCTCCCGGCTCTGCTGACGCCGAGGCTGGGCGACCCCATGATGCGGGCGGACGGTCAGCCCTGGCTGTCGGCGCTTATGCAGGGCGCGCCTAAGCTGGACATGGACAACCTGAACCAGATTGCCGCGCTGCCGCTGAACAGCCGTCTCAAGATCGATCCCTGGGACGATAAGGTGTTCGGACTGCACTTCCGGGCGCCGGTGCTGCTGAATGCGCGCGACAAGATGCCGCTGGAGATTACGCCGGTCTATTACCGGCTGGAACGGTATCAGGCTCCGGCGCCGGCCAATGCCACGCCTGCCGATGCCACGCCGCCTCCGGGCAGCGCGCCGCCGGCCCCCGATGCCGGGAACCAGCCGGCAACCAACGCGCAGACCCAGCCGCAGGCGCAACCGCAGGGCCAGCCGCAATAGCGTAAGCCAAACCAAAAGGAAAGGGCCGGGCATTCTGCCCGGCCCTTTCCTTTTGCGGTTAACAGCTCGTTTTAGAAGTGGTAAGCGATGCCGATGACCGGGTCGAAGATGTTGTAGTACACGTTGGTCTTGGTTTCGTTGCCGGGAAAGTTGAACGTCGGAGTCTTCAGGATGAGCCCACGATATTCGCCGCGGATGTCGAAGCTGGGACTGATCTCATAGGCAAAGCCAGCCCCGTAAAGGGCGCCGACCGTCGTGTTGCGGCTGATGCTCGAGGTCAGGTACTGGGTTTTGGCATCGTCGATGGGCGAAAAGAGGACCCCGGCTGCGCCCACTTCAACGAAGGGATTCCAGTTCCGGAAATTGAAGCTGCGGACGTAGGCTCCGGAGATCTCCTGAATGCGATCGTGAACCCGATAACTGCCCGCGTTCCAGGTGAAGTGCTGGACGTTCTGGTTGTACTGGTAGTTGAGCTCGAGGCCGCTGTGCGGGGTGAGCAGATAGCGATAGCTGACCAGACCGCCATAAAGGCCAACCGTGGAATGGAGCTGCACGGCATTGCCGGCAGCGTACGGCGCTATAATTCCGGACTCGCTCAAGCTGATATCCTGCCGGCTTTCCTGCGCAAAAGCGGGCAGCGCCATCAACGGCAACAGCAATAGAAACAAGAACAACGATTTCTTCATTCCTCGATCGACCTCTTCACAACGCCCGCGGGAAAAACTGACGGCTGCCTGCACGGAACCATCAGAAGCCGGGGCTCCCAGGATTGAAAACATCAGAGGATGTTCACCTGGTCATTGTACCTGCCGCGGGGGTTTTCTACAGCTTTAGACGAGGGAGACCGGCCCGGGAGGAGCGCGGAATCCGGGGGGGCGCGGTTTCCGCGTGAAATGCCTGGGGATGGCCGCGCTCGGCCGCGTGATCGCGGACGATGGCGAGGAACGCGAGCCCGGCATGGGACAGAGCGACGCGCGCGCGATGCACCAGCCAGAGCCGGCGAGCAATTTTGAGTTCCGGGACCGCGACCTGGACGAGGTCGCCCCGGACCAGCTCCGGCTGGACGGTGAGGCCGGGCACCAGAGCGACTCCATTCCCGCGGGCGACGAAACGCTTGATGGCTTCGAGGCTGGGCAGCTCGACCCCCATGTTGAGCGGAGTCTGATACCGGGCGAACGTCTCGATCACTCTCTGCCGGAGTGGAGAAGCCACCGTATGGGCGACAAAATTCTGCGCACCCAGCTCGCGAATGGAGACCTGCTTATGCCGGGCGAGCGGATGATGCGGGTCGACGACGAACACCACCGAGTCGGTGTAGACCGCAATTGCGTGCAGACGAGTGTCGTCGGGGCGGAAGGAGAGAATGCCGAACTCGGCGGAGCGCTCAATCACCTGATCGGGAATCTGGCTGGCAAGGGAACGCTGCACCGTGACCCCCAGCCGCGGGTGCACGCGCCGGAACGCCTCCAGCACCGGCAGGAGCCACAGGCAGGTATATTCGTTGGCGCTGATCACCAGACGGCCCCGGCCGAGGGAGCGCAGCTCCTCAAGGGCGGTGACGGTTTCGCCGCGCAGGCGAAGCAGACGCTCGGCGTACCCGCGCAGTAAACGGCCGGATGCGGTGAGGGTGCCGTCACGCGAGGCGCGCTCGAACAGGGGCTCGCCGAGTTCCTCTTCTAGCTTGCGAATGGTGTGGCTGATGGCCGGCTGGGTGCGCCGCAGGCGGATGGCCGCGCGGGAGAAGCCCTTTTCTTCGGCTACGGCGAGGAAGGTTTCCAGTTCCGAAAGATCCATAGAGCAAAGCCGGTAGGATTCCCATCATAAATAACATTTATCGAAAAGCAAACAATTACAAATTTGCCTTATGGGGAGCCCTTTGCGAAACTGGAGGAGAAACGGGCAAACTTGCAGAAGGAGCAGGTTCCCGCGGCGGAGTCTCCGCGCTCCGGGAAAACGTTATGGATCAGAATCAGATTTACTTCTTCGATACGACCCTGCGCGACGGCGAGCAGTCGCCGGGGTGCAGCATGACGCATCACGAGAAGCTGGCCCTGGCCCACTCGCTGGCCGACCTGGGCGTGGACATCCTCGAGGCCGGCTTCGCTATTGCCTCGGATGGCGACTTTGCCGCGATTACCGCGGTCGCTGAAGCGGTGCGCGGGCCGAAGATCGCCTCCCTTGCCCGGGCGAAGCGTGAGGATGTGGAACGGGCCGCGAAGGCGGTGGAGAAGGCGGCGCGGCCGCGGATTCACGTCTTCCTGGCCAGCTCTGATATTCATCTCGAATACAAGCTGAAGATGTCGCGCGCCGAGGCGCTGGAGCAGGCGGCGCAAATGGTGGCGCTCGCCCGCACCTACGTCGACGACGTGGAGTTTTCCCCCGAAGACTCGACCCGAACCGATCCCGACTTCCTGTGCCAGTTTGTAGGTGCGGCTATCGGCGCGGGGGCGACGACGATCAACCTGCCGGACACGGTGGGCTATGCGACCCCGGAGGATTATGCGGGGATGTTCCGCAACATCCGCGAGAAAGTGCCGGGGGTCGAGCGCGTGATCCTCTCCACCCACTGCCACGACGACCTGGGACTGGCGGTGGCGAACACGCTGGCAGCGATCCGGGCCGGCGCGCGGCAGGTGGAATGCACCGTCAACGGCATCGGCGAACGGGCGGGCAACGCGGCGCTTGAAGAGATTGCGGCGGCCATCAAGGTGCGCTCCGATGCCTTTCCCTTCGAGCATTCTCTCAGCCTGGAGAAGCTCTATCCGGTAAGCCAGCAGCTGGCGGGAACCATCAGCTTCGGCGCCGCGCCCAACAAAGCGGTGGTGGGCGCGAACGCTTTTGCCCACGAGGCGGGCATTCACCAGCATGGAGTCCTCTCGAATCCGCTGACCTACGAGATCATGACGCCGGTTTCGGTGGGCGTGCCGGCCAACCGCATGGTGCTGGGCAAGCATTCAGGACGGACGGCCTTGCGCTCGCGGCTGCAGGAGTTGGGCTACCGCTTGTCGGCCGCCGATCTGGACGTGGCCTACCGCGCCTTCACCGAGCTTGCCGATCGAAAGAAAGCGATTTACGACCAGGACCTGATCAATCTGGTCGCCCATCACCGGCGGCACGAAGATCTGATCTCCACCGAGCCGGCGGTGAATTGACGGCGAACCAGCAAGCCAACAGAGAGAGTTCATGTCGAAGAAGCTGAAAATTCTCGTGGTAGCCGGCGACGGTATCGGCCCGGAAGTGACCGGCGAAGCCGTGCGCGTGCTCCAGTCGGTGGCGGAACGGGGCGGGTACGACTTCCAGTTTCGCGAGGAGCCGATTGGCGGTGTGGCCATCGATGCGCACGGAACTCCGCTGCCGGACGCCACGCTGAAAGCTGCGCTGGACAGCGATGCGGTGCTGCTGGGCGCCGTCGGCCACAACAAATTCAACGCGCTGCCGCCCAGCGAACGCCCCGAAGCGGGTCTGCTGAAAATTCGCGCCGAGCTCGGCGGGTTTGCGAACCTGCGTCCCTCGTTCGCGTGGCCGGGGCTCAGCCAGAATTCGCCGCTCCGCCCGGAAGTTGTCGAAGGCGCCGACATTCTCTTCGTGCGCGAATTGCTGGGCGGCCTCTATTTCGGCCAGCCGCGGCAGTGGGACAAGACCGCCAACGCGGCGCTGAACACCATGCGCTACACCCGCGACGAAGTCGTTCGGGTGGCGAAGGTGGCCTTCGAGCTGGCACAGCAGCGGCGCAGGAAAGTCACCTCGGTCGACAAGGCCAATGTGCTCGAAGTGTCGCAGCTGTGGCGCGCGACGGTGACCGAGGTGGCGAAAGCGTATCCGGACGTGGCCCTCGAGCATCAGTATGTTGACGCCATGGCCATGCACCTGATGAACCAGCCGCGCAGCTACGATGTGGTCCTCACGGAAAACCTCTTTGGCGACATTTTGTCCGATGAGGCGGGGGTGATTACGGGCTCGCTGGGCATGCTGCCCTCTGCGACGATTGGCGGCAAGGTGAATTTGTACGAGCCGGTGCACGGCTCGGCGCCGGACATCGCCGGCAAGGGTATCGCGAACCCGCTGGGCGCGATTCTGACCGGAGCCATGCTGCTGCGCCATTCAGCGGGCCTGGAAGAGGAGGCCGCCGCGATCGAGGCGGCAGTGAAAAAGGTGGTCGGCGAAGGCGCCCGCACGGCTGATCTGGCGCGCGGCGCGGAAAAATCGCAGGTGCTCTCGACCGGCGAGATGGCTTCTCGCGTGGGGCAGGCCGTCCAGTCGGCGCTGGCCTCCGCATGATGACAACCAAGCGCGCGGTTCTTTACCTCGCTCACGGATAACAGAGGTTGGTGGAATGGCTGGAAAAACACTATTCGAGAAGGTTTGGGAGTCGCATCTGGTCGCCCAGCCGCAGGGCGAACCGGCCCTGCTGTATATCGACCTGCATTTGATCCACGAGGTCACCTCTCCTCAGGCCTTTGACGGGCTGCGGATGGCGGGACGAAAGGTGCGCCGTCCCGACCGCTCCATCGCAACGGTGGATCACAACGTGCCGACGACCGCCAACCGGGTCGTGATCGAGGACCCCATTGCGGCGAAGCAGATTGAGGCGCTGCGGAAGAATTGCGCTGAGTTCGGAGTCGAACTGTATGACGTTGAATCGCCGCGCCAGGGCATCGTGCACGTCATCGGGCCGGAACTGGGGCTGACCAAACCCGGCATGACCATCGTCTGTGGGGACTCGCACACATCGACGCACGGCGCGCTGGGCGCGCTGGCCTTCGGCATCGGCACCTCGGAAGTGGAGCACGTGCTGGCCACGCAGTGCCTGCCGCAGGGAAAACCCAAGACCTTTCGTATCTCCATCGAAGGCGAACTGCCTGAAGGCGTCGGCGCGAAGGACATCGTGCTCGGCATCATCGGCCGCATCGGCACTGACGGCGCGACCGGCCAGGTGATCGAGTATGCGGGTTCCGCGATCCGGTCGCTCAGCATGGAAGGCCGGATGACAATCTGCAACATGAGCATCGAGGCAGGCGCGCGGGCCGGCATGATTGCTCCCGATGAAACCACTTTCGCATGGCTCAAAGGCCGGCCCTTTGCTCCGCAGGGCGCCGCCTGGGATGCGGCCGTCCTGGAGTGGCGCAAGCTGGCAACCGATCCCGGAGCGAAGTTCGATCGTGAGCTGACGATTGCCGCCATCGAACTGGAGCCGTTCGTGACGTGGGGTACGAATCCCGGGATGGTGGTTTCTGTAACAGCCACGGTGCCTGATCCGGCGGCGGCGAAGGACGAGGCCAATCGGCGGGCTTTCACGCGGGCGCTCGAATATATGGATCTGAAGCCGGGCACGCCGATGGAAGAGGTCGCGGTGGATCGCGTCTTCATCGGCTCCTGCACGAATTCGCGCATTGAAGACCTGCGCGCAGCCGCGAAAGTCGTGACCGGGCATCACGTGCACGGGAACGTCCGCGCGATGGTGGTGCCCGGGTCGCAGCTGGTCAAAGCGCAGGCGGAGCGCGAAGGCCTGGACCGGATCTTCAAACAGGCCGGCTTCGAATGGCGCGAACCGGGATGCTCGATGTGCCTCGGCATGAATCCCGACATCCTCCAGCCGGGCGAACGCTGCGCCTCGACCAGCAACCGCAACTTTGAAGGACGGCAGGGACGCGGAGGCCGCACCCACCTCGTGAGCCCCATGATGGCCGCGGCGGCTGCGGTGATGGGGCACTTTACCGACGTCAGGACGTGGGAATTCCGGGCGGACTCTAAAAATCAGGAGGTGCTGGCCTGATGGAGAAATTTCGCACGCTGACGTCGCCGGTGATGGCGCTCGATCGGGTGAACGTCGACACCGACCAGATCATTCCCAAGCAGTTCCTGAAGCGCATCGAACGCACCGGCTACGGTGAGTATTTGTTCTTCGACTGGCGGCAGGATCCGGGGTTTGAGCTGAACAATCCTCGCTACCGGGGCGCGCGGATTCTGGTAGCGGCGCGCAACTTCGGCTGCGGCTCTTCGCGCGAACACGCAGCCTGGGCGCTCAGCGACTATGGATTCCGCTGCGTCATCGCGCCCTCCTTCGCCGACATCTTTCACTCGAACGCAGGCAAGAACGGCATTCTCCTGATCACGCTGCCCGAGGAGCAGGTGCAGACCCTGCTCGATCGCGCTGCCCGGGTTCAGGGGCCTTCGGAAAACTACAAGCTGACCGTCTCGCTCGAAGAAAACACCATCCGCGATGAGCACGGATTTGCAACTACGTTCTCGATTGATCCGTTCCGGCGTGATTGCCTGCTGGACGGGCTCGACGATATTGGACTGACGCTGCGGCATGCGGCGGAACTGGACACATTCGAACAACAACATGATGCGGCGTTCTGGGTGAAGCCGCGGGCGGGAGAGACAGCGCAGGCATGAGCAGCAACGGCAAAAGCGGGAACGGCCAGGGTTCGGGCAAACTGTATTCCATCGCGGTGACGGAAGGTCCGAGCCGCGCGCCGGCGCGGGCGATGTTTCGCGCGGTTGGATTCACGCGCGAGGACCTGGCGAAGCCGATTATCGGCATCGCGAATACGTGGACTGAGATTGGTCCCTGCAATTTCCATCTGCGTCAAATTGCCGAGGCGGTGAAGCAGGGCGTGCGCGAGGCCGGCGGCACGCCCATGGAATTCAACACCGTGACCATCTCCGACGGCATCACGATGGGCACCGAAGGCATGAAGGCCTCGCTCGTCAGCCGCGAGGTCATTGCGGATTCCGTTGAGCTGGTGACGAGGGGGAATCAGTTCGACGGGCTTGTAGCGATTGCCGGCTGCGATAAGAACATGCCGGGTACGGTCATGGCGCTGGCGCGGCTCGATATTCCGGGCCTGATGCTCTACGGCGGTTCGATTGCGCCCGGCCATCTGAACGGCAAGGACCTCACCGTCCAGGATGTCTTTGAGGCGGTGGGCGCGCACGCCGCGGGCAAGCTGGACGACGCGGGGCTGGAAGCCGTCGAGGCGAATGCGTGTCCGGGTGCGGGCGCGTGCGGCGGCCAGTTCACGGCCAACACTATGGCCATGGCCTGCGAATTCCTGGGAATTTCTCCCATCGGGTTATCAGGCGTACCGGCGTTTCTCGAAGAGAAGCTCGAGGCTTCGCGCCAGGCGGGAAAGATCGTCATGGAACTGGTGCGGAAGGGCATCAGGCCCAGCCAGCTGATCACCCCGCAGGCGATTGAGAATGCCATTGCCAGCGTTGCTGCGAGTGGCGGCTCCACGAACGCGGTGCTGCACTTCCTGGCCATCGCGCACGAGGCCGGCATTCCACTCACGGTCGATGATTTCGACCGCATCAGCGCCAAGACTCCGCTGCTCTGCGATCTGAAGCCTGGCGGTCAGTATGTAGCGGCGGATTATCAGGCGGCGGGCGGTAGCCGATTGCTGGCAAAGCGCCTGATCGAAGGTCGCCTGATCGACGGCTCCTGCCTGAATGTGTCCGGCAAGACGCTGGCCGAAGAGGCGGCGCTGGCGACGGAAACGTCCGGCCAGAATGTGATCCACTCGCTCGACAAAGCGCTGAAGCCGACCGGCGGACTCGTGATTCTGAAAGGCAATCTGGCGCCCGATGGCTGTGTGATCAAAGTCGCCGGCCACAAGCGCCTCGAGCATCGCGGTCCGGCGCGCGTCTTCGATTCGGAGCACGCCGCGTTTCAGGCCGTTGAGCAGGGAAAGATCAAGCCGAACGACGTCATGGTCATCCGTTACGAAGGCCCGAAGGGCGGCCCGGGCATGCAGGAGATGCTCGCGGTGACCGCTGCGGTCGCCGGTATTTCTGAGCTCACCGACACCGTAGCGCTGCTCACCGATGGGCGCTTCTCCGGCGCAACGCGCGGCCTGATGGCCGGCCATGTGGCCCCCGAGGCGGCCATGGGCGGTCCCATCGCCGCGGTGCGCGAGGGAGACACCATCCATTTCGATATCCCCAACCGCAAACTGAATGTCGAGATTTCCGAGCAGGAACTCTCGGCGCGCATGGCCACCTGGAAGAAGCCCGAGCTGAAGTTCCGTCGCGGCGTCTTCCGCAAATACGTCGACACGGTTTCATCTGCGTCACAGGGCGCGGTCACCGGCTGAAACCCAGAGTTTAGGGATCAGGGATCAGGAAAGGTACAACCGAGCGCGTTCCCCAGAGCGCACAAGGAAGAGGAGCACCAACATGGGAACGGCTAAGAAGGGTCATTCGCAGGGCACGGCAGTGGCGAGAGCGGCAAAAACAGCGGAGCGGAGTTCCGGACCGGCTACGACAAAGCTTACCGGGTCGGAGATTCTCTGGGCGACGCTCGAGGGCGAGGGCGTCGATGTGGTTTTCGGCTATCCGGGCGGAGCGATTCTGCCGGCGTACGATGCGCTGCGAAAGTTTCCCATCCGCCACGTGCTCGTCCGCCACGAGCAGGGCGCGGCGCACATGGCTGATGGATACGCGCGCGCGTCGGGCAAAGTCGGCGTGGCGGTTGCGACTTCGGGGCCGGGCGCGACGAATCTGGTGACCGGGATCGCCACGGCGATGCTCGATTCGGTTCCGATTGTCTGCATCACCGGCCAGGTGTCGAGCAAGGTGCTGGGCACGGACGCCTTCCAGGAAGTGGACATCACCGGCATCACGCTGCCGGTCACGAAACATAATTGGGTGGTCACGCGCGCGGAAGACGTGGCGCGCACCATTCGCGAAGCGTTCCTGGTTGCCAAGTCGGGTCGCCCCGGGCCGGTGCTGGTCGACATCACCAAGGACGCGCAGCAGGGGTCGGCGGAGTTCGACTTTGCGGCGGCGGCGCCCAGGCCGCACCGTCCTCACCCGATGCTCAGAACCGAGTCGGCGGCGATCCTGCAGGCGGCGGAGCTGATTCGCAGCGCAAAGAAGCCGGTCATCCTGGGGGGACACGGCATCCTGCAGTCGGGAGCCGGCGCGCAGATCCGCACCCTGGCCGAGCGCATGCGGATTCCCGTCGCCTCCACCCTCCTCGGCCTGGGCGGATTCCCCGCGTCGCACCCCCTGTCGATGGGCATGATGGGCATGCACGGCGAGGCATGGGTCAACGACGCCATCCAGCAGTCGGACCTGCTGATCGCCTGCGGCATGCGCTTCGACGATCGCGTGACCGGCACGCTGGCAACTTACGCGCCGAACGCGAAGAAGATCCACATCGAAGTCGATCCCGCGGAGATCAACAAGAACGTCCGCGCGGATGTGGCGCTGATCGGCGATCTGAAGGAAGTGCTCGAGGCTCTGCTGCCCCATCTCGCTCCACGCGACGGCAAGGGCGAGAGCGCGTGGGTGAAGGAGATCGATGCCAGCAAGGGCGAATGCGCGGTACGCGACATCAAAAATCTGCCCGACAGCGGGCACCTGTACGCGGCCCACGTGATGCACGATTTGTGGAAGGCGACCGAAGGCAAGGCGATCGTGGTTACCGACGTCGGCCAGCACCAGATGTGGGAAGCCCAGTACTACCGGCACGACGAGCCGCGCACGCTCATCACCTCGGGCGGCCTCGGGACGATGGGCTTTGCGCTGCCCGCAGCCATCGGCGCCAAGATCGCGTGTCCCGATAAGGAAGTGTGGGTCGTGGCCGGCGACGGGGGCTTCCAGATGACGGCGGCCGAGCTTTCGACCGCAGCCCAGGAAGAACTGGACCTGAACATCGCCGT
Organism: Acidobacteriaceae bacterium; assembly: GCA_036267095.1. GTDB lineage: Bacteria > Acidobacteriota > Terriglobia > Terriglobales > Acidobacteriaceae > Palsa-343. The sequence continues at coordinate 63,238 of DATAWS010000042.1, forward strand.
GGTCAACAACGGCTATCTCGGCATGGTGCGGCAATGGCAGGAATTCTTCTACGAGAAGAACTACCAGTCCTCGCCGCTGCGCAGTCCGGACTTTGTGAATCTCGCCGCGGCGCACGGGATTACCGGGAGGGCGGTGCGGACGCGGGCAGACGTGCTGCCGGCGATTGCGGAGGCGCGGGAACACAAGGGACCGTACGTGATCAATTTTCTGGTGGAGAAAGAAGACTCCGTCTACCCGATGATTCCCGCCGGATCGGCGCTCCACGAAATGATTCGCCGTCCGAAGAGTAACCCTCTGGTCGAAAACGGGAAGGACGCCTGAGATGCTGCACACCTTTGTTGCACTGGTCGAAGACAAACCGGGCGTCCTCACGCGGGTGGCTTCGCTGTTTCGGCGGCTGAACATCAACATCGTGTCGCTGACCGTGGGCCACTCGGAGAAACCGGGCGTATCGCGAATGACCATTGTCTGCGACGCGTCGCCGACCGCCAGCCACCGCATCGCCGCGAGCCTTTATAAACTGGAAAATGTGCTGCAGGTGGACGACATCAGCCAGCTGTCGCACGTGGCACGGGAACTGGCGCTGATCAAGGTCGCGGCCACGCCGAAGACGCGCTCGCAGGTCTTCGAGCTGGCGGAGGTCTTCCGCGCGCGCATCGTCGACCTCGCTCCGGAGTCGCTGATGATCGAGATCACCGGCGTCGAAAGTAAGATCGAGGGGCTGATTCAGGTTCTGAACGAGAACGGCGACCGCATCCTCGAAATTTCGCGCACCGGGCGGATGGTGATGCGGCGTGGCCAGCACACCAGCAAAGTATTGGAGGCAATGCGCGTTCCTGGTCTCGAAATACCGGAAGAAGTGAAGGCCGAAGAAGCGAGCAGCGCCAGCGACGTGCTGATGGCCGAAGAAACAGGTTTCAGCGATTAAAACCGCAGGGCTTAGAGTTTAGCGATCAGAGTTCAGGAAAAACGGAAGCGAAACGGCCTTCGATTCGGATGCCTTCAGGCGCTTTCACTCCAGCAATCTCCAGAAAAGAGGACAAGCATGGCAGCAAAGACATATCACGACGGCGACGCGGACCTGTCGCTCATCCAGCAGAAGAAGGTGGGGGTCATTGGGTATGGCTCTCAGGGGCACGCCCACGCGCTTAACCTGAAGGACTCGGGGGTGGATGTTCGCGTCGGGCTGCCGGCGACCAGCAAGTCCGCAGACAAGGCGAAGAAGGCCGGCCTGCAGGTGGGCTCGGTGAGCGACGTGGCCGCGTGGGCCGATGTCATCATGATCCTCACCCCCGATCACTCCCAGGGCGAGACCTACGCAAAAGAAATCGCCCAGCACATGAAAAAGGGCAAGACCATCATGTTCGGCCACGGCTTCAACATCCGCTTTGGGCAAATCAAACCGCCCGCGGATGTCGATGTTTCGATGGTGGCGCCCAAGGGTCCTGGCCATCGTGTGCGCGAGGTCTTCATCGAAGGCGGCGGCGTGCCGTGTCTGATTGCTGTCGACCAAAATGCGTCGGGGCAGGCGAAGGAACTGGCGCTGTCCTATGCAAAGGGCATTGGCGGAACCCGCGGCGGGGTGCTCGAGACCACCTTTGCCGAGGAAACCGAAACCGACCTCTTTGGCGAGCAGGCCGTGCTCTGCGGCGGAACCTCGGCGTTGGTCAAGGCCGGCTTCGAGACGCTGGTGGCGGCTGGCTATCAGCCGGAGATTGCTTACTTCGAGTGCCTGCATGAGCTCAAGCTGATCGTGGACCTGATGTACCGCGGCGGCCTGGCCTACATGCGCTATTCCATCTCCGATACCGCCGAGTACGGCGACTACACCGCCGGCCCGCGCATTGTCACCGACGCAACCCGTGCCGAGATGAAAAAGCTGCTGGCGGAAATCCAGGACGGCACCTTCGCGAAGAAGTGGATCGATGAAAACAAGACCGGGCGGAAGAACTTTACCGAGATGCGGAACAAAGAAGCCGCGCTGCAGGTGGAAGAGGTCGGCGCGCGGCTGCGGGCGGCGATGCCGTTCCTCGATCCCGTCGTGGTGAAAGACGGAACGCCGCAGCCGGCGACCCAGGAAGAGCCGGTCAGCGCGTAAGCAAGGGGAAGCCGGCGAAGGTGCCGGCTTCGCAAGCCAATCGATGCAGGTGGAAATTTTCGGAAACTCCCCATGATCCGGAAAGCTCCCTATATGGCGACGATGGTGCTGCTGGTGAGCGGCGGACTGCGCGGGCAGGCTCGCCCCAACTGCGCCGTCGTGCCGCGTTCCCTGGCGGCCATGCGCGATTGCTATCGGCCCCTGCTGGTCTTCAGTCCCAGTGGGGACGATGGCCGCCTCAAGTGCCAGGTAACGCTGCTCGACGCGGGGGCGGACGACATGATGGATCGCTTCGTTCTGTTTACCCCCATCGTTCCCGACGGCCGCCGGGTCACGACGCCGGTCGATTCCCCGTATACCGTTCTCGAAGCGAAGCAAATGAGTGCAGTGAGGGCGCAATTTCACATCCCAACCGGAGAGTTCACGATCCTGCTGCTGGACGAGGACGCTCGGGTTCTGCTGCGGAGCGGAACTCCGCTGGCCGCAAACCGGCTCAACGCGCGGATCGACCAGTTGCCCCGCCGGCAGGCGGAGAAGCTGCGGCCCCACGCGAATTAACCTGCCAGGAAAAGTGCACAGGGCCGTTTCGGATACGATCCTTGCAGGGCTCCTGATGCGAACCGAAGGAGGGCGCCAATGGACGGAAGCACAGCGACCATGGGGGCGGTACAGGCGAGTGGAGAGGAACGCACCCTGCCCGTTCCGCCGACGCCGGTGCCCGCGATCATCGAAGCGCTGCGGAAGGTTGTGGCTCTGCAGGAGCTGACTGACGCCGAGCTGGAGTGGCTGGCCCGGCATTGCGAGGAATTTGCCTGTCCGGCCGGCGCGCCGCTGTTCCGCGAAGGCGATCCCGCGACGAAAATGACGATTCTGCTGCGCGGCGAAGCGCACGTCCGCCGCTCGCAAAGCGGGGTGGCCCTGTTCATCGGGCGCTCCGGTCAGCTGACCGGCCTGCTTCCCTTCTCGCGCATGAAAACCCATGGCGGACAGGGATTTGCTGCGACCGACCTGTGGGGGCTGCAAATCGATCGTGACATGTTTCCGGAGATGCTCGAGGCCATTCCCTCCATGGCGCAGCTGTCCGTATCGGTGCTGCTCGATCGCGTGCGCGAGATGACCCGTCTGGAGCAGCAGTCGGAGAAGCTGACCGCTCTGGGCAAGCTGGCCGGCAATCTTGCCCATGAGCTCAACAATCCAGCTTCGGCAGCCCAGCGAGCTGCGTCGGGGCTGCTGGAGGAGCTGCAGACCTACGGACACCAGAAATTCCTGTTGGGGGGCCTCTGTCTGGACGAGGATCATCTCAACAAGATTCGGGCCTGGCGCAGCCGCATGGACGAGCGAGTGTGCGCCCGCTCTGCCGACGCCGCCGGGCAAACCGCTCTGGAAGACACGCTGCAACGGTGGCTGCGCGCCCACGACGTGCAGAGCCAGTGGCAGATTGTCCCCGATCTCGCGGAGTTGGGCGTCACCACAACGGACCTCGACGATCTGGCGCAGGTGCTCGGCGGCCAGCACCTCGAGGTCGTGCTGTCGCAGTTCGCCTCGTCCGTGCGGACCGAGCGCATGGCCCAGGCCATGCTCAATTCAACCAAGCGAATCTTCGATCTCATCGGGGCGGTCAAGGATTATTCCTGGATGGATCAGGCTCCCATTCAGCAGGTGGACCTGCCGCAGTCCCTGGAAACGACGCTGACCATGCTCCAGTCGCGGCTGGAAAAGGTGAAGATCGAGCGTCACCACGGCGCGGATTTGCCGCACATCTCGGCCTATGCCAGCGAACTGAACCAGGTCTGGATGGCGCTCCTCGAGAATGCCCTCGATGCCATGGAAGACAACGGGCAGATCACCCTGACCGTCCAGCAGTTGGGTGAGTTCGTGGTGACCGAGATCTGCGACAACGGACCCGGCATTCCGGCCGAGATTCAGGCGCGCATCTTCGAGCCCTTCTTTACCACCAAGGCGCCGGGCTCCGGCCTGGGACTGGGTCTCGACACGGCGCAGCGCATCGTGCGCCAGCACCGCGGTTTTATCCGCGTCGAGTCGCAGCCCGGAGCCACGTGTTTTGAGGTGCGTCTTCCCGTGGAGCCGCTGCAGGCGTATTGAGCGGAACGCGCCTGCGATTGTATCGGCCGATCTCCACGGCGGCCCGATGAGAAGAAGCAAAAGACAGCGGCGCCGTTTCGCAGGCGGTGAGTCTCTGCGGGGGCGCCCCGCTCGATCACTCGCCGCCGGCCTCTGACTTCGGCGGCTTCACCCGCAGGTTGGGCGGCTCATTCGTGTAGACCTTGCGCAACTGCACCTCCGCCAGCGTGAGTTGCCGCCTTCCCAATTCGGTGAAGAGGTCAGCGATCTCTTCCGGCGGCAACAGCACTTCCTTTTCCTCTCCGCGCTGGATGCGGATGCCCTGATCGGTATAGGCTTTCGCCTCCTGGCGAGCAAACTCCGCGGCCGGCAGGTAAGGTTCTCGCTTATCCCGCGTGACGCCCAGCCGGCGGTCCACTTCCCGGCTTGGCACTCGGCGCGTCCAGCTGTACGTACGCCCATCCTTCAGCTTGGCGATGAATTTCACATGTTCACAATCAAACAAATCAGGCATGTTGGCGATCCCCCGGACAAACGAATGCGGCCCCTTTATAACAAATGCTGACCAAGTCAGCACCCTGCGCAGTGCGAACTCGAACAAAATAAAAGATCGGCCCCAGGGGAGGGGCTACCCCCGGACGCGCGTCCTCCTTCGCAACCTGTGCGTTACTCTAGGGACGCCGGAGGTCTTCATCCATGTCTCGCACGGAATCCGCCATGCTCGCGCTGGGCACCCGCGCCCCGCAATTTGCCCTCAAAGACGTCCGCGACGGCTACGGACACACGACCGAATCGCTGCTGGGCCCCAGGGGTCTGCTCATCATGTTCATTTGCTGCCACTGTCCGTACGTCAAGCACGTCGAGCAGGAACTTGCCCAACTTGGCCTCGACTACCGCAACTCCGGCATCGGCATGGCTGCCATCAGCAGTAACGACGCCGAGAACCACCCCGATGACGCCCCCTCCTCGCTGGCCCAGCAGGCCCTGAAGCTCGGCTTCATCTTCCCTTACCTGTATGACGAGACGCAGGAGGTTGCCCGCGCCTTCGACGCCGCCTGTACTCCGGACTTCTTCCTTTTCGACGGCTCCGGAGCGCTCGTGTATCGCGGCCAGTTCGACTCCAGCCGGCCCGCGAACGATGTGCCCGTGACCGGCCGCGACCTGCGCGCCGCGATCAAAGCGGTGCTGGCCGGGGAGCCGGTCAGTCAGGACCAGCACCCCAGCATCGGCTGCAACATCAAGTGGAAGGGCCGCTGGTAAAACGAAAACCCGCCGCACCTCTCTGCCAGAAGTGCGGCGGGAAGACTACAAAAAGACAACAAAGGCACTACACATGCGGCAGAAACTTACTTGGAGTTACCGCTCCGCAGGTCCGGGTTGAAGACTTTCTGCTCCTCAATGGCCGCCTGGGCCGCTGCCAGCCGCGCCGTCAGCAGCCGGAACGGAGAGCAGGAGACGTAGTCGAGGCCGGCCCGGTGGCAGAACTTCACCGACTCAGGTTCACCGCCGTGTTCGCCGCAGATCCCAATCTTGAGATCGCGACGGGCCGCCCGGCCCTTGTTGGCCGCCATCTTGATCAGGCTGCCCACGCCTTCCTGATCGAGAACGGCGAATGGATCCTGCTTGAAGATGCCCTGTTGCAGGTAAGCCGGCAGGAACTTGTTGCAGTCGTCGCGCGAGATGCCGAAGGTGGTTTGGGTGAGATCGTTGGTTCCGAAGCTGAAGAACTCGGCTTCGGCGGCGATCTTGTCGGCTACCAGGCAGGCGCGGGGCAGCTCGATCATCGTCCCGACCTTGTACTCGACCACCAGGCCCTTCTTGATGAAGACATCGTGAGCCACTCCGTGAATGATGGCGGCCTGGTTCTTCATTTCCTCGGGACCGGTAGTGAGCGGAATCATGATCTCGAGGTGCGGATCAGTGCCGCTCTTCTTGACCGCCGCGGCGGCTTCGAAGATGGCGTGTGCCTGCATCTCGGTGATCTCCGGATAGGTGATGCCGAGACGGCAGCCCCGCAGGGCCAGCATGGGATTCAGCTCGTGCAGCTCTTCCACCCGTTCGAGGATCTTGTGCAGCTCCTTCAGCTTGGGGGAGCGAGGCTTGGTCGCTTCTAATTTGGCGATCTGCACCAGCAGGTCTTCGCGCTTCGGGAGGAACTCATGCAGCGGCGGGTCGAGCAGCCGGATGACCACCGGCAGCGAGCCCATCGTCTTCAGCAGTCCCTGGAAGTCGGCGCGCTGCATGGGCAGCAGTTTCGCCAGCGCGGCGCGGCGTTCTTCCTCGGTCTTGGCCAGGATCATCGCCTGCATGTGCGGCAGACGATCCTCAGCGAAGAACATATGCTCGGTGCGGCAGAGGCCGATGCCTTCTGCTCCGAAGGTCTGTGCCTGCTTCGCGTCGCGCGGGATGTCTGCGTTAGCCAGCACGCGCAGCTTGCGGCGTTGATCGACCCAGCCCATGAACTGGATAAGGTCGGGGTTATCGGGGTTGACCGGCAGCGTGTTCAGTTTGCCGTTGATGATGCGGCCGGTGGTTCCGTCGAGCGAAAGCCAGTCGCCCTCGTGGAAGACGTAGCCGCTCACCCGCATTTCCTTTTTCTTCTCGTCGATGGTGACGTCGCCGGCGCCGGCCACGCAGCACTTGCCCATGCCGCGCGTGACCAGAGCCGCATGCGAGGTCATGCCGCCGCGAGAAGTAAGGATGCCGGAGGCTACGTTCATGCCGGCGATGTCTTCCGGCGAAGTCTCGGAGCGGACGAGGATGATCGATTTGAAGGTGCCCTTCTCGTGCAGTTTCACCGCTTCGGCGGCGGTGAAGACGATTTGTCCCACAGCCGCGCCGGGCGACGCCGGCAGGCCTTTTGCCAGGACTTCGACCGCGCCCTTTTCGTCGAGGCGCGGAACGAGGAAGTCGAAGATCTGGTTTGGCTCGACGCGCAGCACTGCCTCGTCGATGGAGATGAGCTGTTCCCGCACCATGTCGATCGCGATGCGAACCGCGGCCAGCCCGGTACGCTTCGCGTTGCGGGTCTGGAGCATGTAGAGGCGGCCGTCCTGGATGGTGAACTCGAAGTCCTGCATGTCGCGGTAGTGCTTTTCGAGGCGCGAGGTCAGGTCGCGGAGTTGGTCGTAGACGTGGGGCATCAGCTTCTGCAGTTCGCTGATCTCGATCGGTGTCCGAATGCCGGCGACGACGTCTTCGCCCTGCGCGTTCATCAGGAACTCGCCATAGAATTCCTTCTCGCCGTTGGCGGGATTGCGGGTGAAGCCCACCCCGGTTCCACTCGACTCGTTGAGGTTGCCGAAGACCATGGCCTGGACGTTAACGGCGGTACCGAGCCAGTCGTCGATGTTATTCAGGCGGCGATAGGTCTTGGCGCGCTCATTGTTCCAGGACCTGAAGACGGCGTCGCGCGCCATCGTGAGCTGGCGGTCCGGATCCTGCGGGAACTCGGCGCCGGTGTGGCGGAGAACGAGCTTCCTGTAGGCCGCGATGACTTCTTTCAGAGCGGCGGGTGTCAGTTCCGTATCCTGCGTCGCGCTGTACTTCTTCTTGGTTTCGTCGAAGATATGTTCGAATTCATTCTTCGGGATATCGAGGACCACGTCGCCGAACATCTGGATGAGGCGGCGATAGGAGTCATAGGCAAAGCGCGGGTTATTGGCTTTCCTGGCCAGCGCTTCGACCGACTTATCATTCAGGCCGAGGTTGAGGATGGTATCCATCATGCCGGGCATGGAGAACTTCGCGCCGGAGCGGACGCTGACCAGCAGCGGGTTTTCGCCCGCGCCGAGGCGCTGGCTCTGCAGCTTTTCGAGCCGCGCGAGGGACAGGTCCATCTGCTCGGTGACCTGCCCGGAGAGCGAGCCGCGCATGTATTCGCGGCAGGCTTCGGTCTGGATGGTGAAGCCGGGAGGCACCGGGAGGCCGGCGTTGGTCATTTCCGCGAGGCCGGCACCTTTGCCGCCGAGCACGTCCCGCATTTTGCCGTTGCCTTCGGCTGCGCCTGCCCCGAAGAAGAAGACGTACTGGGTGGAAGCTTCGACCTTCGAGGGGGATGCTGCCGCCTGAGAGCCGAGTGTCGTGGTGTCCATGATTAATTTCTCCGTTCTGCCGCCGCCGAGGCGAGGAATTCCGTCGATTCGTTGCGGTCAGGGGCGAGCAGGAGGAAGCTATTCCGAGAGTCCAGTCGCCATCCGCAATCTGGAAAACGGATGATTCTCGATCCATGCAGGAAGGACTGTATGTGCCCGCGGTCACAAGGTCAGGGCAAATGCTTGTGACGTGCATCACACATCTGCTAAGTCACATCCCAGGCGACAGATAGAGGGGGATCCTGGCCAACACGACCATTGCAGCCGTTGGCCTGCCGACGGCCAGCGAGAAGCTCGGGCCAGGACCCCTCCTCCCCCAAATTCTCTGCCTGTGACTTATTTTGTGCGGCTTGCGGGGGTTAGCGCGTTCGATAACTTCCGCAAACGGGTGCTGCCCGGTCAGTTGCGTCAGGGACTCGATTGCGTCAATGGCGGTCGCCGCTGCTGCATGCGCGGTCGTGAACCGTCGCGATGATTGAGAAGAGGGCAGGTCCGTCACGCGCGTGTGTGCGGCACTGGCAATCGCATGTGCCGGCCCTCGCGAGCGTGATTGCGGCAAGGAGGCAGCTGATTGCCGCATTGACGCTCGTGATGGTGACGTACTACGGATTGAGACGTGCATCGGTTTCTTCGTCGGCGGGTCTTTCCCTACACATCAAAAAAGGCTGCCCCGAGGCAGCGACAGGGAAAGAAAAGGGGTAGGGGCCAGGGATAAGGGTTAAGGGAGTGGGGATCAGGAAATCCAGGAGCAGCCAGCGATCCTTCGTCCCTTTGCTCCTCAGGATGACAAAGCGTTGCGATGTAAGCTTTGTATTATGTGATGTTTGAATCATATTCTTCGATGTGACATCAAGACGCTAAGATTTTGTGCATCGGCTACGCTGATAGCTTCATCCAAGCGGTTGGGTGCGGCCGGTCCGCTAAGAAGCGGTTCGCGAAAAAAGCGGTTGGCCGAAAAACGGTCCGCCTAAGACGCCTTCGCTTAGAGCCGATAGCGGAGTGGCTGCCGGGTTTGCACTGCGCGTTCTTTACGCGCAATCTGTTGCGGGAGGGAGAATGGCTTCCCTCCCGCGTATTTTTCTCGAGGGTGATGGCAAAACGCAGGGGCTAAAGCCCAGGATTTTTCGGGACCTTTTCGGCACGACTGAAGTCGTGCCCTGATACAAAAGCGAAGCAGTCGTGCCCTGGTACAAAAGGTTACGGAACTGGGCTCAGGGACGATCGCTGGCTGTCCGGTCTTTCGCGGGCTGGACTTTCGCTGACGCTTTTTAGCGGACCGGACTCTAGGTGACCAGCTTTTAGCTGGGTGAGGGTTTTATGGCGATACGGTGGGACAAGTTTACGGTGAAGTCGCAGGAGGCGGTGCAGAATGCCGGCCAGCTGGCGGCGGAGAACGGGAATCCGGAGATTCTGCCGCTGCATCTGCTGACGGTGCTGCTGGCGGATAAAGAGGGCGTGATTCCTTCCGTCCTCGACAAGATCGGCGTGCCGGTGCAGCAACTGGAGGCGCGGGCGGCGGAGGCGGTGTCGCAGCTGCCCAAGGTGAGCGGGGCTTCGGCGCAGCCGGGGGCTTCCAATGCTCTCAATCAGGTCTTCGATCAGGCTTTCAAAGAGGCTGAGAATTTTAAGGATGAGTACGTTTCGACCGAGCATCTGCTGCTGGCGCTGACGACGCGCAGGAACGATGGCGCGCAGCTGCTGCTGGCGTCCCTGGGCGCGGATCACGATGCGGTGCTGAAGAGCCTGGCAAGCGTGCGCGGCAATCAGCGGGTGACGGATCAGAATCCCGAGGCGAAGTTTCAGGCGCTGGAGAAGTATGCGAAGGATCTGACCGACCTTGCCCGGCGAGGCAAGCTCGATCCGGTGATCGGGCGCGACGAGGAGATCCGGCGGGTGATCCAGGTGCTGTCGCGGCGAACGAAGAACAATCCCGTACTGATTGGCGAGCCCGGCGTGGGCAAGACGGCGATTGTGGAAGGGTTGGCGCGGCGGATCGTGCATGGGGATGTGCCGGACATCCTGCGCGACAAGCGGGTGATCTCGCTCGATCTGGGATCGATGCTGGCGGGGGCGAAGTACCGGGGCGAGTTTGAGGACCGGCTGAAGGCGGTGCTGAAGGAGATTGAGGAGTCGAACGGGCAGATCGTTTTGTTCATCGACGAGTTGCATACGCTGGTAGGCGCGGGCGCGGCGGAAGGCGCGATTGACGCTTCGAACATGCTGAAGCCGGCGCTGGCGAGGGGTGAATTGCGGGCGATTGGCGCGACCACGCTGAACGAGTATCGAAAATACATCGAGAAGGATGCGGCGCTGGAGCGGCGCTTCCAGATTGTCTACGTGGGCGAGCCGAACGTGGAGGACACGATCGCGATCCTGCGTGGACTGAAGGAGCGGTACGAGGCGCACCATAAGGTGCGCATCCGCGACTCGGCGATTGTGGCGGCGGCGACGCTCTCGCACCGGTATATTTCCGACCGGTTCCTGCCGGACAAGGCGATCGACCTGATGGATGAGGCAGCGGCTTCGCTGGCGATTCAGATTGGATCCGTCCCGACGGAGATTGATGAACTGGAGCGCCAGGCGACGTCGCTGGAGATTGAGCGGACGGCTCTGAAGCGGGAGAGCGACGCCAATTCGAAAGAGCGGCTGGAGCAGGTGGAGCGGGAGATCGCGCAGCTGCGCGAGAAGTCCACGGGACTGCGCGCGCGGTGGCAGAAGGAGCGCGAGGCGATCACGCGGCTGAGCGAGGTGAAGAAGAGGATCGAGGCCCTGCGGTTCGAGGCGGATGAGCAGACGCGACGGGGGAATCTGGAGCGGGCAGCGCAGATCCAGTACGGCGATCTTCCAAAGATGGAAGCCGAGCTGAAGAAGCTGGAGGCGGCGCAGGATGGTACCGGCGGCGCTCCGCGGATGCTGAAGGAAGAGGTAGACGAGGAGGATATTGCGCGGATCGTGAGCAAGTGGACCGGGATCCCGGTGTCGCGGATGCTGGAAGGAGAGGTGCGCAAGCTGGTCGAGATGGAGGATCGTCTGCGCGAGCGAGTGGTGGGGCAGGATGCGGCGCTGTCGGCGGTGGCGAATGCGATCCGGCGGTCGCGCGCGGGGCTGAGCGATCCGAAGAAGCCGATTGGGTCGTTTATCTTCCTGGGGCCGACGGGCGTGGGCAAGACGGAGACCGCGCGGGCACTGGCGGAGTTCCTGTTCGACGACGAGCAGGCGATGGTGCGGCTGGACATGTCGGAATACATGGAGAAGCATGCGGTGTCACGGATGATCGGGGCGCCCCCGGGGTACGTGGGCTACGACGAGGGCGGGCAGCTGACGGAAGCGGTGCGGCGGCGTCCGTATGCGGTGATCCTGCTGGACGAGATCGAGAAGGCGCACCCGGATGTGTTCAACGTGCTGTTACAAGTTCTGGACGACGGGCGGCTGACGGACTCGAAGGGGCGGGTGGTGGATTTCAAGAACACGGTGCTCATTATGACGTCGAACCTGGGCGCAGCGTTTCTGCAGGGTGAGGCACTGGCGAATGAGACAACATGGGGCCACGCGCAGGAGAGCGTGATGAAGGTGGTGCGGGAGCACTTCCGGCCGGAGTTTCTGAACCGAGTGGACGAACTTGTGATTTTCCGTCCGCTGGGCGAGGAGCAGTTGCAGCACATCGTGGATCTGCGGCTGAAGGATCTGGAGACGCTGCTGGCCAACCGGCACATCACCATCGAGCTGACGGAGGCGGCGCGTCACCAGATCTTTACCAGTGGCTACGATCGGGCGTATGGGGCGCGGCCGCTGAAGCGGGCGATCCAGCGCATGATCCAGGACCCGCTGGCGATGAAGATTCTGGACGGCGAGGTGCTGCATGGCGACCACGTGCGGATCGACGTGGGCAAGCGCGGGGGGCCGCTGCAGTTCGAGGTGGTGAGCCGGGCGGGCGTGGCGCTGGAGCACGGAGTGGTGATCGGCAAGGCCTGAAAAGCGATTATTTGGATCTCGTGACCTGCGGCACAGCACGCGGGGCAGGAAGGGCGTAGGCTTTCTCCACGATGGAAGCAGCCCACAAGGCCGATCCGGCGACGTATGCCGCGATGCGGAGGCATGCGCTGGAGATGCGGCTGACGCATGCGCCGCGCCAGGCGGTGCAAAGCGTGCTGATGGACTGGCATGTCGATCGCGGAACCGTAACCGTGCTGGCCACTGCCGATGGGACCGCCAGTCTTTATCTGAGCAGCGGCGGCGGGTTTCTGGGAGGCGGGCAGCGGTACGAGGAGATCCGCCAGGTGGCGCTGCATGCGGTGGCGCTGGCTACAAGCCTGGCATCACAATTCGAGCCGACGGAAATGACGGCGCTGCCGGCGCTGGGGGATGTCACGTTCTATGTGACCTCGGGCGAGGGGATCCGGATGGTGGTGGCGTCGGAAGCGCGGCTGCGGGCGGGGACCGATCCGCTGGCGGCGCTGGGCGGGGCGATGCAGCGAATTGTGACGGAGTACCGGGTGCACTATCCGCGGCGGCCGGCGGCGGCTGAGGTGGGCGAGCCTGCGGTTGCCGAGAAAAGCGAGTGATCGATCCCGGAGTTTTAGCGATCAGAGTTTAGGGACTTGCCCGATGCTGCGATCGGGTTCCTCCGGAACGACGATTCCTCCACTACAAAAAGCAACTCCTATTGCGCTGGGTAATTCGTCGTTCGCCCGGTGCGATCGTTGGTGACGGAGAAGCTGCCAGTGGGGGTGACGGTGAGCTCGAAGCCGTAGCCGGTGTCGGGACCGTGGAGATTGGCGATTTCCGCTGCGGGCACGTTGCCGGGGCCGGCTTCTTCCGAATAGTGGAGCTGCCAGAGCGCCTCGAGAGTGCGGACCCGGCGAATGGTCTGGATGGTAGGCGTCGAGCCGCCTTTGGTGGCGCCGTTGTCCATGATGGCGATCCGTGGTGTGATGGCGTCGACCAGCGCGGGGCTGGAGCTGTGGAACCAGCCGTGGTGGGAGACGATCAGGATGTCCACGTGGCCAATGACATTGTTCGGGCAGAGCATGTCCATTTCCTTATCCCAGGTGAGGTCGCCGAGGTCGAGGATGCGTACGCCGTGGAAGGTGATGAGCGAGCCGACGGAGCGGGCGTTCTCGGTCTGATCGAGGGGACGGACTTCCGATTCGCGGCAGAAGGGATTGGGCTCGCCGGCGCCGGGGAGCGGCTTGTGGAGGAAGTTGCCGTCGGCGGTGAGGATCTGGACGGACATGTCGTGGATGGGGAGGGTCTCGCCCACTTTGGCGAGGATGTGGTGATATTTTCCCGTGGCAAGAACCTTCTGGTAGGCGTCGTAGGCGTCGGTGGTGGGTTTGTCGGTGGTTTCGCGCAGGGGGCCGTGATCGATGAAGGTGCCGACCGGGATTTTAGCGACGAGTTGGGGGACGCCTCCGGTGTGATCGGTGTGGTAGTGGGTGAGGAGGACGTAGTCGATGCGGGAGAGGCCGGCTTTTTTGGCGGCGGCCACGATGCGGTTGGCGTCGCGGCCGGCATTGTCGGGCCAGCCGGTGTCGATGAGGAGGGACTGGTGGTCGGGGGTGACGAAGAGCGTGGACTGGCCGCCTTCGACATCGAGAACGTAGACACGGAGGTCTTTGGTTTGCGCGCGGGCGTTGGTGCAGAGGAAGCCGAGGAGAAGGACGGACGCGAGGGCGCAGAGGGTGTTGCGGAGAAGCTTCATGCGGGGCTCCGGGAGATGATGTGGACGGAGCCATGATAGTCGAGGAACAGGGGACAGGGATGGGGTGCAGGGATAGGGCGCAGAAACCTCGCCCCTTACCGGAGGAAGCCGAGGCTGGCCGCGATGATCCCCGCGAGGCCGAAGGTCATTCCGAGGTACCAGTAGGCGCGCTGGCGGGTGAGCAGGGTAATGGAGGCGATGACGAGGCCGATTTCCAGCAGCGCTTCGCCGAGATCGAAGCGTGAGGCGCGGCGCTCGAAGCGGCGGACCTCGGCTTCGTCGTCGGTAGCGACGCGTTCGCTGGCGGCGAGGTCCTGATCCCACTTTTGCAGGTGGCTTTTGTAACTGCCGGTGATCTTATCGGCGGCGGCGGGGTCGCGAAGGGGAAGCGCGGAAAGCAGGTCGGCGGTGAGCTGGGTATCGTACTGGCGGATTTTGCGGGCCTGGTAGAAGTTCCACTGATCGCTGGCGCGGGCCTGGGCTAACACGGCTTCAGTGTGGGAGCGATGGCCGAGGACGGTAACGATGGCCACGAGGACGGCGAGCACACTGATGGTGAAGCTGACAGGGTGCAGGCTGCGATCGCCGGCGGCGCGCTCGTGTTGTTCCTGGAGTTCGTGGGCTTCGGAAGCGTCCATGGTGGGTGTGATGGAACGATACACGAGGAGCGCGCGCGGAGCGAAACACGCGCCCGGATTTGCTGAGTGGGCGGCCGATCAGAGGTTGAAGTAGACCCCGATCATGGGCTCGGCTGTGTGGGTAAAGGCTCCGGTGGAGGTGTAAAGGGTGCTGACATCCGGCGCCTGATAGAGGTTGCCGCGGTACTGGAAGCGGAGGCCGAGGTGGGGGAGCAGGCCCCAGTCGAGGCCGGCTCCATAGACGTAGACCGGTTTGGTGGAGGTGCTGGCGCTGCTCTGGCCGCTGCTCGGCACATTGAGCAGAAGGCCGACGCCGAGGACGCCGAAGGGGCGGAAGTTGGCAATGTGGACGGAGGGAGTCCAGTCAGCGGTGATTTCGTGGGCATCGGCGCGGATGGACTGCGAGGAGGTGGGAACGCAGGTTCCTCCCGCCGGGATCGGAGGGCAGGCGTAGCCGGAGCTGTATTTCTCATCAGCGCGATTGAAGGAGTAGGTCGCTTCGAAGCCGAGGATGGGGTTGGAAATGTGGCGCAGCTCGAAGATTCCGCCGGCGGAATTGGCGGGGCTTTGCTCGGTTCCATTGCCGTTGGAGGCGCCGGAGAAAACTCCGTAGGCGCTGACGGCCAGGGAGGTTTGCGCGGAAGCGAGTGGAGCGCCGGCGGCGAGAGCGATCAGAACGAAGAAGGTGCTGATGGATTTGGCTTGCATGCGGCCTCCGATGGGGGATGGTCGGAGCGCGGGTGGGGCGCTGCCGTACTTCCATTGGACGCGAACCGGAAATCTTAGTTGTGTGGCCCGGAACTCGGCGGCCGTTCCTTTTCAACGTTATACTCGGGAACTGGTCCCGTATATAGATATGCTGCTTCGGCTATCGGCATGAGCCCAGCTTCGTTGGCGGGTCTCGCCAGAGGCTTCACGAGCGGTAGTGAATTTATGAGACCAGTTCGGATGCGACTTTCAAAACCCTCGAGGTGAAAGAGAAATGACTCTTCGTTCCCAGAGTTGGGTCAGGCAGTTCGGGATGGTGACGTTAGCTGGAATCGTGGCGTGCTCTGTGGCAGTGGCGCAGGAGAATGCCGGCGAGCGAGGCGAAGGCCATGCGCCGATGAATGCGGCGGCGCAGACGGTGGCTCCGCCGGATTCAACGACGCAGGGTTCGGTAACGATTGGCGGGCAGGCGATCGCCTACACGGCGGTGGCGGGCACGATTACCGTGGGCGCGACCGACGAGCAGGACGCGACGCTGGCCTTTGACGGGAGCATTCTGCCGGGATCAGGCGTGAAGCCGGTGACGGATCCGGCGCAGGCTCCGCCGACAGCGCGGATCTTCTATGTGGCCTATTTCAAGAAGGACGAAAGCGATACAACGCATCGGCCGGTGATGTTCATTTACAACGGCGGCCCTGGATCGGCCACGATGTGGCTGCACATGGGGACCTTCGGACCGAAGCGCATCGAGCTGCCGGACACGGATCACCAGGAGGGCGCGCCCTACTCGATCGTGAACAACCAGAATTCGCTGCTGGACACGAGCGATCTGGTGTTTATCGACGCGCCGGGTACAGGTTTCAGCCGGACTTACGGACGCGACCGGGGGAAGGCGTTTTACGGGATCGACGCCGACGGGCAGGCGTTCAACCACTTCATCCGGAAGTTCCTCACGAAGTACGGGCGGTGGAATTCTCCGAAGTACATATTTGGCGAGAGCTACGGGACGCCGCGCTCGGCAGTGCTGTCGGCCGATTTGAACGGGGTGGACCTGAACGGGATCATTCTGCTGTCGCAGATCCTCAGCTTCGATAACTCGATCGATGCGCCGGACGTGAATCCGGGGGTGGATCAGGCGTACGCGCTGGCGCTGCCGACGTATGCGGCGACGGCCTGGTACTATCACAAGCTGCCGAATGCGCCGGCTTCGCTGCATCCGTTCCTCGAAGACGTGGAGAAGTACGCGCTGACGGATTACATGGAAGCGCTGCTGCAGGGGAGCGAGCTGTCGGATGCGGACAAGCAGGCGGTGGCCGAGAAGCTGCACAACTACACGGGGCTGCCGGCCGAGTACTGGGTGCGGGCGAACCTGCGGGTGAAGGGCGGCGAGTTCTCGAAGGAGCTCAAGCTGGACGACGATATCTCGATCGGGCGGCTGGACACGCGGTACCAGGGACCGAACGCCGATCCGCTGAGCGAGAGCACAGAATACGATCCGCAGAGCGACGCGATCACGTCGGGATGGCTGACGGCGATCAACGACTATCTGCGCAAGGACCTGAAGTACGGCATGCAGGAGACGTACTTCCCCAGCGGCCGGATGGGCGGGGACTTCAGCTGGAGCATGGAGCATCGTGCGCCGGGGTTTGGGCGATTTGGCGGCGGCGACTGGGGCGGACCGAACGTGATGCCGGACCTGGCCTATCGGATGAAGATGAATCCGAAGATGAAGGTTCTGCTGGCGGGCGGGTATTTCGATCTGGCGACGCCGTTCTTCGAGGGGATGTACGAGATGCATCACCTGCCGATGCCGAACTCGCTGCAGAAGAACATCAGCTACCACTATTTCGAAGCGGGCCACATGATTTACGCAAACCCGACGGCGCTGAAGGAATTCCGCGGCGCGGTGAAGAGCTTCATCGAGTCGACAGAGAGCGGGCAGTAAGCCGGTTTCTGCTCTAAGCAAAAAAGGGATCGTCTGCGGACGATCCCTTTTTATCTTGCGGCGGAGTTAGTTGACGGTCAGGGTGACGGTGGTGGAGGCGGTGAGAGCGGAGTTGGCTGTGTCGGCGGCGGTGAGGGTGAGGGCGTAGGACCCGGTCGCGAGCTGGGTGGACGACGCGGAGTTCGTCGAATTGGCGGTGGTCGCCGCGGGAGTGGAGTTGTTGCCGCATCCGGTGGAAAGGCCGGCGACGGAGACGAGGAGCAGGCAGCTGAGGACGAGCGGCACCTTCGAGCGGAAGCGGCGGACGGCGAAGAGGAGAAATCCTGCGGCTGCTGCGGCGGTCCAGGGCGCGGAGCCGGATGTAGAGCCGGGCGGGGGAATTTCTGCGGTGGTGGCGGCTCCGATGTGGGCGAAGGAGCGCGCACCCGATGCGGCGGTGCAGGTGGCCTGCGAGGTGTAAATCGTGAGCGTGGTGGTGGCGGTGGCTCCGGCTGCGACCGCGAGATTGTTGATGGTGTAGCAGGCATTGGAGGCCAGCATGCTGCTGGTGCCGGAGAGGGTGAAGGCCACGGTGCCGGCGTAGTTATTTTGCGAGAGGACGCTGACGGTGGAGGTTCCCGAGACGCCTGGGGTGGTGGTGATGCCGGTGGCGGAGACGGCAAAGGTGCCGCTGGAGGTTCCGCCGCCTCCGGTCGAGGTGCCACTGGACGAGCCGCCGGAGGACCAGGCGGTGAGGAGGTTGTTGAAGTCGACCGAGCCGAGGCCGGTGGCTTCGTCGTAGCCGGTCGTGGCTGCGTAGTCGGTCAGCGCCGAGCCGGAGCAGTAGCTGGAACCGGCCGTGCAGGCGTTGGACCCGCTGGTGATGTCGTGAAAGGCGGAAGCGTAGGTGGTGCTGTTCGCGGCCAGCGCATACAGGTTGGAGGCAGCGACGCCCTGGGAGGAATTTTCTTTCTGGTCCACCATGGCCAGCATGCCGGAGAAGATGGGGGCGGCGAAGCTGGTGCCTCCGGCGACGGTGAGGTTCTGGCTGGAGGAGTCGCGAAAGCCGGAGTTGCAGCTGGCCTTTTGGCCGTTGCTCCACCCGGAGGTATCGCTGGTGCAGTAGAGATAGCCGACGCTCTGGGCGGAGGAGTCGAGGGAGACATCGGGAACGAGGCGGAAGCTGCCGGAGGAAACGCCGGTGACGCCCGTTTGCCAGGACGGGCGGTGGGCGAGGACGCTGACGCCGCCTCCGCCGGAAGAGAGCGCGTACTCGGCGCCGGCAGCGGCGTTGTCATCGTTCCAGGCCTGCTCAGGAATATACGAAAGCGCGGAAGAGATCACATCGCTGCCGCTGGCGGATTCCCAGTAGGTGGAGCTGGCGACGTCGGCGGCGAGGAACTCGGTGCCACCGAGGCTGGTGGCATAGGCGCTGCTGGCGGGATAGTTGACGGCGAGGGCTTCCTGCTGGGTGAGGGAGGTGCCTTTGATGCCGAAGCAGGAGGTCGATCCATCGTCACCGGAAGCGGCGATGACGCTCTGCCCCTGGCTGGCGGCCTGTTCGAGGACCGCGTCGAGGGCGGAGTAGTCGGAAGAGCTGAGATCCGTTTCGCAGGTGCCGTAGCTGATGTTGATGATGGAGCCAATTTTGTTATCGACGGCGTACTCGAGGGCGTCGAAGACGCTGTAGTTCTGACTGCTGCCGACGTAGACGAAGTCGATGGTGGCGCCGGGAGCGGTGGCGCCTGCGTACTCGAGGTCGAGGTCGGACTCGGCTTCATCGCCCGGGGAGACGGCCGAGGCTCCGGTGCCGGGGACCAGGGTGATGGTGGGGGCCTTCGTAGTGAGGCCGGCGGCGCTCTGGAAATTCGTGATGTCGGTGGTGACAACTGCCGACTGCCCGACGACGACGATGGTCTGGCCGTTGCCGTTATAGCCGGAGTTGTAAGCCGGATTGATGTTGTAAATGGTGGCGACGTCTTTGGGGGTGAGGAAGTGACCGCCGGACTGGGAAGAAGTGAACGCGGGCGTGGGCGCCGGCGCGGGGTGGAAGCGCACCTGGGAGTGGGGGCGGAAGTCGTCGAGATGGCGGACCGCGGTCACCACGCCCTGGAGCGCGGCAGGGATGGCGAGAGGGGTGGCGTTGGCGAAATGCTCGCTGGTGTTCTGGCTGCCGTGGAGGGCGAAGCGGTGCATTTGAGTGCCGAAGGCGGCTTCGACCTGGGCGGCGGTTCCGGAGAAGGTGAGGCTGGTGCGGCTGCCGGAGACGCCGTCAACGTTGAAGCCCTGGGACTCAAGCCAGCTCTCGACCTGGGCCAGGTCGGCGTCGCTGAGCCCGAAGAAGGAAGCGTATTCAGCCGGAGTGATCCACGCATGGTAGCTGGAGGAGCCGGGGGTTTGCTGGGCAGCGACGAGCGCGTCGAGGGCGGCCTTCCGGTCGGGCGTGGGCTGGAAAACAACGGTGATGCCGGCGATGGCCGTGGCTGGATCGAGGCGGCCGAGATCGGAAGCGGCGGCGAGGCGCGGGTTGACCGAGCCGGGGAGGGCGAAGGTGGAGTGGGGATCGATCTCACCGAGGAGGCGATTGGGGGCCTGGGCGAAAGCGGTGGCGACACAGAGGAGAAGGGCGGCAGCAGCGCCGCAGCGGGGGAAACTCCGGAACGTCATGCAGGGGGGCCTCTTGGTTTCGAGCAGCAGCGCAGGTGCGGCAGCGAGGGAGATGCGTTTTGATTAGACGGGGGTTGGGGGCAAAGAGTGACACGGGCTGCGGGAATTTTTCCCGAGAGAGCGCAAGCTCGGTCAATGGGTGTCTCAGGGGGGATGTCACGGCGCGCGGGAGGCCTGGCGCTCGCTCGCGGCACTGGGTTCACGGGCGCACTGGTTCAGGAGCCGTCTGGAGGTGGATATCTGATTGATTTTGCATCGGTTTTGGGGCGCTCGGAGGGGTGGTTGTACGTGGTAAAATGAGAGTGAAGCCGGAGCCCGTAAATGATTCGATTTTTGGGGATTTGTGGTGAAATTCTGCCCCCGAAAACGGACCGGTTCGACAGCTCTCAGGGAAGGCCGATTTGGGGTTTGGGAACACCAGAGGCACAGGGGCCAAAGCGCTCTCTTCGAGAAGACTGGAACTGCACCTTCGGCTTTGCTCAGGACAGGCTTGAAGTTTGAAGCGCGATTGATTCATCGGCGCGAGCGTTTCTCAAAACAGGATTGATTCAGACGGACGGAATTTTCTTCCCAGGAAGACTGGAGTTGCATGGCGACGAAAGAGATAACCCCCACGGAAAGCGCGATTCCCGCAAACGGCAAGGGCAAAAACGGCGGCGGAGAGAACGGCGACGGCTCGTACACGGGCGAAAACATCAAGGTGCTTGAGGGGCTGGAGGCGGTGCGTCTGCGGCCGGCGATGTATATCGGGTCGACGGGCGAGATGGGTCTGCACCATCTGGTGTACGAGGTGGTGGACAACTCGGTGGACGAGGCGCTGGCGGGGTACGCGGCGAAGGTCGAGGTCACGATCCACGACGACAACTCGATCACGGTGACCGATGACGGGCGCGGGATTCCCGTGGACCAGATGACGCTGGACAACGGGGAGAAGATGCCGGCGGTGCAGGTGGTGCTGACCAAACTGCACGCAGGCGGCAAGTTCGACACCTCGAATTACAAAGTGTCGGGCGGCCTGCACGGGGTGGGCGTGAGCTGCGTGAACGCGCTGAGCGAAGAGTTCGAAGTGGAGATCTGGCGTCCGGAAAAGCCGGGCGAGGCGAGCCACACCTACGAGCAGAGTTATTCGAAGGGGATTCCGACGTCGAAGCTGAAGCAGACAGGGACCTCGAAGCGGCGGGGGACGAAGATTCACTTCCTGCCGGACAAGACGATTTTCGCCGTGACCGAGTACAACTACGACACGCTGGCGCAGCGGCTGCGGGAGCTGGCCTTCCTGAACAAGGGGCTGACGATCACACTGACCGACGAGCGGGTGACGGACGCGAAGACGGGCGAGGCGAAACGGGCGGAGTTCCGGTACGCGGGCGGGATCGCGGAGTTCATCAGGCACCTGAACCGCGGGAAGAGCGTTCTGCACGACAAGCCGATCGTGATGGAGGGGCTGCGCGATGGGGTGGATATGGAGATTGCGGTCCAGTACAACGACAGCTACTCCGATACGGTGTTCTGCTTCGCAAACAACATCAACACGGTGGACGGCGGATCGCATCTTTCGGGATTTAAGACAGCGCTGACGCGGACGATCAACGCCATCGGGCAGCAGATGGGGCTGTTCAAGGATGTGAAGGAGAACCTGAGCGGCGACGACGTGCGCGAGGGTCTGGTAGCGGTGATCAGCGTGAAGCTGCCGCAGCCGCAGTTCGAAGGACAGACCAAGGGCAAGCTGAATTCGGATATCGCGGGGACGGTGCAGGCGCTGGTCAACGAGAAGCTGGGTGGGTTCCTCGAACAGAACCCGCCGGTGGCGCGGAAGATCATCAACAAGGCGATCGAAGCGGCGCGGGCGCGGGAAGCGGCGCGCAAGGCGCGGGACCTGACGCGGCGCAAGGGCGCGCTGGATGGCGGCGGTTTGCCAGGCAAGCTGGCAGACTGTTCGGAGCGCGATCCGGGGCGTTGCGAACTGTATCTGGTCGAGGGCGAATCGGCCGGCGGAACGGCGAAGCAGGGCCGGGACCGGAAGTTCCAGGCGATTCTGCCGCTGAAGGGCAAGATTCTGAACGTGGAGAAGGCGCGCTACGACAAGATGCTGGGGCACGAGGAAATCCGCGCCATGATTACGGCGCTGGGAACCGGCATCGGCAAAGACGACTTCGACGCGCTGAAGCTGCGCTACGGGAAGATCATCCTGATGACCGACGCCGATGTGGACGGGTCGCACATCCGCACGCTGCTGCTGACCTTCTTCTTCCGGCACATGCAGGAGCTGATCAAGCGGGGGAATGTGTATATTGCGCAGCCGCCGCTGTACAAGATCAAGAAGGGGCGGTTCGAGCAGTACATCAAAGATGACCGCGAATTTGTGCGGGTGATGGTGAAGCGGGCGTCGGAGGGCATGACGATTCGCTATGGCCAGGGCGCGGCCAGGATCGAGGGCGCGGCGCTGACCAGGTTCATGGGGCAGCTGAACGACTATCTGGGGTTCTTCGATAAGGTCGATAAGCGGCTGCGCAACGAGGAAGTGACGGGTCTGCTGGCGCACCACGAGTTGACCAAGCGAATGGACTTCGAGAACAAGACCAAACTCGATGGTCTGTATAAGGACCTGGAGAAGGTCCAGAAGAAGTATCAGTTCAAGGCGCTGCATGCGCCGGTGCAGGACGAGGAGCACCAGACGTGGTCGCTGAGCTTCACGGACGCGCAGGGAGCGCAACGGCGCATCGACTGGCTGCTGGCGTCGACGCCGGAATACCGGCAGATGATGGTGAAGCACGCGCAGGTCAGGGAGCTGCTGGAGCCACCGTTTGTGGTGGAGTACGTGGGCAAGGCAACGACGGCGGCGGAGACCGAGGAAACGGTTGCCGGCGAAACGGCGAACGAGATTCCGGGCGCGAGCGAGTCCAGCAAGCCGGCAAAAAAGCCGGCCAAGGCCGCGCAGGAGCCGGTAGAGAAGCAGACGCCGCGGGAGCTGTTCGAGTACGTGATCGAGCAGGGGCGGCGCGACTACCAGGTGCAGCGCTACAAGGGCCTGGGCGAGATGACGGCGACCCAGCTGTGGGAGACGACGATGGATCCGGAGCGGCGGACGCTGCTGAGCGTCAAGCTCGAGGACATTGCCGAGACGGAGACGATCTTCACGACGCTGATGGGCGAAGACGTGGAGGCGCGGCGGAAGTTCATCGAAGACAACGCGCTGGACGTGAAGAACCTGGACATCTGAGCGGCCGCCGGGAGGTGGCAAAACGGTGCGACTGCGCCGGTGCTTGCCGGTGTTGTTGCTGGTGAGCGCGCCGCGCTGATTACTGTATCGCGCCTGCCTGGCTGGCCGATGGGGCGGTGTCCGCCTTGCCTTGGGTCTTCTCCCCGCCGGATCGCAGAAACAGACTCAGAATCACCGCCGCGAAGGAGACTCCGGCAAGGCCGACGATGAATCGCGGCTGATAAGCGCCGGCGCGGTCGTAGAGGTGTCCGATCCAGAGCGGCCCGGTGGCGCCGCCGATGGCGTACGCCGTCCACGTGAGGCCGTAGAGCACGGAGAAGTGGCGGCGGCCGAAATAGCGGGCGAGCAGGTAGGGTCCGACGTCGGCTTCGCTGCCCAGGCCGATTCCGAGAATGGCCGCGCCGAGCCAGGCGATGGAGCCGGTGCCGGCGAAGGCGAGAATCAGGGTCCCCGCGCCTGCCAGCACAAGAACGAAGGTTTGGATCCGCTCCGGGGAGATGCGATCGATGGCGAAGCCGATGAAGAGTCTGCCGATGATGCCGGCGCCTCCGCGCACCGAGAGAGCCAGCGCGGCGGCGGAAGCGGTGACGCCATGCTGGGTGAGGATGGCGGCGAGGTTGGTGACCAGGCCGTTTTCGCTGAAGGCGGAGAAGATGGTGATGAACGCAAGAATCCAAAAGGCGGCGGTGCGCAGTGCGGCGGCGACGGCGACTCCTTCGGCTTGAGGACCGGCGCGAGCGATGGTCCTTTCCGGTTTGTTGCGCAACAGCAGGGCGGTGAGGGGAAGGCCGAGGAGGGCAATGCCGCCCAGCATGAGATAGCCGCTGCGCCATCCATGGTGCTGGATCATCCACTGCGTGAGCGGCGGGATGAGGATGGAGCCGACGCCGCTGCCGGTGAGCAGCAGCGCCAGCGCCAGTCCCCGGTGCCTTGAAAACCAGGTGAGGATGGTGCGGGTGTAGGCGAACTGCGCGGTTCCGTTCGCCATCAATCCAAGCGCGAAGAAGGTGAGATAGAACTGCCCGATATGCGGAGTTAGCCGGCTGAGTGCTGCCAGAGCGAGAGCGAATCCCAGGATGGCGGGAAGAATGATGCGGCGCGGCGGGAAGCGGTCGAGAAGAACGCCGATGCCGGGCGAGACGAGCGCGACGGTGATGGCAGCCAGAGCAAAGGCGCCGCCCATGGCCTCGCGTTTCCATCCGAAGGCGGCATGCAGGGGATCGAGAAACAGGCTGAAGGTGTAAGGGACGATGGGAGCAAAGCTGAACATGACGCCGGTGAACGCGGCGGCGAGAATGCCCCAGCCGGCGTAGCGAATCGAGCTTTCGTCCTCCTGATGGGCGAGGGTCGGGTTCATCGCTCACCGCACCGCATCGACAGCTTCGCCGGGGATCGTACCGTCACGTGTGCTCCGTTCAGCGTTTCCGGTAGCCGTGCTCCGCGAGCTGCTTGCCCATCTCGTCGTACATCGATTCTTCGCGGGGTTGCCAGGTGCCGAGGCCGTCGACGTAGCGGTTGTACATAGAAAACGCGGCGGCGATGAGGACCGTATCGTGAATCTCGAGGTCGGTGGCGCCCTGGGCGCGGGCGGCGGCGATGTCGGCGGCCGAGACGCGCTTGCCGTCCTGCTGCACCTTGCCCGCAATGGCCAGCAACGCTTTGAGTTTCGGCGTTACCGGCGCGGTCTGGAAGTCGGTCTTCACCTGCTTGACGATCTCGCCGTTGCCGAGGTGCGAGGCGGCAACGGCGCCGTGACTGGTCTGGCAAAAATAGCAGTCGTTCTGCGAAGAGACGTAGGTGGCGATCAGCTCGCGCTCGCCGGGTGAGAGGCTGTTGGGCTCGTGGAGCAGGATGTGCGCCAGCTCGCGCATGGGTTTGGCGGTTTCCGGGCGAAATGCGAAGCCGGCGCTGATGCCAGGCAGGCCTTCAGGAAGAGCGATGTGGGGCATATTCCTCTCCTTAGCGAACCGGGGCTGCGGCGGGCAAATAGGATTTGCTGCCCTGGATGTATCCTTCGCGAGCCACCATCCTGCCGCGCTCGCGATACATCGCCTCATCGTGCGGCTGGGTAGTGCCCAGGCCATCGACGTAGCGGTTGTACATACAGAAGGCCGCGGCGATCAGAACCGTGTCGTGAATTTCGAGATCGGTCGCGCCCAGGCTGCGGGCCTGTGCGACATCATCGGCAGTGACGTTTTTCCCTCCACGCTGCACCTTGCCGGCAATCACCAGCAGGGCCTTGAGCTTGTCGGAGACGTCGGCGTGCTGAAAGTCGGCCTTCACGCGCCGGACCAGGTCCTCGTCGCCTCCCAGGTGCGCCGCGGCGATAGCGCCGTGGATGCTCTGGCAGAAATGGCAATCGTTCAGATACGACACGTAGGTCGCGATGAGCTCGCGCTCGCCCGGCGCCAGGGAGTGGGGGCCGAAGAGCAGAATCTCGACCAGCTCATTGAGCGGCTTGGCGGTTTCGGGGCGAAAGGCAAGGGCGCCGCGGATTCCGGGCAATCCTTCAGGAAGAGCGATGTGGGCCATAGTGCTTCGTCCTTTCAAGCGGAGATAGCAAGGGAGCGTCGGCCGAGGGGACTGCGCAGACGGGATTTTCCTGCTGCGGCATCGGCAGGGAAACCCTATCAGCAAGCCGGGTACGGCCGCTTCATCGAAAAGAGGGAATGCATTCTCCACCCTGCGATGGAGGGCCGCGGGTGCAGAATCCCTGCCGGCAGGGTTTCCTTTGACCTGGGGCTCCGGTCAGGAAAGTTCGTGATGTTTCGCCGGGTTTTCTCACTGGAGGGCAAGACCACCCCAGGGGAGGAACAGGATCGATGTCAGTCCAGGCATACGGAGGCCGCTCGATGAGCGGATCGGCGCGAGTCACGTCACAACAATTCTGTAAAGCAACTCAACCGTTGTATCGGCGCCTGCAGGGGCGAGGTTGGCTCCTGCTGTGCATGGGGCTGAGCTGCCTGCTGACAGCCTGCGGGGGAAGCAGTCATCCGAAACCCACGGTGACAGTGACCGCGAGTCCCACCAGCATCACGGTGGGGGCCAGCTCGATGCTGACCTGGTCTTCGACGAATGCCACCAGCTGCACGGCGAGCGGATCGTGGAGCGGAAGCGAGTCCACCAGCGGCACCGCGACGGAGACGCCGTCCGGGGCGGGGACCGACACCTACACCCTGACGTGCACCGGCAAGGGTGGGAGCGCGAATGCTTCCGCGACGGTGACGGTGGGGGCGCCCGCTGCCCCGACGCTGACGATAGCGGTGAGCCCGACGTCGATCCTTCTGGGCGCGACCAGCACTCTGACCTGGTCTTCGACGAACGCGACGGCATGCACCGCGAGCGGCGCATGGAGCGGCTCGCAGTTCACCAGCGGGAGCGCGACGGAGACGCCGGCCGCAGCCGGGACTGACACGTACACTCTTACGTGCACCGGCTCCGGCGGCAGCACCAGCCAGTCGGCGACGCTGACGGTGAACGCGCCGGCCGCGCCGACCGCGATGATCTCGGTGGCGCCGGCAACCATCACCCTGGGCGGCAGCGCGACCTTGACGTGGTCCTCGACCAACGCGACGGCCTGCACCGCGAGCGGCGCGTGGAGCGGAACCCAGTCGACCAGCGGAACGCAGTCGGTGACACCGACAGCCGCGGGCACGGATGCTTACGAACTTACCTGCACAGGAGCGGGCGGCAGCGCCAGCAGCACGGCGACGCTGACGGTGAATGCACCTGTGCCTGCGGTGACGATCTCGGTTGCGCCCACCAGCATCACGCTGGGCGCGAGCGCCACGCTCACCTGGTCGTCGACGAATACCACGTCCTGCACGGCCAGCGGCGCGTGGAGCGGGACGGAGGCGACCAGCGGCACGGCAGGCGAAACGCCAACGGCGGTGGGCAGCGACACCTACACGCTGGCCTGCACGGGAGCGGGCGGCAACGCCACACAGTCGGCTACGCTGACCGTGAATGCTCCCGCGAGCCAGGGCTTCGCCTACACCCTCGACAGC
This sequence comes from Acidobacteriaceae bacterium, assembly GCA_036267095.1. Classification (GTDB taxonomy): domain Bacteria; phylum Acidobacteriota; class Terriglobia; order Terriglobales; family Acidobacteriaceae; genus Palsa-343. The sequence goes on from DATAWS010000042.1 coordinate 90,378, forward strand.
AACCTCAACATCACCGGGCTGGGCAACGTCTCGGGCTACAGTGAAGCCGCGAGCACGGGGGCGCTGTCGCTGCTGAGCGACTCTCCTTACGCCGACGGTCTGAATTCGCCCAACGCAATCGCGGTGGATCCGCAGATGAAGCTGTTGTTCACGCTGGGGGGAAGCTCGGGCTCGCAATCGAACGGGGAGATTGTGGCCTTCGCGATGAATCCCTCCACCGGGAGCCTGACGTCTCCGGTGACAACCACGCCGGCCATTGCGCCGAGTTGGCTGGCAGTGGGGCCATCGGGGCAGTTCCTGTATGTCAGCCACCACGGCGACGATTCCATCTCCGCGTATTCGATTGCGGCGAGTGGAGCGCTGACCGAGATCACGGGGTCTCCCTTCACGCTGCCCGCGTCCAACTGCGGGCTGTTCTGCGAAGCAACTGCGGACCAGATGGTGTATGACTCGCAGGCGCAGACGCTATATGTCCAGTCGGACTACGGATGGGTGGTGGGGACGTTCACAGTGAACCCCACCACCGGCGCGCTGACCTGGGTCTACAACGAGGCAACGGGGTCAGGGCCGAGCGCGGTGACGACGGATACGACCGGCAAATTCGTTTACGTGACGAATGCGCCGGGCGCCAGCGTCTCCGCGTACAGCGTGACGACCGCGGCGGTGTCGGGCGGCAATCCGGAGCCACTGACGCCGATTACGGGGCAGCCGTTCGCCGCAGGCGGCACGCCGGTCAGCCTGGTGGTTGAGCCAACCGATCACTTCCTGTACGTCGTGAATCAGGGAGACAACACCGTTTCGGCGTACTCCATCAACGGCAGCTCCGGGGCGCTGACGCCGATCACCGGCTCCCCCTTCACGATCGCTGGCGGATCGTCGAGTGCCCAGGAAGTCGTCGTCGATGCTTCGGGGCAGTACCTGTACGTGGTGAGCGAAGGGTACAACGGCAGCGTCGGCGGGGTCACGCAGTTCTCCATCAACGCGAGTACGGGAACGCTGACGCAGGTGACGCCCACCCCGGTTACCCCGGGAAGCAACGCCAATGGGCCTTCGCAAATGGTCGTCTATAAGCCGACGACTTAGGGAGGGCTGCCCGGCAGCGTGCCTTTTAAGGCGCTGCCGGGCGGTGTATTTTGCGGGCGCGGTGGCTCTTGCGGAGGCGTGGCCTTCGGGAGAAAATGGGACACTTCATTCCTACGCGGAATAGGGTCTCATTCAATCCTGGGGGCAGGAATGCTGGTAGTGCCCGGGCCACGCAGTTTGCCATGGCTGGAACACGGCTCCGTCGAAGAACCGGCGGCGGAGCGGATGGGCACGCGCCGGAACATCTTCCGCAAATCTGGCTGCTTGCTGGTGGGACTTGTGGGCCTGGTCCTGGCGCCCAATGGCTCGGGCCAGACTGCCGCGAATCCCGCTGCGGCTACCCAACTTCGTCCTGGCGCAACGATCGATGTTGACATTCCGGCGCATGGCAAGCGGACGCTCTCCTTTTCTCTTTGCCAGGGATGCTTTGCCGATGTGCAGATCGAGCAGCTGCGCTGGATGATCTCGGCGTATCCGAGCGGGCCCGGACTCAGCGAGCGATTGAGGTACACCACGGACGCCGGTCTGCACTCGGTGATCCATATCCCGGTGACAACAGAAACCGCGGGGCAATTCGAGCTGGAGATCGACGCCGCGGTGCCCAACCCAGCGGCCGTGCGGGTGACGCTGACCGAGCCGCGCCCCACAGTGGCGGGCGATCGCGACCGCGTGATGGCGAGCGAGGCTTTGGCGCGCGCCGAGCAGCTAAGGCGCACCCGTGGCCCGAACGCAGCGGTACTGGCCGCTTACGACCAGTCGGCGGCAGCGGCGCAAAAAGCCGGCGATACGCGGGTGCAGCTCCAGGCTCTGCTGGGGAAAGCGCGCGAGCGCATGTACAACACCGGCGACTATCGGGCCGCCTTAGAGACGTCGATGGAAGCCATGGCGATTGTGGGCCGCTGGCCTGGTGTTCCCCAATCGCAGGAGGACCTGGCGCTCAAGGCGTTTGCCTGGAAAGGACTGGCGTCCGCTTATTCGTTTCTGGCGCAGTACCCGGAGATGATCGACGCCACGAATCATTCGCTGGCGCTTTACGAGCAGCTGGGCGATCTGTACTGGCAGGGCATTCTCGACGGCAACGCGGCGAATGTCTATCTGGAAACCGGCGACATGCAGCACGCTCTGTCCACCGCCGAGCGCGCTCTGGCCATCGCGCGCCAGCTCTCCGATGAGCCGGGAGTGGCATTTACCCAGGCGACCCTGGGGATGATTTATCAGCAGCGCGGAGAGTATCAATCGGCTTTCGACGCCGACCATGGGGCGCTGGACACTCTGGAGCGAGTACCCGGCGCGGACGAGGAAGGCCAGGTGTGGATGAACCTGGCGGAGCTCTACGACGCGCAGAGCGATCCGGAGCGCGAGCGCGATGCTCTGCGCGAATCTCTTCCTTTATTACGCCAGAGCCGGGACACGGCGAACGAGAGCGCCGCGCTTTGCGATATGGGACTGCTGGATCTGCGGGAGCATCGCATGACGGAGGCGAGGGAATTGCTGGGCCAGTCGATGCAGATTGCCGCATCGCACGGTCTGGGCCGCGAACAGGCGCTGGCTTCGCTGGGACAGGCGGAGTTGCTGGCCGATGAGCAGCGGGATTCGGAGGCGCGGGCGGCCCTCGAGTCTGGTCTGGCGCTGGCGGCGAAAACCAGCGAGGTTGCGACCTCCGCGCTGCTGCTGCAGGAGGAAGGGGATCTGGATGCACGGCGTGGCGATGCGGGCGGCGCGCTGACGGCGTACCGGAAGGCCGAGTCGATCTGGTCGGGGATTCCGAATCTCGAGCACGCCGCGCTGGCCCGTGCCAGCATGGCGCGACTCGAAGCCCGCTCCGGCGACCTCGCCGAAGCCCACGACAATATTCTGCTGGCGCTCGATGGGTTCGAGGCGTCCAGACGGAACATCGGGGGCCGATCCCTGCGCGAATCCTTCTTCGCCTCGGTTCACGATTTTTACGATTTGGCGATCGAGCTGGACATGCGGGGCGGATCGCCGGCGCAAACCGGGGAAGCTCTGGAGATCGCGGAGCGCGCGCGTGCCCGCTCGCTGATGGATGCGGTTCGCGCCTCGAGCGCCTTTTCGAGCGCGGATGTTCCGCGCAGCGTCATCGACGAGAGCGCGGAGATTGAGCGGCAGATCGCGGCCACGCAGCAGGCCATTTCGCATCTGGGCCTGACGGGAAATCATGGCTCCGAGCTGCAGCAGGATACCAGCCGCCTGCATGGCCTGGTCCTGCGGTCCGACGATGTCGAAGCCAGGGAGCGGGAGACGGCTTCGCCCTCGCTGTTCGATGCGGGCTTTCGTCCTGCTACGCTCCCGCAGCTAAGGCAGAAGCTGGTTCTGCCCGGGACCGCACTGCTGGAATACTGGGTGGGCCGTCGCAATGTCTACCGCTGGGTCATCACGGCCACCTCTGTCCAGGGCGTTCGACTTTGCAGCGCGTCCACGCTGGACGCGGCGGTCGAGGGCTATCGGCAGGCGCTGCTGGCGTACGAGCAGTTTCCTGCCAACGAGGACCTGCCCGCGCGCGAGGCGCGCCTCTCCTCGGCTGCGGGCCAACTCGACCGCGGGGCCGCGACTCTTGCTGGTCTGCTGATCCCGCAGTCGTTGCCGGCAAGTGTCCATCGTCTGGTGATTGTCCCCGACGGCCTGCTTGCCTCGATTCCCTTCGCGGCGCTGCGGCTCCGCGCGGCCGAGTATTTGATTCAGCGTTACGAACTGGTTGAGGAACCCTCCGCTTCGGTCGCGACCGAGCTGCTCGCGCGGGCCGAACCTGCGCATGGTCAGGATCGAGTCGCAGTCTTTGCCGATCCGGTCTATAACCAGTTCGATCCTCGACTGGCGCAACACCCTGGCGCGGCGGTGATCCGCGTCGCGAAAGCGTCCCCAACGGATGCTCCTGTGCTGCGCAATGACGCCGGCTTCGATTTGAGCGCGCTGCCGCGGCTGAGCGGCTCGCTGAGGGAGGCGCACGCGATTGCGTCGATTGCCGGGAACGATCGGGTGCAGGCGTGGCTGGGATTCCAGGCGACTCCCGCAGAGGTGATGCATCGCGACTGGCACGACTTCTCCATCGTCCACTTTGCCACGCACGCTATTGTCGATCCGGTGCACCCCGAGCTGTCCGGCATTATCCTGTCCACGCTCGATCGCGAAGCAAGCCCGCAGGACGGGATTCTCTGGCTGCACGATATCTACCGCACGCCCATGCCGGTTTCTCTCGTGGTTCTGAGCGGGTGCCGCACGGCGAGCGGGAAGTCGATCCCGGGAGAGGGGATTTCCGGATTAGCCCAGGCGTTTCTCTCTTCCGGCGCGTCGGGGGTCATCGGCACGCTCTGGTCGGTGGATGACAGGGCGGCGGGCGAGATGATTCCGTGGTTCTATCGAGCGTTGATCGACGAGCATCTGGGCGTCGCCGGCGCATTGCGGGAGGCGCAGATGAAGATGCTGGCGCAGCACCAGTCGCCGTATGATTGGGCTGGATACGTGGTGGAGGGAAACTGGCGCGCGAGCGCGAGTCCCCGCATGCCGTGAAGATCGCACGACGAACGTGCCGCAACCCAGGATGCCTCACGAACTCGATCAAACATCGCTGCAGGCGCTGCTCGATGCCCTGGGTGCGGGCGGGGTTCAGGCGGGTGAGGCGTATGAGAACCTGCGTCTGCGGCTGATCCGCTTCTTTCGCTGGAATCACTGCGAGTCGCCGGAGGATCTGGCCGATGCGGCGCTGGATCGTCTGGCCAGAAAAATCGCGGCGGACGAGGAGCCGATTCGCGATCCGGCCAAATTCGTGGCCGGGATCGCGCGCATGCTGGTGCACGAACAGCACGCACACCATGGCCGGATGCAACGGATGCTTTCGTGGCTCACGTGGTCGGCCGCGCATCGGCATCCTCGCGAGGAGGGGGAAGAGCAGCGGGAAGACGCTCTGTCCCACTGCCTGGAGGGCCTCGCGTTCGAGAGCCGGAAGATGCTGGAGCGCTACTATACGGGCGATGCGAGTCAGCGCATCCAGAACCGGCAACTGCTGGCAGCAGAACTGGGCATCGGCCTGAACGCGCTGCGCAACCGGGCTCTGCGCCTGCGCCAGCAGCTGGAAGACTGCACCTCCGGCTATCTCGCGCGGCTTTCGCGGCGTGATGAATCGGGCGCAGCTTTCACTCATAAAGACAGAAGGATTCTATGAACGACTCCCCCAACGCGCGCCAGGTGCTGCTCGCTTACCTGCTGGGGAAGCTGGCGCCCGAGGAGCGAAGCGCCCTTGAAGAAAGGATGTTGGCGGAGTCGGACTTCTCCGACCAGATGCAGGAAGCTGAATACGACCTGATCGACGACTATCATGCCGGGCGCCTGGAGCCTGCGGAAAGGCGCAGAGCAGAGGCGGCTTTGACGCCGGAGCGGCTCTCCCGCTCCGCTCCGCCGTTTTCGGGCCGGAGAGACGGAGAAGTTCCGCGCCGGAGCGAATCGCGCGCCTGGCTGCGCTGGTCGGCAGCGGCAGTGGCGCTGGCGGTTCTTGGCTTCGCCGGCTGGTCGCTGGTTGCTCTGCACCGCGCGCGGAATCTTCCTCACGTGGTCGCACGCACCCGTCCGGAGGGTTCTTCGGGCGGTGGCAATGGGCCCACCGCGCCGGGTTCGGGCAACGGGAATTCGACGGCGGTGCTCCTTCTGGCATCGGATGTGACGCGGGGTCCCGGCGGCCTTTCCCTCGATCTGCACCCTTCTACGAGCACCGTGATCGTGCAGTGGGTCGTTCCTCCGCAGACTGGGGCGCGGAGTTTTCAACTTTCCGTGACGAAGGAGGGGAAGGTGCTGGGGGTGGAAGCGCAGGATGGAGGCGTGAAGACTATCAGCGGCCATCAGGTCGCAGAGTTCCGCGTGGATCCAGCCGTCTTTGCCGTGAGCGGCGCGGCAGCGCATTGTCTGCTTTTGATCCGCTCCGGGGAAGCAGGCTCGCCTGTGGTCGCGGAATTTTCGGTCGTGGTTTCCCATCGATGACACTGGGCTGAAGCTGCAGAGCGGGGTCCCCCCAAAAAAGATCATCTTCCGGGCAACCCGGCAGGCGGTTCGCGCTTCCTATTGCCACCCCAATCTCGCTATTCGGCAGACCCTCGTCTCGCATTCATGATCAGAGCGCGTACGGCACCGGCCACGAGCAAACGCGGGCAGCGTAGTCGCGGCAACGGCGCAGCCAATCCCGACAGATTCTCACGGCGCGTTGTGGCGCTGCGGTGCGGACGGGGTTCCGCAGCCATTCTTCTTCTGGCCGCGTCGATGGCGTGTTATGCGAGCCAGACGGGGAACTCCACGGCAAACTCCGGTAGTTCGGTCGAGCATCTGCGGGAACTCAGCCTGCAACAGCTCGGCAACGTCGAAGTCACCACTTACAGCAAGACGCCCACGGAGTTGTGGGATACCCCGGCTGCGGTGTACGTGCTGCCGCTGGCGCAGATTCTGCGTTCGGGGGCGACCACGGTAGCCGACGCGCTGCGGCTGGTTCCGGGCGTCGAGGTGGGCCGCATCAACTCGACCACATGGGCTGTGGGCATTCGCGGGATGCAGAACAATTTCTCCAAGTCGGTGCTGGTCTTGGTGGACGGCCGCAGCGTGTATACGCCGCTGTTCGCGGGCGTGTACTGGGACGTGCTCGACTTACCGCTGCGGGACATCGATCACATTGAGGTGATCCGCGGGCCCGGGGGCACGATTTGGGGGCCCAATGCGGCCAACGGCGTGATTAACATCATCACCAAATCGTCCGCCGATACCCGCGGTGTGCTGGCCAGCGCGCTGGCCGGCACCGAGGATCACACCATCGACACGCTGCAGATCGGATCGTCGGCGGGCAGGTTCAACTTTCGCTTTTTCGGACGCGGCTTCGAGCGCGAGCACGAATTTCACACGGATGGCATCAACGACGACAGCTGGCATCAGGAACGGGTGGGCTTCCGGGGAGGCGAACGGTCCGGCGCGAACACCTGGTTCGTTGAAGGCGAGGCGTACCGCGGTGATTCGCCGCACATCCTTGGCACGTCGCCCGCGTATGACGAGACCTCGGGAGGGGATGTCAATTTCCGATGGGAGAAGCAGCAGGACAACGGCAACGGTCTATACCTCCAGGCCTACTTCGACCGCACGCTGCGAACGAATACGCCGCTGGGCGAGACCCGCAACACCATCGATATCGATTTCCTGCAGCACTTCCACATCGGGAGCCGCAACGAGTTCAGTTATGGCGGCGGGCTGCGCTGGAGTCCCTACCATATTCTGTCTCACGAACCGACGCTTGAAAATCTGAACCCGGACAAGAGCACCGATCACATCTATACCGGGTTTGTGCAGGACGCGATCGAGCTGAGCCCGAGGGTGAAAGCCACGGTGGGCGCCAAGCTGGAGCAGAACAACTACAGTGGCTTCGATCTCCAGCCGTCGGCCCGGCTGCTGTGGACCCTGGCCGCGCACCAGGCCGTCTGGGGCGGGATCACCCGCGCGGTGACGACCCCTTCCGACCTCGAGGAGAGTTTTCTTTTGCGCGGCGGCGGACCGAGCCTCTACGTGCAACTGGCGGGCAACCCGCACTTCAAGTCGGAGGACGTAATCGGCTATGAGGCCGGGTACCGCGGTCTGCTGCGCGATCGCCTCTATTGCGACGTTTCCGCGTTCTGGAACCGGTACTCCAACCTGCAGAGTTTCGGCGCGCCCACGATTACCACCGCCGGCGGCATCACGACCATCGGGATCGAGTACGAAAACCAGATCTCGGGGGCGACCAACGGGTTTGAAATCGCGCCGCAGATCTCCATCCTTCACGGGTGGAAGATGAATGCCGGCTATTCGTATCTCAACTCCGGGTTCTCGGCCAGCGGCCCGACGTCGGACGTCAGTTCGACCGGCTCGGTGAACACGTACGAGCACTCCACGGCGAAACACAGCGTCTTTGCCCAGTCACTGGTCGATCTTCCGTATCGCATCGGATTCGATCCGATGATCCGGTATGTGACCGCGCTTCCCGCGCAGAAGGTGCCCGCCTACGTAACGATGGATCTGCATGTTGCGAAGGAGATTGGGCGTAACTTCGTGCTGGAGGCTACGGGACAGAATCTTCTGCAGCCGCATCATCTGGAATGGGGCACGGGGGATCCCACGCAGCCGCCCATTGGCATTGAGCGGGCGGCTTACGTGCAGCTCACGTTCCGGCCGGCGCGCTGAGGCTGCCGGCGACGGATCCGGGACGGGAAGTTTGGGGCAGCCGTAGAATGTGCCACGGAGGCAGGCTCATGGGGTTAGAGGATGGCAGGCTGGCGTAACCGGTTACATTTTCCAGAAAACCCCCTTTTGGAACGTGCCGGCATGTCAGGCAGCGCGCGCGGACGGTAACCGCTCTGCTACCAAAGGGTTATACCCAGATCCGGCAGATTGTAAAAAGCTAGAGGGAGAGCCCCGGAACCGCTGAAGGTGAGGATCGCGTGGTCGACTGGAGCAAGCTACCAGACCTCGGAGCCGTCGCACTGCTGACGTGCGCCTTTGCCTCTGTCGCGCGGCGAAGCCGCAGCGCGAGCGGGACTGTGTGGCTGACGGGCTGGATCATGATTGCGCTCCACTTCGCGGCGTTTATGTTCGCCCAGGAGCCAGGGATTTGGGGCACGGCGGCGGTGATTGTAGGGCTGTCGTCGCTGACCTGGGCTGGAATATTGTTCATGTGGGCGTCGGTGCCGTACCGGGCCGAGCGGTCGAGCCGATGGATGCTGATCGCGCTGCTGGCGACGAATACCCTCTACATTGTGCTGCTGTCGCTGCTGCCGGACCGGTCGTGGTGGCTGGTGGTGGCGGCGATCGTGTTTGCGATTACGCCGCTGGCGGTCACACTGGCGACGATGGGGCGGTTTTTCCATACGCTGCGCTGGACCGTGGTCTTCCTGTATCTGGATCTGGGGATCTTTCTGCTGGCCTTTCAGCGGCGGCCGGGCAACGGTGCGGAACTGGCGCTGAACGCAGTGCTGTTTGCGGTTTTCCTGGGCTGCACGATTCATTTTTGGTTCAGCTATCGGCGGCCCACGGCCGGCTCGATGATTACGATCGCGGGATTTTTCTTCTGGGCAGGGGTGTTCGTGGTGGCGCCCATGATGGCGATTGTCTGGCCGAAGCTGCAGGTGCAGAGCGAGGTCTGGAACCTGCCTAAGTACGTCGCGGCGGTAGGGATGATGCTGCTGGTGCTGGAGGATCAGATCGCCCACAACCAATATCTGGCGCTGCACGACGAACTGACGGGGCTGCCGAACCGGCGGTTGTTCCAGGACCGGTTGAACGTTGCCCTGGAACGGGCGCGGCGCACCCAGGCGCGCACGGCTCTGCTGCTGATCGATCTGGACAATTTCAAGGCGGTGAACGACTCGGCCGGGCATCATGTCGGGGATCTGCTGCTGCAGCGGGTGGGTGCGATCTTCGCGGGGCGGGTGCGCCGATCCGACACCCTGGCCCGAACCGGCGGCGATGAGTTCGCGTTGATCCTCGAGGAGCCGGTTACGCAGGAAGATGCCGAGCGGGTGGGAGAATCGCTGGTGCGGCTGCTGGATGAACCGCTCGACGTGGGTGGCCACACGGTTCACACCGCGGCCAGCGTCGGCATCGCGGTTTTTCCCGATGACGCGTCGGACGGCGAAGAATTGTGCATCGTTGCCGACCGGCGGATGTACAGCAAGAAGAATGCAGCGCGCCCGGAGAAACTTCCTCCGGCGCGGGCCACCAGCGCTTCGGCGATCGCCAAAGCTTAGGGCGCCCCGGGTCCGGCGACCCTTCATGGAACCGATTCCGTTTTGATGCCGGGCGCCAAATCAGGCGTGGGGGGCGCGGCTCATCCTGCCCGTGCGAACCTGCGATATAAAAGAAAGAGGGTCGTGCTTCGCGGGAGCGGCCTCGCTCCCTGTCATTCTTTCGTTCCGCCTGGAGTCCATGCAGCGCAAGCTTTTTCTGCGGTTCCTTATCCTCGCGACCGGCCTGCTGGTCGGCGGGGTGGCGCACGCCGCGGGTTGGGCGGATGAGGGCGCGACGCCGGCTAAGCCGCGGGGCGCGGGTGTGGCTCTGGTTCCGCATCCTGAGGTGATCACGATCCCGAGGCTGATGGCAGAGCCGAAGCTAAGCGATTTTCTGACCCCGGGAGAACGGAGCGGCGCGGTTGCCGGGATGCTGCGCGTGAACTCATTTGTCGAGCGGTATCCGGAGGACGGAAACCGGCCAACGGAAAATACGGTGACGTACCTGGGCTATACGCACGACGCTCTTTTTGCCGCGTTTGTATGCACAGACACTACGCCTAGCCTGATCCGCTCGCACATGCTGGCGCGCGATGCGCCGGGAGACGACGACGACGTCTTTCTGATGCTGGATACCTTCCACGACCAGCGGCGCGCGTTTTTCTTTCAGAGCAATGCGCTGGGAATCCAGTCGGATGCGCTCTACAGCGAGCAGACGGGCTACGACTTTTCGTTCGACACGGTGTGGGACACGTGGGGAAGGCGCACGGCGACCGGCTACGTGGTGCTGTTCCGGATTCCTTTCGCCAGTCTGTATTTTGCCAGGGCAGCGCCGGGCGAGATGCGGACGTGGGGCATGATCCTCGGACGGAACATCGCGCACGCGAACGAGTCGGATTACTGGCCGCGCATGAATCACGAAATCGCGGGGCGGCTGACCCAGGACATGGCCGTCGAAGGATTCGAGGACATCGAGCACGGGCAGAACGTGCAACTGGAGCCGTACTCGCTGGCGCGCAACATGCGGCAGCTGAACTCGGTGGATCCCGTCAATCCCTTCTTCGACGATCACCCCTTCCAGGCGTACGCCGGGCTGGACGCGAAGTTCATCCTGCACAACAGCCTGGTGCTGGATACGACGGTGAATCCGGACTTCAGCCAGGTGGGCATCGACAATCCGGCGACGCCGAACCAGCGCTTCCCTCCGTATTACGCGGAGGTGCGGCCGTTCTTCATCGAGAACAGCAGCTATTTCCAGACGCCGATCAGCCTGTACTACACGAACAATATCGTGAAGCCGCAGTTTGGCGCGCGGCTGACGGGCAAGCTGGGTCCGTGGGCCATCGGCCTGCTGGGCGTGGACGATCGCAGTCCCGGGCAACTGGTGCCGGCCAACGACCCCAGCGCGAATCAGCGAGCGGAATTCTACGCGATGCGGATAAACCGGGATATCGGCAGGCAGTCGGACGTGGGCGTGATTTATGCGGACCGCGAGTACATGAACTCGTTCAACCGCGCGGGCGGGATCGACTACCGGGCGCGGATGGGCAAGGGCTGGACGGCGACCGGGCAGGCCGTAACCTCGCAGACCGAAAATCTGAGCAACGCTACGCCGGGCGAACAGGAGTGCGAGAACTACGCGCTCACCTGCAGCGGCCAGGCATATTACCAGCAGGTGAGCTACTCCGACCTGCACTGGAGCGGGTGGACGGCCTACAGCGATACGTCGGCGGGATTCGTCACCGACACAGGATTCTTCCGGCGGCCGGATACGCGCGAGCCGGACGGGGCCATCGGGTATACGTTCCGGCCGGCCAGCGGGCCGATTCTTTCGCACGGGCCGAGTCTGTATACCGAGCGGATCTGGGATCACACCGGCCTGCCGCTGGACTACTATCTGAATCCTTCGTACAGCGTGACGTTCAAGGGAAGAACCTCGGTGTCAGGCTGGGTGCAGCTGGGACAGGACCGGCTGCGGCCGATCGACTACTCGGCGCTGCCCGGCAATGTGGAGTATCACAGCAACCAGGCAGGGCTGAACTTCTACACCTCGCCGGTGCCGTATCTGGCGGTGGGCGGCGGGTACTATCAGGGAACGTCGGTCAACTATTCCCCGCCCAGCAATCAGGGGCCGGGAGCGGTGCAGGTATCCTCGCCGAACCTGAACGTGGAAGTGAAACCGTTCAGTGCGCTCGATCTGCAGAACAGCTATGTCTACACGCATTTCACGGATCCGACGAGCGGGGATGTGGTGTACGACAATCACGAACTGATCTCGCGGTGGAACTACCAGCTCACCAAGGCGGTGTCGCTCAACCTGATCGGGCAGTACATCTCGACGCTGCCGAATCCCACCTACACGGACGCGACGAATTCGAAGACGCTGTTTGCGGATGCGCTGTTTACGTACATGCCGCACCCCGGAACCGCGGTGTATTTCGGGTATATCGGGAACTTCGCGAACCTGGACCGGGCGCTGTGCACGCGAATGGGCGACGGTACATGCAACGCGAGTGAGCCGGTGCTGGCGCCGACGTCTTCTTCGCTGATGAACGACGGCAAGAATCTGTATATGAAGGTGTCGTACCTGCTGCGCTTCTAGCCGGGCGTGTGGCGATCGGGAAGGTCGGCCGCCCAGGCTGGCCATCGCGCCGCCGAGCCGCGCGGGGATCGTGCGATAATCGCTCAACTTCGGCTCCTGCTGCCAAACGTCTTCCACGAAGGGGATTTCTATGTCCCACGCGCCTGCTGTGCCTGTTCTGACCATCGAGGTGGAGCGCTGTTCGGCGAGCGAAGCCACGGTGCGCTGCCATGGACGGCTGGTGGCCGGAGTCACGAATGTGCTGACCTCCGCCGTGCGGCCGCTGATTCCCGAGTGCCGCCGCATCGTGCTCGACCTCTCCGACCTGAGCCACACGGACAGCATGGGGCTGGGCGCGCTGGTGCGGCTTTACGTCGCGGCGAAGTCGGCCGGCTGCAGTCTGGAGCTGATGCACCTGAGCAAACAGATCCGCCATTTGCTGGGCCTCACGCACATGCTCGACATCTTCACGGTGGTGGGCGAGCACGGCGTGAAATTCATGTGAACGGGATCAACCGCCCCTGCCGCGCTTTGTGGCTTGAGTTGGGGGGGTACCGCCTGCTATCCCTGGCCGCAGCACTGTTTGAATTTGCGGCCGCTGCCGCAGGGACACGGGTCGTTGCGCCCGATCTTCCCTGATTGCGCTGCCTGGGCGTCCCGGGCTCTGGCCCACGCCATGACGCTGGCCGCCGGTCTCTGCCGGCTCAGCTCGCCGGCCATGAAGCGCATATACGGATCGATGTGGTTGAAAAACTTTTTGTAGCCGGCACACAGGTAGTTCAGGCCCGGCTCGCCATCGGGCGTCTTCAGGAAGCGGTGCTTGGGGCACTCGCCGTTGCAGGCAAAGCGCACTTCACATTCGCGGCAATACTTTGGGAGCGTGGCCGCCTTATCCTCGCCGAACTGCACCTGCTGCGGGGAGGTGACGAGGCTGGCCAAAGGCGATTCCATGATGTTGCCCAACCGGTTCTGCGGATAGACGAAGTGGTCGCAGGAGTAGAGGTCGCCGTTGTGTTCGATGGCCAGCGCCGAGCCGCAGGTGGGGCGGAAGACGCAGAGGCTGGCTTCCATGCCGCACCACATTTCCAGACTGACGTCGAACATCTGCACGAAGGTTCGGCCCACGTCGTTACGCACCCATTCGTCGAAGATGGTTGAAAGAAAGCGGCCGAACTGATGCGGCTCAACCGACCAGTCCGACACCTTCGCCTGATCCGAGAAGCTGGGCGCAACCAGCACCAGGCCGTCCGGGGTGACCTGGGTCGATACCCGCTCCACGATGGGGATGAACTGCAGGAAGCCGCTGCCGTTGTCGCGAAGGAAACGATAGACCTCCAGCGGAGAGCGGGAATTGGCGCGGTGCACCGTCGTCAGCGTATTGAACTCGACCTTGTGGCGGCGGAGGACCTCGATGCCGCGAACGACGCGGTCAAAAGTGGGCTGGCCGCCTTTGTCGACACGGTAGGCATCGTGCAGCTCGCGGGGACCGTCGATGGAGATGCCGACGAGGAAGGAATGCTCGGCGAAGAAGCCGCCCCAGTCGTCGTTGAGCAGCACGCCGTTGGTCTGGAAGGCGTTCTCGATGCGTTTGCCGTTGGCATAGCGAGCCTGGAGATCAACGACGCGGCGGAAGTAGTCCACGCCGAGAAGCGTCGGCTCCCCGCCCTGCCAGGCGAAGTGGATGGCGTCGGTGTCCTGCTGCTCGATGTACTGGCGGATGTAGGACTCGAGGACATCGGGAGGCATCGCCCATTTGCCCACGTCGGGGTAAAGCACTTCCTTCTCGAGATAGAAGCAGTATTTGCAGTCGAGATTGCAGATCGGCCCGGTGGGCTTGGTGAGGACATGAAACGGCCGCACGGGGGGGATGGGCGGGGCAGCGGCAATTTCGGGAGTCATGACGGGCTTCTGCAAATGGGGCCGAGCCTCTCGATCCGCGCGAATGCGTTTCGTGCGGCCTTGCCTTCAGCTTATCGCGCGGAGGCGGGGCGGGGATACGGTGGCGGGGGCAGGCGGGAATATACAGGCGTGGAAAAACCTGGAGTTGCCCGTTGATTGCGAATAGGGCGACGCATCAGGGTAACCGGGCCGGAGCGAGGGTGAGAAGAAACGTGGTCCTCTGCGCCGCCGTACTCGCTTCGACGCGGTCTTCCGCGAGTCCCGGGCCTGCATAGCGCCGATAGCTGTTTGCCTTGCCTTCCACCTGCACGAACTCGACGGACCGTGGCACATCGGGGATGCGAGCCCCGAACCAGTGAGGATCGTCGCGCTGCGACCAGGTAACGAGCGCCACAACCGCGCCTGCCGTGTAGGCCGGAGCCGGTGCGCCGGTGGGAGCGCGGTCGCGCCCACGGACGGCCTCGATGGCTGCGTCATTGCCGTACAGCGTTGCGGTCGTATGATTCTTTGGATCGACGTACAGGGTGATCGCACTCCAGCCGAGCGGCTGCCAGGGCAGACTCGCCGGCAGAGCCGCGGCCGCGTTATTCACAACCTCCTTCCCTGCGACGTGTGCTGACGTGATGGGCAGAGTGTAGACGTGATCGTTGCCGCGCAGAGGCATGTGGCAGCCTGTGCACTCGTTGACGAATCGCGCGTCCTTCCCATAGGGCTGCAGATCGAGGCCGCGCCAGCGACCCCATCCCCACCCTTCGGTATTCCTGTATCCGTGCGCGTCCTTCACCATCAGTTCGACCTGCACGAAGTTGCCGGGGTGCAGCAGGCCATCCGGGCCGAGCGTCTGTTGCCAGGCGACCTTGGCGAAGCGGGATCCACCCGGCCAGGGAGAGATATTTCCCGACCGTGCGGCCTTCACAGCAATGTCGTTGCCGAGGACGAAGCGGAAGGTGTTGTTATCTCCTCGATCGGTGGTGCTGATCGGTTTCCAGCTCTCGAATGCTGGATCGAATGGGAGACCGTTGAGCTCCGGACGCACTCCGGCGAGAACAATCGGCGGGAGGGTTGAAGCGGGAGCGGCTGCGTTGCCCGGCAGTTTCGGCGCGGGCGTCCAGGGAGCGAGATATGCTTTGACGGTTGCGAGATCTTCCCGCGTCACCTCCGCCCGGGGATGCAGCACAAGGAACCTCGGCGGGGGCATGGCGCCCATCTGAACCATGTTTACGGCCTCGTAGAGAGCGGCTTTCCGGGCGGAAGCCGGTTTTGAACCCAGCGTGGAGAAGTCCAGGTGCTCTCGAGCAGTGAGGACATCCCGGCGCACCAGCCAATACGCCGGCTCGACCTGGTCAAACCACGACAGCCGCCGCTGATCCGAATGGCAGCTGTAGCAGTCGTTCTCGAGGATGTGCCGAACCTCCGGCGGAGCCTGCAATTCGGCGGTGGCGGGTTTGGCTGGAATGCCGGGATGCACGAACTGGAGCAGAGCCAATGCAGCTACTCCAGCGATCACCAATTTGCCGACGGTCTTCATGAGATTCGCGCTCCCTGTTCCGCAACGACGATCAACATCTACCTGTGTTCACGGTCCCGGCAGGTTTCACCGCCACGAGCAGAAAGTCAGGCCGTGCGCTCGATGACAGTATCCTCGGTCGCGATCAGTGCCAGATTGGCGAGGTTAAGAAAGAGGCCGTGTTCAACAAGTCCAACGGTGCCGTCGAGCAGGGAGGCGAGTTTCTCCGGATCGTCGATCTCAGGGCCGATGCAATCGAAGAGCAGATTGCCTTCATCCGTAATATAGGGAGAACCGTTGCTGCCGGACCGGAGGTTGACCGCGAAGTTCAGATCCTGCAGCGAGCGCTTGACGAGGGGCGCGGCCATGGGGATCACTTCCACCGGTAGTGGCACGCTTCCTAATTTGTCCACGACTTTTGAATCGTCGGCAACGATCACGAAGCGGTCGGTGGCACTGGCAACAATCTTTTCCCGGAGCAGCTTGCCTCCACCGCCTTTGATGAGTGCCAGCCCGGGCGCAATTTCATCCGCTCCATCGACAGTTAGATCCAGATGTCCACATTCGTCGAAGGTGACAATCGGAATCCCGAAACTGCGGCCCAGACGCTCACTCTTTTCCGAACTTGCGATCGCCCGGATTCGCAGGCCGTGGTCACGCACCTGCTCACCCAGCAGTTGAATCCACAGAGAAGCGGTGGATCCCGATCCGAGGCCGACCGTCATACCGGGAATGACCAGTTCGAGGGCGCGCTGTGCGGCTCGGAGTTTGAGCTTCTCTCGCTTTCCGGGCTCATCGTTCATCGGCAGCGCCTTCCGATCCGATCGAAAACAGGCTCGTGACATCGTAACTCCCCGAAAGCGGAGGGATGCCTTCTCGAAAGCTCCGAGCTGGGCGGGAAATTGCGGAGGGACCGCTTGCCAGGGCTGGATTGCAGGCCGGCATCTTTGGTGGAGCTAGTCGGGATCGAACCGACGACCTCATCGTTGCGAACGATGCGCTCTCCCAGCTGAGCTATAGCCCCACGTGGCGGGAAGACCTCTCTGATTTTACGGTATGGAGGGCCGGCTCGCCAACGCGCGGGCGGTCCTCAGCGGGACTCGGTCACGGCTGCACGAATGGCGGAGGCGAGGGAAGCGCGCAGGGCGGCGGCCTGGGGGGCAGGCGCTTCTCCATGGGCGAAGCTGGCGGAGCCGCCGCCGCGGAGGCCCAGCTCGGCGAGCGCCTGCTTGAGGAAGAGTCCGCAGTCGAAGCTGAGGTCCATACTGCGCGCCACCACGACGACGGCGGCGCTATCGGACATTTCCGAGGTGAAGATCACGGCGGATCCGGGAACCGCGGAGGTGAGACGGGAGGCGAGCAGCCTCACGTATTCGGGATCGCGGTCGCGAAAGGCGCGATTGACCAGACGGAGACCGTTCTCGATGGGGACTTCGACGGCCAGGCGTGAGGCGTGGTAGTCGGCCAGATCTTCGCGGAGCCGCTGGCGCTCTTTGATCGTGGACTTCGCTTCGGCGCGGAGCCGATCGACGGCCGCGGGAATGTCGGCGGGGCCGACGGAGAGCGAGGCGGTGAGCTGGGCAAGGATGGCCGCGTCGGCGCGGGCGGCATGGACGGCGCGCAGACCGCAGACAAAGCTGACCCGGGTGCCGCGGCTGACCTTTTCGAGGCCGCGCAGGAGCGCGCCGCCGATCTGGCCGGTGGAGCGGACGTGGGTCCCGCCGCAGGCGCTGCGGTCGAGGCCGGCAATTTCGATCAGACGCATGTCGCCGGCACGTTCGGGAAGCTTGCGCAGATGGCCGGCGGCGAGCAGGGATTCGGCTTCCGCGCGGGTGACGTAGCGGACGGTCACGGGCCGATCTTCGCTGATGACCTCGTTGGCAAGGCGCTCGATGCGCTCGAGGGAGTGGTGGCCGATGGGGGCGCCGGAAAGGTCGATGGTGGAAGCGGCTTCGCCCAGGTGGAATGAGACGGTGGGAGCGTTCAACTCGCGCAGGAAGAGAGCGGAGAGCAGATGCTGGCCGGTGTGCTGCTGCATGTGGTCGAAGCGGCGCTGCCAGTCGATGCGGCCCTCGACGTGGGTTCCGGCGGAAACCGGCTTGCGGACGAAATGCCAGACCTGTCCGTCTTCGTCTTCCTCAACGGCTTCGACAGGAATCTCAAGCGGGGCGCCGCCGCGGGAGACAGCGTGGAGGGAGCCGAGGTCATGCGGCTGTCCGCCGCTGGTGGGATAGAAGGCGGTGCGATCCAGAGCGATTTGCCAGAGGGTCTCGCCACCGGCGCGGGAAAGCTCACGGACATCGGAAACGGCGGCGGGGAAGGATTGGAGGAACGCGTCGTTGTAATAAAGCCGCTCGGAGACAGGCATTCTGAACTCCTGCGCTGGCGGGAACCCATCACGCCAGGCCAATCGGGGAAAGCCGCGGGGGCAGCCCTGTTTCAGTGTAGTGCGGCCGCATCCAACTGTCCCGTAGTATTCCGATAGCCGCTTTCATTCATTTCGTTCACGCATGCCGACCATTTTGATCTGGTTTTTGTCGCTGGCCAGCATCGCCCTGATGCTGGTGCGGCCGCGGGGCATTGGGGAATGGGTATGGATCGGTTCAGGAGCCACGCTGCTGGTGCTCATGCGGCTGATGCCGGCGCGTGCGGCACTCCAGGCCGTGAACGAGGGCGTGGACGTCTATCTGTTCCTGACGGGCATGATGTTGCTGGCGGAGCTGGCGCGCGAGGAAGGCGTCTTCGACTGGGTGGCCGATCTTGCCGTACAGCACGCGCACGGCTCGGCGCGGCGGCTGTTCCTGGGCGTGTATGTTGTGGGCATCGCGGTGACCGCGCTGCTCTCGAACGACGCCACGGCGGTGGTGCTGACGCCGGCGGTGCTGGCGGCAGTGCGGCGAGCGCGGGTGGAAGCGCGCCCGCATCTGCTGGCGTGCGCGATGATCGCCAACGCAGCCAGTTTCGTGCTGCCGATTTCGAATCCGGCCAACCTGGTGGTGTTTCATTCCAACCTGCCGGCGCTGGGGACGTGGCTGCGCCTGTTCCTGCTGCCATCGGCGGCGGCGATTGTGGCAACGTTTGTCTGCCTGCGGGTAATGCTGCGCGGGATGCTGGCCGGCGAAGCGGCGGAAGAGGAGAAATCGGTCGGTCTGAATCCGGCGGGCAAGATGGCGCTGGCCGGCATCGGGCTGGCGGTGGTGGTTCTGCTCACTGCGTCCGGGCTGGGGATTCGGCTGGGCGCGCCGACCTGCGCGGCCGGCGTGGTGACCATGGGTCTGGTGGCCATGAAGGATCGCGGCGCGCCGAAGGCGGCGGTGCGGCAGGTGTCGTGGAGCGTCCTGCCGCTGGTGGCGGGATTGTTTGTCATCGTAGAGGCGCTGAACCGGGCGGGGCTGCTGCGCATGACGCGGGCAGCGCTGCTGTGGCTGGCCGCGGCGCACGACGGGATCGGCAAGTTTGCCGGAGGTTTTGGGATCGGGCTTCTGTCGAACGCCATGAACAACCTGCCCGCGGGGCTGGCGGCGGGGACCACGCTGGGAGAGATTGGGCAGCACGGACTGTTGGCCCATGCGGTGTTGCTGGGCGTGGATCTGGGGCCCAATCTTTCGGTGACCGGATCGCTCGCGACCATCCTGTGGCTGATTGCTCTGCGGCGGGAGAACGCGGAGATCACGGGATGGGAGTTTCTGAAGATTGGAGCGGTCGCCATGCCGGTGGCGCTGGCCCTGGCGCTGGCGGCGCTGCGATAACCGGCGCGAATGGGAACATTTATAATCGGCGCTGCCTCTATGGATAACTCCGACTGCATTCTGGAAGGGCGTCAGGTGCTCGAGATCAGCGAGATCATGAGCATTTTGCCGCACCGCTACCCGTTTTTGCTGATCGACCGGATCGTGGAGATCGAGCGGAAGAAGCGGATTGTGGCGATCAAGAGTGTCACCATCAACGAGCCTTTTTTCCAGGGGCACTTTCCGGGCTATCCGATTATGCCGGGAGCGCTGGTGGTGGAAGCGATCGCGCAGACGGGCGGGGTGCTGCTGATGCCCGAGGTTCCGGACCGGGAAAAGAAGCTGATGGTGTTCACCGGAATCGAGCGGGCGAAGTTCCGGCGTCCGGTTGTGCCGGGCGACCAGCTGCGCATCGAGGTGACCGTGCTGAACTGGAAGCCGCGCGTGGCGCGGATGGAAGGCCGGGCGATGGTGGACGGCAAGCTGGCCTGCGAAGCGACGGTGATGTGCCAGCTGGTGCCGAAATCGCCCAGCGCGGCGGATGCGAAAGGCGCAGGCGGGCCGGAAGCGGTGACCCAGGAGTGAGCATCCATCCTTTGGCGGTGGTGGCTCCCGGAGCGGTGATTCCGGCATCGTGTTCCGTGGGTCCATGGTGCACAGTGGGCCCGGATGTGGTTCTGGGCGAAGAGTGCACGCTGATTTCGCACGTGGTGCTGGAAGGGAAGCTGAAGGCCGGCGCGCGGAACCGATTTCACCCCTTCGCATGCGTGGGCGTTGCGCCGCAGGATCTGAAATATCGCAACGAGCCCACCGGCGTCACGCTGGGGGACGAGAACGCCATTCGCGAATCGGTGACCATCTCGCGGGGAACGGTGGGTGGCGGCGCGATGACCAGCGTGGGCAGCCATTGCCTCATCATGGCGTACGCCCACGTGGGGCACGACAGCGTGATCGGCGACCACTGCATTCTGGCCAACAACGCAACCCTGGCGGGCCATGTGGTGGTGGAAGATTACGCGACGATCGGAGCGTTCTCTCCCGTCCACCAGTTCTGCCGGGTAGGGCGGCACGCGTATATCGGAGGGGGCACGATCGTGACCCAGGATGTGCTTCCCTTCTCGCTCACCTCGGCGACGCGGGAGACGCACGCGTTCGGGATGAATAAAGTGGGGCTCGCGCGGCGGGGATTCGACGCGCAGCGGCTGCGAGCCCTGCACCACGCGTACCGCATCCTGCTGGCGGGCAAGATGAACATCGGGCAGGCGGTGGAGAAGCTGCATGCCGAAGGCGGCGCTACCGAGGATGTAGCGTATCTGCTGGCGTTCATCGAGGGGTCGAAGCGGGGAATTATCCGGTAAAGAGGCGCTGCGCGAGCCTTGGCCTGGAAGAGGGGCCGTTCACCCCTCGTTCACGAGAAATTGTGGAAAAGCCAAAAGGTTGCACGGTCCAGGGACTCAAGCTGCCATGGAAATCAACTAGCCCAGCAAACGGCTGATTTTGTTGTTGATGCGGCTTCAATGATCCGTAAATAGCGATCTGCCGACGCTAATTAAATAGTTACTGCAGAAAGCGGCAGCAGTCTTCCACAAAAATTTCCACAGGATCGTGGGCCCGCCTGGGACAGGAAAAGGCGGCCCGGAGGCCGCCGTCCTGTGGTGCTGCTCGATGATGCTTTTAGTGCGGACGCAGGCTGGTAGGCGGCGCGTGGGGAGCGGGCGCCGAAGGAACGGAAGGAGGCGGCGCGGGAATCCCGGACTTGGTGTTGTATGCGTCGACGATCGCCTTGGTGATATTGGCTCCCGGACTGGCCCAGAAGACGCCGCTGTTTTGCTGGCTGGCATCGAGAACCAGGCTGAAGCCGTTCTGCTGCGCGTAGGTGGACATGACGTCAAAGACCTTCTGGCCAACCTGCTGGAAAGTCTCCTGGCCGTCGCTCTGCTCGTCGTTGCGCAGGTCTTCTGCCGCACGCTGCAGGGTCTTGGTCCTGTCGTCGATAGAGCGCATGCGGGTTTCGCGATCGGTATCGGTGAGCTTTGCGCTTTGGTCCTGGAGCTGCTTTTTCAGGGTCTCGATTTCGGCATTTTGCTGCTGCAGGGTCTGTTCGCGCGGCTGGTATTTTTTCAGGAGATCAGCGTAGTCACGCTGAAACTCGTTGGTTGCGCCGACCGCCTGCTGAAAATTGATGATGGCGATCTTGGTGGCGCCGGTGACGGGAACAGGGGCAGGATCGGGATTTACGGTTCCGGCCTGAGCGAAGCCAGCCGCGCCCATGCCGGACGCGAGCAGACAAACGAGGAACAACGAACGCTTCATGGATTTCACAAACTCCTTGGGTTTCCTGGGCTTGGCCCGCAAAGTCGCTCTCTCCTCATCCTGACTCATATTGACCGGAGCCAAGTCCGGGCGTTTGATTTCCGCCCGAAAAGGTAAAGGTGCGGACAGAGAGTAATTCTCAGGAACTTGGGCAAATTATAGGGCCCGGGAAAGGGGCCGTCAAACAGAACGAACCCCTCAGAAGGTGGTGGCAACGGTAAGGCGGAAGGTCTTGCTGGGCTCACGCAGGATATAGAGGCCGTTGTAGAACTCCTCGGCTTCCGCATAGGAATAATCGCCGGCTCCGCCCGCGGGGAACATGCTGCGGGTGATCAGGTTCGGACGGGTGAACGAGGTATAGAGCTTAAGCGGGTTGACGGCGTAGTAGATCCGGAAGGGGGCGTTGATGATGGGCATCATCACGTCCAGCTCCGCGCCGACCGAATCGCGGGGAACATAGTTGGTTCCGCGAATGGGGTCGATGGTGGGGCTGAAGTGGATCTGCGTGCCACCCTGGCAGGTACCGTTGACGTAGTTGGGGCAGCCATAGAGCGGCGAGTCGAGGGCGTCGATGCCCTCGGGGCTCTGGCGCAGCTGGTTGCTGCTCACCGCCATGTCCATGCCAAAGTCGTTGAAGAAGTTGAAGCCGACGGTACGGCCGTAGATGGGAATCATGTATTGCAGATTCCACGTGAAGTTGGTGTCGCCGCCGATGGTGGCGATGCCGTAAACCGGCAGGGGCACCTCGATGGCGCCGAGCCCGGGATTGGTGGGATCGCGGGGAACAGTGCTGCCGTCGGGGTTGGTCAGAGCGAACTGGACGCGAGTAGGCACGAAGCCATAGGGCGTCACGGTGCGGACATCGAAGCCGCGAATGTCCGCTTCTCCGCCGCCCGAGGGACGGTCGAAGGGAGGCGCCACATCGCCGCTGAAGCCGCGAATGTAAATGGCCTGGAAGCGGGTGCCCAGGGTGTTGCGGCCGGCCTTGTTGAACCAGAAGCCCTTCATCGGGGTGAAGCGCTTGTACTCGATGATGGGCCGGACATAGCGTACGCTGCCCCAGAGGCCGGCAAGCTGTACGGTGGCCGCGAGCGACTGGCCGGAGTGCGGCAGGTAGTTGCTGTCGATGTTGCTGGAGTTGTAGCTGAACATCACTGAGCTGGTGATGATGCCTTCGAGGGCGTTCTGGCCCTGAATACCGCTGCGGAACGACAGGGTCTGGAAGAGGTTGCTGGAGGCCTGGCTGAAGGCACGGACCGAGGAGCTGTCCCACGCGTAGGTGGCGCCAATGCGGGAGAACCCGAAGAGGTTGAAGTGCCGCAGCGGATAGGCCGCGGAGAGGTTGAATCCCTTTTCTGCCTGGTTGTAGTTCTGCAGAAGCGAGGAAACCGCTGACGACTCGTTGGAGCTGCCGCTCAGGGAGTAGCTCTTGGAAGCGTTGTAGTCGGTCTTGCGGTCGAAGACCTGGAAGCCGACGTTGAGCGGCTTGTTGCGCAGATAAGGCTCGTTGAACGCGAAGAGCAGGTTGCGCGAGAGGCTCCCGGCGTTCGCCTGCACGCTGAGCGTTTCGCCGAGGCCGAGGAAGTTGTTGGTCTGGTAATTGAGGCCGAGGAAGGCGCCGGACAGGCCGCTGACGCCGCCGTTGAGGCCGATGGAGTTCTTGCCCTTCTCCTGCACTTTGAGGAGCAGGTCGACGGTTCCGGCTTCGGTGTTCTGGTGCGTCTCCGAATCCTGATCGACGTGGAGGGGGTTGAAATAGTCGAGCTGGTTCAGGCGCAGGAGGCTCATCTCCCACAGATGGGAGTTATAGACCTGGCCTTCCTGGAGGAGCAGCTCGCGGCGGATGACGAAGTCGCGGGTCACGGTGTTGCCCTGGAACTCGATCCGCGAGACGGTGAACTGTTTGCCTTCGTCGATGTCGATATTCCACGTGACGGTGTGCTTCGCGTCATCGAAGCTGGGCGTAGGCACGGGCGCGAAGTTGATATAGCCAAGCTGGTTGTAGGCCTTGCGCAGCGCCTCGAGACCCTTCTGGAACTGGGAGAGATTGAAGATGGTCCCGTCTTTCTCCGGGAAGATGGCGCGCAGCGCTTTGGTATTGTTGACCGCTTTGTTGCCGCTGAAGGTGATGGCGGTGAGGCGGTAGCGCTCCCCCTCTTCGATATTCATGTGGATATCGATCCGCTTACCCCTCCTGGGGCGAAAGGTGAACAGAGAAAGGCCTGCCTCGTTGCGAATCTTGGTTTCCGGCGAGCCGATGGGGCCGCCGCGCAGATAGCCGCGGTCGCGGTACGCTTCGCGTACGCGCTCGGTGTCTTCTTCGAGCTTGCTGGCGTCGTAAGTGCGGGCGAAGAGATCTTCGAAAATGATGGAGTGCGGGAGCCCGACAGGCCGCAGGTTGCGCATCGATTCCCGCAGATCGCGCGAACTGACGTGCTGATTGCCGCTGAAGGTGATTTTGCCCACCTTGACGGTGGGGCCTTCCTTGATCTGGAAGATGAGCTGCACCGAGGCCGGCGGGATGTCCTTCACTTCCGGACGGACGCTGGCGAACTGATGGCCGTGCTCGGCCAGCATCTCCTTGATGACGGTGACCGCGTGGGCAATGCGGGCCGGATCGTACTGGCTCTCGGGCGAAAGACCGACCTTCTCTTTCTTGAAGCGCTCCATGACATCGGATTCGGTGATGGAGCTGAGGCCCTTGTACTGGATTTCGCGGATGGTGGGTTTCTCGCGGACGTAGACGTCGAGGATGACGCCCTGCGGGGTGTCTTCCTTCTCGATGCGAACGTCCTCGAAGTAGCCGGTATTCCAGAGGGAGTTGAAATCGCGCTCGACCGTCAGCGGGTCATAGGGATCGCCGACCTTGCTGAACATACGGGCGACGATGGTCTCTTTGGGAATGCGGCGGCTGCCGATGATGCGGATGTCGATGACCTTTTGCTGCTGGTCTGTCTGCAAGGCGGGAGCCTCCTGGGCGGCGAGCCGCAGGGCCGGCACAGCGGGAGCCAGAAGGAGAAGCAACACCAGGGAGCGCCCCAGGAGCCGGCGCAAATTCCTGCATGCAACGTGCGGGGAGCCTGCGCTCCAGAAGTTCACGGGAAAAATAGGCACACCCTCACTGCTCAAAATCGGGCCAATCTTTGGGAAAAGGCGATTATATCAGCGCCATTCACGCCCGCAGCTGACCTGGGACACGCGGAGAACGCGGTGGTATCAGAACATGCTGCGCAGCGCGGAGATGAAGTTGTCAGGCTCAGGACCATAGGTTCAGGACCATGGCACTCTTCGTCCCGCACATTGACGAGGCTGACGCGTATGGAACGAAGGAATTCGCCTTTCAGTTTATCCAGGATTGCGAGGAATTTGGGACCGGGAAGAACGGAAGGTCAATTGCCTTATCCCGGAAGTGGATCCTGCGTGGTGGGAGAAGGCGCAGAAGCTTTGCGCACTTCGACGAGCGTGGAGTAGAAGACCGGGCCTCCGCCGATATCGTTGAGGCGCTGCGCGGTGAGGAGGTTCACATTGTGGCCGCCGGCCGAGAACTTGTTCCAGTTGAGGCGGGCGGCGACGACGCCGGGTGCAACCGCGCCGTTGACATGCGCGCGCAGCGGGATGCTGCCGCGATCGTTGAAGACGTCGACAATATCGCCCTCAGAAATGCCGCGCGGGGTCGCGTCGTCGGCGTGAATCTCGATGACGCCGTTGTAGGCGGCCTCCATCGCGCGATGGCCGGGCAGGTTGGGGAAGGTGGAGTTCATATAGTTGTCGGCCTTGCGCGGGAGGAACTCGAGCGGATAGCGGTCGCGGGCAGCAACATGACGGGATTCGGGCGCGGGCTGAAAGGCGGGGAGTGGATCGATGCCCTGCTCCGCGAGCGTGGAGGAATAGAACTCGATGCGGCCGCTGGGCGTGGGGAACGGACCTTCGGCGAAGGGCAGGAAGTGGTGCTGCGGGTCTTCCTCTTCAAAGCGGAGGCGCTGGGAGCCGCCGGACTCGGCGAGGGTTTGGGGGGTGATCCCTGCCAGCCAGGGATGCTGCTTCTCCGGCTCAGCGGAGTGCAGTGCCTGGGCAATGAGCTCGTCCACCGAATCGCGGAAGCAGGGCTCGGGGAACCCCATGCGCCGGGCGAGCTCGGAGAAAAGCCATACGTTGGAGCGCGCCTCGCCGAGCGGATCGATGGCCTGCCGGGAGAGCTGCACGTAGTAGTGACCGTACGCGCCCTGGATGTCGTTGTGCTCGAGAAACGTGGTCGCCGGGAGGACGATGTCGGCGTAGTCCGCGGTGTCGGTGAAGAACTGCTCGTGGACGACAGTGAACAGATCGGGGCGAGTGAGGCCGCGGAGGACGGAGCTCTGGTCGGGGGCGATCGCAGCGGGGTTGGAGTTGTAAACGAAGAGCGCGTGGACGGCGGGGCCGTCTCCGGGAGTGCTGCCCAGCTCGGTGAGAGCCTTGCCGAGCACCGACATATTGACGACGCGCGCGGGACGGCCGAGGGGGCTGGCCAGCATCAGGTCGGGGCGCTCCAGGGCCTCGCTGTCGAAACGGAAGGCGCCGCTGGTGGAGAGCTGCAATCCGCCACCGTAGTGCTTCCACGCACCGGTGAGCGCGGGCAGCATGGCAATGGCGCGGACCGCCGCGCCGCCGTTGTCGCTGCGCTGCACGCCGTAGTTCATGCGGATGACCGCAGGAGTGGTGGTGGCGTAATCGCGGGCCAGGCGTTCGATGTCGGCCACCGGGATGCCGGTAAGCGAGCAGACGCGGTCGGGCGGATATTCCGCGATGCGCTGGCGAAGCTGATCGAAGCCGCAGGTCCAGCGGGCGACGTAGTCGCGGTCATAGAGGTTCTCGCGCACCAGGATGTGCATGAGGCCGAGGGCGAGGGCGGAATCGGTGCCGGGGTGAATAGGGATGTGCCAGTCGGCGGCGCGGGCGGTGCGGGTGGCGTAAGGGTCGATGACGATGAGCCGCGCACCGTTGCGGCGGGCTTCCTCGATGAAGGGCCACAGGTGGATGTTGTTGCCGTGGATATTGGCCGCCCAGGCGAGGATGAGGCGGGCGTGGGGGAAGGCCTCCGTGTCGGTGCCCAGTTTGCGGCCATAGACCGAGACCAGCGCCTGGCCGCCGGTGGTGGCGCAGATGGTGCGGTCGAGCTGGGATGCGCCAAGCCGGTGGAAGAAACGGCGGTCCATGGATCCGTAGCCGAGGACGCCAATGGTGCCGGCGTAGGAATAAGGCAGGATCGACTCGGGGCCGTGGACGCGGGCGACGGCGGCGAGCCGGGCAGCGATAGTATCGAGGGCTTCGTCCCAGGAGATGCGCTCGAAGGATTCAGCTTCGCGGCCGGCCGGCAGCGAAGCTTTGGGGACGCCGGCGCGGCGGCGCAGGGGATAGAGCAGGCGATCGGGCGAGTAGACGCGGTCCAGGTATTTGGCGACTTTGCCGCACAGGAAGCCGCGGGTCACCGGGTGGGCCGGATCGCCGCGGAGTTTCGTGGCCCGGCCGGTTTCGTCGATGGTGACCAGCACACCGCAGGAGTCGGGGCAGTCATGGGAACAAACGGCATGGACGGTCCTGGGGGGCATAAGAACAGGGTACAGCGCGCAGGGTGCAGGGTATAGGGCTCAGGAAGCGGTTTTGGCCGCGGAATCCTGGACGGCAGGGGTAGCGGTAACAGGCGAGCTGACCGGGGCCAGGGGAAGGGTAAAGAGAAAGGTGGCGCCTGCGCCGAGTTCGCTTTCGACGCGGATGGCGCCGCCATGGGCCAGGATGATGTGCTTGACGATGGCGAGGCCCAGACCGGTGCCGCCGGATTCGCGGGAGCGGGCTTTGTCGACCCGGTAGAAGCGCTCGAAGATGCGGTCGAGGTGCTCGGAGGCCATGCCCGGGCCGAAATCCTGGACGGAGAACTCGACTGCCGCGGGGAGCGGGCGCGCTCCGACGATCACACGGCGGCCGGATGCGCCGTACTTCATGGCGTTCTCGATGAGATTGCCGAAGACCTGGGTCATGGCGTCGAGGTCGGCCAGCACCAGCACTTCGGTGGTCTCGCCGGGCTCGAGAGCGACGCCGGATTCGACGACCATGCTGGCCAGAGATTCGATGGCGTCTTCGACCAGGGCCGAGGCGCGCACGGGCTGGACTTTCAGCTTATGCTCGCCGGACTCAACCTGGGCAAGGGCCAGCAGATCCTCGGTCAGGCGGTTCACGCGGCGCGCGTTCTTGAGGATGATGGCCATGAACTCACGCGCGTGCTCAGGCAGATCCATGTCGCTCTCGAGAAGAGTTTCAACGTAGCCGGAGATGGAGGTGAGCGGGGTGCGCAGCTCGTGGGAGACGTTGGCGATGAAGTCGCGGCGAGTTTTTTCGGCGCGCTCGATTTCGGTGACATCGTGGAGGACGGCGACGGCTCCGCCATTGGGCGTGGGAGCGGCGCTGATCTCGTAAGCGCGGCCGGGAAAGACGGAGATGGCGCGGCCGGAGACGATGCGGCGCTCGCGCAGCGCGCTTTCGACGCATTTGAGGATCTCGGGATCGCGCACGCTGACCACGAGGGCTTTGCCGGGATGGACGCCGCCCGGGGCGATGCGCTGCATGATGGTGTTCGACCAGCTGACGTGGCCGGCAGCATTGACCGCGACAACCGCTTCCTGCATGGAGTCGAGCAGGGCGGTGAGCTCGCGCTGTTTGCTTTGCAGCGCGTGGAAGGACTGCTCGAGGCGCCCGGCGGTGACGTCGAGGGCGCGGGCCACCTCACCGATCTCGTCGCTGCCCATTTCCTCGACGCGGGCAGTGAAATCGCCGGCGGCGATCCGCCCGGAGAAGTCGACGATGCGGCGCAGGCGCGCCGCGATGCGGTGCGTGATCCAGGCAGAGGCGAGGGTGGCCAGAACGAGAGAGATAAGAGAGGCGGTGAACAGATCGCGGCGAAGAATGTGCAGGGCGGCCGCCTGCTGCACGGCTCCCAGCGAGGAGATGCGCGCTTCCTCATGGAGAGAATGGCCAACGATGTTGCGGAAAGAAAAGTCGAGGATGGCCGTGCCGATGCAGAGCACGAGAACGAAGGACAGCAGCAGTTTGGAAAAGACTTTTCCGGTCACGCGCCGATCCTGACATCGAGCCTGAGCAGCTTCATTATCGCGTGATCGGGGGTCGGCGGCATGGACCGGATCAGCGGGGCTCGTCGGCCGACGGGCCGTAAGTTCCGGGGATGGCGACCTCGATCAGACGCAGAAAAACGCCGAGCTGAGCGCGGTGGTGGATGAGGTGGTTCATGAAGACGCGGCGCAGCGCCATCACACGAGGGAGAGACGCAAGGGTGCGATCGCCCATTTTGATGGACCAGACGACGGGAAGCTGGTCTTCACCCAGGCCGGCCAGCGCGGTGCGCGCTTCGGCGGTGGTGGCGTCGAACTTTGCCAGCAGTTCGGCGGTGGAGGCTGCGGCCCAGGGCGCGGTTCCCGGCTGGCGCACCACCTGCTCGGTGGTGATGATGGTGGCGCAGCGCGCCGGCAGCTCGGCGATATGAGAGGCGAGGCGCCCGAGGGTCATCGACTTCTCGTGCGGCTTCCAGACAAAGCTGGTTTCGGGGACGCGCTCCAGCATGCGGCGGGTGGCAGGCATCTCCTCGTCGAATTCCAGCAGGAACAATTCCGCGATGGTCATGCGCATTCCTTAGGCACGGGGCGGATTGGCTTAGACCGCAGCGCGTTCCATGGCTTTGGGGATCTCGAAGCGGTAGCCGGCCCCGCGCACGGTCTTAAGATAGCGCGGATTCTCCGGATCGGACTCGATCTTCTCGCGGATACGGCGGACATACACGTCGACCGAGCGAGGCGTCACGAAGCGAGCGTCGCCCCAGACGGCGTCGAGGAGATGATCGCGGCTGAAGACGCGGCCGGGATGGCGGGCGAGATAGTCGAGCAGGCGGAACTCGGTTGCGGTGGTGGTGGTGAGGGTGCCCCGCACCTTGAGCTGCATGGCGTTGGCGTCAATCTCCACGTCCTCAAAGGCCACGGCGGAGGGAGCGGGGGGCCGCTCGAAGCGCCGCAGCACCGCCTTGACCCGGGCCAGCAGTTCACGCGGCGCGAAGGGCTTGGTGATGTAGTCGTCGGCGCCAAGCTCCAGGCCGAGGACGCGGTCATTCTCGCCGGCGCGCGCGGTGACAAAGATGATGGGAATCGCGCTGAGCGTGGGATGGTTGCGGAGACGGCGGCAGAGGTCGAGGCCGTCGCCGCCGGGAACCATGATGTCGAGAAGAAAAACGGCGGGCGCCTGGCGCTCGGCATCGGGAATGAGATTCGCGGGAGTGGAAAAAACCCGGGCCGGAAAGCCGGCGGCTTCGAGGTGGTGCTGGATGAGGCGGGCGATGTCGGCGTCGTCCTCAAGCACGAAGACGGTCTGGCTCATAGTTCCTTTCACGGGCGGCACGGGAAAAAGGTGGCGCTTTCGCCCTCAAGGCTATCCCAGCCGGGCAAAGAGAATGCAAACGTAGTGTTAATTCCGAGGCTCGGCGGCGCCGGAGCCTCGGTGACCACAGGCCAGGGATCCTTTCGAGGAAGTCAGCCTGATTCCCCTTTCTGCCTATGGTTTAGCCGGTTTGCCGAGTGATATACTCCGGCCACGAAGTTCCCCTAAATCCTTTCTGGGCCCAGCACCGGAACGTGCAAATCTGCTCCAGGTCCGGCAAACATTGTTCTCGTGTTGACTCCGACGATTCTCTGCATTGACGACGAAGCGCTGGGATTGCAGATCCGGCGCGCAGTTCTGGAGCGGGCAGGATACCAGGTCCTGACCGCGGTGGACGGGCCGGCCGGCCTGACGCTCTTCCGCGAGCACCCGGTGGACGGCGTGGTGCTGGACTATTACATGCCGGAGATGGACGGCTGCGCGGTGGCCGAAACCATGCGCCGGGAGCGGCCGGAAGTCCCAATCATGCTGCTGTCCGCCTATATCAACCTGCCGTTGGAGGTGGTGACGCTGGTGGATGTGACCCTGCTGAAGGGCGAAGGGCCGGCAGAGCTGCTGGATAAACTGCAGCGGATGCTGGGAGCCGCCCGCCGATCGGCAACGGACGACGGTAAGCCCGGAGCGGCGCGTTGAGGCCGCCCGCATTCAACCGCACGCTGCGGCAACTGGTGGCTCTGCCCATCGTGCTGCTGATTCTGATGGCCGGATTTATGGTGTGGCAGATCGTGGCCGCAGCCAGGGCGCAGCGCGACCTCGACCACAGCGACCAGATCACCGTCGAGTTGACGGAGCTCGAGAACCTGATCATCGATCAGGAGACTGGACTGCGCGGCTATCAGCTCACCCACGATCCGGTGATGCTGGCGCCGTGGCAGGCGGCGGCAGGCCCGGTCCAGACGGGCTTTGCGAACCTGCAACAGATGTTGGGCGGCAATGCCACGCAACAGGCGACGCTCGCACAGCTGCAGGAAGAGTACGCGCAATGGCTGGGCTTCGCGGATGCCGTGCTCCACCAGGATCCGCAGGCGTTGCTGGCCGCGGGCATGAACCAGCGAGGCAAAGCGCTGATGGACGGCATCCGCGCGACGATGGGCCGGATGCTGCGCCATGAGGCGGAGCTGCGAGCGCAGGAGTACCAGCATGCGGCGCAACTGCAGGGCCGGGAGCTGATATCGCTGTTCGGGTCGGTGCTGGTGGTGGGGATGATTCTGGCGCTGTTCACCCGGCACCACGTCCGCGCCATTTCGGACAGCTATTTGCGGCGCATCGGGGAGATCAGCGAGCAGTCGGAGGAGCTGTATAAGAGCCGGCAGTGGTTCCGGACGACGCTGGAGTCGATCGGCGATGCGGTGATTGCGTGCGATGGAGAGGGCGCGGTCACCTTCATGAATGCGGTGGCCGTGAAGCTGACGGGCTGGACGCCGGACGAGGCGAAGGGACAGCCGCTGAAGACGATTTTTCGCATCGTGAACGAGCAGACCCGGACCGAAGCCGAGAATCCGGTGGAGAAGGTGCGCAGGCTGCGGCGGGTGGTGGGCCTGGCGAACCATACCCTGCTGATTGCCCGCGACGGCCGCGAATTTTTGATCGACGACAGCGCGGCTCCCATTCAGGATGCAGACGGAGAGATGGCCGGAGTGGTTCTGGTTTTTCGCGACGTCACGGAGGAGCGCCAGATGCAGTCGGCGCTGGCAGCCTCAGAGAAGCTGGCGGTGGCGGGCCGGCTGGCGGCCAGCATCGCGCATGAGATTCACAACCCGCTGGATTCGGTGGCGAACCTGCATTTTCTGCTGTCCGATGAGAAAGACGGGCAGCAGCGGGCGGAATACCTGCGCCTGGCCCAGCAGGAGCTGGGGCGAACGATGCAGATCAGCCGCACCATGCTGAGCCTCTATCGCGAACCGAAGGCTCCGGTACTGCTGGACCTGGGAGAGCTGATCGAGGGCGTGCTTCTGCTGTTGGATCGGCGGATGCAGCATCAGGGAATCCGAGTGGAAACAAGAATGACCGGCGCGGCCATGGTTGAGGGCTTTCCTGCGGAACTGCGGCAGGTGTTCACCAACCTGATCATGAATGCGATTGAAGCGGCCGGGCCCAGGGGGCGGATTGGCATTCGCATGGAAGCGGCGGAGCCGGCGGAATTTCAGGGCAGCGGGGCGATTGTCGAGATTGTGGACAGCGGGCCGGGGATTCCGCAAGCGGTGGCGAGCAAATTGTTCCAGCCGTTTTTCACCACCAAGGGCGCGGACGGCACCGGGCTGGGCCTGTGGGTGAGCATGGGGATCGTGCAGAAGCACGGAGGCTCGATCCGGGTCGCCACCAGTGACGACGGGGAGTGGACGGGTGCCTGCATCCGGGTTTTCCTGCCGGCGCGGACGCTGGCCCAGGCGGGAGAGCCGGCTATTTAGTTCCTGAACGGGGGCCCAAATCGCCGGTTTCGCCAGCCGTGGAAATCCTGAAAGAGGCTGCGGACGATGGCGTAGCACTCGCATGCGGCGGCCCGGAGTTTGCGCGGGTCGAGGACCTGGATGTGGCCGCGGCGAGGATCATGCTGCGGCGCTGGGCGCACTTCATCACCAGCGTGCGGAGCGGTTCGGAACGCTCGACCTCATCCTGCAATTCGGGAAAGGGAATGCGCACCGGCAGGACCGAGCCGGAATGAAATCCGCCTGGAACTGAGTCCGCCCTAGTGAGCGTGACCGTGTTCGTGATGATGGTGGTGGGCGGCCGGCTCTTCGACGGGCATGACGCAGCCGTGCGCGACCTCGCAAACCACATGTTCGAACTGCAGCGTGGTGTGGTGGATGCGGAACTGCTCGCGCAAAACCTGATTGATGCAGTCGAGGATGCGATTGCTCTCTGAAGGTGGGATGTCAGCGATCGTTACGTGACTGGCGAGGGCGTGGGTGTTCGAACCGAGACTCCAGACGTGGAGATCGTGGACATCCTCAACGCCCTCGATGGCCGCCAGAGTGGTGCGGATTTCAAGCAGAGAAATGCCGCGGGGCGTGCCTTCGAGAAGGATGTTGAGGGTTTCGCGCACGATGCCGGCCGAGGACCAGAGGATGAGAGCGGAGATGGCGAGCGACAGCGCGGGATCGATCCAGGTGCTTCCCGTGAGCAGGATGGCGACGCCGCCGGCGATGACTGCGGCGGTGGACAGCGTGTCGCCGAGCATGTGGATGAAGACGCTGCGGATGTTGATGTCGTGGCTGACCCTCCACAGCAGGGCCGCGATGATACCGTTCATCAGAACGCCGGCAGCGGCGACCACCATCATGATGCGCGGCTCAACCGGAGCGGGATGGGTCAGGCGATGGACGGCGGCCCAGGCGATCCAGCCCGCAATGACCACCAGGGTGAGCGCATTGATAAAGGCGGCAAGGACTCCGGCGCGCTGGTAGCCGAAGGTTTTGCGGTCGGTGGCGGGGCGGGTCTGAAACCAGACGGCGACGAACGAGAGCAGGATAGCGAGCGCGTCGGAGGCGTTATGGCCGGCCTCAGAAACCAGAGCCAGAGAATGGGCGCGTAGTCCAGCCGCCAGCGTCAGGACGACGTAGGCGATGGTGGCGATGAGGGAGATCCGCAGCACCCTCTGCATGGCGGCAGTGTTTGCCCCGTGAACATGCATACAGACAGTCTATCTGTTTCCCGAACCCGGGCTGCAGGTTGCGCGAGCACGCCCTAGCGCAGATGCGTGGAGGTCTGCGGCTTGCGTGGTTGCGCGAGGTGGGCAAGAGACGCGGGCTGGCTGGTGGTGCGCAGGCCGCTCCAGTTCTCCGCGAGGACGATACTGTTTTCGGGGCGGCGGGTGTCGTAACGGACCGAGCAGGGATAGCTGAGGCGGATGTCGGCGGGGTTGAGGTGGTCGCGGAGGGCGGAAACCTCCTGGGAGCACTCGTAGACGACGCCGCCGATTTCGTATTTGTAGAGGATGAAGCGAATCTCGCGAGGCTCGGTTGTGGAGGAGTCGAGTTCGGAGACGTCGAGGATGGTTCCGTCGATGATGCGGCCGGAGCGAACCAGATCGGCACGGCGCTCGCGTTCGATTTCCTCGGGGTCAGGGCGGCGGCGCAGAACCAGCCAGGCGGTCACGCCCCCGACGCAGAGAACCGCAGCCGCGAGGGTCCCGATCACGTGGGGATCGCGCAGTGAAGGGCCGAACATCCGATGGCTCCGCGAGTGGAAGGGGATGACTTGCTGTTAGTACATGCAGAATAGCTCAGATTTCATTGGATTTTGCGAACCGGGCGTGGAACCCGGACCTCCGGAGCGTTACGACGGGCTGAGCTATACTCAGGAAAGACATGTCGACACGAAGTTTTTCACGGACGGCCGCTTCGGGCGGTCGTTTTTCCGTCAGCGGGCCAAAAACGGGTGGCCGGGTGCGGGTACGCTCGACGACGGTTCTCTGCGTGCGGCGCGAAGGCCGCGTGGTGATGGCGGCCGACGGCCAGGTAACCATGGGCGAAGCGGTTTTCAAGCACACCGCGCGCAAGATCCGGCGCCTCTACCAGGACAAAATTCTGGCCGGGTTCGCGGGCTCGACGGCTGACGCGTTTTCGCTCTTCAGCCGCTTCGAAACCAAGCTGGAGCAGTATGCGGGGAATCTGGGGCGCTCGGCGGTGGAACTGGCCAAGGACTGGCGCACCGACAAAATGCTGCGCAGCCTGGAAGCGCTGCTGGTGGTTTCGGACCTGAGCCAGACTTTTCTGATCAGCGGATCGGGCGACGTGATCGAGCCGGACGAAGGCATCGCGGCCATCGGCAGCGGCGGCTCCTATGCGCTGGCCGCGGCGCGGGCGCTCATGGAAAACACCAGTCTGGACGCGCGTGAGATCGCCGAAAAATCGCTGCGTATTGCCGGGCAGATCTGCATTTACACCAACGACAAGCTCACGATCGAAGAGCTGCACGCATAAGGAGCGGCAGGGATGGCGATTTATCTACCGGGAACCGCGGAAGACCAGGAGTTGTCGCTGGACGAGCTGACGCCGCGGGAAATTGTGGTGGAACTGGACAAGTACGTGGTGGGGCAGAAAGCGGCCAAGCGCGCGGTGGCGATCGCACTGCGCAACCGGATGCGGCGGCAGAAGCTGCCACCCGATCTGGCCGACGAGATCATGCCCAAAAACATCATCATGATCGGGCCGACGGGCGTGGGCAAGACGGAGATCGCACGACGGCTGGCGAAGCTGACCAACTCGCCCTTCCTGAAAATCGAAGCGTCGAAGTTCACCGAAGTTGGCTATGTCGGACGGGATGTGGATTCGATCGTGCGCGACCTGGTCGAGATCGCGATCGACATGGTGCGCGAGGAGAAGCTGGAGGAGGTCGAGGACCGCGCGGAAATGAACGCCGAGGAGCGGCTGCTGGATGTGCTGCTGCCGGCTCCCGCCGCCACTCCGGTACAGCCGGCCGGATCAGCCGCTCCTGGATTCGGGGTGCAGGTGGAGGGGAACACGATCACGCTGCCGGCTCCCGCACCAGCGCCTGGCGCGCCCGGCGGCGACTCCCACCATCGCACGCGGGAGAAGCTGCGCCAGCAGTTCCGCGAAGGCAAGCTGGACGACCGCATGGTGGAGATCGATGTGCGGGAGCGGAATTCCCCTTCGTTCGAGATCATCTCCAACCAGGGCGTGGAGGAAATGGACGTCAACCTGAAGGACATGCTGCCCAACATCTTCGGGCAGCGGACGCGCAAACGGAAGATGAAGGTGTCGGACGCGTTCGAGTACCTGGTGCAGGAAGAAGAGGGCCGCCTGATCGATATGGATCAGGTGACGCGGCTGGCGGTGGAGCGCGTCGAGAGCTCAGGGATTGTTTTCCTCGACGAGATCGACAAGATTGCCGGCCGGGAAGGCGGCCACGGTCCCGACGTCTCGCGCGAGGGCGTGCAGCGGGACATTCTGCCCATCGTCGAAGGAACCACGGTGAACACGCGCTATGGGATGGTGCGGACGGACTTCATCCTGTTCATCGCGGCGGGCGCATTTCACGTCTCGAAGCCGAGCGATCTGATTCCTGAGCTGCAGGGGCGCTTCCCTATCCGGGTGGAGCTGCAGTCGCTGACGGTCGAGGACTTCGTGAAGATTCTGACCGAGCCCAAATCCTCCCTCGTCCGCCAGTACACGGCCCTGCTCGAGACCGAAGGCCTCAAGCTGGAATTCACGCCGGAGGCGATCGAGGAGATGGCGCAGTTTGCGTTCCGGGTGAACGAGGGGACGGAGAACATCGGCGCCCGGCGGCTGCACACCATCATGGAGCGCGTGCTGGATGAGATCAGCTTCCTGGCTCCGGACCTGACGCGCGCCCAGGCCAAGGGCGACCGGAAGAACGAGGGCACAGTGGTGGAACTGGCTGCGGTGGGCGAAGGAACAACCGCGCCCCTGCCGGTCATCGAGCGGGAAACCCCGAGCGGGACCGAGAAGGTCATGGTGATCGATCCGGAATACGTGCGCCAGATGGTGGCGAACATCGTCAAAAACCAGGATCTGTCGCGCTACATCCTGTAAGAGCGGCCGAAAAAGCGGTTGGCGATGAACCGGTCGGCTAAAAAGCGGTCAGCGGCAGTGCCTACGCGTGCGGCTCAGCCGAGGAATGAATCGGGGCCGCGCTCCCCTACAATCGAAACGATGTCCACGACGGTTCGTTCGTTTTCGAAGATCAACCTGGGGCTGGCGATTGGGCCGGCGCGCCCGGACGGCTTCCACGGCCTGGCAACCTGCTATCAGACACTGGCCGCGCATGACCTGGTGACAGTAGAAGCAATCCCTGCGGCGGCGACCCACCTGCAGCTGACCAGCAACGATGCGCGGGTGCCGACGGACGGCCGCAACACCGCATGGAAGATGGTGGAGCAGGCGCTCACGGCCATGGGAGCGACGGCCGAGGTCCGGGTCCACATTGAAAAGCGGCTGCCGGTGCAGGGCGGGATCGGCGCCGGATCGGCCAATGCGGTGGCGGCGCTGGTGGGGCTGGAGCGCGAGTTGGCCGGGGCCGGCATCGCGGCGCTGAGCAACGAAGAAAGGCTGCGCATCGCAGCCGACGTGGGGTCGGATGTGCCGCTGTTCCTGGTGGGAGGCGCGGCGCTGGGGACAGGCCGCGGCGAGACGGTAACCCCGCTGCCGGATTTCCTGGCGATGGAGTGCGTGCTGGCTCTGCCGGAGGTGGCGGTTTCAACTCCGCAGGCGTTTCGTGCGTGGGACGCGGGCGCTGTTGGCGCGTTGACCGGGCCGGAGGCCTCCGGTAGACTGGAAACGTTGAGTCGGGTTCTCGCCTCGGCCTTTGCGCCGGGGTTGCCGGAGGAACTTCCCGCCGGTCGAGGGTCGCACTCCTCCGGTGTCTTTGCTGTGAGCGAAGACCTGGCCGGGAAAACGGGGCTTACCGAGCCACATCCGCTTCTCGCGCTTGTCCGAACCGGGATCGAAAACGACTTCGAGCAGGTCGTCTTCCGGCAGCATCCCTTTCTCGGAACAATCAAGCGCCTTCTTGCGGACTCCGTTCACCCCGGGGAAGCAGCTGTGTACGCAGCGCTTTCCGGTTCCGGGTCGGCCGTGTTTGGCCTGTATGGGACGGCAGAAGCTGCAGAGGCCGCGGAGAGGCGTCTCGGCGAGGCGGGAGTTCGCGCGCTGCGAACCAGAACGCTGCCGCGCGAGGACTACTGGCGGACGATGGTGGAGTAGCGGCGGGCGGGTTCGAAGCACAGTTCAGGTTGCTGGGCGATCGACTAATGGTAGGTCAAGTGCCTTTGGAGCACTTTGTCCAGGTTCGAATCCTGGTCGCCCAGCCAGGTTGAAGAAGTCGGGCCACGCAGGAGAGACAGGATTCCATGCAAACCAGCTGGAGGTTCTTGTGAAGACGGATGCGATTGAGACGGTAGCGGTCACGCCCAGTCCGGCGGCGGCCCAGACAGACGGGAACGCCAAAGGGAAACCCCAGACGCGGAAATCCCGGGTATCGAATGAGGATCGGCGATTCAAGATTTTTTCCGGCACGGCGAACCGGCAACTGGCGGAGGCGATCTGCGAGCACATCGGCGTGAAGCTGGGCGAGACCAAGATGCAGCGCTTCGCGGATGGAGAGGTCTACTTCCAGCTGCTGGAGAACGTGCGCGGCGCCGATGTCTTTGTCGTCCAGCCGACCTGCTTTCCGGTCGACCAGCACCTGGTGGAGCTGCTCATCATGATCGACGCTCTCAAACGCGCCTCGGCGGGCCGCATCACGGTGGTGGTTCCCTACTACGGGTACGCGCGGCAGGATCGCAAGGATCGCCCGCGGGTGGCGATCTCGTCGAAGCTGGTGGCCGATCTGATTACGACGGCGGGCGCGCATCGGGCGCTGTTTATGGATTTGCACGCGGCGCAGATCCAGGGCTTCTTCAATATTCCGGTCGATCACATGTTTGCCAGCCCGGTGCTGGTGAGCTATTTCCGGGAACTGAACCTGCCCAATCTGACAGTGGTTTCGCCGGATGCCGGCGGCGTGGAACGGGCGCGATTCTTCGCCACCAAGCTGGGAGCTCCCATGGCGATCGTGGACAAGCGGCGCACAGACATCAACGTGACGGAAGTGATGCACATCATCGGCCAGGTCGAAGGGCAGACCTGCCTGATCGTGGACGACATCGTGGACACGGCCAGCACGCTGGTGAAGACGGTCGACGCGCTGCTGGAGCAGGGAGCGCTCGGGGTGTATGCGTGCGCGTCGCATCCGGTGCTGTCGGGGCCGGCGATCGAGCGCATCGCGAATTCGCGAATCGAGCAGCTGGTGGTGACCGATTCGATTCCCCTGCGGGAAGAGGCGCGCAGCGTGC
This sequence comes from Acidobacteriaceae bacterium, assembly GCA_036267095.1. GTDB lineage: Bacteria > Acidobacteriota > Terriglobia > Terriglobales > Acidobacteriaceae > Palsa-343. The sequence goes on from DATAWS010000042.1 coordinate 129,511, forward strand.
CCAAGATCAAAGTTCGTTCGGTGGCGGGGCTGCTGGCCGCGACCATCGAGAGCATTCACATGGAAACCAGCGTGAGTGCGCTGTTCAATTAGGCGGCTTTTTTGCTGTTAGCGGTTCGCTACTGGCGAGAAGGATTGCATGACGATCATTGGCGGTCCGCGGCAAAGCGGGCCGTACAGAAGGGAGCGGGAAGGCCAGGTTTTTGGAGCTGAAAGCTAACAGCTAATGGCTAAGAGCCGGTCCACCGTGCCCGAAGGGAAAAAATCATGATTACTCAGGAAACTGTCAGTGCCATGCCCCGCGAGGGCAAGTTCAACAAAAATGCAGCCCGCCGGGTACGCGCGAAGGGCAAAGTGCCGGCCGTGGTCTACGGAGCAGCGGAGCCGGCCGTCGCCGTCGAAGTGGATCCGAAGCAGATCCAGAAGATCCTGCATTCCGAGAGCGGACACAACTCGATTTTCGATCTGGAAGTGGCGGGGAATACGGCCAAGGTGATGATCGTGGACTGGCAGTACGAGCCGATTAAGGGCCAGCTGATCCACATCGATTTCAAGCGCATCGCGCTCGACAAGCCGATCCGGGTGGAAGTGCCGATCCAGCTGATGGGCCTGGCCGAAGGGGTGAAGACCCAGGGCGGCATTCTCGACCAGACGCTGCGCGAAGTGGAGATCGAGTGCCTGCCAGGCGATATTCCGGCGAACATTCCGCTGGATGTGACGGCGCTGGTGTTCGGTACGGTCCTGCGCGTCTCCGATCTGCCGCACGGCGGGAAGCTGAAGTTCCTGACGCCGGAAGATACGCCGATTGCGCACATCACCTCGGTGAAGGAAGAGGTGGCGCCGACGCCGGAGGCCGAAGCCGCAGCCACCGGGGCCGCGCCTGCGGAGCCGGAAGTCGTCAAGAAGGGCAAGCAGGAAACGGAAGGCGCCGCTGCTGCTCCCGCTGGCGAAAAGGGCGCGGGCGACAAGGGCAAGAAATAAGCGGGGCGAGAGTAAGTGGATGGAAGCGGCGTGTTTCTGGTGGTGGGCCTGGGGAATCCAGGGATCGAGTACCAGTTCACGCCGCACAACGCGGGGTTCCTGGCGATCGACCGCATCGCCGATGAGCAGCACGCGGAAGTGGTCAATCGCCGCTGCCGCGCGCTGACGGCCAAAGTTCGAATCGGGGGCCGGGAGGTCATCCTGGCCAAGCCGGAGACGTTCATGAACCTGAGCGGGCTTTCGGTCAGGGCTCTGGTGGATGAACTGCAAGTCGAATTGCCGGCAAACCTGCTGGTGCTGTACGACGAGCTGGATTTGCCGCTGGGCAGCCTGCGGGTTCGGGAACGAGGCAGTCCGGCGGGACATAACGGAGCGCGTTCGGTCTCGAATTGCCTGGGAACGGACGAGTGGTGGCGGGTTCGGATTGGAGTTGGACCGGATCCGGGAGTGCAGCAGGAAGCTTTTCGGCGCGGCAAGGACTATTTGCTGACGCCGATGGGCAAACGGGATTTGGCGGCCATCGATCCGATGCTGGATCGGGTGGCGCGCGCGGTCGAGACGGTGCTGACGAAGGGCATCACGGCCGCGATGAACGAGTTCAACCGCCGGGACGCGGAGAGTTCCGGTCCGGCGGAGAAGTAAAGGAAGACGGAAGCGAATTTCGATGCCGGGCCAGTGGGCCCGGAGGGAAGAGAAGCAGACCATGCAACGTTTCTACGAAGTAATGTTTATCGTGCGGCCGGATGTGGCCGACGAGGATCTGGACAAGCTGATTGCCGGACTGGAGCAGACGGTGACCAGCGGGGGCGGAAAGGTTCGCTCGACAGAAAAGCTGGGGCGCCGGAAGCTGGCGTATCTGGTGCGCAAATTCAACGACGGCAACTACGTTCTGCTCACCGTGGACGCCGATGGCAAGCTGGTCGCGGAGCTCGAGCGGCGCCTGCGGGTTTCCGAGCCGGTGATCAAGTTCATCACCGTGCGCATGGATGAAGAAGAGAAGCGGCTGGCAAAGGTGCGTGCGATTCGGGCGACGCGCAAGAAGCTGAGCGCGATCCCGCCGGCCCCAGCCCCAGCCCTGGCTCCGGAACCAGTTGCCGCCCCCGCTCCCGTCGAAGCAGCGCCGGCAACGGCAACGGCAACGGAAACCCCGGCGAGCGCTTAAGGCCGCTGGACACAAGGATTTGAATTTGAGCTGGCGCCATGACGGCCGCCAGCCGGAGGAATCGAAATGGCTGACGAAGCAACTACAACTCCATCGCGTCCGGATGCACCAGCGGGTCGTCCCTCGGGTCCGGGCGGGCGTGGTCCCGGCGGACCTGGCGGTCCGGGCGGGCGCAAGTTTTTCCGCCGCAAGAAAGTGTGCAAGTTCTGCACCGAGAAGATCGACGCGATCTCGTATCGCGACGTTCGTCTGCTGCAGGGCTTTGTCGCCGAGCGCGGCAAGATTGTGCCCCGCCGGCTGACCGGCGTTTGCACCACGCACCAGCGGCGGCTGACGAAGGCAATCAAGCAGGCGCGGAACATCGCTCTGCTGCCGTTCGCGGCAAGGTTCTAGGCAGTCAACCGGTCTCGCTTTTCCGCGGCCCGGTTTTCCGCTGCCCGGTTCTGAGCTGACCGCTGTATCCGCTGCCCGTTGTATAGCTGGCGGCCCCACGGCCGCCACAGGAGATTCGCAATGGAAGTGATTCTGAGAGAAGACGTATCGAACCTCGGCCATCGCGGCGACGTGGTGAAGGTCGCCGACGGCTATGGCCGCAACTACCTGCTGCCCAGGAAGCTCGCTATGGAAGCGACCACCGCGAATAAGGCGGTGATCGACCAGATGAAGGCGTCGGCCGTTCGCCGTTCCGCGAAGGAGAAGGCGGAAGCCGAGCAGCTGGTTACACAGCTCAACACCGTCGCGCTGGTCTTCGAGCGCCGCGTGGGCGAGAACGATCACCTCTTCGGCTCCGTCACCTCGGCGGATATCGCCCAGGGGCTGGCGGCCAGGGGCTTCGAGATCGACCGCCGCAAGGTGCAGCTGGACGAGCCGCTGAAGGCCACCGGGGAATTTCACATTCCGGTGAAACTGCATCGCGAAGTCACAGCGCATATCGCCGTGACGGTGAAGGGCGAAGAAGCGCCCGCCGAGTAGGCTCGCTGCATCCTGCTCGCTGCATCCGGATGGATCGCTCCGGGCCGGCACTCGCTGGTCCGGAGCCAGGCTTGGCAGGTGAGAAGATAGGGACAGGCAGACTGCCGGTGCATTTTCCGGTTTATGTTTCCTGACCCTCATCATGCTGAAAGCTATTTCTTCGCACGTTTTCCTCGAACATCGTCTTCATCCGGGCCTGCTCGATGTCTTTGCGCGAGCGGGCGCGCAGGGGGTGGAGCTGTTCGCCGCCCGCCAGCATTTCGACTACACCAGCCGCACCCACGTCCGCGAGCTGGCGGAGTGGTTCCGCGGCAATTCCACGGAAGCGTTTTCCCTGCACGCGCCGCTGTTCTCCGATCTGGAGATGGGGCGCAGTGGCGGACCCGCGGTCAACGTCATTCATCCGGAAAAGAGCCGGCGCATCGACGCGATGGATGAAGTGAAGCGGGCGCTGGAAGCGGCGGAGCAAATTCCCTTTCGATTTCTGATTCTGCATCTGGGGGAACGCGAGGACAACTGGGGCCTGCGAGCTCTGGAACATTCGATCACCGCGCTCGAGCATCTGCGTGCCTTCGCCAGCCCGCTGGGGGTGAAGGTGCTGATCGAAAACCTGCAGGGTGACGTGGCCAAACCGGAGCACCTGGTGGAGATTCTCTCGGCCGGGCATTTTCAGGACATCGGCGTCTGTCTGGACGTGGGCCACGCTCATCTGGGTGACGGGGTCGCGGCGGCGCTGAGTGCGCTGGGGCCGCACATCCGCTCCTCGCATCTGCACGACAACAAGGGCGACAAAGATTCTCACCTGTGGCCGGGCGACGGGACCATCGACTGGGACGAGGCGCTGGGCGGACTGAAGGCGGCGCCGCAGACGCCGGCCGGCGTGCTGGAGATTCACTACGCGCTGGCTGACCCGGTCGAGACCGTGGAAGAGAAAGCGCGGCAGGCATTCGCAAAGATGGATGCAGCCAGCCGCAGGAGCTGGAGCGGGGTCAGAGAATCATGACAGAAATAACGACAGAGACGGCAGCAACGGCAGCACCTCCTCTTTCGACAATTGCGGCGATCGGTCAGCACGAAGGACAGCCGGTCACCCTGCATGGCTGGCTTTATAACCTGCGGGAAAGCGGCAAGCTGCTCTTCCCGATTTTTCGCGATGGCACGGGCACGATCCAGGGCATCGTTCCCAAAGCCGCGGTGACGCTGGAAGTCTTCGAGACGGTGAAAGGGCTGACCCAGGAATCGTCCGTCATCGTTCGCGGGAAAGTGCGGGCCGATAAGCGCGCACCCGGCGGCTATGAACTGGATGTGGAGAACGTCGAGGTGGTGCAGCGTGTGCCGGAAGACACCCCCTACCCCATTTCGCTGAAGGAGCACGGCACCGATTTCCTGATGGAGCATCGGCACCTGTGGGTGCGCACGCCGCGGCAGGCCGCCATCCTCCGCATTCGCGCCGAGATCATCAAAGCGGCCCGCGATTATCTCGACGAGAACGGCTTCATCCTGACCGATCCACCCATCCTGACGCCGGCGGCCTGCGAAGGAACCAGCACCCTGTTTCCGGTGGATTACTTCGGCGACGAGGCGTATCTGACGCAGAGCGGACAGCTCTACATCGAGAGCACGGCCCTCGCGCTGGGCAAGGTGTATTCGTTCGGACCGACCTTCCGCGCCGAAAAGTCGAAGACCCGCCGCCATCTGACCGAGTTCTGGATGGTCGAGCCTGAATGGGCCTTTGCCGACCTCGACGATCTGATGGGCCTCGCCGAGAATTTCATCAGCTTCATCGTCGACCGCGTGCTCACGCGCCGCGCCGCGGAGTTGAAGACCATCAACCGCGACGCGACGAAGCTGGAGAGCATCAAGCCCCCGTTCCCGCGCCTGCGCTACGACGAGGCCGCGGCCATGCTCAACGAGGCGCACGCCAAAGGCCTGCTGGAGCAGCCCTTTGAATACGGCAACGATTTCGGCTCGCCGGACGAGACGTATATTTCCTCGCAGTTTGACCGCCCTGTCATGGTCCACCGCTATCCTGCGGCGGTGAAGGCGTTCTACATGGAGCCCGATCCGAAGGATCCAAAGTTCGCGCTCTGCGTCGACGTGCTGGCGCCGGAAGGCTACGGCGAGGTCATCGGCGGATCGCAGCGCGTCGCTTCTTACCAGCTGCTGAAGAAGCGCATCGAGGAGCACCAGTTGCCAATCGATGCCTTCCAGTGGTATCTCGATCTGCGGCGGTACGGTTCCGTTCCGCATGCGGGATTCGGCATGGGCATCGAGCGCGCGGTGGCATGGATTTGCGGCCTCGATCACGTGCGGGAAACGATTCCCTTTGCGCGCACGCTGAACCGCATCTACCCGTAATCCTTATGGCGAAAAACAACGAAGCGACGGTGCCGAGCGGTTCCCCCGGTGCGGCTCCAGGTTCCGCCCTGGGTCAGGCCCTCACCAAAGCCCCCATCTATGGCGGCGTGCAGTCGCTCCCCCCGCGCAAAATCCGCGTCATCGGCGTGCCCCTCGATCTGGGCGCCTCCCGCCGCGGCGTGGATATGGGACCGTCGGCGGTGCGGGTAGCCGGACTGGAAGCCCGTCTCAAAGCCCTGGGCCACGAAGTTCGCGACACCGGCAACATCAGCGTCGCCCTGGCGGAAACCAAATCTTCCGGACACCAGAGCGCACGCTATCTGAAGGAGATCACGGAAACCTGCACGCGCACAGCCGATGCGGTGCTGAAGGCGCTGAGCGAAGGGATGACGCCGGTGATTCTGGGCGGCGATCATTCCGTGGCCGCCGGCAGCGTCTCCGGGGTGGCGGAGTTCTACCGGCGGCAAAATCAGAAAATCGGGCTCATCTGGATCGATGCGCATGCGGACATGAATACGCCGGACATCTCACCCAGCGGCAATGTGCACGGCATGCCCTTTGCTGCGCTGGCCGGACTGGGACCGGAGCTGCTGGCGAATATTCTCGGGTTCTCACCCAAGGTGCATCCGGAGAACGCGGTGTTGATCGGGGTGCGCGACATCGATCCCGCAGAGAAGGAAAACATCCGCCGCGCCGGCATCACCGAGGTCTATACCATGCGCGACATCGACGAGCGCGGCATGCGCACGGTGATGGAAGAGGCGCTGCGGGCCGCAGGCCGCGGGACGGCCGGTTATCACGTCTCGCTCGACATGGACTGGATCGATCCCGAGGACGCGCCGGGCGTGGGAACGCCGGTGCGCGGCGGAGCCACCTATCGTGAAGCCCACCTGGCCATGGAGATCATCGCCGACCACGGCCGCATGGTTTCCCTCGAAGTGGTCGAGGTGAATCCGGTGATCGATGAGCACAATCGCACCGCGGATTTGGCGGTCGAGCTGATTTCGTCAGCCTTCGGGAAGAAGATTCTCTAATTCGAGCAGCGGCGGTTACAGTTTGCAGACGGCAACCGCCCGGTTGTGGTAAGGGCAATCGAGCCCGGGAATGCCGGACCGCGCGACCACAATCCAGTTCACCCCGAATTCCTGCTGCAGGCGAAGGAAATCCTGCTTTTGAAAATGCCGCCAGCCGGCGACCGCCTGGGTTTGCTGCTGCCATGCGGGGGCCAGCTCGGGAACCTGCGTAGCAACGGCAGCGTCCTTGACGGCGTCCGCCAGCTCGCTGCGCTCGGCCAGCGCGCGGAAGCTGTGGTAGTCCTCGTCGGGGAGCTGCATGTAGTACGGGTCGAGCGCAAAGTACGCATCGACGGGCGTGTTGGCGCGCACCCAGGAGAAGGCCTCGAGCCAGGGATTGCGCGGCGCGAGACCGGGCAGTTCGAGGTTGCGCGTGCCGGGAAACAGCGACCGCTGGGCAATATACATACCCGCGGCCAGAGGCAGAAAAAGCGCGATCCAGCGCCAGAGGGAGCGGCGCAGCAGGTGTTCGCCGATCAGGCCGCCGCCCAGGACCGCCATGAGGATGTAGACGAGGTGGAGATAACGCATCGGCTGCATAGGGGTCAGGCGGATGAGGGCCGGGGTGAGCAAAACGATGCAGGCTGCGGCCAGCTGGAAAACGGCGAAGACGGCGCCGCCTCCGGCCAGATATGCCATGGCGGGACGGCCGGAGCGGCGGGCGTAGCGCGCAATGGCCCACAGGATGAAGATGGGGGCGATGACGCCCAGCCACTCATACCAGGTCCAGCGTCCCAGGAAGTAGTAGTTGCGCGTGCTCAGGGCTTCTCGCCAGGCAGCCGAGGGCTTTTCGAAGATCCAGGAGGGCACGAAGCCAAAGGCGGCGACAGCCATCGCGGACGATGGGCGCTGCCCCAGCACGCGTCTGCCTCCGATGCCGCGAACCGTGAACCATTGACCCGTCAACCAGAGGATGGCGCAATACGAAGCCCCGAATACCCCCATAATGGGATGCATGAGCACGGCCGTGACCATGAGTACGGAAACCAGCGCGGGACGGCGATCGAGGACGCCGAGGATCGCGGCAAGGATCAGGGCGGTGGCGATGGCGCGCGGGTGCAGGTAGGGATCGAAGATAAACAGGGCCGTGCCGGCGACGGGCATGGTGAACAGCACGCCCACAAGGGCCACAGCCGCCCACTGTCCGGCGGGCGTGGGGAAGCAGCGGCGTGCGATCGAACGGCAGCCCCACAGGACCGCGAAAGCGGTCAGGAACTGGACCGCGAGCTCCAGTACGGATACGGGCAGGTGGGTGAGATGGGCCAGGGCCGCCATCAGGCGGTCGAAGACGCTGGCCTGCATCTGAAGAGTGAAGAAGCGCGCGTCGTGGGGATAGAGGCCGGGATGAAGGCGGCGCTGGATGGCCGAGAGGTAGACGGCGTCATCTTCGACGCCGGGATGGTATCCTGCGATGACCATTGATCCGGCACTCACCAGCACCAGCAGGATGAAGTTTTTGTAGTGTCCGAAACTTTTCAAATGCTTTCGCGTCTCTCCCAGGAGAGCATGCATCGGAGCCCTAAGGAGTACCCAGCTCCCGCAGTCGGTCGAAACCAGACGGCCGCGCACGGCGCAGCGCACCCTCCCGCGCTGGCGCTGGTCATTCCCACTCTCCGCGAAGCCAAAAACATCCGCATCCTGCTGGAACGCGTGCGCACGGCGCTGGATCGTTGTGGCTCCACCTATGAAGTGATTGTAGTGGACGATGACAGCGGAGACGGAACCGAGGGGATCGTTACCGCGATGGGGGCGGAGGATCCGCGCATTCGGATCGTGGTGCGCAGCGGAGAACGTGGACTGGCGGGCGCGGTCATCCGCGGATGGGAAGAGAGCAGGGCTCCCTACCTTGCGGTGATGGACGCGGATCTGCAGCATCCGCCGGAGTTGCTGCCGCGCTTGTGGGCTGCGCTGGATGCGGGGGCGGATCTGGCCGTGGGCAGCCGATACGCCGACGGCGGCGATCTGGTGGACTGGCATCCCGCCCGAGCTTTGATTTCCAGGATCGCGGTGTGGATGACGCTGCCGGTGCAGCGTTCGCCGATGCGGGCCCGCGACCCAATGAGCGGATATTTCCTGGTGCGCCGGGCGTGCATCGACGGGATCGAGCTGCGGAAGACCGGATTCAAGCTCCTGCTCGAGATTCTGGCGCGCGGGGACGTGGAGAGTCTGGTTGAGGTTCCGTTTGCCTTCGGGCGGCGGAACGACGGCACCAGCAAGGCCAACCTGCGCGTGGCGTGGGATTACCTGGCGCTGCTATGGGCGCTGTACCGGCAACCGCGCAGGGCGCCATCCCCGGTGCCGCTGCGTGCGATCCGCGCGGCGCGATCGCGCGCTGCCAGCTAGAGCCTGTTATTAACCTGCAGCGAGGATTCTGAACAGAGTGGCAAGCATGAGGCAGGCGCAGGCAAGGAAGTGAAAAGCGCCGAGGGTGGTTGCCAGCCGTTCGTAATCGCGGGCCAGCCGCCGGAATCGGGCAGCCC
>DATAWS010000043.1:0-124438 GCA_036267095.1 Acidobacteriaceae bacterium
CCGGCGACGCCCGGCACGTTGGCCTGACCGCCAAGGCGGCCTTCAGTGCCGACCTCGCGAGCAACACGCGTCACCTCGCCGGCGAAGCGGTTGAGCTGGTCCACCATCGTATTGATGGTATTTTTCAATTCGAGAATTTCGCCCTTCACATCCACCGTGATCTTGCGGCCAAGGTCGCCGCGGGCCACCGCCGTCGTCACTTCGGCGATATTTCGCACCTGGGCCGTGAGGTTGCCGGCCATCGAATTCACGCTGTCGGTCAAATCCTTCCAGGTACCGGCGACGCCCGGCACGTTGGCCTGACCGCCCAGGCGGCCTTCGGTACCTACTTCGCGCGCAACCCGCGTCACTTCGCCGGCGAAACGGTTGAGCTGGTCGACCATCGTGTTGAGCGTTTCCTTCAGCTGAAAGATTTCGCCACGCACGTCGACGGTGATTTTGCGGCTCAAGTCACCACCGGCGATGGCGGTCGCGACTTCCGCGATGTTACGGACCTGGCCGGTCAGGTTCGACGCCATTGAATTGACCGAGTCGGTCAAATCCTTCCACGTGCCGCCGACGCCCGGCACGTTGGCCTGGCCGCCAAGCTTGCCTTCCGTACCCACCTCACGCGCGACACGCGTCACTTCGGCGGCGAAGGCATTGAGCTGATCCACCATGGTGTTGATGGTGTTCTTCAGTTCGAGGATCTCGCCCTTCACGTCCACGGTGATCTTGCGCGAAAGGTCTCCGCGCGCCACGGCGGTTGTGACTTCCGCGATGTTGCGGACCTGGGCCGTGAGGTTGCCCGCCATGGAGTTCACCGAGTCGGTGAGGTCCTTCCAGGTGCCGGCTACGCCAGGCACGTTGGCCTGCCCGCCCAGACGGCCTTCGGAGCCCACCTCGCGGGCCACTCGCGTCACTTCGGCCGCGAACGAGCGAAGCTGCTCCACCATCGTATTCAGCGTTTCTTTGAGCTGGAGGATTTCGCCGCGCACGTCCACGGTGATCTTGCGCGAGAGATCGCCGTTGGCGATGGCGGTCGCGACTTCGGCGATGTTGCGGACCTGGCCGGTCAGATTGCCGGCCATCGAGTTCACATTGTCGGTGAGATCCTTCCACGTACCGGCTACGCCGGGCACCTCGGCCTGTCCACCAAGCTTGCCTTCGGTGCCCACTTCGCGCGCCACGCGCGTCACTTCCGCAGCGAAACCGTTGAGCTGATCGACCATGGTGTTAATCGTGTTCTTGAGCTCGAGGATTTCGCCTTTCACATCGACGGTGATCTTGCGGGATAAGTCGCCGCGCGCCACCGCCGTCGTCACTTCGGCGATGTTACGAACCTGGCCGGTGAGGTTCGAGGCCATCGAGTTGACGTTGTCGGTGAGATCCTTCCAGGTTCCCGCCACGCCGGGCACGTTGGCCTGACCGCCCAGGCGTCCTTCTGTGCCCACTTCGCGGGCGACGCGCGTGACTTCACCGGCGAAGCGGTTGAGCTGGTCCACCATCGTGTTGATGGTTTCCTTGAGCCGCAGAATCTCACCGGAGACATCGACGGTGATCTTCTTGGAAAGATCGCCGTTGGCGATGGCAGTCGCAACTTCGGCGATGTTACGCACCTGGCCAGTGAGGTTCGAAGCCATGAAGTTGACGTTGTCGGTGAGGTCTTTCCAGATGCCGGCCACGCCAGGGACCTGGGCCTGGCCGCCGAGTTTGCCATCGGTGCCCACTTCGCGGGCCACACGTGTCACTTCTCCGGCGAAGGCGTTGAGCTGGTCGACCATGGTGTTAATCGTGTCCTTCAGCTCGAGAATTTCGCCCTTCACGTCGACCGTGATCTTCCGGGACAAGTCGCCGCGCGCCACAGCTGTGGCGACTTCGGCAATGTTGCGCACCTGCGCTGTGAGGTTGCCGGCCATAAAGTTGACCGAGTCGGTGAGATCCTTCCACGTTCCGGCGACTCCCGGCACCATCGCCTGACCGCCCAGGCGTCCGTCGGTGCCGACTTCGCGAGCCACACGAGTCACTTCGCCGGCGAACGCGTTGAGTTGATCGACCATGGTGTTGATGGTGTTTTTCAACTCCAGGATTTCGCCCTTCACATCGACGGTGATCTTGCGGGATAAATCGCCGCGGGCCACGGCGGTGGTCACTTCGGCAATGTTGCGCACCTGGCCCGTCAGGTTCGAGGCCATCGAGTTGACGTTGTCGGTAAGATCTTTCCAGGTTCCGGCCACGCCGGGGACATTGGCCTGGCCGCCCAGCTTGCCTTCGGTCCCGACCTCGCGGGCCACGCGCGTCACTTCGCCGGCGAAGCGGTTGAGCTGGTCCACCATCGTGTTGAGCGTTTCTTTGAGCTGCAGGATTTCACCCCGGACGTCAACGGTGATCTTGCGGGAAAGATCGCCGTTGGCGATAGCGGTTGCGACTTCGGCGATGTTGCGGACCTGGCCGGTGAGGTTCGAGGCCATGAAGTTGACGTTGTCGGTAAGATCCTTCCAGGTTCCGGCCACGCCAGGGACATTGGCCTGGCCGCCCAGCTTGCCTTCGGTCCCTACTTCGCGAGCCACACGAGTGACTTCGCCGGCGAACGCGTTCAGCTGGTCCACCATGGTGTTGATGGTGTCTTTCAGCTCGAGAATTTCGCCCTTCACGTCGACCGTGATCTTGCGGGATAAATCGCCGCGGGCGACGGCCGTGGTGACTTCGGCGATGTTCCGCACCTGCGCGGTGAGGTTGCCGGCCATGGCGTTGACCGAATCGGTGAGGTCCTTCCACGTGCCGGCCACGCCCGGCACGACCGCCTGGCCGCCGAGCTTGCCGTCGGTGCCCACCTCGCGGGCCACCCGCGTAACTTCCGAGGCGAAAGAACGCAGCTGGTCGACCATCGTGTTGATGGCTTCCTTCAGCTGCAGGATTTCGCCGCGCACATCGACCGTGATCTTGCGGGAGAGATCGCCGCTGGCGACCGCGGTAGCCACTTCGGCAATGTTGCGCACCTGCCCCGTGAGGTTCGAGGCCATGGAGTTGACCGAGTCGGTGAGGTCCTTCCAGGTTCCGGCCACGCCGGGCACAACTGCCTGGCCGCCGAGCTTACCGTCCGTGCCCACTTCGCGGGCCACTCGCGTCACTTCTGCCGTGAACACGCCCAGCTGCTGAATCATGGTGTTGACGATGGTGGCCGAGCGGAGAAACTCGCCCTCCAGCGGGCGGCCATCCACATCGAGGCGAACAGTCTGCGTCAGGTTTCCCTGGGCCACGGCGGCGATCGCCCGCGTGACTTCGGTCGTCGGGCGGAGGAGATCTTCCATGAGGGTGTTCACGGAAACTTCCATCTCGTCCCAGCAGCCGCGGTGGCGGGGCAGACGGATGCGCTCCCGGGTTTTGCCCTCTTTGCCGACGGCCTGGCCCACCCGCTTCAGCTCCCGGGCCATCTGTTCGTTGGCCGAAATGATCTCGTTGAAGTGATCGGCGATCTTTCCCGCGAGACCCGTCCAGGAACCCGGCAGGCGAACACTGAAGTCACCATCCTTCATGGTCTGGAGACCCTGAAGGATGATGGGCAAATAATCGGGAGCGACGGAATCGGGGCCCACTCCACTCGCGGAAGGGCTTTTGGGGCCGGTTTTCGACTTCGGCGTGGATTGAGCAACGGTCGCCATAGAAAAAAACTCCTGCGCTGCAGAACACTTCGGAATGATGTCCGGAATCCGCCGAAGCGGCGAAACCGGGGTCTGGACAGAGGGAAGCGTTAAGTAGATGCGCCGGAATTACTCGCAGGTTGCCTGCCTCAGCGAAGGAAAATATTGCGCCCGCGCCCGTACTCCGGGAAACCCGGAGCGGGGGGATGAGAGATGATGGATACAGACGAAATTATGCTGAATCGACGGGATTTTATGCGGGGGGCAGCGATGGCTCCGGTGGCAGCTCAGGAATGGTGGTCGCGCCGCGCGGCCGAGGAAAAACGGCGTTGGCTGCTGATTGGCACTCAGACCGAGTCGGGAAGCAGCCGAGGAATTTACGGCGCTCATTGGGACCCGGCGACCGGCGAGATTGGCGGGATGGCTCTGGCCGCCGAGAGCGATAATCCCACCTTCCTGGCGCTCACCCCGGACGCCAAATACCTGTATTCGGCCAATGAGATTTCCACTTTCGCCGGCCGCCCCAGCGGTGCGGTGAGCGCGTTTGCGGTAGACGCGGCAGCCGCCCGGCTGAAGGCGATTAACGAGGTTCCCTCTCTGGGAACCGGCACCTGTTTCGTGTGCGTGGACCAGATTGGGCGGGCCGCCTTTTGCGCCAATTACGCGGGCGGGAGCGCCAGCTCGTTTTATCTGAATCCCAACGGCCAGATCAGCGACCCGGTCTCGCATTTTCAGTACGAAGGACATGGGCCGGACGCCGATCGACAGGAAAAACCGCACGCCCACCGGGTCACCGTCTCGCCGGACGACCGCTTCCTGCTGGTGAACGATCTGGGGCTGGACTGCATTCACATCTACCATCTCAACGGTCAGAACGCTCGGCTCACGCCCAGCGATCCCCCGCGCTGGAACGCGGCGCCGGGTTCGGGACCGCGGGCGCTGCGCTTCCACCCCAATGGCCGAATCGCTTACTGCGTTTGCGAAATGGCTTCGACCGTCAATGTGCTCGACTGGGACGCGCAAAAGGGAACGTTCCATGAGATTCAGACGGTCAGCCTGGTCCCCGGGGATTTTCATGGTGTGACCCGCGGATGCGACATCGTCCTCGACCACGCGGCGCATTTCGCTTACGCTGCCAACCGTGATTACGATTGTCTGGTGAGCTTCTCCGTCCATCCCAAAGACGGCACCCTCACGCTCCTCGCGCGGAGTTCCTGCGGCGGGAAAATTCCCCGCCACCTCGCGCTCGATCCGACAGAACGGTGGGTGCTGGTCGCCAACCAGGAGTCGGACAACATCGCCGTTTTTGCCCGCGACGAAACGACCGGGAAGCTGGCCGAGACTGGGAGAAGCTTTCCGCTGTCGAAGCCGCAGTGCCTCGTGTTTGCGTAGAAGTCAGGCCGGTTTCGAGGCGATGACCGCGTCAAGGTCGGCGAGATAACCGCGCAGCGCGCCCAGAGCCGCCGGGCTCAGCGGATCCTGATCTTCCCCTTCATCGTTCAACACGATCAGAATGCCCTCGATTTCTGAGGCGATCCGGCTGCCCTCGGGGAGGCCGAAGACACCCAGGATCCCGGTGAGTTTGTGCGCGGCTTCCCGGCCACCGGCGCGAGCTGCAGCATCGGCAGGGTTCCTGACCAGGCAATCCAGAGTGGCGTGCAGGATGGTCGTGCGCTCGAGGATGGTGGGGCGGCTCGTGCGCCACAGTTCCGCGAGCCGTGCGGAGATCGCCGCGGCCGGATCGCTCATGGTTCCTGCCACCCCAGGTTCGCCGCAATCTCCCTGGCCAGAACGAGCGGATCGAACGGCTTGAACATGACCGCAGCCACGCCAAGGTCGGAAAAACGCTTCTGATCCGCGGCCTGCACCTTGGCCGTCAGCAGGATCACCGGGATCCCCGCGGTCTCCGGTATCGAACGCAGCTCGCGAAATGTGGTGGGACCATCCATTCCCGGCATCATCACGTCGAGGAGAATGGCGTCCGGGTGGCTCTCCCGCGCCTTGGCGATCCCCGCGGCCCCTGAGCCGGCGACCAGGACATCCCATCCCGCGACGGTTTCCAGGCTGAGCGCAGCTACCTCGCGGATGTCCTCCTCGTCGTCGATGATCAAAACGCGTCGTGCCATGGTTTACCCCAATCGTTGTTCGAAGTGGCCCGGTTCCTCAGTCAGCACGGAGAGAGAGGCGCGTTCGGGGAGAAAGAAGCGGAAGATGGCTCCCCGGCCGCCGTTTTGTTCGGCCCAGATGCGGCCCCCGTGCTGATGGATGATGGTGCGGCAGATGGCCAGACCGAGGCCGGTGCCTCCCTTTTGCCGCGAGTCGGAAGCGTCGACCTGCTGGAACCGGTCGAAGATCGACTCCAGCTTATCGGCCGGCACCCCCCGGCCCTCGTCGATGACACTCACGGTCACTCCGTCATTGCCCCGGCTAATGCCGACCCGGACCGTCGATTTGGGAGGCGAGAATTTGATCGCATTGCTGAGCAGGTTGGTCATCACCTGGAGGAGGCGGTCGGAATCGGCCTCGATATGGGCAGGAACCGGCTCGCAGAACAGACGAACTTCTTCGCCCTCGGCCATCGGCTGCATGGCGTCCATCGCCTGGCGGATGAGCTCCTCCAGAGCAATGCGGCGAAAGGCCAGCGGCGCGCGCCCCGACTGCATGCGCTCCAGATCGAGGATGTCGTTGATCAGCCGGACCAGCCGGTCGGAATTGGCCACCGCGATGCGCAGCAGGCTGGTGGCTTTCTCGTTGACATCGCCGAGCAGGCCGGCCGAGAGCAGGCCCAGAGCGCCGCGGATGGAGGTCAAAGGCGTGCGCAACTCATGGCTGACCGTCGAAATGAACTCGTCCTTCATGTGGTCGAGAGCATAGCGCTGGCTGATGTCGCGGAAGCTGAGCACGCTGCCCGCGGACTCGCTGTCTTCGACCATCGGCATCAGGGAGAACTCGACAGGAAAGCTCCGGCCCATGCCGCGGTGATAAGCGTCCTGACCGGATGCGATTTCGCCCGTCTGAAAGGCGCGCCGCGTGGGACATCCGGCGTCGCAGCTGGCGGGACTCGGATGGAGCACTTCATGTACGTCGCATCCGATGAGATTGGACTCAGCGTGTTCGAGCAAACGCGCCGCCGCGGGATTGGCGAAAGCGATGCGGTTCTCCGAATCGACGCCGATGATGCCGTCGGCGACCGAATTCAGGATGAACGCCTTCTGCCGATCGAGGTGGCGGACACGGGCTTCCTGCCCCGCGCGAGCCATGAACTGGCCGAGCGAGCCGCATACCGTTTCGACCGTGGCCAGCAAATCGGGATCCTCGCGCACGAACTGGCGCGAGAAGCATTCCACGACCGCAATGACCTGGTTGCCGACCCGGACCGGCACCGCCCAACCCGAAATGTAGCCGTTCAGACGAGCGGCGGTGCGGCGCACGAAGGCGGGACTCTGACGAAGATCCGCGATCCAGCACGCCTTGCCAAGTGACCAGACCATCCCCGGCAATCCTTCGCCGCGGGACAGGATCAGCGTCCGGCTTTCCTGCAGAAGATCCTCGCTCGAGCGGCCGCCCGCGAGCCAGGTGATCAGCGGGCGCAGCGAATGCTGGGTTTCATCCACCGACCAGAGCGCGGAGAACTCGCACGAGAAGTTCTCGCAGAGCGCCTCCAGAACCCGGGAGAGCCCCTCATCCATCGAGGTGGTTTCGGCGATGATCTGGCTGACGACCAGCTGGATGCGGAGCCGGCGCTCGCGGCGGTTCTGCTGGGTCACGTCGCGGAAGATGCAGCGCACCGAGACCGGGCCGGATTCCTCGCGTCGGCAGCTGAGGCTGGCTTCCACCTCGACCGTTTCCCCGGCGGCGTTATGCAGACGCAGCGGATGCTGCTCCACGTGGACGCCATGCAGCGCCTTGTGGAACAGCGCGGCGGCCTCAGCCTGAATTTCGGGCGGGAAGACCGATTCGAAGCCGATCAGGGATTCGAACTGCACCGAATCCATCCCGAACAGCGATTGCCAGGCAGGATTGACGTAGAGGTAGCGGCCCCGCGGGCTGAGCGTGGCGATCATCTCCGAGGAGTTGTCGAACAAATCGCGGTACCGTTCCTCGCTTTCCCGCAACGCGTGCTCGGCGCGGCGGGTGGCGCTCAGGTCGACCGCGATTGACACCAGACCTTCGACGTTACCCGCCGAGGAACGCACCGCGGAGAGATAGACCATAGCCGGAAAGGTGCTGCCGTCCTGACGGAGGTAGCGCATCTCGAAGCCGCGCACCCGGCTGGCCGGAAAGCTGGCCACGTAGCGAACGTAGGGCAGCAGAGCCGGCGCGGTGTCGCGGGGAATTTCCGGGTGGTTGCGACCGGCCGGCAGCGACGAAGCAAGCTGCTCCCCGACGCGGAGCATCTCGCTTTCGGGGAAGAGGTCGGCCGCGGTGCGCTTGCCCAGCACTTCGCTGGCTCGATAGCCAAGCATGCGTTCGGCGGCGGGATTGAAGAGACTCACATGCCCCTGCAGATTGCAGGCGATCATCATCGGTCCGGCCGAATCGAGAATGCTGCGGTGCAGCCGCGCCACCCCCTCCAGCTGCCGCTCCCCCTGGCGCTGGCGAAGGACGATGCGAAAGCCCGAAACTGCGATGCCGATCAGGATGGCCTGGGCGAGCGTCCAGAATGCCGCAAACCAGAAGATCCACGGCCGGCTCTGCGCCGGCGGACTGCCGAAGCGGGCGAGAACGATCGCGCCGGCAAGCGAGAACGCCAGAGCCGCGATGAAGGCTCTCGTGACAGTTCGCGATTGCGTGAATCGGGTCACAGCTCGATCCCGTGGAAGGCTCGGTTCACTTCCATTATCGGCACATTGATTCCCGAAAAGTATAGGGGAATGAATCTGGCTTCCAACAGCAAAATGGACCCCGCGCGGGCCGGCGGAACCCGCACCAGCAACGGCACTTGTGCGATTCGTCGAGGGAAAGCCGCGAACCGCTGAGCAACGACATGAGCGCCCCGTGGAAGTTCCTGGTCAGACGGTGACCGGATCGAGGATGCGGCTCCAGCGACGCTCCGTGCGATTAGCGTGCGCCTTTTTGTGCCATGCGTAGCCGGCAACGAGCGGCAGGGCGAGCGTCGCTTCGCTGTAAACCATCTGCTCAAACGTGGTGTCGACTTTGCCCCAGGAACTGGCTTCCTTCAGCGTGCTCGAGGAGAGCGCGCCGTCACGTACATCGGCAACCGTGATCTGGATCGCGTATTTGTGCATGGGCGCTTCATTGCCGAGGATATCGGCAGCCACCACGATGTCCTGCGCGAAATTCTTGGGGACGCCGCCCCCAATCATCAGCAGGCCGGTCGTGGGGTTCGCAATCTTCAGCTGCGTCAGCTCGTAGAAATCCTTCGCCGAATCGAGGGAAACCTTTGGCTTGTCCTGCCTCTTGTGCTGATGCGCCACCAGACCGAAGCCGGCGGAGCAGTCGCTGAAAGCGGGGCAGAAGATCGGCACGTCCTTCTGATACGCGGAGAGCACGATGGAGTCGACCCCGCCCTTTTCCGGAGTCTTGCCGTTCTGCTCGAGCCACGCACCCATCGCCCGGATGAACTCGCGGGAGCTGTGCGGGCGCGGTGGAAGCGCATCGGCGACCTTCTCGGTGGTTTCGTCGCACGCGCGGAGCTCTTCTTCGTCGATCAGAGTGTCGTAGATGCGATCGATCATCAGCTCGCGAAGCACCCCGTCCTGGGTGCCGGATTTGAAGAGGTCATCGGCGATGTAGTGCCTGAACCCGAGAGCCTCGAAAAAATCCTGATCGACGATGTTGGCTCCGGTCGAGACGATGGCATCGACCATGTTGCTGCGGATCATCTCGACGAAGATCTGCTTCAGCCCGGCGGAGATGAGCGAGCCGGCAAGGCAGAGGATGATGCCGCAGTCCTGATCGCGCAACATGCGCTCATAGATGGAAGCCGCGCGGGCGAGGTCGCGGGAGCTGTAGGCCATCGACTGCATGGCGTCGACGAGCGCGACCACGTTGTGCTCCCGGATGTCGATGTGGCGGACAGGGTTGGAAAGGAGTTCTTTTTTGGACGGCATAGCGAGTCCAGAATAACAGGGTAAAACAGAGCTCCTGGTTCACAGAATGTTAATCCTCCCCGCGATTCCGCAAGCTCGGGGCGCGGCGGACTGGACAGGGAAGGAACGGCGCGCCGGTTGTGCGTGCGATCATGGTCGCCATTGACACGGGAGGCAGGCATGGGATCGTTGGTGCAGGATGGCCGCTATGCATTCCGGCAACTGGTCCGGAATCCAGGCTTTGCGTTGACCGCAGTCCTGTCGCTGGCGCTGGGAATGGGCGCGGCGGTTGCGGTCTTCAGCGTGGTGTACGCAGTGCTGCTGCACCCCTTCCCCTACGCGGATGTGGATCGGCTGGCGAACCTGAGCGCCCGCGCGCCCGGGCGGCCCATCTCGGATCAGTTCTTCACCGGTGCTCAGCTTAGAGAGCTGCGGACAGTCCGTGCACTTCAGAGCATCGCCAGCTGGAGGCTGGACCGGCTGGCGGTGACGGCCGGGGAGTCTCCGGAGCCGATCAACGGCTATTACGGCATCGGGTCGACGTTTTCGACGTTTGGCGTTCCCGCGCTCCTGGGGCGGAATCTGGGACCGTCGGATTCTCCCGACGGACAGGAGCCGCAGCCGGTGGTCGAGCTGCACTACCGCTTTTGGCAACGACACTTTCAGGGCGATCCAGGGGTCATTGGCCGGACGCTCGAACTGAATCAACGGCGATACACGATTGTGGGGGTCACGCGGCCCAACTTTACGCTGGGCTGGGGCACGGACGTCTATCTGCCACAGGAGATCGGGAATCCGGCGGGCGGGGGCGTGATCGTGAAGCTGCGGCGCGGCGTGAGCCTCGCCGAGGCCGATGCCGAGCTGCAGCCGCTGCTGGACCGCTTCGCGCAGGAGAATCCGCGCATGTTCGCCAGGGGCTCTCGCGTGGATATTCGCCTGCTGACGTGGGAGACAACCCAGAACCTGGGAGGAACGCTGTACCTGCTGCTGGGAGCAGTGGGACTGCTGCTGGCGATCGGATGCGGGAACGTGTCAATTCTGCTGCTGGCTCGGAATGCGGCGCGGCAGCATGAGTTTGCGGTGCGGTCGGCCGTGGGCGCAAGCCGCCGCCGGCTGGTGCGACAGTTGTTCACCGAGAGCCTGCTGCTGGCGCTCGCCGGGACGGCGCTGGGAGTGGGCCTGGCTTACCGGCTGCTGGCGCTGATTGTGGCGTGGCTACCCCGTCATTTGTTTCCGCCCGACGTGGGGATTCGCATCAATCTGCCGGTACTCCTGTTTGGAGCAGGCCTGGCTCTGCTGTCGACGCTTTTGTTCGGACTGGCGCCGGCTCTGCAGTCGGGTCGGCGCGCAGCCCATCCGGACCTGCAGTCGAACACCACGCGAGCCGTGGGCAGCCTGCGGGCAAAACGGTTCCATGGAGGGCTGGTGGCCGGGCAGATTGCCCTGACGCTGGTCCTGCTGACCGCGGCCGCGGCCGCGATCGAGGGATTTGTGCGGCTGGAGCGGGTGCCGCTGGGCTATAACCCGCACAACGTCGCCGAACTCGGTTTTCCCCTGGCCGACAACGCCGCCACCAACTGGCAGGCGCGGCTGAACTACTACGAACAACTGCGCGCTGGCGTGGCCGCTGTGCCAGGAGTGGTGACAACGTCGATCGCAACCGTTTCGGTTCCGCCATACGCGGGATGGAAACAGCCCTTCGAGGTACTGGGGCATCCGGCTGCGGCAGCGCAGGCTCAAACCGCGCGGGTGAACCTGGTCGATGACGGCTATTTTCGCGCGCTCGAGACGCCGCTGGTGGAGGGGCGGCTGTGGAC
This sequence comes from Acidobacteriaceae bacterium, assembly GCA_036267095.1. Taxonomy (GTDB): domain Bacteria; phylum Acidobacteriota; class Terriglobia; order Terriglobales; family Acidobacteriaceae; genus Palsa-343. The sequence continues at coordinate 11,491 of DATAWS010000043.1, forward strand.
GCGGGCCGAGGTGTCCCAGGGCTCCGCTCTGGTGCTGGTGAACCAGACGTTTGCGCGCCGGTATCTGGCAGAGGGTGGGGTGGTCGGACGCGCCCTGAAGATTCCGGGTTTCCGCAACGACCCGCCCAAAACGCTGACAGGCCCGCATTCCGATGGATGGATGCAGGTGATCGGGGTGGTCGGGGACTTCGTGAACAATGGGCTGGACCAGCCGGTCGAGCCCGCGATCTTCGCGCCCTGGAGCGCCGAGATGTTCCAGGGGATGGAGATTCTGGTGCGCACCCATGGCGCACCCGCAGCAGCCATGAACAGCATCCGCAGAGAGGTCGCTCGAGTAAACCGGGAGCAGATGGTCATCCTGCCGCTCCCGGGCGATCTGGAGTTTGCGCTGCGCGATGAGCCGGTGTGGGCTGAGGGGCGGCTGATTGCGGCGCTGTTCGCGGGCTTCTCCATTCTGGCGCTGGCGCTGGCGGCCGTGGGGCTCTACAGCGTGTTGTCGTATACGGTGGCCCAGCGGACCAACGAGCTCGGGATTCGCATGGCGCTGGGCGCGTCGCGTGCGCACGTGGTGCGGGTGGTGACAGCGTCGGCCGGGTTGAGTGTGGGCGTGGGAATTGCGATCGGGCTGGCGCTGAGCGTGGGGATGCATCGGGTGATGGCAGAGTGGGTAGGCAGCACAGCGAGTCCCCCGGCCATCGCCGCGGGGGTGTCTTTGTTGTTGCTGCTGGTGGCCGCGGCGGCGTGCCTCGTTCCGGCTCGGCGTGCCATGGGGGTCGATCCGATGACCGCGTTGCGGCGCGAATAACGTCGGGCGCGCCGCGCGGAGACGGCGCGCTCGGGGTGAGTGATTTCAGGAATGTGCGGGCTGCGCCGCGCGCTGGGTGACCCAGTCGGTCGCGAAGGGTGGGGCGGACAGGCTGCCGCGGGAACCCACGGTATTTGACCCGTCGTCAAGTCGGAACTGGCGGATGACGCGGTCCAGGTCGGCAGCGAGGGAGGCGACGCTGTTGAGGGCCGCGACGGCTTCTTCGGCTCCCTGCGTGTTTTCGACCGAGAGCTGGGAGATTTCCGAGGCGGAGTGGGAGATTTCGCCGGAAGCGGCGGTTTGCTCGGTGGCGGCCGACGCGATGAGCTGAATTTGCTGCTCGACCTGCTTGGAGGACTCGATGATCGAATCGAGGCTGTGGCGGGCGCGGGTGGTTTCCTCGATGCCGGTGCTGACCGCCGCGTTGCTGTTCTGCATGACCTCGAGGGTGTCGCGAGTTTCATCCTGAATGCTGCGAATGGTGCCGGCAATTTCCTCGGTGGCGGCCTTGGTGCGCTCGGCAAGCCGGCGAACTTCCCCCGCAACCACGGCGAAGCCGCGGCCGTGCTCGCCGGCGCGCGCCGACTCGATGGCGGCGTTGAGAGCGAGCAGGTTGGTCTGCTCGCTGATTTCCTGAATGACACTCACGACCTTCCCGATCTCCTCAGAGCGCTGCGCGAGAGAACTCATCTTCTCCGAGACGGAGCTGGTGGCGATAGCGATCTTTTCCATGGTGCCGGCGGCGGACTGCATCACTGCCCCGCCCTGTTCCGCAGTTTCGGCTGAGGTTCGGCTGGCGGTGGCGGCATGCTCCGTGTTCTGTCCGATCTCGCCGATCGTGACCGCCATCTCCTGAGCGGCCGCCGCGATCTGGCCGGTCTTGCCGGACTGGGCGCGGGCGTTCTGCGCGGACTGGGAGGCCTTGGCCGTGATCTGAACGGTGGCCGCGGCCAGCGACTCGGCGCTCTGGGCAACGGACTGCAGAGCGGCGCGGACCGAGTCAGCGCAGGTGTTGAGGGCCATGCCCACGCGACCGATCTCGTCGGTTCCCGTAACGACGACCTGGGTGGTGAAGTCCTTTTGTGCCATGCGCTCGAGAGCGCGAAGGACCACCGCCAGACGCGGAGTCACGAAGCGGTTGAGCAGCGTGCCCACTACGATCGAGCCGAGGACAATGACCAGCGTCACCACCAGGCTGACCCACATCGTACGGGTCGAGTCCGCGCTCGTGCTCGAGGCCTCTTTCTGCGTCTCCTGAGCATTGAGCTGCAGATCGTCTCCAACCGCCATCAGGGCCACTGCATTGAGCTTGACCTCGGAGGGCGCAGTCAGCAACTGCGTGGCCTCACGGTTATTTCCAGCGTTAAGGGCCTCCATCGCGCGATCGCTGACCTCAAGGTACTGGGCCATGGAGGAGGAGAACTTCTCATAGAGTTCGCGTTCCCCCGGATAGCTGATGAGCGGTTCATACGCTCTGTCAGCTGTCTGCATGTCGGCGATAGACTGCCGGCGCACCTGGCGGTAGTGGCTGGAGCATTCCTCGGTGGGACACAGCACCAGAGCCAGTTCGGCTCGGCGAACGCTGTTGTCGTTGTAGCGCAGGCTGTCCAGTGCGACCAGCGAAGGGATGTTGCTCCGGTCAATCGTCCGTGTGCTGGAGGAGACGCCACGCATGGTGAAGAAGGTGTAAGCGGCAAGGCCGGTGCACAGCAGGCAGATAATCCCGAACGCAAAGGTGAATTTGCGGGCGATGGGCAGATTGCGGGCGACAGACATGGAGAACACCTTTCCGAAACGTGGACCCGGGCAGGCACGTGCAGCCTCCAGGGCCGGGATCCCAGCAGCATCCGACGAGGGGTTCATCGGCACCGCGGGGAGGAACTTGATCCGCGGCAGGGGGGACGGGAGATGCCGCGATGGGCACGGAAGCAGGAAATGGGTGTTCCTCGAAAGGAGCGCCACAGGTGAAGCAGCAGCCCGCACTCAGTGAACCGCGGGGCGCGCGAAGAGGCTGTCGACGGGCACGATGATCTTGAACCAGACCTTGTCGCCGCCGAAGCGGTTCTGTACCAGGGTTTCGTGCTGCCAGTCGGCCATGAAGATGACGTGGCGGGCGTTGACATAGCCGACGCTGGGACCGACCGCGAGTGCGCGCCCGCGGCGGCCGCCGTCGTAAAGGCCGGAAACCGCCGGGACGGAGACGCCGTTCTCGGTGTCGTCGGTGGTCTGCTGAACGAAGTAGCCAGTGGCGCCCGCCATCCATGGACCCGAATGTTCGGGTCCGAAGTGCTTGCCCGCGGCATAGTCGGTGTGGAACTCCTGGCCGGAGTGGTACTGGGTGGCGCTGTTGGTGGTGTAGAGGTCGTACATCAGCTTGATCGAGGCTTCCCATCCGGATTTGGGCAGGTAGCTGACCGCAAGGAGCGGGTCGAAGCCGGTCATGTTGGAACCGATGCTGACGCGGCTGTCGTTCCTGTCGTAAGCCCCGGTGGGCAGGAAGACGTCGAACGCGGCAATCGCGTGCCATTGGGAGCCGTGCCATCCAAGGACCAGCGGATCGACGGTGAGGTCCCCGACGCCGGTGGCGGCGGCGGTTCCGCCGAGATCGACCGACTGGTGCACGACCGGGACGATGACGTGGGCGCCGTAATCGGCTCCAAAGAGCTTCAGCCGAGTCATCTGGACGAAGCGGAAGGCGTTGAAGGTTGCGGTAACCGAAGGCGTGGAGCCGTCGAACAGAACCTTGTGGCCGGAACCGTCTTTCAGGTTGCCGGTGTAAACACCAAAGTAGTTCACGTAATGGAAGCCGGGCGGCGGTGCGGCGCCGGCAAACCAGTTTTCCGCGCCATTGGGATACTGGTCGCCCCCTTCCCTGGCCCAGGCGGCAGGCAGAAGGGTGAGCGCGATCAGCGCCAGGGTGCAGGATAGGGCGAAGCAGGAACGGAAGCCGAAACCGATAACGCGAGCGGGCATGAGAATTCCTCCGGGTGGCACGATGAGCCGGGGCGTGCACACGCGGCCCGCGAGGGCCGGCGCGCTGCGTCCGTGCTTCCTCTGCGCTGCCGCAGGGAATCGGCACGGGCCACAGCCCGGTTATCGGCGGCGGCCGGTGAGGCGTGAGTCTGGAGAAGATGTCGGGGGCAGATGGACTGCCAGACTGAGGCCTGATCAGTCCGGCAGCACCATGGCTTTGCCGGCCAGATCGCAGGCCCGCCACAGGTACCAGCTGGCCACCGAGCGCCACGGACGCCACTTTTCCGCGCGCCGCTCGATCTGCTCAGCCGTCGCGAGCATCGAGGCGTCGAACGGCTTCGTTTTAGGCAGGCGCAGGAAAGTCAGGGCGAATCCCTTGCGCACACCGTAGTCCGTGACCGGCAGAACGTCGGGGCGGCCGAGGCGGAAGATCAGCAGCATCTGCACCGTCCACGTGCCCACTCCACGAACTGCGGTGAGGCGGGCGACGATTTCCTCGTCGGAGAGGCGGCGAATCTGGGCGAGCGTGGGAACGGTGCCGTCAATCGTCTTCGCGGCAAGATCGCGCAGGGCCCTGGCCTTCGCTGCGGAGAGGCCGCAGGCGCGGAGCAGGTCATCCGGGGCCTGCAGCAGATGCTCCGGTGCAGGGTGCAGTTCGCCGAAAGCGGTCAGTAACCGCTTGAGGATGGCCGCGGCCGCCTTGCCGTGGAGTTGCTGATAAATGATTGACTCAAGCAGCGCTTCGAACGGAGAATGCTGCGACTTGAGCTTCAGAGTGAAGGGGATCCGCTGAATGAGCTGGCCGAGTTTGAGATCGGCCTGACCCAGCTCGCGGCAGGCGCGGGCGGCATCGTAGCGAACGGCGCGTCGTCCATCGGTCATAGGCGGGTCACGAATTCCAGGTGACAGGTTACAGCAACAGCTCGGGTAAAGACGCCCCGGGAATCGCATCACAGGGGCCCGGACGGACAGACTACCGGGGCGGTTACAAATTTTCAAAGACAGACCGGTCAGGCCTGCGGATCGAAGCCGGCCGGCGGCGCCGAATGCGCCCGCGCAGGCTGCCAGGTCAGGTCCCAGCACGCTGTCGAGCGCAACTCCCGCACCATGCGATCAAAAAAAATTTAGCGTCAGGGGGTCGGTGGCTTGCGCAGCGCGGCAAAGTGCCGCTATAGTTCATCTTTACAAAAGTTTTGTGATGCAGGTCACAATCAGCTGTGATCCAGGACACAACCAAAACAGATTCAGGGCAAAGGAGCGGGGGCCGCGGGGCTAAGTTCTGCGCTCTGGATAGTAGCAGGCCCCTTGCAGGTAGTGCCGGTTTCTTCTGAGGCCGAGCGTGGTTCCGATCGCGCCGGTTTCTTCAATCCAGCAGGTTCTCAAGCTCTCTTAACCTTCAGCGACCTTCGAGGAGAAGCAGGACGCATTCATGCCGCAGATTTTTGACCGCAGCTCGAACGCGCTGGCCCGGATGAGCCTGATTTTGACGGGGCTTTTAATCATTGCCCTGGGGCTGACACTCGACGAACTGCAGCGGTCCCCCTGGGTGACGCGGCAGGGACAGCGCGCGGATCAGCCGGTGCCCTTTAGTCACAAGCATCACGTCGAGGGGCTGGGCCTGCAGTGCCAGTACTGTCACACGTCGGTCGAGGAGTCAAGCTACGCGGGGATCCCTCCGACCAAGACATGCATGAACTGCCACGCCCAGATTTGGACGGATGCGCAGCTGCTGGAGCCAGTGCGGCACAGCTGGGCAACCGGCGAGTCGATCACCTGGACGCGCGTCCACGATCTCCCCGATTACGTCTTCTTTAATCATGAAATTCATGTGAATAAGGGGATCGGCTGTTCGACCTGTCACGGGCGGGTCGACGAAATGCCCATCATGTACATGCAGAATTCGCTGCAGATGGAGTGGTGTCTGAACTGCCATCGCAATCCGGCGAAAAATCTGCGGCCCACCAGCGAGATTTACAACATGGCCTGGAAGGGCGCGTCCGAGCTGAATCCGGTGTGGTGCGCGTCCGCCGATGTGAAAACCGGAACGCCGACAGCGGAGAGTGTGACCTGCACGGAAGCGAATCCCGATCTGAAGGGCGGAGTGCAGATGGCTTCACTCTCCCAGGCGCTGCCGGGTTTGCACCCGCAGACCGCCGGAACCCTGATCGGCAGCGAAAACACGGGACCGGTGCTGTTGCCGGCCGGGCTGCACTATACGAAGTTCACGAACCAGGAAGCGCTGGGGAATTTCCTGCTCCAGCACTACGACATCCGGAATCCGCGTGAGCTGACGAGCTGCGAGGTTTGTCACCGATGAAGAACACAGTACAAAACGCACAGCTCACAGCTCAGAACGCCGAGCTGCCCATGGCTGCGGGTGAGAACGGAAACGATCTGGCGCAGATTGAGCCGAAGAAGCTGACCCTGGACGAAGTGCGAGCGAAGCTGGCGAATCAGAAAGGAAAGAAGTTCTGGCGCTCGGTGGATGAGCTGGCCGACGAACCGGAGTTCGCCGAGTTGGTGAACAAGGAATTTCCGTCCCAGGCGTCGGAGTGGATCGACCCGGTTTCGCGGCGATCGTTTTTGAAAGTGATGGGAGCCTCGATGGCACTGGCTGGGCTCGCGGGCTGCACCAAGCAGCCTGACGAGCCCATCTATCCCTACGTGACGGCGCCATCCGACCTGATCCTGGGTAAACCGGCCTATTTCGCATCGGCCTTTCCTTTCACCACGGGCGCGGTCCCGGTCCTGATCAAAAGCGCGGCGTACCGTCCCATCAAGGTGGATGGCAACCCGGAGCACCCCTACACCAGGGGCGGATCGGATCCGATTACCCAGGCGACGCTGCTCGACATGTACGACCCGGACCGGTCGCAGCATGTGCTGTACCGCGGAGAGACGCGGCCGTGGGTATCCTTCCTCGGCGCATTTCGCGCCATGCTGGCCGACAAGAAGGCCTCCGGCGGGCAGGGCGTCTATTTCCTGAGCGCCACCGTGACCTCGCCGACGCTGGCCCGGCAGTGGCAGGAAGGAAAGAAGAATTATCCCCAGGCAAAGTTCGTGCAGTACGACCCGGTGAACCGCGATAACCACTACGCGGCGGCGAAACAGGCCTTTGGCGATTATGTGGACACCCAGTACCGGCTCGATCAGGCGGACGTGATCGTCTCGCTGGACGCGGATTTCCTGGGCGGCGTGCAGTTCCCGGGCTTCCATCAGCTGGCGCGCGACTACGCCGGCAAGCGAAAGCTGCAGGGCACCCTGCAGATGAACCGGCTTTACGTGGTCGAGCCGGTGACGACCCTGACCGGATTCAAAGCAGAGCATCGCCTGGCCGTGCCGCCGAGCCGGATGGCGGCATTCGCGCAGGCGCTGGCCGCGGCCTTGGGGACCGGCTCTGCGCAGGGCGGCGGTTGGTCGGATCACGAAGCGACATTTTTGCAGGGCGTCGCCGCGGACCTCAGGGCAAGTGCCGGCAAGTGCGTGGTGATTCCCGGCGAGTTCGCGCCGCCGGAAGTGCACCTGGCCGCTTTCGCCATGAATCAGGCCCTCGGCAACGTGGGCAAGACAGTGGCGTACTCCGAACCGGTCAATCCAATGCCGTCGATCCAGACGGACGATCTGCGGTCGCTGGTGGCCGACATGAACGCCGGCAAAGTGGACTGGCTGGTGATCCTGAACGCCAACCCCGTATACACCGTCCCGGCGGACCTCGATTTCGAAACTGCGATGAGCAGGGTGGGAACGGTCGTGCACCTGGGCTCCCACGTGGATGAGACCGCCCAGACTTCCCACTGGCACATCAACAACGCTCACTATCTCGAAATGTGGTCGGACGCGCGCTCCTATGACGGAACGGTGAGCATCGTGCAGCCCATGATCGAACCGCTCTACGGCGGGCGCAACGCGCACGAGATTGTGCAGTCGCTGCTGGATAATCCCGATGTTTCCGCCTACGACGCGGTGCGCGCGACGTGGATGGGGAACGGCGCCCCGCTGGCCAAAGGTGGCGCTCAGCCGCAGGCGGCAGGCAATGCAGCCAACGGTTCTGCGAACAATGTTGCGACCGGTGGGGACGCAGAGTTTCGGTGGCGGAAGGTGCTCCACGACGGGTGGATCGCGAATACCGCCTTCACGCCGAAGAACGTGACCGCGAAAGCCGGGGCAACCGCGGGTCAGCCCGCACGTCAGTCTTCCGGTAACGCCCTCGAGATCGCGTTCCGGCCTGACGCGAATGTCTACGACGGCCGCTTTGCGAACGTGGGCTGGATGCAGGAGATACCGCGGCCGATCACGAACCTGGCTTGGGATAACGCCGCGCAGATGAGCTACGCCACGATGGAGAAGCTCGGCCTGCAGGAAGATGACGAGGTCGAGATCGCGCTCAATGGGAAGAAGATCAGCGCGGGCGCGCTCGCGGTTCCCGGGCAGGCGGACGGCGTAGTGGTCGTCACGCTCGGCCAGGGCCGCCGCATCGGACGCGTGGCGGGCGGCGTGGGCTACAACGCCTATCTGATCCGGCCCTCGACCGCGCCCTGGTCGCAGACGGGCGGCAGCCTGCGGAAAACCGGCGGGATTTACGACATCTGCGTCACCAAGAGCCACCACATCGACCAGCGCGCCCCGTTCGCGGGCGGCCCCGGCGAGGGGACCCACTCCCTCGAGGGCGACGAGTCGCTGGACCGCGGGATCATTCGCTATGCGACTCTGACCGAATACAGGAACAATCCGGAGTTCGCGCACGAGGGTGTCGCTCGCTGGACGCCGGAACCCGGCGAAAGTATGTTCCCCGCGTACCGCTACGACAAGAACGCGTGGGGGATGTCGATCGATCTGAACTCCTGCGTGGGCTGCAACGCGTGCATTGCCGCCTGTTATGCGGAGAACAATATTCCCGTGGTCGGGCGGCTCCAGGCGAAGATCGGGCGCATCATGCAGTGGATCCGGATCGACACCTATTTCGAGGGTGACCTTTCGGCGCCCCGCGCGCACTACCAGCCCATGACCTGTCACCAGTGCGAGAATGCGCCTTGCGAGCAGGTATGTCCGGTGGGCGCCACCGTGCACTCGCCCGAAGGCCTGAACATGATGGTCTATAACCGCTGCGTGGGCACGCGCTACTGCTCGAACAACTGTCCTTATAAGGTCCGGCGCTTCAATTTCCTCCTCTACTCCGATTACGACACACCAAGCCTGGCGCTCATGCGCAATCCGGAAGTCTCGGTGCGCAGCCGCGGTGTCATGGAAAAATGCAGCTACTGCGTGCAGCGCATCGAGGCGGTGAAGATCGAAGCGGACAAGGACAACCGTCCGATCCGCGATGGAGAGATCAGGACGGCATGCCAGCAGGCTTGCCCGACCAGCGCCATCGTCTTCGGGAACATCAACGACAAAACCAGCGAAGTGGCGAAGCTGAAGACCGAGATTCGAACCTACGGCGTGCTCGCCGACATCAACACGCGGCCCCGGACAACCTACGTAGCCGGTGTGCTGAACGTGAACGAAGAGCTGGCAAAGGCGCTGGGAGAGTATGCCACTTAGCCGAAAACCTCGAACCGGAAATCAAGAGGAATAATCCGGGAGTTGATAGCAGGAAGCTGGAGCAGCTAAGGAACAGGGCCGGGAAAGAGGATTCTGGAGCGCATGGCGACAAAAGACGCACCCGTCAACAATCCGATGGTGGATCCGGTCACCGGGGAATACCGGGTGATCGCGCCGGGGCACACGTTCAAGTCGGTCACGGAAGAGGTATCGCGGATCGTGCTGACCAGCCACACGCCCCTGGGGTGGTGGTTCGGCTTCATGGTGGCGGGATCGGTGGTTGGGATCCTGATGATCTGCCTCACGTGGCTGCTCCTGAAGGGCGTGGGCATCTGGGCGATCACAATTCCCGTGGCCTGGGGCTTCGCGATCATCAACTTCGTGTGGTGGATCGGCATCGGCCACGCAGGCACCCTGATCTCTGCGATTCTGTTGCTCTTCAAGCAGAGCTGGCGCAACTCGATCAACCGGTTTGCCGAAGCGATGACGATTTTCGCCGTGGTCTGCGCCGGCATGTTTCCGCTGATCCACGTAGGCCGGCCATGGCTGGGATACTGGCTCTTTCCCTATCCCAGTACCATGAACTACTGGCCGCAGTTCCGCTCCCCGCTGCTGTGGGACGTCTTCGCGGTTTCAACCTACGCGACGATTTCGGTGGTCTTCTGGTACATGGGGATGATTCCCGACCTGGGAACCCTGCGCGACCGGTCGCAGTCGAAGGCGGGCCAGTTTTTCTACGGCCTGCTGTCGGTGGGCTGGCGCGGATCGGTGCGGCACTGGACGCGGTATGAGACGGCTTCGCTGCTGCTGGCCGGCCTGGCGACCCCGCTGGTGCTCTCGGTGCACAGCGTAATCAGCCTCGACTTCTCCGTGGCGCTGCTGCCCGGCTGGCACACCACCATCTTTCCGCCCTACTTCGTGGCCGGCGCCATTTATTCGGGGTTCGCCATGGTGCTGACCCTGGCGATTCCCATCCGCACCTTCTACCACCTCGAAGACCTGATTACCATCCGCCACATCGACAACTGCGGCAAGGTGATGCTGGCCACCGGAATGGTCGTGGCTTACGGCTACTCCACAGAAGTGTTCATGAGCTGGTATTCGGCCAGCCACTGGGAATACTTCATGATGTGGAACCGCATGTTCGGGCCGATAGGCTGGTCCTACTGGGTGCTGGTCACCTGCAACATCGCGCTGCCCCAGCTGATGTGGCTGCGCAAGTTCCGCAGCAACGTGGGCCTCATGTTCCTGATGTCCCTCATCGTGAACACCGGCATGTGGTTCGAGCGCTTCGTGATCGTGGTGACCAGCCTGACCCGCGATTATCTGCCGTCCTCGTGGGGCACGTACCGGGCCACGAAGTGGGACTACGGAACGTTTCTGGGAACCCTGGGATTGTTCACGTTCCTGTTCTTCCTGTTTATCCGCTTCCTGCCCATGATTCCCATGTCGGAGCTGCGCATGATGCTGCCGCAGGCAAAGGTGCGGGAAAAGAAAGAGCTTCTTCCGGAGGCAGGTGACTAATGCCACTTCCCGAGGGACTGTACGGCATGATGGCGGAGTTCGATACTCCGACGGAGTTGGTGGGTGCGGCGCACGCGGCCTATCACGCGGGCTATCGGCGCATGGACTGCTATACGCCGTATCCGGTGGAAGAAGCCGCCGAGGCCATCGGGTTCCATCGCGACGAGGTTTCGCTGGTCTGCCTGGTGGGTGGACTGCTGGGACTGGCGGCCATGTTTGGCCTCGAAACGTGGATTTCGCTGTGGGCGTATCCGCTGAACATCGCGGGCCGGCCGTATTTTTCCTGGCCTGCCTTCGTGATTCCAGCCTACGAATGGACCATTTTGTGGGCGGGGCTGTCGGCGGCCTTCGGCATGCTCGCGCTGTGCGGCCTGCCCAAGCCCTATCACCCCGTCTTCAACGCCCCCAACTTTCGCAGCGGGGCGACCAGCGACAAGTTCTTCCTTTGTCTCGAAGCGACCGATCCGAAGTTCGAACCGGCGGAGACACGGAGTTTTCTGGAAGCCCAGAAGCCCGTGTCGGTGGTGGAGGTGGAGTATTAACACCCCAGTGAACAGATTGCAGGTGACAGGTTATAGAGAGCCATGGCAGCGCCTGGGGCTGGCTGGGGCGATGGGGCTGCTGCTGCTGGCCGCGGGATGCCGGCAGGACATGCAGAACCAGCCGCGGATGTTCCCCCAGCGGGGCTCGTCCGTATTTGCCGATGGCCGCTCCGTGCGGCCGCAGGTCGAGCACACCGTGGCGCGCGGACAGCTCTACGAAACCAGCGATTACTTCTACACCGGGCTGATGAACGGTAAGGAATCCGATACCATGCCCTTTCCCGTGACCATGCAGGTGCTCGCGCGAGGGCAGGAGCGCTTTAACGTGTACTGCACGCCGTGCCACTCGCGAGTGGGCAACGGCCTGGGCATGATCGTGGAGCGCGGCTTTAAGCCGGCCGGGAATCTGCACGATCCGCGGCGTCTGGCGGAACCGCTCAGCCACTACTTCTACGTCATGACCAACGGCTACGGGGCGATGCCCGATTACAAAGCGCAGGTGGCGCCGGCCGATCGCTGGGCGATCGCGGCGTACATCCGGGCTCTGCAGCTCAGCGAGAATGCGAAGGTCTCAGACGTGCCGCCGGGCGCGCAGGTGCAAGACCTGAAGGACATCGCAACCCAGCAGGGTGAGCCCGCGAGTTTCGCCGGACCGTGGCCCACGCCGTCCACCGCAGTCTACGGATCGCCGATTGTCGGAATTGTGGCCGGAGCGCCCGCGGAGAATCCGCCCAAGCCGGCCGTGAAGCCGGAAGCAACCACGACCAGGCCGGCGGCAACAGGAGCGCAGCGATAATGGCGAACGATACCTTCAGCAGGGGATTGCCTTCGAACCTGAGCGCGCCTCCGTTCGTGGATGTGTGGCGGAAGCGAGCGCTGATCGTGGGAGTGGTGTGCGCGGCGCTGGGGGTGCTCTTCGCGTTCCTCGGGCAGGCGGAGAATGGGCTGGGCTGGAACCATCTGCTGCGCGGATGGCTCGACGGCTTCGTGATGTGCTTCGGGTTCTGCTTCGGCGGCATGGCGCTGCTCGAAGTGCAGTATCTGTCGGGCGGCAAGTGGGGGCTGATTGTACGGCGGCCGCTCGAGGCCATGACCCGGACCTGGCCGCTGATCGTCCTGTTCTTCCTGCCCGTGGCCTTCTTCGGCGCCTCCCGGGGCATGCTCTATCCCTGGGCGAAGTACGCGGACTGGGCGACCGCCTATAAGAACGGGCTGATCTCCGCAGACCTGATGCACGCGATCCAGTGGAAGCAGCCTATGCTGAACGCCCGCAACTTCTGGGTGGTTTCCCTGGTCTGCTTCGGGATCTTCGCCATCTATATCTTCCGCCTGAATCGCTGGTCGATGCAGCGCGACGCCGATCCTGAACCGCGGGTGGCCTACTGGCGAACAAGGTTCGAGAATCTGAGCGGGTTCGGAGTCGTGCTCTTTGCGGCACTGCTCTTCCTGCTGTCGATTTACTGGGTCATGTCGATCGATCCCACGTGGTATTCGACCATCTATGGCTTCCAGTATCTGGTGGGCGAGCCGTTCGTGGTGCTGCCGCTCGCGATTTTGACCCTGATCTGGCTGAGCCGTGCCGAGCCAATCAAGTCGACGTTTCATATCATCGAGCAACACGATCTGGGCAAGCTGTGCTTCGCCCTGGTCATGCTGAACATCTACTTCGCCTTCGGCGCCTTCATTATTATCTGGTCGGGGAATTCGCCGGAAGAGATTCCCTGGTATCTGGACCGCATCCGAGGAAACTGGGGCGTAATCGCCACCCTGGATGTCATCCTCCACTGGCTCATTCCCTTCAGCCTGCTGCTGTCACGCGACCTGAAGCGCATCCAGGGACGCCTGGCCGTGACCTGCTGGATCATGATCGTCGCCGGGTTCTGGGACATGTTCTGGCTGATCGAGCCATCGTATAAGGATGCCGCCCGAAACCTGCACTTCAGCTGGGGGATTCTGGAATACGCTGCCATGCCCGCGGCTCTGTTCTCGTTCTGGCTGGTGTACTACTTCGGGCAGCTGAAAAAGCGGCCGCTGATCGCCACCAACGACCCGCACCTGGCGGAGATTCTGGAGCGTAATTATGTCCACGCATAACCCCCCAAGCGGACAAAATAGCCCGAACCTCGATCCCAGGTCCCATGCCGGCGATCCCTCGGTAAAGGAGGGATACGAAGTTACCGATGCCAACACCGGCGGGATCATCGTGTTCCTGGTGGCGCTGTTCATTTCGGTGGGCGTCTTCTTCGTCTTCTGCTACGGGATGGGGAAGGTGATCAACAACGCCCTGGACAAAGCCGACGGCCCTGCCAACAAGTGGAATGCAGCCAACCAGATTGCACCGCAGAAGGAGATCCAGTCCAACCCGGCGGGCGAACAGGAGCAGTTGGCCAAGCTGACCCAGCAGTTCCCCTCGCCCCGCCTGCAGATCGACAACGGCGATCAGGATCTGGCGACCCTGCACGAGCGCGAGGACCTGCTGCTGGACTACTACAGCTGGATCGATCGCAGCAAGGGTACCGTGCGGATTCCGATCGGGCGGGCGATGGAGTTGATCGCGCAACGCGGTCTGCCGGTGGCTCCGGCACAACAACAGCAGCCCCTGATGATGGGCGATTCCCGGCCCACGGTGCAGATGCCGCTGACCGATGGGTTTGCGCCCAGCGGATACGAACAGGAATTGCACGGGCGGGCCCAGCAGGCGGGCGAGCAGACCTCGAGCGTTTTGGGCGGACGGTAAAACAGGGATCAGGAAGAATCAGAAAAAGCAATGCGGAACGGCGGAACAATGCGGAAGTGGACGGGCGCGCTGGCGGCGATTGCCCTGGCGGCCCTCTGCGTTCCGGCCCAGGCGCAGAGCCAGTGGTTTGGATTTCAGAAGCCAGGGCAGCCCGCGGATCAGCAGCCGCTTATCCTCAGGAAGATCAGCATCCAGCAGAAAATCAACACTCAGCTGCCGCTGAACCTGGCGTTCCGCGACGAGACCGGGAAGACGGTCGAGCTGGGAGATTATTTCGGGAAGAAGCCCGTGATCCTGTCGCTGGTCTACTACCAGTGCAAGATTTTATGCCCGGAGGAAATTGACGGGCTGGTGGGCGCGCTGGAGATGCTGAAGTTCAATGCCGGGAAAGATTTCAACGTGGTTCTGGTCAGCATCGATCCCACCGAAACGCCTGCCATTGCAGCGCGCGAGAAGGCCTTCTACATGAAGCGCTACGGCCGGCCGCAGGACGACAATGGCTGGCATTTCCTCACCGGCGAAGAGCCATCGATCCGTACGCTGGCCACCGCGGTCGGATTCGGCTATGTCCCGATGGCCGGGCCGGACGGAAAGATGACCCAGTTTGCGCACGCCAGTGCCATCGAGCTGGCGACCCCGCAGGGCAAGCTCGCCCAGTACTACCTGGGCGTCGAGTTCTCGCCGAAGGATCTGCAACTGGGACTGGTCGAAGCTTCCCACGGAACCATTGGGTCGCTGGTGGATGATTTGATGACCTATTGCTTCCGCTACGATCCAGCACAGAACGGCCATACTCTGCTTTACATACGGATCATCCAGGCGGGAGGCGCGCTGACCGTCCTCACCCTGGGGTTGTTTATGTTTGTGAGTTTCCGGCGCGACATTCGGGAGGCGCGGGCGCAGAAGCTGGCTCGAATCCCGAGGCAGAAAACACATCTGGTGAACGGATAAAAGGCGACGATGCAGCATTTCATCAGTCCGGTACTTTGGCAGTTTCTAATCCATTGGCTTACGAACTTCGCGATCTTCCCGCCGGAAGCGTCGACCATCGCCCCGTACGCGGACGCGCTGTACTTTTTCCTCGTGCTGATCTCCGTCGTGGGGTTGGGAGCGGTTGCGTTCCTGGTGGTCTATTTCTCGATGCGCTACCGCAAGGATCGCAATCCGGTCCCCACCCCAATCGAGGGATCGACCCTGCTGGAAGCGACCTGGACCATCATTCCCCTGATCCTCTTCATGATCTGCTTCGTGTGGGGCGCGCTCCTCTATTTCAGGATCTACAGCCCTCCCACGAACGCCATGAACGTCTACGTGGTCGGCAAGCAGTGGATGTGGAAGATCGAGCATCCCGGCGGCCAGCATGAGATCAACGCCCTGCACATTCCCATCAACCGGCCCATCCAGCTCACCCTGATTTCACAGGATGTGTTCCACAGCTTCTCCGTGCCGGCCTTCCGGGTCAAGCGCGAGGTGATCCCCGGACGCTACAACACGGTGTGGTTCGAAGCGACCACCCCAGGGGTGTACCACCTGTTCTGCACCCAGTACTGCGGCACGCTCCATTCGCAGATGATCGGCTGGGTGTACGCAATGACGCCGGAGGACTACCAGGCGTGGGCCTCGGGTTCGACCAGCGGCAATTCGCTGGCGCAGAACGGGGAACGGCTGTTCGCCAGCCTGGGTTGCAATTCCTGCCATAACAGCACCCCCAATGCCCACGGACCGAATCTGGCCAAAGTCTACGGATCGCGTCTGCAACTGAACAACGGCCAATTTGCCACCGTGGACGAAGCTTTTCTCCGCGATACGATTCTGAATCCCACCCTGCATCAGGTGGCGGGTTACGCCCCTATCATGCCGACCTATCAGGGTCAGGTCAGCGAGGAAGGCCTGATCGACCTGGTGGAGTACATCCGCCAGCTGGATTCACAGTACCGCATTGACCAGACCATCGATAACAGTGCAGCCCAGCCCATCCAGACAGGTGCTGCGCCGCCGGGGACTTCTGCCCCGGTGCTACCGCCAGGGACGGTGAAGCCATGAGCACAATCGTATCTCTCCCGGACCAGTCGACAGCCACGCTGCCCAGGGTTTCCTATCTCAATAAAGAGTACGGGTTGAAGAGCTGGCTCCTGACCGGAGATCACAAACGGATCGCGATGCTGTACCTCATCTCGATTACGTTTTTCTTCTTCATCGGCGGCGCCATGGCTGCGCTCATCCGCATGGAACTGCTTACGCCACAGAGCGATCTGCTGGCCGCGGATACCTATAACAAGGTCTTTACCGCGCACGGGCTGATCATGGTCTTCTTCTTCCTCGTGCCCTCGGTGCCGGCGACTATCGGGAATTTCCTCATCCCCATCATGGTCGGCGCCAAGGACCTGGCGTTTCCCAAGATCAATCTGCTTAGCTGGTATCTCTATGTGGTGGCCGGCATCATGATGATCGGCGTGCTCGCTTTCGGCGGCGTCGACACCGGCTGGACCTTTACCACCCCGCTGAGCACGCATTACCTGAATACCAATGTGGTATCCGCCGGCCTCGCCGTGTTCGTCGCTGGCTTCAGCTCGATCTTTACCGGACTCAATTTCATCGTGACCATCCACCGCATGCGCGCGCCGGGCATGACGTGGTTCCGCCTCCCGCTCTTCGTGTGGTCCCACTACGCGGCATCCATCCTCATGGTCCTGGGAACGCCCGTACTGGCCATCACCCTCGTGCTGGTGGTCCTGGAGCGGACCATCGGCATCGGGGTTTTCGATCCGTCCAAGGGCGGCGACCCCCTGCTCTTTCAGCACTTGTTCTGGTTTTATTCCCACCCCGCCGTCTACATCATGATCCTGCCCGGGATGGGCGTGATCTCGGAAGTCATCAGCACCTTCTCCCGCAAGCGGGTCTTCGGCTACACCGCTGTCGCCTTCTCGTCGGTGGCCATCGCGGTCTTCGGATTCTTCGTGTGGGCGCACCACATGTTCATCATGGGCATCTCCAACTACTCGGCGCTGGTGTTCTCGCTGCTGACCATGCTGGTGGCTGTGCCTTCCGCCATCAAGATCTTCAACTGGTCGGCAACCTTATATAAGGGATCGATCACCTTCGAGACGCCCATGCTCTACGCGTTCGGATTCATCGGGCTGTTCACCATCGGCGGCCTGACCGGCGTCTTCCTCGGCACGCTGGGCATGGATATCCACCTCACCGAAACATATTTCATCGTCGCTCACTTCCACTTCGTGATGGTGGGCGGCATGCTCATGGCCTATCTGTCCGGCATCCATTTCTGGTGGCCGAAAATTACCGGGCGGATGTATCCGGAAGGCGTATCCAGGCTGGCCGCGGTCATCACTTTCGTGGGCTTCGTCCTGACCTTCTTCCCCCAGTTCATCCTCGGCTATCTGGGGATGCCGCGGCGCTATGCTGCATATCCGCCGGAGTTCCAGGTGTTGAACGTGTTTTCGAGCGCCGGCGCCAGCGTGCTGGGCGTAGGCTATCTCCTGCCGCTGCTGTATCTCACGTGGTCGCTGAAGTACGGCAAGATCGCGGGCCCGAATCCGTGGCAGGCCACCGGGCTCGAGTGGCAGATTCAGTCGCCGCCCCTGACGGAGAATTTCGCAGAGACGCCGATTGTCACCCACGAGGCGTACGACTACGAGTGGCTGGAGAACAAAACCAGGAGCGAGGTACCCACCGTTGGATAGTGATAGCAGCACCCTGGCAGCCCAGACCGCGGAGACCGGCCACGTCGAGCACGCCCATCCGCCCTTCCTGCGCCACCATTTCGAGAACGTGCCCCAGCAGCGCGAGGCCGCGACCTTCGGGATGTGGCTGTTCCTGCTGACGGAGATCATGTTCTTCGGCGGGCTGTTCTGCGCCTATCTGATCTTTCGCAATTGGTACTACCCCGCCTTCGTGGCCGGCAGCCACACGCTGCACATCTGGGCCGGCACGCTCAACACTACCCTGCTCATCATCTCCAGCTTCACCATGGCGATGGCGGTGCACGCCGCCGAAACCCGCGTGCGCAAGTCGCTGATCACCTGGATGATCCTTACCATCATCCTCGGCACCGGCTTTTTGTGCGTTAAAGCCTACGAGTGGCACGACGAGTGGGTGGAGCACCACGTGCCCGGGCTCAACTTCAGCCCAATTCAGTTCGAAACCGGCACCAGGGCCTACCCGGACGACAAGCTGCCACTGGACATGGCGGAGAAGGCGCAGGTGTACTTCTCCCTGTATTTCGTGATGACCGGCATGCACGCCCTGCACATGATCATCGGAGTTTCGCTGCTGACGATCTTGCTGATTCAGGCCTACGGTGGGAAATACACTGAGGGTCACGTGGCGCCGATCGAAAATTTTGGCTTGTACTGGCACTTTGTCGATATTGTGTGGATCTTTTTGTTCCCACTCTTATATCTGATCAGCCGACATCAGTGACGAACTACAGCGATTAGCGATTAGAACCGGAGCGGAGCATGGAACACGAGGCACACCAGGAACATCATCTGCATATGCCCGGGCCTTCTGAGCCGACGCATCACGAAGAGCACATCGTCAGCCCCAAGGTGTATCTGACCGTCGGAACCTGTCTGCTGATTTTGACGTTCTCGACGGCGGCCATCTCCTATGTGGACCTGGGCGTGTTCAACGCCGTAGTCGCGCTGGCCATCGCCTGCCTCAAGATGTCGCTGGTGGTGCTCTTCTTCATGCACGTGAAGTACAGCTCCGGCTTGACGAAGCTGACCGTGGCCGCCGGGTTCTTTACCTTCATCGTACTGATCACCATGACCATGACCGATTACATCAGCCGCGCCTGGGGCAGGTGGTGAGCCAGACAGCCGGCTGGCTCGCAGCGATGGTTAACCGAGGGGAGCGGCACAGACTGCTCCCCTTTTGCTTTTGCTGCCGTGTTGCGGATCCCCCCGTACCTCCTGTCCGGAAGTGAACACGGCCGGCATCTTCCGGACAGAAGAGCTTGCCGCAGTCCGGGGAAGTTGCTGATTCCGCAGCCCACTGGATGGTTGCGCCACGGTCTTCCATGTGCAATGCTCGCTTGTGCGTTCCATGCCAGGCCGGGCATGATGATGCGACCCCGCTTTCGGCCATCCCCGGGGCCGAAAGCAGAAATCCCCGGAGTCCAGGCAAATCAGATCGGCGCAGGAGTGGGTGTTCAGGTTCCTGCGTCCGCGCGAGGTATGCATGTTGAAGACGCTTGCCATCGTTTGCCGAAGCCTGCTGAAGCAGCCGGCGTTCACGGTCATTGCAGTCCTCACGATTGCGCTCGGGGTGGGCGCGAGTACCGCGATCTTCAGCGTGACCAATGCGGTCCTGCTGCGCCCGTTGCCTTATAAGGATCCAGCACAACTGGTGGTGGCGGGATTCGATATGTGGAAGCGGAATGTGAAGGGGCTTTCGTTTTCGAATGCGGATTACCTGGATCTGAAGAACGGGACGAAGGGGCTGTTCTCCGATATGGCCGGAGTCTTCAGCTTTCAGGTGGTGGCGCAGAGGACCGATGGCGCTCCCGAGCCTTTCACCATGGCGGTGGTGACGACGAACTTCTTTGACCTGATGGGCGCGAGGATTGTCGCCGGGCGAGATTTTGACGCGCAGGACGGCATTCCCGAGCCGGCAGCTGCAGCGGGCCAGGCCGCGCAGGGACAGGCGGCCGCGCCCCAGCAGCCACGGGCGCCGCAGATGGCGATCCTGAGCCACGAATATTTTGTGAAGAGGTACGGCGGCAATTCTGCCGTGCTGGGCCACACCCTGGGAAATGCCGGCGGCCCGAACGCGGTGATTGTGGGGGTGCTGGCTCCAGGGTTCCGGCTGTACTTTCCGCCGGAGGATCAGGTCGACGCCGCGCCGGATGTGTGGGTGGCGAACCGGCTGGATTACGACGCAGCGGGACGCAATGAATTCAGCATTGTTCCGGTGGGGCGGTTGCGCCAGGGGATAACGCTGGCGCAGGCGCAGGAGGCTGCGGATGCGGTGGCCGCGGAGAGCCGGCGGACGATCCCGATGGCTGAGTCGATTGGATACCACGTTTCGCTGGCGTCGATGCGGCAACACCTGGTCGCTGAGGTGCGGCCGGCCATTCTCGCGCTGATGGGGTCGGTCATTTTTCTGCTGCTGATCGCGTGCGCGAATGTGGCGAATCTGCTGCTGGTGCGCGCTTCGCTGCGGGAGCAGGAGTTCGCGGTGCGTGCCGCCATGGGCGCGAACCGGAGGCAACTGATCAGTCCGCTCTTTACGGAGGCATGCCTGCTGGCGGCGGTGGGCACGGGTCTGGGTCTGGGCCTGGCCTGGGCGGCGATCCGCGAGCTCCGCCATCTGGCTCCGGCCAACCTGCCGCGCCTGGATTCGATTGGAATCGATGGGAGGGTGCTGGTGTTTGCGGCGCTGGCCGGGCTGGCAGCGGCGGTGCTGTTCGGGCTGGCTCCGGCGTGGCGCGCTTCGCAGCCGGCGCTGATGAATGTGCTCCGCGGATCGAGTCGCATCTCGGGTCTGGCGAGCGGCGCGGTGCTGCGCAATGCGGTGGTGACGGCCGAAGTGGCGGCTTCGTTCGTGCTGCTGGTGGGCTCGGGGCTGATGTTCCGGAGCTTTGTGGATCTGCAGCGGATCGATCCGGGATTCGATCCGCACCATTTGCTGACCTTCCGGGTGCTGGGCGGCGGCCCGGGCGGGAAGACGCCAGCGGAACGGGAAGCAGGAAGGCGACGCATCGAGGACCGGTTGCGGGCGATTCCAGGGGTGGAGAGCGTCACCGCGTCAACCCCGTTTCCGCTGGCCGGAGGGTTCAGCCCCATCCGCTGGGGGACGGAGGCGGCGCAGGCTGACCCCAGCAGGTTCCAGGCGACGGATCCCCAGATTGTGATCCCGGGCTATTTCGAAACGATGCACGCGCCGCTGCTGGCGGGGCGGACGTTCACGGAGGACGACGACCAGCCGGGCAGGAATTACATCGTGGTCGGTGAGGACCTGGCGAAGAAGGCGTTCCCGGGGCAATCGGCAGTGGGCAAGCGGATCCTGATCCGGATCCGATCGCCGCAGGCGGAGTTTGTGCAGATTATCGGCGTGGTGGCGCACCAGCGCGAGGAGTCGCTGGCCGTGCCGGGCCGCGAGCAGACTTACTTCACGGACGCGTTTCTGGGTTCGTTTGCGCCGCCCTGGTGGGCGATTCGGACTCGCAGCGATCCGGCCAGCTACGAAGGGCAGGTGCGCGCGGCCATTGCTGGACTGAGCTATAGCTATCTGGTGGATAAGATGGAGCCGGACGAGACGGTGGTGCATGCGGCGCAGGCGGGGACACGGTTTTCGCTCCTGCTGCTGCTGGCGTTTGCCATCATTGCCGGAACCCTGGCCGGGATCGGTCTCTACGGCGTGCTGTCGACGGCCGTGCGCCAGCGCACTGCGGAGATCGGCGTGCGCATGGCGATGGGCGCGGATCGCGGCGATATCGTGCGCCTCGTCGTGCGTCAGGGCATGCGGCTGAGTGTGATTGGGATTGCCGTGGGCATCGTGGCTGCGTTCGTGCTGGGGCGGGTCATGACCGCGATGCTGGTGGGCGTGAAGCCGAGCGATCCGATGACATTTGCTGCGATGGCGGTGGTGTTTCTCGCGATTGCGGCTGTGGCATCGTGGGTTCCGGCGCGGCGGGCGGCAGGGCTGGATCCAAAAACGGCGCTGCTGGAGCAATAACAGGTCACAGGTTGCGGTCAGGGCCGGGGGAAGGCGTAGTAGCCAGAGCGCGTGACGACGCGTGCTCCTGACGCCGAACACCGCAGCCGGATGCGGTGAAAGCTGGAATCGGCTTTGAAATTCGACGGCTTGTAGACGAGCCGATACTGGTCGCGTTGCTCGGCTTCGATCATCTGCAGATCCTGCAGAATTTCCGTGCCGTGCGGGCGGACAAAGAGCCGGCCGCCGGTTTGCTGTGTCAGGTCCTCGAGCGTCCGATAGCCGCCCGAAAACTGGCTCGGGCGCCGCGTGACCATGGCGTAGATGGCGGTACGGGTGCGCTGGCACATATCCACCGCTTCGCTCAGGTTCGCGTGACTGGCGTCGTCTTCGCCATCGCTGAAGAGCAGGATGAAGTTGCCGGTCGGCCGGTCGGCCTCCGCTTTCCACTGATCGCGGCAGGTGGTGTAGAGCGAATCGAAGATGGCCGTAAGCGGATCGAGTCGGTCGGGTGTGTTGCCCACGCGGGCGGCTCCCGAGGCAATGGCGGCGTCCCTGTCGGTCCAGTCCTGGCGGATGAACGTCTCGGTGTCGAACTGCTCGACGAAGGCAAGGTCGTATCCCCTGCGGAGAAGCTGCGCGGCGTAAGCGTGGATGATGGCCCGGTCGAAGGCGAGCTCTCCCATCATGGAAGCGCTGGCGTCGAACAGGAAGCCGGCGCGGATAGGGAGGTCATCGTATTCCTGCAGCATCACCATGTCGGTTTGGAGCCTGCCGTTGTCGGTCAGGCGGAGATCGCCGCGCGTGAGGTGGGTGAGCGGCTTGCCATGCATATCGGCTGCGTGGAAGGTCAGGGAAATTTCGCTAACCGGGATTTTGAGCGTGTAGGGTCGGGGCGGGCTGGTTTGCGCAGCAGCGAGAGTGACGCAGAAAAAAGTGTGCGGCAGCCAGAGCGGAACCCATCGCCAGCGCATATCTGATTACCATAGCGAAAACAGGCATTGGATGGTCGGAGGAAGATGCGAACGGCGATTGGGTGCTGGCTGGCAGGAGGGATGGCGCTGGGGCTGGCCGGGCTGGCCGGCCCGCGAGTGTCCTCACGGCTGCAGCTGGCGATCGAAGGCGGCCGGGTGCAGGGCCTGCCTGTCGCGGAGCTGCCACGGGGCGGTGCATTTCTCGGGATTCCCTACGCCGCCCAGCCCGTGGGCAGGCTCCGCTGGCATGCGCCCGAGCCCCCTCCGCCATGGAATGGCGTGCTGCAAGCCTCGCAGACCGGGCCGGCCTGCCCGCAGGCGCCCAGCCCGTGGTTGCCGGAGATGCTGGGCATTCAGAGAATGCGAACGGATGAAGCGTGCCTCTGTCTCAATGTGTGGACGCCGGAGCTGCATCCACGAGACAAGCTGCCGGTGCTGGTGTGGGTGCACGGCGGCGGCAACGTGGAAGGCTCGGGAGAATGGCCGCCGCTGGGACCGGCACTCGCGGAGCAGGGCATCCTGGTGGTGAGCCTCAATTACCGGCTGGGCGTGTTCGGGTTCTTCGCCCATGGCGCGCTCGACGCGGAGTCGCCGCATCATGTCTCGGGAAATTACGGCCACCTGGATCAGATTGCGGCGCTGCGATGGGTGCATAGGAACATCGCCAGGTTCGGCGGCGATCCTGCGCAGGTCACCATTGCGGGCGAATCCTCTGGATCGCTCGACGTCTGCAATCTGATGACCTCGCCGCCCGCGGCAAGGCTCTTTCGCGGCGCGATCATGGAAAGCGGCGTCTGCGTGGATGGCATAGATCCAACGCTGCCTCAATTGCAGACGAGCGACGCGCGGCTGGCGAACGATCTGGGCGTGACCGCGGGGCCGGGAGAGGTAGCGGCGCTCCGGGCGCTCCCCGCGCAGCAGGTGTTCGATGCCGCGGCCAAAGACGCTGCGCTGGATCCGGAGCCGGCCGTCGATGGGTACGTGCTGCCGCAGCAGCCGGCGACGGCATTTGCAGAAGGCCGGCAGGCGAGAGCGGCCGTGCTGGTCGGCAGCAACGACGGCGAGGTGTCGATCTTCGCAAGCCCGCTGGTAGGAGGCCGCGCGTATCGGCCGACGACGGTGGCGGCGTATCGCGCCTGGCTCGAACGGAAATTTGGGCCTCTTGCGGATCGGGTGTTTGCTGCTTATCCGGCGGCGACGGATGCCGAGGTCCCGCTGGCCTTTCGAACTATGTTCACCGATTACGATTTCGGCTTCGGTGCCTGGCTGCTGGCAAAGGACACGGGCAAGGTGGGCAAGGATGCATATCTGTATCACTTCAGCTATCTGGGCGGCGGGCCGTTTGCACAACTGGGAGCGTTTCACAGCGAAGAGGAGATGTTCCTCAGCCGGCATTACTGGACAAGCTGGATCGCGCAGCCGGAGGACGCCGTCCTTTCGCGGACGATCATCGGATATTGGACCAATTTCGTGAAAACCGGCAATCCAAACGGAACGGGGCTCGCGGAATGGCCGGCGTTCGGGCCCAGCGGCAAGGCGCAGGAACTGGGACGCCGGATTGGGCCCGAATCCGATCCACGTGCCGAGAAGTGGAGCGCCTTCCAGGAGTATTTGAATTCGCGCCTTGCGAAGCTGCAATGAGGCGCGTTGTCGGGCGGGCCACGCGGTTCGGAGTTCAATTCGGCAGGACGGGAGCGCAGAGATGAGGATGCTGGCGGCGGTGGGAGTTTTGCTGTTCACAGGAGTGGCGGCTGCGCAGTCGCCTGTGTTCTTGCCGGCGACCCCGGCCACAGTGGAGTGGGGATACTACTGGTCGAAGGCGAAGCCGGTGCTCACCGTGCACTCCGGCGACACGGTGCGGATGCAAACGCTCTCAACCTGCGGACCGAATGACCGCCTGGAAGAAGAAGGCGTGAAGGCGGCAGACATCCCCGCTTACAACCAGCCGATTTTCGACCAGGTGAAGGACAAGGGACCCGGCGGCCACATCCTCACCGGGCCGGTTGCGATTGCCAACGCCGAGCCGGGCGATGTCCTCGAGGTAGACATCCTCAAGATCGATATCGACGCGCCCTTTGCCTGCAACGGGTTCGGCGTGGGGCGCGGATTTCTCCCCGACGACTTTCCTTACGGGAAAACGAAGATCATTCCTCTGGACCGCGAAAAGATGATTGGCCACTTCGCGCCCGGCATCGATATCCCCCTGCATCCGTTCTTCGGAAGCATGGGCGATGCTCCACCGCCATCGGCGGGCCGCTACAACAGCGCATCGCCCTGGATGCACGGCGGCAACATGGATAATAAAGAGCTGGTCGCGGGGACGACGCTGTTCCTGCCCGTACACGTAGCCGGCGCGCTGTTCGAGGCGGGCGACGGCCACGCGGGCCAGGGCAATGGCGAGGTGGACATCACGGCGATGGAAACCTTCCTCACCGGAACCTTCCGGTTCGTCCTTCACAAGGACCAGCACCTGCTGTGGCCGCGCGCGGAGACGCCGGCATACTACATCAGCATGGGCTTCAGCCCCGACCTGAAGACAGCCACCGAGATGGCGGTGCGGAACATGATCGATTTCCTGGTGACCGAGAAGCACCTGTCGCGGGACGATGCGTACATGCTGACCAGCGTGGCGGCAGACGTGGACATCACTCAGCTGGTCGATGGGAACGTCGGAGTCCACGTGATGTGCCCAAAGGGGATTTTCAGGGAGTAAGGCAGCGGGATCGTGCGTGCAGAAAAATGGCGGCTGCGGGCATTGTTACCAGCCGAAGCGGCTGCAGCACCAGTTTGGAGCCGCCGAGATCGGCGTCGGTGAATCCGAAAACAAAGAACTGATTCGGGTTGGCAATCTGGTTGTTGTTGCTCATCGACGAGGAATTCATGATTGTTGAGCGCAACCATTTCGCTGACTCCGGAGCCGGTCGTGAGCAGATAGCCGTATTGGTGTGTAACCCGGCCCGAAGCGATGTCGATGGTGACCATGCGCAGCAGATTCGCAGCCGCGCCACCCTCGCTTGCGTCCTGAATGAGAGCGTTTTGCATGACGCCGACCAGCGGAAGGAGCGCAGGCGAAGCCCGGTGCAAGCGATTCTGGAGATTGCCGGAAGCGAAATGAGAAAAGGGGGAAGAACAGCGCGTCGATATTCGGTGAAATGGGATTCGGACAGAACCCGGGAAAAGGACGCCGCCTCAGGCCTGCGGCGCATTGGGCGCCGGCAGGTCCCGTCGCGCATCAACTGCCACCGGCTGGGGCAGAGGCGCGGTCTGCACGATGTGCCGAACCTCGAGGACCGGAGCGAGGTGCCGCGTCTGCTGATAGGTGTACAGGATGCGGTGGACCACCGTGATGGTCGAGATGACCGCCAGAATCCAGAGCACCGGTGCCATCGCGTCCCAGCGCTCGAACAGGCCGCCGATGATCAGCAGCACCACGCGCTCCGGGCGCTCCATGAATCCGACCTTGCACTTGCCGATGAGGGCTTCCGCGCGAGCCCGCGTATAGCTGACCATCAGCGAGGTGATCATGACAAACGCTGCCAGAAAAACATAGAAGAGCCGGTTACCGCGCGCGTAGAACACCAGCAGACCGAAAAACAGGACGACGTCGGAGTAGCGGTCGATCACCGAGTCGAAGAACGCGCCGAACACGGTGACCTGCTGGGTTTGCCGGGCGACGCGGCCATCCACCATGTCGAAGATGCCGGCGCCGATAATCACCAGCGCGGCGTAGAGGAAGAGGCGCACATAATTATGACCATTGCCAAAGCCAAAAAGGACGGCTGCGGCGGTGTTGATCACCAGGCCGAGGAAGGTGAGGACGTTCGGCGAAATGCGCGTGAGCGAGAGACCGTCGACGATAGCCTGCAGCAGAACGCCGCAGCCGGCGCCAAAAGCGCGAGTCCAGGTGATCGGAGTCTTCTCGGCGGCCATACGGCCTCTACTTTCCGGCTTCAG
The DNA here is from genome assembly GCA_036267095.1 of Acidobacteriaceae bacterium. Lineage (GTDB taxonomy): Bacteria > Acidobacteriota > Terriglobia > Terriglobales > Acidobacteriaceae > Palsa-343. Next base: position 38,221 of record DATAWS010000043.1, read on the forward strand.
CAGTTGCGGCTTCGTCGTGGATCGTCGCCAGCTTCAGAACCTCAAGCTCGCGCTTGCCGTTGGGCGTGACCACCGTGGCCATATCGCCGACCTGCTTGCCCACCAGCGCTTTGCCGATCGGGGAAGTGGTCGAGATAAACCCCTTGCTCACGTCGGACTCTTCACTGGTCACCAGCTTGTACTCGATTTTCTCATCTTTGCCGGAGTCGTAAACCAGGATCGTGGAGCCGAAGGCGGCCCGGTCGTGGGGGATGTTCGCCAGGTTGACCAGAGCCAGTTCGGCCATCCGCTTTTTCAGCTGTCCCAGGCGCGCATTGACGAAGTCCTGGCGCTGCTTGGCCATGTGATACTCGGCGTTCTCGCTCAGGTCGCCCATAGCGACAGCTTTCTTGATCTCAGCCGGCAACTCATGGGTAAGCTCGTGCTCGAGCTGCTTAATTTCTTCCTGCAGTTTGCGTTTGATGTGCTCAGGCATGAATCGTAGGTCCACCAGGACCGATCCCCGGCGTCGTCGGCAAAAGCGCTGCTCGGCAAAACGAAACAGCATCGCCGCTTCGCGACGGAAGAACTCGGAACCCTGTTAGGAAAATGTTGGATCCTGGGGGCTGGAAACTACCCTCGCTCCTGATTATACGATGCCCGATTCCCGGCGATGGGCGTCGAGGAAACTCTGCAAAATCAACACCGCAGCGACCTGATCCACCACCGCCCGATGTTCCTGAAGGGGGCGCCCGGCGGCATGCAGGTGGCGATGGGCCTCGGCCGACGACAGCCGCTCGTCCCATAGGTGAACAGGAAGCGAAAACGCCTCCCGGAGCGACTCCGCAAACGCCTGGGCTTTGGCCGCCATGGGGCTGAGATCCCCGGACATATAAAGCGGATGGCCCACGACAATAGCAGCACAGCTGAATTTGCGGAGAAGCCGCCCCAGGGACTTGAGATCCTGCTTCCCGTTCTTCCGCTGCAGGGTCAGGACCGGCTGCGCCGTCAGCCCCAGTTCGTCGGAAACCGCCACGCCAATGCGGCGGTCGCCGAAATCCAGTCCGAGCAGGCGGGGTGGCACAGGATGATCCTACCCCGCGCGGCGCAGAAGCGCAGATAAAGACCGCATCTTAGAATGAGTCAGGGAATCAAAGGATTCAGGGATTTCGTGCGACGCTTTTTCTTCCTGGTTTTTCTGCTCTTCGTGATTGCGGCGGGTGCGGTGGCGTGGGCTCTGCTCCTGCCCGCCGGGCCGCGGACGGAAACTTTCGTCGATATCCTGCCGGGTACCTCCAGCCGGCAGATCGCCGCGCAACTGAAACAGCAGGGGATTATCCGCAGCGAATATGTCTTCCTTGGGCTGCGGATGGCGCGCGGCGGGGTCCTCAAAGCCGGAGAATATCGCTTCGACCGGCCGCTGCCGATGAATGAGGTGTGGGAGAAGATCCGGCGGGGCGAGGTGTACACCATCGCGCTGACCATTCCGGAGGGATCGAACATCTTCGACATCGGGGCGCGCATAGAGGCGGCCGGCCTGGGATCGAAGGCCGCCTTTGTCGCCGGAGCGAAGGAGTATGTGGGGCTCATCAAAGACATCGATCCCGCCGCACCATCTCTCGAGGGCTACCTCTTTCCCGATACCTATAAGTTCGCGCGCCACACCGACCCGCAGGAGATGATGGCGACCATGGTGGGGCGATTCAGGAAAGAAGCGCGGGCCATCGGCTTGAGCGGCGATGTCCATCGCACGGTCACGCTGGCCTCGCTGGTAGAGAAGGAGACCCCGATCGACGCGGAGCGGCCGCTGGTGGCCAGCGTCTTCGTGAACCGGCTGGACAAGGATATGCCGCTCATGACCGATCCCTCCGTCATCTACGCCGCGCTGCTCGACGGGCGCTACCGGGGGACGATTTATCAGTCCGATTTGCAGGCGGACTCGTCCTACAACACCTACCGCCATACAGGATTGCCGCCGGGTCCGATTTGCAATCCAGGCGTCAAATCGCTCGCGTCGGCGATGCACCCCGCGCAGACGGATTATCTCTATTTCGTGGCCGCGGGCGCGGACCCTTCAGGCCAGTCGCGATTCTCGGCCACCCTGGAGGAGCACGCCAAGGATGTGGAAGCGTATCGCCATGCCGTGCATCAGTCTGCCCAGCCGCGGTAACGCGCCGGGCGAGAGGGAGCGCGGGACAGGAACCGCTATACTCGCACTTTGCTGAGCAGAATGCATCGAATCCGAACCCGCGCTGCTGTCGCACTGATGCTGGCTCTGCCGGCCATGAACGGTTGTTTGTGGCATACCCGCCGCGTGCCGGTGGCGAAAATGCCATCCACGGTCCTGACCGCCACGCCCGAGCAGCTGGTGAACTTCATCAACCAGCAGTACGACGCCGTCAGCTCGCTCAGCGCGACCGTGACCTTCACGGCCACCTCGGGCGGGTCTCTCAGCGGGAAAGAGAAGACCATCGCCCCCTTCAGCGGCTATATCCTGCTGCGCAAGCCGGAATCGCTGCGAGTCATCGGCTATCTGCCGGTAGTACATTCGCCCGCCTTCGACATGGCCAGCAACGGCAACACCTTCACCCTCGTGATTCCCCCGAAGAACAAGGCGATTGAAGGAACGAATGCGCTCACCCAGCCTTCCCCCAACGCGCTCGAGAACATGCGCCCTTTCATGTTCTTCAACGCCATGCTGATTCCGAGGATCGAGCCGCAGGACAAGCTGATTATGACCGCGGACAGCGACGTGGAAGTGAATCCGAAAACCAAGAAGCTGGAGATCCGTCCGGAGTATCTGCTCACCGTCGCGCGGCCCCAGGGAGACAGCAACGTGTTCCTGGCGGAGCGGGTGATCCAGTTCAGCCGGATCGATTTGCGCCCGGTAGAGGAAGATATTTACGACCGCAACGGACAAATCCAGACACAGGCGATGTACGGAGCGCTGCAGACCTTTGGAACCGAGCACTTTCCTGGAACGGTCACGATTCGATGGCCCCAGCAGCAGGAGCAAATCCTGATGACCGTCGAGAAGCTGCGGGTCAATCTCCCGCTGAACGATCAGACGTTCGAGCTGAAAATCCCCGAAGGCACCCCGGTGCAGAAACTGCCCTGAGGGCAGCAAAGCTCTCTCTAAAAAGAGCTGACCATCGGCAAGCGTCCGCAGAGGACGGACCTACAGCGGCCGATCGGTGTACAGCGTCTTGTCGGAGAGTTCCTGCACGAGGACAAGATGCGCCCCCAGCAGCCCCTCGACATGCTGGTGGTACTCATCGGGAACAAAGAGGAATTTCCGCGGGCCGGTACCCCACATACGATCCAGGTCCGCATCGCTGAGGAAGATGTGCGGGGCGTCGGGATAATCCGAGCCCCAGATCATCGACGACCCGAAGAGCTGGCCGCGGTCCTCATCTTTCTGCGGGGCGAAGTACCAGGTTTTTCCGTGAACCAGCAGCGCCCGACGGCGCGTGTAGAAAATGATGGACGAGCCGTCCGACTGGTCGCCATACAGCATCAGCTGCGCGTCCGCATTGCCCGGCTCCGCAACGATGCGGTTGATGGTGCTCGCCATGGCCTTCGACGAAAGCATGGGCTGGAACCGCACGAAGGCGATGTGCGCGGCGATGAGGATGACGGCCATGGTGAACCCAATCGACGCCGTGGCCTCAAAGGCGTGTTTCTGGCGGCGGAGGCGCCAGGCCGCCAGCGGGCCGAAAAAGAAAGCTGCCGCGGCCAGGACGGCGGGCAGGCGCAGCGCCGCAAACGAAGGCCCGGTGAGATCGAAAAAGTGGGAGAGCGACAGCGTGTACCCACCGACGTCGCGGTGCGCCATCAGCGTGCCGATATCGGCAATGTAGGGCAGGTCGCGGGATTCCCATAACCCCACCGCGAGCAGGCCGGCCGCCAGCAATCCGCAGACGACAAAGAAGACGTGCGCGCCGTCGATCCACGGGAGAGAGGATCGCCGCCGCTCGGCAGGCGCCTCTTCGAGAGTGGCCAGTGCTCCGGTGATCAGCATGAGCACGGCGGGATAAACCGGCCACGTGTAGTACTCCTGATTCGTCGACAGCGAGAAGAAGACCAGGATGAAGATGCTGTAGAGAGCCAGCAGCAGGCCGCTTCTGGCGCGGAAGCGAAGCCGCGCTGCCAGCGCAGAGGACTCCCATGCGGTCATCTTCGGATCCAGGAACTGGATCGTGTTGGTGGCGTCGTAACGCAGGTCGGAATAGAACAGATGGCGGTTGCGCCAGGCACGGCGCACAGCCGCGGGGATAAACAGGCTCCAGGGAAAAATCCAGATGAGCTGGCCGCACCAGTACACCCACCACGGCTGGCGGTTGTAGTCGTGGGGATAGCGCTTGCCCAGAAAGCGCAGGAAGTGCTCGTTCACGAAGTAGAAGTAGAAGAAGCCGTGGACGTGGCCCGGGGTCGGGACGTTGCCGACAGGGTTGCCGTAGTCAGGATTGCGCAGCCCGGCCAGGATATGCCACGGCGCGCCGATCGCCAGAAAGACCAGCAGACCGGTGAACAGCCGCATCTGGCGCCAGCGACGCCACTCGCCGGTGATGATGAGGTACGGAATGACCGCCGCGACAAAGAAAACCGGCGCGATGAGCCCCTTGGCCAGAAGCGCGACGGCGACCGCCCCGTAAGCCAGGTACAGGCGCGCCGGCTTACGGTCTTCGAGGCCGGTAAGAAAGCTGTAGAGCGCAAGGATCAGGAAAAAGGTGAGGATCGATTCCGGAATCAGGGTGCGCGTGAAGAGAAAGACGCCGACCGAGGTGAGAATGGCGAGCGCTGCGTAAAAAGCGGCGCGATCGCCCCACGCCCGCCGGCTCCACAGCCACCCAAGCCAACCGCAGCCCAGCACCGCCAGAACCATCGGCAAATGGGTGGCGAACGCGTTTTGGCCGAAGAGGACGTAATCCACAGCGACCATCCAGTCCGGCAGAGGCGGCTTTTCCAGATAGCGGATCCCGTCCACGTACATCGTGACCCAGTCACCACTCGCGAGAATGTGCTGGGCGGTCTGAGCGTGCGTGGCGTCGGCGTCGTCCAGCACCGCCGGGGCAAACAGGGCGGCAAAATAGACGGCCAGGAATACGAGCAGGAGCAGAGTCCACGCGCGGCGCGGCGTGGAGTAGAGTGAAGGCTGCGCGGACGGGGCGAGCGTCGGAGTTTTCGACAAAGGAGGATAGGTCATTTGTTCGTAGCTCGGCGCAAAATTCAGAATAACAGTCAGGCTCCCGAACGGGCCGCGATACGAGTATGACTCACCACCTCGAACTCGTGCGCCAGTTGGCGGAGAAGGTGCGCGAGAACCTGCAAAAGTGCGCGCATGATCCCGATGTGGGCGCAGTCCACGACACGCGCACGGGAACGCGGCGGCTCCAGGCTACGCTGGAAGACGCGTTGCGGCCGATGCCGCAGGGTGATGCCGCGGACCCGGTTCGCTCCGCCGCGACTGAGCTGCTCCGGCAGCTGAAGAAGATCCGCAGGGCCGCCGGTCCGATCCGCGATCTGGACGTCCATCGCAAGCTGCTGGAGAAACTGATGGAGCGGGCCCACCATCCGGGAGCGGCCGCCGGGGATGGACACGGCCAGCCAGGGAAAATACTGCGGCTGGCCTCTGCCGAGCCCGATGTGCTGGAAACCCAGGCTGCGGGCCGGCGGCCAGCCGGAGTCGGCCACCAGGCGAACGGCCTCGACACATGGCTGAGACACAGGCGCAACAATTTGGCGGAGGAGCTGCAGAGCCAGGCCAGCGGGATGCTGGCCAAACTGAACAAGCGGCTGCAGGAATTCGAAGCGGACTGGCGCGCTCGGCGTGGCCGCGCGTCGAAGAAGAAACCGCCCGGCGTGGTCGCTCTGGACAGCTTTGCCCGCCTCGCGACGGAAATGCAGGTGCTCGATGCCGGCAATCTGCACGATTTCCGCAAAGGCGCGAAGAAAGCCCGCTACGTGGCCGAGCTGGCGGCCCAGGGCGACGAACATGCGCAGCAGGTGGGCGCAACCCTCAAGAAGCTGCAGGACGAAATCGGCGACTGGCACGACTGGCTGGTGCTGGCCGGAGAAGCGCAGGCCGCCCTGGGCGATCGAGCGGCAGAGTTGACCGCATTGCTCGAAAGCGAGCGCGAGAAGCATTTCGTCTGCGCGATGAAGACCGCGGCGAAGCTGCGCGGCCGGCTCATGGGCGAGTGGCTTGCCGTAAAAAAGCCTTCCCCGCACTCCATACAGCGTTCAGCAAGGTAGCGACAGGGACCTGGCCGGCAGCAGGAGCAGGATAGAGTTTAGAGTCTGGGGAATCGGCCAGCGCCAGTTTCAGGAGATCATGCAGACTTTTGCGGCCATCGATATCGGATCGAACTCCTGCCGGCTGAAGATCGGCCGCGTGGTGCGGCACCGCCTGCGCACCGTCCATGAAGACCGCGAGGTCACGCGGCTCGGGGCCAGTGTCTTCGAGTCCGGAATTGTCTCCCCGGAAGCCATGGCCGCGACCCTGCGTACGCTGAAACGTTTCTACAAAGCGGTGCAGACCCATGGCACCGACCGGGTCCGCGCCGTGGCCACCTCAGCGATGCGCGACGCGCGCAACTCGCGCGCCTTCCTTGCCTGGGTGCGCGACGAAACCGGCTGGGATGTGGAGATCATCTCCGGCCTCGAAGAAGGCCGGCTCATCCATCGCGGCGTGGTGGAGAACGAGCCGGGTGCGGGCGGCCGCTGCGTCCTGATCGACGTCGGCGGCGGCAGCTGCGAGATCACCCTGTCCGAGCACAAGCGCATTCGCGAGACCATCAGCCTGCCCCTGGGCGCGGTGCGGCTCACCCAGGATTTCCTGCGCAGCGAAGTGCCGGGCAAGGATGAGATCGCACGGATGCGGCAGTTCATCGGCCGCGAACTAAGACGAGCCAATCGGCGCATCGACTCGAGCGGCGTGCGTTTGACCATCGCGACCTCGGGCACGGCAGCCGCCCTGTCCGACGCCGTTAGGGCCAGCGCGAAGAAGCGCGGCAAGAGCCGGATGGCATCCGAGCTGACGCCCGTAGCGACCGTCCGCAAGCTGACCGCGAAGCTCGCGAAGATGAACAACGGACAGCGCTCTCAGGTGCCGGGCATCGGTCCGCGGCGCTCGGAGATCATCGTGGCGGGCGCACAGGTGTTCTCCGAAGTGCTCGAGGGTCTGGGGCTGCGCGGCTTCCGCTATTCGCCCATGGGGCTGCGCGATGGCATCCTCGCCCAAATGCTGGCCGAGCAGGATCCGCGCGCGTCGCTGCACCAGGAGTTCGAGCGGGACCGCTGGCAGGCTGTGGAAGAGGCCTGCCGCCGCTACGGCGTCGATCCGCGCCAGGCCGGGCCGGTGCGGGATCACGCCGTGCAGCTCTTCCGCGATTTGGCCGCGGTTCACGAGCTGCCCCCCGAGTACAAAACCTGGCTGCAAGCAGCAGCCGTGCTCCGGGACATCGGGAAGTTCCTCAACCACCAAGGCTATCACCGCCACGCGCAATACATCATCGCCAACTCCGAGCTGTATGGGTTTACCCCGCAGCAGCGGGTGGTGACGTCGGCGATTGCGCGCTACCTGGGCAAAAGCCGGCCGGCGCCCGCGGGGCGCACCATGCGCCAGGTTCCTCCCGAGGAGTACGAGCACGTGCGCCGCGCCGTGGTCCTGCTGCGCCTGGCCGTCGCACTCAATCAGGATCGCGCCAGCGACGTGCTCAAAGTGCGGGTGCGCGTCTATCCCCGACGCGTCATGCTGGAACTCCTCCCCGGGCGCACCGGCGCGGAATTGGAACTGTGGTCGCTCCGCAAAGAGGCCGGCTACTTCCGCGAGGTCTTCGGCCGCGATCTCTTCGTCGCCTTGGAGTAGATGCCACGCAGAATCCGCGGATCCACCAGCCAGTGCAGCGTGCCCGGTAAACGATCGCAGTCGATCCGGCCGATGGCCCCCTTGCGCAGGCGCGTGCTGATCCGGGTGGCCGGCGTCAGCAGCGATCCAAAGAAAACCGCCAGGTTGGGATTGTGGCCGACAACCAGAACGTTGTCGTACTTCTGCAGGCTGCGAACCAGATCGTGAAACTTCTGGACGCTGGCTTCAGGAGACAATGCGTCGGAAATCTCGATCTTGCTGTCGTATCCGGTCTCGTTGCCGACCAGCGATGCCGTTTGCAGCGCCCGCTTCAGCGGACTGGATACCACGCGATCGAACTGCACATTCAGCGAACTGAGAAAGCGGCCAACAACCAGAGACTGTTGCTTGCCTTCTTTGTCGAGAGGGCGTTTTACGTCAACAACAGGGTTGGCGCGGCGCGTGCCGGCGCTGGCGTGGCGGAGGATGTAAAGATTCATGGATTCAATGCCGGAAGCGTGTTCCGATCCTCGTCTGAGAGGCTCTTTTAACGCGATTGTAACAATGGCAGCGGACGACGAATGTTAATTTGCGGCCCTTCCTGGCGGATTGCGAGCCTGATTCAAGCCCAACTTGCGCTGTTATCAGACGTTCCGCGTAACCGGCTGCGGAGCGGGGATAGGCCCAGGATAAGGCTCCGGATCGGGCTCCGGCGCCGGCCCCGGCGCGGGATCGGGGTGCGGCATTGGCGGTAGTCCGGGAAAGGGCTCAGGGCCAGGGTCGATACCGGGAATACTGGTCGGACGATTGAGAGCGGCAGCAGAAAGAGTCATTCTCTCGTGGGAGAGCCCCGAACACGACGCGGTTGCCTCGAAACGCCAGAGCTCGGAGACCAGCAGGCCCCCCAGAAAGCCTCGCGAGGCCTGGGGGGTGAAGCCTGCCCCCGCGAGCAACGCACGCCACGGCGGAATTCGCCGGACGCCCAGTCCCGTCAGGACACGAAACGCCGCATAGAGGAAAGCAATCACGCCACGGGCCAGCAGGGCGCGCAGACGGCTCGCCGTAGCCACCTCGAATTCGGAAACCAGCCAGACTGCGCCGGGTGCGAGATGCGGGCGGACCCGGGCGATCAGGGCAGCGGTTTCTGCGGGGCTCAGACAGTCCAGAAAAAAGTGGGTAACCACCAGATCGTAGCCGGAGCCGGGCGGAGTGAAAGTGCGCACGTCGGCGCAGGTTGTGGTCAGCCGGCTCTCTGCCCCGGCCCCGCCTGCGCGATCGCCGAGCAGGCGCAGCATCGCAGGACTGAGATCGACCGCCTCGGCGTGGAGCGCCGGATTCGCGGCCAGGAGCCGCGTGAGAAAACGGCCATCGCCGTCGCCAAAGGCCAGGGCTTTCTGCGGAACAGCGCCGGCCACCGCGGCCAGATGAGCGAAGCGGCAGCGCTCCAGCCACGGCCCGAAAGAGAGGTATTCCATCCACCGGTAGAGGCGGGCCACACGATCGAACTGCGGGCTGCCGAACTGGGCCGGCTCGTCGAACCAGGTGTGATCGCCCCCGGTGTCATCGCCGCGGGCGCGATCAACCTGCGGCTGCAGCGGTGCTATTTCGGCCACGGGATGAGCAGCAAAAGCGGAGTGAGCAGCACGGCATCGGCCAGCACCCGCATCGCCAGCGGCGACGGAATGCCATCTGCCGGCCCGCGCTTCAGCGAACGGCGAAAATCGCGGTCGAGGGCGAAGAACAGCATCGACGAGGCGAACAGAACCGCGGCCAGGCGCAGTTCTCCAGGATTGTGCAGGGCAAGAAGCACAAATACCCCCGAGGCCAGCGCGATGACCATGGCCAGCAGCGACACCAGCGGCCACCGGGACAGCGCCGGACGTGCGTTCCCGCTCCCGCTTTCCCTTTCCCAGGCGTGTATGGCCGAACAGTTGAGCCAACACAGCGCCGCAAACAGCACCACCAGCACCGCGAGATCGTCATGAGCGTAGCCCGCCACAGACCATGCGGGCACCGCGCAGGCACTCGCGAAGACGACGGCGACCACCAGTTCGCGGGGAAAGCGGATGCGTAGAAACGGCAGGTGCACAGCGGCGGCATACACCATGGCGATCGCAAAGACCCACACATCCTCGCGGCGCGCGGCGCCGGGCATGCGCGCAACGATGAGCCAGAGAAGCGGGACCAGCGCAACACCGCCCGCGATCAGCAGCGCCTGACGATGGCGAGCATGAAAGCGGTGGCGCTCGCGCAGATCGGTGCGCGGCGCGCCGGGAAGGCCGTCCAGCAGTCGATCGCCCACGTAGATCAGCCACGTGCCGATGCCGAGAACCGCCAGCGTGCTCCAGGCAATCGGCGCGCCGACTTCGCGGGCCACGGTCCACGCCCACAACACCGCCACCGTCGGCGCGTCCAGACTCAGCAGATGCCAGTGGACGAAAACGCCCGCGAGAAGCGATCGCCGCTTCTCGCCGGTACCGGGGAGTGAGGCTACAAGATCCACTCCTCCATTTTAAAAGTGGAAATGGTACCGAACCTCCCCGTAAAGCTGGCGTGGATCATTTTCGTGGAAGCCGCCGAACGTGAGGCTGTTGTCCAGCAGCACGCGGGTGTTCGCGATATTCGTCGCGTCCACATCGGCGGACCAGCTTTCGCTGAACGATTTCCCCAACGCCAAATCGCAGGTCGTATGGCCCGGCAGATAGTCGCCGGTATAGGGCGACGGCGGATCGGTGTAACCGTTGGAAAATCCCGAGCCGTAGTAGATGTTCACCGAAGCGTAGGCCTGTTTAGGAAGGTGGCCGTCGAAGCCCACGTTGAGCGTGTTGCGCTGGTCATGGTCCAGAGCCGAATACCCGGGCGTAACGGCGCACCCGGGTGAGTTCGCCGGATAGCAAATGAGCCCGCCGGTGACCGGTCCAGTCTGCTGCGCGATCTGGTTGGAATACGCAAGATGCGCCTGGCCAAAGCGCCACAGCCGCGGCGAACGGAGCGTCAGCTCCCACCCCTGGATCAGCGCGCCCTGCACCGTTACCGGAATGAAGACGTCTGACTCCCCGATATTGCTGTGGTCCAGGAAATTGTTGGCGCGGGTCTGAAAAGTGTCGGCATCGAGCAGCCAGCCGCGCCACGGAATCTCCAGGCCGAACTGGTGTTCCTCATCGCGCTCGCCCCGCAGTGGGACAAAGCTGGTGTTCGTGGACTGCGCGTAGGCCAGCGCCGGACCGGAAATGCTGGTCAGCGGCGGAGGCTGATAAAAGTGGCCGTAGAATCCCCGCAGAACCCAATGCAGTCGCGGGATCTGGACGGCCATGCCGAGGCGCGGATCAATGGCGTCCTCCGAGACGTCGCCCTCGAAGTGCGATTGCCGCTCTCCGCCAATCAGCGTGAGCCACGAAGTTGGCCGGTAATTGTCCTCGATGAAGGCTTCTTCCACGCCCCCATTAACTACCGAAGCGTACGAGAAGCTGGGCGCGCTGCCATCGTTGAAGGCTACCCCAAACACATCGTTCTCGTGCTGGTCGTAACCGTAGACGCCCGCCTTTAAACTGTTGCGCGCGACGCTGATGGAGAAATAGGCCTGCGCCCCGGTGTACTGCCCGGTCCCTCGCGCCGAGGTCGCCGTCGGAAGATCGGCCGAAGAGGGCTGATAGAGAGCTTCATTGTAATGGTAAAAGGGCGAAATCTCAAACAGCGTCGACGTACTAAAAGTGTGAATCCAGGAAAAAGTGGAGAAGCCGTCGGTTTCGTGATCGCCATCCCGCAGAGAAGAGGTGTCGTAGAGCTGGTTTTCCCAGTCGCTGGGGTCCGGATCGTAAGGAATCTGATAGTAGTCGGTGCGGAGCTGCGAAACCGACCGGAACTGATCGTGAGGGTCGTGGTTATAAATGAGAGAGTCGAAGCCGCCGTAACCGTTGGCGGCATCGTGGATGGGCTTCTCGATGGGCGCCATCAGCCCGTTATCGCTGCGATTCCCGTTGCCCGCCACAAACCAGGCGAAGCGCTCGCTGTGATCGCCCAAGGTGATCTGATCGTCGGTCTGGTCGAAGTTGCCAATGCTCATCACCAGTTCGCCTTCACGGTTCAGTTCGAACCCGGTGCGGGGGATCACGTTGAACATGCCGTAGGTGCGGTCGCCCAGGTCGGCGTTGTAGCTGCCCCGGTCGATCTCCAGCGTGTCGATATCCCGCGGATCGACCTGGGGCCCGACGTTGGCCGCGATATTCGTGTTGGGGATCGGCACGCCGTCGATCATCCAGTTCAGTTCATGACCGCCGCGCATGTGCAGCATGTCATGGGTCATGTAGGCGCCCGGCGTGAAGTCGGTGACCATGGCCATCGAGTTGGTGCGGTCGGCGCCCGGTGTCTCCGTGATGTCGTCCCGGCTGATCATGGTGGTCGGGGTCACCGAGTCGGGATTCGCCATGTCCTCCTCTGCATGTACCACCGCCGTTTGCCGCACCGAAGCCACTTCGAGGGGGAAATGCAGGATCTCGGCGGAATTCGAGCCGACCTCGATCGTCTGCTGCGTGGTGCCGAATCCCTGGGCCGACACGGTAATGATGTAAACCCCAGGCGGCACTGCAGGAATCGAGAAATAGCCGTCAGCGTTGCTGCCAGCCGAGAAGGTGAGGGCGGAGTGGGCCGCCTGAAGATGGATGGTTGCGCCCTGGATGGGCCGGTGGGTGGCGTCATGCACGATGCCCTGCACCTGACCGAGCAGAGCGGCGTACACCAGCGGAGCGGCCAGCAGGGCCGCGAGACAAAGCGGAATCTTTCGGCGCATCAGAGGCTCCTGGAGAAAAGGCTCGCAATGTGACCGTGTCAGTTACACAAAGAGACGGCGCAGCCCAGGGGCGCGGCAAATCGTCCTTTGTGATTGGTTATGCGGCGAGCGTTGCAGGAGGTCCGCGCTTGGGCCGGGCCCGGTCGGCGGAGATGCGATAGCCGGCCTCCGCCTCGCGGATAATGTCAACCCGACAGGCCGAGCTGCCAACGACCGCTGCGGCGGCGCGGAAATAAACGTGGGGCAGCATCAGCTGCGCATGCGTGAACGGACAGCAGGGGCACTTCTCCGAAACCACGATGTAGCGCGAAGGAACGTTGGCCAGCTCCATCCCGCCCATAGCCATGGCGCAATGATGCTTGCCGTCGCGGCGGCAGCAGGCCGGAAGCTGCGATTCGTCGGGGCCTGACGCGAACAGCGGCGCGATCAGCGGGAAGCTGAACACAAGCAGCAGCAGCGCGGCTGGGGCGCGTCGCATCAGGTTTTCAGTAGACAACAGGCGAAGCCGCCGTGGCAAGCTAAGGCATTGCCAAAACACGCTGCGCTCACTTCTGCCGGCCAACCCCGCTTCAGGGATGCAGGGAGAAGTCCGTCTGCACAATCGCCCACACTTCGCTCTTCTTCGTGTTGAGCGTGATGTGATGCGCCGGGGACTGCGACGCATCCGGAGTGGGCGTCCAGGTGATCGCGTACTGATCCTTGATCAGCGCGGAGATTTTCTGGAACGCGTCGTCCGCCTTGTCCTTGCGGCCTTCGATCATGTAGCCGCCGGTCGCTGAACAGAGGTGCTCGAGGATCGCCCTGCCGTCAACCGTCGGTTCCGACCGCGGAGTCTGCCCACCCCCGCCCCGGCGACCTCCTCCGCCACCACCGCCGCCCGGGTACCCGCCTCCGCCCCCAGGATAGCCACCGCCGCCCCCGGGATAGCCGCCGCCACCGCCCGGGTAGCCTCCTCCACCCGTGCCGCCGCGACGATTCATGTCGCGATTCGCGTTGCTCTGCGCTTCCTCCGGCTTGTAGTAGATGGCGAAGATCATCGTGTGCGAGTCCTGCGCCGCTTCGATGGCATCGTTGATGCTTTCCTTGCTGTCTCGATCCACGCCGTCGCTGATGAGCACCAGAACATGCTCGCCGGGCTGCTTCTTCATCACCTCCAGCGCGGCAAGATAAATGGCGTCGTTCATCGTCCCGCCCACGCCGTGACCGGACTGGCTGGCCGAGTCGCCGGAGCTGTCGCCCTGACTTCCCGAATTCCCAAACTGCGGCGTGCCCAGCTGATTCACCGCGTCATGAAGCTTGTTCTGCGCCGTGGTCGGATCGGCCAGCAGATCCACTTCATTCGCATACGAAATCAGAAACGCCTTATCGTCCGTGCCGGGAAGAGTGTGATCGATGAAATGCGTCGTGGCGAGGCGCATATCCCCCAACTCGGTGCGAAGGCCCGACGCCGTCTCGCCAATCACCCCCACCACCACGTTCGTCGGCGGCGTGATCGAGAAAGACGACACCGTCTGGATCTGGCCGTTATCGGTGAGCGTGAGATCGGCCGCCGTAAGATTTTTCACCGGATCGCCCTTCTTGTCGACCACCGTGACCGGCAGGGTGACGGGCTGGCTCGCCGGAGCCTTCGCCGGAGCGGCTGCCGGGGTCTGCGCGCCCGCCGCAAACGTCCAAAAGGGAAACAACGCAGCCAGCGTGGCTGCTGTAAGAGACAAGCGAAAAGACGAAGAGAGATTCATTCGGTCCTGGAAGTGATTCGACCCATTAGACGTGGCCAGGGGGGAGAGGGTTTCGCCGGGAGGGACGGCGAGGGCAGCATTTTCAACAGCCCTGCCGCCGCCAGATGAGGTAATCCACCGAATAGCGCCCCGCGCCGAACACCAGGGCGATCAGAGCCGCATACAGGAACGTGAACGGGTCGGCGGTGTAAAAGCGGGTGGGATCGCTGCTGAAGAGGGAACGAATTGCTTCGTGATCGGAGAGGAGATAGGCAACGACCATGTCGCCCGCCAGCAGGAGGCCGATGAACCGCGTGGCGAGACCGGCGATGAGCAGGATTCCACCGATGAGTTCGAGAAGCGAGACGCAGATCACCGTGAAATGAGGTGCGGGCACACCAAGACTGGCAAAAAAGCCGGTTGCCGTGTCGAGGTGGTGGAGTCGGCCCCATCCGGACTGCGCGAACTGCCATCCCCAAAAGACCCGGATGACCAGCAGAAACGGCGATTCCAGCATCGCCGAGGCCAACTGGTACCGGCGATACAGGCGGGCAGTCAGCCCGCTTGGCTTCTTATCGGCGATTGCGGTCGTTGGCGCGTTCATGAGTGAACTATCCCGGCGGCCCGCGTCAGGAAGTGAACCATCCCAGCATAGCCCAGGTGGCGAAGGTTTCCTGCAAAAAGGCCGGCCGCTGGTCTTCCGGAATGGTGCTCGAGGCCAGTGCGCCTTCCAGCGCTTCCCCCAGCGGCCTGCCGGCGACCAGCGCCCCCAGCAGGTCAAACTCCTCCCCAGCCAGAGGCTTGTACCAGACGGAGTTCTCGTGCCGATGCACCGCCAGATGCATCACCCTGGGCGCAAGTGCCGCCACCTGCCGCACGTGATGGCGTTTGCGGACGGCGCTGGCGTTATTCGCCGACGATGTGCTGCTGCCGTCCTCGCTCCGTACCTGGACGAGCAGATCATCGACCGGATAGTTGAGGGCGAGCAGCCGAAGATAAGGCTGAAGATGCAGCGTGGAGCCTTCCGACAGCTCGGTCAGACCCTCAGCGCTCAGCCGAGGCCGCTCCTCCTCGTCGAATGCCTCAATATGTGCCCACTCCAGGCGAACCATGTCGAGCGCGAGAGTGACATGCGGCGCAACGTACGCCGGGTGCTCCGTGATCCAGGTTTCCAGCCGCGAGCCCAGATTGCGCAGGCTGAAGGACTGCGAGGGGCAATCAGTCAGATAAGCGCGCATCAGGGCGTCGAATTTCGCGCGGCCCACAATGGCCAGCAATCCAGGAAAATCGTCCTCGAAGCACGAATACAGCCGGAACCAGTACTGCCGGTTGTAAATTTCCAGGCGCTCGAACGACGTCAGCCGGTCGTTGGGCCGAATGATGGCGTCCGCCTCCCGCTGGTTGGAGGCGCCGTCGCGACGTCGGCGCGGCATGGTTTCGGCGCGGGTCAGCGGGTGCATCACCGCCGCGGCCATGCGGCGCTGGATGTCGAGGAGCTCGCCCGCTGGCTCGGTCATCGGGAGACCCCCGACCCCGCTCCTGCCCGCTCCGGCATCTGCGCGGCAGCGGCAACCACCGCAGCTTCTCCCCCGTTCGGCGCCGCCTGCCCAGCCGCCTGCAGGAATTTGTTCGCCTTCCGTGCTTCGGCGTGGACCTCCTCGAAGCTGGGGATGTTGTCGTCCCATTCGAGCAGCGTGGCCGTGGGCCCGCAGCGCTCGATGGCCCGAGCGTAAAGGCGCCATACCGCCGGCAGCACCGGGTGATCGTGCGTGTCCAGGATGTACTTCTCGAACTTGCTGTGGCCGGCGATGTGGATCTGCGCCACCCGGTCCGCCGGCACAAAATTCACGTAGGTGAAGGGGTCGAAGCTGTGGTTCTTCGAGGAAACGTAAATGTTATTGACGTCCAGCAGAATCCCGCAATCGGCGCGTTCCACCACTTCCGTCAGGAACTCCCATTCCGTCATTTCCGAGGCGTGGAACTCGGCGTAACTGGAGACGTTCTCCACCACCACCGGCACTTCGACGAAATCCTGCACCTGGCGGATCTTCTGCGCCGTCACCTCGATTGCCTCCCAGGTATAGGGCATGGGCAGCAGATCATGCGTGTAACGGCCGTCGACCGAGCCCCAGCAAAGATGGTCGCTGAGCCACGGCGTTTGCGTGCGCCGGGTCAGCGTCTTCAGCCGCTTCAGGTGCTCGCGGTTCAGCGGATCGACCGACCCGAAATACATCGAAACGCCGTGCTGAACCACCTTGTACTGCTCCAGAATGCGGTCGAGGACCTCCAGCGGACGGCCGCCGTCGACCATGTAGTTTTCCGAGATGATTTCGAACCAGTCGACCACCGGCCGGCGCGCCAGGATGTGCTGATAGTGCGGGATGCGCAGACCAATCCCGACGCCGTAGTTCGTAAAGTGATTGAAGCGATTGGGGGGCACGGGGAACCTCTGGGGAAAGCAGAAAGGGCTGCGGGGTTCCGCAGCCCTTTCCCGCGTTTGAAACTACTGAGGCATGTGGGAGCCGTCGGTGGCGCAGCCGCCCTTGCCCTTGCAGCTGTTCTTGCCCTTGCAGCCGTTGTCGCTGCTCTTACAGCCGCCCTGGCCCTTACAGTCATTCTTGCCCTTGCAGGAATGCTTGGGAGCCTTGGCCATCGGGGTACCGGTGAACGACGCCTTGCCCGCCTTGAGAATGGGCGCAACGCCGGTTGATCCGAGAACGGACGCGTGCATCGCTGTCGCGCCAGCAAACAGACCGGAAACCGCCGCGGCCACCATCATGGTCTTCAGGGATTGCTTCATTTTTGTCATTCCTCCATCGAGTTCCGCAGGACCAGGACCAGGCTCAGTTGCTGAGGAGCGCCCGGCGGGGGACCTCGCGGTGTCGTTTAGACTACATAATCCACTACGCGATGTGCCAGCCCGCCGGATTGAATTTCCTCGCAGTTTATACGGAATTTATCGAAGTCAAAGCGAGCGGCGCTGGCCCGCTTTGTAGCAGGATCGGTGCATTTTGCGCCGGATGGATGCCGATTTCAAGCTGGCAAAGCTGACTTGCCCTGCCCTCTGCGATCAAAGTGGTCAGCCTCCCCGTCCGGAGCAGAGCCTGACCGGTCATGGAATCACCGGAAATTGCAGGCGGAAAGGCCGGGGATGCTTCTCGTAGAGCTGGTAGCCCCGCCCCACCCGCATGTGATGCATGACATCGTTCGGAACCGTGACCGCAAGGCACATGCCCAGGATTCCGTGAGCCAGCGCCAGCCCGTAAAGATTGCGATAGCGCAGGAAAAGCATGCACGAGATCACTCCCCAAACCAGAGTGAGAGGAACCAGCACCGGATTGGGAAGGTGCGCGATCGCAAAAAGGAGCGTGGCCAGGGCGACCGCCGCGGCCCGCGGCAGCCCGACGCGAAACAGGCGCCCGAGAACGTAAATCTGCAGGATGAACTGCTGCATCAGTGCCCACAGCGCGTATTCGAGGATATGCGCCACCACCCGCACCGGGCCGTAGAGAGGGTGCAGAGTACCGAGGCGCCGCGCGACGAGCACCGCGCTGGTAGCCAGCAGGAGCGCGGCGCCGACGATCCAGAGCGAGGCAGGCAGGCCGCGCAGTCCGAGCCCGAAGCTCTCAGTCTCTCTCCGGCGAAGGAGCGTGGTGATCGCAATCCACGCAAACGCGACCCAATAGAGGAGGCGCTGCTCAGGATTCCGCGTCCAGATCACCACGAGGATCAGACCGTAGCCGACAGCGAGTTCCAGGAGGTCGCGGGCGCGGGGTGAAAAGGTGCGGTTCACGGCAATCCAAAGCAAAAGGGCATCCGCTGGGATGCCCTTTCCATGGTACGGCCAACAGCTCTACTGCAGCAGAGTCCCGGTTTCCGGCTCGATCTTCGCTTCTTCCGGAGGAATCACCACTGCCGCCGCCACCCGATCGCCTTCCTCCAGGTTCAGCAGCTTCACCCCCTGGGTCGAGCGCCCCGCGGCCCGGACCGTGTTCGTGTCGATGCGGATGATCTTCCCGTACTGGCTGATGACGATGATCTCCGAAGTTTCATCCACCAGCTGGATGCCAACCACTTTGCCATTTCTGGCGGTGGTCTTCACGTTGATCACCCCCTTGCCGCCCCGCGACTGCAGCCGGTACTCCTCCACATCGGTGCGCTTGCCGAAGCCGCTCTCCGTGACCGAAAGGATGCGGTGCACGACCCCGTTCTTCTTCGGCGTGACCGCAATGCCCACCACATAGTCGTTCTTCCCGATGTCGATGCCGCGAACCCCATACGCCGGCCGGCCCATGGAGCGGACATCCTCCTCCGGGAAGCGGATGGCCATGCCGTCGTGGGTGGCGAGGAACACGATCTGGTTGCCGTCCGTGATGCGCACCCCCACCAGCTCATCCTCGTCATCGACCCCGATGGCAATAATGCCGCGCGCCATCACGTTGCTGAAGTCTTTCAGCGGCGTTTTCTTCACCGTGCCCTTGCGCGTCGCGAAGAAGATGAACTTGCCCTCTTCTTCCAGATTGCGCACCGGCAGAATGTTCCGCACCGTCTCGCCCGGCTGCAGGCTCAGCAGGCTGGCCATGGATTTGCCTTTACCCGCCGCCCCCACGTCAGGAACCTCATAAACCTTGAGCCAGTAGACGCGGCCTTTGTTCGTGAAGCAGAGCAGGTACGCGTGCGTCGAGTCCACGATGAGCTGCGTGACGAAATCTTCCTCGCGCGTCTTCATCCCCAGACGCCCGGTGCCCCCCCGCCGCTGCTGCCGATACGTCGAGATCGGCGTCCGCTTGAGGTAGCCGGAGTGAGAAACGGTGACCGCCACCTGCTCATCGGCGATCAGGTCTTCGAGCTGCAACTCTGCCGTTTCATCGACGATCTGCGTCCGCCGCTCGTCCCCGTATTCCTTGCGGACGGCTTCCAGCTCCTTCACGATCACGCCGCGCAGCTTCTTCTCCGAGGCCAAAATCGACTCGTACTCGGAGATGTTCTCGCGAACCTCGGCCAGTTCCTTCAACAGCTCGTCGATCGAGAGCTGCGTCAGGCGATAGAGTTGCAGTTCGAGGATCGCATCGATCTGGCGATAGCTGAGCGTCAGCGTGGCCCCGATGATCGTCGCCGGATCGACGGCGTACTTCCCCGGTTCCAGTTTGATCCCGGCAAGGGCCTGATCGCGGACGCGAATCGTGAGGCCGGAGAAGAACTGGAAGAGGTTCTCGCGGGCTTCCGCGCGGGAGTTCGATCCGCGAATGATTTTGATCACGTTGTCAAGATGATCGAGCGCGATCTGGTAGCCGAGCAGGATGTGCTCCCGCTCCCGCGCCTTGCGCAGCAGGAAAGCCGTGCGCCGGCGCACCACGTCGATGCGGTGCTCGATGAAGACGCGGATGGCTTCCGGCAGCGACAGCTCGCGCGGCTGCCCGTTCACCACCGCCAGAAAGATCATCGAGAAGCTTTCCTGCATCTGCGTGTGCTTGTAGAGCTGGTTCAGGACGATCTGCGCTTCCGACCCGCGCTTCAGCTCGATGACGATGCGCATGCCGTCGCGGTCGCTCTCGTCGCGCACGTCGGAGATGTCGTCGATGGTCTTTTCGTTGACCAGCTCGGCGATGCGCTTGATCAGCGTGTTCTTGTTGACCTGGTAAGGAATCTCGCTGACGATGATCGCCTGACGCCCCTGGTTCATGTTCTCGGTCGCGCACTTGGCCCGGATGAGGAAGCGGCCGCGCCCCGTCTTGTACGCCTGCGCGATGCCGCTGCGTCCGTAGAGAAACCCTCCGGTGGGGAAGTCCGGCCCGTGCACGTGCTTCAGCACTTCGGCCAGCCCCGCGTGCGGATTGTTCACCATCTCGATCGCCGCGTTCACCACCTCCGTCAGGTTGTGCGGCGGAATGTTGGTCGCCATGCCGACCGCAATCCCGTTCGACCCGTTCACGATCAGATTGGGGATGCGCGTGGGCAGAACCACCGGCTCGGTCGTGCTCTCATCGAAGTTGGGAACCATGTCCACGGTTTCCATCTCGATATCGGCCAGCATTTCGCCGGCAATCTTCGTCATGCGGCATTCGGTGTACCGGTACGCCGCGGGCGGATCGCCGTCGACCGATCCGAAGTTCCCCTGCCCATCCACCAGCGGATAGCGCATCGCCCAGGGCTGCGCGAGACGAACCAATGCGTCGTATACAGCGGAGTCGCCGTGGGGGTGGTACTTCTTCAGGCACTCGCCCACCACGCCAGCGCACTTCGAATAGCGCTTGTTGTACTGCAATCCCTCGCGGTCCATCGCCGTCAGGATGCGCCGATGCACCGGCTTCAGCCCGTCCCGGGCATCGGGGAGCGCCCGCCCAATGATGACCGACATCGAGTAGTCGAGATACGACCGGCGCATCTCCTCTTCAATGTTGATGGGAATGAGGCTCGCCGCGCCCGGGCCGGTGGGGCCGTCGCCCGAATTGCCGTCAAGAGGAAGCTGGGGGTTCTGATCGTCTGCCATAAGGTTTCGTGGGGTCGAGGGTCACACCAGGAGGGCCAGAATACGGGGTGCTACCGAGGACTTATCTTTATGATAAAGGAAGAGTTAGCTCCGCACAAGGCGGGTTAGGCCAATGGATTCAGGGAGTTGGGGACCGCCACAAAAGAGGACCCTGCCGGGCGCTGAATTTTCGCCAGGAAGGAACGCCGATCTGGGCGTGAACAGGCTCCCCAACCGCGCGGCGCTATAGTGATTCTCAGGTTCCCACTATGCCCAATCCTCCCGCCGCGACGCCCCCCACCGGACCGCCCGCGGCGCTCATTTTTAATGACTGGTACCCCGCGCTCCGCAGCGAAACCCTCCAGGGCAAGCGCATGGTCACCACGCTGTTGCTCGGCGTCCCCATAGTGCTCGGGCGGCGCGACGATGGGCGGCTCTTCGCCATGCGCGACCTCTGCCCGCATCGCGGCATTCCCCTTTCCTGCGGCTGGTTCGACGGCAAATCGCTCACCTGCAAGTACCACGGCTGGGTCTTCGAGCCGGTCACCGGCCAGTGCATGGAAATTCCTTCGCTCACGAAGGACGATCCCTTTCCCCGCAACCTCCACGGCATGGCCTACCCCTGCGAAGAGCGCGACGGCTATGCCTGGGTCTACCTGCCGGAGCCAGGCCGCGGACGCGTCAGCCCGGAAGATGCGGCGCTTCAGCCCATCCCCGAGGTTCCCAAGTTCAGCGCGCAGTTCCGCAGCGCGCATCTCACCGCCGATCTGCCCTGCAACGTCGATCACGGCATCATCGGGCTCATGGATCCCGCTCACGGCCCCTTCGTCCACCAGTCGTGGTGGTGGCGCAAGCAGGCCAGCATCCACGAAAAGGAAAAGAAATTCGAGCCCATCCCCCAGGGGTTCCGCATGGGCACGCATGCGCCCTCGAAAAACTCGGCGCCTTACAAGCTGCTGGGCGTCTACGGCGAGCCCATCACCACCACCATCGACTTCGTGCTCCCCAACCGCCGCTACGAGACCATCCGCTGCGGGCCGAAATGGTTCTCGAGCCTGACCACGGTTACGCCGGTGACGCCGACCACCTGCCGCATCGACGTAGCCGGCGCGTGGAACGTGCTCTACCACCTGCCCTTCATGACCGCCATGCTGCGCTTCTTCGGCAACATGTTTGTGCGCCAGGATCAGGTGACCATGATCCAGCAGGCCGAAGGGCTCAGATACGAGCCGCCGCTCATGCTGATCGACGACGCCGACAAGCCCGCGAAGTGGTACTTCGCACTGAAGCAGGCCCGCTTCGACGCGGAGCGCACCGGCGAGCCGATGCGGCACCCCCTGGACGGGCCGGTGACCTTGCGCTGGCGAAGCTGAGCAGAAGCAGCGAAGAAGCGGTCGGCCGAGATCTGCGAAACATCAAGTCTTCTGCGCTCCGTGCTCTGTTTTTTGTCAATCCCTACTTTCGTGTTGTTGCTGATTCCAAAGGCCTCCAGCTCCGGAAAAGTTGGCAGTCCTGAACTCCAAACCTGGTATTCTGAATATAGAGAGTGAGAAAAGAAAGGCTGCCGATTCGGCAGCCTTTACCAGCAAAGCCCGGGTGCCCCATGTCCCAGGGGTAGGGACATGGGATTTACACGAACGCCGGCGGTCTTTACCAGCAAAGCCTGGGTGCCCCATGTCCCAGGGGTTGGGACACGGGAATCCCACGAACGCCGGCGTTTTTCCTTTACCGCGCGCAACGGTGGAGTGTCGCAGTCTCGGTCGGATCTGCCTCACATGCAGCCGCACCTGCCGCACATCCGGCCGGACCGCCGTCACCGCCCCACCGAGGGGGGACAGGGGGTGTTCACGGGCAGGGAGATTGCCGCTCGTCTCTTTCGAGAAGATGGATTCCGCCAACCGCTTCTCAGCGAACCGGACTTTAGCCGGGTTCACGCCGTCTTCCTGGCGCTCTCTTCAGCCACCTTCGCCGAGTCGGGGTGGTTGCCGTTGCCGTTCGTTTCTTCCGAGACGATCGAATCGACCGCGATGTGCATTTGGCGGCCGAGGTCTTCCATCCGCGTGCACCATTCGGCCGAGGGCGGCGTGTCGCGGTAGGCGCGGAAGGTGTCGTACCAAAGGTTCTGCGCCTGCCACAGGTTCACCTCGAAGGGCAGCTCAGCCAGCGTGTTGGCGATCAGCAGAGCGTCCTCGACCGCAGCCAGATCGGTGGGCTGCTCGTGCAGACGGAGCATCGCGTGCTTCATCTTCTGATCGACGATGTAGCCCAGCAACTGCTTGTCGAGAGTGATCTGATCGGAGGCCGCCAGGCCCAGCCAGCTGCGCGCCTGCAGCACGTCGAGGGGCTCGCTTTCGAGCGCGCGCCGCAGCCCGGCGTTGATGGCAAAGGTCGCCGCAACGGTGAGCGCCTCAGGACGCGGCAGCTTGCTCTGACTGAGGAAGTG
The DNA here is from genome assembly GCA_036267095.1 of Acidobacteriaceae bacterium. Lineage (GTDB taxonomy): Bacteria > Acidobacteriota > Terriglobia > Terriglobales > Acidobacteriaceae > Palsa-343. The sequence goes on from DATAWS010000043.1 coordinate 61,465, forward strand.
CAGCAGCGAGGCCTGCTTTTCGTAAATACCCGAGAGGCTGGATTCGACGTCGGCCAGCGTGCCCTGGAGCAGGATGTCGAGGATGCGCTTCTGCTCGTCACGGAACAGTGAGCGGAGCGAGTAAGTCTGCGCGCCGAAATGGCGGTCGAAGCAGCGCACGACTTCGGGGAAGTCGGCGAGATTCACCGCAGCCTTCGCTTCTTCGAGAAACTGCTGGTGTTCGGCGGTCTTTGCCGGATCCCAGCGTTTGACCACGGCGGTGATGTTCTGGTCGCCGAAGTGCAGCACCGCGAACTCCACCGTCTCGTACGCCTCGGTGATTTTCGAGGCGATGCGCGCCTGGCCGACGACCAGACGCACGCGGCCCGAGACAACCGTATCGTAGGCGAGGCGCCGGACGGAGTAGGAGAAAAGATCGGCCTCGTCGGGATAGCTGGTGAAAATGGAGCTGATGGCGTAGTGGGCGGCGACTTGTTCGAGGCCCACCTGCATGGACTGGATATAGCGGTTGTAGACCGCTGCCCCGTCCTTCTGCTCGGGGAGATTGCTTTTGGCGCCGGCCAGGGTTGCGACGAAGGCTTTCTCGAGGCCGGCGGCGCGCATGCCGAACAGCTCCGATGCCAGCTGGAGCACGCGGCCGGCATAGGCGATGATCTGCACCGTCTCAATGCCGGAGATGTCGTCGAAGAACCAGCCGCAGCTGGTGTACATCAGCATGGCGTGCCGCTCCAGCTCCATCAGCATCAGGGCGCGGGTGCGTTCTTCGCCATCGAGAGGATGGGTGGCGTGCGAGGTCAGGAAGGCGTCGCGCGACGCAGGGGAGCGGTCGAGCACGACCTGGATGTAGTCGTTGCGGGCGGTGTCGGGATCGCGGAAGAGTTTGCCCGCCGCCTCGCGCACCAGCGGCGCAACCGCGTTGCGCAGCGTGTCGAGAGCCTGACGCAGCGGCGTCCGCCATTTCTGGTTCCAGCCGGGCCGGCCGCTGGAGCACCCGCAGTCCGAGCGCCAGCGCTCGATGCCGTGAGCGCAGCTCCACGAAGTGTCTTCCACGATCTCGGCTTCGTAGCGGGGCGGATTCTTCTCGAGGAACTCGCCGTAGTTGGTCGTGCGGACCGAGGAGGCGTCGCCGTTTTTCTGGTCCTGAAAGGTATGCAGCACCCAGGCCAGAGCCATCTCGCCATATTTGTGGTGATGGCCGTAGCTTTCGCCGTCGGTGGCGACGTGAACCAGCTGCGCGCGGCGCTCATCGCTCTCCGGCTTGAATCCGCTGAGCAGCCGCTGCGCGAATCCTTCGCCGCTGTTCAGCAGGCCTTCGAAGGCGATGGCCCGCGAACGAGCGCCATCGTAGAAAAAGACGGCCAGGCTGCGGCCTTCTTTCAGGCGAACGATATAAGACCGCGTGGTGTCGACCGATGCGTTTGTTATTTCGGTCCACGCGGAAGCGGTGGTCTTCCCGTCTTTCGTGGATTTCCCCGGGGCCAGCGGGCGAGTGCGCGCGCACTGGTGCGGCGCCAGCAGGACAAAGCGGATGCCGTTCTGCGCGAGCAGGTCGAGGGTTTCCGAATCGACCGCGGTTTCCGGGAGCCACATGCCTTCGGGCATGCGGTGAAAGCGGTGCTCAAAGTCGGCGATGCCCCAGCGAATCTGGGTGATGCGGTCGCGGGTGGCCGCGAGGGGCATGATCATGTGGTTGTACGCCTGGGCCATGGCCGATCCGTGGCCGGAAAAGCGCGTCTGGCTGCGCTGGTCGGCGTGCACGATGGCGTCATGCACGCGCGCGGCGTTCTGCTCGAGCCAGGAAAGCAGGGTCGGCCCAAAGTTGAAGCTCATCCGGGCATAGTTATTCAGGATGCGGATGATCTGGTTCTGCTGGTCGACGATGCGGGCGGCGCTGTTGGGCGCGTAGCACTCGGCGGTGATCCGCTCGTTCCAGTCATGCCAGGGAGCGGCCGAATCCTGGGCCTCCACTGTCTCCAGCCAGGGATTTTCCCGGGGAGGCTGGTAGAAGTGGCCGTGAATGCATATGGCTCGTTCGACGGGCATGGTTCTCCAGGGTTCTTGTGCAGGGTCCATCGTACAGGCACGCGCGCCTGCGCAAGCAAGCGGCCAGCCGGCGCGGCGAACGCTTTCTTTATCGGCAAAAGAGGCGTTGTGCGACAATGGTGGGGTGGAGCGGCCGGCTGGGCCGGTGCGAGGGGCTCCCGGAGAATTCTCATGTTTGACAACCTGTTTAAACCCGAACACCTGCTGCTGATCCTGGCCATCGCGCTGCTCATTTTTGGCCCCAGCAAGCTGCCTGGACTCGGCAAAGGCCTGGGCGAAGCCTTCCGCGGATTCAAGGAAGGGATCAAGGGCTCGCCGGACTCGAACGACGCCCCCAAGCAGCAGGAGAATGCCGCTGCGAAGTCCGAACCGGTTACGCCGCAGGTCAAGTAACCGCAGCCTTCCAAAATTGACGGGCCAGCGGAGAAGCCGCACCTCGGGGTGCGGCTTTTGTGCGCAGAGTGAAGGCTACTTCACATCCATCCGCGCCGGCTGATTGGGATCGAAGGCGTCCGGCGGAACGGCCACGTCGTAGCTGGCTTTGAAGACGAAGCGCTGCTGGGTCATGTCGCCATTGTGAAAGCGGGTGATGGTGAAGGGCGTCGGCAGTCCGTCGACGACGTGATAGTCGTCGTACTCTTCCAGCTCTTCGTTCTTATCCTTGTAAACCGGATCGCGCCAGGAGTAGCTGCGGCCCAGGGGCAGGTGGGTCTGCGCGTCCACCTGGATGGTGATGGAGTCGTTCTCTGCGTTGAGCAGGGTGACCTGCTCGGCCAGATGGCGCTCCGAAAGCGATTGCCCTTCGTACATGAGAATGGTGTTCGGGTCCTTCAGCCAGACGCGGATTGCGTTCTCGATGGAGTGGTCATGGCGGCGGATCGCCTCATCGCACGCGTCTTTGGGGATGGGATTGCGACCGCGGAAGGTGAACTCCCAGCATCCCTTGCCGGCGAAGACCTGGGTCCAGTTGTGGGTGTCATGCGCTTTCTCGCTGAGGTCGATGCGATCGGCCTCGGGCGTGTGCCAGCTCCAGTAGTAGACCGTGGCGCCGGTGGGCTTGCCCTGGTAGAAGGCCGCGATGCGGCCGTAGGTGTACGTATTCCGAATGCCGAGCCAGCGGTCGCCCCCGAGGGCCTTGACCATGGCGTCCAGGACGGCGCGCGCTTTCGCGGAGCCGGAGTCCGGCGTGGTTGCGGTCGCCGCCAACGTGGAAACCGGCGGCGCATCGGGAGACTGGGCGGGCGCAGGCAGCGCGCTCACCCCCAAAAGCAGGAAGGAAACGAGCAGGATGGAAAAGGTGCGCATCATTAGCCGACGAGAACAGCTCCTCCATTCACATTGACGATCTCTCCGGTCATAAAGCCAGCAAGCGGCGTGCATAAAAAGAGAATTGGCCCGGCGATTTCGGTTGGACTGGCGATCCGGCCGAGCGGGATGGTGGACAGCGCGCGGTGGCGGAGGGCGGGATCGGCCATCGCCGGTGCCGACATTTCGGTGTCCACCCAGCCCGGCGCAACGCAGTTCACGCGGATGCCGTGGGGTGCCAGCTCGGTCGCCAGTCCCTTGGTCAGACTGATGATCGCACCTTTGCTGGCTGCGTAATCGGCATGGAAGGCCTCGCCCCGCTGTCCCGCGGTGGAACTGACGAGCACCAGGCTCGACTGGCCCTCGGGCGGGCTCTTGGTTGAGTTTTGTTCCTGCATCTGCGCAACGGCGGCCTGAAGAAGGCCGAAGACGCTGTCGAGGTTAATGGAAAGCGTGGTGCGCCACTGCTCGTCTGTCATGGCGGCGATGGGGACGTCGTCGGGCGGCCACACGCCGTGGTTGACGACCAGGATGTCGAGCCGGCCGAAGGCCTCGACGGTGCGGCGGACGAGGGCGCGGCCGTCGTCGGGAGTGGCCAGCGCCTGCGGGATGGCGAGGCAGGAATCAGGTCCGCCGAGTTCGGTGGACAGTGCTTCGGCGGTGTTGCGGGCAGCGCGATAGCTGAAGGCGACGCGGGCTCCCGCCTGGCGAAAGAGGCGAACGGTGGCGGCGCCAATGCCGCGCGATCCGCCGGTGATGAGCGCAACCCGGTTGTCGAGAGCGAGAGCGACCATGGGACCAGCCTATCGGAGGTTGACCCTTGAGCGCATCCCGGCGCAGCCGAGATGCCCGACTAGCCGACCTTTTCCGCGGTGCCGCGGCTCGTGAAGAGTGGCATGACGAGGTCGTCGATGCGGGCCAGCACCTGGTCGAGGCTGAGGTTCGTCGAGTCGATCACGATCGCGTCATCGGCGGGGCGCAGGGGCGAGGTGGCGCGATTGCGGTCGCGCTCGTCGCGCTCATGCAATTCCTGGGTGACCACCGCCTGCTCGGAGACCGACACGGGACGAGGCTGCGCCGAGGGCAAAGGATTGTGCTCATAGGTGGCCCGAGGGCCGTCCTTGTTGCCCCGCTGCTCATAGCGGCGCTGGCTGCGCGCGTCCGGCGAGGCCTCGAGAAAGACTTTCACGTCGGCGTCGGGGAAGACGACAGTGCCGATGTCGCGGCCTTCCATCACGACCGAGCCCTGGCGTCCCAACTCGCGCTGCAGATCCACCATCCAGGTCCGAATGGCGGGATGGACGCTGATGCGGGAGGCGCCCTGGGTGACGTCCGAGTCGCGGATCCGCTCGGTCACGTCGGCCCCGTCGAGCAGGACGCGGTTGCCCGCGCGGTCGGCCTCGAGCGTGATCTCCGTGCTCCGGGCCAGGCGCTCAAGGGCAGCGGAATCCTCGAAGTCGAGGTCCGCCAGGATGGCCTTCAGGGCAAAGGCACGGTACATTGCCCCGGTTTCGAGGTTCAGCAGGCCATAATGCTGCGCCAGATGGCGCGCCACCGTGCTCTTACCGGCGCCGGCAGGGCCGTCGATGGCGATGATAGGTCCGCGCATCATTCGGGCGTCTCTTCCTGATTACGATTCTTGCGCGGTTTTTGCTTTCCCGGGGGAAACTTTGATTTGGAAGAAGGGTTTTTAAAGGATTTTTTGAACGGCGGTCCCGACCGCGGGGGCCGAGTGCCTGACCGTTGGGGCCTGGCGCCGGGCCGCGACGGACGAGTGCCTGGCCGTTGGGGACGAGCGCCTGGCCGCGCCGGACGAGCGCCGACTGGTCCAGGGCGGTCGCTGCGGCGGTCTGGGCGGCTGCCTGGACCGCTGGCGCCCCCGAACGCTGGACGGCCCTTTTCGCCGCCGGGGCGGAAAGGGCGTGCCGGCCGGCCGGGACGATTTTCGGGAGCCCCTCCAGGTGGCGTAAACCCGGAACCTGCACGATCACCCCGCGCGAAGCCAGCACCCGTTCGACCAGCACCGGTACGATCAGGACCCGTACGCCCGGGGCGTTTCGCACCGGTGCGATTGAAACCGGTCTCGCGCGGTGGACGGTTCTGCCACGGCTGACCGGGCTGGCCCGCCGGCTTGCGCCAGGGGCGCCCCTCGCCGGGGCTTGCAGGACGACGGTCGTTTGCGGGGCCGCGCGCCTCGCGGCGGTCGTCGCTCTGGCCTTCGCGCCGTCGTTGCCAGGGCCGCAGCGGCTGAGCGCCGGATTTCGCCGGGCCGGATTCGCGGCGTTGCCAGGGTTTTGCGCCGGAGCGCTCGCCCGGCCTGCCTGCGCCACGTCCGGCAGCGGGACGGCGGTCGGTCGAGGGGCCGCGCCCTTCAGGGCCTTCGTTGACCCGGCCTTCGCTGCCCCGGCCTTCGCTGCCCCGCCCTTCGCTGCCCCGCCCTTCGCTGCGTTGCCAGGGCCGTGCAGGTCTCGCGCCGGATTTCGCCGGGCCGGATTCGCGGCGTTGCCAGGGTCTTGTGCCGGAGCGCTCGCTCGGCTTGTGCGCGCCTCCTTCGGCGGCGGGACGGATCTCCCGGCGCGGCTTCTCTTCTCTCGCGGGCGTAAACCGCCGCGGGCCGCCGGCTGGTCCAAACCTCTGCGGACCGCGGCGCTCCTGTTGGCGCGCGGGAGGTCCCGGCGGACGGCGCCCTTCGCGCCACGGCCGGGGGCGCTCGGCGGCCGGCGCGATAGGCTCAGGTGCGGGCTCCGGCAGCACAATGTCGGGCAGCGAGCCTTCCACAAAGAGCAGCGTCTGCGAGCCGACTGACATAGTCGCGAACTGACGCGCCGCCATCATTCCGTGCAGAACCTCGCGGATGCGCGAGCGACTGGTGAGCGGCGAGAGAATGACCTCCGCCTCCTCAGCGGTGGCGGCAACCGCGGAGCGGAGATAGATGGAGAGGAGCGCGGACAACGCGGTGCTCTGCGCGGTGTTCGCCCCGGTGGCCATCTGGGCAGGAAAGCGGTGTTTCAGCAGAGTCCAGCGGGTGGGCTCTCCGGGAACGGCGATGGGAATGGCGCGCAGGCCGGTCCAGAGTGCCACCAGCGCGCGGAGGACTGCGGCTTCGGTCAACTCCCGGCCGAGGATCTCGCGCAGCGCGACGGCAGTGGATTCGCCTTCGCGGTCGAGGACTTCCCAGGTGCGGAGGATCAGCGGCGGGGTGCGGCCGCCCGGCGCGGCCTTCCACTGGCGGTCGCCGCGAATGGCGGCTACCCAGGGCAGAACTTCGGGGGTGATGAGGAAGTCGGGCTGCTCAGAATAGGTGCCAAGCAGGTTGAGCGCAACCGCTCGGTCTTCGCTAACCAGGCGCGCGGCAAGTTCCGTGGCCTGGGCGATCGCGCCGGGCGCAGGCGTGGAACTCGTTGCGCCGAGGCAGGCCTCGACCAGCGAAGGCGCCGGGGCGGGAAGCTGCGCGGGGCGCGGGAGAAATAGGCAAAGGCCCATATCCTCGAGCCAGCGGGCGGCGGCGTCGTAGAGGAGCGGCCCGGCCGGCGTTTGCGCAGATTTCTCCGCGGATGCGGTCGGGTGCCACAGCGCGGCGCGCGCGATTTGTAACTGTTGCTGGTTCAATATGCCTGCTTCGATGCTTTCTGTTGGTTCAGGGGGGAGAAATGCAGGGCCTGCGTTCGAGGAGCCGATGCTCGCCAAACTCCGCTCAGGAGCACAATGCTAAATGCGCTGGAAGGCCCGCTGAATATCCTTCCATGAATATCGTAAAGCAATCGGGCGGCCGTGCGGGCAGCTGGTGGGATGGTCGGTCCGGGCCAGCTCCCCGAGGAGCCATTCCATACGCGCCGGATCGAGCGGCATGTTGACTTTGATGGCCGCGTGGCAGGCGATGGACGCGGCGATCCGAGTGCGCGCCGTCTCGAGGTTGTCGGACTGGGCGGCCGCCCCCGGCTGCTCGATCACCTCGTGGATCATGCGCTCCAGCTCCCGGCCGCTGAGCCCGGAAGGGGCTGCCTTGATGGCGATGCTGTGCGGGCCGAAGGGTTCGGCCTCGCAGCCATTGCGCTCCAGCTCTTCGGCCAGGGTGGAGAAGACGATCATCTGCGCCGGCAGCAGATCGATGAGCATGGGCATGAGCAGCCGCTGGCGCTCGACGCGCTCGGTTTGACGCTCGCGCAGAATTTTCTCGAAGAGGACGCGCTCGTGGGCCACGTGCTGGTCGATGATCCAGAGACCCTCATCGTTGGTGGCGAGAATGAACGACTCGCGCAGCTGGCCCAGCGGCTTGAGCGAGGCGAGAGAGTGCAGCGTGGGCGGCGGCTCGGCGGCTCCCTCGGGAAATGCGGAGGCGGAGCAGGCGTGGCCGTTGGTTTTCGCCAGAGGCTTCGCGGAGTCCAGAGCTGAAGCGACTAGGGAGAGGTCGCCGGGATCCTGCGGTCGCTCGCGCGAGCTCAGGATCACGTTTGCAGCGGCAAACGGCAGCGGGACGCCTTCCGGACGGAGCTCGGGGGGCGCGAGAGTGAACGGATCGCCGTCCCCGGTTTGCGGAGGCGGTTCGGAATCGGGCTCTGCCAGGATGCCGGCGCTCTCCTCGCCGATATCCGGAACCAGCGACGATGAAGCATGCGGGCTGGCGGTGAGCGCGCCGACAAAGCTGGCCGCCGGCCGCGCTTTCATCAGCGCGAGGCGGATGCTTTCGCGTACAAAGTCGTGGACGAAAGACTGCTGGCGGAAGCGCACCTCGGTCTTGGCCGGGTGCACGTTCACATCGACCTCGTGCGGCGGCATCTCGAGGAAGAGCAGCACCACCGGGAAGGATGTGGGCGGAATGATGTTGCGGTAGGCCTCGGTAACGCCGTGCAGGATCAGGCGGTCGCGGATGAGGCGCTGGTTGACGAAGACGTAGATCGAATTGCGATTGAGCTTTTGCAGCTCGGGGCGCGACACAAAGCCGGTGATGCGCAGGAAGCCGGGATCGGGCCGCGCGTAGTCGGCATCGCGGCGCCAGGGCGGCGGTTCGGGGATGCCCGCATGATCGAAGCGGCGCTCGGCGGCCAGCGGCAGCAACTGGTCGAGAGTGTCGCGGCCGAAGATCTGATAGATGCGCTCCGAGCCTTCGCGCACCGGCGGCGCGGTGAGCAGCGCGTGCGTGGCCGAGTGCAGCTCGAAGTGGATCTCGGGATGGGCGAGCGCGTAGTGCGTGACCAGCGCGGTTGCATGCGACAGCTCGGTGCTCTCCGCGCGCAGGAATTTGCGCCGCGCCGGCGTGTTGAAGAAGATGTCGCGGACCGTGATGGTGGTGCCGGAGGGTCCCCCCGCATCTTCGACGGCGAGAATCTTGCCGCCCACGATTTCGAGGCGCGTGCCGGTCGGGTCTTCCTCGGGTCGCGTGACCAGCTCCAGGCGCGCGACCGAGGCGATGGACGGCAGCGCCTCGCCACGGAAGCCGAGCGTGGCGATGGAAAGCAGGTCGTCGGAGGAACGGATTTTCGAGGTAGCGTGGCGCTCGAAGGCGAGCAGAGCATCGTCGCGGGACATGCCGCACCCGTCGTCGGCCACGCGCATGAGGCGGCGTCCGCCGGCTTCGATTTCGATGCGGATGCGCGTGGCCCCGGCGTCGAGGGCGTTCTCCAGCAGCTCCTTCACAACGGAGGCGGGGCGGTCGACGACCTCGCCGGCAGCGATCTGGTTGGCGACCTGGTCGGACAGAACGCGGATGCGGCCCATGCTGGGACAAGGATACGCGGGGTGGAGACAGGAATTGCCCCACCTTTGCACAGGACGGGCGACTGGTACGCGGATTGCGCGCCCTCGCCTCAAGACCCGCCATTTCTGCGCCGAAGGGAGGAGTGTGCGGCGGAGTTCAGGCATGGAAGTGGATCGCGTAGCGCCGATGGGTGGGGTTGGACAGGACGCGGATCCGTCGTGGACGCGCCAGAAGATGCGGCGGCGCAAGTTCACCGAAGAGGTGCCGGAGAGCGAGGCGGAGCTGAGCGCCGCAGAGGCGGAAGAAGCAGTAGAAGAGGATGAGCGCGTGGGAAGCCTGGATGTGGTGGCGTAAGACGAACAGAATTTAGGAATTAGAGTTTAAGGATTAGGAATCAGAGCGGGCTTTCACTTGCTGGCGCGGGAGACGCGGCGTCCCGGAAATCGTCGGGGCCCTTCGCTCGCTGATCCTGCCTCAGGATTGCATCCGCGATTGCCGCTGCTTCCACGCCGGGGCGGACTTCATGAACGCGGACCAGGCTGGCTCCGGCCAGGATCGCCGCCGTGGTCGCCGCAACGGTAGCGTTCCCGCGCTGTTCAGTGGGAACGGCGGCCACCCCGGTGCGGGCCGCGATGGCGTGTCCTAAGAAAGATTTGCGCGAGAGCCCCGCCAGCAGCGGCTGGCCAAGCGAGAGCAGCTCCTCCAGGTGGGCGAGCAGCGGGTAGTTCTCCTCGTGGACCTTGCCGAAGCCGAAGCCGGGATCAAGCACGATCCGCCGGCGGTCGATACCGGCGGCAACCGCGCGTGCGAGGGCCTGTTCGAGACCATCCTTCACCACGGGAAGCACTTCGTTCGCGGCAAGCCGCGGAAGCGTCCGCCATTCCGCCGGCCGTCCGCGGGTGTGCATCAGGATGACGCCGCATCGCAGCTCGGCGCACGCATCAGCCAGTTCGGCATCCCACGCGAGACCGGAGACGTCGTTCACGATCTCCGCACCGGCGGCGATGGCGGCGCGCGCCGTCGCCGCGTGATACGTATCCACGGAGAGGATCGACTGCGGCCGCTCGCGCAGAATCGCGGCGATCACCGGCAGAATCCGATCCTGCTCCTTTTGCGGGCTGAGCGGCTGCGAGCCGGGGCGCGTGGATTCGCCGCCAATGTCGAGCACATCGGCGCGCTCGTCGAGCAGACGGATTCCCTGTTGAACGGCCGCCTCCGTGTGGAGAAAATCGCCGCCGTCGGAAAATGAGTCAGGCGTGACGTTGAGCACACCCATCACGGCGGTCCGCGCGCCCAGCGCCTGCTCGCGCGTGCGCAGTTGCCAGTCGAATGGAGGCCGCTGGGCGAAAGTCATGCCGAGAACGATGCTACACTCCAGCGATACAACGTCCAGTGATGAAGCAGGTCAGCGAGTCAGCAGGTCGGCGGGCACAACGGTCAGGGATGAAACGGTCAGCGATGGAGCGGACAGCAAAATTTGTCTGCGCGGGTGTTCTGGTTTTGACGTTGGCGACGGCTCCAGCCAGCGCTGCAACCCGGCGTCGCAAGGCGCGCTCTGCTCGTTCCCGGGTCCCGCTGGCGGCCGCGATTCAGCAAATTCTCGCCAGTCCTGACGTGGCGCGGGCCCACTGGGGCATTTCTGTCGTGACGCCCGAAGGCAAGCCGCTCTTCGCGCTGAACGATGGGCAGTCCTTCGAGCCCGCCTCGAATGCCAAGCTGTTCACGACCGCAGCGACTCTCGCGCTGATTCCCTCCAGCGCAACCTGGACGACGGTCGCCGTCACCTCCGGGTCGATCGATGTCGCCGGCACCCTGAATGGCGATGTGCGGCTGCTGGGCGCCGGCGATCCGACGATGTCCGGGCGGAGTTATCCCTGGGATGGAAAGACGGAGCGGCCCAATCCGCCGCTGCAGGCGCTCGCCAATATGGCGGACCAGATCGTCGCCGCGGGCGTGCACCGCATCACCGGCGATGTTATTGGCGACGACGCGTGGTTTCCCTGGGAGCAGTACGGCGCAAACTGGGCGTGGGACGATCTCCAGTGGGAGTACGGCGCACCCGCTTCGGCGCTCACGGTCAACGACAACGTCCAGTACCTGAATGTGACGCCGACGCCTGTTGAGGGCGCGAATCCCCAGCCGCCGCTTGCCGGTTCGGACAACAATCCGCCCACGAACCCGCCCGCCGCTGCAACCCGGCCAACCATGGTGACGTGGAATCCCGATGTGCCCTATTACACCCTGGAGAACGATCTGACGCTGGCGCCGCCGGGGGTTCCGGCGCATTCGGGCATCGATCGCGCCCTGGGCAGCCTCACCATCCGACTGTTTGGCGCGGTCAGCCCCACCGGCATGCACGACGCGCTGGCGATTGAAGATCCCGCCCAGTTTGCGGCTATTGCTTTGCGGCAGATGTTGCTGGCGCGCGGTGTGACGGTGAATGGAACCGCGCGCGCCTGGCATCGGCTGCCGGTGGATACGGAGGACTATCGCGACGAGCTGGACCAGACAGTGGTGCTGCGCCCCCTGACACTGACGACAATTCAGCCGCCGGATACGGGCTTGCGCGTGCTGGCCACGCATGTGTCGCCCACGCTGGGCGAAGACCTGACCGTGACCAACAAGGTTAGCCAGAATCTGCACGCCGAGCTCTACCTGCGGCTGTTGGGCCGCCTGGAAGGCCAGGATGGATCCATCGTGCAGGGGGCGCGCGTCGTCCGCCAGTTTCTGACCGACGCGGGCATCGATCCTGGAGACTTTCTGTTTTATGACGGCTCGGGGATGTCCAGCGCCGACCTGATTACACCGCGTGCAGCGACGGCGCTGCTGATCTACGCCGCGCATCAGCCATGGGGCGCGCTGTACCGGTCGACGCTGCCGGTTGGCGGGGTGGACGGCACCCTGGCGGATCGCTTTACGGGACCGCTGCGGGATCGCGTTTTTGCCAAGACGGGCACGCTGGCTGAGGTGAACGCGCTGAGCGGATATCTGACAGTCGCCAGCGGAAAGACGGTCGTCTTCTCGATTCTGTGCAACGACCGCCAGCCTTCGGGGAACGCTGCGCGCGAGGCAATGGACCGCATTGTGACGGCCATCGCCGAACGGGAGTAGAAGCAGGGTATAGCGTCCAGGGGATAGGGTATAGCTGCGGTGTAGATGAATAGGGTGGTGATGAGGAAACGTTCAGTTGTGGGAGGGATTCTTGTCGCGGGGCTGGTGGGATTCACGATGCTTCTTGCCGGGTGCAAGCCGCCACTGGGGCCGTCGAAGCCGTTGAGCCAGCTGACCCCCCAGGAGGCTCAGGGCAGCGCTGTGTATCAGCAATATTGCGCGGGCTGCCACTATGCGAATCAGGCCGGGGACCTGCACGGGCCGAGCCTGTTTGCCATGTATCGGAAGAAGTATCTGCCCAGCGGCGCGCCGGCCAACGATGCGCGGGTGACTCCCGTGATCCTGCAGGGCCGAAACATGATGCCAGGATTCGCGAGCCAGCTTTCGGATCAGCAACTCCAGGATCTTTTAGCCTATCTGCATACTTTATGAGGGATGAAAACGCACCGAAGCTGCTGCCCGGCATCGCGGCGATCGGCCTGTGGATGTTTCTGCTGTCCGTCTTCGTGCTCGTCGGCGTGACGCGGCATCATTTGCCGCTGTTGTTTTTGCTGTTTTTCCTCGCGTTTGCCATGGCGGGCCAGGGACTGCTGCGGCTGCGGCGATGGGGATGGGCGCTCAGCCTGGCGGCAGTGCTGCTGACCGCGACGTACGAGATTTGGTTTGTGGCGAAGACCCACGAACTGGGCCTGATCGTAATGGCCGGACTGAACCTGGTGTTCTTCCTCTATCTGGTGCGGCCCGAAGTGCGCGAGCGGCTGAGGTAGGACCGCCAGCCACCAGGGAGCCGATTGCGCAACCGGGCGACGGTAAGCGCCCGATCCGAGAATCCTGCCGAACTCAGGCGGTTTGGTCCGGAGCTTCGCCGAGCGTGACCCGCGCCGTCATTTTTCGCCGCCCCCGGAAGAACGTTACCGTAACGGCGTCGCCAGGCTGGTGCTGATCCATGATCTCCGCGATGTCCTGCGAGTTGGTGACTTCCTGCCCGTCGATGGCGACGATGAGGTCGCCTCCAATCGAGATCTGCTGGTTGCCGAGGTAGGCGACCTGGCTGCCGCCGTGGAGGCCGGCGTGCTCGGCGGCTCCATTGGGAACCACATTTTCAATCAGCACGCCGTATTGCGCCGGCAAACCCATCTGCGAAGCCAGATCGGGCCCGATGGGCAGCGTGCGTATGCCCAGCGAGGGACGCCGCGCGTGCCCGTACTTCTGGAAATCGTTGAGTACCGCTTTCGCCGTGTCGATGGGGATGGCGAAGCCGATGCCGGCGTTCTGCTCGGCGCCGTTCTGGGCAATCATTGAATTGATCCCGATGACCTCGCCCTGCGAGTTCAGCAGCGGCCCGCCGGAGTTGCCGGGATTGATGGCGGCGTCGGTCTGGATGGCGTTCTCGATCGGAGCCTGCTCCGGCCCACGCACCGAGCGGATCGCGCTGATGATTCCCTCGGTCATGGTTCCCGAAAGCCCAAAGGGATTGCCAATGGCGTAGACCTGCTGGCCGACCTGCAGGTCGCGCGAGGACGCGAGCACCGCTGGAACGAGATTGGGAGCGTCGATCTGCAGCAGGGCCAGATCGTGCAGGCGGTCGCGGCCGATCACCTGGGCGCGATAGCGGTGCTTGTCATGGGTCTGCACCTGGATGTTCTGACTATCGGCGATGACGTGATAGTTGGTGAGGATGTGGCCCTGCTTGTCGAGGATGAAGCCGGATCCCTGATCGGTCTGCGGCACGTAGCCGTAGAAGAAGTCGAGCGTGACTGTGCCTGCCGTGATGTTGACCACCGACGGAACCACGCGCTTATAAACGCCAATGTTATTCAGCTCTGCCGGCGTGTAGGCGGGGGCGGCGTGCGCCTCGGTCAGGGTCAGCGGGGAGTTGCTTCCCCCCCGCACCGTGAAGAAGCCCGGATGCGTGAGGAAGTAGCTGAGGCCGCCCACAAGGATCAAAACCAGGAGAAGTCTGCGCAGGTTCATGGTGTGTGCTGATACGGGCCGGGCGGTGCAGCCTGCACAGGAGGAGCGGGCGCCTTCCGGTTGGTTTCTATTGTAATGATCCGGAGCGTCCGGCAGCGACGGCGCGCAATTCATCGACAAGGCGGTCGACCTGACGGCGTGTTGCCTCAGGGAAACCGGAGTTGTCGATGACGGCGTGCGAGAGCGGGATCTTCACCGAGTCGGGAAGCTGAGCCGCGAGGCGCGCGCGTGCATCGCGCTCGGCTGCCGCGCGCTGCTCGGGCGTGGCCTCCGCAGTCAGGATGCGGGCGAGGAAGCGCTGGATTTTGAGCTCGTCGGGCGCTGTCACCAGCACGATGCGATCGAAACGCTCGCGCCAGTGGGGAACCGAGCCCCAGGCTTCGGCCTCGAAGATCAGAGCCGATTCGACGACCGCGATGGCCTGCGGGTCGTTAGCGAAGAGGGCGTTCATGCGCCGCTCCTGCTCCGCGATCACGGGCGGGTGAACGATGCGATTCAAATCGCCCAGGCGGCCTTCGCCGAAGGCCAGACCCGCAAGCCGCGGCCGGTTGAGGGTCCCGTCGGGGCGCACGACGGAGGGTCCGAATTCTTCGACGATCCCGCGATAGGCCGCCTGCCCAGGCTCCATTATTTCCCGGGCGAGGGCATCGGCTTCAAAGACTGTGAGACCGTGGTCGCGCAGCAACGCGGCAACGGTCGACTTCCCGCTGCCCAGGCCGCCGGTGAGTCCAATACGCAACACGGTTGTTGCAGCCTCCCTCGGTTCCGTCTGTGAGACGCCAAACGGGACAGACCCGCTGCGATTGTAAAGGGACGGCGAAGCGGCGATGCGCGCGCGCCGAATGGGTTTTCAGGAATGCTGGAAAAATCGGTGCGTAAATGCCCACGCGATCCCGGTGGCCAGGAGCATGGCGAGGAAGATGATGAAGAGCATTAGCGACCACGATGGTCCCCCGCGATCCGGACCGGGGGTTGCCTGGGAATCGTGATTTTTCCGGGGGTGTATCACTTTCCCTAGTCTACGGCCATACATACTCGGTTTTGTTGGGCAGGTGAACGGTCCGCTTTTTGAAATTGAAACCCGCAGGCTTTTGTTAGCGCGATGCAGCAACACAATTTCGGGCATTTGGTGTCTAACCAAAACAGAAGTGGAAGTGAAGTTGCAAGAGAAGAGAACGGGTTCCGGGGAGGCAAAACCGGGCCGTCAGGAGAATCACCATGGCGAGCGAAAGCAGAATCGAGAAATTCGCGGTAGCAGAGCTCGCAGGTCTGCGCACCGAACTTCTTCAGTCGGGCATGGATTCCTGGCAGGCCGCCGAGCTGGTCACTCACTTTCTCTCCGGGCGCGGATACGGCGCTGACCCGGTCATGGTGCGGGAAGCGGTGCTCCGGCTGGAAGCCAACGCGCACTCCTTCGAGTGCATGCAGCGGGAACTGGAGAGCGTCGCGCACGTGATGTGAAAATCAAGTAAACAATCGTTGGACCAGGCACTTTCGTCATAGTGGCCTCGCGGAATTTCTGCATCTTGCAGGGGTCCTGCTCCGTCGAATCAACAGAGGGTGGTACCCAGGGTCGTCTCGCTTGTGGCCTTCTTCGTGAAGTGTCCCAGTTTGAGGCGGTCCATGTGGCGGAACCACGTCGTATCCGCCGGCGCACCTGCGCCGCTTCACAGAGCCTGCAACGTGCGGCTGCCGTTCCCCTTAGGGCACGGCGCACTCGCGGAACCTCGTTCGTACGCGGGCGGCTGAAGAGAGCAGCGTGCAATCGAAAAGGAGTCATTCATGCGTTATTCGTCTTTGAAGAACCTTTCCTTCGGCCTGGCACTCATCTCGTTCCTCGCGGCAGGGGCTGCTTCCGCGCAGTCGCTGGCCGGCGTTACCACGCGGCTGGATCAGACGCTCGATTCGAGAACCGCCAAGGTTGGAGAGGCGGTGTCTGTGAAGCTCAACGACACGGTAAAAACGCCCGATGGGGTGAAACTGCCCCGCGGCACCCAGTTGCTGGGTAAGGTCGCCGAGGTGAAGACCGCGGCGAACAGCGGGCCGGCCAGCGTCACGCTGGTGTTCACCTCCGCCAAACTGAAGGACGGCAAGGAAATCCAGGTGAAGGCTACGCTGGTGGGCGCCTACACCTCATCCGAAGGTGGAGATTCCACTTACGGCTCGCAGACCATGGCTCCCGCTCCGGCGCTGGTGAATGCCGACGACACGTTCGATCAGCAGGCGGGTGCGCTGCACCGCGTTTCCCTGACCAGTGCGGTGAAGAACAGCGATTCCGGTACATTTACCAGTAAGGATGGCAATTTCAAGCTGCAGGCTGGAACCTATCTGC
Source organism: Acidobacteriaceae bacterium (assembly GCA_036267095.1). Taxonomy (GTDB): domain Bacteria; phylum Acidobacteriota; class Terriglobia; order Terriglobales; family Acidobacteriaceae; genus Palsa-343. The sequence continues at coordinate 77,925 of DATAWS010000043.1, forward strand.
AGCTTGGCATTGCGGGCGCCGGCAACAGCGGCCTCACCCGCACAGCGGAGTAAGCGCAGAGAATCCCCATCCTCATGATCGACGGGGCCATTCGTTTCGGATGGCCCCTTTCCTTTTGCACGTTGATGTTTACCGGCCTGATCGCATCCCTGCGCTCCGTGGGTTGCCAGCCTTCTCCTGTTTCACTTTCGTCCAGTTACAAATCGCGCAGGCGATGCTTGCGCCGCGCGGTTTCTGCATAACCCTTCGCACAGCCAATCCGTCGAACCAGTGAGGGGATCATTCCGAGTAGCTCTCCGCAACGATGGAGCAGACTGCGGGATCGCGATTCGATCCGTTCGGCGGAAGATTCCAAATGCTAATTCTTTCGCATAAGGAGTCGGATATGGGAGTGGGAACAACTTTGAGGAACTTGTCTTTGGGCGTGGCTGCCGCGTCCTTTCTTTTCGTTGGCGTGGCGGTTGCTCAGTCTTCAGAAATGGCCGGCGGCACCGCACAGCTGGATCACGCCATCAACACCCGGAATGCGCACATCGGCCAGCAGGTGGAGGCAAAACTGCAGGGAACGATCAGGAGCAGCTCCGGCATCGATCTTCCCCGAGGCACGCAGCTGATGGGCAAAATTTCCAGCGTCCGGCCATCGGAAAACGGCGGCCCTTCGAGCCTGGGCCTGCTGTTTACCAGCGCGCAGCTGAAGGACGGAAAAACGGTCCCCGTAAAGGTGACGCTGGTCGGCGCCTATCCATCCAGCGATGGCGTGGCGGAACCATACGGTGAACACTCAATTATGGGTCCGGCCCCAAACCACATCAACCCGAAGGAGAGAATCGATCAGGAAGCGGGCGTGCTGAGCCATGTTTCAATGATCGCGTCGGCGCAGGGACAAAATTCTGCGACCTTCCGCAACAAGGATGGAAACGTGAAGCTGGGGACAGGCACCTACTTCCAGGTCGGGGTTGCGCCCTCGATCGAGAACAACGGCGGGGTGCAGAGCGGAGCATAGTCAAACGGACTCGCGCGACGCAATGCGAAAGGCCGCCCGAAAAGGCGGCCTTCGTCGTTTGCGAATCGCAGCGTTGCTCACACCTGCATCACTTCGGCTTCCTTCTTTTTCGCCATCTCTTCCATCTTCCTGATTTCTTCGTCGGTCAGCTTCTGAATCTCTTCAAGAGAACGTTTCTCTTCGTCCTCGGAGATCTTCTTGTCTTTCGCAGCTTTTTTGATCAGCTCGTTGCCGTCGCGGCGAATGTTGCGGACCGCGGTGCGATGATCTTCCAGCACGCGATGCAGGTGCTTCACCACTTCCCGCCGGCGCTCCTCCGTCATGGGAGGCACCGGAACCCGCACCAGCTTGCCGTCATTGTTGGGGTTGAATCCCAGATCCGACGTGCGCAGAGATTTTTCGACTTCGCCGATCAGGCTTACGTCCCACGGCTGGATCACGATCATGTTCGCGTCGGGCGTGGTGATCTGCGCGACCTGGTTCAGCGGCGTAGGCGTGCCGTAGTACTCCACCTTCACCTGGTCGAGCATGTGGATGGAAGCGCGCCCCGTGCGGATAGAGCCGAGGTTGGTCTGGAAATCGGAAACCGCTTTATCCATGCGCGTGCGCAGCTGCGCCGCGTCGGCCTTGAGAGCGGGAATGCCTGCCATTACCGATGGTGCCATAGGGATCCTTCAGAAAAACGAGTTCAAAACAGGTATTGTACGCCGCAGGTGACCGGAGCCTGACTGCGGCCCGGAGTCCGCTGCCCGTCTGCTATGGTGGACGGGTTCGGCCACGGCATGCACTCGATCGCGCGTGGATTGCCGAGCAATTTCGGAACCGGAGACCCGTGATGCCTTCGATCATGCCCTCGCTCGCCTGCGCGCTTGTCCTTGCTTCTCCCCTGGTGCTCGCGCAGCAGCCGCCCCGGCAACCCACCTCCGCAGCCCAGGCCCCCGACCGCGACACAAGCTACATCGATGCCCAGGGAACTGCCCACATCACGCGGGTGGTACCGGTGCCCCAGGACCTGAGCCCGCAGGCGCAGAAGTTCATCGGTTCGCAGGTTCCCGACGCGGCCCCGCCCGAGTCGCTCGCCGATCGGCGCCGTCATATGGTCGAGTGGGGAATCCGCTCACGCGCCGAGTGGAGCCAGCTCTGCCCGAACACGATTGAGGACACGACGGTGGGTGGAGTGCCCGTCCACATGGTTACCCCGGTGAATATGCCGGCTGCCAACCGTAACAAGATCCTGATCAATTTGCATGGCGGCGGCTTCAACGCCGATTCCGGCTCCTACGCCGAGTCGATCCCCATCGCCGGCTACACCGGAATCAGGGTGGTGGCTGTGCTCTACCGGCTCGCCCCCGAGCATCCTTTCCCGGCATCGGTCGACGACGCGGTCGCTGTTTACCAGGCACTGCTGAAGACCTGGAAGCCCGACCACATCATCATCTACGGAACCTCGGCGGGCGCTACCATCACCGCCGAAACGGCCGTGAGGCTAAAGCAGCTCTCGCTTCCCATGCCGGCCGCTCTTGGCATCTTCAGCACCGTTTCCGATTTCACCGACATGGGCGATTCGCACGCGATGTATACCGAACGCGGGCTTGCCGGATCTCTGGCTCCGCCCCATGGCGGCGTCCACGATCCGTATTACATCGGCTCGACCAACCCTCGCGATCCGGTTCTCTCGCCGATCTATGCCGACCTGCACGGGATGCCTCCCACGCTTTTTGTCTCGAGCGAGCGCGACATGCTGCTGAGCAGCACTGCCAATCTGCAACGCGCCTATCTTCGTGCCGGTGTCGATGCGCGGCTGGTCGTGTTCGACGCCCTGCCGCATGCTTTCTGGTACCAGGCGCAGCTCCCTGAGGCCATCGAAGCCAATCACATCATGGCGAATTTCTTCCTCGCGCATCTGCCAAAGTAGCGTCGGCCAGGCGAACCGGCAGGCAAAACCCTCAATCCTAACCGCCCCAGCGGTTGGCGGCCTACTCCACTTAAGTGGCAGGAAGACGTCCGCCATTTCTCAGGAAAACCATTGAAGTCCGATGGACGGGCGGGATACGCTGTGCGGACTGCTTCAGCCTGTAAAGCTCCTCGGCTCGCTACTGGCACCCCCCCCAGGAGGATCCGTGCACGCACGATTTGCACGTGTGACCGCCGCTGCCTTCGCGCTGGCTCTTTGTTTCGCAGCTACCCTGCTTACGACCGGCTGTGGTGTTACCTCAGGAACCGCCGGCAACTTCACCGCGCTGACAGCATCCGCGAACACCATCCGCGTCAATCAGCAAATGCAGATCACCGCCCCGGGCAATGTGACCGGGGTCGAGCTGACGTATGCGGTGAACGGGATTCCCGGTGGCAGCGCCGACGTCGGAACCATCAACAGCCAGGGTGTCTACACCGCGCCCGCGGTCGTCCCCGTCCCCAACACCGTGACGGTGACCAGCGTGGCGCCCGGCTATCCCAGTCACGCGCCGGGCTCGCTCACGATCAGCGTCCTCAATCCGATTCCGGTGATCAGCGGCGTTACCCCCTCGGGATTTGCCGAAGACACGCCCACAACCGTAACCGTGAACGGCTCTGAGTTTGTCTATGGAGCCCAGATTCTCTGGAACGGCGTCGTGCTGCCGACTACCTATATCTCCGGTGGCCAGCTGGTGGCGTCCATTTCGGGGCCCGCGCCGGGAACCTATCCCCTGACGGTCAGCAATCCCGACCCAGGGTCGGCTGCTGCGCCTAACGTGCCCATTACCATCGGGCCCGGACACGTGGTACTGACGCTGCAACCGAACGACGGGACCGATGTGAGGGTGAACAATGCGCTGCAGCTCGGACTCCAGATCACCGGGACAGCGAATTCCGGGGTTTCTCTGCAGGTGAACGCCGTGGCCGGCGGCAATGCGCAGGTGGGCACCGCGGTTTCCAATCCGGATGGGTCGATCACCTACACCGCTCCGGCGGTGGTGCCGACGCCGAACAACGTGGTGCAGCTGACGATAACCAGCGTCGACAACACGGCGGTCTCCATCACCCAGAACATCGCCGTGCTGAACCCGATTCCGATTCTGACCTCGGCGAATCCTGTGTCGTTCACCGCGGGCACCGCGACCGTGGTTGTCCAGGGACAGAAGTTCATCTCCGGTGCGCAGGTGATGATGAACGGTGCGCCGATGCCGACGACGTTCAACAGCGGCGGACAGCTAACCGCCACGCTGACGCTGACCGAGCCGGGGAATTTTGACCTGCAGGTGATCAATCCCGATCCCGGACCGGCGGCATCGGCGGATCTGGTGGCGTCCGTACAGGGGGATCCCCCGGTACCGGTGGTGAGCCCGGAAGACGCCTCGCGCTTCCTGGAGCAGGCGACCTTTGGCGCAACCGATGCGGACATCCATCATCTTTCCCTGATCGGCTATCAGGCGTGGCTCAACGAACAGTTCGCGATGCCGTCGGCTCCGCAGGAGCCTTTTGTCGAGCAGGCTCTGATGATCAGCAATCCGGCCTGCGCTGCGACCGATGTGAAGTGCAATGCCGCCCTCTTCGAACAGAACAGTTCCGGCGAAATCGACTTCCAGGATGCGTTTTGGCAGCAGGCGCTGGCCGGCAGCGATCAGCTGCGGGAGCGCGTGAAATATGCGCTGTCCGAGATCCTCGTCGTCTCGTCGAATAACTCCACGGTGGAAGGCGAGCCGCGTGGCGAGGCGCAGTACTACGATCTGCTGGGCAACGATGTTTTCGGGAATTTCCGCACCCTGCTGAACGACGTCACGCTGAACCCGATGATGGGCCAGTATCTGTCGATGCAGGGCAACGACAAGGGCAACGCAACAACCGATCCCGATGAGAACTACGCGCGCGAAGTGATGCAGCTGTTCACCATCGGCTTATACCAGCTGAACGACGATGGCTCGCAGAAACTGGATGGTTCGGGGAATCCGATCCCAACCTACTCCAACAACGATGTGATGGGGCTGGCGAAAGTCTTCACCGGATTCAGCTGGAACATCCCCGGGGACGCGAGCGATAACGCCTGGTCGAACTGTTGCGTCTACGTCGGCCCGGGCTTCGGCGAAGATCTGCTGCCCATGCAGAGTTTCCCGGGTCATCATTCGACGGAGGAAAAGGATTTTCTCGGAGTGACGATCCCGACCTCGGGTTCTCCGGATCCGAACGGCGATCTGAAGATTGCGCTCGACACGCTGTTCAATCATCCGAATCTGCCGGCATTTTTCTCGAAACAGCTCATCCAGCATCTGGTGACCAGCAATCCCAGTCCCGCCTATGTGAGCCGCGTGGCGGCGGTCTTCAAGGACAACGGACTGGGCGTGCGCGGCGACCTGAAGGCGGTGATCACCGCAATCCTGCTCGATCCGGAAGCGCGCGACTCGGCCGGAGATTTCAGCAATCCGCAATACGGCAAGGTACGCGAGGCGCTGCTGCGCTACACGGAATGGGCGCGGGCGTTTACGGCGCAGTCGCGGACCGGGTCGTGGGGCATTGGCAGCCCGGAGGATCCCATCTGGGGCCTGGGTCAGATGGCGATGCGCTCGCCGACGGTCTTCAACTGGTTCGCGCCCGGGTACGTTCCGCCGGGCACCAGCATTGCGCAGGCAGGGCTCGTGGCTCCCGAAATGCAGATGACCAACGTGAGCACCGTGGTTGGCTATCTGAACTATGTGCAGGGTGCGATCGGCAGCGGCGCGAACTCGGGATCGGATATTTTCTCGAGCTACGCGGCGGAGATGAATCTGGCAGCGACGCCCGATGCGCTGCTGGACCGGCTGAATCTGCTGCTGTTGGCCGGAGAGATGGATGGCACGCTGCGCAGCCAGATTCTCAGCGCCGTAAATGGGATTTCCATTCCGTCGGGTGACCAGAACGCGATCAACGCGGCGCTCGCCGCCAGGGTTGAGACCGCGGTCTATCTCACCATGGCCTCGCCGGCCTTTAGCGCACAATTTTAGGAGAGATTCCGATGTGTGAGACGAAATTCGATCGGTCGCGGCGGCAGTTTCTCAGGACAGCCTCTCTGGCGTCGATGTCGGGGCTGGCCGCAAGCCCGATGATGCTGGGGCTGAATTCCATGGCCGCCATGGCGCAGAGCACCGGGGCGACGGACTACCGCGCTCTGGTTTGCGTCTTTCTGCAGGGCGGCAACGACGGCCATGGCACGGTGATCGCCACCGATGCCGATTCCTTTGCGGCCTTCACGCAGGCTCGCTCCGGCGCGCCGGGCCTGGCGTACCCCATGGAGGATTTGCTGCCCATTACGCTGAACACCCCGCAAAGCGGGCGAAGCTTCGCGCTGAATCCGTATCTGACAGGATTACAAAATCTCTTCAACTCCGGCCGCGCGGCGATTGTGGCCAACACCGGCACCCTGATTGTTCCGGCAACCAAGACCCAGGTGAATGCCAGCTCCGTGCCTCTGCCGGCCTCGCTGTTCTCGCACTTCGACCAGACCGCGGCCTGGCAGGCCATCGCAGCCAACGGCGGCAGCGCGGAGCATGTGGGCTGGGGCGGCTCGCTTGCGGACCTGATCGAGAGCATGGGTATGAACTCGAACTCGATGTTCACCTGCATCTCGACCGCTGGCATAGCGCTCTTCCTGGCGGGGCAGTCATCGTTCCAGCTCAACGTGACACCCGCCGGGCCCATCCCCATATCGGGACTCGCGCAGCCGCTCTTCGGGCAGCAGGCCGGCTCCAGCGCGCTGGCACAGATTCTGTCGGGCGAAGAGACGAACCTGTTCGCGAAAGAGTACGCGGTGGTGGTCAACCGGTCCATTCAGGCACAGGCAACGCTGGCTTCCGCGATGCTGCCGGCGGGGGCTGGGGGCGTGGCCAATCCGCCGCAGTATCTCGATCCGAAGACGAACATGCTGACTGACAATCCCCTGGCGGCCTCGCTGCAAACGATCGCGCGGATCATCGGGGGCCGAGCGAGCCTCGGTGTGAACCGGCAGATCTTCTACGTTCAGCTGGGCAGCTTCGATACCCACGACGCCCAGGCCACCACGCATGCCACGTTGCTGACGCAGCTGGGCGAGGCGCTGGAGTACTTCGATGGCGTGATGACGGACGCCGGGCTGGGAAGCCAGGTGACGACCTTCACGGCTTCCGACTTCGGCAGAACCCTGACCAGCAACAGCGACGGCACCGATCACGGCTGGGGTAGCCATCATTTCGTGGTGGGCGGCGCCGTGCAGGGCCACGATATGTACGGCCAGTACCCGGTGATCGGCGTGAACCAGGCGAACGACCTGGGCGCCGGACGTCTGATCCCGACCACCTCGGTGGATCAGTACGCGGGCACCCTGGCGCGCTGGTTCGGGCTGAGCGACGGGCAAATCAAGCAGGTGTTCCCGAACTTCGCCAACTTCGGGTCCAGTCCGTATCTGGGGTTCATGAGCCAGGGATAGCGCGGGCTACATGACGGGAGCGGCGGCGGCCGCCCGCGAATCTGCCTGTTCATGCGCGTGATAGCTTGAGCGGACCAGCGGGCCGGATTCGACGTGGCGGAAGCCCATGGCCAGCGCTTCGCGCTTCATGAACGCAAACTCGTCGGGCGTGTAGTAGCGCAGGATGGGCAGGTGATCCTTCGAGGGGCGCAGGTACTGGCCGATGGTCAGCACGTCGACGCCAACCGAGGCGAGATCGCGGTAAACGGCCAGCAACTCATCCATCTCTTCGCCGAGGCCGACCATGACGCCCGATTTCGTGACGGTCTTTGGATCAATTTCCTTTGCGTATCCCAGCAGCCGCAGCGTGCGCTCGTAGCGGGCTCCCGAACGGACGACGCGGTAGAGGCGCGGCACCGACTCGGTGTTGTGGTTCAGGATCTCGGGGCGCGCTTCGACCACCATGCGGATGGCCCGCTCGTCTCCCTGAAAGTCGGGGATGAGTACTTCGACCTGGCAGCCCGGAGCCTGGCGACGAATTTCTGAGAGGACCTCGACGAAGGCGCGCGCGCCACCGAGGATGTCGTCGTCGCGATTGACGCTGGTGATAACCGCGAACTTCAGCCCAAGCTGGGCGACGGCTTCGGCCACGCGGCGAGGCTCGTCAAAATCAATTGGGTCGGGGCGCCCCTTGGGGACCGCGCAGAATCCGCAGCGGCGCGTGCAGGTGTTGCCCAGCATCATGAAGGTCGCGGTGCGATGGTGCCAGCACTCGCCGATGTTGGGGCACTGCGCGGACTCGCAGACGGTGTGCAGATTGAGCGAGCGGGCCAGCTTCTTGAGGTCGTGGTAGTTCTCGCCCACCGGCGCGCGAGCGCGCAACCACTCTGGTTTGGGGAGCGAGCGGCGGGGCGCAAGGTCGATCTGCACAAGCTCGGGCGCGCTGGCCATGGCTTCATTGTAGCCGGGAGGGCCACGCGTGCCACCCGTTCGCCGCCCATTTTCAGGGCCGCCTTCGGCTCCGAGCGCAGGACTGAGTTCACCCGTCACGGTCGACCTCAGCGATTTCCTTTGCGCTTTCAGTTGCGAGGCTCAGTTCAGCTCAGGCCGCCTTCCTCCGTGAGGCCGGCTTCTTTCCTTTTGAAGACTGCTCGGCGAGGCTTTTGCGAAGCGCGTCCATGATGTTGACGACCTTTGTGCGGGGACGCTCGGGTTCAGCCTCGGGCAGCGGCTTGCCTTTGCGCTTCGCCTTGACGAGCTTCACGACCTCGGCCTCGTAGTCGTCTTTGTAGGCGCCGAGGTCGAACCTGGAGGTGCTGCCCTGAATCAGCTGCTTTGCCAGGGCCAGCTCCCGGCCGGTTACCAACGGCTCGCTGATGCTGCCCACCACAGCTTTCGCATCGCGAAGTTCCTCGGCGTACCGCAGCACGTACAGCATCAGCCCCTTCTGTTTCGAATCGGGAGACGCGCCGATGGCGACCAGATGTTCGCGACCGCTGAAAGCGACCTCGCCGATGCCGTAAGTATCGGTTTCGTCGAGCGCCCTGCGCATGATGGCGAGGGCTTTGGCCTGGGCATTGTTCCGGGGAGCGACAAAGTAGGGCCGATCGTAGAGCAGAGGCCGGATCTCTTCCTCTTTCGCGAACTGGCGAATTTGCAGGGTATCGGCGGTGGGCAGGCGCAGCGACTTCAGCTCGTCCGGATCGATCTCAATATATTTGTTGCGCGCATACTCGAATCCTTTGACGAGATCGGCCTTTTCCACCTCGCCGCTCTCGTCCACATTGCGGTGATGGACGCGCTGGTGGTTACGGCGGTCGATCATGTGGAACTCAACCTGGCGAGGCGGGTTGCTGGCGGGATAGATGCGAACTTCGATGGAGACGAGGGAAATCTGAATTGATCCGGACCAGGTGGGGCGGGCTGGCATAGCGGCTCCTTACCAGCAAGTCCGATGCAGGGAAGAGCCGGGTCGCGCGACCGGTACCCCGGAGAGTTTTACGCTCCCTTGATTGGAGGACCCCTGGGCGCCAAAACGCCCCATGGGACACCATGTGTCGGTTGCTACTCGCTTCTAAAACGGACAGCGGACTTCTCGGCGCCGTCAGCCGTAGCCAGCGGCTCTTTGGCTTGCGAGAGGTCACCCCCATCGATGAGAATCCCCTGATTATCAGCGCCTTCCAGATGCAGAAACGCCTTTGCGGCTTTCAGCACGCGCGGAGCGGTGACAAGCACCTGCTGCACGTCAATGAAGCGCAGCGCCGATGCGGCATCGGGGTTGGCTTCAACGGTCAGACCGTTGATGGACGCGTCCGCGACGTGATCGAAGATGAGAGCGGGCCTGAGGTCGGGGGTCGCCACATCGAAGCGCATATTGCTGAGAGTGAGAGCGCGTGCGTTGCGCGCATAGAATCCGTACGCGGGCATAGGCCCCAGCATGAAGTACTCGCCCGCGATCTGCGGAAGATCCCGGCGGGCAGCATCCTCTGCGGTGCCTCCGCCGCCGAAGGTCAGATGAATGTTGTCGAACGATACTTTCTCGAGCACCGCATCGCCCACGCAGTTCAGGGTGATGCAGGAATGCAGCTCGCCAGGCCGGTACCCACTCTGGAAGGGATAGCCGGGCAGTTGCGGAGGGTTCGTGGTTACGGTTCCGCGGATATTGCTGAAGGAGATGTTCCGCGCCACCGCCGGCTCGCCCGGCTCCGCCGGAACCGCATCGGCTGGTGATGGGCCGCTGCCCGGACGGCGCGGTTCTCGCGGTCCGATGCTGATGCAGATGGGCCCGGTCACCTCATCCAGCAGCAGGTTCGAGAACGACATGTTCTCGAAGCGTGAGCCGGGGACGCCGTGAAACTTGATGGGGCAGCCGAAAACCTGGTGGAGAACGCAGTTCGATACGGCGACGTCCTGGGCAACACCTCCGCCAAAGCGGAAGCACGACCACCGCGTGCTGAAGGATGAATTTGTGATGGTGACGAAACGGCAACTGCCGAAGAGGGCGCAGGCGTCGTCCTGCGACAGAACGGTGCAGTTGCTCACCATGATGTATTCGCAGCTGATGAAATGAAAGCCATCGTTGTTGCCGTTGACCCGGTTATAGATGTAGATGCCATCCATGTGGACGCGATGGGACTCGATGACCCGCACGCTGTGATACGCGCTGTCGAGCAGGTTGATGTTGCCCACGTGCAGGTTTTCACATTGATAAAAGAGCAGGTGGTACGGCCGCCGGCTTCCTCCCAGACCGCTCGGCGGGGGTACCCCGCGTTCCGGCGAGTGAAACTGGATGCCCTGACCATCGATCGTTCCGGGACCTTCGATGGTGACGTTGTCGGCATGCACGCCATAGAAGAGCGCCCAGTTGCCGTCCTCCAGGGTCGAGTCGCCGTGCAGGGGAATCGCCTCGGCGGCGTGGTAGTCCTGGGCGTGAACGCTGCCCATAATTTTGCCTGCGGCGGAGATGTGCAGAGTCACGTTGCTTTTGATTTCGACCGTTCCGGTAAGAAAGACGCCGGCAGGGATCAGCACCGTTCCTCCGCCGTCGGCGCTGCAGGCATCGATCGCCCGCTGCAGGGCGGCCGTGTCGAGCGTGGTCCCATCCCCCTTGGCTCCATACGCTCGCACGTTATAGACGCGGGCACCATTGCTCAGATCGGCGGAAGGGCTTTCCTCGGCGGACACCGGCCGCGCGCCGACGAGCCCTGCTCCCAGCAGGCCGGCGAGCGTCGAAAAGGTTTGCCGGCGGCTCAGAAGCGGAGCCGCATCGCCAAGTTTGTTCGTCTTGTCTCTCATTGATTCACTCCTTATCTGTGGCGGCTGCGCGTGCGGAGAGCGCGAACACCATTGATGTAGAGCTGCCGTGAATTGGAAACATCGGCGGGAACCGAGGCCTCCCACAGATTCCTGGCGCCATCGATCTCGCGCCACGGACCGATGCGGCTGGTGGTAGCGTGAGGACCGGATGGGCGATCGTGCCTGGCTGGGCATTGTTGCCATGCGGAAAGACATAGATCTCGCCGATCGCGGTGGTCGTGCAAAACCACTCCGCCAACAGACATCCGGAGAAGCGTGAGCGCATGGCGTGTGACCTGCCTGGGGTCGATTTCAGAGCTGCTGCGCGGGCTAACCGCGCAAAGTGAAAAATCCACCGTCACATGGAAGATCCGCGCCGGTAATAAAGGAAGCCTCATCCGAACAGAGAAACGCCGCCAGGGCTGCCACTTCTTCCGGCAGACCCATGCGTCCGATGGGCTGGGCCTGCTCGAGCCTGGCGAACATCGCCTTTTCCTGGCCAGGGTAGTGCTGGCGCAGGAAGGCATCGACAAAAGGCGTGTGGATCCGCGCCGGGGAAATGGCGTTGCAGCGAATGCCGTCGTGCAGGTAATCGCGGGCCACCGAGTACGTCATCGACAGAACTGCGCCTTTACTCATGGAGTAGGCAAAGCGATCGGAGAGGCCGGCGGTTGCCGCAATGGAGGCCAGATTCAGAATCACCCCACCTCCGTTGCGTCTCATCGGCTCGATGACCGCCTGCATGCAGTGGAAGACACCCTTCACATTGACCGCAAACGTGCGATCGAATTCCTCCGCGGAGGTGCTGTCCAGCCGCCCGATGCTGGGAATGCCCGCGCTGTTGATGAGGATGTCGATGGATCGCTGCGCGGTAACTTTCTCGACGGCGCATCGAACGGCTACCGCATCCCTTACATCGCAGACCAGAGGGAGTCCCGGATTCTCCCCGGCTGCGATCTGCGCGGCGGTCGCCTCGAGTCGCTCAGCATGAACATCGAGGGGGCAGACGGTCGCTCCCTGAGCTGCCAGACGCAGGGCGATGGCCTGTCCAATGCCGCTGGCCGCGCCCGTGACGATCGCGGTTTTGCCCAGCAGAAGCGTCCCATTGCGGTGCACAGAGGGCAGGGAATTGACTCGCGGATACGCGCCGCCCTGCAGGGCGACATCAGCATCCGGGGGAGGGTCGCCGGAGTGGTGAGAAAGAGGGTTCATTTCAAAATGTGGTATTCGTATATCGAGTTATGCAAAGCAGGCGAATTATAGCAAGACCGAATCAAGGCTTGCCTGGGTTGGATGATTTGCGGAGAAGCGCACATCCGCTTTCAAGGAAGCGAGCAAAGCTTTATTGTTGAGGAACGCTGTCAGCCGATTGGAATTGCCGCTATGAAATTGCGCAAATCGAGCGCCGCGCCGGTGGGAGTTCTCACCAAGGTGCTCTCCATCTTCGACCTTCTCGATCGCACCCCGGGAGGGCTGCAGCTGCGTTCGATTGCCGAGCTCACCAAGCTGAACAAGAGCACCGCGTGGCGGTTTCTTGCTCATCTTGAAGGAGCTGGGTACGTAGTCCGTGACGGGGCCGGCGCTTATCTGCTGGGCCCTCGGCTCGTGCACCTCGGCTCGGGCAGCACCTATCAGGGCACGATCTGCAAGGTGAGTCAGCCGATTCTGGAGGAGCTGTGGCGGCAAACCGGAGAAACCGTGAACCTGGGCATTCTCGACGGCAAGGAAGTGCTTTACCTGACCGTGCTGGAGAGCCCGCACAGCTTTCGACTGGTGTCGAAAGCCGGAATGCGGCGCCCCCTGCACTGCACGGCTCTGGGCAAGGCAATCCTCGCGTGGCAGCCGGCCGATGCCCGGGATGAGCTTCTGGCCGCGACCAAGTTCGAAAAGATGACACCCCGAACCATCAGCCGCCCGGCGGACCTGGTCACCGAGTTAGGCCGCATCCAGAGCCGCGGCTATGCCCTCGACAACGAAGAAGTGGTGGAGGGGGCACGCTGCATCGCCGCGCCCGTGCTCGATTGCGCGGGCTATGTAGCCGCCGGCGTCAGCGTCTCCGGACCGATCATCCGTATGCCGCGGGCGCGCGTCGGCGAGATTGCGCAGGCGGTGAAACGGTCCGCCAGCCGCATCTCGGCGTTGCTGGGATACACCGGAACCGCCGCCAGCTCACTCTCCCAATAACCTGCCATCTCCACGCCGGTTCCTGCGCCCGCAGGAACCGGACCGGCCGTGATCTGCGGCCGTCTCACGTCCCCTCCCAAAAATCATGCGTCGTTTCACCATGTGAGATGCGTGTTTTGATTTCGCGTTGACAAACGTCGTCTGGATTTCCTAGAGTGCCACATGCTCGGCTTCGCGGCCTTCTTTCAAAGGCTGCACGAGCCGCCCCCCAGGGCGATCAGAAAAGAATGCAGGTCCCAAAATTCAGGAGGAGTGATGCGCATGAAAGCGTTTGCCCAGGCGCTGTTGCTGCTGAGTATTACGGCGGTGCTCGCTTTGCCGGCGATGGCCCAGCAGTCAACGGGCGAGGTACGAGGCACAATTACGGATTCGGCGGGAAAGCTGCTGCCGGGTGCGGCGGTGCGGCTCACCAATGTTGAAACTGGTGTATCGGAGAGCGGAACCACGAACGGCACGGGCTATTTCGCCTTCGTGGATGTAACCCCCGGCCAGTACACGATGATGGTCGCCATGCAGGGCTTCAAAACGACCTCCCTGCCGGAGTTTCCTCTTGTCGTCGGACAGATCCTGACGGAAAACGAGTCGCTGACTGTGGGCGAAGCCGCTGAGACAGTTCACGTCAACGCGGCGTCGGAGGACGTGATGCTGGAGAAGTCGTCCTCCGAACTGGGCAGCGTGATCGAGACGAAGGAAATCCAGCAGTTGCCGCTGAACGGTCTGAATTTCACCTCGCTGTTGATCCTTTCCCCCGGGGTCAATCCGGTTTCCACCGCGCAGGGATCCGGGATCAGCACGACGGATGCCGGCATTACCGCGATCCCCGGCACCAACTTCTACAAGCCGTCGTTCTTTGGACAGCAAAATCGCGAAACGTATTACCTGATGGATGGGATTGTGAACACCGACCTGCGCGGGGCGATCTATGGATTTCTGCCCATTATCGACGCCATGCAGGAGTTCCGGGTCTCGTCCCACGTGGACGACGCTCAGTACGGAGTGGTCACGGGCGGCGTGGTGAACATGCTGTCCAGGTCGGGAACGAATTCGTTCCACGGATCCGTGTGGGAGTTCGACCGGAACAATATCTTCGACGCCCGGAATACGTTCAGCGATTTCTGTTCAGTGGGGCGGTGCGCAGCAGGAACGCCAACCACTACGCCGGCGCCGCCGGGACACTATACGCAGAATGAATTTGGCGGAGCGCTGGGGGGACCGATCCTGAAAAACAGGATGTTCTTCTACGGAGCCTACCAGGGCTGGCGCTACAGCAGTCCGGCGCTGGCGCAGGAGTTGCTTCCGACGACTCAGGAAGTGGGAGGCGATTTCTCCAGCGTGGCGTCTTCGTACTATCAGCACTCGATCTACAACCCCTATTCGACCACCTGCACGGGCGGCAAATGTACCGTCCTGCCGTTCACCTGCGATGCCAGCGGCAATCCGGTTACTCCGAACAGCGACGGTACGCAGACCGGGGGAACGCCCTGTCTCAAAATGCCGGCGACGCTGCTCAACCCGACGATGGTGAAGTACATGCAGGCGTACTACGAGACGCCGAATTCCCTCGGCACCGAGACATCGGGCTATAACTACATCGAAAATCGCGCTCACATCGACAACTACAACAGCTACCAAACGCGAGTGGATGTTCACAAGAGCGACAAGAATTTCGGGTTCGGCCGCATCAGCCAGATGTGGGTGTACGACACGTCGCCGGTGGGCGGCACGGTGGACGCCAACGTGTCGAATTACCACGCCTATAACTTCGGCGGCGGCTACACACACGTCGTTTCGCCCAGCCTGATCCTGGATGTGGTGGGCGGGGCGATGCTCAAGCCGTACTCATTCAGCCAGGCGGAAGCGCCGAACGGCTTCGCCGCGGGCACCTCGGCAGGCTTCAACAACCTGAGCCAGTACGGCGGCATGTACATCAATCTGGGCAGCCCTTACAGCACCGGCAACGCCGGTAACGAAGGAACGCTCTATCGCGGCAATCCGGTGATCAACGCCGGCGGCAGCCTGACCTGGATCAAAGGGGCACACACCATCAAGGGCGGCGTGGATTTTCTGTACCAGAACCGCCTGCAGCGCAATTTGTATCAGCAGTTCACCTTCAGCGACTCCACTACCAGCAATGTCAACGCGTCGAAGACGGGTAACTCGCTCGCGTCGGCGCTGCTGGGATTCCCCGCCACCTTCACCGCCCAGCAGCCGGACTACTCCGAGGATTACTTCAGCATGACCCTGTGGTCGGGTTATCTGCAGGACTCCTGGCGAGTCAAGCCCAACCTGACGGTGAACTACGGTGTTCGCTACGATTACCTGCCGGCGATTCACATGCTCGATAACCGCCTGGCCAATGGGCTCGACATTTTCCATCAGAAGTACATCGTCCAGCACTCGGTTGCGGCGTGCGGCACCACCTTTGTGGATCCCTGCATTCCGGGGGGGATTGCCGGCGTGCCGGAGAGCAGCAACATCGTTTTCGCCGACGGTGCGGAGCAGGTAGGGCCGCCGATCAAGGACAACATCGGACCGCGTCTGGGATTCGCCTGGCAGGTGAGGAAGAACACCGTCGTGAATGGCGGCGCCGGCATCTTCTATGACACCATCACCGGCCGCAGCCAGTGGGTTCAAAACAACATTGAAGGTCCGACGTGGCCGTGGACGACAGGCATCTCGAGCCAGCAGGTGAATTTCTCCCAGGCCGGCGTCTGGGAAGGCGGCCCCGGCAATCCTCTGACCGCCATCACCAGTCTCGAGGGCAATTTCCCCAATCCGGTGGTCGCCGCGAGTCCGTGGCTGACGACCGGTGGCGGGTATGTGAGCGAACCCGGCTTCAAGGATCAGCGGGCGGTGGAATACAACCTGCAGGTGCAGGAACAGGTGGCCCCCACGACGCTGGTGACCTTGGGCTACGCCGGATCGAAGAGCACGCGGCTGGATTTCACCGGTTACGCCAATGCCGCCAACCAGGCATCTCCGAACGGTACACCGCTCACGACGATCGACACGTACAAGGCGATGCCGTGGATGGCGCCGGGCTGGCACTACTCGGAAGACACCGGGTACGGGAACTATAACGCGTTATTAGTGGAGTTTCAGAAACGCTTCTCCAATTCCCTGAACACCATTGCCTCGTACACCTGGGCCAAGTCCATGGACAACAGCAGCGGCTGGTTCAACGCAGAGAACGGCACCGGCGGCGGTTCGGTGGTGCAGAGCTTCTTCCTGCCTCGCAACGCGTACGGGATCTCGTCCTATGATGTGCGCAACGACTTCACCTGGAGCACGGTGTATTCGCTTCCCTTCGGGAAAGGGCACCGCTGGGCGCAGAAGGGCCCCATGTCGTACTTCATTGGCGGCTGGGCGGCTAACTATCTGTTCCAGGCGCGGTCGGGTCAGCCCTATAACCTGAATGTAGGCGGCGACGTCGCGAATATCTCCGGGGACAACGGCTCGGTCACGAGTTACTCGCGGCCGAATGTGGTGGGGAATCCGCTGCAGGGCAGCTGCGGCGCTACCACGATTGGCAAGCGCGGGCCCACCGGCTTCTGCGAATACAACCCGACAGCCTTCGCCATCCCCGCGGGATCGTTCGGCAACATGGGCAAGATGCCGTTTCGCATCCCCTATTACAACGACCTCGACTTCTCGCTGGTGAAGCAGACGCCGCTCTATGAGGACCTCACTCTGGAACTGCGCGCGGAGTCCTTCAACCTCTACAACGCCATGATCATGGGCAGCCCCGGAACGACCATTGGCAACAGCTCGGCAGGACTGGCGACAGGGCTTTCGAGCACCCCGCGCGAGCTGCAGTTCGGGGCCAGGATCCTTTTCTGAATGCTTCCCAACTGTGCCGCGGGGAAATTCCGCGGCACAGCTTTTTTTGGCATTCTCGCCCGTTTACCCCAGCCGGGCGGCAGCCCGATGCGCATAGAGCATCACCGGGCGCCGTGCCTGCAGATCGACCTGCGCGGTTCTGCCCGTAACCGCAACTTTCATTTCTTCGCGCCGATCGGGATACAGGGCCACCGCCGTTACATCCTGCGGGTTCCAGCCCGCGGGCAAGGTTGCGGTGACGGTTCGCGGCGTAATCGAGTAGCAGGCGATCTTCTCCTCGCCCAGCGGGCAGAAAACAGCATCGTCGCTCAGGACATCGGTGCCATGCAGGGCGATACGAAGGGTCTTTTCCAGCAGGTTGCTCTCGATGAGTGCGTCGCCTTCGAGATGAATACGGGTCTGGTCGCCGCTCCGTTCGAAGTCTTCGAGATTGCGCCCGCGCAGCAGGAAGAACGGAACCATACCGAGATAAAAGGCATCGAGATAGACGGAGTCGGGCGTGTCGGCGCGAACAGTCCCGTGCGGGCAGGCGCCGTAGAAGCGCTGCAGGATGCGCACCTTCGCGTCGTCACCGCGCGTCTCCGGTCCGGAGAGCCCCCAGATGGCGCTGTTGCCGTAGATGAGGGGCGCCAGCGGTATCGGGCTTCCGCCAAAAGGACACGGCGCCGGGCCGGTGAGATACCAGTAGCAGCTGATGTGCCCGATCATCGGGTAACGCAGCGCTTCCGAACTAACATCTACTCCGTGCGCTGCAAATCCATGGAGAACCTTGTAGCGCCCGTCGTATAAGTTGCGAATCCCGCTCGCCGGATGCTCCGCATCCCAGTCGTTGCGGATGGAGTAATAGGACAGGACGTCAACGTGCGTGGTCTGCCGCAGATGGTAGCGCTCGCAGGTGTAGCGCACGCGCTCCGGTCCCGGCCCTTCCATATATTTAGCGAGGCCGAGGATGTACGATTTTTCTCCCGTCCACGAACGGCTTTGCCACAGCTGCCCGTCCGGGCGCCGCGCGATCAGGGCCTCGTTCCATGCGGGACTGCTGCGGTAGGCGTCGTCGTAGTTGTCGGCCAGGGTGATGTGGGCACTCAGGCTCGGGCCCTGCTCCATCAGGCGCATCATTCCGTCGTAACCGCCGATGCGCGAGTCGACCACGTTGACCGCTGGATACCCGGTATCTTTGCCGCGAAACTGCCAGCCCCACAGATGCACGATCTGGGGCGCGTTGTCGGTCAGCGCGGCCACCCGGGCCACGATGTCGTGGCATTGCTCGAAGGTGGCCGAAGGGCCGGGCAAAAGCGGCTCATCGCAATGGATGCCATAGACATATTTGTCGTCATAGAAGTGGGTGGGAATGGCCGGCATGCGTGTCCGCACGAAGCGGCCCGCCGCGATCCATGCCTTCGCAGGGTCGCCCCTCACCTCCTGAAAATCCAGCCGGCAGGAAGAAGGCTGCTCCACCAGCAGGTTCGGGGTGCTCTGATTGCCGCAGTTGTGGGGAGCGCCCTTCTCCAGGTTGAGGTCATAGCAGTCGCTGCCATTCACGCGATGGACTTTGATGGTGCCCAGCGAAGCGCGCCGGCTGCCACTTTCGCCGACGACCGCCAGCGCGGTGCCATCCATAAAGGCGGCGGTTTCCTGGATGCACATCGCCTGCGCCGTGCCGACCATGACCACCGGCAGCGTACTCAGCACCTTGCCCCAGAAGCGATTTGGCGGGAGACTGCCGGCGTGGGCCTCCGCAAGCATGGCATGGCTGCCTCCCTCCTCGCCGTGCGCAAGCCACGCGCCCTCGTCCGATTCGCGCACGGTGACCAAACGCGGCAGAGCCACCTCGATCAACTGAAACGGATCCTTTTCTTCGATACCGGTCATCTCCACGCGCAGCGTCGATCCGCCGAGAACATAGTGCAGCGCAAAGCGAACTGCCGCCGTTCCTCCGAACGTTGCCTGAAAGTGGAAGAGCGCTGAGGTCTTTGTCGCATGATGGTCTGCCGGCGCCAGGGGCGCAGTCTGAAAGCTCCATGGTTCCGTGCGACAAAGCGTGACGCTGATGGGTTCGCCGAAATCCTCCCCGCGGAGCCGCGCATCTTTCGCAGGCAGGCGGTAGCTGTAGGGAAGACCGCTGGCCCCGTCCAGCGTCACCTCCAGCTGCGCGCTGGTCAGGACGATGGGCTGGGCAGGGGCAGGGCGTTCGCCGGGAACTACCGAATTCTGCTGCGCAAAGGCTGAAGGCAGAAAAGACCGGGAGCCACCGGCCGCCAGACCTGCCGAAGTCCATTGAAGAAAATGACGGCGCGTGAAACGCTCGGGATCGCTCTCCACTGGTATTCCCCTTCCGCGGAGTCATCGGCTCCGCAGGTCTGAATATTCGTTCGAGGAACGAGCCGCGTCAGGACCGTCGGAATACGCCCGGCATTCTGGGGAAGCGGGCGCCTGTCCTGCGCAGCGCAGAACCAGCATAGCAAATAGACAAATACAGATTTCATTATGTGATACAACCTGCCTCTGGAATTTCCTGACGCCGTGGGGATTTTCTGCCTAGTCAGCGACGACTGCATCGCCCGCGGCCCCCAGCCCGCCGAGGGCGTTGCCGGAATGCCTCTCCGGACGGTGGACGAAAGAATTGCGTACCAACGATAAGAAATGGTAATAATACGGAATCGCGCCACCATGAATCGACGCCGCATCGGTTGCTGGATTCACCTCGACCGCGGAGAGGGTCATGAGCCTGTTCGATGTGACGATTGCCGGGGAAGTGAACCTCGATCTAATCCTGTACGGGCTGAACGAGGAGATTCCGGTAGAGCGGGAAGTTCTGGCGAGCGGCTTCGCCATGACACTCGGAAGCTCGTCGGCGATTCTCGCGCACAACCTTTCGCTGCTGGGAACGCGAGTGGGTTTTGCGACGCGGGTGGGCGATGATGCGTTGGGCCGCATTGCGCTGGACCGGCTGGCGGAGGGCGGAGTGGACCTTTCCCGCACAACGCAGGCGAGCGGGGGAACGAAAACCGGAGTCACCATTCTGCTGCACCACGGACGCACACGGAGAATTCTCACTTATCCAGGAGTGATGTTCGAGATGACCTGCGCGGATCTGGATGTGGAGTATCTGGCGTCGGCGCGCCACTTCCATTTGTCCTCGCTGTTTCTGCAAAAGGGATTGCTTGCGGGGCTGCCGCAGCTGGTGCGCACGCTGAAAGGCCGCGAGCTGACAATTTCGCTGGATACGAATGACGACCCGGAGGACCGGTGGGGCGGCGTGCTCGATGAGATTCTGCCCCTGGTGGATCTGCTGCTGCCGAACGAGGATGAGGTACGGCGCATTGCGCGGCGGGATACCGTCGAAGCGGCTCTGGATGCGCTGGCCGAAACCATTCCGCTGATCGCGGTGAAGTGCGGCAGACAGGGAGCCATGGTGCAGCGCGGACGAGAACGGCTGTCGGTGGCGGCCGCGCCAGTCGAGCCGGTGGATACGATCGGCGCGGGCGACAGCTTTAACGCGGGGTTTCTGGCGGCCTGGCTGAATGGAGCGGCGCTGGCGAACTGCGCGGCGGCGGGGAATATCGCCGGCGCGCTCTCCACCCAGAGGCCTGGCGGAACCGAGGCTTTTCGGGACAAAGATCTGCGAGAAGGATTTCTTCGCCAGCGCGGCTTTTACGAACTCATTGCTCGGCCCCTGCCGCACTCTGGCGGTGCCGCTGCCGCCACCCGGCGCGAGCGGCACTGATCCATTCCAGGTTCCGCTCTGCGAACAAGGTTTCGCGACCGCTGGGCCCTGCGGTTCCGGCGCGGCCGCGGATGGGCAGGTTACGGGGAGAAGAACGATGAGAATATCGGATGGTCGTTTCTGTCAGCTCCGGCAGACGCAGAGCTTTGCATCGGGGTGCGAGCTGCGCAGGTTTTCCTCGAGGAAGATTGGCTTCCGCCTCACGGCCATAGTAGCGGGGATGCTGATGAGCGGGCTGATCGGATTTGCGCAGCAGGAAAACCCGTTGACGCGCTTTACCGGCCAGGGAATTACGGTGGCGGCGAAGCTTGCGCAGGGAAAATTTGGGGGCCTGGAGGTGACCGACGAGATAGCCTCGCGCTCGGTCGAGTTGCCTGAGGCGTTCACTGTGGTGATGAAGGATGGTACGACGCTGCGGTCATCGCAGATGCCCATGAGGATCGCGACGCCTGCGACTGCGGACGTCTCCGGCGATCGCATATGCGCGGATTTCAGCGGCGGCGCGACAGACGGGAGTTATCGCTGGTGTCTGGTCATGCGGCCGCGCGCTCATTATTTTCGCCAGACCCTGGCCATTCGCGCGGAGAGCCAGGATCTGCCGATCCGCGAGATCCGGCTGCTGGATTTCCACGACCCCGGAGCCCATGTGGAGGGGAGGGTGAAGGGGTCGCCGGTGGTGGACGCCCGGATGTTCTTCGGCTTCGAGCATCCGCTCTCCGATAGCAGCGTGAGAGAGGGCCACGTGGTGGCGTCGCTTTTCCAGCAGCTTCCCTTGCGGGCCGGACAAAGTGAGGAGTACTCGTCGGTGGTGGGGGTTGCGGCCGCTGGGCAGATGCGGCGAGCCTTCCTGGCCTACATCGAAGCAGAACGTCCACGGCCCTATCGGCAGTTTCTGCATTACAACTCCTGGTACGATCTCGGAGCTGGCCAACGCTACGATGAGGCCGGCGTGATCGACCGGGTGAATGCCTTCGGGACGGAGTTGGTGCGGAAACGGCACGTGGAGCTGGATTCGTTCCTGTTCGATGATGGTTGGGACAATCCGGGCTCTCTGTGGGGCTTTAACAGCGGCTTTCCGAATGCCCTTACGCGGGTAGCGGCGGAAGCGCAGAAATACAATGCGGGCATCGGAGTATGGCTGTCGCCGTGGGGCGGGTACGGGGACGAGAAGGTGCAGCGCATTGCGTATGGCCGTAACCACGGCTACGAGATCATCAACGACGGCTACGCGCTATCCGGACCGCGCTACTATGCGGCCTTTAAGAAAACCTGCTTCGCAATGATCGATCGCTACGGGGTGAACCAGTTTAAGTTCGACGGAACCGGGAATGCCGACCGGGTCTTTCCGGGGAGCGAGTTCGACAGCGACTTTGACGCGGCGATCCACCTGATCCGGAGCATTCGGCAGCACAAGCCGGGGATTTTTATCAATCTCACAACCGGGACTTATCCTTCCCCCTTCTGGCTGTTCTATGCCGATTCGATCTGGCCGGGAGGAGACGACCACAGCTTTGCCGGGGTGGGTTCATCCCGCGACCGCTGGATCACCTACCGGGAGCAGGAGACCTATCGGAATATTGTGCTGGCAGGACCGCTGTTTCCGCTCAACTCACTGATGCTGCACGGACTGATCTACGCCCAGTTCGCAGAAGGGCTGAAGACGGATCCGGACAACGACTTTCCCGCTGAGGTGCAGTCCTGTTTCGGTAGCGGAACGCAGCTCGAGGAGATGTACATTACACCGTCGCTGCTGAGCGACGCGAACTGGGATGCCATCGCCAGAGCGGCGCTGTGGGCGCGCCGCCGGAGCGCCATTCTGGAGGACTCGCACTGGGTGGGCGGCGATCCGGGAAAGCTGGACGTGTACGGCTGGGCTGCATGGAATCCGGCAGGCTGGATCGTTACCCTGCGCAACCCCTCGAATATGGCGCAGGATTTCTCGCTGCAACTGGCTGCGGCGCTGCAACTGCCCCAGGGAGCCGCGGAGAGCTACCAGGTTCACAATCCATTCGGCCAGCCGGGCGAAAGTACCACGCAGTGGCACGCGCACCGGACGGTCTCGATCCATCTCAAACCGTTCGAAGTAAAGACCTTTGAATCGATCGCGAGGGCTGACGGTTAAAAAAAGGCGATTCTCTCTCGCCGATTTCGATATATGTTGATTAATTACGGTTGATTACGATATGCTACGCGAGGACGCGGCGCGCTACAGAGTCGTGCTGCGACCCAGGCTTTTCCAATAAGGAGCCTTTCCAGTGGATCCATTGTCAGCATTGCTCAGTTTTTCGGCGTCGGAGAAGCTTGAGCGGGGCCTTTTGCATACTCCCCAGGAAATCGCACAGCAGCCCGATACGTGGGAGCGAACCTTTGCGGAGATGAAGCGGCGCCAGGCCGAATTTCAGGAGTTCCTTACCCGGGCCGGCGTGAGGAGCGAGGTGGGCGCAAGGCCTACGGTGTTCCTGATTGGGGCAGGGACCTCGGACTATATCGGACACTCGCTCCATCCGTTGCTGCGGAGAATGTGGCAGTGCGAAGTGATTCCCGTATCGAGCACCAATCTCCTCGTCGACTTTGCCGACCATGTGCTGACGGATCGGAATTATCTGTGGATCTCGTTTTCGCGTTCCGGCGACAGCCCGGAAGGGGTTGCGGTGCTGGAGCGGGCTCTGGCGGAATGCCCCAAAGTGCGGCACGTGCTGGTGACATGCAACCGGGCGGGGCAGATGGCCCGCGCCATCGAAGGCCGCAACGACGCGCTGGCCGTGGTGCTGGATGATGCGATCAATGATCGCAGTCTGGCGATGACGAGCTCTTTCACCAATATGGTGCTGTCCGGCCAAATTCTGGCGCATGCCTGGACGCAGAACGAATACGAACCGATCCTCAGGGCATTGTGCGACGCAGGCCGGAGCTTTTTGCCCCGAGCGGCTGCTTTGGCCTCGGATTTTGCGGCAGAGGGTTTCTCCCGCGCCTGCTTCGTGGGGTCGGGGGGCCTGACCGGCGCCGCAATGGAATGCGCGCTAAAGCTGCTGGAGCTGACCGCGGGCAAGGTGCAGACGATGTCGCAGGCGACCCTGGCCCTGCGCCATGGCCCGATGGCCTCGCTGGATCGCAACACGCTGTTCGTGAGCCTGGTTTCCGGGCAGGCTCAGCGGCGGCGCTACGAGATGGACCTGCTCGACGAAATTGGCAGGAAGGGAATCGTGCTCAGCCGTATCGCTGTAACAACGGCCGATCCGGATGCATTGCGGGCAAGTGCCGAACATGTGCTGGCGCCGGAGACTCCAGGCACGATTCCGGACGCCTACCGGCCGATGCTGGACGTGATGTTGGGACAACTGCTGGGGCTCTTTGCTTCGCTGCACTTTGGGTTGAAGCCGGATTCTCCCAGCCCGGATGGAGTGATCAGCCGGGTTGTGCAGAACGTGGGGATTTACTGAGTCGCGCCCGCCTGAAGCCGGCGGCGCCGGGCGGGGCGCAAAGCCTACACCAGGACCACGTTGATATTTTGCAGCCGAAGCGACTCGGCGATCTCAGTGGGAAGATTGCGATCGGTGATGATGCAGTGAATCGCTGAGGCAGGAACGATGCGCGAGAGGCTGCGCCGATTGAATTTGCTCGAGTCGCAGACCGCGACCACCTGCCGTGCGGCGTGAACCATCGCGCGATTGACGCGGGACTCAAGGAAATTTGGGGTGGTGAGTCCGGCATCCAGGTCGAATCCGTCGACGCCGAGGAACAAAATGTCGGCGTGCATCTGCTCAAGAACGTCTTCGGCGAGCGGGCCAACCAGCGAGAATGAATTCTTGCGCAGGCTTCCGCCGATCAGGATGACTTCGAAATCGGTGCCGGCGAGTTCAGTGGCAATGTTGACGCCGTTGGTGATGACGGTGAGCCGCGAAAACTGCTTGAGCTGCTGAGCGACTGCCGTGGTGGTGGTGCCGGAGTCAAGCAGAACGCATTGCCCTTCCTCCACCATTTTGACGGCGGCGTGCGCGATGCGCTGCTTCTCCTCGGAGTGCTGCATCTGCTTTTCGTTCAGCGTGGGATCGAAAAGCGCCCCGGACTGCAGGCGGAGAGCCCCTCCATGCGAACGATGGATAAGACCGCGCGACTGCAGATAGTCGAGGTCTTTGCGGATGGTGATCTGCGATATCTGAAGGGAGCGAGAGAGCTCGCCTACCAGGACTCTGCCCTGTTTCTGGACGAGCTCCAGAATATGCTGCCGGCGCTCGTCAATGAGCATCTGGGAAGGGGCGACAACTTTAGGGGCTTCCGCTTTCTCGTTTCGCCGCATTGGAACTGTCCGTTGGCCCGCACCGCGCAGCGAATCGCGGACCTCTGATTCCAAAGGATCATAAATGAAAGGCGGAGAAAGCGCTATTGGTGGTTCATGTGCCACGGAGAAACTTCCCGTTTCACTTGCCGCGGTTCAGCCCGTTTTGAGCCGAGCACGGAATCAAAGGCTCCTGCAGGGACGCGAGCGCGATTGCCATTGCCGCCACGCGCCGTCGGTCGAATTTTCACAGCAGAATCGAGCGTATGCCGGTGAGTTCGCAGAAATCCGCGAGCGCCGGATAGAGGTCCTCGCCATATCCGAGACAGGCGTACTCATTGGTCCAGTTTTCCAGCAGGGCGTTGATGTCGCAGTGGGCGGTCACAAAGCCGTGCGGCCAGAAGGGAATACCGCACTCCTTCAGCCGCTCCTGCACCTGATTGCGGGGCGGCTCAAAGACCGAGGCTCGGGTGAGGATCATACGAAATTCGCCGTTCACGCGTCCCAGCCGAGCCAGGACCCCTTCACCAACCTTGCAGATCAGGCGCACGGAAAGGCCACCAGCTCCCCCTTCGGTAGGAATGCCGTGTTCGGCAAAACCAGCAGGGCCGAGCTTGCCCGCGAGCGAGGGCGGGCAGGCGCCATCGCCAATGATCTTGATCTCGCGGGTGGTGCGGTCGATGTGCTGCAGGTCGCCGTAGTAGACGCGCTCGCGGCTGAGACGGGTAAGCAGCAGGACGGTGAGCGCCGTGTTGACGTCACCCAGGGTGGAGGTGCCGTACCCGTCTTCCAGCATCATGCTTTGCGCAAAACACGTAGCGGCGTAGTCGTCGGCCAGACCGGGGAAGGACTGAATGGTGTAGAAGTCGAAGCCCTCCCGGCGAACGGTTTCGCGAAGCGCGAGGTAAAGACGCATGGAGCGGTCATTGACGGTGTTCGCATCGGGCGCCGCGCCGAACAGTTCGCGGAGGCGGGGACGCAGAGCCTCCAGTTCAGAAGCAGGGATTTTCTCGGCGGTACGGATCAGATCGGTGGTGTCACGCGAGTCGATATCGATACCGAAGGTGCGCATCCACTGCGAAGGATCGGCGGCGCCGCAGGTCTGCCCCATGCCGCGTCCACCGAAGGTCCCCAGGGTAGTGAGGTTAAGCGCGCGTTTGAGGTGAGCGGCGCGAGCATAGCTGACGACGCGCGGCAGAGTGTCGGGCTCAGTGATGGCGCCGTAGACAAAGCGATGGGCGATGCCGATTTCCAGCAGTCCGCCATGAAGAACCAGACCGCCGACGGGCCGCCATCCATGGGAGCCGGGATGAGTCCAGAGGAGGATGGCTTTGCCGCTGGCAGCGAAATCGCGCACCGCTCCGACCATGTGAGCGGCCCAGACCCAGGTTCCGGAGAACAGGATCACGGCGTCGAGACTCTCATCGTGTTTCATCGCGCCCAGGGCGTCGACGGCTTCCTGTTTGGAGGCGACGACCACTTCATGCTCCACCAGCTTCACTCCAGCCTGACGGAGCGCCTGCTTTGCCTCAGCAACCAGAGCGCTGTCGATGAAGGGCCGTCCCATGGGGTCTTCGAGGCCGTCCTTATGAACTCCGTAGACGATGAAACCCACAACCGGCTGAATCACGATGGCTCTCCTTCCGATGAATGAATCTGTTGGGGGACGATCAGAGACCGGAAACTGCGCCATGCAGCCAGCTGCGGCGCATACTGCCGGGCGAGGGCCGCATCCGGAACGATGCACTGCCGTTCGTGGATCATGTGCTGCGCCGCGGAGCTGAGATCCGCGTTGAGACCCAGTGCCACACTGGACAGCACCGCGCCGCCCAGGCAGACCGATTCCTGGCATTCCATGACGTGCAGGGATTTTCCGGTGAAGGCCGCCCGCAGGCGCATGCCGAGCGGGGAGTGGGTGCCGCCACCCGCGACATAAACATCGTTGAACCGGCAGCCGGCCGACTCGAGGCACGCGGTGATGCTGGTCAGTTCCGCGGCGATGCCTTCGAGAACTCCCTTATAGAGGGAGGCGCGGCTGGTATCGGATCCAATGCCCGCGATTGCGGCCCGGGCGTGCGCGTCGAACTCGGGGTTGCAGGTTCCAATGAGATGGGGCGTGACCAGCAAGCCGGTAGGATCGGCGGGAGCTGCCGCTTCCAGGCTTTGCCATCGGGGTTCCTCGCCGTCTCCGGCTTCGCCGCCAAAAAGAAGCCCGTTGAGCCAATCGAGCATAATCCCGGAAGGGAAGTAGGCGATATTCGCCCAGAGCCCAGGCACCGCATGTGGGTACGAGTTGAGGCTGGTCTCCAGCGCGGCGGGGTTGAGTCGTGGCTGGTTGGAAACGACCAGGAGGCACTCGTAGGTGCCAAGCGAGGCGGCGGCTTGTCCGGCGCTGACGACACCCAGCCCGACTGCGCCAACGACCTGATCGTGGCCGCCCACAATGACCGGCGTGCCCTGCGCCACTCCGAGGATTGCAGCGGCTGCACTCCCAAGACGCCCCGCAATAGTTCCCGCCGGCACCGCCTGGGACAACGCTCGCGGAGCCACTCCTGCAAGGGAGAGAACTTCTTCGGACCACCCCAGACGATGGACGTCGAATGCCATGAAGCGTGAGGCATGCGAATAGTCCAGCAGCGGAGGCAAACCCAGCCGGAGCAGCAGGTAGTCCGTAACGCCAAAGAAATACCGGCAGGCGCTGAAGATGTCCGGAGCATGCCGGCGGAGCCACACCATGCGCGCCAGCGGATACATGGGATGGCTGACGTGTCCGGTAACAGCGAACAGGCGCTCGCGTCCGAGCTGCTGCTCGCACCAGGCTGCTTCCTCGGCTGCGCGGGTGTCGGTATTAAGGATGGCGGGACAGAGCGGCCGGTCGTCTGCTCCCGCCGGGATGAGAGTTTCTCCGTGGGCGCTGAGGCAGACTGCCTGAACAGGACCGCATCCGGGAAGAGCGGTGAGCTCGCGGGCCAGCTCCGCGACGACGCGCAGGAATACGTCCGGATCCAGCTCGGCGTAGCCAGGCTGTGGATGTTGGGGTGTGTACGCCGCGGATCGGAGAGCAAGCGTCGCGCCGTCCTCGCTGAAGAGCGCGGCCTTGCACCGGCTCGATCCAACGTCCACGGAAAGGAAGGTCACCGCCGACCGCCGTCCAGAAAGGAAGTTTCGATCGGTTGCGACAGAATGCGTCCTTCTTTGCGTTCTGCCCTGCTGTGCTCCGCGATGCGGAGTGTGCCGCTTTCGAGAACGACGCGATCGACGCCCGCGTAGTCGCTTGGGATTTCCAGCATCAGCATGACGAAACGAACGCTGCGTTCCGATCGCGCAGGAAGCCACATCCACGTCGCTTTGTTGAACAGCGGACCTTCATCGATCGTCCTGCGTTTTGGCTGGGCGAAGGGAGTGGTGCTGAACTCGATCCCGCGGCAAAAGGTGTTCCCGCCCCAGGGTGGATTGGTGTGGTAGAGACTTTCCTGCCAATTGCCGACCCAGGGAAAGTCAGCGCGCGGAAAGACGTAAAGCAGCAGAAGACCAGTGGCCAGACTGCTGACGGCGATGAATCCGAGCTGGAGGGTGGGGTCGAGCAACTGAGCCGTGTAGCGGCAGTAGCGGCCTTCCGGCGTGCTGCGCAGATTGTGCGTGCCGCCGTCGGGCGTGGGAGCATGCGGCCACGTAAAAGTGGCTTCGGGCACAATGCCCATGGCATCGCTGTAGCTGGCCTCGATGACTTTGGCGTCGGTAGCCGGCATATCCACAAACGTTCTGTCGCAGGCCAGAAAAGGAGGGCCCACCGTGACGTGTTCAACCCAGGAGATGGGCCGGTCGGCCGCACTGAGGTTCCGCACCCGCTCCTCGCAATAGATAACGGGATGTTGTGCATCGGCACGGAGAGTGCGCTCGAAATCGACCTGGCTGACCGGCAACACGGCGCCGCTGATCACACCCCGACGATCGTCTTCGAACCGTCGCCGGAGATGCCAGCCGGCGACAGGCGCTTCGCCATGCGTACTGAGACCCGCCTGGGTTTCATCGCCGGAGGGCGGACCGAAATGATCGAAGCTCAGACTGTGGCCCGCGATTCCTGCGAGCAGCCTGCCGTCGGGTGGCGGGCCAAATCGCGCCGCATCCGATGCGGGCTGATACTGCCCGGGATCCATGGTCCGCCACGGCGGCCGCCAGAGCGGGTTGATGTCCGGATGGGTATTGCGTACGAACTGGCAGATGTGCCCGCCGCCCAGAAGGACCGCTACGGAGCCCCAGTCGCTTCGGACACGATAGCCGGCGCGCCCGTCCAGAAGATCGTCCACGGATTCGACCGATTGCATCATTCGCTCTGCCCGTTGCGCGAGGAGCGGGACGCAGCTATCTCCGTTCCATCGAGGATGGCGCGGGCCTCTTTCAGGAATCCCTGCATATCCTCAGACTGGAACACATTGCGACCGAAAAACACGCCTGCTGCGCCCGCCTGCATGGCACCGCGCACGATATCGAGGGCCGCACGGTTGCGGCTGCCGCCCAGAACCAGAATCGGCACCGGACAGTCCTGCACGACCTTACGCATGGCTTCTGCGCTGCCGGAATAATCCGTCTTGATGGCGTCGGCTCCCAACTCGACCGCAATGCGGGTGTGCAGCGAAAGCCATTTGGGATCGCCAGGGTTATCGACTGCTTTTCCCCGCGCCAGGGTCTCCACGATGAGCGGGATCCCCGCTCGCTCGCATTCGCGTGCGACCTGTGCATTACGAGCGATTTCTTTCGTTTCGAAATCAGCGTCGCCCGTACCCACCACCAAATAGGTGAGAACCGCATCGGCTCCGTGACGCAGCGCCTCCTCCGGGCTGGCAAGCATACAGCTGCGCAACGCGCCTCCCGCTCCGTCGCTTAGAGAGTTCCAGATGGTGGTCCAGTCGATTCTGGCAATGATTCCGGGCGTTCCAGCCCGCGGAAAACAGTGAACACAGCGCTGGACGAGGCCGAGATTCAGCAGAAGCGCATTGACGCGGCTGTCGACGAAACGCGCGATCTGGCCGCCGGGATCCTCGGTACCTGGAATCGGTCCGAGCACCAAAGCGTGATCAAAAGCGACGACCAGGGAGCCGCGGCCGCCTTCGTTCAGGATCCGATTCAACCGAATTTGCTTGCCGGAATGACTCAAGGGCGTTTCCTCTCCGTGGAAATCACGAGATTATGCGTACAAAAGGGGATTGTCAATGCGCTTTTATTCGCTATTATCGTCTTGTGAGCGATTTGGTGATTTTATGATCGCTCTTGCCCCTCCGCCCCAGCAACGCCGGGGCGCCTATCAGGCGGCGTCAGGAAGCGCTATTTTCCGGCGATGACCACCTGGATTCCTGCATCGCGGCAAGGTTGCAGACTGGAAGCAGGGGTACCGGAGTCGGTGATCAGGATCGAGAGGTCGCTGACAGGCCCCACGTAAGCAAAATATTGATTGCCGAATTTGCTGTGATCTGCCAGAGCGATGCGCATTCTGGCAGAGCCGATGATCGCCTGCTTGATCTGCGCCTCGGCCTGACTCGCGGTGGAGGTCCCATAGGCGGGATCAATCGCGCTCACCCCGAGGAAGGCTTTGTCGACGCGAATTTCGCGCAGCGCCCGCTGCGCCCACACACCGGAGAGATAGAAGATGTCCCGCTGGAGATCGCCGCCCGTGGAGATGACATGAATGTTGGGATAGCGCTGGAGCTCGCAGAGAATGAGGGGTGAATTGGTAACAACGGTCAGGCGAACCCGGCTCTGCAGCCGCGGAACCATCTCCGCGACAGTCGTGCTTCCTTCAAGGAAGACCGTCTCGCCATCAAGGACCAGCTTCGCCGCTTCGGCGGCGATCCACTGCTTTTCATCCTGTTGGGAGCGGCCGAGTACCTCATACGAAGGCTGGTAGTTCGTGCTGGAGGAGCGCGACACCGCTCCTCCGTGCGAACGCAGCAGCAAGCCTTTGCTCTCGAGAGCCGCCAGATCCCGGCGGATTGTGGCGGCGGTAACGCCCAGCAATTCTGTCAGTTCTGTGGCGCTGACCGTCCGTTGTCGACTGAGCATTTCGGAGATTCGGAATCTCCGCTCCTCGGCGAGCATGCAGGACCCTCCTCCCCGTCGTTCTGCTTCGCGGGACTGGAACTGCCCAGCTCCCCTGCCGACGGTCGGATCAGGAGAAGTGTACGCTGAAACGCCTCGATCATGCGCGGATCGTTGCGTTTGCCATCAACTCCCCGATTTGTCTTGACAAAATAGTTCACAAAAGGCCATATTGTCACATCAAAAATCAAAAGAACACAAATACGAGCAAAATAGGCCATCTGATCCGAATTCCCGCACGTTCTGGGTTATCCCCGCAAATTTAGTTTTCCAATTCTTACGAAACCTGTATTATGCTTTGCATTCGGAAGTTAACAATTAAAAACGTAATCTAATTATCGACAGATGAGATGGAGAACAAAGCCTGCGCTTCCCGGCCCGTACAGCGAGAAGCGATTGGGGTCAGCACAATGCGGCGGACCAAACATGAGGATCTGCCCGGCCCGCACCACGAAATAACGGAGGAGCACTCTTATGAAAAGGCTAGTGACTGGTGTTGTGGCGTTGTTCCTGCTGTTTACCGCCGCAACTTGGATGGCGACCGCACAAAGAACTGCCGCCAGCATCTCCGGGACGGTGACGGATCCGAGCGGTGCCGCGATTCCCGCCGCGCATATTACAGCAACCGAAGTCTCCACCGGAATCCAGACACAGGCGCAGAGCAATGGCGAGGGCTTTTACATTCTCTCCAACATGCAGCCGGGAATGTACCGGCTGCGCGTCGTGTCGGCCGGCTTTGAGGCATACGAGCAAACCGGGCTGGCGATTCAGGTCGGCCAACCCAGAACGGTGAATGCGGTGATGAAAGTCGGTTCGGCCACCCAACAGGTGGTGGTGACCGGCCAGCCGCCGCTGCTCGATACAACCACCCAGACGGTGAGTTACGCGATCACGCCCCAGTTCACTGAGGATATGCCACTGAACGGCCGCAACGTGCTTCAGTTGCTGGCTCTGGCTCCCGACGCGAGCGCTCATAACCCGTACGCGAATAACTACTCCAACCAGCTGGCCACCCGGCCGGAGACTGCCGATTCCGGATTCGTGACGGCCAGCGGAGAAGCGCGCGAAAACTCTACCACCTATTATCTCGACGGCGGTCTGGATGAAGATACCTATACCGACGTTGCCAATGTGTTCCCGAATCCGGACGCCGTGGAGGAATTCACGGTGGATACGAATTCCTACAGCGCGAAATTTGGCGGCCGTGGCGGAGCCGTGGTCAACGCGGTCACGCGCGGCGGCACCAACGCGATTCACGGGACAGCCTTCGAGTATCTGCGAAACGGCTCGGTGAATGCGAGCAATTACTTCTCCACCGCGCCGGATACGCTCAAGCGGAATCAATTCGGCTTCAGCATTGGAGGACCGTTCCGCAAAGATAAGCTGTTCTGGTTCGGATCTTTTCAGCGGACCACCTTCCGCTATGGCAGCAACTCCAACATCGCTTTTGGCCCGACAGCCGCAGAGTCCGCGGGAGACTGGTCGGCCGCCGCAGGCTCCGGCGTTCAGCTGACCAACCCCCTGACCGGCGAGGTCTTTAACGGCAATCAGGTTCCCACCAGTGAATACGCGTCCATTTCGCTGAAACTGCTCACCTACGTTCCCCAGGGAGATGCGACCACCGGACAGTTCAACTATCTGGCCAAAGAGCTGCAGAACGACAACCAGTATGTGGCGCGGGTGGATTATCACCTGGGCGATCGTGCGACCATTTCGGCCAGCTATCTGTGGGATCAGTTCAGTCAGCCCAACCTTGCCGATCCCAAGGACATTGTGACCGGCGGACCCAACGAAACGTGGACCAGCCAGCACCCGTCGCTGAATCTCGCTTATCGCTTCAGCAATAACCTCCTGACAACCGTCAGCGGCACCCTGAGCCGCGTCCTGCTGCAGTATTCAGGCTCCGGGCAATTTCCCAGTCTCGCGAACCTGGGCGCAAATTACCCCGTCTGGGATCCGAAGGGCGTACACGAAGTTGGATTCGACATCGGCGGCTGGTTTGCTGCTTACTGGATCGGCGCGCAGAACGCGACCCGCAACCAGGAAGACATCGCGAATAACTGGACGTGGACCAGGGGACGGCACACCCTCGACTTCGGAGGAGAGATTCCCTTCTACCAGAGCGTTCTCTACCAGGCCTACGTTTCTTCCGGATATCAGGGATGGTGGTGCGCGAACTCCGGCAACGCCGCTCTGGACTTCATGCTGGGAGCCAACTGCTTCTACGAACAGTATGCCCCGTCCTATGTTGCTCCGCGGGGCGTGGCTCCGGGAATCTATGCGAACGATACCTGGCGCGTCGTTCCCCGTCTGACGATGAACCTCGGCCTGCGCTGGGATCCATGGCTGCCCTGGCCGGATGCGAGTGCCGGAAAGATCGGCGGACAGATCAATCTGGCAGCCTATGCCGCGGGCATTCACTCCTCCCGCTATCCCAATCTCCCCGCGGGCTTCCTGGTCCGAGGGGATCCAGGTGTTCCCAACGGCCTTGCGCCCACGGATATGAAACTGTTCGATCCGCGCGTCGGTCTCGCATGGGACGTATTCGGAACCGGCAAGACCAGCGTTCGCGCCGGTTTCGGGATGTATCACGATCAGCCGTTCGGACGCATGTACAACGAGATGACCAGCACGGAGCCGTTTACCGAAGGCACAGTTATCACAAACACGAATGTCAGCGCCTACAATCCGTACTCCGCTCCTCCTTACAATGGCAATATTCCGGCCCTGCAGAATCCTCCGCCCTCGAATACCGTCTTCGACCTTCCTCTGACCAACGCCGTCGGCTTTGCAACCAGTTTCAAGCCTCCGGTGACGATGCAGTGGAACCTCACCATCGAGCATCAGTTGCCGTGGAATGTCCTGCTGCGCACCGGGTATGAGGCCGCGCGGAGCTACCACATGTTCGATTCGCGGGATATCAACGCGGCGACCAATCTGATTCGTCCCATGACCAATGGAGGGTATGGCGGCACGGTGATCGTGGATGAAAGCCGAGACACCTCCAGCTACAACGCTCTGGCCATTTCCGCGGAGAAGCGGATGACCCGGAACGTATCCTTCTTGGGCGGATTCCGCTGGGCAAAGTGCATGGACATCGCCGGTTCCGGCGCCAGCTTTGCATTCAACGAATTTACGGATGCCAAACACCCGGACCTGGACTACGGACGCTGCGACTCCGACCTCGGCGTGCAATATAAAGTTGCCGCTGTATGGCAGGAGCCCACGATCCAGGGGTTCGGTGTCGTCGGCCGCCAGGTGCTCGGAGGCTGGATGGTGAGCGGCATTCTCAACCAATATGACGGCTTTCCGTTCTCGGTGATTGCAGCCGGGGACGCCAATGAGGATGGAACCGTGAACGATCGCGCCAATCTGGTCGGCGACCCCAACCTCAGCTCGGGACGGTCGCGCGAGGCCAGGCTCACCCAGTGGTTCAATACAGCTGCCTTCACAACGCCGGTGGATTCGGATGGCAACTCGGGAAGAAACCTTCTCCGCGGTCCTGGCTATGCGGATCTCGACATGGCTCTGATCAAGTCGTTTCCGCTTGGCATCCGATCGGCCGGAGAGATACAGAAAATCAACTTCCGGGCGGAGGCGTTCAATTTGGCGAACCACCCGAATTTCGAAAACCCGGACACCGGGATCGGCGACGGAGCTACCCTGTTTGGTCATATCAATGCCGCCCAGTCGCCTCGCATCCTGCAATTCGCGCTCAAATATATCTTCTGAAGGATGATGAAAGACACGAAGAACCATCGTTCCGGAAATCAATCGTCAACCGTTGTGAGCGCCTCCCCAAGCCATGGGGCGAGGGAGGCGCGCAAACTGATTCGGCCTCTGCGCCAGGGTCTTCGGACCCTGCTGCAGGAGCTGGTTCGCACCAACAGCGTGGCGGTGCCCCCGGCGGGGAATGAGACGCCCGCCCAGCGGGTGCTGCGCAATTTTTTGCGCGAACAGGGAATCCGGGCGGAGCTCTACGACACCGGCTTTCTCCAGAATGCCGACAATCCTCTCATCCGAAAGAACCGGCGGTATGCCGGGCGGATGAACCTGAGTGTGCGGCTGCCAGGCACAGGACGAGGCAAGAGCCTGCTCCTGAATGGACATATGGATACCGTTCCTCCAGGGAAAAGCCCGTGGGCGGCCTCGCCCTGGTCCGCGCAGGTGCGCAGCGGACGAGTGCAGGGTCTGGGCTCGTTCGATATGAAAGGCGGCCTGGTCGCGAGCGCCGCCGTGATCTGCGCCCTGCGCCGAGCAGGCCTGCGGCCGGGCGGCGATGTGACCTTCGAATCGGTGGTGGATGAAGAATGGGGCGGAGGCGGCGGCACCATCGCCGCTCGTCTGCGCGGCTCTGCGGCGGATGCCTGCGTGATCCCCGAGGGAACCCAGCTGGAAGTCTATCGCGCCACGCGCGGCGGTTTTGTCGTCGACCTGGTGGTGGATGCGGGCGATGCTGCCGCGTATTTCTCCAACGCTCAGGTGGTCAGCCCCGCTGTTCCCGTCGGCCGGCTGCTGGGCTGGGTGGATGGCTGGACGACGCAGCGCGCAAAGATGAAGCCGCGGGGCGCTTACGCGGAGTTTCCAGATCCTGCTCCGGTCCAGGTTCTTGCGGTGGAATCGAATCGGCTCGATCCGGAGGTTCCGCTCAGCGTTCCCTCGCGGGCCACGGTCCGCGTCTACTTCCAGTTTCTGCCGGAAGAGAATGTGCCCGCGCGGATCCGCGAAATTCGGGCTTCGCTGAAGGAGTTCGCCGCCGCCGATCCTTTCTTTCGCAAGTATCCGATTCAGTGGAATGTTCTCGTGGACCCCTTGCTGGGAACGGAAGTGGCCGCGGAACATCCGTGGACCCAGTGCCTCGCGCAGAGTGCGGAAGCGGTGCTCGGCCGACCGGCGGTCGTGACCGCGGCGCCCTATCCCTGCGATGCCGGACTGATGCAACGGGCCTTTGGCATTCCCACGCTGCTCTTCGGGCCGCGCGGAGCGGGTGCGCACAATCCCGATGAGTATGTGGAGTTCGATTCAGTGGTGCAGACGGCCGAGGTGTTGCTGGCCGCAGCGCTTTCCTGGACGAACAGCTAGACTTTTCCCGGCGCCACGTCAGCTGTTTTTCGCACGTGGCGCCTTCTTTCCTGAGCGCTCGCTGACTCGACAGGCGACCCTCGCGTAGATCGCGCAGCTTCGGATAGGCTGGCTCAGCCGTCAAGCGTTAGAACAAACCACCCTGCTTCCGTGGCAGTGGTAATCCAAAATGCTCATACGCCAGCCGAGTAGCCATGCGTCCCCGCGGCGTGCGGTCCAGGAATCCAATCTGAATCAGAAAAGGTTCGTAAACCTCTTCCAGCGCGTCCTCTTCTTCGGCTAAGGTTGCCGCTAACGTGCCGAGACCAACCGGCCCTCCATCGTATTTTTCGATGATGGTCATCATCAGTCTGCGGTCGAGTTCGTCGAAGCCGTGGGCGTCCACTTCTAACATCTTGAGCGCGTCGCAGGCGGTCGGGCGATCGATGCGGCCCTGGGCGCGTACCTGGGCGTAGTCCCGAACGCGCCGTAAAAGCCGGTTGGCAATGCGCGGGGTGCCGCGGCTGCGCATGGCGATCTCGGCCGCTCCGTCTTCGGTGATGGGGATCGAAAGGACTTCCGCCGAGCGGTTCACGATAAAGCGCAGATCGTCGTCGGTGTAGAACTCGAGGCGCAGCAGGATGCCGAAGCGCGAGCGTAGCGGCGAGCTAAGCAGGCCGGGCCTTGTCGTTGCCGCTACAAAGGTGAACGGACGGATGTCCATCACGTGGGTGCGGGCCGCCGGACCCTGGCCGATGATGATGTCGAGCTTGTAGTCCTCGAGCGCGGTGTAGAGCTTCTCTTCAAGCACCGGCTGCAGGCGGTGGATCTCGTCCAGGAACAGCACCTGGCGGTCGCGCAGGTTGGTCAGGATCGCCGTCAGATCCCCCTGGATCTGCAGAGCCGGCCCGGAAGTCTGCTGGAAGGCGACGTCCAGCTCGTTGGCGATGATGGTGGCCAGCGTGGTTTTGCCCAGGCCCGGCGGTCCGAAGAGGAGAACGTGATCGAGGGCCTCGCCGCGCGAGCGGGCCGCTTCAAGAGCGATCGCCAGCAACTCCTTGGCTTTGGTCTGGCCGATGAATTCCTGCAGGCGGCGGGGACGAAGCTTCAGTTCGAAAGTGGATTCGTCTTCGGAGCGGGCGGCGGAAACCAGGCGCTCGGGATCGTCGCGGGACATACTGTGATGAGTGTAAGGGACTCAGAGAGTTTAGGGATCAGAGTTTAGAGTTTACCCGGTAGCCCCACTGCTGTTCGGAGACCCAGGGTCGTGCTTCCTCCCTAGTGGTGAAAATCCAGGCCGACGTCCGGGTGCGAAGTGGTGCCGCCGATTTTGATGGGCACCTGCGTCCCCGCTCCGTCCTTGGCGAAGAAGGGATCGACCGGCTTCAGCAGCCACGATTTCCAGCCGGTCACCATCTGCGACACGTGCGCGTCCAGGCGCGCCGTCCCGCTAAAGTCGAGCGCCTGGTGATCGAGGTCGTAATTGCCGCTCAGCGCGATGTCGGCGCCGGGCACGCGGTAGTTGAGCGCGCTGAGCGTGACCTTGTCGCTGCCGAAGGTGAAGGCCCCGCGCATTTCAGAGCTGATACCGGCGGCGCCCGGCTGGGTGCTCGCGGCTTCGAGGGCGCTGGCCTGTTTCGCCTCCTTCGGCTTACCCTGGCCCCGCAGGCTCAGCTCGTCCACTTTGCTCTGGATCTTGTCGCTGGTGAAGACGGCGTCGGCGAGGGTGAAATTCCCCTTGAGCTGCAGGCGGTCGGTCACCGACGCCGGCCCCGGCGGCAGATTGAACTGGGTGTGCAGCTGGAGCTGACCGTTCATGAGCGATGGCTGGTTTTTGACCGCGAGCTCGAGGACATCCTGGATGTTGCCCGGACCGACGGTGACTTCGAGGCGGACATCGCGGCCCGGCACGCCCGCGACGCGCACAACCTCGCCCTGGGCCACGATGTGCGTCTTCAGCAGCCACGCATCCACCGGCTGCAGATAGGTGTCGCCGTTGGTGCCGTCGACGATCGCGTGGAAGTGGGTGTTGAGCGGCACCGGCCGGTTGGCGATATCGAGAGAGAAGTTGGGAGTGGTGGTTTCTCCATCTACCTCAATGTGGTTCAGCTGCCCCTGGTAGCGCCCGTTGGAAGCCAGGATCCCGCCGATGCCTTTAATGGTGCTGAGGTCGGCGTTGCGGAAGGCATAGTTGCCGTCAACCGGCGTGTCACCGGGGCTGTGCGCTTCGAAGGGGCCAAAGTCGCCGGTCGAATCGATATTGCCAATCGGTTTGGGGTTCACCAGAATGGCGTGGAAACGCATCGGCCGGCCCGCGCCGACCGAGCGCAGATCGAGCTTGTCGATCACGAAGTCGAGCGGCACCTTGCCGGGCTTGCCATTTTCAATCACCAGATCGGCGCGGTCTACGACGATCTCCCCAACCAGAATCTTGATGCCGTTTCCCTGTCCGCCGCCGGACTTCTGCAGATGCGGCATGTTGCTCCGCTGGTCCTTGGGCGGCATCCGGATGGTGAGGCCGCCGACCTGCACGCGGTTGACGTACATCGGGGTCTTGAAAAGCTGCCGCCAGTTGAGGACGTGGAACGAGAAGCGGTCGACCGCGATCATGGGCGCGTCGGTCTGCAGGTGGTTGGGATAGAGCTTCAGGCCGGTGCCGTAGACTTCAAAGCCGCGGAAGACGGAGACGTGGAAGGTGGCCAGCTCCGCGCGGCTGTCGAAACGGCTGCTCAGGGTTTCCTCGACCTTTTGCTTCAGGAGCGGCCCGGCGTGATGAAGAAGGATGTCGCCGGTGATGAGCGCACCGACCACAAGAACTCCGGCGATGCCGCCGGCCCATGCAAAGACGCGCCACGCTGTCCGCCGACGGCGCGCCGGAGAGGGGTTGCCGTTCCCAACTGGAGCCACTCCTGCCACCTTTCTACTGTAAGGCTGTGATTGCCTGCCTTTGCGTTAGAGCTGAATGTGCGGTGCGGGGCTGCATGTGCGCTGGGAATTCGGGGTTGCCCGGCCTGGTGGCGCGCGGCGGCTGTTGATGGAATCAAAGAAGCGGAATTTCGTTGCTCCCAGGGAAGCCTGAGACAGAAATGCCGCGCGGCAATGTGCGATCATTCCGGCGAAGACTCGTGCACGCCATGACTGGCCAGAAAACGATTGTCGGGTTGGGCGAACTGCTGTGGGACCTGCTGCCGGGTGGTGCGCGGCTGGGCGGGGCCCCGGCCAATTTCGCGGTCATGGCCGGTCGGCTCGGCAACCGCGCCGTGGTGGCCACCCGCCTGGCCTCCGATGCGCTGGGAAACGAAGCGCGCGCTGCCCTCGATCTGCTGCCCGTGGAAAGCGGCTATCTGCAGCATGAAGGCGAATATCCTACCGGGACGGTGACCGTCAGGCTGGCGGCGGGTGAGCCCGAGTATACGATCGACGAGCCGGTGGCGTGGGACCGCCTCACGCTCACCTCGGAATGGCGGGAACTGGCCCGCACCGCCGACGCGGTCTGCTTTGGGACCCTCGCGCAGAGGAGCACCACCTCGCGGGAGACGATTCTTGGATTTCTGCGGGAGACCCAGCGCAGATGCGTGCGGATTTTCGATGCGAACCTGCGCGGGCGGCACTGGTCGGGTGAGGTGCTGCGCGATTCTCTGGGGTGGGCGACGATCGCAAAGGTCAATGCCCGCGAGCTGGCGCACGTCCTGATGGGAACCGGTGCCTGTCCGCACCCGGTCCTCTCCGATGACGAGGACGAGATCGTGCGCGGGGCGCGGCGGCTGCTGGAACGCTATCCGATGAAGATGGTGTGCGTGACCATGGGAGCGCATGGAAGCCTGCTGGTCACGCGAAGAGTGCATCATCGGCATCCCGGGCTCGCGGCGCAGGTCGTGGACACGGTCGGCGCCGGCGATGCCTTCACCGCCGCCATGGCGCACTATTATCTGGAGGGCGCGCCGCTGGACGTGATCAACGAGGCAGGGAACCGCTGGGGCTCCTGGGTCGCCTCGCAGGCCGGGGGGATGCCGCCGCTGCGAGCGGAGACCCTCGAGTCGATGGCCGCCCAGATCGAGGGACGGCGAACCCACCTGCGCGCCGGCTGACCGGGCCGGACCGGTCGATTTTCTACTGAAAAGGCTTGACAACCCAGGCCGGCTTTGATGTATCTTCAATGCATACCGAGTAGTTGGTATGTTATGCAAACTGCTGATTTACAACACGAATCCAAGACGAAGCTCCTGGATGCGGCCTTGCACGTAATCCGGGAAAAAGGCTACCAGGCCACCCGCGTCGAGGACATTTGCGAGGCCGCCGCGCTGACCAAAGGCAGCTTCTTCCACCACTTCAAAAGCAAGGAAGACCTCGCCTTTGCCGCTGCTGATCACTGGAACGCGATCACCAGCGCCCTCTTCGCCGGAGCCCCGTATCGCTCCCTCGCCGACCCGCTGGACCGCCTGCTGGCGTACATCAATTTCCGCAAAGCGCTGCTGCGCGGCGAACTACCAGAGTTCACCTGCCTGGTCGGGACGATGGTGCAGGAGGTTTACGCCACGCATCCACGACTGCGCGAGGCCTGCGAGCAGAGCATCACGGATCACGCGGCCACCCTGGAGCCGGACATCGCCGAGGCGATGAAGAAGTACGGCGTACACGGGAACTGGACGCCGCAGAGCCTGGCGCTCTACACCCAGGCCGTGGTGCAGGGCGCCTTCATTCTGGCGAAGGCGCGCGGCGGGCCGAAGGTAGCGGCAACGATGATCGACCACCTCCGGCGCTATGTCGAAATGCTTTTTCAGAGGAGTGAGACGCACGCTACTCCGAACCCCCAGGAAGGAGTGCCATCATGATGAGCTCAACTTTGATTGACGCTGCGGCGACCACAAAGCAGGACCAGGCCGCTATTCTCGAGCTGATCGCCGGCATGGCGAAGGCTCGCTACGACAAGAACGCCGAGGCGATCGCCGCATCCTGCACAGCGGACGCCGCGATCTTTAACCTGGCTCCGCCGCTGCGGCATACCGGGATCGATATTCCCGAAACCCGCGCGTGGCTTGCAACGTGGGAAGGACCGATCACCATCGAGCCGCGGGATTTCACCGTAAAGGTTGCGGGCGACATGGCCGTTGCGTACGGCTACATGCGCATGCAGGGCACGAAGATCGATCCTCCGGCGAAACCGAATTTCTGGATGCGGGAGACGCTGGTGCTGGAGCGGGAAGGGAAGCGCTGGCGCATCGTGCACGAGCACACGTCGGTGCCGTTCTATATGGATGCGACCACGCGGCCGGCATTCGATCTGCAGCCGTAAGAGGCAGCGGAAAGGAAGCCGACCAGCGGGCGTATTCTGATGGGGATATGGCCCACATTCCCACATCGAAAGAGCGGCGGGCGCTGGGCCAGGCTCGGCGCCGGCAGGTGCGCCGCCAGGATCACGCGCATTGGGACGCGAAGCTGCGCACCTACGATCCCCTCGAGCTGGTCGAGGAGTCGATGCGCGGACGCGTTCCTGGCCTCGTGGCGCTCAAGTACGAGCGCATGCTGGCATCACCCTTCGGTTTCTTTCGCGGCGCGGCGCCGGTCATGGCGGCGGACCTGGCGCTGCTTCCCCACACCGGCATCGTGAACCAGATTTGCGGCGATGCCCATGTGCGCAACCTGGGCGCTTTTGCCGCGCCCGACGGGCGGCTGCTCTTCGACATCAACGATTTCGACGAGTCCATCCGCGGTCCCTTTGAGTGGGACCTGAAGCGCCTGGCCGCCAGCCTGGTGCTGGCCGCGCGCGAAACCTGCGCATCGGGCGAGAAGACGAAAGACGCCGAGGCCGCGGTCCAGCGGTTCGTCGCCAGCTATCGCAAGCTGGTTGAAACCCTTTCGCGGATGCCGGTGATCGAAGTGGCTCGCTACCAGGTGCACCGGCTGCAGCGCATTTCGCCGGTGAGCAATGCATTGCTGAAAGCCGAGCGCGCGACGCCTATGCACACCCTCGACACGCTCACGGTCGAGAAGAAAATGGGACGCGTCTTTCGCGACGATCCTCCCTTGTTGCGGCGCCTCAGTCCGCAACAGGCGCGAGCGGTGCTGGCATCGGTGAAGACTTATCGCGAGAGTCTGCAGCCGGAGCGCCAGCACTTCCTGGCGCAGTACCGGCCCATCGATGTGGCCTTCAAAGTCGTCGGCACCGGCAGCGTCGGGCTGCGCGATTATCTGGTCTATCTGGAAGGCAACGGCGAGCGCGACCCGCTGTTCCTGCAGATCAAGGAAGAACCCGG
Organism: Acidobacteriaceae bacterium; assembly: GCA_036267095.1. Taxonomy (GTDB): domain Bacteria; phylum Acidobacteriota; class Terriglobia; order Terriglobales; family Acidobacteriaceae; genus Palsa-343. Next base: position 120,549 of record DATAWS010000043.1, read on the forward strand.
CTCGGCGTACGCGCCTTATCTCGGGGCGATGCCCGGATCCGGACACCAGGGCCGGCGCGTGGCCGAGGGGCAGCGCGCAATGCAATTTCAGTCCGACCCTTTTCTGGGATGGACGACCATCGCCAACCGCGATTATCTGGTGCGCCAGCTCAACGACCACAAGGGCTCGATCGAAATCGACGACCTGCGGGGCCAGGGCCTCATCGATTATGCCGAGATGTGCGGCGAGCTGCTGGCGCGGGGCCACGCGCGCTCCGGCGATGCTTGTCTGCTCGCGGGCTACATCGGCAACGGCGCGAAATTCGCGGAGGCTCTGGCGTGCTTTGCCGAGGCCTACGCCGATCAGACCGAGCGCGACTGGGAGAAGCTGAAGAAGAGCCGGAAATAGAGTGTAAGGGGATAGGGATCGGGCCGCGCCTGGCTGTGAGCAGCGACCAGACGAGCCTTCGTCTCCCCTCGGACCTTCGCGGAATTCCTTATTCAATCGCGCGGCGAGTTTGATACACTCGCCGGGCCCGGAGTTCCCCATCCCCCGACAACTGATCCTCGGGCGCCAGAAAGCGAGGAAATTCGTATGCACCCTGGGAATCAACCTGCGGGGCCGGTGACGCCTGCCCTGATTTTCGAGATGCTGCAGGCGCACCAGCGCACCGACGCCCTGAAGGCGGCCATCGATCTGGATGTGTTCGCCGCGGTGGGCAACGGGCCTGGCGACGTCGCATCGATCGCGCGTCACTGCAAGGCCTCGGAGCGGGGCATCCGCATCCTGTGCGATTTCCTGACCATCAATGGCGTGCTGGCCAAAGAGAACGGCCACTACAAGCACAGCCCCACCAGTGCGCTGTTCCTCGATCCGCGCTCGCCCGCATCGCTGGCTTCCGTGGCGCAGTTCCTCGGCAACCCCGCAATCCGCGAACCGTATGCGCAGCTGGCCGAGATCGTGCGCAGCGGGCGAACCAGTTTGCCAGGCGACGGCACGGTGGAACCGGAGAATCCGGTATGGGTGATGTTTGCCGAGAACATGGCGCCGATGATGGCGCCGATGGCCGCTCCGCTGGGTGCCGTGGTGCTGGAAGGCCATAACGGTCCGATGCACGTGCTGGATATCGCGGCCGGGCACGGGCTGTTCGGGATCGAGATCGCGAAACAAAATCAGCAGGCGCGGGTGACGGGACTCGACTGGGCGCCCGTCCTGCGGGTGGCGCTGGACAACGCGCGCAAAGCCGGCGTCCACGAGCGCTACAACATGCTGCCGGGCAGCGCGTTCGACGTGGACTTCGGCGGTCCCTATGATGCTGTGCTGCTGACGAACTTCCTCCACCATTTCGACAAGCCGACCTGCGTGGGGCTGCTGAAGAAGGTGCGGGGATCGCTGAAGCCGGGCGGCCGCGTGGCTACCCTGGAGTTCGTCCCCAATGAGGATCGCGTCTCGCCGCCCACGCCCGCGGCCTTCGCACTGACCATGCTGACCTCGACCAGTTCCGGCGATGCCTACACACTCAGCGATCTGACGGCCATGTACAGCGAGGCCGGCTTCAGAAATACAAAGGCACATCCGATTCCCATGAGCCCGCATACCGTGGTGACCGGACACGCCTGAGAACGGATCTCGAAGGGACGTGCGAAAATCGTCGGATGAATGAACTCGCTCTGACCCTGATCGGCGACAGCACGCACACGCCGGCATCGCATATCGTAGAGAGCCTGGCGGAGGAACTCGCGCATCGACGCGTGGCGGGCGCTCCGCACCGCATCTATGCGGAGATCTGGCATGCGGCGTTCTGGCAGCAGCAAGCCCTGGATCGGATCGATGGAGTGGAAACGTCCTTTCCCCAGCACAACGATCTGAGTTTTCCGAACGAACAACAGGAATGCGCGGAGACGTGGCCGTCGTTGGCCAGACGATTTCTCGCGGGCGCCGAACGATCCGCAGCCATCGCAGACAGTCCCCAACCCCGCGAACTGGAACGAGTGGTGCGCTGTCTGTCGGCTCCCGGGCAGCCCATACGCCACATGACCGTGCGGGAACAACTGGAGAGCACGGCAGCGCATAACGCTTATCATCTTGGCCGGGTGGTGCTGCTGCTGCAGATGATGGGGAGCTGGCCACCCCCTTCGGGCGGACTCACATGGTGAGGGCCCGTCCAAAGAAACTTAGAACCGGATTGGGAGGGGGCGAATGAAGAGACGCCTGATAGTGGCAATGGCTGTCCTCGGGTTCATCTGTGCCGGCGTTTCCGCGGGATGGAGAGGAACGGTGGCTGCCGCCGTTCGCCAGGCAGCCACCGAGACCGCCAGCTCCGACGACCAGGCGCGCGGCCAGGCGTGGTGGGCGCATATCGAAGCCCTGGCCAACGACGGGATGCGCGGCCGCCAGACCGGCACGCGCGATTATCTCCGCGCCGCTGCGTATGTGGTCAGGCAGTTCCAGTCCTATGGCCTCAGGCCCGCGGGCCTCGGCGGCACCTGGTACCAGCCGGTGCATTTTGTCGAACAGTGGGTGAACGCGGACAAGTCGGACGTGAGCCTGGCCGCGGATGGCCAGACGAACTCGCTGGTTCTCGGCCAGGATCTGGTGCTGAGCGCCCGGTCGCCGCAGCTCGCGCATGTGAATGCTCCGCTCGTGTTCCTCGGCTATGGACTGCATCTGCCGGAGTCGGGTTATGACGATTTCAATTCAGCGGCAGTTCCGCTTGCGTCGCTGCGCGGGAAGATCATCGTTGTGATCAACGGCGGTCCCGCGGATTTGTCCGGCGCTCTGAAATCCTTTGCCCGCACCTCGCCCATGCGCGAGGAGATGGACAAGGCGGGCGTAGCCGGAATCATCTCCATCCCAACGCCAAAGTCGATGGACTTCGGCTGGGCGCGGATCGCCTCCGGCGCCGCGCAGCCGGGCATGTGGCTGGAGCCGGAGCCCGGCGACGCGGAGGTGACCCGGCGTTTTCCCGCGCTGGCCGACGATCACGTCGCCCGGTTTGGCGCGGCCTTTAATCCTGCCGAAGCGGAGAAGCTCTTCGCCGGGACCGGGCACACCTTTGCGGAAATGCTGGCCCTGGCGGATGCGCAGAAACCGCTGCCGCGCTTCGATCTGGGCAAGCGGCTGACGGCCTCGGTCTCAGCCGACCGCGACGCCGTGGTGTCGCCCAACCTGGTGGCAAAACTCGAGGGCAGCGATCCGGTGCTGAAGAGCCAGTATCTGCTCGTGTCCGCCCACCTCGATCACCTCGGCGTCGGCGCTCCGATCAAAGGCAAGACCATCTACAACGGCGCCATGGACGACGCCTCCGGGGTGGCAACTGTGCTCGAAACCGCGCAGACCCTGAGCGACGATGCGGCGAAGGGCATTCGTCCGAAGCGCAGCGTGCTGTTCGTCATCTTCACCGCGGAAGAGAAAGGGCTGCTCGGCTCGCGCTACTTTGCCGGACATCCGACGGTGCCGGAGCGGGCGATCGCTGCCGATCTCAACCTCGATATGTTCATGCCGCTGTTTGCGCTGAAAAAACTGCATGTGCAGGGACTGGAACAGTCCACCCTGGGCGACGACGCGCGGCGCGTGGGCGCGGCCCACCACATCGTGATTGCCGACGATCCGGAGCCGGACCGGAACTCTTTCATCCGAACGGACCAGTACAGCTTTGTGCAGGCCGGCGTCCCCGCGCTGGCCATGAAATTCGGCTGGGAGTTCGGCTCGCCCGAGTACCATCTGTGGCGCAACTGGCTGGCCGAGCGGTATCACGCACCGCAGGACGATCGTAAGCGTGGGAAGCTTCCCTCTTGACGAGGGCGATGATCCTTAATAGGTGTCCGCTTAAATTAGGTGGACACCTATTTTGTTCTTAAGCGGCTTCTGCCTGCTCTGACTGAAGGGTCGAAGTCAGGTTCCAGGGCAA